>NZ_ADAQ01000013.1 GCF_000176515.1 Grimontia hollisae CIP 101886
TTTTGGCTGCGCCAGCAGCCAATGCTCTCGAACAACAAATCTGTCTACTTCGTTCTGTCGCTTTCGCCGTTAAGTCGTCGCTTACGGCAAACACATATAGAAGGTCTCTTACTGCGGTCTCAGCGCTGCCTGCCAGTCGTGTGACAGGGCCATTAGACATTATTCGGTTAACCCAAGCTGGCACTATTCAAAAAGAAGGCTAAACAATGGTTTTCCAGTTATCTTCAGGCTCAGGTTGGGTGTAAGCAACTTTGTTGTTCGTTTGGGGGCGCAACAATGGGGCGGCTAATCAAAGCAAAGGGGCTTGGACAACCGTTGGCACAGCAGGCCATGAGGGCTTAATGCCCAGTGAACTCAGTCAGCAACGTGCTCCTTCTCAGCACCAGTTAGACGTTCAGCTCACCCCATTGTGCGACTTATTCAGGTAAGAACTTCTGTTCATCAAACACGGTTTTATTCCTCAACATAAAGTAAACACAGCGCCCCAGCTTGTGGGCGAGTGCAGACAAGGCTTTGGCTTTGCTCATGCGTTTTTGTAAACGTGTGAGGTATTTCTTCGCTTTTTCATTGCCACGAAGGTAAAGGACAGCAGCTTCGGAGAAGGCCCATTTAAGGTGTGCGTTGCCGATCTTATTGCCGCAGGTTCCATATTGCTTTCCCGCGGATTCAGCTTTGCATTTAATTAAACGGGAATAAGACGCGAACTGCTGAACGGTCGGAAAGCGTTGGATATTGCCGATTTCGTAAAGAATGGTCAGCGCCAGAATACGGCCAATGCCAGGGACGGTTTGCAGCAGTTGGTAATCCTGCGGGTTATGTTGTTTGGCGTTCTGTTCGATGAAGTGTTCAACGCTCGCAAGTTCTTTGGTGTAAAAGGCAATCACGTTCAAATCGAGATCAATGTTGCGGTTAATGGCAGGTTTATCGAATCGGTTGCGGACTTCCTCTCGGGCATACGGATAGCGCAGCTGAAGGTTAGGCGATGGATGATTGTATTGACTGAAAGTGTTAAAAACATGCGCTTTTAAGTCTGCGCCGTGACGCATGATCTTGGTTCGACGGCGAAGTAAGTCACGGGTGGCACGCATGGCTTTGGGGTAGACGTAAGCAAGTGGGAAGTTACCGCCCCTGAGAAGAGAAGCAATCTTATAGGAATCAATGCGGTCGTTTTTAGTTTTCCCGCCGTGAATCGCCTTCATGTAAAGCGCGTGACCAAGTACAAAATCAAAGGCGTAGTCGAGGCATAGGTCACTGACCCAATACCAGCAATGCATGCACTCGACGCCGACAACAATCTGGTCTTGGTAAGGCGCGATAACATCTAAAAGCGCGTCAGGATTGGCATCGATTTTCTTGTGAAGCAGCTTGTTGCCCGCAGAATCGAGGATGCAGACATAAAGAATGCGCGCATGCAGATCGATGCCGCAGTAATAATCATGCTGTTGGTTATAGAATCTCATTGAGTCTTCTCCGTTTGGTTTCGTCGCCTTCCAGCTTAGCCGGACGGTTAAGTTGGAGGAGAAGGCTCAATGAGTATCAAACTGTTTAAGAGGGATTCACAACGCTTGGCATTTTTGGTTTAATTCGGCTTAAGTGTTTACGGCACAATGGTTTAGGTTAGGTGGTGGCGTTGTTCACCACTTAACGCGGCTACATGGATTCCCCCGTTCGTCAAACATCCGCTAAACTTTTGAAGATAGGTTTTGGACTGCCGCTCTACATTCGGCCTTTCGCTGACTCACGTCATGGCCCTGATGACATTGCGCGGTTGCAGTGCCTCATTCGTTAGAAGGCATCAATGTGCCCGCCGCATTAACAGGCTCTCTGCAAATGGTCTTAACCTTTCCTCATCAGCTGCGTCTGCAATGACCCGGTTGGTGTGTTTCCTTGCGCCGCCTCTTACTTAGGCGGCGTAGTCTTGATACTCAGTTTGGTTGTGTAACAGTGCCCAGATAATCCGGGCGTTCTTGGCTGCTAAAGCGACAATGGCGCGGTTCATTCCTCGTCGTTCGAGGACGTTTCTCCCCCAGACGCTGAGCCTGTCCTGTTTTTCACCCAAGTTCGTAATGACGGCTCTCGCGCCATGAACCAAGAGCGTGCGTAGGTATTTGTCACCGCGTTTACTTATCCGCCCAAGTCTGGGTTTACCGCCAGTTGAATACTGTTTGGGCACCAGCCCAAGCCAGGCGGCAAAGTCTCTGCCGGAGTCGAACTGTTCGCCTTTACCAATGGTGGCAATAATTGCGGTTGCCGTTTGAGGACCAATGCCTCGAACCTTAAGAATACGCTGCGCATTGGGGCTGGCCTTGGTCACCATGTCAAAGCACAGTTCGGTGTCGTCGATGCGTTGGTTGAGTACTTGTAGATGCTCAAAACAATCACCGAGCACAGCACGAGCAATATCAGGCAGTCCGTTATCCGCGGCTTCGAGAATAAGCGGAACATCACGTTGAATCGCGTGGCGTCCGGTGGGGATAACTATCCCAAACTCAGCGAGCAGGGCACGAATGCGATTAATGAGCGCGGTGCGTTCTTGAACCCAATGTTCCCGCATTCGGTGGATGGAGAGAATCGCCTGTCGTTCAGGTGATTTAACAGGAACGAAGCGGGTGGCATGGCGCTGAACCGCTTCGCAGATAGCGATGGCGTCATTGAGGTCATTCTTGCCTTTAGTACGGTAAGGGGCAACATATTTAGCGGCCATGATTCGGGCATCATGGCCTAACTTGATGAACTCTCTTGCCCAATAATGCGCCCCAGAGCACGCTTCGATGCCTATACGCATGGTTGACATATTTGCTAATGTAGTCAGCAATTTAGCGCGTGATACGGATTTGTGAAGAATGACCTTTCCTCGGTCATCAACCGCGTGCAGGGAGAAGTGGTGTTTGGCGAGGTCAACGCCACAAAAGAATTGAGAAGACATGGTTACCTCCGGTATTTGATGCAACACCTAAGTGTGGCAAATCCTCGTGAGGGGGAATCCATGTCATTCGTTAGTTCCCCAGAGGAAGCAATCAATCCGCAGGGAATTTTTGTTTCTGGTGGAGTACACGCATAACTCGGATGATATCGCCTTCGACCCAGTAAGAGACAATCATCGAAATCTCAGGAATAATGAGCAATCGTCCGCGGATGCCATCTCGTTGTACACCCATTAAAGGTTGTTCAAGCAAGTTTTCTACTTTGGCTTCAATGAGGTAGTCAGTCTTTTCTGCCGCATCAGGGTTGAAGTCATAGAGAAACTCGAAGATCTTTTCACGATCATTAAGTGACTCTTCTTCCCATAAAATCATTGCTTACCTCGATTACGGATTCTGGCTTTGCGCTCTTCCATTCGAGATTTAGCAGTTTGGTGCTCAACGAAAACGGATTTTCCTGAGTCAAACTTCTCAAATGCTAGGTTTACTTGTTCAGTTAGCCATGCATCGTGAGATAATGTTTTTCTTTGTTGTTCAGCGAGTTGCTCAGTAAGTTCACGGCATGCGTCACTCAGAGTGCGACCTTGGCTCTCAGCCATTTGTTGAGCTAGGCGTTTTGTTTCTTCATCAACACGAAATTGAATTCTAGTGTCCATGATTTATTCCTTTGTTGGTGTGTGTACAAATGTTAGCACTGGGCTTTGAGATGGGCAACTAACTGTTCAAGAGGGATTCGCAACGCGTGGCATTTTCATTATGCGTTGGTTTTAGTGTTTAAGGTGGTATGCGGCGGCTTCGGTATTGCGTTGCTCACCTTTACAGGGCTAGGTTTTTAGGGAGAGGAGGGAACCCTTATGGAATTACAACAGTTTGTCAAAGAAGCTTTGATTCAAATTAATCAAGGTGTTAAAGAGGCACAGTCTGAAATTCGTCAGGCTGGCGGTAGCTTAAACCCTGCGATTAGAATTAGCCCGAAGTCATCGGAGTCACATGTATCCTCATTAAGTGATGGGCAAAATATATACACGGTAGACTTTGATATTGCTATATCTGTAGCAGAGAACTCCGATACATCTGCCGATGGGAAATTGACTGTGGCTTCAGTCTTATCGTTTGGTGGAGGAGCGACCTCCTCTGAATCTAACTCAACATTAAGTAAGATTGCTTTTAAAGTTCCATTAGCTCTTCCGGTTGACCCAGAATCTAGTCAGCGGCTAAAAGAGCAGGATTTGCAAAATCAAAGAGAAATGGAGCGCTTGAACAATCAAACTTATGACACGGGCTGGTAAACCTAACACATATGAGCCCTTCTCCGGTCAATAGGCAATAGCATTCTTTTGGCTGCGCCAGCAGCCAATGCTCTCGAACAACAAAGCTGTCTACTTCGTTCTGTCACTTTCGCCGTTAAGTCGTTGCTTACGGCAAACACATATAGAAGGTCTCTTACTGCGGTCTCACCGCTGCCTGCCAATCGAGTGGCAGGGCCATTAGACATTATTCGGTTAACCCAAGCTGGCGTGGTATGCGGAAACTCAGGCATTGCGTGCCTCACACCTCAACGCGACTATGCGTCGAATATTGGGTTAACATCCATGCTCTTATGAAGAATTCGGATTACCCTGATTTGTTGGCGGCCTGTTTGCAGATAAAAGATGACGTGACTACCTTGGGAAAATTTTCTGTATCCCTCTCGGATTTCATCGCATGATTTACCGATATCGGGATTTTCCGCTAAAAGCCAAAATGAGTCATCGAATTGCTTTAAATAAACATTTCGCTGCTCTTTTCCCCAGCGGCGTTGAGTGAATAAAGCAATATCCCGTAAATCGGTTTTAGCGGCGACAGTCAGATTAAATAGTTTCATCGACGGTTTTCTTCACTATCGAGTTCATTGACGAAGCTATCAATGTCATAATCAGCGTCATCACTTTGCTCTCCTTCAACAAGTAATTGACGGAGTGACTGTAGTTTGGTTTCTTGGTTTTCGAGTAAACGTAGCGCAGAACGAATGACTTCACTTGCTGAGCCGTAACGGCCACTTTGTATTTGGCTTGTAATAAAGCTATCGAAGTGTTCACCAAGAGTGATACTTGTGTTTTTAGCCATGTGCCTTTCTCCAGAAATACCAAAAAGTACCTAATTATGGTATCAGGTGGCGTTTGGTGCAAGGCGCGCATAACAAGGCTATGAGACACAGCTCTGGTAAGTTTTCTACTTTCATCTCGATCAGATTGTCGATTCTACATAAGCCAAGGAGGGGGCATGTTATCACGGAAGAATACGGGGCTTGTTGTCGTGGATGTTCAGGGCAAGCTTGCCCGCTTAGTCCATGACAGTGAACGAGTCATTGCCAACTGTGAAACGCTAGTGAAAGGAGCAAGGGCGCTCGGATTGCCGATTATCCTGCTTGAACAAAATCCCGACAAATTAGGTTGCACAGTTGATGAGCTTAAGGCTCACCTTGATGGTGTCGATCCTATATCCAAATTCACTTTTAATGCCTGTGAAGCACCGGAATTTCTTGAAGCCGTTAAGGCGATGAAAGCAGATACCTGGTTAATCTGTGGTATTGAGGCGCATATCTGTGTGTATCAAACAGCAAGAGGCTTGGTGGATGCCGGTTTTAATGTTGAGCTTGTCAGTGAGTGTGTTTCTTCACGTACATTGTCCAATGTGCAGCTTGGTATAAATCGTTCGAAAGACAATGGTGTAACGATCACGGGGTTGGAAATGTGCCTTTATGAACTGGTGCAGGACTGCCGTCATCCTGTGTTTAAACAGATACTCAGCCTCGTTCGCTAGTATCAGGTCTGGGGCCTTATAATGCAGTTCGCAAAATCCCGGCTCAAATATAAAAAGGGCACCATGCGGTGCCCAGGGTGCCTAAAGCCAACAGGCTTTGGTTATTGAGAGTGTAATTTTATACTGCATGGGAAGCTGGTTTGGCTTCTTTTATACGCTCTTCCTTGTTCAATGACTTTTCGTATTGGCTGTATTTCCACCAAGCGAAGCCAAGGAAAATCACAATACCGCCAACGTTGTAGAAAATGATGGTCATAATGTCAGCACCTGTCGGGAAGGTGGACGCCAGGAAACCAACCGTAAAGATAGCGATCAACACGGAGACGGTGGCGATGCCCATCTTGCGTGAACCCATTTTAAAATCGCGCTCTAGATGATCCAGTTTTAAGCGCAGGTTCAGGTAAGCCAACATAATGAACAGTGGTGGTAGCATCGATGCCGCCGCCGTCATATTGATGACAGTGTTCATCAGATCTTGAGCGGTATCTGAACCGAGTGTTGGGATGATCATCAATGGAATGACGATAAGGAACTGGTACCACGCCGCCCGCGCAGGCACGCCGTTTTCATTCAACTCAACGGTTTTCTTACCAAAGATGCCTTCTGGAATTTCAGAGAAGAAGATTTTCACCGGCGTTGCTGTCCACATCAGCAGCGAGCCAAACATGGCCGTGAAGGATACCAAGCCTACAAAGCGGTTCATCAACACCTCTGGCAAACCAAAGTACGCAGCCAAACCTTCAAATACCTGCACCGAGCCGCCTGTGTATTTTAGGGTTTCGCAAGGAACAAACACGTTAATCAGCACAGAGGCTATCGAGTAAAGCACACCGATAAAAATACCGGCGATGATGATGACTTTAACGAACGATTTCGAGCCGCCTTTCACATCGTTTACGTAAACCGCGACCGATTCTGCACCACCAGCCGCCATAAAAATCCACGTTGTAATGCCTAAAAACGCCCAGCTGAAATCAGGGATCATCGCTTCTACGGTGATCGGATCAGCCGGTTCTACGCCGCCGATCAACGCTGCGCCAGCGAGCAAAATGTACGACATCGTCAGTAGCAGCATGAGGGAGGAAGTCACCGACGTGATTGGCCCCAACATTTTCGCGCCGTTCGTCGATACATAGGTGGCAAACGCGAACAGAATCATACTGAGTACGGTAGTGGTGAATGGCGTCAGAATGTATTCATAGCCCAAGAACGCGTACGACGCATAAGCGATAACGCGCGGTAGCAGTGATGTAAAGAAAAACAGGTTGACGAACCAGTACGTGTAGGCAGAGATAAACGCCCAGCGACCGCCGAGTGAGCTTTTCACCCATGCGTAAACACCGGCTTCAGAATCTTTATTTAAAGAGACGAATTCGGCGATGATCAAACAGAAAGGGATGAAATAAAAAATGGTCGCCAGAAAGAACATTGGCGCAGAAGCTAAACCGATCTCAATGTTGTTATTTATGACGTTGTTAAAGCTAAATACTGCGGCAAAGGTGAGGGACAACAACCCGAATTTGCCTATCGTATTGCGTTGGGATTCAGACATGTTCTATCTCCGGTGAATCACGTTGGAATTGGAGGGGGAAGGGCTTGTCATGCTAGGCATACAGCCCTTCTCTTGTTTTATTTATTCAGGAAGTAGCCATCTTCGATGGTCACTTTGAGCACCACTTTTCTTACGCGGTTGTCTCCGTGGAAGCGGTAGGCTTTGCTGTTTTCAAAAATTGCCACCAGGCCTTCGCAAAGCTCGCGTGTTTCACCGTGACCGGAAAAGAATTCTCGGTCGGTTTCATCACGATAAGCTTGTTCAAGCTTCAATGCGGTTTTATCGGCAAACTCAACAGTTTCACGGCCTTCGAGGTAGTAATGCACATCGAAGTAGCGACGGTGGCCGATGAACGTTTCAGTTTGTTTTGCGATGCCATCTTCCACCATGTAAACCAGCGAATCGCCAATCGAGTGCATCACGCCATCGTTGATGTTGCCGATATTGCTAATGGCTTCCACACAGCGATGCCATTTGCGACCGTTGCGATATACCTGTTTGAATTGCGCCAAGCTGTCTAACACGATCATGGGTTACGCCTCGTTGACTGGTTGAGTGTTGGATTGAGTGAAAAACGCGTTGTCAAAATCATGGTTTGCCATGGCTTGTGCACTGCAATCGCCCGTCTGAAGTGGCATCAGCGTCAAACCGTAGCGGAACGAGTCCATGTACACGCGGTAAGAGTCGAGTACTTCGCTGCCCCACGAGTTGGAACCTAATCCCATCACCTGGTGATCAAGGTTAAGGGTGATGTAACCGCTCTTTTCCAGCTCAATCGTATGTTGCGCTTCATGCAGGTTTTGATTGGTGTAGAACCACGCGCTGAAGTTGATTTCTTGCTGAGGTTTCACCAATAACCCTGTGCCGTGACGGTTAGTGAGTGATGCCCAGCGCACGTGTTGGCGGTTGCCATTGTTTTGTGGGAATGGATAATTCTCGAACATGTCCTCGACGGTGCTGTGGTAAACATCAATGATGTTTGCCTGACGGCTGTCTTGGTAGTTTTCTCCTGGTCCCCGGCCGTAGTAGCTCACTTGGTCGAAGCTGCCGTTAATGCCCAAATCCAAACCAATCACAGGAATCACATGCGGGTAGTCGCCGTAACGTTCGCCACTCAGTTCCACGTTCAAATGGCCTTGAGCATTGATTTGGTAGCGATAGGTACAGCGCATGCCAAAATCGAATACTGGCGGCGCAATGATGCTGGTGGTGGTAATGACTACCGAATCGCCAGTTGCTTCCACATTCAACGTGCGGAAGTGCTCTTGCATGATTTGTAAGTGCGCGGGGTGCCACAAGCCTTCGTACTCTTGTTTGTGGTTATCAATCATTGGCTTGAAGAAGTTCAGTCTTGGCTCAGATTGAATCAGCTCTTCACCATTTACGCGCCAAGAAGTCAGCTTGCCATTCACTTTGGAGAAGGTGAGGGTGAAGTTATAGCCTTCAATTACCTGTTCCAACCGACTTTCGTTAACGACTAATGGTTGTGCGTTGTGATTGATAAATGCGGGTACAGAAGCAGTGTTTTCTTTTAGCTGGAACTGATACACCGCGATCTCGTGGTTCGCGTCGCTGTAAAGTGTGCGGCTGTCTTTACGTACTGTGAAGTTAATAAACGCTTCGCGATCGTCCAGCTCTGGCAATTCAATGGTTATTTCACGTGCGCTGTTTGCGGGTAGACCTTCCACCTTAAATTGCACGCTACGCAGGGTTTCACCTTCGGCACGAACATCAGCAGTGATGGTGTAATCATCGAGGTTGGAGAACCACAATTTATTCTCTACGATGAATCGGTGATTGCACCCCTCAACGGCACAGATTTTCACAGGCGCGATGACTTGTTTGTATTCTTTGAGACCTGGGCCCGGAGTTTGATCTGGGTAAATCAAACCATCCATGCAGAAGTTGTAGTTGTTTGGGTAGTCGCCGTAATCGCCGCCGTATTTGTAGAACTCCTGACCGTGTTCATCACGGGCCAGAATGCCGTGATCACACCATTCCCAGACGTAGTGACCCTGAATGTGGTCATGTGCATAGAACACATTTTGGTATTCTGTCAGGCCGCCCGGTCCGTTACCCATCGCGTGTGCGTATTCGCAGATAATGCGCGGTTTCTCGTGTGGGTGTTCGCCAAAGTAATTCATCAGCTGGGCGCGTGAGTACATCGTCGAAATCACATCGACGACTTCAGCATCGCGGTCTTCTTCGTAGTGAACCAAACGGGTGTCATCAATTGCTTTGGTCGCGGCATACATCGCGCGGATATTACAGCCATAACCCGATTCGTTACCGAGTGACCACATGATGATAGAAGGGTGGTTCTTTTGCGCATGAACATGACGCACTGCGCGATCGACAAACACCGCTTCCCACGCGGGATCGTTGGTGATGCGGCTCAGGTCGCCAACGTTGGCAAAACCGTGGGTTTCAACGTCGGTTTCTGCCATCACAAACAGGCCATAAATATCACACAGCTCATAGAAGCGCGGATCGTTTGGATAGTGCGCGGTGCGAACTGAGTTGATGTTGTGCTGCTTCATCAACATCAGATCTTTTTCTACGCGATCCATGCCTACAGCACGGCCTTTTAGATGATCGTTGTCATGACGGTTCACACCGTGCAGCATCACGTATTGATTGTTGATGTAAAACAGACCATCGCGCACCTTGATATCACGGAAACCAACGCGTTGAGGAATCACTTCCACCACGTTGCCTTGGTGATCTTTTAAGGTGATGAACAAATGGTAAAGGTAAGGATTTTCTGCCGTCCAATGCGTTGGGTTCACCATATCAATGGCAAAGCTTGTTGAACTGTTGTTTTGGATAGTGAGTGATTCGCATTGACCACTGGCAACGACAGTGCCTTTGTCATGCAGCGCGTATTCCAGCGTATAACCTGATGCGAGAGTGGACGAAAGGTTTTCCAGTTCTACCTGACAGCTTAAGGTCGCGCTTTGGTAATCGTCAGTGAAATCGGTGCGAACAGTCAGGTCTTGGACGTGAACGTGCTCCTTTCCGATGAGGTAAACGTCACGGAAAATGCCCGCAGTCCACCACATATCTTGGTCTTCAATATAGGTGGAATCAGCCCACTGCATCACGCGCACAGAGAGTAAGTTCTCGCCTTGTTGGACGAACTTGGAAATGTCGAACTCCGCGGTGAGTCGGCTGCCTTTGCTAAAGCCAACATACTTGCCGTTAACATACACTTCAAAGTAGGTTTCCACACCGTCAAATTTGATGATGGTCTGTTGGTTATCCCACTGCTGACCAAGTGTAAATGTACGCTGGTACGCGCCCGTTGGGTTATCGGTTGGCACAAATGGCACATCGATAGGGAAAGGGAAACCTTCGTCGGTGTATTGCAGGTCGCCGTGGCCTTCCATTTGCCACATGTTGGGGACGGTAATTTGCCCCCAATCATTCATCTTTTGTGAGTAAAACGCCTCGGGCACCAACATGGGATTGGTGAAATAGCGGAATGTCCACTGGCCGCTGAGCAACATAAAGCGGCGACTTAGTTCTCGTTGAAAGGTTTGTGCGCTTTGCACAGAATCGTATGAGAAAAAGTACGCACGTGGCGCCATACGATTTTCGTGCAGATGTTGGAAGTTTTCCCAATTGTTCACGTTTCGATCTCCCCCTCGGCATAGTGTGATCATGTTGGAATGCGGTTTGGTTTCGCTATGCCTCAACATAAACCCAATAACTGCTGCCGGTATCTGGTGAAAAATGCTTATGAATAATCTGAGAAAGATATTAGTAAAAGTTTTACTAAAATAAATCGGTGGGAACGTTTTACTTTAACTTGGTCACGTTTTATATGACCAATGTTGAGCAGGATGTGATCAGCGTAAAGGAATGCGTTTTCAACCGTTTTGGAAAGTAATAACAGTAAAATTTCGGTAGGAAATAGAAAGGGAAATAATAAAGCACTGAAAATTCAGTGCGTTATTTAAGCAGATTTGAGTCGGTTTTTTATCGCGTTGTGCCGCGTAGTTTGAGTTTGCTTGGAACGTACACTTGAAGAGGCAAAGCGCGGCCGTCACGGTATTTTTCTACTAATAGGTTTACGCCCTGAATCCCCATCATTTCAGAATGAATACGAACAGTGGATAACGGCGGAAAAGTAAAGCGGGCAGTGGGTATATCATTGACACTGATAAGCGCAATATCATCGGGAATGTTTAAACCAAATTCATGAATGGCACGCAGCACACCAATCGCGATGGAGTCTGAGGCAATGAACATCGCTTTAGGGAAATCACCTTTCGCCAGCATCTCTTTTGCTAAGTTGTAACCGGACAGGCTGGAGAAATCGCCACGGTAAATATCTCCGTCAGAGACCACACCTTTCAGGCGACCGTATTCCACAAATGCATTTTCACGAATGTCTGCGGTGTTGGGTTCATCCTGACCACCAATAAAACCGATACGTTCGTAGCCTTGATGTACAAAAAAATCAACAACTTGCTTACTTATCCGTGCCAGATCAATATCAACACAATCATAAGGGCTGGTGGGATCAGAAAAGTCGATATAGCACATGCTATCGGCTAAACGCTTAGGTAATTCACTGATCACCTTTTGGTCGATTTTTCCGACTAACAGGACACCGGTGATCTTTTGCATTTCAACATCAATGTCGCTGTTGTAGCAATTGGTTAGCGAAATGCCCAGTTTATCGCACTGGGTTTCAATCCCATGGCGAATTGACAAGTAATAGGGGTCATTCACTTCTGCTTCTTGCTTGTAGTTGTACAAGGCCAAAAAGTGATGCTTTTGCTTTATCTCTTTGGTGGTTTTCTTGGCACTGCTGGTACGATATTCCAGCTTTTCTGCAATTTCTAAAATGCGGTGTTTGGTTTCTTCTTTAACGCTCAACGTCGGATCGTCATTCAATACCCGCGATACGGTTGCCAGTGAGACCCCCGCTTCTGTGGCGATATCTTTTAGTGTTGCCATGTACGCTTCCCGTTGGCATTGCTCACTGTCCAAGTGAGAGTTTAATCATCTGGGCATTGTAAACAGCCACTTAGGGATGTACAAATTTTTAGTAAAACGCTGCTTTCAATGAAAGAGAGCTGTATTGCCATGATTCACATTTAAAACACAATACTCCCTTAGTTTGATTTAACTAAAACAGAACGGAGAAGCCATCTATTCGTCTTATTTTGTGGAAACGTTTACACTGCTTGAGATTGATCACAGAACGGAGTAGGTGTTGGTTGCTAGACTTTTATCCAGTGAAGGGACGAGTGTATTGACATTGATGTGATTGACATTGGGTTCGATCAGCATCATGGCGCGATATCAAACAGGAAGCAGTGAGTGGAGAAGCAAAAGTGAAAGTTCTTGTGACAGGCGGCCTGGGATACATCGGCAGCCACACATGCGTTCAGATGATTAACGCAGGTATAGAACCCATTATCGTTGACAACTTGTGTAACGCCAAACTGGAAGTGTTAAACCGTATTGACGCGCTCACCGGTAAACAGCCTATGTTTTACCAAGGTGACATTCGTGATGAGGCGTTTTTGGATTCGGTGTTCGCCAAACATGACATTCAGGCGGTGATTCATTTCGCGGGCTTGAAAGCGGTGGGGGAATCAGTGGCAAAACCGCTGGAATACTACGATAACAACGTCAATGGCTCCTTGGTGTTGGTGCGCAGCATGCGTAAAGCGGGTGTAAAAAGCATCGTATTCAGCTCATCGGCAACGGTTTATGGCGATCCTGACATTGTGCCTATCACCGAAGACTCTCCAACCGGGGCGACAACGAACCCTTACGGTCGCAGCAAATATATGGTGGAAGCCTGTTTGAGCGACTTGTTTCACGCAGAAAATGACTGGAGCATCACGTTGCTGCGTTACTTCAACCCAGTTGGCGCGCACCCATCGGGCACTATGGGTGAAGATCCGCAAGGCATCCCAAATAACCTGATGCCGTTTATCGCCCAAGTCGCCGTTGGCCGCCGAGAAAAACTTTCGGTATTTGGAAGCGATTACCCAACACCAGATGGCACTGGTGTACGCGATTACATCCACGTCATGGATTTGGCCGATGGTCATATCGCTGCCCTCAAGTCCGTGGGCGAGAAACCGGGTTTGCACATTTACAACCTGGGTACAGGTAAAGGCTCCAGCGTGCTTGAGATGGTTGAAGCCTTCGCTGCCGCTTGCGGTAAACCTGTGCCGTATGAATTGTGCCCGCGTCGCCCTGGCGACATTGCCGAATGCTGGGCGAGCACGGAAAAAGCAGAGCGCGAATTGGGCTGGAAGGCAACACGCAGCGTGGCTGACATGACTGCCGATACGTGGAACTGGCAGTCAAAGAATCCAAACGGCTATTCCCCTGCGTGATTGAAGCCGCAGCGCTGTTTGTTGTGCTTCTCACGCTTTTGAGAAGTCCATTTAGGAGCATTTTTAAGAGTTGAGTAATAAAATGTCGAATGTTGAATTTAACCCAGTGGATCACCCCCACCGTCGTTACAATCCACTGACGGGGCAATGGATTCTGGTTTCCCCTCACCGTGCAAAACGTCCTTGGAGTGGTGCGGATGAGAAGCCAGCACTGGATGAGCTACCAAGCTACGACGATAAATGTTTCCTTTGCCCGACCAATACGCGTATCTCTGGTGATGTCAATCCAGATTACTCAGGCACATACGTGTTTAATAACGATTTTGCCGCGTTGATGGTGGATTCGCCAGAGGCGCCAGAGTCAGACAATCCACTATTTAAAACTCAGGGGGTGCGCGGTTTGAGCCGTGTCATTTGTTTCTCTCCTGATCACAGTAAAACTTTACCAGAGCTACCCGTCGACAAAATCCGTGGTGTGATTGACACATGGAACGAACAAATCGAAGAACTGGGTAAAGACTACATTTGGGTTCAGGCGTTCGAGAACAAAGGCGAAACCATGGGGTGCTCCCAACCGCATCCACATGGACAAATCTGGGCGAACAGTTTTTTACCCAATGAAATTGAACGCAAAGAGCAAAATCTAAAAGCGTACTACCAACAACATGGCAGCAACCTGCTGGTGGACTATATGCAGGCTGAACTCAAAGATGGCTCGCGCATTGTGGTTGAAACTGAGCACTGGGTGGCGCTTGTCCCGTATTGGGCGGCGTGGCCATTCGAAACCATGTTGCTGCCGAAAACGCACATCCGTCGAATGAATGAGTTGAATGATGCGCAACGGGATGACCTTGCCGTCGCCATCAAAAAACTGACCAGCCGTTACGACAATTTATTCCAATGTGCTTTCCCATACTCAATGGGTTGGCACTACGCGCCTTTCTTTGAACAAGGCACCGACATCGACCATTGGCAGCTTCACGCACTCTTTTACCCGCCACTGCTTCGCAGCGCCACCGTTCGTAAGTTCATGGTGGGCTATGAAATGCTGGCAGAAAGTCAACGCGATCTTACTGCAGAGCAAGCGGCGCAGCGTCTGCGTGATGTCAGTGATGTGCACTACAAAGAACAGTAACCTTCTTCATTGTTGACGTGTCACTTAGCTGCAAGCATTGATGAAAAGAAGTAAGCAAATTTTACGTTTAGGAATCCCATATGTCTGATCTAATCCAAGCGGTTAAAGCGTCTTTCGAACAAGTGTTGGGCTATGCGCCCAGCCATATCATCCAAGCGCCCGGCCGTGTGAACCTGATTGGTGAGCACACCGATTACAACGACGGTTTTGTTTTGCCATGTGCCATTAACTACCAAACCGTAGTGGCGGCAGCAAAGCGTGAAGACAATATCGTTCGTGTCGTGTCAGTGGATTACGGCAATGCAGTTGATGAATTCGATATCACCCAGGAAATCACTTTCCAACAAGACAAAATGTGGGCGAACTATATCCGCGGTGTGGTGAAGTGCCTTCTTGCGCGCGGCTACCTGTTCACCGGTGCGGATATCTCGGTGAGCGGTAACGTGCCTCAAGGGGCAGGATTGAGCTCATCCGCGGCATTGGAAGTGGTGATTGGCCAAACCTTTAAAGTGCTGTTCAATCTTGAGATCAGCCAAGCGGAAATCGCGTTAAACGGTCAGCAAGCCGAGAACGAATTTGTCGGTTGTAACTGCGGCATCATGGATCAAATGATTTCAGCGGAAGGTCGTGAAAACCACGCCATGCTATTGGACTGCCGCAGTCTGGAAACCCAAGCGGTCTCTATGCCAAAAGACATGGCGGTGGTGATCATCAACTCGAATAAAAAACGTGGCTTGGTAGACAGCGAATACAACACTCGTCGTCAGCAGTGTGAAGAAGCCGCGCGTATCTTCGGCGTGAAAGCGCTGCGTGATGTGACGATTGAACAGTTCAATGAGAAAGTCGCTGAGCTCGATGAAATGGTGGCAAAACGCGCCCGTCACGTGATCACAGAAAACGATCGCACTGTTGAAGCGGCGCAAGCGCTACGAGCACACGACATGAAGCGCATGGGCGAGCTGATGGCTGAGTCACATGCATCCATGCGCGATGATTTCGAAATCACGGTAGAAGAAATCGATACGTTGGTTGAGATTGTGAAAGACGTGATTGGCGAGCAAGGCGGCGTGCGCATGACGGGTGGTGGTTTTGGTGGCTGTATTGTAGCGCTTGTACCACCGGCACTGGTTGGCGAAGTGAAAGCAGCCGTAGACGCGAAATATCCGGCGGCAACGGGCTTAAAAGCCTCGATTTATGTTTGCCAAGCCAAAGATGGTGCAGGTCTGGTTGAAGTGTTGTAAGGACCTATAATGAAGGCATATTTTGAACAACTAAAACAAGCGATGTCGCAAACGCCATCGTTTGACGGTCATGCTGCAAATCTGATCCATCTGACTAACGCGAATGGCATGACAGCATCGTTTATGGATATTGGTGCGACGTGGTTGAGCTGTACGCTGCCAGTGAATGGTGAAACGCGTGAAGTGTTATTGCGTTCGCCGAATATGGCAGAGCACATGAAGCAAGACGCTTACTTTGGTGCCATTGTTGGCCGATTCGCCAACCGAATTGCAAAAGGTCAATTTGAGCTAGAGGGTAAGCAGTATCAACTGGGTATCAATAACGGTGAAAACTCACTCCACGGAGGCTTGGATGGGTTTGATAAACGCCGCTGGAAAGTCGAAGAACAAAGCGATCAACATGTGATTTTTTCGCTTCACTCACCCGACGGTGACCAAGGTTATCCGGGCAAGCTCGATGTTAAGGTCACGTATACGCTCACTGACGAGAATGAGTTGGTTATTGCCTATGAAGCGACAACCGATAAAACATCGCCAGTGAATTTAACCAATCACGCGTACTTTAACTTGGCGGGTGAAGCGAGCAACGCGAAAAGCTTGGATCACACATTGCAGCTTCACGCAGCGCATTACTTGCCAACGGATGCGGGGTTAATTCCTACCGGTGAACAAAAGCCTGTTTCAGGTACCAGTTTTGATTTCACTGAGCCAAAACCGATTGGCCAAGAATTTCTGGCTGAGCAGGATCAGAAAACGGCTGGTGGCTACGATCATGCCTTTGTGTTCAAACCTGAAGTGACGGATGGTGAGTCTGTCGTCGCGATTTTGGTTGCCCCAAATGAAGACGTGGTGATGAAGGTCAAGACCACCAAACCTGCTATCCAGTTCTATTCAGGGAATTTCTTAGCGGGTACGCCGGGTGCGAGTAAAACCTATGAACGCTATGACGGCCTGGCTTTGGAAACGCAATACTTTCCAGACGGGCCAAACAAACCCGGGTGGGGATGTAACAATGGGGTGTTGAGAGCAGGGGACTGCTACCAGCATCAGACAGTGTATCAGTTTGAATTTTAGAGAGTATTTAAGGTGGGTTACATGCCTGCCTTTTTTGTTTTTTTGCATCATCTACCCACCAAACAGCCTCTCCATCAATGACTGCGCCAAGGGAAGTGAACACAATCATGGATATGCTGTGACGTTTTCTATTGGCCTTGTTTGTTATCGTTTACATTCATGTATATTCAATGAATTCTATGCAAAAAATATTCAGTTATGTATTTGCGTACATTGACCATTTATAGGTGTTTAGAACAAAGATTCATCAATATATGTGATTTTAGTTGCGTTTTGTTTGTATGGTATCGTTTACACTGCGTGGCGTAAGTGAAGTTACTATAGGATAAACAAATGTCTAATATAACGCATGGCCTTAGCGGTATTGACATAATGGTATTCGCCATTTATGTCGCCATTATTATTGGTGTCGGGCTTTGGGTTTCCCGTGATAAAAAAGGGGCTCAAAAAAGTACAGAAGACTATTTCTTGGCGGGCAAATCTCTGCCTTGGTGGGCTGTTGGGGCATCCCTGATCGCTGCTAACATTTCTGCCGAGCAGTTTATCGGTATGTCTGGTTCAGGCTTTTCTATTGGTTTGGCCATTGCGTCATACGAATGGATGGCAGCCATTACGTTGATTATCGTCGGTAAATACTTCTTGCCTATTTTTATTGAAAAGGGCATCTACACTATCCCCGAGTTTGTCGAGAAGCGTTTCAATAAGCAGCTTAAAACCATTTTAGCGATTTTCTGGATTTCACTTTACATTTTTGTCAACCTCACTTCTGTACTGTACTTGGGTGGTTTGGCGCTGGAAACGATTCTGGGCATCCCATTAATGTACTCAATTGTGGGTCTGGCTCTGTTTGCTTTGGTTTACTCAGTTTATGGTGGTCTATCTGCGGTCGTATGGACAGACGTGATTCAGGTATTCTTCCTGGTCCTCGGTGGCTTTATGACAACCTTTATGGCAGTGAGCTACATTGGAGGTGCTGATGGTTGGTTAGCCGGTATGTCAAAAATGGCGGAAGCAGCACCCGGTCACTTCGAGATGATCCTTGACCCAAGCAACCCACAATATATGAACCTGCCTGGTATCGCAGTACTGATTGGTGGTCTGTGGGTAGCCAACTTGTACTATTGGGGGTTCAACCAGTACATCATCCAAAGAACATTGGCAGCGAAGTCCGTCGCGGAAGCGCAAAAAGGTATCGTATTTGCCGCATTCTTAAAACTTATTGTTCCATTCCTTGTGGTTATTCCAGGTATCGCTGCGTATGTCATCACCTCTGATGCACAATTAATGGCGGGTCTTGGAGAAGCAGGGGCATCAAATTTACCTAGCGCGGCACATGCGGACAAAGCGTACCCTTGGTTGACTCAATTTCTCCCTGTTGGTGTGAAAGGCATCGTCTTTGCGGCACTGGCAGCTGCTATCGTGTCGTCACTGGCATCTATGCTTAACTCAACCGCAACCATTTTTACGATGGACATCTACAAAGAGTACATTGCACCAGAGTCGGGTGACCATAAACTGGTTAACGTGGGTCGTGCGGCTGCGGTTTGTGCACTTGTCATTGCCTGTTTTATCGCCCCAATGCTAGGGGGTATCGGTCAAGCATTTCAATATATTCAAGAGTACACAGGTCTGGTTAGCCCAGGTATTCTAGCCGTGTTCCTGCTGGGTCTATTCTGGAAGAAAACAACCAGTAAAGGTGCCATTGTTGGTGTGATTGCGTCGATTCCATTCGCGTTGTTCTTAAAATTCATGCCACTATCAATGCCATTCATGAATCAGATGCTATATACCTTGTTATTCACTATTGTAGTGATTGCGTTCACGAGTCTGAGTACTTCTGTTAACGATGACGATCCAAAAGGTATCAGCGTTACAGCCTCTTTGTTTGCGACTGATCGTAGTTTTAACATCGCGTCATACGGCATTATGATCATACTCACCGTGCTTTATACACTCTTCTGGTAAGTAAACGGTTAATGAAGCTCCGCGATCACTGGCGGAGCTTTTTTGTTTTGAACCGTTTTTCGTTTGTTATTTCTTTTCTTATGACGGGGGATGGAGAGCAGATGGATTCTACTTTGCTACCTAATGTTGTTGCGTTTCTTAAAACGATTGACCCCTTCTCTCAGTTGCCGGATGAGACGTTAGACAGTATCGCCTGTGAAGCGGATATTTTGTTTTGGGGACAACAACAAAAAATGACGCTAAACGATGTCTCCGATCGTAGCTTGTATATCATCCGTTCAGGTGTGATCGAGCAGCGTTTTCCCAATGGTAATCTCAGGTCACGACTTGGTAAAAATGACCTGTTTGGTTTTAATTTAGCGCAAGACAACTACAGCATTGAAACCGTTGAAAGCTGCTTGGTATACAGGTTTAACTATACGTCGTTGCTCGAGAAACTCGTTAATTTTGAATCTGTTGTCGATCAACTCTCCAGTAGCGCCAACCACCGTCTAAAATCCCGGGTTGACAGTGAGTTGATGGAAGCAGGGAAGGGCATCTATTTTAAGCCGGTAAAAGAGGTCGCTTATTGCGATGTGGTGACGGTGACACCGAGTACATCGATTCAGCAAGTGGCAAAACAGATGCGTGACCACCAAGGCAGTACCTGCGCATTGGTTCTTGATGATGGTGCGCTGGTAGGCATTGTCAGTCAGCGCAATCTCAGCAATCGCGTCGTAGCAGAAGCCATGGATGTTTCTGCCCCAATTCGCGATGTGATGACACCTGACCCCTACACTCTCAGGCAAGATGAATTGGTACTCTCTGCGGTTAATCTGATGATGAAGCACAATGTCCAACACGTCCCCATCATCGATGCAGATAAGCATGTCCTTGGTTTGGTTACGCCCAAGCAATTAGTGCAAAAACATGGCGTACAAGCCATCTACCTGATTGAAAAAATTCGCAATTGCAATACGTTAGATGCATTAGCAACGCTAACCCCGTTGCGCCAATCGGTATTTGAGGCGATGGTCGAAGCGCGTATGCCCGCGCAGACTATTGGTCAAGTGCTGACGATGATTTACGATGTGTTTACTTCTCAATTGTTGAAGATGGCTGAGCAGGCCATTGGCAAGCCACCTTGTCGCTATGCCTGGATCGTTGCAGGATCGCATGCAAGGTCGGAAGTGCATTTAGGCTCAGATCAAGACAACGCTTTGGTGCTCGAAGATTGCGCGACAGAAGCGGATAGGATCTACTTTCAACATTTCGCCATGTTTGTCTGTAAAGGGTTGGCAGCATGTGGATACTCACTGTGCAGTGGGCGTTTTATGGCTGCGACGTCAAAATGGAATCAACCACTTTATATCTGGCGGCAATATTACCGAAAATGGGCGAACAACCCCGAATATGACATGTTGCTCAACCTGAATGTATTTTTAGAAATACGTTTGATAGCGGGAGATGAAAGCCTGTTTGAGCAATTAGAACAACATCGTCACCAGTGCGTGACACACAACCCGCGCCTGATGTCTGCCTTGGTTAGAAATCTACTCAGAGAGCGACCACCACTTGGCATATTCAATAACTTAGTGTTAGAGAGGGATCAGAGTGATGGAAAAATGCTGAATATCAAAAAAGCAGCGATTGGTTTGCTGGTAGACATGGCAAGAATTTATGCGCTCAGTGAGGGGGGAGAAATGAATTCGACGGAGGAGCGAATTCAATTTGCCTATGACCAAGGACTCATCAACGAAAGCTCTTATCAAGATTTGATCGGCGCTTATCGCTATGTTACGCAACTGCGCTATACACATCATCTCCACTGTATTAGAGAAGGACATGGTGTCAGCAACGCGATTTATCCTGAGCGATTTGGCAGTTTTGAACGTCAACATTTGAAAGATGCGTTTCGTATTATTGGTGGTTATCAAGACGCGTTAAAAATGAAGTTTGGGTCTTAACATGTTTAAGAGAAATTCATGGAAAGCGGAAGGGTTAATCAATGAGCGAGTTTGCGCACAGCACCATTACCTTACAAGGGAACAGTGGCCATCTTCGTTGAGTGCGTTGATTGATATGCCACTACCAAGTGCATCTTCAGATCTTAAGTCACTTGACACGCTGGTATTGGACTTTGAGACCAGTGGTCTTGACCCAGAGCAAGATAAGGTCCTGAGTATGGGCTGGGTTGAGATCCGCCAGAGCCAAATCCGCTTGAGCAGTGCTCGCCATATATTGGTGAATCAGCCTGTTTTGAACGGATATGAATCGGCAAGAATTCATCACCTAAGGCCAGAAACACTACGTAATTGTGGAGTGAGTGAGCACCATGCGTTTTCGCAACTGTTTGATGTAATGAAAGGGAAAGTCATAGTGGCTCATGGTAGCGTAATAGAAAAGCGCTTTTTAGCGCGTTATCTCACTCTGCACTATGGACAAATCAATTTACCACTGGTTTGGCTCGATACATTAAAAATCGAACAATATCGTGAGCAGTTAAGACAGGTGTGCCGCGATTGGCGTTTGAGCTCGGTAAGAGCGGCACACGGTTTACCGGACTACCAGGCACATAATGCACTCAATGACGCGATTGCCACAGCAGAGTTGTATTTAGCGCAAGTTCACCGCTTATTTGATCATCAACGCGCACCGTTGCATGTTTTGGCCCGTATTTCGAGTTAAATACGGTGGACTAACTAAACCGAATTTCTACGCACTAATGTTGGGCTGAAGATTGCCGGTTCTGCCTCGATGTTTTCTCCGCTCGCCAGTGCTAACGCTAATTTTGCCGCACGTTCTGCCATCATTTCGATGGGATAACGAATAGTGGTTAACCCAGGACGGACGAAGCGTGCAATTAAACCGTCATCAAAGCCCACCAAGACCATATCCTTGGGCACGTTGATGCCGTTTTCCTCCAATACCGCCAGCGCCCCGGCGGCCATATAGTCGTTATAGGCAAACACGCCTGTAAAGGCTAACGATTTGGTGAGAAGCCGAGTCATTGCGATTTCGCCGCCATCACTGTTTGGTTCGCCGTATTCGATATAGCTTTTGGGCAGTTCAATACCGTGTGCATTCAGTGCAGCTTGATAGCCTTGCAAGCGTTGATGGGTATCTTCGATATCATGAGACGATGCAATATGGGCAATGTTTTTGTGCCCGTGTCGTATTAAATACTCGGTCGCGATGAAGGCGCCTTTTTCATTATCGAGTGAAATACAACGTCCCGCCAATTGAGGAATATGGCGGTTGATCAGTACCATCCCCTTGACTTCATTCGCGTAGCCGACCAATTCTTCATCTGACAGTGCTTTGGCGTGAATGACCATCGCATCACACCTGCTGTGGATCAGCAACTCAAGAGCACGGCGTTCATCGTCGGCGTTATGGTATCCGTTACCGATTAACAAGTGCTTTCCCTGTTTATGCGCAATGCGATCTACCGACTTGATCATCGTACCAAAAAAGGGGTCAGAGACATCACCGACCAACACACCCATGGTATTGGTGCTTTGGCTAACCAGTGCGCGTGCGGCTGCATTGGGCCGGTAGCCTAATTTACTCATGGCTTTAGTGACCGAGTCGATAGAGGCTTGGCTCGCTTTAGGAGATTTATTGAGTACACGGGAAACCGTCGCGACGGAAACGCCAGCTTCCTTTGCAACATCTTTGATCGTCGCCATAGCACGCCCTTACTGGCTAAAAACTTAAACGAGAAGTATTGAACACTTACTGTGTAACGATGACAAATTGATAAACAGCTTGTCAGCGAAAAGACACGTTATTTCGCTTGTATGCAGAGATATTCAATCAATGTATACGTTTACAGCACTGGGAGAGTACAGTACGTCGTTATTTGCTTCAAGGTGTATACTGTTTTCCACGTTTTCTGTTTTAGGTGAATGACTTCACTTTCCAGCGGATATTTTCACCGGCACGGATTGGCACAACAATGTCCTGGCCAAATGGCATGGTGGCAGGGACCAGCCACGCTTCTTTCGTCAGAGTGACGGTGTCGGTGTTCCGTGGCAAGCCATAAAAATCGGGTCCATTAAAGCTGGCAAATGCTTCCAGGTTCTCCAGTTTTCCTTCCTGCTCAAACACTTCAGCATAGAGCTCAAGCGCTGCATGTGCAGTGTAAGAGCCAGCGCACCCACAGGCTGATTCCTTCGCACCTTTTGCATGCGGCGCAGAGTCAGTACCGAGGAAAAACTTTTTGCTGCCACTGGTCGCAGCTTCAACCAAGGCTTTCTGGTGTGTATTACGTTTCAGGATGGGCAGGCAGTAGAAGTGAGGTTTGATGCCGCCAACCAGCATATGGTTGCGGTTATACATCAGGTGGTGGGCAGTAATGGTCGCCGCCACGTTTTCATTGGCATTCTTTACAAAGTTTACGGCATCGGCGGTAGTGATGTGCTCAAGCACGATTTTTAAGCCTGGGAAGTCATTCACGATTGGCGCAAGAACCGTCTCGAGGAACGCTTTTTCACGGTCGAAGATATCCACGTCATGATGGGTCACTTCGCCGTGTACCAATAGCAGCATGCCGACGTCCTGCATGGCTTCCAGAACAGGGTAAATGTTCTTTGCGTTGGTGACACCGGAATCTGAGTTGGTTGTTGCACCTGCCGGGTAAAGTTTTGCCGCGACCACCGCACCGGAGGCTTTCGCCTTGCGGATGTCGTCAGGGGCGGTGTTGTCGGTCAGGTACAGTGACATCAGCGGTTCAAATTGTGCGGAAGGCTTTTGCGCCATAATGCGTTCGCGGTAAGCCAGTGCCATGTCCGTATTGGTCACAGGAGGAACGGTGTTTGGCATGATCAGTGCGCGGCCGTTATAACGGCTGATATCGCGGACAGTATCTGCCAGTACATCGCCATCGCGAAGGTGGACATGCCAGTCGTCAGGGCGAGTAATCGTAAGTGTGGTCATCAAGGCGTCCCTCCATAGCTAAAAATCGGATTGGCGCCTGTTAGCAAGGAATGTGAAATAAAAACGCAAACGCTTGCGCTCAGGCGGCAGGATGATAGTGGAAAAGGGCTTTTATTTCATCTTCTTTCTCTCATTTTCGGGGCGTGGTGACGTTTTGTATGTTGGCTGCGTACGAGTGGAGGGTTGTTTGTTTGCCCCTGTTTACAGAACACTTTTGAGTGTATTTCGAAATCAATATGCGTATTAATGCATTTATTGTTTGAAGGCATCGTCAAAATAATGCCTTATTTATCAGGCAACGGATGGTTTTGGTTTATGGTTTGGCGGCACTGAATGTTTAACAGCCAACCGGGCAAAGGAACTGGAATATGGAAAAATTGGATTTCGCTGAGTGGCTAGGGATAGACATTCCCTTGGTTCAGGCACCGATGGCAGGTGTACAAAACAGCCGCTTAGCCATTGCTGTCAATGATGCTGGTGGGCTGGGTTCGATTCCCTGCGGAATGTTATCTGCAGAGCAAATTGTCGATGAAATCGAACAGTTTAGGGAGGCCAGTAGTAATCCTTATAATCTCAATTTCTTCTGCCATCCTTCACTTCCTTTTGATGAGATTTGTCACCGCCGCTGGCGGGCCGAGCTCAAACCTTTCTTCACGCGCTATGGTATTGATGAAAACACGCTGGATAACCGCGCCAGCCGATTGCCATTCAGTCACGAGATTGCAGATGTGATTGCACCTTATGCCCCGCCTATTATCAGTTTTCATTTTGGGCTGCCGGAGCCGTCTTTACTTGATCGGGTGAAAGGCTGGGGGACGAAAGTGTTCTCTTCTGCCACCACGGTGGAAGAAGCTGTGTGGCTGGAACAGCACGGGTGTGATGCTGTGATTGTACAGGGTGTGGAAGCGGGTGGTCACCGGGGGATGTTTCTTACAGAATCACTGGACTCCCAACGGCCAACGTTTGATTTGCTTCAGGATGTGGTTGACGCTGTTGGTTTGCCTGTCATCGCCGCTGGGGGCATCGCAACACGGGGGCACGTTGAGCATGCCTTGTCTCTGGGGGCTGCTGCTGTACAGGTGGGCACGGCGTATCTGCTTTGTCATGAGGCTAATACTTCGGCGCTTCATCGTCAGGCGTTAAAATCCAGTGCGGCGCAACATACGGCATTGACCAATGTCTTTTCAGGGCGTCCGGCACGGGGCATTGTCAACGGTGCTATGGCATCGCTCGGTTATATCAACGCGTGTGCGCCCGTGTTTCCCTATGCATCGATTGAAATGGCCCCATTACGCGCCGCCGCAGAAAAAGAGGGCAGGGATGATTTCACGCCCTTGTGGTCAGGCACTAACAACGCTCATTGTGAGGAAGTCAGTGCGGCAGACATTACCCGGATGTTGATGGGAATATCAGGTAGGGAGCAACCAAAAAGCGGATGAAGCCTCCGCTTTTCGGTATAGGGAAAGATCAAACCGTGAATTTGTGTACCAGTTCGTTCTGGTTGACGGCTTGCTGGTCCAGTCTCTCACTGGCACCCGCGACATCTTGCATTGCGGAATAACTGCTGTCTGCGATCACGCTGATGTGCTCGACGTTGCGGGCAATATCCGCAGACGTTGTGCTCTGCTCAGAGGCGGCGTCAGCAATCTGGCTGCTCATATCGCTGATCATCAGAATGATGGATTCAATTTCTTCCATGGCAGAATTGGCGTCGGATGCCTGAGTGACACTGTTCTCCATTTCCTCGACACATTCTTGCATCACCTGAACTGCCTCGCGGGATTGTGATTGCAGTTTGCTGATCATTTCTTCGATTTCTGATGTCGAATCAGATGTGCGTTTTGCCAGCACACGTACTTCATCTGCCACCACTGCAAAGCCACGACCTTGCTCACCGGCACGCGCAGCCTCAATCGCAGCGTTGAGGGCAAGCAGGTTGGTCTGGTCTGCGATGTTGCTGATCACATCGAGAATGCTTTCGATATTGGCGGTCATTTCCTGCAAGGAAGACACCACGGCGACCGAATCATCCAGACGGCTTGAAAGCTGGTGGGTGGTGCTGATATTGCGGGTCATGATTTCACGGCCTTTTGATGCCGCTTCGCCCACTTCCATCACTTTTTCCATGGTCTGACGGGCACTGTTGGCGACATCCTGAACCGAATGCTCCATTTCGGTCATGGCAGCCGCGACGGCCGTAGTCTGCTGGCGCTGTTCGTTAAGCTGTGCTTTCGCATTCTGGGTGGTGGATTGGTTTGCTGCGGCGACTTCGGCCTGTTCCTGTGCGGCATCCCGAAGCTGCCGCAGAATACCTTGCAGGTTGGACGCCAGAGTGTTGATGTGATCGGCCAGCTGACCAAATTCGTTGTGCTCTTTCACATCAATACGCTTGGTCATATCACCGTCAGTGATCGCTTCCAGAACCTGTAGCGTGCTGCTCAGAGGCTTACGGACACTGCGCGCAATATGCCAGCCGATAAAGGCAGTTATCGCCAGTATCAGCGCGCCGATAACGATGGTCTGTCGAACCCCATTCTGGAAAGTATTGTTGGCATCCTGAATCGAGTTCGCCATCACACTCTCAGCCTCGCTACGGAATTGATCCAGAATTGCCATGGCGTTATCGACTTCCGCAGCCAGGTTGCCGATATTGGTGTAGAGCTCGTTGGTGGCGACAAGATACGCATAATGCTGGTCAAGCACACCACCTTCACGGCTGACATCACGGGTGAAGGCATCAATGTCTTTCTGGAACTTCTCTTTCAGCTCTGGCAATTGTGCCGTCAGGGAGCGGAACGAATAGTTCAGCTGTTTGACACTGCGGCGGTTGCCGTTCATCGCTTTTTCTACGTCTTCCAGTTTGTCACTGGCTAAGGCATCAGAGGTGTGGGTTTCGGTTTCCTGTAGCTTTTTAAAGTAGGTTTTGGAAATGATCTTGAGGGTGGTTGAGCCATTGTTGGCGACAAAATCCTGCATGCCCAAAGCCAGTGCGGTGTTCATACGCTGGAACTGGCGGGCGGCTTTTATCCCATTTTCTTTTGCGGTTTGCTGGCGCTGGTAATTGCCAATGGCTTCAGAGGCTTCAGAAAAATACCGCTTTTCGATGCCACGCAACGCTTCCAGTTTCGCGGCCAGGGCTTCCTGGCCTGAGGCCGCCTGATTCAGGTTGTTGACGGCGGTATCAAATTTTTTCCGCGCCACGTCGAAGTTTTCAAGTACCTGCTCACTCTGCGCCACGTTGCTGCTGGTCAGGTAGTCTTTGAAAATCTTGTCGGCAGCCAGCAGGCTCACGCTGGCTTCATTCGATAAAGAGACGAGGGGAAGGGCTTTTGAGGTGACGATCTCTAGTTGTTCGTGGATGTCCTGAGAACTATTAAGATTAAGTGTATTGGTTGCAACCAGACTCACGGCAAGCACCGCAAACCCGGCATACATGCGACGAATGACGGAGCTTTGTCGTTTTTTAGCCATTGATATTCCTCCCACCGGCAGGTATCCGGTGTCTCCCGAAATCCGGGTTCAACATAAAAAGCAAGAAACCCGCTGAATGATGCCGCCAAGGGGTATTTTTCTAACATGTCTATCACCGGCGGATGTATTTCGCAGCAGATTCGTGTGTTTAAACGCGTTACTGATCTTGTCATCCGCCAGTATTTCAAAAACTTTACAGGTAAAAAGGTCAAGACTTTCTAACCTTTGATGTGATACGCAAATATCCTGAGAGAGAGGTCAATAATCAACGTCATGCTTATAAATGACGCTGAAATGTGTTTCTGATTTGGAGGGGGAGTTGTTACAAAAATTAAACATCTCAGGTGGCAGCCACTAACTAGGATAAAAACACCGTTCATTATTGCTCATATTCTTTCTGTCTAGCATACTTACAGCTTCGTACATCATTCATTTGGAGTTGCCCGTGGCTGAAGAGACCATTTTCAGTAAAATCATTCGCAAGGAAATCCCTGCTGATGTGGTTTACCAAGACGATCTTGTGACTGCATTCCGTGACATTAACCCCCGTGCTCCAAGCCATATCCTTATCATTCCCAACAAGCTGATCCCGACCGTGAATGACGTGGAAACAGAAGATGAGCTGGCATTGGGTCGCATGTTTACTGTGGCGCGTAAACTGGCTGAGCAGGAAGGGATTGCCGAAGACGGTTATCGTCTGATCATGAATTGCAATAATCATGGCGGTCAGGAGGTGTATCACATTCACATGCACCTGGTTGGTGGCCGCCCTCTGGGACCTATGCTGATCGGTTAATGATTCGACATGATTCTCCGGCCCTCGCTGACCGGCGCAGGGCCTATTCGTCTGTTTTAAAAAAACTGGTGGCGTGTTGCCTGGGATTCAGCCTGGTTGGATGTGCCAACCTGTCTGCGCAGGGGCTGTTCAGCCACTATTCGGCTGCACTCCAGCAACCGCACACATTGTTGGCTAACGGCGAGTATCAACAGGCACTGGCATCGTTACCTGAACAGCCTGATGGCGAAATCCTTGATGGCATGGAAAAAGGGCGGCTAGCGCTTCTTGCCGGTGACACTGCGCTGAGCAAAACCTCGTTCGAGCGGGCAGATATTGCTGCCACAAAACAGCAAGAGGCGGCCATCATCCAGTTGTCCCAAGGCGTGGATCAACTCGGTGCCTTGATCACTAACGACAACATGATCCGCTACACACCGCCGGATTACGAGCTGGGTTTCCTGCACCTTTACCTGACACTGGGCTACCTGCAAAATAATGACGTGCAAGGCGCTTTGGTTGAGGTGCGCCGAGCAAACCTGGTTCAGGAGCGGGCACGAAAAATCCGACAAGATGAGCTGGAAAGTGCCAGCAGAACAGCACAACAGAATGGCATTAATGAAAACCTTGGTGCAGTGCTGTCACGCTATCCGGATGCCGGTCAAACGCTGGGTTTTGTGCAAAACGGGTACCTGTTCTATCTTTCTGCCCTGCTTTATGAAGCAGAAGGAAACCTGAACAGTGCTTTTATTGACTACAGCCGTGCGATGGCCGTTGAACCTGATAATAAATACATTGCGGAAGCGGCCATGCGTATTGCGTTCAGGCAGGGGCGCCGGGATGAACTCAGGTTATTGGAGAAACAGTACGGGAAATATCAACGTCCTGACCGGTCAAAAGGACAGTTAGTCATACTGAGCGAGCAGGGCGTGGTCAATGCCCGGGATTTCTGGCGCTTGCCTTTATGGCTACCGGACAGCCATGGTGATCTGGCAGCACATACTGTCAGCTTGCCATATTACCGCTCATACCAAGCGGCGCCACAAAGGGCTTTGACTGTTGACAGTCAGGTTGTACAGCCACAGCAACTGGCAAACATCAACGGCATGGCACAACAGGCACTTAACGAGGCAATGCCAGCCATGGCGGTAAGGCAAATCCTTAGGGTTGTGGCAAAAAATGAGCTGCGAAAGTCTCTGGCAGAGAACGATGAAAGTGGCCTTGGCAACGTCGTGGTTAACATTTTTAATGTGCTGAGCGAACAACCGGATACCCGCAGTTGGCAGACATTACCCGAAAGTGTTGGTGTTTATAGCGGGTTTTACACACAAGGTCAGTATCAGGTAAATGCTGATGGACAAGCCATTAACGTGAACGTAGAACCAGGAAAAACCACATTGGTCTGGCTATCCAGACAGGGAGACAAGGTGGTTCATTGGCAGGGGATATTAGGAGGCATAGGATGAAATATGCAGCAATGTTGTTTTCAGCCACCATGCTGTTGACAGGTTGTGCTAACACCACCACTGGTCTCAGTATCGATAGCAGCAACCAGAATGTGGTGCTCGGCAATTCGGTACTGGCGCAAAATCTCGAATTTGGTAATGCGAAAAGTAGTATGGTGAATGGAAGGCTGCTGGCCCAGGTCATGGTTACGAACAAGAGCGATAAATCGCAAAACCTGCAGTACCGTTTCAATTGGTACGATGCGCAGGGTCTGGAGGTTGACAGTGGCAGATCACCATGGCGGCAGTTTGTCGTTTATGGCGGTCAGTCGGTGACGCTTCAGGGCGCCGCCCTGAATCCAGACGCCAAGAATTTTCGTGTTTCGCTAAGAAATATCAGTGATAACAACTAAACATAAACAGGTATACCAATGAAAAAAAGCCTAATTGTGCTGATGGGTGCTGCACTCATCTTGGGAGGATGTGCCAGGCAGGTAAGCTATGGTGATGCTCAGGAAGTGGAAACCACAACCATCGATTTTGGTTCGACAGACTTGCAAAAAATCGCGGCAGACATGACAGACAGCATGCTGTCTTCGGGCTCTGTTACAGCCATTACCCGTGACAGCCGTCCGATCGTCTTTGTTGAATCCATCAAAAATAAAACGGCCGAACACATTGATACTGAATCTATCACCGACACCGTCAGCACCCGCCTGATCAACTCTGGTAGGTTCCGTTTTGTGGACATGACCCGCGTTGAAGCTGTCCGTGAACAATTGGACTTCCAAAACAACGATGCATTGGTCAATCCGGGAACGGCAATCCAGTTTGGTAAAATGGTGGGTGCGCAATATATGCTTTATGGTAACCTGTCGAGCATCAACAAGCGCGATGGCAGCGACCAAGACGTTTACTACAAAATGACCATGCGCCTGATGGATCTTGAAACCGGCCTGATAGAGTGGGCAGACGAAACAGAAATTCGTAAGAAGTTGTCCAAATCCTTGATCGGATGGTAAATGTTGCTTACGCAAGAAGATAACGACAAGGCCGCAGTGATTGAAACGCTGCGGCCTGATTTTATTATTGTCGATGCCACGTTTCTCTCCGGCGGCCTCAGTAATCGCTGCCTGAAACTGACGACTGAGGATGGACGCCGTTTCGTCTGGCGGCCAGAAGCGGCGTCTGCCAAAGCATTTGGTCTTTCACGAAGCCATGAATTTAATGCGCTGAAAACGGCATCAGATCAGGGGTTAGCTGCGCCGCCGGTTAAATATTTCAATAATGGCTTATTAAACCCCTGGATTGACGGTTCTACCTTGGAACATGTGTCACTTGAGACCATGGCTGAACTTCAGGACCGTGTCCATGGGTTGCCGCCGCTGAATAACCGCTTTGATCCTTTTGATAAAGGGGCTGTGTATTTCAACAGCCTGGAGAAAGAATTCAAAAGCCCGCGTCTTATTGCTTTGCACCGGCATTTTCAGGAGAACCGTTTTTCGAGCGGCCTCGAATTAACCACCTGCCACTACGATCTGGGTTATTACAATCTGGTGCAGGAAAAAAGCGGGGAGATAAAAATTCTCGACTGGGAATATGCCGCCTTGGGCGATCCGGCATTAGATTTGGTGATGACCTCACTTGCAAACGGGCTGGATCTTGAAACCTTAGTGGATCGCTATTGTCATATAAGACGTATCAAAGTGGTCGAGAAATGGCAAAGCGCCTGTGTGCGCTGGCAACCTGTCGCGGATTATTTAGGTGCGTTGTGGTATGCCCTTGGATTCCAATTGTACGGTGAACCGCTGTATCAGAAACGCAGAGATGATTTCCTCGCAAAAGCGGAGGCGTCTTTGCCACGGTAAGTAGGCAGCAGTAAGCAACCCTTAGGAGCAAAACCGCAATGAAACTGGTGAGATCACGGATAAAACCCTTCCTTCTTTCTGTCACTGCGGTTGTCATTCTTTCCGCCTGCACTAACCAGTTTGCTTACAACACACTGCCGTTCTGGATTGACTATTACCTCTCTGACTATGTTGACTTGAATGCCAGCCAGCAAAAGCAGCTGGATACAGATTTGTCTGCTTTTCATGAGTGGCACCGCCAATCTGAGCTCCCTAAGATCCAGCGACTGTTGCACAAGCTGGAAGCGGACATGGCGACACCTCTGTCTTACCCTCAAATTCGTGAATACCACCAGCAGGTGAATGCAGTGATTTATGATTCATTGTCTGGCCTGACACCGGCATTGACAAACCTGATTTCATCACTCAGTGATGAACAGGCGAAAGTCTGGCTAGACACAGTGAATGAAAATATTCAAGAAGCAGTAGAAAAAGCCAATGAGGGAGATCTGGAAGCACAGTATAAACGTCGGCAGGAAAAGCTGATAGCGCGCGCGGAGTTTTGGGTCCAGTCAGTCAACGACAAACAGCAACGGCAATTTCTCGAAATGGCAAGATACCAAATTGAAATGCGTCCGGTGTTTTATTCCATCAGGAATACGTTGGTGGCTGAGTTAGAAGGGATTTTGATGAACAGGAATGCTCCGGATCTGGAACAGCGAATCAATACGTATTTCACTCACCTTCTCGCGTTCGACAGTGAACAACACCAGAATGATATGGCGATTTACTATGCCCGCCGTTATGAATTGCTACAGCGCCTGGATCGCCACCTGTCAGATAAACAGCGGGCTGCATTCCGTGACAAACTGGCCTCATACAGCGCGGATATCACCGATGTATTAAACTGATTGCTGCTTTATGCACCTGCGGGGCTTGAAAACCTTGAGCCACACCCGTGTTTCAACTTAAACCCTAACTAAAATGTGTGATTGGGTGATAGTATTTTTGTGCCCAAGCCACTTGAAAGGACTGTCTTCAGCAATGTGCAAATCGTATGTCCTTAGCGTTTCAACGCGAGCTGCTTGGGTAAGATAACAAGCTGGAAAAACCAGTGATGAGTAAGAGGGATTTTCTGTGATTATTTATCTTCATGGCTTTGACTCAACCAGCCCAGGAAACCATGAAAAGGTCATGCAACTTCAGTTCATTGACCCGGACGTTCGGTTTATCAATTACAGTACACTGCATCCCAAACATGACATGCAGCACCTTTTGAAAGAGGTGAATAAGCAGCTGGCATTGTCTGATGACAAGGCCCCATTGATCTGTGGTGTCGGTTTGGGGGGCTTTTGGTCGGAGCGTATCGGCTTTTTGAGTGGCATCAAGCAGGTGATCTTTAATCCCAACCTGTTTCCACAGGAAAATATGGAAGGCCGCATCGACAGACCGGAAGAGTACGAGGATATCGCCACCAAGTGTGTTGACAACTTCCGCGGCAAGAATGCAGGACGTTGTATGGTTGTGCTCTCGAAGGCGGATGAAATATTGGACAATACGCGTTCAGCGGCCGTGTTGAGTCCGTATTATGACATCGTCTGGGATGACACCCAGACCCACAAATTTAAGAGTATTTCCCATCACCTTCAGGCAATGAAAGCATTTAAAAACGCGTAACTCGTACTGTTAAATATCATGAGCATCGGTTGTTAAAAGCCGATGCTCTTTCGTTTTCAAATGTTGCGGAATGAAGGATGTATCTTTACATCCGATTGATTTCGCTATCCTTGGCGTGGCTTGTAGATATAAAAATTGATTGAGATCAAGTGAGCTGTATAATGGCTCAACAAAAAGTGGTATCACGTCATAAATTTAATGATGTCGGCATGCAACAAATAAAATACAAATGAAAGATGCATGCGTTTAACGCTGAAACAACGGCGCTTTACCTCTCCCTTCCAGAGCAGAGCTCATACCAGAAAAGCGACCGGATTTGTCTGACCTAATCTTCATCCTGCGGCATGAAATACGCGGGGGTGTGACAATTTTTTTCGAATTTAAATTATGGTAAGGAAGTAATCGTGATCAAGATTATTGTAGTTGGTGGTGGTGCGGGTGGTCTTGAATTGGCAACCAAACTGGGACGCACACTTGGACGTAAAGGGCGCGCCAAGGTCACTCTTGTTGATCGTAAATCCAGCCATCTCTGGAAACCACTTTTGCATGAAGTGGCAACTGGTTCTCTTGATGAAGGCGTGGATGCAATCAGTTATCGTGCCCACGCTAAAAACCACTATTTCGATTTTCAGTTGGGTAGCTTGTCCAGTATCGATCGCGATAATAAAACGATTACATTGGCGGCATTGCACGATGGAGAGGACGGCGAACTGCTGATGCCTGAGCGGAAGCTGAACTATGACATTTTGGTGATGGCTATCGGCTCAACCTCAAATGACTTCAATACTGCCGGTGTTCGTGATAACTGCATCTTCCTTGATACACCAGAGCAAGCCCGCCGTTTTCGCAATGAAATGAACAATGAGTTTCTTAAGTTGCATGCAAAATCTGGTAACGGCACTGTCGATATCGCCATTGTTGGTGGGGGAGCAACGGGTGTTGAGCTTTCTGCGGAGCTTCACAATGCGGTTAAAGAATTACACAACTATGGTTTCCAGGATCTGGACAGCTCCAAGCTGAACGTGACACTGGTAGAAGCCGGCGAGCGCATCCTGCCTGCATTGCCACCGCGGATTTCAGGGGCGGCGCAACAGGAGCTGATTAAGCTGGGTGTGAATGTACGTACGGCAACCATGGTGGTGAAGGCAGAAAAGGATGGCCTGACCACCAAAGACGGCGACAAAATCCCTGCACAAATCATGGTGTGGGCTGCTGGAATCAAGGCTCCGGACTTCCTGAAGGATATTGCAGGATTGGAAACCAATCGCATTAACCAGCTTGTCGTTAAACCAACGCTACAGACCACCCGTGATGACGACATCTTTGTTATTGGCGACTGTGCGGCTTGTGAACAACCGGATGGCTCCATGGTGCCACCACGCGCCCAATCTGCGCACCAGATGGCGAGCTGTTGTTTTTCAAATATTGTGGCAAAAATGACTGGCCGAGCACTCAAATCTTATGTTTATAAAGACCATGGATCATTGGTTTCACTGAGCCGCTTCTCTACAGTGGGTAACCTGATGGGCAACCTGACCCGCGGTTCAATGATGGTTGAAGGTCGTCTGGCACGCATAGTTTACATTTCGCTGTACCGTATGCACCAGATTGCTTTGCATGGCGTGATTAAAACGGGATTGATGATGGTGGTGAGCCGTATCAACCGTGTGCTTCGCCCTTCGCTTAAGTTGCATTGATCCCATCTGTAAAAGGGTATTAGAAAGCTGCCTTGGCAGCTTTTTTACATTATTACGTCTTCAGGGATAAGACTATAAACCAAACCTTCGCGGGCTTTGCCATCGTACATATAGCGGTTTCGTGCGCGGCACTCGAAGGTAGCGCAGAGCTTTTCGGCAATGCGGATACTGGCTTGGTTAGCAGGGTCCATCACAAGTTCCAGGCGGGTTAGCAACAGGTGACTGAAGGCGAGGTTCGTGGCGACTTCTGTTGCCTCGAGTGCGTATCCATATCCTTGATACTTAGTGGCAATCCAATAACCTAGGTTTGCCATGTTGGCCACGCTGTCGATGTTGGACACATAGACACAGCCGATCAGTGCCCCGGTCTCACTTTCAAAGGCAGCAAGTTCATAGCTTGCCCCCGTCAACCAACCCTGGCGACTCCGGTTGATCCAGGCTTCAGCATCCAGAGTGTCGAATCCTTCGTGACACCAATCCAGCCAGGGACTGATGGTATCTGCCGACTCTGAAATGGCCGTTTTGAGCGGGATGGCATCAACCTGCTTTAACGCCCGGAGAGTCAGTCGGTCGGTTTGGAATTCAAGGTTTGCTTGCATCATCGTCCCGGCCTGCCATTAAGGTTATAGGTTTGGATACTGAATATGAAAATAACGCCCTCATAGGAGGGCGCTGGATAGAAAAGATAGAATACCTGAAGCCATTAGTCGACGCGGGTAACCTTAATGATCAGGCCCATCAGTGGATGGTCGAGATAATGGATCTCGCCGCTGCGCATGCGACGTTTCTGTTCGAAATGGTAAGATTTCAGGTATTTCTCAACAGAGTAAGTACGTTCCAGTTTCTGCAGACCGGTCAGCGCACTGCCTTCGGTGTCTGATATCGCGTTATCCGCCACGATATTTTCGACATCCGTTATTGTCTGGTTTTCCAAGGATGTTGGTACCGCCTGCACTTCTTCCAGTACTTTTCGCTCGCCAGGCTCACGCAGTGCCAGATCGGTTTCAATGAACAGATAGTGCTGCACATAAACACGGATAAAACCATCCAGCTCGTACATTGGGCCGCTGATTTTTTCGGTTGGCTGGTTACTGTCAGGTGCATACTCACTGGTCGTGATGAGTGCATCCTTGGATGTGCCATCTGTATAGAAGCTGTCACCAAAGTTACGGCCAGCGGTAAAGCGCAATTTTGGCATCATACCACGCCCGCCGTCGTTCTGGCGCCAGGCAACATGAACCAGAGGCTTGAAGCCGGCATGGTTTGCCAGACGGTCATATTCTGCATTTAATTGCCATTGACTCTTTGGCAGTACCCTCAGACCACGTGCTGCAAGGGCTTGGGAGTCGAACACTGATATCGCATTATTCAGGTTAATGTCCGGCTGCGCATCGGGCCAGTTTTCCTGAACCGCATCTGGGTTTTGGTTACGCTTAAATACGATGACTTCAACATCAAACAAGCGTTCTGCAAAAGAAGGCCAGCTCATGGCACAAAGCAGCAGGATAATCAGCTTTTTCAAAGCATTACTCCGTTTTAAAAGCCGGTTGCCTGTTCAGGCAACCAATAAATTTTCAGCAAATTGGTTTAAAAGTGTTTCGATGAATGCAACCCGCTCTCGGCGATCAGTGAGTGATTCGGCGATTTTGAGTTTGGTTGGTCCCTCGAATCGATAACGGCTCGGGTGGGATTGTAACAGACCCACCAGGAAGCCGGGATCAATTTGCGCGTTTTGAGTAAACTCGATCACACCGCCTCGATCATGTGCGTCTATCTTACGTATACCCAGTTTCGCTGCGTGTAGTTTGAGCAGTTGTATTTTGAGCAAGTTGCTTGCCGCTTCTGGCAGCAAGCCAAAGCGGTCAATAAGCTCAACACGCAACTCTTCGATATCGTCAGGCGTTTTGGTGCCCGCAATACGTTTGTACAGTGACAGTCGTGTATTCACATCCGGAATGTAGCTGTCTGGCAATAGCGCGGGAATACGAAGCTCGATATCTGTTTGTTGATTAAGCAGATCGTCAAGTGACGGTTCTTTCCCTTCTTTCAGTGCTTCAACGGCTTGCTCAAGCATTTCCATATAAAGGGTAAAGCCAATCGACTGGATTTGTCCGCTCTGCTCATCACCAAGTAATTCACCGGCACCACGAATTTCCAAGTCATGGGTTGCCAGCGTAAATCCTGCGCCTAAATCTTCCAGTGATGCAATGGCTTCCAACCGCTTGACGGCGTCTTTGGTCATTCGTTTAGGGTGCGGTGTCAGAAGATAAGCGTAAGCCTGGTGGTGGGAACGGCCAACACGTCCACGCAGTTGGTGAAGCTGGGCTAAGCCCAAGTGGTCGGCTCGATCCATGATAATGGTGTTGGCCGTTGGCACGTCGATGCCGGTTTCGATAATGGTGGTACACACCAGCACATTGAAACGCTGGTGGTAGAAATCGGACATGATACGTTCCAGCTCGCGTTCTCGCATCTGTCCATGTGCGACAGTGATCCGTGCTTCCGGCACCAGTTCAGCGAGCTCGTTGGCGGTTTTCTCTATCGAGTCAATGTCGTTATGCAGGAAGTAAACCTGCCCACCACGCATGATTTCACGGAGCACGGCTTCACGGATGAGTGAACTCTCGCGTTCACGGACAAAGGTTTTTATCGCCAGACGACGTGAAGGTGGAGTGGCGATAATAGACAGGTCGCGCATGCCACTCATCGCCATATTCAGCGTCCGTGGGATCGGTGTTGCCGTCAGCGTGAGGATATCGACGTTTGCACGCATTGCCTTCACTTTTTCTTTCTGGCGGACACCAAAGCGGTGCTCTTCATCGACAATCAACAAACCGAGATCGTGGAATATCACGTCGCTTTGTAGCAATTTGTGGGTACCGATAAGGATATCGACTTTCCCTTCTGCCACATCAGCAAGGATCAGTTTTTGCTCTTTGGCCGATTTGAAGCGGGAAAGCACTTCAACGCGAACGGGCTGGTTGGCAAAGCGATCGCGGAAGTTTTCAAAATGCTGTTGGGCAAGCAGGGTAGTCGGAACCAGAACCGCGACCTGTTTGCTGTTGTTGACCGCAAGGAAGGCTGCGCGCATGGCGACTTCTGTTTTACCGAAGCCCACATCACCACACACTAAACGATCCATCGCAATCGGCTGGCACATGTCAGACAGGACAGCATTGATAGCCTGTTTCTGGTCGGCTGTTTCTTCGAACGGGAATCCGGCACAGAAATCGAGGTAAGCCTCGCGGTCATGCTTAAAGGCAAAGCCTGGCTTTGTTGCCCGCTTGGCATAAACGTCCAGTAACTCAGCCGCCACGTCGCGGACTTTTTCAGCCGCCCGTTTTCTGGCTTTCTCCCACGCTTCGCCACCCAGTTTGTGCAAGGGGGCTGATTCTTCTGCGCCGCCGCTGTAACGGCTAATCAGATGTAGGGAAGCAACAGGCACATAGAGCTTGGCCCCTTGCTGGTATTCCAATGTCATGTACTCGGTGGTGATACCGCCGGCTTCGAGAGTTTGCAAACCCAGATAGCGGCCGACACCATGCTCCAGGTGAACAACTGGCTGGCCGATTTGCAGCTCGGCAAGGTTGCGGATAATGGTGTCTGAACTGGAGGTGGTTTTCTTGTTGTCGCGGCGGCGTTGTTGGACAACGCGCTCACCCAGCAGGTTACTCTCACAAATCAGTGCAAAGTTGGGGTTTTCACATTGAAAACCGATGTCTGCCGGGCCGACCACCATCGAAAAATCTGTTGGTGAGTCGAGCGCTTCACTGAGCGAACCACAAACCATAGGGCGGATTTTAATGCGTGCCAGCAAATCCAGCATGGCTTCACGGCGGCCTTCGGTTTCCACGGAGAACACAATCTTGCCGGTAAACGCTTCGGTAAATTGGCGAAGCGTGCCGAGCGGCTCTTTCAGTTGTTGGTTGATAGTCAGCTCAGGCAATGCTGAAACCGGCGCATTGGTGCGGCCCGCTTTTAATTCAGTCTGGTCGAACTGCACCTTAATGCGCGGGTAGCGTTTGAATGCACCAAACAGCTCATCAATGGTTTGCCAAATCTCGTTAGGTGGCAGCAGGGGGCGCAGCGGGTCAACGCGGCGTTGGTCATACCGGTAATCTGCGTCTTTCAGGAACTGTTTGGCAGAGGCTTCTAAATCCCCTTTTGTGACCAACAGGGTGTTTTTCGGCAGGTAATCAAACAGGGTTTCGGTTTTATCGAAAAACAGCGGTTGCCAGTATTCAATACCGGCTGGCCAGATTTTTTTGCTGACCTGCTGGTAGATAGATTCGGGTTCCCGACGCGCGTCAAAGCGCTCACGCCACCGGACGCGGAATTGTTCAACGGCGTCGTCATCGGTTGGAAACTCATGCGCGGGAAGCAGGTTAATGCTGTCCAGCTCCTGAGTAGAACGCTGGTTTTCAGGATCGAACTCGCGGATGGTGTCGACTTCGTCATCAAAAAAGTCGATACGGTATGGTTGGTTTGACCCCATGGGGAACAAATCAAGGATTGATCCACGGCTGGCGTATTCGCCATGCTCGATGACCTGATCAACATGACGATAGCCGGAAAGCTCAAGCTGATGACGCAGTTTTTCCAGCGACAGGCGGTCGCCTTTCTTCACCATCAGTGCGTGCTGCACCAGGAAGGAATGAGGCATCACACGCTGCATCAGGGTACTGACCGGGATCAGCAAAATCCCTGACGTCTGCTGCGGCAGCTGGTAAAGGCGGGCGATACGATCGGAGATAATGTCCTGATGCGGAGAAAAGTTGTCGTAAGGCAGCGTCTCCCAATCGGGGAACACGTGGCATTCCTGACCGGTAAACTGCTTGATTTCAGGTTGCAGTTTTAGGGCAGTCTGATTGTCCGGCACCACCATCAGGATAAAACGGTTTTGCTGTTCGGCGAGTGTCGCGACGGTTAATGGAAGGGAAGCGCCATGGAGGTTGGCGACGACACGGGTATCTCCTGCTTTTTCAGGAGCAGATAAATTAAATAAGGTGTTGTTAGTCATGAATTCTGAGGCTTAGCTGTTTCTTTCCAATGCGCGTTGTCGGAGTAACTTCTGTTGCTGGTGCAGAGCGGCACGTATCAATACGTCTCTGTCTTCTTCTTGCAGGCGAATGTATTTCACGCCAACAGCAAACTTACCGTTCTTTTCTTTGCAGCCATAGACGCTACCGTAACAGTAAATCGCTGAGGGAGGGTTCTCAAGAAAGAGTTTCAGACGAACATGCTGCCCCTTCTTGAACGCTTTTCGGGCGATGAATGTCAGGCTGCTGGCACCAAACGTTTCAGTTTGATACCGCAAGTTGGGATCATCCTGTTGCGACAGCATAAAACCGAGCAGCAAGTTGATTTTCTGGTTTTGTGCATGTAGGAATTTGGTCAGCGCGTGCCCTTCATCGTGCTGGAGGGCTTGGATCTCTTTTTCAACGCTGCTGTCGAGGTCGCCACATTCACTGGCGATGCGAAATGCGAGAGGAATTTCCCGGCCAAATTCGGCTTCTGAAGGGATATGTTCATCGTCAGGCAGCACATCGACGTTGATCTTCAGGTGCGCATGTACGGAAAAGTATTCATCCTGGCTCATTGATATTCCCGGGGCATCAAACCCTAAAATCCTGCTTAGTTATTGATTATACCTGTAGTGACAGTATTTACCCAATCAGACGGGTAAAGAAGTGTTTATTTTTACTGCACTTAGATGCGTCAGGTAGTTATAGGTATTCAATTTATGGAACGTTTCGTCGCCAAAAGCATCTGATTACCGGGTTCAGCGTGTGGTTTCGTAGCAATTGGCTGACCTTAAAGGTATTCTTCATGCCACAGATTAGTTTCCATTTAGGCTGTGCATAGCGACAGGCTAACAAGGTATTGAGATCTCATTTATGTTTCACCCTTTACCGGTGTTTATCGGAATTCGCTATCTTCGTGGACGCTCAGGGGACAAATTTGGCCGTTTTGTCTCTTACATGTCGACCGCAGGTATTACCATTGGCGTGATGGCGCTTGTCACCGTCCTTTCTGTAATGAATGGGTTTGAGGGGCAACTAAAGCACCGTATCCTTGGTGTGATCCCTCAAGCGATTGTTGTGGGCGATGCGCAGCATGCGCCGGATGTTAACACGCTGGCCAGCCTGGAAGGCGTGACGGATACCGCGCCAATTGTCAGTACTGATGCTGTGGTACAAAGCGCCAAATCTATTTCTGCGGGACGTCTATTGGGTATCGATGCTGGCGGCCATGAGCCGATCCGTGAATTTATGGTCCGTGGCGATTTTAATTCACTGAAACCAGGGAGTTACAATCTGGTTCTGGGGAGAAAAACGGCCAGGGAACTGGATGTTTCAGTCGGCGACAAAGTGCGCGTTATGATCACCAGCGCCAGCCAGTTTACCCCGGTAGGACGCATTCCCTCGCAGCGTAACTTTACGGTAACCGGAATTTATGACACAGCAACGGATGTTGATGCGCAACTGATGTTCGCCAACCTCAATGATGTTGGCCGTCTGATGCGCCTGCCGCGCACACAACCCGCGGACTTGCGTCTGTTTGTTGCTGAACCTTTTGATGTGCCTGAATTGCAAAAAATCGCAGAAAGCATGGGCTATGAATGGTCAGACTGGCGTGTACTGCGGGGTGAGCTTTTTCAGGCAGTCAAAATGGAAAAGAACATGATGGGTCTGATGCTGAGCCTGATTATTCTGGTGGCGGCGTTTAACATCATTTCCGCACTCATTATGGTGGTGATGGAAAAACAATCTGAAGTGGCGATTTTGAAAACCCAGGGGATGCACCATAAAAGTATTGTTGCGCTTTTTGTGGTACAGGGCGCCAGCAGCGGTGTGATTGGTGCGTTGCTGGGAGGCATAGCTGGGTCGTTTCTTGCCTTGAATATTAATGAAATCATGGCCGCATTGAACCTCAGCCTGTTGGGCGGTGGAATGTTGCTCCCGGTTGTGCTCAAGCCTGCTCAAGTCGTTTCTGTCATTATCGGTGCCATTGCACTGAGTCTTCTTGCAACCCTTTTCCCGTCGTTGAAGGCGGCATCCGTTCGTCCAGCCGAGGCGCTTCGTTATGAATAATGCATTATTAACCTGTTCCAATGTCACTAAAACCTATCAGGAAGGGACGCTGGAAACCCATGTTCTGAAAGGTGTATCGTTCTCGATTGAAAAAGGTGAACTGGTCGCCATTGTGGGTGCGTCCGGGTCGGGAAAAAGCACGTTACTGCACATTTTGGGCGCGCTAGATACCCTGACGTCAGGGAATGTCTATTTCGATGGCAAAGACCTGATGACAATGCGTGCTTCTGAACAAGCTACCCTGCGCAATAAAAGCATTGGTTTTATCTATCAGTTCCATCACCTGCTTGCAGATTTCACTGCACTGGAAAATGTTGCCATGCCTTTGATGATTGGTGGTGAAAAACCGGCGGAAGCAAAACGTCGTGCGATGGAAATGCTGGAAGCGGTGGGAATGGGACACCGCGCGGAACACCGTCCTTCTGAGTTGTCTGGTGGCGAACGCCAGCGAGTCGCCATTGCTCGCGCCGTGGTGAACCGACCTGCATTGGTTCTGGCCGATGAACCTACTGGCAACCTGGACCATAAAACTGCGCTCGACATTTATGATTTGATGCGTGAACTCAATAAGGCGTTCAATACCGCGTTTCTGGTGGTCACCCATGATCGCGAACTGGCACAAAAGCTGGATCGCCAGCTGTCGATGCTGGATGGCCAGTTTGTGGAAGCACGGGCAGAGGTTGTGGCGTCATGATAGATTCCCTGGCACTGTTTATCGGGCGTAGATTCAGCAAGGCAAAACGGCGCAACAAGCTGGTGTCGTTTATTTCTGTTTCCTCCATGATCGGGATCTCTGTTGGGGTCATGGTGATTATCGTTGGCCTGTCAGCGATGAATGGTTTTGAACGCGAACTCAATAATCGGGTTTTAGCGGTGATCCCTCATGCGGAATTAGAAGGGGTAGATGCGCCGGTGAAAGCCTGGCAAGAGATGAAAGTCACAGCGGAAGCAAACCCCAAGGTGTCGGCTGGGGCACCGTATGTCACCTTTACTGCATTGCTGGAAAAAGGCGCAAGCCTCAAGCCTGTTCAAATTCGCGGTGTTGATCCCGTGCAGGAAAGCCGAGTCAGTAACATTGGCGACTATGTATTGGATAATGCCTGGTCAACGCTCAAGCCAGGTAGCAACGCCGTTGTGCTTGGAAAAGGCATTGCCGACAACCTGAATGTGGGGGTTGGTGACTGGGTGACGGCGTTGGTGCCATCACCGGATCCGGAACTTAAACTTCGTGCACCACAACGTATCCGGCTTCAGGTTTCCGGGATTTTAAGTTTGGGCGGTCAGGTTGATCACGGTCTGGCATTGGTACCGATTCAGGATGCCCAACAATATCTGGATATGGGGGACGCGGTATCCGGTGTGGCACTGCGGGTGATTGAGCCTCTGGAAGCAAGGGCAATCGTTCGTGAAGTAGGGCAAACGCTGAAAGAATATGTGTACCTCAAAAACTGGACACAAGAATATGGTTTCCTCTATCGCGATATCCAGATGGTGCGTGCCATCATGTATCTGGTGATGGTGCTGGTGATTGGTGTGGCCTGTTTTAACATCGTTTCTACCTTGATGATGGCGGTAAAAGATCGCGCCGCCGATGTGGCTGTGCTCCGGACTATGGGGGCGAAGGACGGTCTTATCCGCGCTATTTTTGTCTGGCACGGATTCCTTTCCGGGTTGATGGGGAGCCTGGTTGGCTCGTTGGCAGGGTGCCTGATTGCGCTGAACCTGACCACGATTGTTGGAGGCATTGAGAAACTGACCGGGCAGGATTTCCTGTCAGGGGACATCTACTTTGTCGATTTTCTCCCCACGCAATTACAAATGACCGATGTGATTCTGGTGTCTGTCACCGCGATTGTATTAAGCCTTCTGGCTACCTGGTATCCGGCACAGCGTGCCTGCAAGCTGCAACCAGCATCAGTATTGAGCGCAAGGTAACAGTGACAATCTCCACGATTACATTTTCGGTTGGAAAGGGCGTTTAACGGCTCGCAACCTGAACCTGAAAGAAAAAACACCCTGCCAAAGCAGGGTATTTTTTAGCCATCTGTTTATTTCGTACTTCTTATTTCTTTTTGAGCGCATTGATTTTTGGCAGGCGTAGGCGGCGTTTTTGCCAGCTTCTCACGACAGAATATCGCCAAATACCCTGTACACCAAAATAGCCGATTAACGCAGATACCACACCACAGACAAAACAGCCCAGAAGGAAAGGGGGGCCAATCTGATTCATCTGGTTAAACAAAAATTCCCACGTCAATTCGAATTGGAAGTGCTGGCTGGGCGCACCCATCAAAAGAGTGCCTACTTTATACGCCCCCCAGAAAATCAACGGCATGGTTATGGGGTTGCTGATCCAGACCAGTGCGACAGAGAGAGGGAGATTGACGCCAAGCAATATAGCGAGACCAGCGGCCATGATCATCTGGCTGGGAAGGGGAACAAAGGCCATAAACAGGCCAACAGCAAAGGCACCAGACGCCGAACGACGGTTCAGGCACCAGAGGTTTGGGTCATAAAGCAGGTTGCCGAAGACGGCGAGTGCCTTTTGTTTCCGGATCACATCGTGTCTGGGGAGAAATTTTTTAATTATTTTTCTTGGCATAGATCTTCAATTCACACGAAACGGCTGCCGACATGAAGGTGATGTTCGGCATCGTAGTGGCTATTGTCTCGCTTAGAGGGTGGCCAGTGCTCCCAGAACCCTTTGTTGTGTTGGGATTTCTTGTTGTCACCCTTGCCCAACGCAAACGCATTTCCCGATTTTTTATCGGTCTTACCATGGGGTGTTTGGTTGCTTTCAGTGCTGCGACACTGCACATGTATAAAATTAGTCACGCGTTAACAGTGACTCAGAATACTACCATAGCAGGCAAAGTTGGCAGCCTTTTTACCGGGGAAAAGCAACAAACAAGTGTAATCTTTGATGTCGACACGGTGAATGGGCAAAAACTAACCCTATTTGAACAGTTCAGGATCCGGCTGTACTGGCGCAGTGAATCACCGGTAAAGCAAGGGCAGCGATGGGAAATCACTGCCCGGGTCAGGGAACCTTATGGCAGGGTAAACGAAGCGGGTTTTGATGCTGAGACCTATTTTCTGTCCAAGCACATTCATGCTAAAGGTTCTGTGCTCTCGGCCCGGTTACGTGATGGAACGGTTTCTGTCAGGCAATCTTTGTTTGACCGTGTACGGCCAACGCTTAATGCCTTTGAAAACGGCAGGTTTCTGATCGCGCTGACCTTTGGTGAAAGGGACTTGCTGACAAGCGAGGACTGGACAAAACTACAAAACAGCGGGTTGGCCCACCTTCTTGCTATTTCAGGTCTTCATATCGGTCTTGCATTCTTTTTCGGTTACACTGTCACAAAATGGTTAAGGCCATTTCTTACCCCATTAGACCATGGTTTATGGATCCCCTCTTTTGTGGGTCTATTAACGGCGGTGTGTTATGCCTGGCTCGCTGGCTTCAGCCTCACCTCGCTGCGGGCACTGGTTGCTTTGTCCGTTTACACAGCAATCAGGTTATCCGGTTACAGCGTGAGCCCTTTCAATACATTGTTATTGGTGTTAACCGTTGTTCTGGTGATTGATCCGCTTTCCGTTTTCTCCATCAGTTTCTGGCTGTCATTTGGTGCGGTTTTCGTGCTTTGTATGATGACCTTTTCCGGACAAATGAATAACGCTGAAGGTATCCGGGGTTACATCTGGCAACTGTTCAGAATGCAATGTTATTTGTTGGTTGGGATGCTGCCGGTGATGTGGGTATGGTTTGGTGGTGTCAGTTTCTTATCCCTGTTTTCTAATCTGATAGCGGTGCCCATCGTCAGCTTACTGACGGTGCCTTTGATACTGATAGCGCTGGTAATGGAATGGTTTCCCGTTGCCCAACTGTTCTGGCAAATGGCGGATATGTCACTGTGGCCGATCACCCAAATACTGGACAAGGCTAATATGGGCTGGCTGGATATCCAGAATATTCCGTTGACATTCATTCTGGCCGTGATGGTGATCCTTTACGGGCTGACGACATTCAAGCTAATTCGGATCCCGGTGCTGGGGGCTGTTGCGTTGCTCACCTTAGTGTCATGGCGGCATCCTAAAATCTCCCCGGACAGTTGGCGGTTGGATGTGTTTGATGTCGGGCACGGCCTCGCTGTTCTGATTGAAAAGAATCACCACGCGATACTTTATGACACGGGCGCAGCATGGCAATCCGGTACGATTGCCCAATCCGTACTTGAGCCGGTGCTATCCCGTCGCAGGACATCACTGGATGGTTTGATATTGAGCCATAGCGACAATGATCACGCCGGTGGTGCTTCATGGGTCATTGAGCACCTTGAGCCTGCATGGGTGAGGAGCGGGGAAATTTCTGCGGACTATCTGCCGTGTCTGGCAGGGGAGAGCTGGGCATGGCAGGGATTGAGGTTTGAAGTGTTATCCCCCGGCATGCTCCGCAACGATGCCAGAAATGAGGATTCCTGCGTGATTCGGGTATCCGACGGCCAACATTCGGTGCTGTTAACGGGTGATCTGCCAAAAGCGCAGGAAAACGGGTTGGTAGACAAAACTATTGAAGTACGTGCGGATGTGCTGATCGTTCCCCATCATGGCAGCAAGACATCGTCATCGCCGTCATTTCTTGATGCCGTAAACCCCCATGTAGCGATTGCATCCACCGGGCGTTATACACCCTGGAACTTGCCTAATCCCGGTGTTGTCGACAGGTATCATGAACGTAAAATTTCTTGGTATGAAACCGGACAACATGGTCAGGTAGGTGTACATTTCTCAAACAAGGGGTGGTGGGTAAGTAGCCAACGTCTTGATCTCGAGCCTTTTTGGTACAGGAAGATGTTTGGACCACCCCAAATAAAAGAGTAGAATGCCGCTACTTGCAAGAAGATAAGCCAATAAAATGTCATCAAACTACCAAGATAAAACCACCTGGGAAACCTTCAAACAGCTTTGGCCATACATTTCAAATTACAAAATAGGTCTGGTGGTTGCCGTCATCGCACTGGTTGTGAATGCGGCGAGTGACACATTGATGGTGTCTATGCTTAAGCCACTTCTCGACGAAGGCTTTACGTATGATGCCGTCGACAGTGATTTTCTTACATGGATGCCGCTGTATCTCGTTGGCCTGATGTTGGTGCGCGGTATTTCAAGCTTTGTTTCTGCATATGGTCTTTCCTGGGTATCCGGCAATGTCGTGATGACGATGCGTCGCCGTATGTTCAACCATTTCATGAAAATGCCGGTCAGTTTCTTTGATAAAGAATCATCCGGTGCGCTGCTTTCCCGCATTACCTATGATTCAGAACAGGTAGCCAATGCCACCAGTGGTGCCTTAGTCAGTCTGGTACGTGAGGGGGCGTCTATCATTGGCTTGATGATCCTGATGTTTTATAACAGCTGGCAGCTTTCGGCGATCTTGTTGATCATTGCTCCCATTGTGGCTATTGCCATCCGCGTTGTCTCCAAACGGTTCCGCCAAATTTCATCCAACATGCAGGAAGCGATGGGATCGGTGACTTCTTCAGCAGAACAAATGCTGAAAGGCCATAAGGTAGTGCTGAGTTTTGGTGGACAGGATGTCGAAAAAACACGTTTTGAAGAAGTGTCTAACCGCATGCGCCAGCAAACCATGAAGCTGGTATCGGCACAGGCGATTGCGAACCCGGTTATTCAGTTGATTGCGTCTTTTGCGCTGGTGGCTGTTCTGGTTCTGGCAAATACCGATGCTATCCGCAGTGAATTGAGCGCAGGTACGTTTGCGGTTGTCTTCGCCGCCATGTTTGGAATGATGCGCCCCCTCAAAGCGCTGACGAATGTCACATCCCAGTTCCAGCGTGGTATGGCAGCGTGTAATAGCCTGTTCGAACTGATGGAAATGGACACCGAGAAAGACAACGGCAAACACGTTGCAGAGCGCGTGAAAGGCGACATTAAAGTGAATGATGTTGTGTTCACCTATCCAACCAAAGATGCGCCGGCGCTGAACCACGTGACCTTTGATTTACCAGCAGGAAAAACACTGGCTCTGGTGGGCCGTTCCGGTTCGGGTAAGAGTACCATTGCCAATCTGCTGACCCGCTTTTACGACATCGATAGCGGTGAGATCTTAATCGATGGCGTAAAAATTGAAGATTACACCCTGAGTAACCTGCGTGAGCAGGTGGCGATTGTTTCCCAGAACGTGCACCTGTTTAATGACACCATTGCCAACAACATCGCGTATGCCGCAGAAGACAAATACACCCGTGAAGAGATCGAACGGGCGGCAGATTTGGCTTACGCTTCTGACTTTATCCGCAGTATGGATAACGGTTTTGATACGGTGATCGGCGAAAATGGCGTGAGTCTGTCTGGCGGTCAGCGCCAGCGAATTGCCATAGCCCGCGCACTGTTGCGTGACGCGCCGGTATTGATTCTTGACGAAGCGACATCGGCACTGGATACCGAATCTGAGCGCGCTATTCAGGCGGCGTTGGATGAACTCCAGAAAGATCGTACTGTACTGGTGATTGCACACCGACTTTCAACTATCGAAAACGCCGATCAAATTCTGGTGGTTGATGAGGGTGAAATTGTTGAGCGTGGTACTCACGCTGAGTTGCTCGCGAAAGAAGGTGCTTACGCCCAGTTGCACCGCATCCAGTTTGGAGAATAAGGCTTGGCAGGGCTGGTCGAAAAAATCTGGTTTGACAACCACCCGCTAGGTTGGATTGGGGCGCCACTCCTGTGGCCTCTCAGCAAGCTGTTTGGCGCGATTGCGAAAAAGCGCCGGGCAGCATATCTTGCTGGAACCAATGGCGCGTACAAAGCCCCTGTGCCTGTGATTGTGGTGGGTAACATCACCGTCGGTGGGAACGGTAAAACACCGGTGGTGGTTTGGCTGGTTGAACAGCTGAAAGCCAAGGGTTTTAATCCCGGTGTGGTGTCCCGCGGCTACGGTGGCAAGGCAGGCAGTTATCCATTTATTGTCGATGAAAACACAGGCACTGAGCAGGCGGGGGATGAGCCAGTGCTGATTTATCAGCGTACCCAGGCCCCTGTTGCTATCTCACCTGTCCGCAGCGATGCCGTCAAAGCGTTACTGCCATTGGGAGTCGACATTGTTATCACTGACGATGGCCTCCAACATTACAAACTGGGCCGTGACATCGAATTTGTGATTGTTGATGGCGAGCGTCGTTTCGGGAATGGGCATTACATGCCGTTAGGCCCGCTCCGTGAACAAACCGACAGATTAAGCAGCGTTGATTTTGTGGTTTGTAACGGCGGTGAGGCACACGCCGGCGAAGTGGCGATGACGCTAAAGCCTGCGAAATTCATCAACCTCAAAACCGGCGAACGGGTTTCAGCACAATCACTCAAAGCACCGGTTGCTTTTGCTGGCATTGGCAACCCCCAGCGCTTTTTTAATACGCTCCAGACGTTAGGTATCAACCCGGTGCATTGCGAGCCTTTTGCCGATCATAAAGCGTTTGAGTATGCGCAATTGGACGTGCTGGCAAAGAAAGGCCAGAATTTGCTGATGACCGAGAAAGACGCCGTGAAATGCCGTGCTTTTATCAACCAGCACCCAGAGATTGAAAATTGGTGGTATTTGCCAGTAGATGCTGTGTTCAGCGACGCAGATACGGCCAACATTTTAAACAACATCATGAAAGTGAAGGATGGATATGGATCACCGACTGCTTGAAATCGTGGCTTGCCCTGCGTGCAAGGGAAAGCTCAACTATAACAAAGAAAAAAACGAGTTGGTCTGCAAGTTTGACCGCCTGGCGTATCCGATCCGTGAAGGCATTCCTGTCATGCTGACCACAGAAGCGCGCGAAATGTCTTCTGACGAGGTTAAACAATGAGATTCACCGTGGTGATCCCGGCGCGGTATGCATCGAGCCGTTTACCGGCAAAACCCCTGGTCGATATCGGCGGAAAACCCATGATCCAGTGGGTGTATGAGCAGGCCATTAAATCCGGTGCAGAACGGGTCATTATCGCGACTGACGACCAGCGCATTGTGGATGCGGCTAATGCTTTTGGTGGTGAAGTGTGCATGACGCGGGAGGATCACCAGTCGGGTACCGAGCGCTTGGCGGAAGTGGTTGAGAAATACGGTCTTGAGGCCGACGAGATCATCGTCAACGTGCAGGGTGACGAGCCGCTTATTCCGCCCAGTGTGATCCGTCAGGTGGCAGAAAACCTGGCGCGCAGCGATGCCCCCATGTCGACGCTGGCGGTGAATATCGATCACCAGGATGAAGTGTTCAACCCTAATGCTGTTAAAGTGGTCACGGATAAAGATGGCTACGCACTATACTTCAGCCGTGCCACTATCCCCTGGGATCGTGACAACTTTGCCAAAGTACCGGCGGAAATTCACCAAAACCTGAAGCGTCATATTGGTATCTACGGCTACCGTGCCGGCTTTATCAAGACGTATATCAACTGGGCGCCCAGTCCGATTGAACACATTGAGTGCCTCGAACAGCTCCGCGTACTCTGGTATGGCGAGAAGATCCATGTTGATGTGGCGGTTGAAGCGCCACCACCTGGGGTAGATACGCCGGAAGATTTAGACGTAGTAAGAAAGTGGGTTGCTTCCCAGTAAGCCTCAGCGACCACGGATAAGAACAACGCCCCTCAAATGAACTGCCCCCAATAGTTGGACAACCAATTATTGGGGGGCTTTTTATGTCCATGACAGTTTATTCACCCGATGAGGGAGATGTCACAGGATCGCCTTGCATTACCGCTTCTTGCTGTGAGACTTTGTCACGAAGACGTTGCCAGATCTGTCCCAGATTTTCTTGCCAGTAGCGTTCAAACTGCTCAAGGTACTGCGCCCGTGGCCCATATTTAATCCAAGGCTGGCGGATCTCTTTTTGCGCCATAAAGTTGGTGGGGGCCGGGATGGGATTCAAACCTGCGTTTTGAAACTCATATACGGCACGTGGCATATGATTGGCGGAGGTCACCAGTACCAAATTGCTGTCACCGACCACAGATGCTGCCTGAAATGCTTCTTCCCACGTATCTTTGGCGGTTTCCAGCAGCAGAATGTTGTTCTTGTTAACCCCCATCGCCAGCGCGACACGCGCCAACATACGGGCGTGACTGACTTCATAACCACCATCGTAGCCTGACAGGATCAATTTGGAGGTCGGGTACATAAAGTGAATGCGGATACCTTCCATCAATCTCATCAAAGCCACACGTGACAATTCTGATGTGGGGGGAAGCTCATCATCAACAACATGCCCGTGGCCCAGTACCATCACATAGTCAACCGGCTCTTTCGTTGGTAGGAAAGGTTGATATTGTCTTTCGAGTTTGATCAGCAGTGACGATGTGAATGGTTGGAAAGACGTGAGGAAGATTAACAGCAACGAAACAAAAACCAAAAAAGAGCCGAAGCCTTTTCGCTGCGTAAACCAGATCAGAAAGAGGCCGAAGAATCCAATAAGCAGTAGCGCAGGCAAGGGCATCAGTAAAGTTGATATGAGTTTTTTTAGTTCAAACATGAAATGTCGCCCGAAATATAGTCAAACAGGGGTCAGAAAGTGCATCAGGCCTTTATTAACGGCAGCCTTGTGCGAAAATAACCCCCTTAGCAGACAATGATAACGAAGGCACTGTGACAGAGGATAGAAATTTCGACGACATTGCCCACAAATTTGTTAAAAACATCTATGGCTCAGGCAAAGGAGAAATCCGCCAAGCCGTTGTTTGGCAAGATCTCGAATCCATACTTAACCGTTTGGGCGAAGCCAGTTCACTAGACATTTTGGACGCTGGAGGCGGTTTGGCGCAGTTATCGCAACAAATCGCACGTCGGGGGCACAACGTCACCTTGTGTGATCTTTCTTCACAGATGCTCGCTCTGGCGGAAAAAGGCATCGAAGAAGCGGGCCTTCTGCCGCAATATCGCTTCGTGCATGCGCCGGTGCAGGAAATCGCACGGCATGTTGATAAACAGTTCGATTTGATGCTTTTCCATGCTGTGATGGAATGGCTTGCGGAGCCACGTCACGCGCTGGATGTTGTATTGTCACAAGTTAAGCCGGGCGGTGTTGCGTCAGTCATGTTCTACAACCAAAATGGCCTGCTGTTTAAAAACCTTATTTGCGGCAACCTGACCCATGTAGAAGAAGGCATGCCGTATCGTAAACGCTTTAAACTCCAACCTCAGAAAGGTCTCCAGCCGGAAGACGTTTACCAATGGATAGAAGAAGCAGGTTTTACTATTTTGGGGAAAAGTGGTGTCCGCACGTTCCATGACTATATGAAAGACACAAGAACGGGTGAATTTACCTTTGAACAGGTCGTGGCGATGGAGCAGAAGCTCTGCCGCCAGGAACCCTTTATCTCGTTGGGCCGCTACATTCACGTGTACGCGCAGCGTCCCCTCGAAGCATAACGATTATAAGTAGACAACAAGGAAAACGGATGAGCGAATTCTCTCAGACTGTTCCTGAGTTGGTCGGTTGGGTGAAAACGAACGATTTCTCTCTCAATCTACCGCCGGAACGGCTGGCATTTCTCCTTGCCGTTGCTGTGCTCAGCAGCGAGCGCTATGAGGAGGAGCTAGGGGAAGGGGAACTGATTGATGCATTCCGTATCGTCAGTGACCAATTCGATCAAGCTAGCGAAACCATCGCGTTCCGCGCGAACAATGCCATCAACGACTTGGTACGCAGTCGCCTGCTGAGCCGTTTCACCAGTGAAATGACAGACGGCGCGAGTATTTACCGCCTCACGCCGTTGGCGCTGGGGATTAGCGATTATTATGCGCGTCATCGTGAGTACAGCTCCCTGAAATTGTCAATTCAACTGTCTATGGTCGCAGATGAGATTGATAAAGCGCTGGGTGCCGCCGAAGAAAACGGTGATGCAGAGTTCTGGCGAAAAAATGTTTACGGCGTGTTGAAGTATTCTGTGGCGGAAATCTTCGATCGTATCGATTTGAATCAGCGCACCATGGATGAACAACAGCAGAAAGTGAAAGACGATATTGCAGCACTGCTGAATCAGGATTGGCAGGCCGCCATTGCCAATTGTGAGCATCTCCTGAACGAAACCTCCAGTACATTGCGTGAACTCCAGGACACCCTGCAATCCGCGGGAGACCAATTGCAATCCCAGTTGTTGAACATTCAAGAGCAGGTTCAGGGTCGTGATGATCTGGAGTTTGTTGATGCGATGATCTACAGCCTGCAAATGAAGCTGGATCGGATTGTGAACTGGGGTCAGCAGGCGATTGACCTGTGGATCGGTTATGACCGTCACGTACACAAATTTATTCGTAATGCCATCGACATGGACAAGAACCGTGCGTTCAGCCAGCGCTTGCGCCAGTCGGTGACAGAATATTTTGATAACCCATGGTTCCTGACGTTTGCTGATGCAGAGCGTCTGCGCGATATGCGCGACGAGGCTCTGGTGCTTCGCGACGATGAAGTGACAGGCGAAATGCCGGCAGAGGTTGAATTTGAGGAACTGACACTGGTTAACGACCAATTGAGTGACCAAATTGCAGACATGCTTTCCCGACACCGCGCAACAGGTGAAGGCATTGATTTGGGCGTGGTACTGAAAAACTATCTGGCTCAACACCCAAGAGCCCGCCATTTCGATTTAGCGAGACTCGTGATCAACCAGGCGGTTCGCCTCGGTTATTCGCAGTCTGATATGAATGCAATCCAGCCGGACTGGCAGGCAATTAACGATTATGGAGCCAAGGTACAAGCAAATGTCATCGATAAATATTGAAGAATTTATGCCGGAAGAATTGGCCAAGGCGATTGCCAATCCGTTGTTTCCGGCGTTGGATAGTGCATTGCGTGCTGGCCGCCATATTGCCAGCGAAGATTTGGACAATCACGCCTACCTGATTGAGTTTGAAACGCCCCTGCAGCATTTCTACCAGCGCTACAACACGGAACTGGTTCGTGCGCCGGAAGGTTTCTTTTACTTGCGACCTCGTTCGACGTCACTGATTGGCCGCAGTGTACTGTCAGAGCTCGACATGCTGGTGGGCAAGGTGTTGTGTTTCCTGTACCTAAGCCCGGAGCGGTTGGCACAGGAAGGGATTTTTACCACCCAGGAGCTGTTTGACGAGCTGCTGACACTGGCAGACGAAAAGAAACTGATGAAACTGGTGACACTGCGTGCGTCAGGTTCAGATCTTGATCGTGAAAAACTGTTCGACAAAGTGAAGACCTCCCTGCGCCGTCTTCGCCGTATCGGCATGATTGTGCCTATTGGTGAAAATGGGAAATTCCGCGTCAGCGAAGCGACCTTCCGTTTTGGTGCGGATGTGCGTGCTGGCGATGATATCCGTGAGGCGCAGCTTCGCCTGATCCGCGACGGTGAAGCGGTGATCCACCCGCAAGAACACGTGCAAACCAGTCTACTAAAAGATGAAGAGTTCGATGAAGAAAGTACAGAGCACGATCAGGAGGCGCAGGCATGACCCAACGCGGTAAATTTCAATCGCTGACCATGGTCAACTGGAACGGTTTCTTTGCCCGTACGTTTGACATTGATAATCTGGTCACAACCCTTTCCGGCGGTAACGGCGCAGGTAAATCCACTACCATGGCGGCGTTCATCACAGCCATGATCCCAGACCAAAGCCTGCTGCACTTTCGTAACACCACCGAAGCCGGAAGCTCGTCTGCGTCACGTGATAAAGGCCTGCACGGTAAACTGAAGCCGGGCGCCTGTTATGCGGCGCTGGATGTGGTCAACTCACGTAACCAGCGCATCCTGTTTGGTGTGCGTTTGCAGCAGGTTGCTGGCCGTGACAAGAAAGTGGATATCAAGCCCTTCATCGTTCAGGGTTTGCCTTCAGGCGTGAAGCCAACAGATATCCTGATTGAGAATGTGTCCGCTAATCAGGTGCGTGTTCGTCAACTGAATGAAGTGAAAGACGCACTGGCGGACTACGACACGGCACATTTCAAGGCGTTCAGTTCCGTCACCGACTATCATGCGCAGATGTTTGAATTCGGCGCACTGCCGAAGAAATTGCGTAACAGCAGTGACCGCTCCAAGTTCTATCGCCTGATTGAAGCTTCGCTGTATGGGGGCATTTCAAGCGCTATCACCAAGTCTCTGCGTGACTACCTGCTGCCTCAAAACGGCGGTGTGAAGAAAGCCTTCCAGGACATGGAAGTGGCGCTTCGCGAAAACCGTATGACGCTGGAAGCGATCAAGCTGACCCAACGTGACCGTGACCTGTTTAAACACCTGATCACTGAGTCCACCAACTATGTTGCGTCAGACTATATGCGCCATGCCAACGAGCGTCGTAAGAAGCTTGAGCTGGCCCTGCAACGCCGTGGTGAGCTGCTTGGCTCCCGTCGCCAGTTGGATGATTTCCAAGCTACATTCGGTCGTATGACTGATGAGCTGGATGCCTTGACCGAAAGCCAGACTCATCTGGAGCAAGACTATCAGGCGGCATCGGATCACCTGCAACTGGTGCAGACAGCGGTGCGCCAACAAGAGAAAGTGGAACGCTACCAGGAAGATCTCGAAGAGCTGGCAGTCCGCCTTGAAGAGCAGATGATGGTGGTGGAAGAAGCCACTGAACAGCTCAGCATGGCAGAAGAGCAGGCGCACCTCAGCGAAGAGGAAGTGGACAGTCTGAAAACTCAGTTGGCAGATTACCAGCAAGCGCTGGACATGCAGCAAACCCGTGCACTGCAATACCAACAGGCGGTTAAAGCACTGGAAAAAGCCCGTGAGCTGACAGGCAATGATGCGCTTTCTCAAGAGAATGCCGCTGAATATCTGGCGTCACTGAAGGCGAAGGAAGACGCGCAAACGTCTGAGCTTCTCAGCCTCAAGCACAAGCTGGATTTGTCTTCTGCTGCCGCGAAACAGTTTGAGCGTGGTCTTGAGCTGGTTCGCAGCATTGCTGGCGAAGTCAGCCGTTCTGATGCCGGTGAGAAAGCGCGTGAAGTGATTGCCAAAGGCCGCGAATTTGCCAACCTAGCGGCGAATGCTGAACAGCTGACTTCACAACATCGCGATCTCGAACGTCAGATGCGCAGTCTCCAGCAAGCAAAAACCCTGTCTGAGCAATACCAGCGCCAGTTCAATGAAACTGTCACTTCGGAAGAAGCGGTAGAGCTGGAAATGGCACGCCAGCAGGCGCGTTTGGAATCAGCGGAAGACGCAGTGGGCGAGCAAGCCGAGAAAGTTCGTGAACTGCAACGCCGTGAAAATGACATCAACGCAAAAGCTGCCCAGTTTGAAAAAGTGGCACCAGCCTGGATTGCCGCTCAGGAAGCACTGGAAAAGCTTGCCGAGCAAACCGGCGAAGAGCTTTACGACAGTCAGGCGGTGCTGGATACCATGCAGCGCGTGATGGCGGATGAGCGTGAAACCATCACCACCCGCGACAAGCTGCAAGCCGAGAAACAGGCGCTGGAAGCAGAAATCGAACGTCTGGCACAACCAGGCGGCAGCGATGATGCGCGTCTGCAATCTCTGGCGGACACCTTGGGCGGTACGCTGCTGTCAGAAATCTACGATGACATTACCCTCGATGACGCACCGTATTTCTCAGCACTTTATGGTCCTGCACGCCACGCGATTGTGGTGCCGGACCTGAAAGGTATTAAAGACAAGCTGTTGGATCTGGATGACTGCCCGGAAGATCTGTACATCATTGAAGGGGATGCAGACGGCTTTGATGACAGCGTGTTTGACGTTGAAGAACTGGAAGATGCGGTTTGTGTTCATCTCAATGACCGCCAGCTTCGTTATTCACGTTTCCCGAAAATTCCGCTGTTTGGTCGTGCGGCGCGTGAGCATCGTTTAGAAACCCTGCGTGAAAAACGTGAAGAACTGGTCGAGAACTACGCCAAAGCTTCGTTTGATGCCCAGAAGCTCCAGCGACTGACCCAAAGCTTCAACCAGTTCGTGTCTAACCACATGAATGTGGCGTTCAACGAAGACCCGGAAGCGGCGCTGAAAGATCTGCGCGAGCAACGGAGCAACGTCCAGCGCCAACTGGCACAACTGCGTGAAAGCGAACAACAGGTTCGCAGCCAGTTAACCGGTGCAAAAGAAGCGATTGCATTGTTAAACAAGCTCCAGCACGTCGTGAACGCGCTGGAAGATGACACGTTGGAAGCGCGTCTGGAGGAAGTGGAAGCTCGCCTGTCTCAGGCAGACGAAGCGCGTCACTTCACCCGTGAACACGGCAAAGCGCTGGCGGAGCTGGAGAATCTGGTTTCAACACTGGACGCAGACCCAGAGCAGTTCGATGCCTTGAGCGCAGCCTATCTTCAGGCAGACGAAACCCTGCAAACACTGAAAAAGACACTGTTTGCCTTGTCTGATCTGGTTGAGCGCCGTCACCACTTTGGTTATGCCGATGCGGTAGCGCTGCTGGATAAAAGCAGTGAGCTGAACGAGCAGCTGAAAGCGAAACTGGTTGATGCAGAACGTGCGCGTACCCGTTCACGTGAACAGGTGAAGCAGGTGCGTGAGCAAGTGAACCAGTACAATCAGGTGCTGATCTCCCTGAAGAGCTCGCATCAGGCGAAACAGGAAACTGTTGCGGAATTCAAACGTGAGCTGGCAGAACTGGGTGTCCGTGCCGACGTTGAGGCAGAAGAGCGCGCACGTATCCGCCGTGACGAACTGAATGCCCAGCTTTCCCAGTCCCGCAACCGTAAGAGCGAGCTGGAGAAAGGCCTGACCTCGATTGAGCTGGAGATGAAATCTCTGGTGAAAACGCTGAAAAAAGCAGGCAAGGAATACACCGATCTGCGTACCTTTGTGGTCAACGCAAAAGCGGGCTGGATGGATGTGCTGAAAATTGCCCGCAGCAGCAACGTAGAGAAGCAACTGAATCGTCGTGAAATGGCGTACATGTCTGCCGAAGAACTGCGTTCGCTGTCGGATAAGTCACTGGGAGCGCTGCGTCTGGCGGTGGCGGACAATGAAACCCTGCGTGATGCCCTGCGTGCTTCTGAAGACATAGCAAGACCAGAGCGCAAGGTGCTGTTCTATGTTGCGGTTTACCAGCACCTGCGTGAGCGTATCCGTCACGATATCATTCGTACTGACGATCCGGTCGAAGCGATTGAAGAGATGGAAGTCGAGCTTGCACGCCTGACCGAAGAACTGACCCAGCGTGAGAAACGTCTGGCAATCAGCTCTGAGTCGGTGGCCAACATCATCCGTAAGACGATTCAGCGCGAGCAAAACCGTATCCGCCTGTTGAACCAAGGCTTATCCAACATCGCCTTTGGTCAGGTGAAAGGGGTGCGCCTGAATGTCTCTATCCGCGAAACCCATGCACAGCTACTTGAAGGACTGGCGGAGAAAGCGGAGCAGCATCAGGACTTGTTTGGTAACAACCGCCTGACCTTCTCGGAAGCGATGGCTAAACTGTTCCAGCGTCTGAACCCGCATATCGATCTGGGTCAGCGTTCGCCGCAGGTTCTCGGTGAAGAGCTTCTGGATTACCGCAATTATCTGGAGCTGGGTATCGAAGTAAACCGTGGTACAGACGGTTGGTTGCAGGCAGAGTCCGGCGCACTGTCAACCGGTGAGGCGATCGGTACCGGCCAGGCTATCCTGCTGATGGTGGTACAGAGCTGGGAAGAAGAGTCCCGACGCTTACGTGGTAAGGATGTTATTCCTTGCCGTCTGCTGTTCCTTGATGAGGCGGCACGTCTGGATGCAAAATCAATCTCGACCCTGTTCGAGCTTTGTCACCGTCTGGATATGCAGCTTCTGATTGCTGCGCCTGAAAATATCAGTCCGGAGCAGGGTACTACCTATAAGCTGGTACGTAAGATCTTTAACGATAAAGAGCACGTACACGTTGTTGGGTTGCGGGGCTTCGGTGACATGGCGAAAACCAGCAGTCCGATTCAGGAATCGTTGGAAATCGCAGAGTAACGGATAACACCCAAAGTTGAGGCCAGCAGATGCTGGCCTTTTTGCGTTTCAGGTGTCTTCATCAGGCAATTTTGAATATACCAATTTGTTCGGTCAGTTTCTTCGCCTGTTCATTGATGCTAAGCGCGGTATCGTCTGTGCTGACGGTGCGTTCAGAGACGTTTTCTGATGAACGGGCAATGTTGGTGACATTCTCTGTGATCTCTTCTGTTACGGATGACTGCTCAGTAGCAGCAGTGGCAATCTGGGTGTTCATATCATTGATGTCCGCCATCATGTTCGTGATTTGCTCAAGCATGTCATTGTTACGGTTACAATTGTCTACACTGCTCGCCACGAATTGGTTGGCACCATGGATACCATTGACTACTTTCTTGGTTTCAGCCTGAAGTGATTCTACTTTCGCCCGGATCTCTTCGGTTGAGGTTTGTGTGCGGATCGCTAAAGAGCGCACCTCATCGGCGACAACAGCAAACCCCCGGCCTTGTTCACCTGCCCGTGCCGCTTCTATCGCTGCATTGAGCGCCAGTAGGTTAGTTTGTTCTGCGATGTCTTGGATCACATCCAATACCGAGCCGATGGAATGGCTCTCAGAAGAAAGTTGCTCCATCGATTGTGTGGCTTCATTCATTTTCTCTGAAAGGGACGATATTTCATGCACCAGTTGTTTTCCTACGTCAGCACTTTGCTTCACTGACTGCATGACATCTTCGGAAGACACTGAGGCGGTGTTGGCAAAGTGAGCGACTTCAGAGATAGACGCACTCATCTCGGTTGCCGCTGCTGCTACCTGGCTTGAGTTGGCCGCTTGCTGGTCGACTTCATAGCGCATAGAGCTGATATTTTCCTGAATATCGGAAGAAGCAATGCCCAGAGATTTAACTGTGCTGTCAGCACCTTTAATCAAGCGCATAAAGTCATCAAGCATAGCATTCATTGACGATGACAGCTGTGCGATTTCGTCCTTTCCTTTTGTATTTAGCCGCACAGTCAGATCGTGGTGGGTGGCGATAGTTGTAATATGATGCGTTAGTGCCACAATGGGTCTGCTGATGCTGGAAGCCATCAACCAGGCACATATCATCGCGATAGCAATGATGACAATGCCCGTGATGCCAGCAGCCTGATGTAAGGTAGATTGCAAGGCATGAACATTCGCCAGTGCTTCTTGCTTGCTGATTTCTGCGATCAGCCCCCATTGTGTGTCAAGAATTTTAATGGGTGTGTAAGCCGCAAATACAGTACTTCCAAGATGGTTTTCAGAGGTAACAAATCCTTTCTTACCATCGAGTGCCTGGTCAGCGTGTTTAGAGTTTACTGGTTGCTGGCCTGTTGATGAATTTGTGGTTGATATGCGTTCGATGACGTTGGGTGAAACCCCCGTTTCTCCGAGGTGTTTTAGGTATTCATCCTTGTTGTCCACCAGCATCCGCGCTTGAGACCGCATTAAACCATCAGAACCCACTAAAAACAGTTCGCCAGATTCACCCATGCCGTTCTCACGCCACTTGCCATTAGATGTCATGATGCTATTAATAGTGTCGATGGGCATTTGGAACGCTAACACACCCACATGTCTACCCCCCTTGATCACTGGGGTGCCAATGAACGATGCTGGGCTGTCGTATGACGGATAGTAAGGTTTAAAGTCGACGAAGGCGAAATCACCTTTATTCAAATCCTTCGCACTGATAAATGCCTCTGCGAGCCCACTGTTTTTATAAGGACCAGTTTGCAGGTTGGTTGCGTAGTCGAGTTCTTTAAACACGGAATAAACCACATTACCGGCATTGTCGATCAGGAAAATATCGTAATACCCAAAGGATTCCAGGAAGGTACGGTAGTTATTATGGAACACCTCATGTACTTCACTGTATATCGTGCCATCGTTAGCTTTATCCAGTAGGTGTTTGCTACCGAGAGGGTTTTTGTTCAGGCCGATATACGCCTGTTGAAGCAATAATCCGTTTAGGTCAATATCGTTGAGGTGGGTTAGTGCATTTGTTGGTTCGTTGTTGGTTTCCTGATAGACAGCGGCGAATGCATTCTGGTAATAGTCTTTCAATATCGCGGCCTGATTGGATTTGGGAAACGTTTCTGTCGCGACGCTGTTGAAGCTTTGTGAAAATTGCACCATGGCGTCTTCTGTCATGGTCGAGTTTGCCAAGTTTATTAGCTGTTTACTGATATTGGTGAAGTAGTTTTCCACTTCAGACTTTTTCACTTCCCGCACCGAAAGTAATTGATTTTCTATCTGTTTTTCCATGGCCGTTGTTGATGCATCAATGGCCGTGGTAGCGAGTAGCCCCGCTGTGGCTATTACCGCTGTTGCGCTGATAGCAACAAACGCCATTTTTATTTTTGATGAAATATTCATGTCGACATTGCCCTACGATAAATCCCGCAAATAAGTATCCTTGTAAGTGTAGGAAACAATTGACGTTAAAAGGGGGGACTTTGACGGTAATATTATTGGGTTAACTATTAACACAATGAATTTAAAAGAAATTTAAATTAACCTTTAAAAGTCATTGGGATAGATGAACGTCTTTATGTAAGCCGATACGTGAATCAAAAGGGATTGTCTGTATTATCAGTCTTTCGGTGAGGTTTGATTCTGTATTAAATGTCAGGCGATCTTCATTCGAAAAGCCACCTGATGTTTAGCATGTAGATTAACGGTGTTGTACCTGATTTTTTGTCATGACGTTATTTTTTCCAACATGGCGACAGAGTGGAACTGTCCAAATTTGTATCCAACATCTGTTAAGAGACCCACTTGTTTGAAGCCAAATTTCTCGTGCAGTTTCATCGAGGCTGTGTTGGGTAAGGTGATCAAGGAATAGGCGCGACAGATTGGTGATGATGCGATCTCTTCCAAAAGCGCTGCCATCAATTCAGAGCCCAGCCCTTTGGCCCTGCGCTCAGGATGGAGATAAATGGTAATTTCACTGCTGACGTTAAACGCCTGTTTTTCACGGAACTCACTGTTATAGGCAAAACCTACAATTTCACCGCTCTCACTTTCTTTAACCAGTACATGATAATACCCATTGCTGCGTTGGAGTTTGTCCAGCCAGCGTTGACGACGCTCGAGTGTCCAAGGGTCGTAGTCGAAAGTAATACAGGTTTGTGTAACGTAATGGTTGTAGATCTCATTGATCGCAGGTAAGTCAGCATGTTGCGCTTTTCTGATGGTCATAGTGCTTCCCAGCATTCCTTTTAATCCCTCGAATATATACTGAACAGGCTTACGAAAGATATGGGTTAACCCGTTTCCAATGGCCTGTTTCCTTCATGAAACGTGGCAGGGTTTAGTGTTAGATTGGTGCTTTTGTGTTACGCCATCCTAGCAAACCGCTGCCCATTGTCGGTTCTGGTAAAATTGAGCGTGTGGAGTCAGCAGCAAAAGCGATGTCATTATCGCTCAGTCGCGAACAGTGGTATCGCATATGGGTGGCAAGCAAAGGTCACGGTGTGCCTTAGCCGTTTGATAAGGTGTAGGTACCAAACAAGAAGAGCCCGGCTGGGCTCTTCTTGTTTTAATGATTCTGTTCTTCGCGTCTTTTTTCGGCAGAGGTCAGGGAAGTGACCTCGAGCAGTGGGGCCGCATCGATACTGTCGGCGTTCATCATCGAAGAGATCCGCTGCACAGACGAAATCAATAATGACTGTTCCCATTCTTCCAATGCCTGAAAGCGGGAAATAAAGCTCTCTTGCAAAGGTTTGGGGGCTTGTTCAAGGGCCGCTAAGCCTTCGGGCGTCAGGTGCGCATGAACTTTTCGTTTGTCCAGATTGCTTCTGATCCGCACAATGAGATTACGACTTGCTAATCTGTCAAGAATGGTTGTCGCTGTGGCCTGGCTCATGTTGGTGTGATTGGAAAGCTTACGGATGGTAACTTCACCCAGCTCCTGAATGGCCCTCATCAAGACCAGTTGGGGGCCAGTCAAGCCTGCTTCTTTATTCAGTTTTCTAGAGTGCAGGTCGATGGCGCGAATGATTTGTCTGAGTGCAACCAGCACCTCTTCGTGCTTCTCCATAGAAGCCTCTCCTTTGTACTGCAGGATATAAAATGTCGCCGGAATTATCTGTATAAAAGCGCAACATTTAAAGCCCTTTTAAACAGGAATAGGGTGACGCAAATTGGGTATATATCTAAAAGAAACCAATAAGAATTCATTGGATATCAAAAAAGGTTCATCGCATACCCGTCATTGCTTCTCACTTTAGGACAACCTTACACGTTATGGATAACCCGTCTCAAGATATTTGATGTAAAGCCGTCACCGATGTCATTGATTCTCCTTGCCAGTAGACCGTTATCAACCCCAGAGACATTTCAATATCATCTAACTCACAGTAAAAACAAGAGTTATTGATTTTCTATTAATTAAACAGTAAAAGTTCTCAATATCATTTGTGTTTGCGTTATTCTGAGTGTAATAATTGTTATCTCTTGCAATGAAATGTTACAACCCTACATATTCAAGGAATGATTATGACCCGTTTATCACTGGGCATTGCCTGCTCGATATGGATTTTGTCTTCTACCGTTAATGCTGCAACACCCACACCCAATGATGTCGTCTCACATTATGCTGATTTGGCCCACGCGGTATTTGTCGATGCGCACACTTCCGCCAAGCAACTAGATGCCGCCATCGACGAACTGATTAAAAGCCCATCAAATGCCTCTCTGGCGTCGGCGAAAAAAGCTTGGTTGGCAGCGCGTGTGCCTTACCAACAATCAGAAGTATTCCGGTTTGGCAACGCTATTGTTGATGACTGGGAAGGGCAACTGAATGCCTGGCCACTTGATGAAGGCTTGATAGATTATGTCGCGGAGGGTTACCAGTACGAGTTGGGTAACCCTGGCGCCGTTGCCAATATTGTTGCCAATATGTCGTTAACCGTAGGCAGTGAAACCTTGGATGTGTCTACTATTACGCCTGAGCTGATTGCTTCGCTTAATGAAATTGGTGGCTCTGAGGCCAATGTGGCCAGTGGCTACCATGCCATTGAGTTTTTGCTTTGGGGGCAAGATCTGAATGGGACGAATGCGGGAGCGGGAAACCGCGCATACACGGATTTTTCCTATGGTGAAGCCTGTACCAACGGAAATTGCGAGCGCCGCCGTGATTACCTGAAAGCCGCGTCAGAGTTACTGGTTGAAGATTTGGCCTGGATGGAAAGCCAGTGGGCTGCGGATAAAAAAGATAACTATCGCGCCGAACTGATCGCAAACGATGCCAGGCATGGTCTTCGTAAGATGCTATTTGGTATGGGCTCTCTGTCACTGGGAGAGCTGGCGGGCGAACGGATGAAAGTGGCGCTGGAAGCCAACTCAACAGAAGATGAACATGATTGTTTCTCTGACAATACCCACAATTCGCATTTCTACAATGAGTTGGGCATATACAACGTTCTGACTGGTTCCTACCAACGCATTGATGGCTCTGAACTCTCTGGTCCTTCTTTGTTGGACATGGTGAGAGCGAAGAATGATAAGGCCGCGACAGACATTAAAGCCAACTTCGACAGCGCACGCTCAGCGGTATATGCGCTGGTGGAGTCTGCGGAAAAAGACAATGTTTATTTTGACCAGTTGATTGCTTCTGACAATGCGGTGGGACACAAGCTGGTTAACAACGCTATTTCTGCGCTGGTTGCTCAAACCCAAAGCATTGAACTGCTGGCCGGTGAGATTGGTATCAGCAACCTGAATCCAGATACTGCTGACCACGAGTTCTGATCTTGGTTTAACCGCGCCGAAGTGTCGCCTCCGATTTTGGAGGCTTTTGTCATTTCAACAACATCTACGCATTATGGATATTGCGATGAAGTTATCCCATCTTTTTCCGTCATTGATGCTCATGGTTGCTGTTCAGGTATCAGCGGCAGATATCAAATCCGGTGGTGACACAACAACCACCAAGCAGGGGCCAAACGCTTTTTCTCAGCCAGCGACAAACCTTCCCATGACTGAGCGCATCAACTTTAGCGTCGGTAACAGCTTTTTCCGCAACCCATGGGTCAGCGCCCCGGCGTCAACCGATGCCCGTGATGGCCTTGGGCCACTTTTTAACACCAATGGCTGCCAGAATTGTCATATTAAAGATGGGCGGGGTCACTTGCCTGAACCCGGAGACGCCAATGCCGTATCAATGCTGGTGAGATTGAGTATTCCTGCTTTAACTGACGAACAGAAAAAATCGCTGACAGTTGGTGGAAAAATTCCAGAACCCACTTATGGTGGCCAATTGCAGGATTTTGCATTACCCGGAGAAAAGGCTGAAGGGCAGGTGAGCTTTACCTTTGAAACGCACATGGAAACTTTTGTGGATGGGTATACTGTTGAACTCAGAAAGCCCATATTGACCATTACTCATCTCGGTTACGGTGAATTGCATCCTCAGGTCCAGACGTCAGTACGGGTTGCACCGCCTATGATTGGGTTAGGCCTATTGGAGAATATTCCGGAAGAAACATTGAAAGCCATTGCTGCTGAGCAAGCGTCAGAAGGGAAGGGGATCTCTGGGCGGTTAAATCAAGTATGGGATGTGGCAGCTAACAAAACCGTGTTAGGGCGTTTTGGCTGGAAAGCTGGCCAACCGAGCCTGATGCAGCAAAATGCTGCCGCATTTAACGGTGATCTGGGGCTGACCAGCCATTTATTCATGAGCGAAGACTGCACGTCAGCGCAAGATGTTTGCGAAAGAGTGCCAAATGGTGGGCACCCGGAAGTGAGCGAAAAAATTCTGAACTTTGTCGAGTTTTATACCCAACATATTGCGGTGCCAAAGCGGCGCAACCTTGACGATCCCGAGGTCCAGCAAGGTGAGCAACTTTTTGCGGAAGCAGGTTGTGGCAGCTGTCATCAACCCATCCTTAAAACCGGGAACAATCCGGCGCGGCCAGCGCTGAGCAACCAGGTTATTCATCCTTTCACGGATCTGTTACTTCATGATATGGGGGAGGGATTAGCAGACAACAGCGGAGAGTTTATTGCCAGTGGTAAGGAGTGGCGAACCCCGCCGCTTTGGGGGCTTGGTTATACCGAAGAAGTCAATGGACACACCCAGTTCTTGCATGATGGACGAGCCAGAAGCGCCCTTGAAGCCGTGCTCTGGCATGGTGGTGAGGCGGAGCTGAGCAAGCAGCATGTGCTCGGCTTTGACCAGGAAAAACGAGAAGCACTGGTTGCTTTCCTCGACTCACTTTAAATGGAAAGCCTATGTCATTGAATACATGTAGCACGTCAATTTTGTGGCGTTGGGGTTTTGCTATGACAATGTCACTGTTTACGGGGTGTCATAGTGAGGCTAATGATAGGAGGAATAGCGATCCACTGTGGTTAATCCAGCGACAAGCTTCTTCTGTGTTTTTGACATCTACATTGGCATTACAGAAAAGTGTTGTGGCGTTATGCAAAGACATTAACCAAAACAGCCTAAAAAATGCTCAAGATGACTGGATACAAGCCATGCATGACTGGCAACCTTTTGTCGGCGGTAATGCGGGTAATGAACAGGCAATGTCAGTGAGCTGGAGTCTTCAGTTTTATCCAGACAAGAAAAATACCACAGGACGCCAACTGAACCAGCTGATCAAAAGTAAGGAGTCTGTCAGTACGGAAACCCTGTCTGGGAAAAGCGTAGCTGTTCAAGGGCTTGGGGCGATGGAGTGGCTTCTTTTTGACCAGGCAAGTGTTGGGGCTATGCCCTCACGCTGCCCTTTGGCCCAAGCCGTCGCTGCACGTGTGTACCAGTCAGCGCAAGAGATGCATAGAGCGTGGAAAAACAATCCTTGGCAGGGCGTTGATAGTAAGCAGCATGAGGCTGCAATATTGGCAGGCATGGCAACACAATTGGATGCGATTGCGAAAACCTTGTCATTGCCCATGGGGAAACCTGGCTTTCCCAAGCCTTACCAAGCACAGGCATGGCGTTCTGGGCAGTCCCTTAGCCTTTTAAAAACGGGATTGGTTGCTTTGCTGCAACGTAACCAGAAAACATTGCAACCGCTACTGGCTCAAAAAGGCCACCAGTTACTTTCTGATCGCGTTACAAAGCATCTATTGCAGGCGATTGAAAGCGTGCCAGATTCGAAGGCAATAGCCCCTTTGCTCGAAGAAAAAGCGGAGTACCAGACGTTGATGGTAACAGCCAATCACCTTCATTACCTCCAGGTCGCGTTGAGTGATGAAGTTGGGCCAAGTCTTGGCGTAGTTGTCGGCTTTAATGCAACCGATGGAGATTAACCCGTGACGGTGAGCGTAACGAGGCGGCGTTTGTTATTTTCCTCGCTGGGCATTTTTTCTGCTGGTGTGTTTGGATGGCTGAAATGCCGTCAACATAACAGTGGCCTCCCCGTTTATATCGGTTGCTCGAAAACGATTGCTGGAGATTATGCTGTAACCGCAATCAATGCTGCCGGGGATGTGTGCTACCAAATGCCCTTACCCGATCGTGGACATGGCTTAGCCATTAGCCATGACAAAGCACGTGGGTATGTTTTCTCGCGCAGGCCCGGTAGCTTTTTGCTTGTTTTCGATATTCAATCCGGTCAAATATTGCATGCAATGCCTCCTCCGGAGGGGAAATTCTTTTATGGGCATGGAGATACGCTCCGAAATCATCTCTTTGTGGTGGAGGGGGAACAAGCTTCCAGTGAGGGAGTCATCGGTATGTATTTAAGCGAGTCTTCAGGTAGGTTGGTGAGGCAGGGTGAAATAACGGGCTTTGGTGTGGGCCCCCATGAGCTTAGAGTATTGGATGACAAGACACTGGCAGTGGCGGTCGGCGGCATTCTCACCAAAGGCAGGAAACCGGTCAATCTCGATACCATGCAACCTTCACTGGTGTTGCTGGACATTAAATCAGGACATGTGAAGGAGCGGTACTATTTATCTGATCCCAAGCTTAGTATCCGTCATCTGGCGATAAGCCACGCAGGAGACATTGTTTTTGCCCAGCAATATAAAGGTGAAACCGACAACATTTCTCCATTGTTGGCAATAAAACGAAAAGGACGTGAAATTACCCCTTTGAAGGCCAGTGTGGAAGAATGGATGCGGTTTAAACAATACATCGGTAGTGTTGCATGTACTGATTCGCAGATCATTGCAACGTCGCCGAGGGGAAATTGTTTTGGCGTTTGGGATCTGGCGTCAGGGGCATTGGTTGAGATGGGAGCATTGGTTGATGCTGCTGGTGCAGCAGGGGCAGGTGAACATTTCGCCTTGAGTTCAGGAAGTGGTCGCTTGGTCATTAAAAAGGAAAGAAAAAGTCTTTTATATCAATCATCTAATGTTAATTGGGATAATCATTGGGTCATGCTTTAGGATGAAGTATTTCTAACTCTTTGTTTTCTCATATTCATAAAAAAAACCGCCAGCGAAAACTGCGTTATTTGCCATACTAAGATCTCTATCTCGGAGGTTGCGCATGTTTTTCTCCCATACGCTTTTTTTGACATTGTTTATATACATTGCTGCTCCAATGTCAGTCATTGCTTTGGAAATGACAGCGTCGCCAAAAAGCACCTCAGAGCCAGCGATAATGTGGGTCCAGCAAGTTGAGCCTGAGCCCGGTGTTGTCGCATATACTGACGATGTTGCCAGAATCTACGAATACTTTTCGTTTACCCCAATCTGGCATGATTACCGCGCGAAAGACGAGCTCGAAACCCAGATCAATATTATCTCCCTGGCAGGGATCAGCCAAGATTTCGAATGGAGGGCGATACTCCTTCGCGAATTGCGCACAAACGGTGATTGGCGTGCCTATGACGTGTTTGCCACCGATAGCCTACTTGCACTGATCAGTTATATAGCGTCGATACCTGAATTCGGCAAAAGCTGGTATTTCGGTACAGATATCACCCAACCCTTGCCAAGCCCGACACTCACACAATCCAACAAGCTGATTGTTTATGCTGGCAGAAACCAACTTTATGATTTTGTGTATGATCTCCGTCCGGATACCTCACAATATCGCAAGATGGCTAGTGCGATCGTGGCGCTTCAGGACAACAAATCAGCGCATTGGGCGGAATTTACACAGGGTGGCCTGGTTCGGCTGGGAGATAGGCTGGAAGATCCTGGCAGCCTGATCACCAATCTGGAACGTCAAGGAGCGCTCAGTGCGTATGATGCACAGCGTCTGAAAAGAGATCAGGTCAACCATTACAACGCCACGCTGGTGGAGGCAGTGAAACGCTTTCAGGAAAACCATGGCCTGAAAAAAGACGGTGTGATTGGTAATAACACCCGCCGGTGGATGAACATGTCCCCATCATCCCGCATTCAAATACTTGCCCTTAATATGGAGCGCCTGCGCCTTTGGCCGACGGAGCGTGAAAAGATCATATTGGTCAACATTCCAAACTACGAAATGGAGTTTTGGCTTGATCGTAAATTGATTCTTGACAGTAAAGTGGTTGTCGGAAGACCAAGCAGGCGTACCCCCCTGTTTGAATCACGCCTTGATTCGGTTGTTTTTAACCCAAGCTGGAATGTACCGGTAAAGATCATGCGCGAAGATATTTTGCCTAAAGTGCAACAAGACAACGAATACCTGAACAAACATTCTTATACCGTGCTGAGCAGTTGGGTCAATGGTTCAGTGATTTCCGCCGAAGAGATTGATTGGGAAACCGTCAGCCCCAATAGCTTCCCATACCGCTTGCAGCAATCACCCGGCAGCTTTAATGCGTTGGGGCGCTACAAATTCAATACGCCTAATGGCAATGCGATTTATCTCCATGATACGCCGGCAAAAGAACTGTTTAACAAATCCCGCCGGGCTTACAGCTCCGGTTGTATTCGCGTGCAGAAAGCAGAAATCCTGGCTGAAATACTGCTGAACAAATCAGGTAAACGCCTCGGGGATTATGAATACTACCAACGTATTCCGGAAACAAAATGGGTATCATTGCGCCAGAAAATCAGTGTTCATACTATCTACCAGACCGCATGGGTAGAAGAGGGGAAAGTGCAGTTTAGGGAAGATGTGTACCGCTATGATGCGCGCCCAAAGCGAAAGATTAACCTCTCTCTGACCGCCCAAAACCATTAGCCCTGGGGTTCGGCAACATTGCTTGCATTCCCAATCCAAGACGGGTCAGCGTGATCCACGCCTCAATAACACATTTTTACAAAGCTCTGACAATCTTAAAAACCAACTAAAAATCATGGTTAAATGTCGATTTGGACAACATACTTCTCATATTTGACACGCATATGGGTTTGATAAACGTTTTCATTCTCGCTAGATTCGGCCGTCTGAAGAAATACACCAGAAAAAAGCGCATACTTTTGCGCAATTAGCATTCTTTTATTTGAATTTATTGGTTTTTGGGAAACAGTGAGTTGTAATGGATGATTTGGATACACAACGCCGCCGCCTTTTGTTAGGCAGTGTTGCGTGTTTAGTCACGGCGGCTTTACCGCAGCCGGCATTTGCTCTGCCGCTGACTGCAGGGAAACCTCGTAATTTGGACATGTTCAGCGTTAATACGCGTGAACATGTCGATGTTTGTTATTTTAATGGTCAAACTTACCTTGAATCTGAGTTGGGATCATTGAACCATCTGTGCCGGGATCACCGGCGCAACGCGTCTACTGACATGGATCCACGGCTATATGATCAGCTTGCCGCAATTTACGACTTCGTGGATGCCAGAAATCCCATCACAATGGTGTCAGGCTACCGTTCTCCGGTTACGAATGAAATGCTGCGTAAACGTGGTGGTGGTCAGGCGAAGAAGAGTTATCACATGACAGGGCAAGCCATCGATTTCTTTATTGAAGACGTACCTTTGTCAAAATTGCGTAAAGCTGCCGTTGAGCTTCAGGCCGGTGGGGTAGGTTACTACCCGAAAAGTGGCTTTATCCATGTGGATACCGGGCCTGTACGGAGTTGGTAGCAAGCATTGAACCGAGAAAAGCGTCTACGTAATTACAAGGCTTTCTTTGAACAGGACCTCCTGCCGACGTCTCCTCCGCTGTCTCTTGCTGTAGAAGAAAACGACGCCCGTTAAAATGAAAACGTGAGCGTGATATGCTTCCGTAGATTTTTGCATTTATACGGATTTTCTTATGGCTCTGAAGTACGAAATCGTCCCCGTGACAGGGTTTCAACAAAACTGTTCTATCATTTGGTGTGATAAAACCCACGAAGCTGCACTGGTCGATCCTGGGGGCGATGTGTCCAAGCTGGTAGCCAAAGTAAATGATCTTGGCGTGAAAGTGACGAAAGTGCTGTTGACCCATGGCCATCTGGATCATGTTGGCGGTACTGAAGAGGTGCGCTTAGCGTATAACGTGCCTGTGATTGGCCCGGAAAAGCAGGATGCATTTTGGCTTCAGGCGTTGCCAGCCCAAAGCGAGATGTTCGGTTTTGCCCGCACTGAAGCGTTCGATCCCGACCAGTGGTTGGAAGACGGAGACGAAGTGACAATCGGTGAGAGCACATTGACAGTGATTCATACACCGGGCCACACGCCAGGGCATATTGTATTGTTCAGTGAAGAAGACCGTATCGCATGGGTTGGGGATGTGCTGTTCAATGGCAGTATCGGTCGTACTGATTTTCCGAAAGGCGATCACGCGACACTCATCAGTTCCATCAAGGATAAGCTTTTCCCCTTGGGGAATGATATTACTTTTGTGCCGGGGCACGGGCCGACGTCGACATTTGGTATTGAGCGCCAGCAGAACCCGTATGTTGCTGACAATATGCCTATCTGGTAACAGAATCGGGCAATAAACAGATGATTAGCCCGCTGCGGGCTCGCTGCCCGCAGATGCCAGATACTGACGTGTCAGGCCAACAAAATCTTCCAGCGGCCTGTCCAGCAAGTCTGCACTGACAAAAATATCGTATCCCAATAATTCCCGCGTGTATTTCATCCGGTTAGCCAACATGGCAATCAATCCTTTGTATACCTTGCCACGGGACGACACATACGGAGTGTCATCAAACATCATATCTTCAAGCTTATTGCTCACTGGTTCTTCAGCTCTGCGATAGGCACTGAGAAGCAACCCACGTTGCTCCATAATGATGTGTCCTGCCAGGCGGTAACTGATCCCCTCTAGGAATGGCTCATAATCTTCCAGCTTTATACCGAACCAAGGCAAGGAGTGATGCCAGCCTTCTTGGGAAACGGACGGAATACCTATCTGGTTGATGTTACGCCACTTTACGCTCCATCCTCCCTTTGGGGTATGGTGCTGGATATGCATGGCAGAGAGAGAGAAAGAGAGCCGTTGCTGGTCGATGATGTAACCGATATACATACCGAGTGAGCCAAGCAAGAACAGGCCGATAAGCGCAGGCACGGGTTTTACCTGCGGATTCATAAGAATAAGTGTGACGACCACCATTGCCAGTAACAAGACAGCAATGCGGAAAAATTTACCCACTTGTTGGTGCGGAGGATAGATCAGCAATCGTTTACTCACTGTGTGCTATATTTCCTGTAGTACATTCGTAAAGCTTAGATCGATCACGCCGAGCTACCCTAAATTCCTTGGTCGAAATGCAAACAAAATAGTACAGAGTTTCTGATAGTTGGCTCAACTTTGTATTGCCGATTCCGCTTAGTGCTACAAAACAGCATGGAATTTTGATATAAAACGCGCTTTGTTTTTAACCCGGCTGTATACCGGATTAAAGAGTACAGGCCAGTTTCGGAAGTCAACGCATTCCTAAACAGGCTTTTTTCAGCAATCCGCTTTTGATTGCTGTCGGTATATTGCCATGCATTACGTCGGAGTAGGACGATTTAATGAAAATCTCTCATAAACGCAAAGTTCAGCTTAAGCTTCAAAAACACATCAAAGCAGGCAAATCTGCCGTCGTTGTTGAGAAAAAAGACGTCCCGGTGAAAGCCACTAACACAGCTAAACCGGCAGTTGAGCAGAAAAAAACGGAAGCCGCACCAAAAGCTGTGAGCGTTTCACTAACGCCAAAGCAGCAACAAGTCCTGGACATCGTTCGCCAGAATGCTGACGGCATCAACCCTAAAGCCATTGGCCTGGCAGCCGGCCAAGAAGAAGCGAAAGCCGCTTCATGGGCAACCGGTGCACTGAAGAAATTGAGCGAAGAAGGGATTGTTGAGCGTGTTCAGGCAGGCAACAAGGTGTTGTACAAAGCACTGTAACAGTTCGCCCACCAAACATTTTACCAACCAGCTTTCGGGCTGGTTTTTTTCCAAACGAAGCATTCATGCCTTCAGTAACACGCTCGTTGTCTTCAATCTACAGTGACGTGTCAAATATCATCACACTGGTGGAAAAAGCCAGAAAACAGCATATTGTGGTGCTGCATGTTTTTCTTCCTTATGCACTGGATGTTGATGAACTGGAGAAAATCCGACATAAAACCAGAGCGAGCATTACCCAATTTCGGGGAGATCAAGACTTCCTCCAGGTTAGCTTTTGAATCTGTGCAATTGGAATTTAAGCCTAAACGCCATCCCCAAAGAGTTGCTGTTGCTTACACCGTCCATCATTAATGCAGTTGTTCAGGAATACCAGAAATCACAAAACTTGGGGTATGTGGTTCCGGTTGGTTGGCAATGATATTGGCGAACTGGTTGAAATGACCAAAACCAATGACAGCAGCCGATGTGTCGGACTTCAGGGCTTTTGCCATCAATGCCGCCGCATTATGGGAAGCGGTTGGGCGCGCAATTCGGATCTGAGATTGGTCAATACCCGCTTGGGTAAAAAGAGACAATGAAAAATTTGCTGGCGGTGCGATCAAGGTGATCCATTTGTGGCTTTCTGACAAACGCTTGAGCAATCTCAACAGATACGCCAGCTCACTCAGGTTGTTCTGGTAGATATTCACCGAAATTAAATCATAGGAAACCTGTAAATGATCCACGGTACTTTTGTGTGCTTGCCCGTAACACCGTGTTCGAGTAGCTAAATGGGCATAGTGTGTCCTGACAACCGAGCAATTCGTGTTGGGGTGACTGGCGGATTGGTTGAACGCAAAAGACGGTTTCATCATTATTTCCTGTATGAACATCCAATACTGTATATGAATACAGTAATTATGAATTCATCAAAAAACAATAGAAAAGTGAAAAACATCGCGAAGTTGATCACGGAAATGATTGGTTGAGGGGAGAAGCAAAAGAGGTTTTTCCTTGGCGAATCGGTTGCTAAGATGCCACCTTGGCTTAAGGTCAACAGACCCTATTGATAGAGAAGAGAAGATGGATCACGAATTCTGGCACAGCCGATGGGCAGAGAACCGTATTGGCTTTCACCTTACTGATACCAATCCATTATTGGTTAAGTACTGGCAGCAACTGCGCCCCAAACGGGATGAAACCGTGTTTGTTCCCATGTGCGGGAAGTCGATAGATTTAAGCTGGTTGGCGTCCAAACATGATGAAGTGGTGGGGGTGGAGCTGAGCGAAATTGCGGTACGCGCTTTCTTCTCAGAGCATTTGTATACACCAACGGTGACAACCCTCGGTCCAGTGATGAAACTGTACCAGTTTGATGAAGTGTCTATTTACAGCGGCGATTATTTTTCTGCGCCCTTGGGCTCTTATCCGTTGATTTATGACCGCGCGGCATTGATTGCCATGCCCGCGTCAATGCGCCAACAGTATGCTGAACGCCTGCTGTCTTTACTTGCTCCCGGTGGTCGTATTTTACTGGTGACGATGGATTATCCGCAGGAACAAATGGACGGCCCTCCTTTTTCTGTGCCTGAAGAGGAGATTCGCCAGCTATTCGATGGCTGTAAGATCACACGCCTGGATCGGAATGAAGATTGCCACAGGCCTTCAAGCGCAAAAGGCATGCGTTCCTGTGCAGAAGAAGTTTGGCTGATCGCGTCAGAATAAGAATATTAAAACGCCACCAAAAAGCGGTGGCGTTTGTCTTTCCGGCGAACTGACTTTAAAAATCAACCTGAATTGCGCCCGCAACAGCGGTTGCTTTATTGATGGCTGAATCAATGCTGTTATCGCGTGCCAGCGCCACACCCATTCGGCGGCGGCCATTGATGTCCGGTTTGCCAAACAGGCGAATTTGGCTATCAGTATGGCGTAACGCTTCAGACAATCCCTGGTAGCTGACATTCGTTGATGTCCCCTCGGCGAGAATCACGGCGGAAGCGGACGGGCCGAATTGACGGATAGCGTTGATGGGCAACCCCAGAAATGCGCGGACATGCAAAGCAAACTCAGACAAATCCTGTGAAATCAGCGTGACCATGCCAGTGTCATGCGGACGTGGAGAGACTTCGCTGAACATCACCTCGTCGCCTTTAACAAACAGTTCGACCCCGAACAGGCCATAACCCCCCAATGCAGTGACGACTTTTCTGGCAATATCCTCGGCAGCTTTACGTGCTTTTTCGCTCATTGCCTGGGGCTGCCAGGATTCACGGTAATCTCCGTCTTCCTGACGGTGACCGATGGGGGCGCAGAAATGAATGCCGTCAATGGCGCTGACCGTCAGCAGGGTGATTTCGTAATCGAAATCGACAAATCCTTCAACGATGACTTTTCCCCGTCCTGCGCGGCCACCTTCTTGTGCATATTCCCATGCGCTTTGAATGTCTGCGAGGGATCTTACTACGCTCTGGCCTTTACCGGAGGAGCTCATTACCGGCTTGACAACACAGGGGAAGCCGACGTTTTCAATGGCTCTTTCAAAGTCTTCCTGGGTATCTGCGAACGCATACGGAGAGGTTGGGAGACCAAGCTCTTCCGCGGCTAAACGGCGAATACCTTCACGGTTCATCGTTAACTGGGTGGCACGGGCAGTCGGCACCACGTTGACACCGGTTTTCTCTAAAGCAACCAATCGATCAGTTGCGATGGCTTCGATTTCGGGTACGACATAATCTGGTTGTTCCTGGGCAATAATGTTAGCCAGTGCGTCGCCATCCAGCATATCCACGACATGACTACGGTGCGCCACTTGCATTGCGGGCGCATCGGGATAGCGGTCACACGCGATCACTTCAATGCCTAAGCGTTGACATTCAATCGCAACTTCTTTGCCGAGTTCACCAGAGCCCAATAACAGAACGCGGGTTGCGCCAGGGCGGGTTGCAGTACCAATCATGACTCTCTTCCATTTATTCTAATGACGGTTCACAATTTTACCGAAAGCAATCGTTTGCGCAATCGTTTGTTCATTGTGTTAATGCGGCCAGAATGCTTACTTTTGGGCCAATGTGGCTGTAATAAACAACCGTCCTGTCAGGACGGTTTAAAAAGAATGTTTGCCGTTTGACTTATCGGTTCGACGGTCTGCGGGTTTCCCAATGGGTAATAAAGAAAACCGCGGCAATAATGATAGCCGCACCAAGCCACAGACGACCTGGTGGCACCCAGCCGAACACCAGAAAGCCAAACAACACGTTCAGTGGCAGTTTCGCATGGTCAAAAGGTTGAACAAACGAGGCATCGGCAACCGCATACGCTTTGGCAATCGCCCATTGTGCCAGTGCGGTCAGCAAACCGGCGCCCAACAGCATTAACCAAACGACTTGACCACTTGGCATGGTCCATTCCGGCGCAGCCAGAAGCAAGTTGAAAGGGGTAATGAGCAACAACAGATAAACCACCATGGTGGTAGGAGAATCATGGTGGGAAAGCTTTTTCACCATCAATGAATAGGTCGCCCAGAAAAAAGCGGCGCCGACGGGCAACAGGGTCGCCCAGTTGAAATCGTCGGCCCAGGGTTCAAGGATGATCATGGCCCCAACAAAACCGCTTAGTGTTGCAAACCAGCGCGCAGCGCCAACGCGTTCACCCAGAAAAAGACCAGAGCCAATGGTTGCAAAAAGGGGAGAGGTCATTAACAACGCAATGCCCTGCCAGATAGGTACAGGATAAGCCAGGGCCCAAAGCCAAAGCTGAATACCAATCACAGAGAAAAAGACCCGCAGGCAGTGCATACCAAAATGCTCTGTTTTGAGCGCCTGGCGAATCCCCATGGTTTTTAGCCAGGGAAACATGGCAATCAACGCAATAAAGTACTGGATAAAGGCGACTGTCGTTGAAGGCAGTTGCATCTTGAAACTGACGTACTGGGCAAGGCTGTTAACCATGGCAAAGCACAAGCCAGCGGTTAGCATCCAACTTGCGCCTAAAAGAGGGTTGTGATTTTGGCTCATGAGCATTTAGGAAAGAGAAAAAGTGTTCAGATACTAGCGAAAAAATCGCACATGGGAAGGAGAAAACGCAAAAACGCTGGGAATATCCAGCGCTTTCTTGCTATTTCACCACTGTCAGGGGCTAAAGCGCCAGGTAACTCAGCGGAATATCGGGATTTATCGCTTCCAGCATGGCCTGTGTGTCTTGCAAGTGACTGATGCTCGCGTTGGCGGTTTCGACCAATACCGCATCCTTAACCTCAGCCAAGGGTACATCAGCCAGATTCATGATGTTCAGCGCCACCTGAAGCGGAGGCAGACTTGGGTTGAATGCGGCATTTTCTGCGTACATCCCGCTGTAGATATTACCCTTGTTATCACGGATTGCAGCACCACTGAGGTTGTGTGTATAAGGCGCATGACTGCGGTTGGTTGCTTCAACGGCGGCTTTAACCAGTTCATCGGCTTCTTCGGTAACCAGCCCATGGTTTACTTGGGTGAGCAGTGGCTGGTCGATCCCCAAATCTGTCGGGCCAAACGCTTCAGGCAGATAGGCATGGAGCCGTTTAGCATCGCGCTCCGGCAGTTGGATCTCCAGTTTGTCTGCGCCTTTCAGCTCATTCATAAACTGGCGGCAATGACCACATGGGCTGTAGTTGATGGTGATGTCGGTCAGGCCTTTTTCACCTTTCGACCAGGCATGGCTAATGGCGGATTGCTCTGCATGAACGGAAGCATTCAACTGAACACCTTCAAATTCCATGTTCGCCCCCAGATAAAGACGGCCAGACTCACCGCGTGCAATCGCGCCGACGTAAAACCTTGAAATAGGGGCAACAGAATACGCAGCTGCGATAGGAAGCAGGGCAACACGTGCCTCTTTGTCTGACAGGCCGGTTTCTTCCAACAGGGCGGCAAAGTCTTGCGCGCTGATAGTGGCATCAAATGTTGGTGCAGAGACAATCTTTGTCACCGCTTCTTTCAGTGGAGAGGGTAAAGCTTGAATGGCTTCCTGAATGCTAGCTCGCATGATCGCTCCAATGTTCGTTCTATGGGAGAGTATTCTAATGTGAACGCAAGATATTTTAATGTGATTTTAGTCACTTCATTGGTGTAACTTGAATATCCATTACATAAATTAGGGTGAACTCACATGATTTCGATTTCATTTGAAGTCAGTCATATTGTGGTGTGACCAATAACCAGTTCAATAAGCGTGAAAACGAAAGGCGCCAGAATCGTGGTAATAATGCCGCATATCACCAGCGCCAGCGAGCTCATCGCTCCTTCCTGATAATTGGATTCTGCGGCCTTTGCGGTGCCAATTGCATGGGATACTGCACCAATCGACAGCCCTCGTGCCAGTGTTGATTTCACGTTTAGAAGATTAAGAAGGGGGTATCCAATCAATGCACCAAACAAGCCTGCCACCACAACCAGTGCGGCAGTTACCGCGGGTATGCCGCCAATGTTCGCGGCTGTGCTCAATGCAAAAGGTGTGGAGATAGATTTTGGCAGTACAGAAGCAGCAATTTGCATGCTTCCCCCGGTCCAAAGTGCGAAAAACACGCCTGCCATCATCGAAGCCAAACTTGAACACGTACAGGCGACAAGGATGATTTTCCAGTGCCTTCTGATGACATGGAGTTGCTCATACAGGGGATACGCCAGTGCAATGACTGCCGGGCCCAACATGAAGTGGATCGCTTTGTTTTGTTCGAAATAGGTTTGATAACTGTCGCCGCTGTAAATGACCCAGGGCATTAACACCATCAAGCTCATCAATAGTGGGTTGAATATCGGGTGGCGGAACCTTAGGGCAATCTGTCTGACCAGGAAATAGACAATGAGGGTGGCTAGCATCCACATGACTTATTGGCCCTCCCTAGGTTTATCCAACAGTTTTGCCATCACCACCAGAACCAGGATTGAACTAACGATGGTTGCACCAAGCAAAGGCAGGGAATCAGAGATGACAAGCTGGAAGTGCTCCATCAATCCCATGCTGGCAGGAATAAAAAACAGTGGCATGATCATGATAAGCATTGTGCAGGCCTCTTTGACCCACCTTCCCGGAACGATGCCTGTAGTGAGACTAACGAAAAGTAACAGCATACTCAGGATACTACTCGGAAATGGGAGGTGAAGCAGCGAGGTCAGAAAGCTGCCGATTGCGTAATAACATGCAATCAATACAAAACCGGTGAAGTAGTTCACTTGGAATACCCGCAATGTTTAGAAAGCCGATAGGCGTATTATTTTACTACGAGTTAGGTGACGATGCCTTGCAAAACTTGAAGAAGATCACATGTTAATATGATCAGGCACGTTGAAAGTTCATGACGCTTACCCTTGGGAATAACAGGTAAGCATCGGGCACATGGCTTATGTGTTTACATTTGAGGCATTAAAGGAAATAAATAGCGCTGCCTGCAATGGTAATCAGTGCTGCCAATGCACCAATAAAGGCGAGGTGTGTTTTTGAATTAGACTTGCTGTCAGCCACAATATCGCCGATGTTGATATCCAGTTCGTCAGGTGTAGAGGGATCCGGTGGCAATTCTTGCTGGCGTTGATACGTTTTTTGAGGTAGCGCTATGCGGTACCCGTGATCACCAACAACGTCGAGCGGCAGCACTTTTTCACCCTGCCGGTATGCTTTCGCCAGCAGTGAGCAAATACTGTTCTGGTGTTGTGAAAAAGAAGAGTCGGGCAGGGAGGTTGCAGTGTATAACACCCGGGCCGAAAGCACTTCACCTGCATGATAACAAAGCATTTCCAGTAAACGGCACTCTTCATAAGTCAGGGTTGTCACACTGCTGTCCCGCCAATACAACGAGCGGCTTTCTGGCTCAAAATCCACCTCTGAAAACCGGTAACAGCGACTGTTGACTTTTGTGACCATTTCATCATCCACACTGCGAACTTTATAAGAAAAGTGTGGACTCAAATCACAAAAGTTCAACTCGAACTGGGTTGAAATTACGCTTGTTTTTTGCCGAATACCACTCTGTAAGCGGGCGTAGGGCTTATCAAGCTTAAGACACCAGCGATTCGATGTAATGATAAACCGATTTCAGTATGGCGAATTTTTTCTCGTCGTTTTGGTTCGCTTCAGCCAGTGCTTCAAGATTTGCCATGTACGCGGGAAGCTCCGCTTCAAAATAGTCGCGGCGGTGCATATGCCATTGTTTCTGCTCGCTGTCCGTCAGTGTCCAAGGGAAATTGCGGGCACGGTAGCGGAACAGTAGGGGTTTGATTCGCGGATCAGAAACCTGAATATCCAGCGCCGCCAGGTTTTCAGGCTTGGTCTGGCGGATGATATCCATGGTTGAGCGATCTGCCGGTGAAAAGAAGCCATCATAAAGCGCTGCATCTACATTGCCGGAGGAGGCATATTCAGGTTTTTCAGCATAAAGAGTGACCAGTTTTTCGCGTATTTCCGGATGTGCCTGAAGTTTTTTAAGGTTTTCCAGACATTGCTGCCGGTCAATGCCAAGCCGCGCAGCATCTTCCGGGCGCAAAGTCTTGGCATCAGCCAGAACCGGACATTTATTAATGTGAATGAGCTTAACCGGTACCGGCAGTTCATCAGGCGCCAGATCAGCGTGTTTGGTGTAGAGGCGTTCACGCAGTGCATCTGCATCTAAATCAAACAGGGGAGAGGGATCGCGCCCCAGATCAATCGCGATCACTGCGTTTTTGTTGTCTGGGTGCCAGGCGACAGGAACAATCCAGCTGGTGTTCCCACGTTCAACACCAAACATACCGGACACATGAACCAACGGTTTCATTGAAACCACATCAATCAGTGCTGTCAGCTTGTTTTTATTGCGGTGGGTATAAAGATAATCAAACAGGCGCGGCTGTGCTGCCTTCAGTTTTTTCGCCATTTCAATGGTCGCATGAACATCAGCCATCGCATCGTGCGCGTTGCTGTGTTCGATGCCATTGGCCACAGAAAGGTGCTCCAGTTTAAAACTGATGTTGCCTTCATCATTCACAGGCCATTCAATGCCATCCGGCCGCAGTGCATAAGCTGCACGCATCACATCGAGCAAATCCCAGCGCGAATTGCCGTTTTGCCAGATCCATCCGTAAGGGTCAAAGAAGTTGCGATACAAGGTGTACCGGGTGACTTCATCATCAAAACGGATGTTGTTGTACCCAACCGCGCAGGTGCCCGGCATTGAAAGTTGCTCGTGGATTTTCGCGATAAATTCTGGCTCAGGCAGGCCGCGTTTAACTGCGGTTTGCGGCGTAATGCCCGTGATCAGACAGGCTTCAGGCTGCGGCAGGTAGTCGTTGGGCGGCTGACAGTAAATGACCAGCGGTTCGCCAATGATATTGAAGTCTTTGTCTGTCCTGACGCCTGCAAACTGGCAAGGCCGGTCAAGGGCAGGGCTGGTACCAAATGTCTCATAATCAAAGAAGAAGAATGTTGGTTGTTCAGAGTTATTCATAAGAGTTCTGTTTTGTCCAAGGGCTCACGGTTTAACCCTTTAAATTCAGTCGATTAAATGTCTCTATTATGCTAATTTTTGGATTCAAGTAATTCGTTTTTCTACGTTTTACATTTGCACTTGCGTCCAAAACTGCGTCCATTTTTCGTGAGTGCTGCGTCTTTTTTTCTCAGGGATGTTGAAATGAGCATAACAGACAAACAATTAAGGGCTATCGCAAATTCAAACAGTTACGATGGCCCTTCGGAGTTGAATGATGGCGAAGGGCTGATTGCTAAAATCTCACCCAAAGCCAACATCACGTTTCAGTATCGTTGTCGCTTTAATGGCGCCAATAAACGATTTCGTATAGGCAAGTATCCGACAACCACTCTCAAGAACGCAAGGCAAATCCATAAAAGGATGCTGGAGCTGAGGAAGGAAGGCAGAAACCCTGAGATAGCCTTAACGGGTGAAACTGAATTTGTCACCCTGAAAGACTGCGTTGACTACTGATATGAGTCGATATGGGGTAAGAATCTATCTTCTCCGCCACATCAGCACAAGCAGAAGTAATGAAACCCAGCCAATGCTGCCACCTCCCGAATCATCTGAACTATTATCGGGAGCCACATGCTCTTCGCCATCATTCTCGTCGTTCTCAACGCTATCCTGTGTCCACTGGGTATTTACGGCCGATAAATCTATTAACTGTGCGCCCATTTCGGAGTCGGACACAGCCACTGCATATACTGAGAACGCCTGTTGTTCGTCAAACAAACCATGCACCTGCGTAAAAGGTAACGTCACTTCATCTGACACGGATTCACCCGCCGCAAAGTTTACCGTCAAAGGCGAAGCACCTCCACCTTCCCCAGCAACGTAGACTGTGGCTGTTCCGGAGAGCGCTGTATTGGAACGAGTGACCTTGAAGGTAAATTGCTGGCCGTTAATGTCTTCCTCAACAGCCAACGTGAGCGTTTGGTTGTTTTGTGGGGTATGCTGCGCTTGCGCCATTGGTGCATAGGTATTGAGCATTGTAACATTATCTGCCGTTCCATCGGCTGTGCAATCAGCTGACCCGGAGATCGATACCAGCGAATCTCCAGTATTGACAGGATTTGGGTACATTAACGAAGGTAAGCCGCTGTCGCAAGGGTGAATCAGATCGGCTGGATAGGCATATGTCTCAATTCGCGTATTCTCAGACGAGTGTGCAGCCCCGAGCGTATGACCAACTTCATGTGCCAATACTTGCGCCCAATATGGTGCGGCTGAATTCAGTGAAAGCTCATACGACAAACCCACAAACCGCACACGATCACCGGTGAAGTAACTGGAATCAAACATACCCGATGCACTGCCAATCGAGCCGGTAGCACGACCTAATGCCATAGCAATATGCCCGGTCTCCAACGGGAGGCCACCGTTAATTTGTGTCAGCATTTCTACACGTGCATCGCTTTGTGTGTTATCAGCTGTCAGAAAGTTAACATCGTGAATGGCTGTCGGTTTCAACTGTAGGTTCACCCCACTGTTTGCAAACACATCGTTTGCGTGGTCGATATTGTAATACCAGCCCACGACCTGCTGGCTTAGCGTGGCATAAGTGGTATCAGTTTCCAGTTCCTGACTGTAAAAAAGACTGGTTTCCAATACAGCCGCCTGTGCCGCTGAAGTGACCGCCATGGCGCCAACCAACATTAATTTTGCACTCTGTTTCATCGATTTTCCTAGCCTTAGTTTCCTTACTTATTGATATTTAAGACCATAACCTTTATGCGTGGAATTTTATAATCTGTAGACACAGCTCAAAATGAAACCTCGGTCTAAATCACATGTTTAATGCCGAAACCAAACAAAATAGGCTAGATGGATATAGGACGTTGTTAGGCACAGTTACTAGGAAACGATTATTTCCCTGAAATCTTTATTGGTTCTTTCTGAGCAAATTATTCTGCAAACGAGGATGATTCTCAGGAAATTAATATTTTTCCGGCTCCCTTGATCCAAAATCAGGCAACTGATCCCGGCCCCAAAAAAGCAGACACTCGCCGGATTGTTCTTGTTATCTTTGAATTTCAATTAGATATAGCAACACTTTTTTGTTACCTATTAACATGTATAATTTATGCATGTTAATGCTGTGAGATTACCCGCATCATGATCAACATTGTCGATAAAGCAAAAGAAGAGCGCATTCCGCCTGTGTTGCGTTTGGGGTTCCGTCCCTTCTTTCTGATGGCATCTGTGTATGCCGTGTTTGCCGTTTCGGTATGGGTATGGATATTTTCTGCCGGTGCCACGACGTCACTCAATGTTCCGCCACTTTGGTGGCACGTGCATGAAATGTTATTTGGCTTTGCGCTAGCGGTGGTCGCGGGTTTTTTACTGACAGCAGTTCAAACCTGGACGGGTGTGAAAGGGACCTCGGGGTGGCGGCTCGGTGTCATTGTCTTATTATGGTTATTGCCAAGGATACTGTTCTGGACAGATACGCCTTTGTTTGTCATCGCATTGATTGACGGGGCATTCTTGTTGGTGGTGGGTTGGGAAGTCGGTTTACGGGTGGTGATCGCCAAACGTTGGCGTAACCTGTTTTTCATCCCAATGTTACTGGTGGCAATGATGGCTAACTTTGCCAGCTATGCCACGGTGAAAGGCATGCCACCTTTTTCCTCAAGCGCGCTTTGGGAAGCTATGATCTGGTGGTACATGTTGTTGATTTCCATTATGGGTGGCCGGGTGATTCCGTTCTTCACCGCGAAACGCTATCAACTGGTGCAGGCAAAACCTATTTTGTGGCTGGATATTCTGGCGAACCTGCCTTTGGTTCTGCTTGCTGTACTGTGTTTCTTCCCGTTGGTTAATACCAACATTCAGCTGGCGCTGCTGTTGGTTGCCGGTGTTGCACAGTTGGCCCGTTTGTGGCGCTGGCAGGGTGTGAAGTCATTATCTGAGCCTTTGGTGTGGTCACTTCATCTGTTCTACCTTGCGCTGCCTCTGGGGCTGCTTTTCAAGGCCTTTACACTCACCAATCCCTGGGTATCGCACACCTTAATCCACCTGTTTGCCATTGGCGCAATGGCGGGCGTTATTCTGTCGATGATTGCCCGCGTGACGATGGGACACACTGGCAGGGCAATCTACCACGGGCCGCGCTTCGCCTTTGCGTTTATCTTGCTGGCAGTATCAACCATTGCACGTGTTGCTGGTGTTGCATTGTGGCCAGAATACCTGAGCACTATGGTTATCATTGCAGCGATTGGCTGGGGGATGTCTTTCGGTGCATTTGCGTTGATCTTTGGCCCAATGCTGTTCAAAGCCAGGGTGGATGGACATCCCGGCTGATAAAAAACAATAACCGTGTGATATTAAAAGGCAATTTCCCTGTTTTGGGTCATACTAAAAATCATCACCAAAGGCCAACAGCCTCTAAAAGGAGATTACCGTGTGTAGGTGGTTAGCGTATCAGGGAGTGCCTTGTTTTTTGGATGAAATGTTGCATCAGCCCAACCATTCGTTGGTGATGCAAAGTATGGAAGCCAGTAAAGCTGTGACAGCAGTAAATGCAGACGGCTTTGGCGTGGCTTGGTATGGGGAAAAAGAAACCCCGGCACTTTATCGTGAAGTGCTTCCGGCTTGGTCTGACGCTAATCTTCATTCACTGTCAAGACACGTGAGATCCCACCGTTTTATGGCCCATGTCAGGGCATCTACCGGTACCAATACGTCACGGGAGAATTGCCATCCGTTTAATGTCGATCAGTGGCTGTTTATGCACAATGGACAAATCCCGGCGTTCGAGCGGGTGAGATTCAATCTTGAGAGGCAACTGGAAGAGAAATATTACCTGAAACGGAGAGGGACAACGGACAGTGAACTGGTCTTCCTCTTGCTGTTGCAGGATGGGTTGGCAGCGTCGCCCAAAGGCGCATTGAAGAGAGTCATCGCACGTGTTGAGGCAGAATTGCGGGCAAAGGGAATTGTTGAACCCTTTAAGGCATCTTTGTGCATGAGTGATGGAACAAAGTTCTGGGGACTGCGGTATGCGTCGACTGGCGTGCCACCCACCTTGTTTTTTAAGCCTCTTGACGGTGGGGTAGTGTTAGCCTCAGAGCCCTATGAGTCAGACATACAACATTGGAATAGTGTGCCTGCACAGAGTTTTATTGAACTCAATGGTGAGCATGTCGACATCACGCAGTTTGATATGTACTGATCAATTCAACCAGCCATCAAAAAACAGCCATTTAAACGGTAAAAAGGGCGGATGATCCGCCCTTGGTTGTTTATACTACCATGCCCAGCGGCTGGTATTGTGCCCATGCCAATTGGTACATCTTTCGTGACTCGGCACGGAGCTTCTCAATTTTTACCACTTCGATGTCATTCAATGCCCGCCCTTCTGATGCTGCATGACGTTCAATACCTTGAATTTGTTCATAGATATAATGCTCGGGGCCATTTTTTATTTCAGAGATGGCACGAAGGTGAAATTGGACTTCGGCAATGAGTTTGCTTTCTGGCAAAGTGACCAACACTTTCAGGTCGCGATAGCCAGAAGGTTGGGGGAAGTGAAAACGGTTAATCACTTCCACCGTCTGGGTATTTGCAGCTAAATGCTCATAAGCCTTGTTCAGTGAACCGATAGAGTCTGTTTCCACAGTAATGCGGACGATATCTGTCAGCAAAGACGCATCGCCCCCGAGCTCTTTCGTCACTTTTTCTACTGCGCGTGCTTTACCTTTCAGGCCAGCACTCAGCACGTTGCCGTTAACGGATTGAGCAATCTTCGCAGCCAGTGTTTCTAACTCTTGCTGTGCGTCAGGTGCAGCCTGATACAAGGCATCAAGATCAGAAAAAGGTTGCGCCACATGGCTGGCCCGGAATGAAGGGATCGCGAGCAGTTTCGCTAGTGCTTGGTGAGGCTGAGTTTGCTCATAGGCAAAGCGTTGGTGTTCAGGGAGGGGTTTTACGTCAGGCTGATCGGCATATGCTGGAACACGAATAGCCAGAATTGGAACAATAATCAGCGCCTTAAACATTCTTCCCATTTACTTACCTCTTGGTTGTCTTTAGGGGCGCCCACAACCATATAATACCTATGGAACATGAATGTTAGCTGAATGAAAGCATTAGGTTCGTGTGCAACCTCTCAAGTTAGGTTTTGGTAATTTGGTACAGATCAAATAATACGAGATTTTATGCTTTAAATTCTCTTAATGCGGTTTATCTGTGCGTGTTTTGGTTTTGTGGTGTTCATATAATCTACAAAAGTTTGCCAAAAATAATGATCATGCTGTCTGGCACAATGCCAATCCGATAAGGTCACTGAACCCCACAGAACATGGGTATCTGGATATCTTTTAAGAAACGATGAATGCCAAGAGGATAAAAAAGAGCCCTTGATGTTGCAAACCTAAGGGCACCCTAAATAAGGACATTTAAGTTAGCAGTAGAGTGTAAATCAGGAAACCAGCGCCATCAGCTCGTTGGTCGCTTTCTCCATCGATGCTTTTGCAAATTCTTCGCCCATGGCGAGCGCTTCCGCGTACACAAACTGCACGTCGGTAATACCCACAAAGCCTAGCACTGTTTTCAGATAACCTGTGATGTGATCACTGGACTGGCCGACATGCATCCCGCCACGGGTGGTAACGATGAGCGCTTTCTTGCCAGTCAATAGACCCTGAGAACCATTCTCGGTGTATGAAAACGTCACACCGGCACGGGCAATAAAATCGATCCAGTTTTTCAACTGGGTGGGAATGCTGAAGTTGTACATTGGTGCGGCAATCACCAGCGTATCGCTTGCTTTGATTTCATTAATCAGTTGATCAGACAACGCTAATGCGTCCAGTTGTCGTGGCGATGGGTTTTCTGCGCCGCGTAGTCCCAGCGCTAATTCACCATCTAAAACAGGAACAGGATGCACAGCGAGATCGCGCTCAATGACAAAGGTGTCATCGCTGAATTGTTCTGTCATCAGGTCGATCAATTTTGTAGAAGAAGAGTACTCGCCAAGGATGCTTGATTTCAGCACCAGAACATTCGCCATTATTCGCTCCTAAATTATATGATTTTCACGTGTTTTATCGTGTTGAAGCAGAGTATAGAAGGTTGGCTAAATCTAAAATAGCAGAAAAAACTGGGGTGATTATTCGAAAAAGTTGAACGAGGGAATGATAGGAAACAAAAAGGCTTCCACCGGGAAGCCTTCAATCGATAACGTTGGCGGGTTAACCGCACTTAGAATCACCGCAGTTTAGACAGGTCTGGCAGCCGTCTTTCACGATCACGGCTTTGTTGTGGCATTTATAACAAAGTGTTGCGCTTGGCGGGAAGCCGGTATTTTCTGGCGCTTCTTCTTTTACGCTTTCTTTCGGTGCGTTTTCTGCACGTTTGGCTTCAAGAAACGCCTTCTGGTGCTCGTCCATCTCAGGGTTTTTCAACAGGCCGATTTCCATCAGGTGCTGCTCAATCACATTGCCGATTTCAGCAATCAGGGATGGCACATATTTCCCTTTGTTCCAGTAACCGCCTTTTGGGTCAAACACTGAACGCAGCTCTTCTACCAGGAAGGTGCAGTCACCGCCTTTACGGAACACAGCAGAAATGATGCGGGTTAACGCCACAATCCACTGGTAGTGTTCCAGGCTTTTACTGTTGATGAAGATCTCGAATGGGCGGCGCACTTCATGATCGGTGCCTTCGTTAAGTACCACATCGTTGATGGTGATAAACAGCGAGTGCTCAGAAACGTGTTCTGGTGTCTTCAACTTGTAGGTTGACCCCAGCAGTTTTTCCGGACGTGGCATTTCTTCGTGCATGGTTTCAAGCATAGGTGCTTCAACAACAGGCGTCGCCGGAGCTTCCTGTGCGACTTCTTTGCTTTTTACTTTGTATGCAACGATTTTGCTTTCAATTTTACGTGTCATAACGAATTACTTCTTTGTTTCGGGAGGCGGTGAATCACCCCCTCCCTGTATGTCTGAGGTTAGAACTTACCGTAGTAGCCTTCTTTCAGGGCATCATAAAGGTTGGCAGCGGTATGTACTTCGCCGTCGTATTCAACCTTTTCGTTCCCCTTGGCTTCAAAGGTGCTGCCATCTTCCAGTGTGAAAACATAGGTGGTGTTTTCCAGATCTTCTTCTTTCACCAGCACACCCTGGAAGACTTCAGGGTTGAAGCGGAACGTCGTGCACCCTTTCAGTCCCTTGTCATAGGCATCCATGTAAATGTCTTTGAAGTTCTCAAACGGGAAGTCAGTCGGAACGTTGGCTGTCTTCGAAATAGAAGAGTCAATCCAACGCTGCGCGGCTGCCTGAACCTCAACGTGCTGGCTTGGCGTGATGTCGTCAGCAGTGATGAAGTATTCTGGCAGTTGTTCCTCTTCTTTGGTGCTGTATGGCATCGCTTTCGCATTGATAAGCTCACGATAGGCCAGCAACTCGAAGCTGAACACGTCAACGCTTTCTTTTGACTTCTTGCCCGGCTTGATCACGTTACGGGTGTAGTGATGGGCAAAGCTTGGCTCGATGCCATTACTTGCGTTGTTCGCCAGCGACAGCGAAATTGTACCTGTAGGTGCGATTGAGCTGTGGTGAGTGAAACGGCCACCGGTCTCAACCAGTTTTTCAATCAGGTCAGGGCGCACTTCGCCGATTTGCTGCATGTAACGGCTGTATTTGGCATGAAGTACTTTACCTTTTACTTTGTCACCCACCTTGATGCCGTCTTTGGCCATTTCAGGGCGCTGGCGCATCATCTTAGGTGTGACTTCGAACTCTTGTTCCATTACAGGCGCTGGACCTTTCTCAGCCGCCAGTTTAACTGCCTGTTCCCAGCCGGTGATCGCCATCTCCTGTGAAATCTGCTCGGTGAAAGCGATAGAAGCCGCACTGCCGTATTTGTGGCGCAACATGGTCAAGGTTGAACCCAAGCCCAGGAAACCCATGCCGTGACGGCGTTTGGTCTGGATCTCTTCACGCTGCTTTTCCAGTGGCAACTGGTTGATTTCAACCACGTTGTCCAGCATACGGGTGAAGATAGCCACAACCTTGCGGTACATCTCCCAGTCGAAACGTGCATTCTCAGTGAACGGATCGCGAACGAATTTCGTCAGGTTTACCGAACCCAGCAGACACGCGCCGTAAGGTGGCAGAGGCTGCTCACCACATGGGTTGGTGGCGCGAATGTCTTCGCAGAACCAGTTGTTGTTCATTTGGTTCACTTTATCGATCAGGATAAAGCCAGGCTCCGCGTAGTCGTAAGTGGACGACATGATCACGTTCCACAGGTTACGTGCGGGCATGGTGCGGTAAATCTTACACGCAACGCGGCCTTGGTCGTCTTCTAGCAGACCTTCTTTGCTTGGCCAGTCAGCCCAGACGATGTTGTCATCGTTATACAGGTCGGTGCCATCCTGACGTGCTTCTTTTTCGGTCACAGGGAAGATCAGTTGCCATTCGCCGTCATTTTTCACTGCTTCGATGAACTCTTCAGTGATCAGCAGTGACAGGTTGAACTGACGCAGCCGGCCATCTTCACGCTTGGCCCGGATGAATTCCATCACATCAGGGTGACGAATATCCATGGTGCCCATTTGCGCGCCGCGACGGCCACCGGCAGAAGAGACGGTGAAGCACATCTTGTCGTAGATATCCATGAACGACAGTGGGCCCGAGGTGTAAGCACCAGCACCTGAAACGAATGCACCGCGTGGACGCAGGGTAGAGAAGTCATAACCGATACCGCAACCGGCTTTCAGGGTCAGACCTGCCTCATGGACTTTACCCAGAATGTCGTCCATTGAATCTTCAATGGTACCGCTCACTGTACAGTTGATGGTCGAGGTTGCAGGCTTGTGCTCAAAAGCGCCAGCGTTGGACGTGATACGACCCGCTGGAATAGCACCGTGACGAAGCGCCCACAAAAACTCGTTGTACCATTTTTCACGTACAGACTCTTCTTCGAGATCAGCAAGTGCACGGGCAACACGTTTAAAGGTGTCATCCAGTGTCTCATCGATTGCGTCACCATGTTTGCTTTTTAGGCGGTATTTACTGTCCCAGATTTCCATGGACGTCGCTTGGTAGGGAATGGCGAGCACGCCTGTGGATTCGATATCAGAAGCTGACTTGGTTTTAGCCATTATGAATTGCACCTCGAAAGTATTGCCGTCTTTTTGAGCGAAGGCCACTATATTGTGTCCCGATTTGGCAGGGCGCAGATCAAACCACTATATCCTGTGATCTTCAAGTCTTGACAGACACTCTTTTGACGACATTTTTCTCTCTACATAAAACATGTTGTAACGGGCTTCCAACTATGCTCAATGTGGCACTTTCTAGCATTGAAGCGCACAATTTTATATCGGAGTGATCACATCGGTTATCTCGTTATAGTTATCAAAATTTCACACTGTCTATGACAGGGGGCGTGCCATCAACATCCATCCCTATGTCACAATTCCGTGTTACCCTGTGCGCTATTGTTGATGTGCGTCTACTATCTCTAAATATCAACAATGAATGTTGTTTGGATGTTGGATTTGTAAATACAATGTTCGCATTGCGCGGGAAGAACCGCCGAGCGCAAATTCAAATCAGCCTTGAGGTTGTTTCTGTATCCTGGATTTGAGGACTGGCGCTAATGAACCTGTTTATGTTAGATGTCGATGGCACACTGATCGACAGCTATGATTTTGACTCTGATTGTTTTCGCTCAGCCATAGAAGAAGTGATGGGCATTGAGTTGACTGATGATTGGGGGGCGTTTACCCATGTTACTGATGTTGGCGTGTTGGAAGAATTGATTGAACAGCAGGGTGTGCGTCAAGATAGAATGCGCATCTTGCGCGAAGTGAAGTCATTGTTTTTGCAAAAACTGCGCCTATACATTTCGTCAAACAGCAATGGCTTAGTTGCCACACCCGGTGCCATCGAGTTTGTAAATGATATGAAAGCGCATCCCAATGTCGTGCTGGCAATAGCCACCGGTGGCTGGGAAGAATCGGCAAAAATTAAGCTTAGGGCAGCAGGCTTTGATATTACTGGCGTGAGCTTTGCGTCGTGCTCAGATGCGATGACACGTAGTGAGATTATGGCGCTGGCGGCTTTTCGGGCTAAACAGGACTCTGGGGCAACGTTCAGTCGACGTGTTTATTTTGGTGATGGCGAGTGGGATAAGATGGCAACCAGCACCCTGGGTTATGAATTTGTTGCCGTTGGCACCAAAGTACAGCACCACACCCGGATCCCTAATTTCGTCCATTATGACGCGATTTTCGGCAAGCTGGGGTTGAGTGATATGTTAAGAATAAAGTCCGCGTAAAGTAAATTATTGCGACACAAAAACAGCGCCAAAAACTGGCGCTGTTTTTCTTGGTGGGGCATATGGTTAAGCGTTTGTCGTACTCGGTACTTTTGACGATGAAACCGCATTTTTAAGCGCTGAAAAGTAGAGGTTGGTTTCCTCGGCAACGACGTGGCGCAGAAGAATAAGGCCAATCAGGTTGGGGATAGCCATCAACCCATTCACAATGTCAGCAATCAACCAGATCATATCGAGCTTGATAAAGGCACCGGACAGGATCAACGCCAAAAAGATAATTTTATAGGCCATAACCGCACCATTCCCAAACAGATAAACGACACAGCGCTCACCGTAATAATTCCAACCAAGAATAGTGGTGAAGGCAAAGAACACCAGACCGATGGCGACAATCATTGGGCCAAATCCTTCACTGAGGCCAAGAGCGAAGGCTTCTGTGGTCATTTTCGCGCCTTCAATGTCCATGGACCAGACACCGGTCAGTACCAGTACCAAGCCAGTCATTGAACATATCACGATAGTATCTAGGAAAGTCCCTACCATCGAGATCAATCCCTGGCGCACACAAGAATTGGTCTGTGCCGAAGCGGCAGCCATCGGTGCGCTGCCAAGGCCTGATTCGTTAGAGAATACGCCACGAGCGACACCTGCTTGAATAGCAACCATGATTGAGGCGCCCACAAAACCGCCTGTTGCGGCCTGGCCAGTAAAGGCAGACTCGATAATCAGGCTGATGGCAGAGGGGATGGCACCGGCATTGTTGACCAAAATACCTACACACGCACTGACATACACAACTGTCATGGTAGGAATGATTTTGCTGGCAATGCCGGCGATTGATTTGATACCACCAATGGTGACCGCAGCAACCAGCAGTGTTAAAGCAACAGCTGTGATTTCGTGCGGAATGTTAAACGCGATATGGCTGGCATCAACAATGGCATTCACCTGGGGGAAAGTGCCGATGCCAAAGCAGGCGACACCGATGGTGAATAAAGCAAACAGGCGCGCCAGCCATTTTTGACCCACGCCTTTTTCTAAATACAGCATGGGGCCGCCAAGCATATTGCCTTGTGCATCTTTCTCGCGGTATTTCACCGCCAGTAAACATTCTGCGTATTTGGTTGCCATGCCAAACAGGGCAGCCATCCACATCCAGAACAATGCCCCCGGACCGCCCAGTTTCAATGCCGTTGCGACGCCTACAATGTTGCCCGTGCCGATGGTCGCAGAAAGGGCAGTGCAAAGTGCCGCAAAGCTGGATACATCCCCTTTACTGCTCACGCCTTCTTCTTTTTTAAAAACGTAAGACAGCGCGAGTGGCAATTTAGAAAACTGGATTGCGCCTAAACGGAAGGTGAAATATACACCGGTACCGACAAGCAGGAGTAGAAGTGGCGGGCCCCAAACAACATTATCAATGGATTGTAGAAACTGGTGAAGCGAATGGTTCATTTATCCCCCTTTAGATTAAAAGGAGGAGAATAGCCGCAAAAAAACAACAAAAAGATCGCCGTTCAATGCGGTTATCTCCTCTGTCCTTTTGCCTGAGAGTTTCACTCTAAACTGTCCAGAAATGGATTGTGAGCTTGCTCCTTCGGCGTCCGATTTAACGGATCTCTCCAGAGTCCCCTCGAGCTACTGTCCTTACTCAAACGCTAAAGAGAGCGTTAATGAGTGCCTGAAAGATTTACTTCTTCGGCGGATGACAAATGTCATCTCTCTCCAACAGCCTTCATCGGGTCATCAAATTTTCAAATGCATCATAAATCACGTAATGACGAATGCAATGAAAAATAACACGTTTGATTGAAATGACACCAAAGGTGGCGATAAAGATAATTTCTTGTTAATGAAACATTTCTTGTGGAGGGTGTTAAAAAGAGAGGTAGGACAAACATTGAACAATTGTACTGTCGGTGTGAACGCGTTGGACTATCTTAATTCAGATGGATAAAGAATATGCAACAAAGAGATGCAATTCAGGACTCAAACATCGACAGCCGCAGCCGATAAATTTTCACCTAAAATGAATTAACACCTAAAAATGACCACGTTTAATGAGATCCTTGGAACCCAATCTGGTGATTCAGAAGCGACGGTAAAACAGCGTTACAAACTGCTATCGATTCGTGTTCACCCAGATAAAGGCGGATCCAAGGCACTCATGCATCTTGTCCGTCATTCTTACGAAAATGTTATCAAGGGGAAGGGTGACCATTCGCTGGCAATCCCTAAGGCTTCCTCTGGTCCTCACAAGGGGGGGCTTGAGCGTGAGTTGGCTGCGGTCAAAAAAGATCGAGATGAACTGTCGGCATTAAACCAGCTGTTAAAAGCCCAGCTTGCTCAGTCCAAAAAAGAAAACAGTTCGCCAAATCGTATCGATTATTCCCGGAAAGTTGCTCAGCTTGAGGGCGAAATGGTGTTGCTGAAAGAAGAGCGTAACCGGTTTAAAGCACAGAAAGAGTGCGCGGTGGCAGAGCAAGGAAAGCTAGCCGGTGAGTTGCGCAACGCATTGTCAGAGGCTGAATTATTGGAGGCCAAGCTGGAGCGCCAATCCGGCATTAAAATGCCGGGGATGATTGATTGGGCACAAAAGTTCTGGTTACCGGCGATGGCCATGTCGTCGTTGGTGATCGTGCTTGCTCTGGGATCCAGCATGGTGGACTGGGCAGCATTAACGGGCTGGTTTAAAGAACCGGAAACCGTCACTGTTCCTCCGTCAGTAAGGGTGATCCATGCGCGCCCAGCTATTGAAAATGTGATCAATAAAGTACCTTCAGAGCAAGATAGTCTTCCCATTGTGACAGAAAATAAACGCTTGCCGTTTTTGCAACTGACGAACCAAACTGGTATCTGGTCGCTGGATTCTTACACAGAATCAGATAAACCGTATATCGCGATCAGAAGTGCCAATGGCTCGTATGTCGTGAATGATTGCAGTGGGGAGTTCAAACTTTATCTCAATGAGCCATTGAAACCCCTGCGTGTTGCTGCCAACCTCATCTATTTACACCAAAATCAGCATTTCCATGTATATAAAATACCGTATGGACAAGGTGCAAGCGCCCAAAGCTGGCATCAGAGTCGCAAATTGGAAATTAACGATGAGTTTTTTACCAGTGAAGCATTTCGTGATAGCTACAATGCCTTGCTCGAAAAATGCAGAAACGTCACGTCATAACTCCGCACCTTGTGTACTCAATAACCTGAATCTTGCATCTTCGGGTTGCCTGGATATAACACTTTCGTTTCAGACCTGAATTTCTAACCGTCAGTCTCATTTTTCTCGGTCATGATAGCGTCGTGTAACACGGTGATATGCAAACAGTTTGTTCGACATCTAACTATCAATTTTTATCGAATTCTGGCTACCTATTTCGGCATCATTTTTGGTTTGTAGGTCAAGAAAAATTTATTTTTTCTTCAAAATTACATTAATTATATGATTATAAAAGAAAAAATAAGGTTCTGCCTATCGTGAACCTATCAACAGAATCTGTGGATAACTAAGTGAATTAGTTGGGAGGTAGATTTTTTAACTCATTGAATAATAGGGGTAATATTTGCATTTTTACGCGGTTGCGAAATGATTCACTGGTTGTGAATGTTGTTTGTTACATACCTATTATATGGCAGGGCCCTGATTGTTTTAAAATTATCCATCATTTCGGTACATCTCCCTGATACCTTGGCTGGGCTTTTTCTTTTGGTCTGGGCTACGCTGATTGTTAAAGATAACAATAAGGAAAACAGTGATGGGAAGCGCAGCAACCATGCCTGAAAACATGAAGATACAGGTGGTATGTCGGTTGGAACCGGGTTGTTTGGGGCCAGAGGGGGCAAGCAAAATAGATGAATTCTGCCAGTATATTCTGGATGACATGAGCACCCTGAACACAGGGTTTATCACCCTTGCTGTGGTCCCCAGAAACGATAAATCCTTGCCCGAAATGCAGTTTAACGTCTTGGGGAAGAAGATGAACCGGGAGCAGGCGGGCAAATATTTACAGGGCTTTGGAAAAAGCCTCGACGACTTTGAATCTGAGTTGGAAGAAAAGCTCGAAGTGTTGATTGAAAAGTTTATGGGGTATTGATATACCCCATCGATTTTCTGGCTTGTATCACCTACTTTATTGGGCTGTTTGCTGCTGAAACGTGTTATGCCAGCCACTTGGTCAATGTTTTCAATAATTGCTGTTTGGTAATTGGCTTTACAAGGTGGTCCTGCATGACATTCTTGATGGTCACAGTGATCTCTTCGCTGTACTCGCCGGAAAGGGCGATAATAGGGAGCGTGCGGTCGAGGTTGCTGATTTCCAGCGCGGTTTGAATACCATCCTTACCCGGCATATGGATATCCATCAAGATAAGGTCATAGTGTCCATCTTTCACTTTATCAATGGCTTCCTGTCCTGACGTGGCTTCTTCAACGTCAATGCCTTCACTGACCAGGTAGGCTTTTACCAGCATGCGGTTAACTTGCATGTCATCGACGACCAAGACGCGTTTTCCAATCAGGTTGCCCAGTTTCGCGAGTTTTCCTTCGTTTATCAGCATGTCGAATGCTCTTAGAAAAGCTAACCTGTTGGGAATCCCCTTAATTTCTCCCTGAACGGCGTGATCGAAAGCGTGAGTGTGCGGGGTGTCCGTGTCTGAGTTGCCAAACGTCAGGATTGGGGTGATCTGTGCATGATACCCAAAGTCGCCGGCTCGCAGTGCATTCACCAGACTGATATCACGCTCTAGCATGGATTTCTCGGCCACGATAAAGTCCACCGGTGCTTTCAGTTTCTGGTAAAAAGCAGTATCGATGTCCGCCGTATGGTCTACACAGATCCCGAGCGATTCAAACGCTTGTGACAACCAGCTTCCTGCTGCGGAAGACGTAACAAGCAGGCAAGACTTGCCTGTAACATATTGGCAGATACGTTGCTTGATTTTCTGATCATGTTCTTGTTCATCAACGGAAGGAAACGTTAGGACAAACTCGGTATATTTCCCTTCCTCTGAATGGCAGGTGATAGAACCGCCGAAAGATTGCATAACGCGCTTACAATAAGAAAGGCCCAAGCCATTTCCTTGTTTTTTACCCCGGGTGTAAAACTCGTCAAAAATGTACCCGAGCTGGTGTGCCGGAATACCTGGACCGGTATCCATAACGTGTAGGGTATTGTTATCGCCGGTTTGTGAAAAACGAATGCTCACCCGGCTTTCAGGATGGGTATCAAAGTAATAAACCGCATTTTTCAGCAAATTCAGCAGGAGGAAGCTGTACAAGGTATCGCTACCGTGAAACAAAAAATCATTCTCTGTGTTGAGGTCAACACGCTTGCGGTGCGCATCACTGCTGAAGTTGAAATCTTTGAGGGTTTGTGCAGTCAGTTCACCCGCAGAGTAATAGGAGAACAGGCGGGGGCTGATGTCTTCCCCGCGTAACTCATCGAGAATCGCATCGATAAAGCGGGTTCCGAGCTGTACTGCTTTTTTACCTTCAGACAACTCTTGATATAACTTTTGCATGTCTTGGGAGGCGAAAGGAGACAGTGTGCCGTTTTTTACACCAAACATGTCCGCATCGATGCGTTCAAAATGGTATTTGATTTTGGTTAGCGGATTGCGGATTTCATGGGCTATGGAGCCAGCCAGTACCTGAGATTTCCGCACTTTGTCTTCGGTGACGATAAAACGGTTAGCCTCATCAAACAAGCGTTGCAGACCCATGATTTCTTCACTGGAAAACAAGTCGTTTTCTTTTTCCTTCGATACCATATACAGGTGGGTGACTTCGTTTTTCTCATTGGTGATTGGCAGTACCAGCGATGTACCGGCTTTGACCATGGCACAGGCAACATCGCGAAGCGCTTGTTGTTCTTCCGATGTCTTGTGCTTGATTTCATACTCAAGCTCTTCCTTCACCAGAACGGAACGATCCCCATGGAAACAGGAGAGAAACAGGTTGTAGTCTGTGTTGCTGTTTACTTTCTGGATGCGACCTGATTTGGCGTTTAATACGCGGTTTAACTGTACTACAGCTTGATCAGTGGAGTAACGGAACTCACCGATCAGGTTGCAGATATTTTCTACCGGGTTGCCTTTTTCTTTATAGAGTAAACGGTTGACATGTCTGCGAATGAACTTGAGTGAACGGTTCCAAAACACACCAGTGATCACTGTCCAGGTGACAACAACCAGAGTATCCATTTGGAAATGTTGTACCAGACCCAGCATCAATATTGGCATGATATAAAGCGTCGCATTGAGCACAAAGCTCACCGTTAACATTCCGATAAAGCGGCTGCTATAAAATCGGTTATGCAGAAGTGCATAACCAACCAGTAAGGCTTCAATGATCGACAGCGCCGGCGGCACCCAGGCACCAGCGAAGCTCTGTGTTATCAGCGGAATCAAAAAATGGGCAAGGAAAGTCGAAAGAATGAATGCCGCCATTCCCAGTACCATATAGTTGGCTTTGATCTGCTGTACCTTAAGTTTGCTTCGGCTTGAAAGCACAAAGTTGATCAGGGTGAGGATTAAAAGCAAAATCAAAACGCCGAAAAACAGCGCACTAAAAGGACCAAAGTGGATAACAAAATTGCCAATGCCCCTGATATAGACAGCGTCCACGTTCAATCCGGGGATCAGGTTGGTCACCAGCGTAATGGCACAGGCCATGGCAAATAGCATCCAGCGCCAGGGACGGATTCTAAAACCGGCAGATCCTGACACTAACTGGCATGAGAAAAGGTAAGCAAAAGTAAACGCCAATCCGGAGAAAATATTGGCGAGTAAGGCCATATAAATGGCTGTTGTTTCGCCGAAATATACCAGCAAACCGGATTGAAAATAGGCATTGGATAAGATCCATGCGGAGATAAATACAGTGTAAAGGGTGTAGGGCAGGTATAAAGGCCGGGCTACACCCGACTTATTATTCGCCAACATGCGGGCAAAGTTTGTTGCCCACATCGCGACAATGCTGGCAATCGCGATCAAAAAGATCGCGATACAGTTATTGGAGATAGTTTCTACTAGATCATGCATTGGTTGTGGCTCTCGCGAGTTTCCGCATGGAAATGACTCTCTTGTTGTAATCCCTGAAACTGTTTTCTTCGAAAGCCTGGCTCATCGGTCCGGTAAACACGATACCCTGATAAGTGGTTAAGGCCGTTCCAGCCACTTTTTGCTGGCACAGTGCTACGTACGGCAAAATGTGGTTACTGTCGTTATTGATTGATTGATAAAAACCAATGATGGAGGGCTGTTCTACAATGGTGTACGCCACTTCTAAACCAATATCCGCGAGCTTCAGTGTTAAATATTTAAGCGTTAAATAGAGAACATGATTTAATTTTTCCCTCGGACCACTGATGGCCATCCGTATAATTTCACATACAGCTGGTTTTCTTATAACGGTGCGCAAAAGAGAATAATCAAATTTCTCAACACTCTCTGTGTTAATTTTATATTTCAGTCCTTTAGAAAAGATGCCAGACTTTTCCAAAGTATCAATTTTCTCATTTGATAAAGTCAGTGTCCAACTTTCCGTTTGGAAAAAAGGATCAAAAGTCAGCCAGTTATCGTGTTGTGAATAACGTTGAATAAGGGCTGAAGAAAGCAGTAATGGTGGATTTTCTCCCTTTTCTTGATAAAGGATGAAATGCTCGCCGGATGCCGAAATATTGAGGTAGTAAAGCATTTCATACCAATGTTGTTGTTTCACAAATGTTTCTAAATTAATTAGCACATTAGCTTGTGACAATGTCATTGGATAAGGCGAATAGCAGGTCATGAATAAACGCTCATCATTCCGGATATCTGCAACGACCTCGTAACGGTAATTCTCCAGTGTGGTGAGCTGATCCCCCGATGCTGGCTGTTCACGGTATGCCTGCAGATATTGTCTTGCCTGTTCGTTGATCTGATAAGTTTTGAATTCCGCCCAGCACATCAGAATATCTCCATAATAAGCAATTGCAGTGCGCTCAATATAGAAGAACAGATCCGGAAGGTTTTTGAGTGGCTTTACACCAGTAATGGATTCAGCAAGGGGTGAAGTAAGACGGGTATAAAGATTACCGCATGACTCTTCCGGTGGTTGCGCCTGTCTGATTTCATTGAGACGGTAAGAAATGATTTTTTCAAACAAATCAAAGCAGTGATTTTGATGCATGTATTCATCGACACACTGTAAAAACACACGTTTATTGGCTTCATTGGGTTGTACCGCGCTCAATGTTATCAAAATGTGTTGTTGGGGGTGGTGGAGATTAACTGGTATGTTATTAATATTGATGTCGTACATACTTAATTCCTCGACGTTGTTCAATACAGTCCAGATAAGTGTACGATCACTTTGATACAACAATGAGATGACTATCCAAAATGTCTATGTTTTGAAACTGTTGCCTACAATTTCATGAGAGATCTCGATGGTTTGTCAGATGCAAGTTCATTTCTTCAGCGTCTTAGCAAGCCCCCTTCTATTTGAATGACCCCGCTGTTGCTATTTTTTACAGACAAATGAATTGATCGGCATCGTCAGGGTTTTGATACACCCTGCCTGCGATTCTCTCACTACGTTAATGGTGTGTCCTATGCCTTGGGGGTAGCAGCCATGAGTGAAAAAGATGCCTTTACCAAAGTGGTCGATATGCACCACGAAGGTAAAAATAAATTGGAAATAGCGAACGAATTGACCTATCAGGGGTGGGGCTTTTACGATGCTCTTGAATTCACTGAAAGTGTTTATGAGCACGAATCGCTGTCAGATCCGATAAGGATGGGCAGCTCGTTGGAAGAAATGCGAAAGCAACCCCCCTCTTGATATCTAAGCCCTGTTGGTTGGTAGAGAGAGCCAGTGTTCACTGGTTCCCTTTTACCGATCACGGCTTTCTGGGTTTTGCCGTTGATTTACGAACCACAAGCTTGGGTTGAAGCAACACTTTACGGGGGAAGCTGCTGTCACTCTCTTTACGGATTTGGCTGAGCAGCATTCGAACGGCCTGATCGCCAAGCTGGGATTGGGGGAGGGAAACCGTTGTCAGCGGAATGCGGAACCAGTCAAGGTATGGCATATCGTTAAAACCGGTCACAGAAATGTCTCCGGCTCAAACCTGGCGAGATATCAGTGGGACCTGTAATGTAAGCGATCTTTCTGTGCCTCAGGCTGTAGAGGTGTTCAAACAGCGCATAGATACTTTCCGTACCTGATCTGACGCTTGTTTATCTACTTATTGTGTTAACAAGGACTTCAGCATTGATGATGGGGAGTCTGATATTGCTCGGTTAGTCTTCTTATGCCAGAGAACTATCTTCCAATGGAGTGAGACATAACCTTTATACCGATGCTACGGAGTGTGTGCCGTGGCGTGATTAGAAAAAAGGCAGGCCAGAAAAGACCTGCTTAAAATCGGTTCCTTCCGGGCTTGCCGCTATTTTGCATCATTCCGGTATTCAATTGGAGTTTTACCTGTCCACTTTTTGAAGGCTTTGTAAAAATTTGCTGGCTCTGAAAAGCCCACCAGTGTTGAGATATCTTCGATTTTCATGCTGGTTTGTTGAAGGTATCTTACCGCCAGATTCTGTCGGGTGTTGTCCAGCACCTTCTGGTAAGTCTGCCCAGATTCAGAGAGTTTTCTGTTTAAGGTTCTCAGCGAGCAATTGAAATGAGAGGCAACCTGTTCCGCCCCAGGAAACTTACCGGGGCTTTGCAGAATAAATGCCTGTACTTGCGCGGCAATATCGTCAGTCGCTTGCAGGGCGGCCAGCATATTTTCGCAGGACTGCACACACATAGTGACGGTGAGCTTGTTGGCGCTGGGCAGTTTTTCTTGTAGCTCGCTGGCGTAAAACTCCCACCGCAATTTTGGGCTGTTGAATTCGATATCACAGTTAAACAATTCTCTGTATTTGTCGACATACTTGGGAGCTGGATAGGGAAACTGCATACAGTGATTCTGCATTGGGCGCTGCAAAATATCACAGCACAGTGTGTATACCGAGCCAAACCAATATTCACAATAGAAAGATAACAGATCTTCCAAAGGCAGTATTTCGATGCCTTCAAAGCGCGCGATGTTTCCTTCGACGTCGAAAGATTTTTGAAGCACGGGGCCCGCAAGCCGAATGTAGTTGAGGCCGAGTTGGACTGCCTCTTCGAACGTGTCAGCACTCATCAATGCATATCCCATAAAACCAAAGTCGGCAAAGTGAGTTTGTTGTCCAGCGATAAGACCGATATCTGGGCTGGAGGCATGGCTGACAGCGTTACGAAATACTCTCAGCTTTTGATTGAAAGAGGCTCTTGCGTCGGGGGTCGTCAAATCCTGAAGCTGAATGTCACTGCCCGCCAGCAAGGTTTCTGCCTGTACCCCCTGACTTTCCATCACTGTAACAAGACGATAAATGTCCTGAAGGGGATGACACTTTCGGTCTTGATCTTGTTCGCATTCAGCAACGATTAACATCCGTTGTTTTCTCTCTTCAAAAAGGGAACCCGATTAAAATTTACCCGCCACGATTCTTTTTAATTGTAACACTTACTTGAATTTGTAACGAAAAAGCGAGAACCAGAGGGATGATGTCAGCCCCGCTGAACTTTTGGTCTACAGGCCTTTAGACCGGCGATTCGCTACTTTCTTGTCCAAATATGCCAAAAAGTTGGCCTGAATTAACATTTAGTTTACATTCATTGGGTGGTTTATTGAAGCGAGGTTATAGAAGCAAACCAAAGGCATCGAAAATGGAAAACAAAGCCAGTCAGTATTCGGATCCCATAGCGCTGCAATTTGGACGGCTAAGAGAGGGTTATAATCACTGCCCTTGCCCAACCTTAGCAGAGCGAAAACAGCATTTATCAGCATTGAAAAAGCAGTTGCAGAGATATCAGGATGTGATTGCCATTGCAGCAAATAAGGACTTTGGCTGCAGGGCAGCGGCTGAAAGCAAGTTGATTGATGTACTTGGCCCTGTGCTGGAAATTAGTCATCTGCTCCATCGGCTGAAAAAGTGGATGAAACCGAGCCGGAGAAGCACAGAACTTTTGTTTGCCGGCAACCGCGCCAAGGTGGTGTATCAGCCCAAAGGGGTCGTTGGGATCATTTGTCCATGGAACTTTCCACTTTATCTGTCACTCGGTCCGCTGGTTGCGGCCTTGGGGGCGGGAAACAGGGCGATGATAAAAATGCCACCCAACTGCCCAGAAGTGACCCGTGTTTTGCAGCGTATGATCGGCGAAATATTTGCTACCGATCATGTCACCGTAATCGCCGGTAACCACCCCAATGCAATGCAAATTTCGTCATTACCCTTTGATCATCTTATTTTTACCGGCTCGCCGCAATCTGGCCGTCAAATCATGGCCAATGCTGCGGAAAACCTTGTTCCTGTCACTCTTGAGCTGGGTGGAAAGTCTCCAGCGTTCGTTGCACCGGATGCTGATATCAATGATGCGGCAAAACGGATAGCGCATGGCAAAGCGTTCAATGCTGGGCAAGTGTGTCTTTCTCCAGATTATGCCTTGGTCCCTGAGAAAAAAGTCAGTGAATTTATTTCATTAGTAAAAAAGCACTATCTCGCTATGCATCCCCAAACGGAAGGGGGTGCGGATTTCACGGCATTGATCGATGAAAATGCCAATCAGCGTTTTCTGAGCGCCCTTGATGATGCAAAGAAAAAAGGTGCCGTAATAACTGCTTGTGGTGAGCTGGGGGCAGGTCGGCAGCACCCGCTGCATATCGTCAGCGCAGTTTCTGACGACATGACGCTCATGCAAACAGAGCTGTTCAGCCCGATCCTCCCAGTATTGGGGTATTGCTCTATTGAGCAGGCGTTAGATGAAATTAATGCCCGTCCTCGTCCATTAGCGATTTACCTTTTCAGCCACGACAAAGCGTTACAACAGAAGGTGTTGGTCACAACACACTCTGGTGGTGTGACCATCAATGATTGGGGCTGGCATGCGTTCAACCATGATTTGCCTTTCGGTGGTATTGGTAACTCCGGGATGGGCTCATACCACGGTATTGAAGGATTCAGGACTTTATCCCATGCCAAAGCCGTGTTTCAACGAAATCGTTTCTATCCTATTGGGCTGTTCTACCCGCCTTATGGCACGCAAATACAAAAAGCAGTGATGCGTTTTTTCTTAAGGCAGCCTGACACCAACCTGGATGTGTCAAACACAGAGGAGCGAAGTGACGCTATGAACACAAAGAATTTCGAACACGCAGAATCTAACCTTGTTGATGCTCTGACGCGTTTTGCACAGCAGACGCCGGACAAAACCGCCGTGGTTTGTGGTGGGAAACAGTTAACCTATAAAGACCTCGATTTGCATTCCAACAAGGTCGCCAATGTATTGCGCGAAGAGGGAATTAAAGCGGGTGACAATGTCGCACTCAGTTGCCCAAATGTTCCATATTTCCCGATCATTTACTACGGCATTTTAAAAGCCGGGGGCGTGGTTGTGCCGCTGAATGTGTTACTCAAAGAAAGCGAAATTGCCTACCACCTTCAGGACAGTGAAGCGAAAGCGTACTTTTGTTTTGAAGGCACCGAACAATTGCCGATGGGTCAATCTGGGGTGTCTGCGTTTACTAATGTAGAAACCTGCAGAAAGATGTGGGTGATGCCAGCGGGTGATGAACTGGGGTTAGATGTCAGTGGTTTTCAGCGCCAGACAGAGATCGTTGACTTCTCATCCATATTGCTTAACGGATCTGATGAGCCTGTTGCTAATAATATTGAAGAGCAAGATACCGCGGTTATTTTATACACCTCTGGCACTACGGGCAGACCTAAAGGCGCTCAGCTAACCCACAGGAACATGCACAGTAATGCCCGTGTCGCGGTGGGATTGTCTTGGCTTACTGCGGATGATACCTCACTCGTTACCTTGCCATTGTTCCACTCGTTTGGCCAAACCGCACAAATGAATGCGTGCATATTGGTGGGTGCGAGTATGGTGCTGGTCCCGCGTTTCGAGCCAGGAGCGGTATTACAATTAATGAAAGACCACCGTGTTTCCGTGTTTGCAGGTGTTCCCACCATGTACATCGGCATCCTCAATTACCTCAGAGATAACGACGTGTCGCTGGATGGAATTAAGGGGGTGCTCAAGATGGCGATGTCCGGTGGTTCTTCTCTGCCTGTTGCCATCCTCACTCAGTTCGATGAAACCTTTAATGTTCCGCTGCTGGAAGGGTATGGCCTTTCCGAGACCAGCCCGATTGCTTCATTTAATCACGTTGACAGCGACAGACTGCCTGGCAGCGTGGGACAACCCGTTACAGGTGTTGAAATGAAAGTCGTCGATGTAGAGCGAAACACGGTTGCTGTCGGTGAACTGGGAGAAATCGCGATCCGGGGGCCGAACGTGATGAGAGGATACTACAACCGCCCCGAAGCCACTGACGAGGTGCTGGACATTGACGGCTGGTTTTTCTCTGGCGATATCGGCAGACGTGATGAGCGAAACAATTACTTTATCGTCGACAGGAAAAAAGAACTCATCATTCGCGGCGGGATGAATGTCTACCCCAGAGAGATAGAAGAAGTACTCATCCGCCATGAAAAAGTTGCCATGGTGGCGGTGCTGGGTGTAGCGGATGACACCTATGGCGAAGAGGTGAAAGCCTACGTGGTGGCCCATGACGGTTTTGATGATGCAGATGCGCTTATCGCGTACTGCAAAAGCCAACTCGCGGATTACAAGTATCCCCGCCATATTGAGTTTCGGGCGCAACTGCCCATGACAGCAACAGGGAAGTTGTTGAAACGCGAATTAAAAGCAGAAGTAGAGAAAAGCAGTCAGTGAAGGGAGTCAACATGAGTGAGCATTTCGATTACATCGTTGTAGGTGGCGGCTCGGCAGGATGTGTATTGGCGAGCCGGCTGTCAGAAGATCCAAGTGTCTCTGTATGTTTGTTGGAAGCTGGCAAATCTGACCGTAGTTCCCTGATCCACATCCCATCGGGGATGATTGGATTAATGCACCCCGTTCATCCTGCCAATTGGGCGTTCGAGACCGTGCCACAAAAAGGGTTAAATGGGCGGAAAGGGTATCAACCAAGAGGGAAAGTGCTCGGTGGGTCCAGTTCAATCAATGCCATGATGTATTGCCGTGGTCACCGCTGGGATTACGATCACTGGGCATTTTTGGGTAACCCCGGCTGGAGCTATAAAGAGGTGTTGCCTTACTTCATCCGTGCGGAAAATAACGAACGGCTGGATGATGAATTTCATGGGAAAGGCGGTCCGATGAACGTGGCAGATCTTAGAAAGCCCAGTGCCATTACCCAGGCGTTTATTGAAGCGGCCAAGGAAGTTGGCATTCCTTACAATCCGGACATCAACGGCGCGGAACAGTACGGAGTGATGCCAACGCAAGTTACTCAGGTAAATGGGGAGCGGGGAAGTGCCGCAAAAGGTTATCTTACGCCGCATTTATCCCGGCCCAACCTCACTGTCGTGACCGAAGCGTTAACGCAAAAGGTGATGATTGAAGGAGGACGAGCCGTCGGTGTGAAATATCGCCGCAAGAACCAAGATCACGTCGCCTATGCCGACCAAGAGGTGCTAGTCAGTGCCGGAGCGTTTGGCTCGCCGCAACTCTTAATGTTATCGGGCGTTGGCCCTGCCAATCATCTGGAATCATTGGGTATTGATGTTGAGCTGGATTTGGCCGGTGTAGGGGAGAACCTACAAGATCATATCGACTATGTGCTTTCCTATGAGTCTCGTCAAAAGAACATGGATACCCTCGGTGTGTCCTTGCCCGCGATTAAAGGGCTGACCCAGGCTTTCTTCGAATGGCGGAGAAGCCGACAAGGTTACCTGACCAGTAACTACGCAGAAGGTATCGGCTTTATTCGATCCGAGCCTGATGTTGACGTGCCTGATCTTGAGTTGGTATTTGTCAAAGCGCTGGTTGATGACCATGGAAGAAAGCTCCATATGTCACACGGGTTTAGCTGCCATGTCACTGTGCTCAGGCCCAAAAGCCGAGGCACTGTCAAACTGTCGTCGGCTAACCCTAGCGATCCTTTACTGATTGACTGCAATTTCTTTGATGACCCTGCCGACATGGCGTTAATGATCAAAGGCTGGAAAAAGCAGTATCAACTGCTGAACGCCAGCGCATTTGACGCGTATCGAGGAAAAATGGTGTACCCGGTTGATCCCAATAACGATGCAGAGATCGAAGCAGATATCCGCACCCGGGCGGATACCCAGTATCACCCTGTTGGCACCTGCAAAATGGGGCCTGATAGCGATCCGATGGCGGTGGTTGACCCCGAGTTAAAGGTCCGTGGTATCGAAGGTCTTCGTGTTGTGGATGCTTCGGTGATGCCCACGCTGATTGGAGGGAATACCAATGCGCCAACCGTAATGATTGCAGAAAAGGCAGCAGATCTTATCCGTGGTAAAACGCTCTCGCGAAACGGCGAGTAGGCGACGAGATAATTACAAACACACTCAGAGTATCGAGGTGGAAAATGAAAGCAAAAGTGGCATTACCTTTAATCTTTACCCTTCTTGGCATTACCAGCCATCAGGCGATGGCGGCCAGTGCCGGTACACAGATAGTCAAAGGGGGCTATGCCCACGTTGGCTACCACTCTCAATCGGGGGAGTTGAGCGGCGATCTGACACCCGGCGGCGTGCTCGCTGAAGCAGCTGACCATGGCGTAGCAGCCCTAACTTATGAGTACTTTATTACCGATAACTGGTCATTACAGCTTGCGGGCGGTTATCCGCCAACGGTGGCGCTGGTTGCCAAAGGCACCGGGTCTGCGCTTGGTGAAGTTGGTGAAACCAAAACCCTTTTTCCGGCCCTTATTGGTCTATACAACTATGACGTGAACAAGACGGTGACTGTATATGGCGGAGCGGGGATTAACTATACCCATTATGTCGATAGCAAAACCTACGCGTCGTATGACAATGCGTTTGGTGGCAAAAGCAATGTGGATATCGACGATTCTTTTGGCGGTGTCGTTAAAGTTGGTTTTAGCGTCCACTTGGATGAAACCTGGCTTGTTGATTTCGCCTATTCAAAATACTGGATATCGGCTGATGCTACCATCAAGACAGCAACATCAGGCGTAGGCGACGTCTCCCGCACTATTGACCTGGACGTTGACCCCAGTGTTTTTTCAGTGATGTTGGGTTATAAGTTCTAGCTCACAACCCAAGCTGCTGGAGGAGGTCAGTGGCTTGGGATGCATTGGATACAATCGCTCAGTGTTTTATCGGTTTCCCCGTTGATTTACGAACCACAAGCTTGGGTTGAAGCAACACTTTACGGGGGAAGCTGCTGTCACTCTCTTTACGGATTTGGCTGAGTAGCATACGAACGGCCTGATCGCCAAGCTGGGATTGGGGGAGGGAAACCGTTGTCAGCGGAATGCGGAACCAGTCAAGGTATGGCATATCGTTAAAACCGGTCACAGAAATGTCTCCAGGCACCCGTTTGCCTGACGCTTCGATTGCTTCAATACAACCCAGTGCAACCAGGTCATTGGTTGCAACGACAGCCGTCACATCACGTTCTGAACTCAACAGTATTTCCATGGCATTTCTGCCTGCCTGTTCGGTAAATGCTTCCGCCTGAATGACGGGGGCATCCGAAGCTGGAATATCAAACATATCCGCAATGGATAAAAATGCATGGCGGCGGCTCAAACCTGGGGAGATATCAGCGGGACCTGCAATGTGTGCGATCTTCCTGTGCCCTAGGCTGTAGAGGTGTTCAAATAGCACATAGATACCTTCCCGATCATCGACAAGTACCTGATCTGACACTTGTTTATCTACTACACGGTTCACCTGCACCAAAGGTTTCCCCATCTCGATACAATAATCGACAGTAGGATCTTTGCGAAAGGCAGACGCCAGAATGATGCCGTCGACATTCCTCGCGATCAAACGCTTTAACTCCTCAAGCGCAAGTTCTTGATTATTTTCGGTATAGGCGAGCGTAAGGGTATAACCTAACTTGTTGGTAAGCTGCTGGATTTCATGTACCAGAGGAGGGAACATCGGGTTGAGAATGTCAGGAATCATCATACCAATGGTTTTCGTTGCACCGCATTTCAGGGCTGTCGCCATCGGATTCGCGGTGTAGCCCATTTCCCGGCTCTTTTTTTCCACGAGTTCAATCACACGATCAGACACCAAATGTTGTTTTTCCGGACTCAGTGCACGTGAAACCGTGGATGGATTGACACCCAATGCCGCCGCTACATCCTTGACAGTAATACGTTTGTTTTTATTTTTACTCAAAGTCAATACCCAAATTAACCGCCATTCCTGCGCAACATATTCTGACTACATTGTTTTAACATTGCATCAACGTTTGCATTGACAGCTAACTTACTATGTGCTGCAATCGTTTGCAAGTTGGTGGTTTTTTGTGCTTAGTGCTTGTCCTGCTTTCTGGTATTCACAATCAACCACTTATTATTTGCTTATTTAATGCAAACGTTTGCAAAAAATGGAGTGGTAATAACTATGAGCATTGTGAAACCAACAGAGCCGGAAATCATTCGGGAATCAGATATTGAACCTGGCTGGGACTGGTCAAAGCGCATTCCTGCACCGGGAAGAATGAGTGTCGACTTTGAGCAGCGCGTGGACTTCAATCGTTTGCATCGCTATCGCGTAGGGCGTGCAAGGGATGCATTGAAAAACTCAGGGCTGGGTGCGGTATTATGTTTTGACAACAACAATATCCGCTATCTCACCAGCACCGTGATTGGCGAATGGGCACGTGACAAAATTGCCCGTTATACGCTGTTTACCGGTAACTCAGATCCGTACCTGTGGGACTTCGGCTCTGCGGCCAAACACCATCAACTCTATCAAGGCCTTATTCAGCCAGAGCATTTTAAAGCAGGCATGCTTGGGCTGCGTGGTTCTGTCGCCAAAGAGGCAGGGCTGTTTAAAAACGCAGCAAAAGACATCAAAGCGCTTCTCGTTGAAGAAGGCGTTGCAGACATGCCGCTGGGCATTGATGTCTGTGAAAAGCCCATGCTTGAAGCGCTTGAAGCCGAAGGCATTGAAGTGCGTGATTGCCAGCAAGTGATGCTGGAAGCGCGTCAAATCAAATCCATGGATGAAGTTGTATTGCTCAATATGGCAGCGACCATGGTAGACGGTGCTTATCACCAGTTGGCGGAAAACCTCAAGCCGGGTAAACGCGAAAATGAAAGCGTCGCCGATGCCAACAAGTTCTTGTATGACAATGGCTCTGACGATGTAGAAGCCATCAATGCCGTATCCGGTGAGCGTGGCAGTCCGCATCCCCACAACTTTACTGACCGTATGTACCGCCCCGGCGATCAGGCGTTTTTTGACATCATCCATTCCTTTATGGGCTATCGCACCTGTTACTACCGTACCCTGAATGTCGGTAGCGCCAGTCAGGCTCAACAGGATGCCTACAAGCAAGCACGTGAATGGATTGATGCGGCGATTGACCTTATCCGTCCCGGTATGACCACCGACAAAATTGCGGCAGTTTGGCCAAAAGCGGAACAGTTCGGTTTTGCCAGTGAGATGGAAGCTTTCGGCCTGCAGTTTGGTCACGGTCTGGGTCTGGCGCTTCATGAGCGTCCCATTATCAGCCGACTGGTGTCGATGGAGAACCCGTTTGAGCTTCAGGAAGGTATGGTGTTCGCCCTTGAAACCTATTGCCCATCCGCGGATGGCAATGGCGCTGCGCGTATTGAAGAGGAAGTGGTCGTCACAGCCGACGGTTGCGAGATCATCACGCTGTTCCCGGCCCAGGAACTCTTTATCGCCAACAAATATTGATTTGGCTGCGTATTACCATGCAGCAAAGAAGGGCGCGAAAGGTCAAATGTACCTCTCGCGCACTCAGGAAATATTCAAAAGGAACAGACTATGTCGGAAACCAGTCTGGAGACACGGCTGTCGCTCTACCGCACCATGTTGCGGGCGAGGGGGTTTGAACAGCGCGCCTCAGATCTCTTTCTCCAAAACCTTGTGAAAGGAACCAACCACCTCGCCATGGGACAGGAAGCCGTTGCGGCGGCTTTTGGTGTCGCCATGCAGCAAGGTGATTACACCTATTGTACCTATCGCGGGCATACACACACACTGGTGCGTGGCGCAGACATGACGGCACTGCTTGGTGAACTGATGGGTCGCGAATGCGGTATTCTCAGTGGTAAGGGCGGCTCTATGCACCTGACCAGTGTTGAGCATGGTGCCATGGGTTCGTATGCCATCATCGGTGCCCAACTCTGTATTGCTAATGGCAGTGCATGGAAAAGCCAGTACAAAGGCACCGGTGAAGTGACCGTGGTCTTTTTCGGCGATGGTACTACCAACATTGGTGCCTTCCACGAAGCACTGAATTTTGCCGTGGTCTGGAACCTGCCGGTGGTGTTTGTGTGTGAAAACAACCTTTATATGGAATACACCCCGATTGGTGCCGTTACTGCCGTTGAGCATCCCGCCGCAGACCGTGCCAGTGCCTATGGTCTCGACGCCATCATTGTCGATGGTAATGACGCCGATGCCATGTTTGACGTGGCGACAGCAGCCATTGAGAAGGCCAGAAATGGCGGCGGCCCTTCACTGATTGAAGCAAAAACCTACCGCCACCAGGGACACTCTCGTGCTGACCCGGGCAAATACCGTCCTGCTGAAGAGGTTGAACGCTGGCTGGCGTATGACCCTATCCCGCTTTATCGAAGTCGCCTTGCCGAGCAAGGGGTGGAAGACAGTGTGCTGACAAATATCGAAAGTGAAGTGGATGCGGAAATCAATCAAGCAACGGAAGCAGCAAAAGCGTCTCCGGCGCCTGATGTATCACTGTGTTTTAAAGACGTCTGGGCCAATGGAGGATGGGAATGGCGCAACTAATGAGTTACCGCGAGGCAGTTGCAGCGGGCATTGCCCAAGAGCTGCGTCGCGATGAAGATGTGGTTTTCCTTGGTGAAGACGTCGCGGCCGCCGGTGGAGTGTTTAAAGCCACGGTCGGTTTGTTTGAAGAATTCGGTCCTGACCGTGTCAGGGATACACCGATTTCAGAGCAGGCAATCCTTGGTGCCGCCATGGGCGCAGCAATGACAGGGTTAAAGCCGATAGCAGAAATCATGTTCTCCGACTTCCTGGCCGTCTGCTGGGATATGGTGGCGAATGAAATGGCAAAGGCCCGCTACATGACCGATGGTCAGGTAAAGGTCCCCCTTGTTATCCGTACCGCCAATGGTGCCGGTTCCCGCTTTGGTGCTCAGCATTCACAGAGCCTTGAGAACTGGGCGATGATGATCCCGGGGATCAAAGTCGTTGCCCCTTCCAATCCGGCTGATGCCAAAGGTTTACTGGCGGCGGCAGTACGTGACCCAGACCCGGTGATCGTGTTCGAGCACAAATCCCTTTATGCGATGAAAGGAGAAGTGCCGGATGGCGATCATGTGGTGGAGCTGGGTAAGGCCAACATGATCCGCAAAGGGAAAGACGTGACTATCGTCGCGCTGGCAGCCATGGTGCCGCGCGCCCTGAAAGCCGCTGAAATCCTTGCTGATGAAGCGGGAATTGATTGCTCCGTGATTGATTTGCGCACCCTTGTGCCGCTTGATACCAAAACCATTCTGGACGATGTGGCAAACACCTCAAGGCTGGTCACTGTCGAAGAGAACCCGCAGCTATGTGGCTGGGGCTCAGAGATTGTCTCGATTGTCAGCAAAGAATGTTTCTTTGAGCTTGATGCACCACCAACACGGATTACCACGCCACACATCCCACTGCCTGCCGCAGATAACCTGGAAGACCATGTTATTCCGTCGGTTGAGCGTATTGTGGCGGAAGTGTGGGAGGCAGTGAAGGTATGAGAGTACATGATGTAGATCTTCCCACCGGTTTGAAAATCGGTGAGGAATGGCGTTACAGCGACCGTGCCGATATTCCGGTCTTTAATCCGGCTGATGCATCCTTGCTGGTACATGTTGCCGGCGCCGATGAACAGGACACCAAAGACGCTATAGATGCGGCAGAGCGCGGGTTTAATACCTGGCGTAAAACGTCTCCCCGTGAACGGGCTGAAATTCTGCGCCGTGCGTTTCACCTGATGCAGGAGCGCAAAGAAACCATTGCACACATTATCACGCTGGAAGAGGGCAAAACCCTCAATGAAGCACGTGGTGAAGTGAACTATGCATCGGAGTTTTTCCGCTGGTTTGCCGATCAGGCGGTACAGATGAATGGCGCCTTATCGCCGGCGCCGAACGGTGACAAAGCCATCATGGTGACTCACCATCCTGTGGGTATTGCTTACCTGGTGACCCCCTGGAATTTCCCAGCGGCGATGGCAACTCGCAAAATTGCCCCCGCGCTGGCGGCAGGGTGCTCCGTGATACTGAAACCGGCAACAGAAACACCGTTGACTGCGCTGTATGTGGCAACGCTGCTTGAGGAAGCCGGTGTACCGGCAGATGCTATTTCCGTGTTGCCTTCAAAAAGCGCGAGAACAGTGTCGGAAGTGATGTTTGCTGATCCGCGGGTGCGCAAAGTCTCGTTTACCGGTTCTACCGAAGTAGGGCGTGTGCTGCTGCACAATGCGGCAGAGCGCGTGGTGAACAGCTCCATGGAACTTGGCGGCAATGCGCCACTTCTGGTGTTGGACGACGCAGATTTTGATACCGCGGTTGAACAGACGCTGGTGGCCAAGATCCGTAATGCGGGTGAATCCTGCATTGCTGCAAACCGCATTTTTGTTGCCCGCTCGCTTTATCCTGCATTCAGTGAAGCACTGGCGGCAAAAATGGCAGCGCTGAATATGGGTGATGGCCGGGTAGAGGGCGTTGATATTGGCCCTCTGGTTAACAAAGACACCCAACAGAAAGTCGCTTCGCTGGTGGATGATGCCATCGCCAAAGGGGCCAATCTCCTGACCGGGGGCAAGTTGCCTGAAGGAAATGGCTACTTCTATCCGCCGACGGTATTAAATGACATTCCTGATGATGCAGAAATCCTGCACACGGAAATCTTTGGTCCGGTAGCAGTGATCATCCCCTTTGATGATGAAGAGGCGGTGATTGCCGAAGCCAATAACACCATTTTTGGTCTGGCCGCGTATGTGATGTCTTCTGACACCGCGCATGCCGTCTCCGTTGCTAAGCGACTGGAAGCGGGTGTCGTGGGCATCAACAAAGGCGTGATCTCCGATCCGGCCGCTCCGTTTGGTGGCATGAAGCAGAGCGGCTTGGGCCGTGAAGGCGGATATGTAGGCATCGAAGAGTTTACCGAAACCCAGTACATCGGCCTTGATTGGCCGGGTTCCCCACAATAGCGGAGGCAAATATGGATATTATTATGCCCCAACTGGGGGAAACCGTCGCAGAAGGTGAAATCCTCGCCTGGCATAAAGCCGAGGGTGACAGCGTCAAGAAAGGTGATGTGTTGTTTGAAATCTCCACCGACAAGGTGGCGATGGAAGTGCCGGCAATGGAAGAAGGTGTGCTGACCAACATCTTCGCCCAGGTGGGTGAGGTGATTACTGTGGGCGAACCTGTTGGTGAAATGGCTGTGGAAGGTGAAGAGGCGAAAGTCGCTGAGCCTGCCAAAGACATCATCGAACAACAGACAACGGCTTCAGAACCCTCAAAACCGGCTGCGATCCAGACTTTCTCACAGCAAGGTCATGGGTTACTGTCACCTGCGGTGAAGTACCTGACCCGCCAGCACGATCTGGACTTGTCTGAGATTGAAGGAACGGGCAGCAATGGCCGAATCACCAAACGTGATGTGCAGGCGTTCGTTGCACAACAACAGCAAGGTGAAATGGCTGCGATTGACGATGAAGCCATAGCGTTCATGTCTCCCTCTGTCAGGAGACTGGTGACGGAACATGATGTTGATGTCAATCAAATCGAAGGTTCCGGAAAGCATGGCCGCATCACCAAAGAAGATGTGCTGGGTTATCTGGATGGTGGAGAAACAGTCGCGACTCGGTCTGTGACAACGTCACAAGTGATGAAGGCTGAACCACAACCTGTTTCGATTACCGGCCAAGACGTGCCGTTTTCCTTCATGCGTAAGCAGATTGCCCGTCAAATGTCGTCGTCGAAAGACAATGCTGTTCACGTCGCGCAGGGAATGGAAATCTCGTTTGATGAAGTAGAAGCGGTGCGCCAGCAACACAAAGCAGATTTCAAACAGAAATACGGTGTCAGCCTGACGCCGCTGGCGTTTATCGCCCGGGCGGTGGTTAAGGCATTGCAGGAGTTCCCACAACTCAACGGTCAGGTCAGTGGTGAGAAACTGGTGCTTAGTGCACCGGTGCATCTGGGCATTGCTGTCGATTTGAATCACAAGGGGCTGGTCGTGCCTGTGATTAAAGATGCTGACACCATGAATGTCTCTGGTCTGGCACGGAAAATTGCTGAATTGGCGAAAAAAGCCCGGGAAAACCGGTTGACGCCTGACGAAATGAGCGGCGCCACCTACACCTTGTCCAATAATGGGGGGGCGGGAACCGTGTTCACGACACCGATTATCAATCACCCGGAAATCGCCATTCTTTCTATTGATGGCATCAGTCGCAAGCCTGTTGTCGTCAATGTGAATGGAAGGGAAAGCCTGGGGATTGGCAGCGTTGGTATGGTGGTTCAATCCTTTGACCACCGTGCCGTCGATGGCGCCTATTCAGGTGCGTTTTTGCAGAGAGTCAAATCTCTCCTGGAGTCCCACGGATGGCAAGCAGAGCTATAAGATAATGCTTTAGCAAACTTGTCTTTTTGGCCCGGCACCCGGTCTGTCGGGTCTTTTTTTGATGTATTGAAGCAGCGTAATTTGTCGGTTTCAATAAGTACGTGAAGTGCCGTTTCCTCCCCATTTTCTCTATCCGCATCAAAGCAAAAGCCAGTGCAGTTTAGCGTCAATTCATACCAAGTTTTGCACGATGTATTCATTAGATAACAAATCAATGGTGTGTCACATTTTCTGTGCTTTAGTTGGGGTAGTTGTGATCTTGATTGCATTGATAGGGTTTTAACTGCGTAAAAAGGTATTGATCTTTGAGTTTAATGTTTAGACCTGTAATTATTGTGGTGGCATTATTGGTCGCAATACATTTAAGTGATGTGACACTGAAAAGGAGAATTCAAACCATGCTTAAGCGAATTTCCACAGCGCTATCTGTACTGGCAATGATCGCGGGTACTGCAGCAGCAGGGCCTCTTCAAGCGCGTATTGACGACGGAAAAACTATCCGGATCGGTTTTGCCAACGAAGTGCCTTGGGCCTATCCTGGCGACAATAACGCGCCTTTGGGCTTTGCGAATGCGCACACTATCGGCGTGTTAAACGCAATGGGCTACACCAATATTGAGCCGGTTGTTACTGAATGGGGTGGCTTGATCCCGGGTCTGAAAGCTGGGCGCTTCGATCTTATTACGGGTGGGATGTATATCTTGAACAGCCGCTGCAACAATATTGAATTCTCAGAACCGATGGGACAATTTGGCGATGCATTCATTGTTCAAAAAGGAAACCCGAAAGGTATCCAAAACTATCAGGACCTGAAAAACAAAAATGCACGTTTGGTGACAGGTGCAGGGTATAACTCTGTTGAAGCCGCAAAAAAGGAAGGGGTGCCAGATTCACAAGTGATGCAGGTACCTGGGCCTACTGAAATACTGGCTGCTGTCCGTGTCGGCAGGGCGGATGCGGGGGCTGTTACCTATTTCACCGCACTGAACCTTGCAAAGCAATCAAACGGGGCAGTAGAAGTGACCGACCCTTCTGCACTGCCAGAATGGACGCTCAATTATGTCGGTATTGGTTTCCGTCCCGAGGATAGCGATTTTCTGAAAGCGTTTAACAAAGCGCAGGCGGCGTATATTGGCAGTGAAAAAATGCTGGAAAGCGTGAAAGAGTATGGCTATACCCAATCACAACTTCCCGGTGATGTGACCACTGCATGGGCTTGTGAGAACCGCTAATTGTGAGTTTAAGAACAGGGCAATAGCCCTGTTTTCTTCTTTTCAGTTCTCACTGCTATGGGTGTAGTAATGACCTTCACTGAATTTATTTCGATGTACAGTGGGCGTTTCATTGACGGTACCCTCGTCACGTTAATGCAAACGGCCCTCGCGACGGTATTGACCGTATTCCTCGCATTTTCTTTTGGTTTAATGAAGCTTTCTCCAAACCGTCTGGTACGGGGTTTTGCCATTTGTTATATCGAGTTATTCCGAGGCACATCGCTGCTGGTTCAGCTTTTCTGGGTGTTTTATGTCCTACCTCTGTTTGGTTTAACACTGGATGCGTTTACAGCAGGTTTTGTCACCGTGGGGCTTAATCTTGGGAGTTACGGTGCTGAACTGGTTCGGGGCGGGATACAGGCTGTGCCCCGTGGACAATGGGAAGCGGCCAAAGCGCTCAACATGCCCAATCACAAGCGTATGATCCGAATCATCCTTCCACAAGCGTTACTTACCATGCTGCCTGCGTGGGGTAACCTTCTGATTGAACTGCTAAAAGGTACCGCGCTTGTGGCATTGATTTCTGTCTCTGATCTGATGTTTGAGGCGAAGCAAATCAACGGTACGACCTTTCTTTCAGCTCAGGCTTTCGGCACTGCACTGATCATTTATTACATTCTGGCGCGGTTTATTATCACGCCGGGCATGCGCTTGCTTGAATCCTATATGACGAAAAAAATGGGGATGGAATAATCCATGTTTGATTGGCAATGGACAGTTGTCTGGGAGGTATTGCCCCGGCTTATTGCCGCCACTGGGAACACCTTGATTGCTGCTGGCGCAGGTTACGCTGTTGCAATGGTACTCGGCTTAGTGTTTATGCTGCTTCAGCGTACGCCAAGTGCATTTTTAAACCGGTTTGTCCGGGAGCTTGTTGAGTTTATACGCTCAACGCCCCTGATTTTGCAGATCTTCTTTGTCTTCTACGTCGGGCCGCAAATCGGCCTTTTTCTGGATCCTTGGGCAGCGGGTCTTATTGCAATTGGTCTGCATTATGCCGCCTACCTGTCAGAGGTTTACCGCGGTGGGCTTGAAAGTGTTGACAAAGGGCAGTGGGAAGCGGCAAAAGCCCTCAATATGTCCACGTTTAAAACCTATTCCCGCATTGTCTTACCACAGGCACTGCCGCCTTCTCTGGCGGGTATGGGGAACTATCTGGTCGGTATTTTTAAAGATACGCCTATGTTATCGGTGATTGGTGTGGCTGAGTTGATGCACACGGCGAACGCGATTGGTTCAGAAAGTTACCGCTTTCTGGAGCCTTTCACTTTGGTCGGTGTGATTTTCCTTGTTATTTCGTTGCCAACAAGCCTTCTCATGCGGGTAACGGAAAGAAAAGTAAGACAAAAAATGGGATTGTTGTAATGAAAGGATATCAATCACTTCCTCTTTCACTAACCGGTGAAGACACACCGATGGTCAGCTTTAAGAAAGTGACGAAGAAATACGGTTCATTGACGGTACTGGACAACCTTGATTTGGACATTAACAAAGGCGAGATGGTCAGCATTATCGGGCCATCCGGCTCTGGCAAAACGACGGTCCTTCGCATGTTAATGACGTTAGAGACCATCAATGATGGTGTGATTTATGTCGATGGCAACCCTCTAACCCATATGGAAAAGAAGGGTCAGTTAACCTGGGCCAATGAGCGTCACCTGCGTGGCATGCGTAGCCAAATCGGCATGTGTTTCCAGCACTTCAATCTGTTTCCCCATATGACAGCGCTGGAAAATTGCATGGAAGGCCCTGTACAGGTGCTCGGGATTTCAAAAACGGAAGCCCGGGAGCGTGCAGAAGAATTGCTGGAGCTGGTGGGGATGAAAGATAAATGCCAGCAGCACCCATCGCGTCTTTCTGGTGGCCAGAAGCAGCGTGTTGCCATTGCAAGGGCATTGGCTATGCGTCCGAGTGTGATGTTGTTTGACGAGGTAACTTCCGCCCTTGATCCTGAAGTGATTGGTGAGGTGACCTCAGTGATTAAAGATCTGGTATCTGAGCACAACCTGACGATGTTGATGGTGACACACCAGATGGGCTTTGCACGGGAGATTTCCGATAGAGTCTGCTTTTTTTATGGCGGTAAGATTGAAGAGCAGGGCACGCCGGAAGAATTATTTGGCAATCCAAAGCAGCCGCGTACCCAGCAATTTCTGAGTGCGGTTAACGAAGCCATTTAATTGCCCTTGAGGCTGACAAAAAGGCACACCTACTGAGGGTGTGCCTTTTGTGTTCAGTGAGTTAGGGTTAATGCTCGTGGTGGTGAGATGGTACGTAATCCGGATCGGTGTCGCCTACCAGCGCTTCTGTGGTTAACATCAGCGCAGCAATAGAACTTGCCGTTTGCAGTGAAAGGCGGGTGACTTTCGCCGGATCAATTACCCCCATTTCAATCATGGAGCCGAATTCACCAATTGCCGCGTTGTAGCCGAACTCGGCAGGTTGCGCTTTGACCTTCTCAAGGTATACACCAGCATCCAAACCTGCATTACGGACGATCTGCTTAAACGGCGCTTGCATGGCATCGAGCGCAATATGAACCCCGGCTTTTTCGTCATCATTGCTGACATCCGGCAGGGAAAGGGTTTCACACACACGGATGAGTGCAATACCGCCGCCCGGAACAATCCCTTCCTCAATAGCAGCACGTGTTGCGTGTAAGGCATCTTCTACTCGTGCTTTTTTCTCTTTGACTTCGGTTTCTGTTGCTGCACCAACTTCAATCAAGGCGATACCACCGGAGAGGCGTGCGCGGCGTTCAGTCATTTTCTGGATATCATATTCAGAGTCTGACGCGTCAATTTCGGCATTGATTTGGTCAATACGGTCGGCAATACGTGCTTCACCGCCTAAGCCTTTTATCAGGGTGAACTGATCTTTGGTGAGCTCTACCCGTTCAGCTTGTCCGAAGTCCTGTTCTGTCATCTGACTGACGTCGTTACCGGTTTCCGGCGACATGACAGTTGCACCGGTCAAGGCAGCAATGTCATGCAAAATGGCTTGTCGGCGCGGACCAAATCCGGGTGTTCTGGTTGCCACCACATCAAGGGTTTTGCGCATGTGGTTAACAACGAGTGTAGACAGGGCTTCACCTTCGACTTCTTCCGCCATGACAAAAAGAGGGCGTTTTTGTTTTGCTGCAATTTCCATGGCAGGCACAACCTGATCGAACTGGCTCAGTTTCCCGTCAACCAGTAAAATCAATGGCATGTTGTGTTCTACACGCATCTTGCCGCGAATGTTCACGAAATGGGGCGACAGGTAACCGCGATCGAACTGCATGCCTTTCACCACGTGAAGCTCAGTGTGAAAGCCTTTGCCTTCTTCAATCGTGACGACTCCATGCTCACCAACCGCGCGAATTGCCTCGGCAACGATCTTGCCTATGCTGGCATCGTTATTGGCGGAAATGGAGGCAACATGCTCGATATCTGCTTCCTGATTGCAGGGCAGGGCTTGTGCTTTCAGGGCTTCAACCGCTGCATCAATGGTTTTTTCAATGCCGTGCTTGATATCAATAATGTTGTAATTGGCGGCCTGCGCTTTAAATCCCTGATTGAGAATAGCTTGGGCAATAACCGTGGATGTCGTCGTACCATCGCCGGCTTCATCGTTGGCTTTGGAGGCAACAGCACGAATCAGGGAAGCGCCCATTTCTTCAAGTTGTCCCTTGATTTCAACTTTTCTGGCGACCGACACACCATCTTTGGTAATGATGGGCGGCTGATCGAAATTACGCATCACGACATTTCGTCCTTTAGGGCCCAGCGTTACCTTTACTGCATCGGCAAGCAGGTTGGCACCCACCAATAAACGCTTTCGTGCGTCTTCACCAAACTCTAAATGGTCCTGTTGCATTGCAATCCCTCGTTCCTGTGAGAAGTCATACCTGGAAGCACGTTTGCTTCACACTTATGTAACTATAACGTTAACTCTTTTGCAAACGTTTGCAAATAAATTGCGGATATTTTTGCAATGGATGGGCATTTTTTGCATTCGATTTTTTTTGCTTATTGTGATCGGACTTGTGATTTTTAACAGTGAACCAAGTATGGGTCATCGATGAGTATTTATGTTTTTACTGTTAAATAACAAAAAGATAAGTTAATAATGTTAAAGGTGCCATCAACCGATTATCAAAATTAATACATATTGGGAGGTTTTTGTTGCTAATTTCTTGTTCTATGCTCTTTGGGTAAATGTAAAAGTTAAGTTAATGCAAATTTATTGCAAACGTTTGCTGCCCGATTGAGTGGAGCAAAATAAGAAAAGCCAAGTAAGGAGGACACCTTGGATACATCAAGACTGGCAACGAAACATGTATTGATCACTGGCGCAGCTCGCGGTATGGGTGCAGCGATTGCTGAAAACTTTGCTGAGCAGGGCGCAAAAGTGTGTGTGGCGGATGTGAATCTTGACGGCTGTGAAGAGGTTGTTGCACGCATCAAGGCCAAAGGCGGTGAAGCAATCGCAGTGCAAATGGACGTCACTAAACGTGCGGACATTGCGGCGGGCGTTCAGGCAACTGTGGATGCTTTCGGCTCGATTAACGTTATGTTGAACAATGCGGGTATTAACAAACCGCTGATGTTTCTCGATATCACTGAAGAAAATTGGCAGAAAATCATGGATGTCAATGGACTTGGGTGTTTGATGGGGATGCAGGAGGCGGCTAAGCAGATGATCAAACAGGGCCCACAGGATGAGCCTTACAAAATCATCAATGTCGGTTCGATTGTTTCCCGTATGGCGTTTGATGATGTTGTGCCTTATGCGTGCAGTAAGCATGCGGTGCTTGCCATGATCAATGGTGGAGCGAAAGCGTTGGCTCAACACAACATCACGGTTAATGGTTATGGCCCTGGCGTAGTACGTACAGAGCTTTGGGAACAACTCGACAAGGATCTGGTTGAAATTGGTAAGTTTGAAAAAGCGGGTGAGTCTATGGACACACTGGCCCGTGAAATGATTCTGTTGGGCCGTTACTCCTATCCTGAAGATGTCACAGGCACAGCCAGTTTCCTCGCCAGTAAAGACTCAGATTATATGACCGGTCAGCTCATTATGATTGATGGTGGCATGGTTATGCAGTAACCGTTTGGACGTGAATCCAGACGAATCAAAAGCACTCAGATTGATGGGTGCACAAGCAATGGAGCGGTAAGGATGAAAACAGTCAGCAAAACCTTGTTAGGCCTGATGGTTGCAGCAAGCGCGACAACAGTTTATGCCAAGGATCTGGTAATCGGTATCACACAAAACAATGTCGGTGTCGATTCATACCAAACCACTTATGAAAAAGCGTTTAAAGAAGCAGCAGCAAACACTGAGGGTGTGGATACTGTTGTGCTTGATGCCGGCGGTGATGTTGCCCGCCAGATTGCGCAGATGCAGGATCTTATCCAACAGAAAGTCGATGTCATCATCATCTGGCCTACAAACGGTAAAGCCGTCGTTCCTGTTATCCGTAAAGCGAAGCAAGCTGGTATCCCAGTCGTTGTCACCAACTCCAATGTTGCCGATGAAGGCCAACAGTTCATCGCCTCTTTCTCTGGCCCAAACAATGTCAAGCAAGGTGCGTACTCTGCTGAAATGATGTGTGACGCGTTGGATAACAAAGGCCAAATCGTTCAGGTTTCCGGCCAGCCCGGTTATACCACTGCTATCGAGCGTCAACAGGGTTTCGAAGTTCGTCTGGCAGAAGTTTGTCCAGATGTGAAAATTCTGGAAACCCAGCCGGGTGACTGGAACCGTGAAAAATCCCAACGTGTAATGGAAAATTTCCTGACCAAATACGACAAGATTGACGGTGTGTATTCCGGTGATGACAACATGGGTGTGGGTGCGCTGAACGCAGCAAAAGCCGCGGGGCGTAAAGGGATTGCCTTTATTGGGGCGACCAATTTTGCTGTGGGATATGAAGCCATGGGGCGCGGCGAATACTGGGGTTCGGTTTACCAATCTCCTGTCGATGACGCGAAAAATGCGCTGGCAACGGCAATCGCCATTGCAAACGGTGAAGATGTGCCAAAGCTGAACTACTTTGATACCCCAAAAATCACTCAGGACAATATGTCCCAGTTCACTAAACCTGTGTTCTAAACCTTGAGTCCCCCTGTTTTGCAGGGGGACTTTCTTTCTTCTGGGCTTCGCTTTTCGGGAAGGTGACTCGCAGGGATTGCGATCAATTCTTCACAACAAATGGGATGTTTTTATGACCTCAAACGCGCAGACAAACACAGAAAAAAAAGGTGGCGGGGATGCGTCTTTTTCGCTGAAAACCCTGATGGCTCGCCACGGTATTCTTGTCGCGTTTTTCGTGTTTCTTATTGTGTTTTCTCTTTCTTCTGACCGTTTTTTAAGTACTGATAACTTTATGACGGTTGTCCGTCAGGTATCGATTATCGGTACGATTGCGCTTGGCGTCACGATTGTCGTAATTGGGGGGAACCTCGATTTGTCTGTCGGGTCGCTGCTCTCTTTTTCAACGGTGCTGGTGGTGGACTTGCATGACAAAGTCGGTCCCGGTCAGGCCATTTTGCTGATGTTTCTGTTCACCTTGTTGGTGGGTGTGGTCAATGGCTTTTTAGTGGGTTACCTGAGGCTGAACTCACTGATAGTGACATTAGGCATGCTCTCGGCAATACAGGGACTGACCCTGATATACACCGGTGGCCAGAACGTTGATATTGCCAATCAGGAAGAGACCTGGTTTGCGATCTTTGGCCGTGGGTTTATAGGTCCGATTGCGGTACCGATCATTATCTTTGCCGTGTTGGCGGTCATTTATGAATTATTGCTTAAACGCACCGCCTATGGACGGAAAATCTTTGCGGTTGGGGGGAACCCTATTGCAACAGCCTACTCCGGAATCCGCCGTAACAAGCTGGTTTTCAGCACCTATTTACTTTCTGCATTCTCTACAGGGTGTGCGGCGTTGATATTGGGCTCCCGCGTGATGGGTTCGCAGAACAACGTTGGCCAGGGTTATGAATTGCTGGTACTTGCCGGGGTGATACTTGGCGGAACCAGTTTGCTTGGGGGTTCCGGCAGCATTACGAAAACTGTAGTCGGGGTATTGATCCTTGGCTTTATCCAAAACGGTTTGCTGCTCTTGGGCTTTCCTTATTACGCGCAATGGCTTGTGACATGGGCGGTGATCATCCTGGCAGTATGGCTGGATGTTGGCACCAAACGTGGCAGCTTCTTCACCAAATTCTGACGGAAAGCCAGGGAGATTAAGACATGGATAAGATTTTGCGCTTTCTTAAAACACAACCTATATGGATATTTGTTGCGTTTTGTATTGTGTTGTTCAGCTTTTCATCAGAGTACTTTTTCGATATCGCGAACTTCAAAAACATCCTGATCCAAACGTCAACCATCGGTTTTATCGCGCTGGGCATGACGGTAGTGATGATCAACGGCAACATAGACCTCTCTGTGGGGGCAGTAGTTGCATTGTCAGCAAGCCTTGCCATTGATTTGCAAGGTTCTATCGGCATTCCTGCGGCAGTTATCATTGCGCTTGCTTCCGGTATTTTGCTGGGAATGTTGAACGGTGCCATTGTCTGGAAAACCGGCGTAGACGCCTTTATTGTCACCTTGGGAGCGATGATCGGCATTCGCGGTCTGGTATTTGTTTACACTGGTGAGCAATCTTTCTATGCCTCGGATTTTGCGTATTCCGATTTTGGTTCGAGTTCAGTCCTTGGATTTCCGACACTGGCGATCCTGTTTCTTATCGCCACGTTGTTGATGCACCTGATGATGAAATATACCGTGCATGGCCGTAATTGTTACGCTGTGGGAGGAAACCGAAAATCGTCTATTGATGCCGGGATTCGGGTTGGCCCGCACATGATGATTAATTTCATGTTGGTAGGGTTCTTTGCCGCCCTGGCGGGCGTGACGCTTTCTACACAAATGGGCGCGTCTACACCTAATCTTGGCCGTGATTTTGAGCTTTGGACCATTACCGCTGTAGTGCTCGGCGGCACCCGCCTGACCGGTGGCGCAGGCAGCATTCTTGGTACGCTGGGTGGCGTACTGGCTATTGGTATTCTGAGAAACGGTCTCAACCTGATGCAAGTGCCAGCCTTCTATGTGCTGGTGATCATGGGCTCTATCCTGATCCTTGTACTCTTTATCGACAAGAAAGTTAACCAGACCGAGCAGGGAGGTGTTTCCGCATGAGTATGGCAATGAATTTAGAAGCCAATGTTGCACCAACGCTCGCGTTAAAAAATATCCGCAAAGTGTTTCCCGGCGTGGTGGCACTGAATGGGGTCAGCTTTGATATCCGTGCCGGTGAGGTACATGCCTTGCTTGGGGAGAATGGGGCAGGAAAATCGACCCTGATGAAGGTGATGTCAGGTATCTATCAGCCTGATGGCGGTGAGATTCGGGTTGATGGCAAGGTCGTCAAGCTCAAAACCCCGATGGATGCCAAACACCAGGGCATATTGATGATTCACCAGGAGTTGTCACTGGTAGAGGACATGACCGTTGCTGAGAACATCTTCCTTGGCATGATGCCAACCAAGCTGTTTGGTGTGGTTGACCATGGCGCTTTGCGTGAAAAAGCGGTATCGATTCTCAAGCGTCTTAACTGCGATTTTGGTCCCGATGACCCGGTATCTTCCTTGACGATTGCCAAAAAATACATGGTCGAAATTGCCCGTGCCTTGGTATTCACCCCGAAAATCGTGATTTTCGATGAGCCGACCGCCTCATTGACCGACTATGAAAAAGTGGTGTTGTTTGAAGTGATTAAAGAACTTCAAAGCCAGGGTGTTGGTATTGCCTATATTTCACACCGGATGGAAGAAATCTTTGCGATTTCCGATCGCCTGTCAGTGCTTCGTGATGGTGAATACCGTGGCACCCTGATAACCAAAGATACCAATGAACCGGAAGTGACTGCCTTGATGATCGGGCGAGAACTTGAGCAAAACGTAGTGGAAATGGCCAAAGGTGGCGAGACGCGGCTGGAAGTCAAAGGGCTGACACTGGCCAGGCACTATGAAGACATTTCCTTTTCTATTAAAGAAGGGGAAGTGCTTGGTATGTACGGTCTGGTAGGGGCTGGGCGAACAGAAATTGCAGAAACCCTGTTTGGGCTGAGACAACCCGACTCTGGCGTCGTAAAGTTTGACGGTAAAGAAACCGTGATCGGTGACAGCCAGCACGCTGTCGAGCTGGGGATTGCGTTGGTACCAGAGAACCGTAAAGAGCAGGGGTTGGTGCTGGCGATGTCATGCCAGGATAACATCACTATGGCACAGCTTGACCGGGTATCTGTGATTGGCTGGTTGCTTGAAGGCAAAGAAAGTCAAGTCTACAAAAAATACGCCGATCAGTTGTCAATCAAAGCGCCAGACGGCAGTTATCCAGTCGGCAACCTCAGCGGAGGAAACCAACAGAAAGTCGTTATCGGCAAATGGTTATCGACCCATCCGAAAATCCTCATTCTGGATGAGCCAACCCGTGGCATTGATGTCGGATCAAAATCTGAAATACACAGTCTGATCCGCGAACTGGCACGTTCAGGACTGGCAGTGTTAGTTATCTCGTCTGAAATGCCGGAAATTCTCAGCGTCAGTGATCGTATTCTCGCGCTCTATGAAGGGAAGATCATGGAAGAATTTACGGCGGAAACTGTGACTGAAAACCGGCTGGTCACCGCCATCACGGGACAAAAAAGTACAGCCGACTGATCCCCCAAACACTGGAAAGGGCACACTATGCACATCGGCTTTATTGGACTTGGCCGGATGGGGTGGCTGATGGCCGCGAATCTGGCAAAAGCAGGCATTACGCTGACGGTCTGGAACCGCAGTCAGGATAAATCTTCAACCTTGGTTGATACCTATCCTGACGTAAATGTCGCTGAAAACCCAGCGCAAATGGCCCGTGATTGCGACCTGGTATTTACCATGATCGCGGATGATGAAGCGGCGAGAGAGGTTTACTTTAATCCGGATAATGGCCTGATTGCGCCGCTCAACCGCCGGGCCACGCATTGGGTAGAAATGAGCACTATCAGTCCGGCATTGTCGGAAGATATTGCGTCAGTCGCCAGTTCTTACGGTGTGGTGTACGTCGATGCACCAGTGTCCGGCAGCTTGAATGCGGCAGAAGCCGGTGAGCTGGTTTTTATGTTTGGAACATCGGGAGAGGTCACATCGGATGTCCATCACTGCTTTTCTCTGATGGGGAAAGCCCAATTTCACATGGGAGAGGCAGGAAGAGGTCATGCAGCCAAGCTGCTCATCAACAGTGTGATTCACAGCCAGAATCAGATTGTGGGTGAAATTCTGGCTTTGGCTGCATCTTGCAACATAGACCGTGCGGCACTGCTCACCCTGTTGGGTGAGAGTGCGGCAGGGTCGCCAATGATCCGTTTTCGTACGCCGCTTTATCTCAACCAATCCGATGATGTCACTTTTGCGTTAGCACTGGCGCGAAAAGACATGGCGCTGACACAAGACATGGCGTGCCATCTTGGGTGGTCACTGGCGCAAATCCATACCAACTTCCAGCAGTTAAAAGCGGCAGATAATGCTGGGTTTGGGGAGATGGACATGGCCGCGATAGCAACTTATATCGCGGCGAACAATGGCATCAACACTGGGAAAAATGAGGAGCAGTGATGGCAAAGAGAGCCGCTTTATTTGTCGGGGGATGGGAAGGGCACACACCAACGGTGTTTTGTAACTGGGCAACGGCGTTGCTTGAAGAAGAAGGCTTCGACGTTATTGCCTATGACACGTTCGAGCCTTTGCTGGACGTAGACATTACCGCCAGTCTGGATTTGATAGTGCCCATTTGGTCGAGCGCACGGAGCAGTCACCAGGATGAATTTGGCAATATTACCCGCGAACAAGCACAATATCGTCGGAAGAACGGTTTTTCGATAGCCGCAATAACCCGCCTTCACTGTAATTGCGAATAGCGGCCAGTGGTTGATTGATTTCATGTGCCAAACTACTGCCCAGCTCCCCCACAATCGCGATGCGTTGCGAATGCTCAAGCATCTCACTCTTTTCTTTTAACAGCAGCAGGGTATTTTGCAGTGCCGACTTGCTCTTACTGAATCGGTACTCCAATCAGAAATGATAGCCATTCAGTACGATCACAAACACAAACAGTGTCCATGCCCAGGGCTTGGTGAGCACGTAACCATCGTATGGCCTCTTTCCACCAAGGCTGTTGTAGCGGGTGTAAATCCATGGCCTGGTAAAGTTTATCTATAGCGAGCAAACTGGCAGGAGATGTCCATCCCGATGCCTTGGCAGCAATAGCTGCCGGGCTGTCGGCGGGCATGGCAAGCAAGGCGCGGCTGATTTTTTTGCAAGCTCATCCTTTCCCCGCTCGGTTTTGGCGAAAGACCAGTTCGGGTAAAGCGGGGTAGAGACAGCGCAGTTGATTTGAGGGGCGTCCAGTTGGTTAATTACGCGAAATTGCCCCGATTCTAACAAGCCTTCCTGCACCATTTCTTCCATCAGGCACACAGGGACAACCGCGGCTTCAACGTTATGTTCACGAAGCTGATAAAGGTTCACATCAATAGGAAAGCCAAGGAAACGTACATCCGCGAAGAAGTCATTGGGGTCAAGGCCTTGAGCCATTACTTCATGCCTCATCGTGAGGTAGCCCCCGAAGGCATGCTCAGAAACAGCCGCAATCGGTAAGCCCACCAATTCTTGCAAGGTGGTATAAGGCGAGTCTGACCGCACGAACAGGGCTGAACCAATGCCGGCGTTGGCGCGCTCAGGCGTCCGGCTTGGTAGCGTCTGCTGCCTGAACATGCTGTTCAGCATAAGAAAAACTGGCAACCAGACTGAAAAATACAATCCATAAGTAAATGATGTTCAGTCTTTTTTTCATCCTGACAGGTTGCTTCGTCCTTGCGATTGTGGCCGTAAGAATACCAGCAACAGTATCAAACCCACATTTGTTTTAGATCAACCTTGGTCACGGTATGTGGAAATCCACTATATCGGAGAGCGGCGCTGGTTCTGACAATGAAATCAAGCCCTAACCCGTTTTAGCAGGTGAGTAATGGATTCCACCAAACGTCGTTTTTTTACAGCCATCACCGCGGGTGCTGCGCTGATTCCGGTTGTCGGTATCAGCACAGCGACCGCAGGCACTGTGATCAGAAATAACCATCAACCCGACCGTAAAGGCTATGTCGGCAAGCGTTACGCCATGGTTGTCGATCTTCGCAAATGTGTGGGCTGCCAGGCGTGCACTGTCGCTTGCAGCATTGAAAACCAAGCACCCATTGGTCAGTTTCGCACCACCGTTAAGCAATATGAGGTCACACTCAATGACGGCTCCACCGCCGTTGAAGAGGTGAAATCCTTCATGCTGCCGCGCCTGTGTAACCACTGTGACAACCCACCTTGTGTTGCTGTTTGTCCGGTGCAGGCCACTTACCAGCGCGAAGATGGCATTGTTATGGTCGATAACAGCCGGTGTGTGGCGTGTGCCTATTGCGTGCAGGCATGTCCTTATGATGCGCGGTTTATCAATGAAGAGACGCTAACGGCGGACAAATGCACCTTTTGCGCCCACCGCCTTGAAGAAGGATTGTTGCCAGCCTGCGTTGAAACCTGTGTTGGTGGCGCCCGGACTATCGGGGATATGAACGATCCCACCAGTGAAGTAAGCCGGCTTCTGCGCGAGCACCAGTCAGACATCAATGTGTTGAAACCCGACGAAGGTACGCGTCCGCACGTGTTTTACATCGGCATGAATGAACGCTTCACGACCAAAATAGACGGACACGCTGCGATTTACGATCCGCAAGGAGAAAAAGCATGACTATCACTGAAGTGCTCATCCAGCCCCAGGCTATGGCATGGCTCCCGTGGGCGGTGCAATATTTTTTTTATATTGGTTCAGCCTATGCAGCGGCCATACTGTTTTTCATTGCATTGCTTTTTGAACAGCACACCAGTCACCGGCTTCGGGCGGCATTGGTATTGACGCTCGCTATCGGTGCGATTGTTGGGCCACTGGCGTTAACCGGCGACTTGCACCAACCTGGGCGTGCATGGCATTTCTATGCCCATTTTACGCCGTGGTCCTGGATGTCTCTGGGTTCACTGTTATTGCCATTGTTCTCAGGATTAGCAGTCTTGACCGCTTGGCTGTACCTGCGTAATGACCTGATGAAGCTGAAACAGCAACCGGGGAAGGTGCTTCAATTGCTCTCAAGGTTGTCGCTAGGTAGTTGGCAAATTCATCGCAGGGGATGATAGCTGTCGCGGCACTGACAGTGCTTTCAGGCTTGACGATTGCTGTTTACACCGGCGCAGAAATTGCCGTACTCAAATCCCGTCCTTTATGGCACCAACCCGCCGCACCGATGATTTGGTTTGTAACGGCATTTTTAGGCGCTGTTGGCTTTACCTTGTTGGTGTGGCTTTTAATCCCATCAAAAAAAGAAACACTCACGTCCGGTGACGCCTGCTTACTGAAGAAAACCACTGCCTTGAGCAGTGTATTGGCGTTGGTATTGCTTCCCATTTGGGCGTCGAATAACACCGCGTTTTCACTCTACGAGACGCCTGTTTGGGTTAATCACCTCTCGTTACTGACAGCCTTGTTACTCGGTAGCGCAATCTTGTCTGCATTCACGTTGCGAAGACCGCGCGCTGCATCCATTTATTGGATGTTCATGGCTGCCGTGACTCTGGCCACTGCGTGGGCAGTGCGCTGGATAACCATGATGGAAGTGCAAACCATTCCTAAGTTCGATGCGGGTCTTTATCCCTACGAGTTACCGACTGACAGCAACGGGTTGATCGGCATTATTGGCATGTTTGGCTTATGGTTGGCGTTGGCCTTAGCGTGCTCGGAACTGGTTCACTCCAAACGCGAACCATCACCTTCATCTCCCTTGACTAAACACTGATTGAAGAGGATTTCATTATGGATAACAAACGCCGTCAGTTTTTGAAATCTGGCTTGGCAGTGGGCGGGGTAGGGGCTTTTGCTGCTGGCTACGCAACCACCACAAAACACATGGTCGAAGGAGTAGTGGACGGCAGTGCCGGCGCACAGACCCGGGACAAGCACCATGGCAATTCGCTCGAACCCGAGTACAGCGTCGATACACATGGCAATCTGATCCCGAACCCTAACCAGCGTGTTGCACCATCTATGTGCTTTAGTTGCTGGAGCTTGTGTGGCTTGCGTGTTCGCATCGACAATCGCAACGATGAAATTCTACGCATTGTCGGGAACCCTTATCATCCACTCTCGCACCAAGAGCACATTCCGTTTGAAACGCCAGTCAAAGAGGCATATCTCGGTTTGGCGGGAGAGTCAGGTCTATTTATCGTTAATTGCTGTGTCAATAAATTTGGGATTTTGACAGAAATAACGCACTTCGCCGCATTTTTCTTTTAACTGGAGATACTTTATAAATAACAACTGGTTAAATAGCAGAATATCTACGCAAGCTTGTGATCATAGACTGTAAGAGTAGTGGTTTCCCAGCTTAGGTATTCAATAGCATTAAGGGCAGGGAAGTGACATGGAAAAATTAACGGGCGATAGGGAGTCTGCAATTTATAAAAATGGCGAAGTTGTCATCCGTCCTTTGAATCCATGGTCAGCAACTGTGCATCGGGTGTTACGTCATTTGGTTCAATCAGGCGTCCAGGGTGTTCCCGAATTAATCAGAGTTAAGGGACAGCAAGAACATCTGAGTTATGTTGAAGGTGACATCTATGATTATCCACTGGTTGGCGAAATTGCCACGCAGGAAGCATTAAAATCTGCTGCTACGTTTCTTCGGAACATTCACGATGCAACAGCATCATTTTTATCCGAAAATATGGATGTTTCACACACATGGATGTTAAAGGCACGGCAACCTCAAGAAGTAATATGTCATGGCGATTTCGCACCCTACAATGTCGCGTTATCAGGAAATGTTGTGGTTGGTGCCTTTGACTTCGATACGGTTCACCCAGCACCAAGAGTATGGGATTTGGCGTACTCGATATACTGCTGGGCTCCTTTTAAAACCGATAAAATTGACAATCTGGGTTCTATTTCAGATCAAATATTGAGAGCTAAAGTATTTTGTGACAGCTACGGCGCAGACAGTCGCCAACGCGAGAAATTACCCGATGTGATGATTGAACGCCTGACTGCTTTGGTAGATTTAATGCAATACGAAGCCAAACAAGGAAATGGGAAATTCGCGGAGAATATAATTCAAGGTCATCATTTGTCATATTTAAAAGACATTGCGTATATCCAAAACTACAAAGAAAAAATTCGACATGGATTATGTCGTTGAAATAATTAATGAGTGCCGTAAGTAACTTTTATATATATCTAATTCAAATAAAGTATACCTTTATTAATCATGGTTTTTGTAATTCAAGTTTTACTTATGCATTGTTGACACATAAAAATCAGGTAACAGCGTCGCATAATGTCGAAGCATAACCATTTAGGGTATTTCCGCCAATCTATTTAGGGAATGGTGGAGAAAGAAAGTGAAATAAAAGGTAATTTATTTATAAAATACAGTGAGTTGCTATTTTAGGACTTAACGGTGTGTTTAAGTGCACTAATTTAATGTCTAATTTATTGTTAGGTGATTTGGAGAAAATGTTAATAAATGAGTAATATTTTAAAATATGGTGTATTTGGCCTTTATGCAATTATAATAATTGTGTTTCTTGGGCTTATAGTTTGGAGCCTAAGAAAGCGAGAAGAAAATAGAAAGCGGTTGCAAGCTGATTTGAAGTCTAAACTAGAAAGCGGTTTTAACTTAACTTCTCAGGATATTGTTTTACTCGGAAGAGCACATGATTTGTCACCGTCTAATTCGAGGTTGGCTCTTTATCGTCTTTACAAAGACATCTCAGATAGTGATAGCTTCGATAAGCTAAAGGAATTAGTCAGCGAAATCCATAAGGAAGAGCCTTTTGACACTATGCCTGATGAAGTTAAACCATCGTTGTCTCGTATTTTGGAGCTAACATCAAACACAACCTCTGAAACAGATAAGCACCTTTTAACGCCTATCACAAACATCTTGACCAAATATCAAGATCTTGTAGAAGAGCAAAGAAAGACTAAGAAGCAGGCGAGCATTGCGTATTTGATTACAATTATTAGTTTTATTATTGGTACCGTCAGCTTGTATTACGCTATAACTGCCCCGACAGCAGCTGATATTGCAATTCAGCTTAGAAAAATGCCTAGAGAATAATTACATCAAGAAATTTAAGAGTGATTCACAACGCTTTTCGCTTTCACTTCAGTAGTCGTTTTGAATTATATCACTAAACGATTTTTGTCCCTTTTCCCGGTATTGCTCACTGCAAATGGCGCAAAAGCGATAGCGAATATCAGTAAAGCAGTGTTGTTCACTTCCCCTTTATTGAGACTGATACGCGACTACATTCATTACTATTGATCAGGGAAGATGATAAAGATATTTATCCCGATGGTTGTCAGCGTCTTTCTGCGATACTTGAATACTCTTAGAGGACCATAAAAAAGGGGACAGCGACGCTGTCCCCTTGATGGATATTCAACAGATTTGATCGATGGTTAATAAGAAAGGCTATAGTTCAGCGTATAAGTACGCCCACGACCTCTGTAATCAAACATCTCTTCAGGGCCATAATAACTGTACCAGCCTTTTGCACGTTGTCCCCATACCGTGGTGTAGTCTTCGTTCAGCAGGTTTTGGATGCCAAAGCCGAGGCGTCCTTTTGGCAGCTCAACCGTACCGATAAGATCAAACAGGCTGTAACCGTCAATTTTACCGTTATTCTCATCGCTCAGATCAAACAGGGTTTGATTCTGGAGCCGGACTGAATAATTGTCTTCGTACCAGCCTAACCATGCTCCGGCCTTTGAGGCGCTGGCGTAGTTGACCGACATCTTCGACCATTTTCCTTCACTGTCCTGCTCTTCTGAATCAACCCAGTGTCCGGTTAAGCCGGTTTGCAGGTTGTCCGTGAGCCAGTATGCAACTTCAGCTTCAATTCCGTAGATGCGTTTTTTGGCGTCGTTTACATCGATATTCAGGGTTTGTCTGTTATATTTCAGTGTTTTGTCTGATTCAGAGATATAAGCTGCCGCTTGCCAGCTCAGTGCATCCAAGTATTGTCGTGCGCCGATCTCGACGCTGTTGGTTTTAATGCCCTGCATCTTAGAACTGGAGACATTGATGCTGTCGGTCAGTGTGTGGTGACCATTGGCATCCGGGGCGCTGTAATTGCCCTGGCCATAGTATTTTGCAGGGTCTGCGAGATCAAAACCCTGTGAGAAGTTGGCCCAGATCTGGGCGTTTTTCGAGAGTTTATATACGGTTCCAAGGTTGAACAGGCCAATAGTATAGTCGGTCGATCCTCCCGGAACGGCGTCTGCTGAGGTGCCATTACCCTGCGCAATTTGCTGTTGGACGGATGCGGCAACGAAGTCATCGATGGTATTTTGCATCCACTGGTAACGATATCCCCCAGACAGCGACCAGTCGTCCGTCAATTGATAGTCAGCTTGTACGAAGCCTGCGACTGATGCGACTTCTGTACCGGGATAACGCCCGATCTTGGCCTCAGTCCGGTTAATCAACCCGCCGCTCTGATAGCTCAGGTTGCGGTCGAACAACGCCTGATTGGACGTGAGTTTGTCAAGATAGCTGTCAATACCGTACGTGAGCGTGAGGTTATCCATTGATTTGACCATGGCGGCACGAAGAGTGAGCACATCCGTGTTTTGTTCGGATGCCGCAAGGTAAGAGCCATAAATAAACGGAATAAATGAAAACTCTTCGCGGCGGAAAGAAGCCTGGAGAAACAGATCCTGCCCCAGTACATTGTTGTGATGGTAATTGGCATTCAACATCAAGCGCTCTGTGCCACCTTGCCTGTCTGAGCTGAAGCCTTTACGGGTTTCTATCAGGCTGGTATCGGCAGGATTACCGGTAATGTTGTTCGGCGCACCGGCAAGGTTTTCACCAAAGTAAATGCCATAAGGGCTATCCTGCTTGCTGGAGTAATACTGGGCCAGCAGTTGGATGCTCTGGGCACTGTCTGGTGTGATGTTGAGTGTGCCGAGCACGTCTACAACCTCATTAAACTGCAGGGACCCCTGGGTGATGTCTGGCACATTGATGTTTCCGTCGGCATCAAAGGCACCTTTGTTTTCACCATAGACCACAGACACACGGCCTTTTACCTTGTCGTTTCCGCCGCTGACTGACTGTGCGATTTTGTAGTCAAAATCCTCTCCGCCGTTGAAGCCGCTGGTGGCGCCAGCATAGCTTTCAAAGGCCAGTTCGCTGGCGTCTGCACGCTTGGTGACAATGTTAATGATCCCGCCCGTTGCCCCTGCGCCGTAGATAGATGATGCCCCCGACAACACTTCAATGGACGCGATATTGAAAGGATCAATCGCATCCAACTGTCGACTGACAGAGCGGGAGGAGTTGAGGGAAACACCATCAATCATGACCAACATCGGGCGGCCACGCATATTCTGGCCAAAGTTTGTCCGTCCCTGACTGCTTACATCCAGTGCAGGCACGGCGCTCGCCAGTATTTCACTGAGGTTTTTACCGCCCCGGTATTGCTGTTCGATTTGTTCGCTGTCAACGACCCATACTGTTCCGGCGATATCCGAAATCACTTTTTCGCTTCGACCGGTAATAACTACTGTATCCAGTGGGGCGCGTCCTTCAGTATCTGTTGATGCTGATACCACTGGTGACTGGGTAGTGATAGCAGCACAAATGGCCAGGGTGAAGGGGTTGGTTATAAACGTCCTTGATAATTTCACTTCTAATTACCTTATATTTATCGTTTCAATCATTGCGATACCTGTGCCCTTGTTTAAAAGACGTATCGCGCAGACACTAGATGCATAAATGAATGCATTTAATAGTGATTCGTATTACTTTATTTCTGTAAAAAAACGTTGGTGAACAAGCGCTATTTGTTCTTGTTCACTGCGTCGGTGGCAGGTGCCACAAAGTGTGTTCCTGTTGCCGGGCAGGGCATATTTGAGGCAGCAACCCAGCCTGCGTGGTACACAGAGGCTTTTCCCGTTCTCTCTGATAACCAGCCACTTGACACTTTGCGACAGTGGCGAGGGAAAGTGGGCAAAGAATGCGGTCAATTGATTATTGATGGCTTCTCCACCCGCGCCGAGATTCTGTAAGCGATGCCAGGGGGCTGCCAGCGCCAATGCGGTGTTACTCCAAAGAACACGGGGAGGGACAGAAAAGTGCCGTCGAAACAGTGTGTAGCAGGCATTGGCGACAGCCGTCGTGGTTTCAATAAACAACGCCGGATTGGTGTGTTCCCCAAAAGGTTGTGTTGTCCATCCCAGACAACCTTTTTCTACGTCATATCCCAGCTTTTGCCACTGTTCAGGCTGCCTTCCTGACAGCAGGTACACGGCCACTAAAGGAGAGAGCAGGTTAGCTATCCATTGCTTATGGACCAATGAGGCGGCCACTTTGGTAGTGGGGGCCTGATGCGTATCCTGAAAAGCAACAACGGTGCGTCTGGCAACGAGGTCGTCTTTCAACAAACTCCCCAAAGGCACGGCCTTCTCCGGGGCGACTTGCCAACGCCACGCTGGGTTAAGCAGCGCCAACCGCGTATTCAGCGTGCCTTCTTGCAGTTCGGGCAGCAGGGCGCAAAAAGCGTGGTTCATGCGAAAGCCTCAACAAGGGATGTTGGGCTTATCCACTCGATAAGCGCGGGTCCTGCTTCTGTGTTGAATACAGGTTTTTGGCACAACCGGTTAATGATTTGTGCTGATCGCCATGCCATCAGGCTGAGCTGAGGCTCGGCAATGCCGTGGCTGTGCATACCGACATTCACGGCAAATATCCTGTTCGTGTCGCTGTGTGCCCACTCCACCTCGAAATATTGGTTTAGCTGGAACCTGCCTTCACTGTCGGCATTGATAAGCGGCCTCAGTCCATCAAGGCAACGTGGCGTGCGGCTTTCATACCCTGTGGCGAGTATGATGATGTCGGCATCAAGCCGTTCTAGTTGGTTAGCCAGCCCATTCTCAAGAAACAGTTCATACCCTCCTTTGTGAGAGAGAAGCTGTGTCACCGTGCGGTGGGGAAGGAGGCGAACCCACTTCTCTTCGTTGTTGACATCAAACCGCTGGTAAAGCTCGCGATAGATTTCCAATAACGCTTTCTGGGTAACGCCATCTGAGGTCAGCTTTTGCATGCTGACTTCGCGGGCTTTTACGTCTGGCGAAAGGGTAAGAAACGCTTCTACATAGTCCGGTGTGAAATACTCGTTGGTAAAAGCGGCTTCATCCAGAGGCTGATAATTCGGCCTGCGGGATACCCAATCGAGCTTTGCGGGCTTGCCCCAGGTGCCACGCAATGCATTAATGAAAACATCCGCACCACTTTGGCCGCCACCAATGATAGCGACCCGTTTTCCGGTGAAATCCCGTGGGCTGAGGGCGATTTCCGCGGCATGGAAAATGTGTTCGCCAATGTAGGGCTTCATGCACTCTGGCACATGCGGGGATTTTCCGGTGCCAAGGCACAGGTTGCGGGCAAGCGTTGTGCCTTTGTCGGTGTGGATGTGGAACACCCCGTCGGCAAACTCGATTTTTTCAACGCAGGTTGAGAATGCAATATTGGGTAATTTTTCTGAGGCCCAGTAGAGATAATCGGAAAACTCTGTTCGTGAAATACAACCCAACTCAGCCGTCAGGAAGCGATAGATGCGTTTCTTTTCCACCAGATAGGCGAGGAATGAATACGGGCTTTGGGGGAAAACCGGCGTCACCAGATCTTTCAGGAAAGTGGTTTGCATGTGGGTATCATCAAGCAGCATTCCCGGGTGCCAACTCACGCTATCCCGACTTTCAAAAAAGCAGCTACTCGTTTCCGGTACTTGTTGTAAAAGCGCCGCAACACTGAGGTTAAAGGGCCCGGCTCCAATGCCTGCTAAATCTAAAACCTGAGAAGATATCGTCGTTGTCATTTTTCTGTCCTTTTCAATGGGTGACCAGATACAACGGATTGTCGATGAAATGCTCCATCTGCGGCAGCATGCGATCTGCACTGTTTTCTGTCGCATGACGGAACTTGGCGAGGTTCAGCCCCAATCGACGGATTTTAGGGCGGAACAAATCGAGCAACTGGAAACGCGCTTCCAACTCGGGGTGTGATTGCATGTAAGCTTGCAATTCCTGGGCAAGCAGTTTGTAAAAGCGGTGTTCGCTGACGCCGGTTTTTTCTGCAAGGGGCGAGATAAAACGCAGCACAGTAACGAAATGACCGGTTTGCAAATCGTGAATGATCAGATCTGGAGGCAAGGTGACGGTGACATCTTTAACCGCCTGTGGAAGGCTGTCTTGCTCGGGAATATCACCCTGCATCAGGCGCATGTCACCTTGGAAATCTTTTAACAGAATCCGTTTCGGGGTGCTGTTTTCCAGTACCAGCGTCACGTTCTGCCCATGGGCGATGAGTGATACACCGTATTTCGCCAACAGATGGTAATAAGGGATCACCACGGCCCGGAACAGCTGTGAAAGCCAGTCTTTGGCAGATAAGCCCGATGCGCGGATGTAAGCGCCAATCAGAGGGTTGCCAGCACTGTCAGACTCCATCAGCGCTGCCATCAGGATAGCCTGCTCGCCGGGCCGGGTTTTTGTGCTGGCAGATTCCCGCCAGATGGCACCGCACAGTTCGTGGTATCGGTAAGGTGCCTTTTCGAGCGAGTCATACACTGTGTGTGAAACGGTCAAACCCGCAGGTTCTTGCAATACGTCTGTGCCCAGCGAGATAAAAAGGGGATCGCTTTTCACGGTGTTCTCCAGCCATGCAGACGCCTGCGGTCCGGCTTGAATGTAGCGTGATGGCATTCCCCGGTAGCAGGAAGTATTCATGATGGTGAGCGGCAACTTGATGTCGTAGCGCGCTGGGCGTGACACATTGGTCAGTGTGCGCAGACTCAGCTGTGGCAGAAATGCATCCCCGAACGTGCCAAGGTAAACCATTTCTTTTCTGGCAAGTTCAGCCACAAACAACAAAGACAGCTTGTTGTCCCACTGCCATGGATGCACCGGAAGCAACAGGAAGTTTGCCGGGTTAAGACCAAGCATCTCCAGATCACAACGGACAGAGGCCAAATCGTCGTCAGAGAGCGCGTTTTGATAGAGATGGTTCCAGTTAAGGTATTCTGAGATAGCGCCAGTGACTAAGGTGTGGTTTACCGCTATCCAGCACAGCTGAAACGGCTCTTCGCTTTCTGGCGCAAAATGGCGTAAATCCTCACTTCCCCAGGCACGCCGCCCTTTGTTAAAGACAAACTTGGGGTGGCCGTCAAACAGGCATTGTTGCTTTTCGAGTGATAACCGGGCAAAGGCATCAGCGTCGAGATGCTCCCTGAGCTGCATTAACTTGCAATCGCCCAGCAGGGTGGCGTAAAGATCTTCCAGGTGCTCTGCCAGCGTATCGTCATCCAATCCCAGTACGGTTTTGCAATCCAGCATAAAGCGGCTTGCTTCAACTGGCAGGTTATGTTCCCCGTTATCCTCCCGGCGAATACTCCCGGGCAGGATATTGAGCTGTCCCCAGATGTTGCGTTTGCCTTTCACCCGGTAACGCACGCCAGCGGGCAGAGTAAGGCAGTGTTCTTGACCGACAGGTTCGAGTTTGAACGCCTGTTCGTATTCCAGCTCGCTGATGAGCTTGGCAACCAACGCCCGGTTTGCTGCGGGCCAGAAACGGTGAAGGGCATTCTGTTCCATTACCATTGCTCCCGGAAAAAAGCATAACGGGAAGTCATCATTAATGCCGCGCGTTTGTGGGGGAAATCGAACAGGAACTTCTGTTTGTAGCCGACGCTTTTAATGCGGTTGAACAGCCTTGTGTTGTCATAACGCGGCTCAAGCACGACACGCATTGTTCTGCAGTCGTCAAGGAACAGGTAATGGGTGATGGCGCGCATCCACATATTGAAATACCGTTCGCCACGGAACGCCTCTTCACCGACCAGCACGTGGATGCCACGATCAAAAGGCTGGCTGTCATAGTAAGGGGCCAACCTGTCTTCGCTGACCCAATACGCTTCGATGTACCCAAAGGGTTGGCCGTCAAACTCACCGATTAGCGGCAAAGTGTGCGGGTCTGACAACCGCCCATTGATATAGTCGAGAAGTGCTTCTTCTGACCATGCCTGCTCCCAGAAATCGGCCACCCGTGGGCAGTTCATCCAGCGGGTGAAACGGGGCATATCCTTTTCAGGTTCAAAAAGACGATAGCTGACTGTTATGCCGTTCAGAGGGTCAGTCCGCTGGTACACGTAACCTTTTGGAGAAGCCGGACGTTTGGGATGAAAACCCGATTGCTTCGTGCTTTGAACCGGCAACGCGGGGTAGCGATCCGTCGGCATATGACAAAGACCTGTCGCGGGTAATTGATAAAACTGAGAGCGGGTCAGGACATCATCAAGAAACATGTAAAGCCAGTGTGAAGGGGCAATGTGAGAATTCCAGCGCTCACGCGGTAATTGCACTGCCGGTGATTTAGGGTTCACGCAAAAGTAGTGATCTAAGGCGCTGGCAAGGCTATCTCCACTGTTTTTTTCTCCGGCTGCAATCAGCATTTCTGGCTCCAGCAAAGGAAAAATATCGTCTAAGTGATGCTTGTCGGTAGTCGGGGAGAGGGACAGCTGGCAATCAGACATAGTGGGCTTCCTTTTCACTTGATGGACGGTTGTCGGTTGCATGGCATACCAGTGGATTCGGCAGGTCGAAATAGATCACTTTCGGATCGGGAATGGCGTTTTCATTCAGATCTTGCAGATAACAGTAGAAATTACCTTTGCAGCATAGGGCTGGGCTCTCCAGCACATAGTTAAGACAATGGGTATCTACCAGCTTTCCTTTTAAGGATTTCAGATAGGCACGCAGCCTTTCCAGTAACGCGCCTTCAGACACACCGCAATGAAGGGACAGTGATGCAATGACGCTAAATGTGGAGTTGATAATCAAGTAATAAGGGAAATAGCGCAGTACCTTTTCCTGCTCCCAGTGGTTTTCCAAATCTTGGGTGTCGTCAATCAATATGTCCGGGAAAAGGGTGTAGGCAAGGTCGGTATAACCGGTGCCCTGACAATCCCGGTAATACATCCCCACCGGCATGCCATCTTGCAGGCGCATGACAATGTTTTGCTGGTGGGCCAGACAGACAATGCCGCCGTTTCCCTGTAAAGAGAAAAGCGAGCCCACTACCTGATGACAATAGTTGTCAAACCACTTGATAGCCGCATTTTCGGGTGTCGTTGCCAAGTGGGCTGCAAGCTGTTTAACCCGTGCCGCCAAGAGGCTGTCCCTACCAAAGGGGTGTTGCTGGCAGAGGGTCGCCAGTACCACGGCTTCTTCATCCGGCGTTTTTGCCAGCAGGTTGTCTCTCAGGGCAACCAGAGATTCATCAATGACGTTCCCATGTGTATCCAACAAGGCCAGAAAACCGGGTTCCTGCATCACCTCAAAACCGTCAGGAAGGGCGGCGTCAACCTGTGCGAATCCGGCTGACTGGAAAATCTGGTTGAGGCGGGTACCGCGCATCACTTCTTTCAAAGACAGCGTACGAATCGAGTTGGTCAGCTTTACACTCAAGGAGAATTTCAGCTGGAAAGGCAGACCGGGGCTGTAAACGGAACGGGTGGAAGTAGTGGGGTACCAGTACTGGCCCATTTCACCCAAATCAAGGAGTAAGCCGCGGGATTGGTAATTTTTGATATCCGGATGCTTCAACAACACTTCGGCTTGCCAGGGGTGCGCGGGGAAAAGCGCGAAACCGTCGGGGATAGCGCGGGCGGCTTCGCTGAGTGCCATGTCGGCATCGGCCAGCGCATTGACAGGGTGATGGGGAGCGTTTTGTCCGTTGCTTTCTCTGGCCTCTTTCCCGAGATCTTCCCCAGTATAGTGGCTCAGGGTCAGCCATTTCGCGACCGCAAACCAGCGCAAGGGGAATTTCCCACCAAACTCTGGCGAGTAGCGTTTGGCGTCATGCTGTGAAAATTGCTCGCGGCTTTTGGGCGCGGGATGCACTGAGTGGCCGGCAAGTAACCCCTGCTCGGCTTGTTCGAATCGTAAAGTAGTGCTGAACAGAGCCTCCAGATTTGGCTGATGGGTGATGGCATTGTGTGTATTTCTCTGGCTCTCCAATACCCGTGCAACAAAGGCATTTTTTTGTTGTTCCGTCAGGTTGCCAACCAGTGCCGGTTCAGATACCACCTTGAACAGAACATCCGAAAAGGAGAGAGGTGTAGCCCTATCCTTGGTGACCAGATAGGCAGGCATTTTGTATTCGTGGAGGCCTAATGTTGAGTATTTGCTGATCTGATAGGCGATATGGTAATGGTCGTTAACCGGAATCTGAAGCTGGTAATGATCTTCGCCAGTTTTTTTCGCCCCAACCTTAGGGCATTCGCGCAAGAAGGCATTTAGAAAGCAGGCAATCGCGACATCTGAGCCTTTCAATCCATAGCAATGTTGTTGATCTTCCATCTTCACATTCTCATCTATCGATTCTTTTGAGAATGATAATGATTATTATTTGATCATGCAATGGCTTTGTCGCACATTTTTTATGCGAGGTTTAACGCGGAGGACGCAGCCCGACTCAGGCCGGGCTGGTTTGATGTCAACGCCGGAGTAAATTCAGAAAGTAGGCTGCACCAATGATGGAGGCCAGCAATCCAGCCGGAAATTGCCAGGGAAACCAAAGGTTTCTGCCTACCCAATCAGCCATCACCAACAGTATCGCTCCCAGTATCGGGGCAATCATAAGCTGTTGTCTGGCGCTGTGCTGACCGAGCGATGTCGCCATATGTGGCGCGAGTAAACCAATAAAACTGAGCGGCCCAATGGCAATGGTTGCGGCTGATGTCATGATGGCGGCGATCACAATAAGCACTTTTCTTGTGGCCTTGACGGACAACCCAAGGCTTTCTGACACTGTGTCGCCAAGGTTGATTACATCCAGCCAGCGCGAGAAAGCTACGGTGAAACTGCCAAACAGGATAAGGGTGATAATCAATAGACCCACCGCCATCGTATCAGCCAGATACAGTGACCCAGACAGCCAACTCAGCAGCGATTTTACGCCTTCCTGACCCGATGCCATCGTCAGCCGGATGATGGCATCCGCCATTGCGCTTATCGCAATGCCAATCAGGATAAAGTGGGTAGGGGAGGCGGTTTTCTTTCGGCTAAACCAGAGAATCAATGCCATGACGGCAACAGCGCCAAGTGCGCCAAACAACAGTTGTTCCAGCCGTGACAGTGCGAGGCCGAATGCGGCAGCCAGAACAATCGCCAGGGCACATCCTGCACTGATCCCTAAAACCTCCGGGCTCGCCATGGGGTTACCGGTAAGGCGCTGTATCACACAACCGGCCATGGCAAGGCTGGCGCCAGCCAATGCAGCAACGGCGATGCGAAACCCACGCAGGGAAAGCAAAGCCGGATCGATGCCGAACACCCACCCAGCGTCTGATTGTCCCCATGTCATGCTCACTGACACCGTGAAAACAAAAAACAGAACCAACAAAAGCGCCAGAGGTTTGAAAGGGAGTCGTTTACCTGGCTGATGCATTGTGTTTGCAGAGGAAAGGGCACTTCCCAACAACCGGCGCTGAAGTAGATACAGCATAAATGGTGCGCCCAAAAGCGCGGTGACCGCACCGGTAGGGATCACATCTGCCACCCAGTGCGAGAGATTTTGCACTAACAGATCTGCGCCAAGCAACAGCAGTGCGCCGATGCATGCCGACAGTGCTATCTGGCCCGGCAAACGCCGTGCGCCAAGTATTCGTGCTATTGCCGGTGATACCAGACCGACGAAGCCGATGATGCCCACTTCGCTGACAACAGAAGCGGTCATCACGACGGACAGCGTTAATGCAGCCAACCGCACGCGCACCACTTTTGCGCCCAGCGAACCCGCAACAGTATCGCCCAATTGCAGCAAAGAGAGCGCGCGGCTTATTCCGGTGAGTAAGAGCACTGGGACAATCAAAAACGGCAACAGGCGTGTTACGCCTTGCCAGTCATTTTGTTCCAGTGCTCCCGCGCCCCATAGGAAAAGGTGGGTTAATGTCTGCTCGTTGACCAACACCAGCATCATGGTCACAGCACCAATAAACAAGGTTGTCACCATGCCGGACAGAATAAGGGACAGCGGTGAATAGGATTGTCGGGGAGTGATTGCAAATACCAGCAAGGTGGCGAGCAACCCACCAGTGAACGCAGAGAGATAAAGGCTTAACCCCGCCGTGGCAGAGAAAAAAAGTGTTCCCGTGACCAGCCCAAGCTCCGCGCCAGCGGCGACGCCCAGTGTGGTGGGGGAAGCCAGAGGGTTATTGAGCACAAAGCGCATGACGCAACCGGCTATCGCCAACGCTGCACCACATAGTATCGCCATTGCCAGACGTGGCAGGTAACTGTAGTGGATGATGATTTGCCGGTAATCTTCTTCGTCGGGTGACAGAATGGCGCCCAGCCAGTCTGTTGCGGTAAGGGGATAGGGCGCGCTGGTGTAAATAAGCAGAAGAATCAGTGAAAGGATCGTCACTACCATTCCTGTCACGCGATATGGATGATTGGCAGGGTTTGGATAGGGAAGGGTATTCATTTCTCAGCATTCCCAATCAGGTTTGCTGTGATCTCATTGCTCATCCGCTGGGCTGAGATCAAGCCGCCAAACGTCCAGATTGGGGGAAGGGCAATGACGTTGTTTTCCCGGCTAAAACGCATGGCTTTCCAGAGCGGTGTTGAGAAAATGGCCTTTCTCTGCGCGTCATCCAAGGACTCCAGATACACCACTGTTGCTTGTTGGTGCTTTGCCAGTGCCTCAATCCCTGATGATGAAAAGCCCCAGTTGTTGGTCTTTTCCTGCCAACTGTTCCTTAGCCCGAGCTCAACAACAATGTCATTGGCGAGCGAACCTTCGCCGTGGATCCGCACATGAGTGTTGCCGATAAAGCGGATAACAACCAGGGGCAGGTTTGCCATACCGGCTTCGTGGAGTTTGGCGTTATTTTGCTGAAAAATGTGCTGTGCTGCATTGATGACGTCGTGGGAAACGTCTTCTTTGCCAAAAATACTTCCCACCGTTACTGTCATGGTTCTCAGTGCTTTTAAGGGTTTCTTTTCTCCGTTAAAGACGTTGAATGCCACTGTTGGGGCTATCTTTGCCAGTGCCGGATAGACGGCGGCATGAGCTTCGTTAATCACAATGAGATCGGGTTTCAACGCCGTAATGGACTCCAGATTCGGCTCGCGGCGTGAACCGACATCTTTCACTGTATCCGGCAAGGCAGGAAACGCGACCCAATGCCGGTAACCGTCTGTATCTGCGATAGCAAAGGGTGTGATGCCGAGCGACAGCAGGGTTTCTGTACTTACCCAGTCAAGGGCGACGACCCGTTGCGGTATGTTGGGTATTTCTGTCTCACCAAGGTCATGTTTAACGGTGAGCGCAAAAGCATGGGAAAAAAAGAATAAAGATAGGCAAACAACGCGTCTCACAATGTCGCTCCATTGACAGTGGGGGTTACCGGACATAAGCAATCGGTTGGCCATTTTCAGGATGGGGAAAAAAGCCGAGGGGGATGTCATAGATTGCTTCGAGTATGGGTTGGCTCATCAGGGATTGGGCATCGCCTTGCGCCATGATTTTTCCGCTATGCAAGGCAACAAGTGTGTCGCTGTAGCGGGCGGCGAGGTTGATGTCGTGTAAGACCATAACGACGGTTAGGTTACGTTCCCGGTTGAGCTTTCTTATCAGTGACAGCAATTCATATTGGTGGGCGACATCCAGCGCTGAGGTTGGCTCGTCGAGTAAGAGGCATTCGCTTTGCTGGGCGAGAAGCATGGCAACCCAGACGCGCTGGCGTTCACCGCCTGAGAGCGTGCTGACAAACCGATCAGCCAAGGTGCTGACACCCACCGCATTCATCGCTTGAGCAATAATGTCGTCGTCATGTTCGTCGTACCTGCCGAGTGCTCCTTTCCACGGATAGCGACCAAGCCTGACCAACTCATACACGGTAATGCTGTCTGTGATAGGGGGATCTTGGGGTAAATACGCGACGCGGCGTGAGTAGTCCCGGGAAGAAAACGCACTCAATGGCATACCTGCCAGCTGAATGTCGCCACTGGAGGGCAATATGTTGCGGCTTAATAGCTTAATCAGTGTCGATTTCCCGCTGCCGTTGTGGCCAAGCAGTGTGGTAATCCTTCCCGCCGGGATGGTGAGTGACACCGGGTGAAGAATGGTTTTCTCTGGCACCGAATAACTGACCGCGTTAAGTGAAAACATAGAAGTGCGTCCATCTGGAATAATACGATTTCCAATCTAAATGATAATGATTTGCATGTGTATTGTATTTGTATTTAAATCATATGTCACCCAATGTAAAAGATTGTTTGAGCGATGTTATGCGTACACCGTTATCGAAAAACCAAGAGAGGAAGGGGGTTAAAGCCTCAGCCACGGTGATCGCCAGTATTGCTGCGCTGATGGGATTAGGGCAGGGCGGATTATTGGTCTCTTTGCCCGTTTTAGTGTCAGAAACGCAACTGAGCCTGACTGTCTGGAGCATTGTGATAGCCACAGGGAGTGTGTTTTTCCTACCCGCCTCCCCTTATTGGGGGCGACAAAGTGACCTCAATGGCCCCAAACCGATTGTGTTACAGGCGTTGGTGGGGTTTGGCATGAGCTTCGGCTTGCTGTATGTCTTTATCCGTTTCACAAACACATCAAACCTTCCAGATGCCTGGGTGATAGCAGGATTAGTTACGGCCCGGATTGTGTATGGGCTGACTGTGGCGGGAATGGTGCCCGCGGCGCAGCATTGGGCGGTGTTGTTAAAAGGGGAAGAAAAACGTCTGGAAGCGATCACCACCATCAGTGCCGGGATGAGCACCGGACGGCTGCTTGGGCCGCTGCTTGCGATTGCATTATTAAACATCCATCCCTTAGCGCCACTTATCACGCTGACGATGTTGCCTTTTATTGGGTTGTTGATTGTAAAAAGCCTGCCAGATCCGGGAAGACAAACCCACACACAGACAAAACCGTCTGCGCCAGTTTTACCGCCTTGGCGAGCCGTTCCGTTTTTGTTTATCGCGATGCTTGGAAGCGCAGCCCTTGCGCTGATGCAATATACGCTTACCCCCATGTTGCAAGTGGCAACCGAGTGGTCAGTTTCTGATATTTCAAACGCAGTCGGGATGCTGTTGACAGTAAGTGCAGCGATAACGTTGACGACACAGATACTGGTGATAAAACGCCAACGCCTTTCAGCCCGCCGGATGCTAGTGGCTGGTGCCGTGTTGATGCTGTCTGGCTACACCTTGTTTCTTAGCCTGCATTGGCCAGTGCTGGTTCTGGCAGTGGGTCTGGTTGCTGCTGGTGGAGCGTTATTCGTACCCGCTTATGTCTCTGAAGCAACATCCCGCACGGTCGCCCAACAAGGCACAATGGCGGGGTATATTGCAATGTCCCATACCCTGGGGTATGGGCTGAGCGCGTTGCTGGTCATGAGCCTGGCTTTTGGGGTTGTTATCCCTATAGGAATAAATATTACCCTGAGCGGAATAATTCTCTTCGTTTCTGTAGTGTTGTACTTAAAGCCAAGACAATAATGTTTGTTTAAATGCCGCGTATATTGGGTGATATCTCCGGTGCTTATCCTCATACTAAGTGAATTTAAAGCCACCAGCGCAACTTTCCGTCTGCGCTGGCGGCTTTACTGATAGGCATTACTCCAGAGTGTCTTTTGGCGTTGATGTTAGCCAGTTATTTTTCGTTTATCCAAACTCGCATTTCACCTTCCCCTCGATTTGCCCACGCGTAGTACGGTATCAAGGTGATATCGCAGGTTTTCTCTTGCGGCGTGTATGGATATTGGTGATATAACGCTTGATGAGGCGCGTCTTGAATGACCACTTTAGATCCACTTGCTTTTAGCAATACGCTGCCGGCAAACAACCCTTCGCCATCAACTTCTTTTAGACCAGATTTGGCGTCAACCTTAATAGTGTGTAACGCTTCGCCGTTGTCTGCTTGTTCGATACAGTAAACGAAAGGCCCACGCTGCACGGCGACTTTACCAAAGTTGGCGCTTAGCAGAGGGTTCGCTTGGATAAAGAACGCTTCCATGGGTAGCGTCACTTCAATCTTATCACCGGTATTCCAAGTGTTGGTGATGTATAGATACCCACGTTTACTGTCGGCGTTGACGTCGATGGCTTTGCCATTTAACGTCGCGCTCATATTGGCGCACCAGCTTGGAATGCGCACCGCAATCGTACCGTTGACCTGATTGGCGTCTTTCACGTTTATCGACACTTTATCGCTTTGTGGGATATTGGCATCAATACTCAGCGTGATGGGTTGCTGGTTTAGCTCCAGTTTGGCTTCATTGGAGATAAACAGGTTCAACAGCGCCACATCTTCTTTGACGGTGAAAATGTACTGACCCAAAGACGCCAGTGTACGAGCGACGTTGGTTGGGCAGCATGAACAGCCAAACCATGCCTGACGTACCGGTTTGACGTGATCATACTTATGGTTTGCATGAATCACTTTCGGCGTGACTTCCAGTGGATTGACGTAGAAGAAGTGCTTTCCGTCTAACGCCATACCCGCAAGGATGGTGTTGTACAGCGCGCGTTCCATGATGTCGCCGTACTCGCCGTCGCTCTCGATTTGCAGCATACGGTTGGCAAACATCAGCAAACCTACCGATGCACAGGTCTCGGTATATGCGGTGTCGTTTGGTAAGTCATAGTCGGTAGTGAACGCTTCTCCGCGGCTTTGAGAACCAATCGCGCCAGTAATGTACATCTGTTTGTCGATGACGTTACGCCACAGGTCCTTACACCAACTGAACTTCTCTTGGTCTTTCGACAATCGCGCCAGATGCGCCACCCCCGCCAGTAAGTAAACGAAGCGAACTGCGTGGCCAATCGCCTCTTTTTGTTCGCTTAAATGCTTATGCGCTTGGCTGTAGGTTTTGTCTTTGATCATCCATGACGGACCGTGGTCGTTGTAATGATAACTACCATCACGTTTGGCTTGTTCTTGATCATAGAAATGCGGGTTTTGTTCTTTGCCGCGCTGCTCAATAAAGAAGTTTGCCAGATCAGAGTAACGTTGGTTGCCTGTCACTTCGTATAGACGCATCAACGCCAGTTCTATTTCTGGGTGACCTGGATAGCCTTGTATTTGGTCTTCTTCAGGACCAAAAGTGTCGGCTATATGGTCGGCAAACTTGCAAGAGATGTTAAGTAGCTTATCTTTGCCTGTCGCTTGATAGTAAGCCACTGCCGCCTCAAACAAATGCCCCGCGCAATACAACTCGTGGCATTCACACAGGTCTTTCCAGCGATTCTCTGGCTCTTTGATGGTGAAATACGTATTGAGGTAGCCGTTGTCGTCTTGCACGATAGCGAGTAAGTCGACGATGTCATCGATGGTTTTTTCCAACACTGGGTCTGGATGCTTAGCCAGAATGTACGCTGCGGACTCTAACCATTTGGTTACATCACTGTCTTGGAAAACCATGCCGTGGAATTCACCATCTTGCAGACCTGCCGCAATCGCGTAGTTGTCAATAGCATGGCTTGGCTCTGCACCTTCAATATTGTCATTCAGCGCATCCCATTGATATGGGATCACAACATCTTTCACCAGCTTTTGATAGTTGAGCCAAAAATCATCTTTTATATCAATATCTTGTAATGATATTTCAAGTGGTTTGATAGAAGTCATTTTCATGATTAAACCCAATTAAATAGGTGCTTGACCCGTTTCTAATTTTTTCATTGCTAAGCGGGAAAGCAGTTCTTTATCGACAAAGAAACGTTTCACTGTCAGAGCAAGGAGTAAATGCAGTACGCCTGGAATAACAGTTGAAAGTAATGAGATGCCTTGCAGCGAAAGCGGAGTTTGGTTTTCTGCTCCTGCAGAGTAAGACACTGCAACCAATACGCCGCTGATGATAAGTCCAGATAGCGCCCAGGCGAGTTTTATAAAGAAGAGGTTAAACGCGAAGTTCATGCCGGATGTCCTGACCCCAGTCTTTAATACGCCGTATTCGTCGGCAAACGCAACCATGGTGAAGTGTAGTGGAAGGGCAAAACCAAACACCACACAACAGATGAAGACCAGGCCAAGCCATAGGGTTGGATTGTCACCCGGTACAAAGTACACCACAAAGTGAGCCACAGCGAGGATCGCGTTAATAGCAAAGTAGATGTCTCGCACTTTAAAACGCTGGGTGAAGTAAGGAAGAATCAACGCGCCGATAATGCCGCCTAGTGTTGCCAGACCAAAGAACCAAGATACGTAAGATCCGCCTTCATTCAGTACGTAGGTAATGAAGTACATCGCTGCACCGCCTTTGGTGTTGAAGATGGTGATCAGCAGTAGCGACATGATGAATGTGAGGATTAACTGGTCGTTTTGACGGATGTTTTTCAGGTTCTTCTTCAGATCAAACTTGGTTGTTTTTGTTTTGATATATTCTTTGGTGTTGAAAAAGCAGAAAAGGATCATCAGCATTGCCGCAAATGCGAGGATACCGACACCGATTTGATAGCCCAATGCCTGGTCACCTTCGCCAAAATAAGTGACCAGGAAGGGGAGGCCAGCAGAGACAGCAAAACCCGCCACGCCTGAGATCGCAAAACGGTAAGACTGGCAAGAAATTACTTCCGCTGGGTTATCTGTGATGCGGGTGATCAGTGCGCAATAAGGCACGTTGTTGAGTGTGTAAAGCAGCGATAAGCCAAAGTAAGTGACAATGGCGTAGAACACTTTCCATCCGTAAGAAAGGTCAGGGACGGTAAAAGTCATAATACAGATAAGTGCGAGTGGTACCGCGGTCCATAAGATAAATGGGCGAAACTTGCCCTGTTTGGTTTCTGTTTTATCTGCAATTACGCCGACGATAGGATCGGTGATGGCGTCAAAAATGCGCAAGACGACGAAAATTGTTCCGACGATTGCCGGTGTTAAACCAAAAATGTCGGTATAGAAGAATGTGAGGAAATTAGAAATCAAGCCGGTGATGACCGTACCGCCAGCATCACCAAACCCGTACCCCATCCTTTCGCGGATCTTTAATCCATCTCTTTGTACTGGTGGAGATATCACCTGCACATTTTCCATAATTATTTACCTCTTGAATTTTTCACGTCGGAATGGCGTTAGTTTAGGAATGCGATCCTGAAATAAAGAGAACTTGATCACGCGATAAAACTGTAGCGATTTTATCCATTTATTTAGCGATTTTTTCCGAACAATGAATTTGGCAAAGCGTTTCTCTTAATTCATTGTTTTATAAAAATACTTGTTGATTTTCATACTTGTTTGGTTTGGCAACCGGTTATATGCCATCTGTTTTTTATATTTTTGTATCAGTGACGAACATTGGCTGAATCGATCGAAATGTCGCCCATCAGTGGATAGCGATATTGTCTATATATATAGCCAATACCTGAATGGTGCTCCCCACGCTGCTCCGATTAAATATGTGAAAACAAACATTCACTTTAAATGATTGGTAAGCAGTTATGAGTGTTGAGAAATATACGATTGGTCTGGATTTCGGCTCTGATTCTGTTCGTGCGTTATTGGTAAATACGGCGACAGGTCAGGAAGTGGCGTGCGGGGTTCAATACTATCCGCGTTGGATGGAAGGACGATATTGCCACGCAGCGATGTCTCAGTTCCGCCAACACCCTCGCGATTACATTGAAGCGATGACGGCCGTAGTCAAAGAAACGCTGGCACAAGTATCAGAACAAGTACGACAAAACGTTGTCGGGATCGGCGTCGATACTACAGGTTCAACACCTGCGCCAGTGGATAAAGACGGGAATGTTTTAGCGCTGTTGCCAGAATTTGAGCACAACCCAAACGCAATGTTTATTCTGTGGAAAGATCATACTTCAATTCAAAAAGCAGAACGCATCAACCAGCTCGCGCATAGCGGCGATTTCCCTGACTACACCCGTTATGTTGGCGGTATTTACTCCTCTGAATGGTTTTGGGCGAAAGCCGCGTGGATCGGTGAGCAAGACGCGAAAGTTGCTGAGCACGCTTACACTTGGGTTGAACTATGTGATTGGATTCCCGCATTACTTTCGGGCAACCAAGCACCGAATAAACTGCGCCGCGGTATTTGCGCGGCAGGGCATAAAGCGCTATGGCATGACGAATGGAACGGCCTGCCATCCCAAGCATTCCTATCGGCGATCTCTCCAACACTAGATGGTATCCGCGAACGTATGTTCGACCAAGTGTATACCTCTGACCAACAGGCGGGCGTGTTATCTACCGAATGGGCTGAGCGTTTGGGCTTACCCGAAGGCATCGCGGTTGCCATCGGTGAATTTGACTGTCACATGGGCGCGGTTGGCGCAGGGGCGGGCGAACACGATTTGGTGAAAGTGATCGGCACTTCTACTTGTGACATTTTGATGGTTGACCCAGAGCAACTGGGCGACAAAACCATCGAAGGGATTTGCGGCCAAGTGAAAGGCAGCGCGCTTCCTCAACTGGTGGCACTCGAAGCGGGTCAATCGGCGTTTGGTGACGTTTACGCCTGGTACAAACGCCTGTTGATGTGGCCAATTCAGCAATGGGTGACGAGTCACCCTGAAGATCAGCATCTGCTCGACAACCTCGATAATATTTTGATTCCAATGTTGACTGATGCAGCGACCGAACATCCACAAACCGAGTATTCACCACTGAGCTTGGATTGGCACAACGGTCGCAGAACACCGAATGCCAACCAGCGTTTAAAAGGCGTGGTGAGCGGACTGAACCTCGGTAGTTCAGCGCCGGATATTTTCTACAGCTTGGTTGAATCTACCGCGCACGGTGCAAAAGCGATCATGGATTGCATGACAACCCAAGGCGTTGACGTTAACCGAGTGTTGGCGATTGGCGGCATCGCACAGAAATCGCCTCTGGTGATGCAGACGTGTGCTGACGTGATGGGGCGTGATATCGCAGTGGTTGAATCAGATCAGTGTTGTGCGTTGGGCGCGGCTATCTTCGCGGCTGTTGCCGCGGGTGCACATGTCAGTGTCAGTGAAGCGCAGGCCGCGATGGCGAGCCCTATCCGCCATGTGTATACCCCAGTTCAATGCCGTGCCGATTTTTATCAAGGTCGCCATCAGGCGTATTCACAACTAGGTCAGCATATTGAAACCTTCACTGACCAACAGAAGGAAGATTAAGCATGCAAGACGTGATCTCAAATCCACAGCTACTTCCTGAACTCAGAGAGCAAGTTTGGCGCGCCAATATGGACCTGCAGGTTCATAAGTTGGTGACGTTTACCTGGGGGAATGTCTCTGGTATCGACCGCAAATCTGGCTTAGTGGTGATTAAGCCAAGCGGCGTTGCGTATGAAGATCTTTGCCCAGAAAACATGGTGGTTGTCGATCTGGATGGCACCGTGATTCAAGGCGCTCTAAAGCCGTCTTCGGATACTGCCACGCATCTGGCGTTGTACCGTGCGTTTCCTCAATTAAGTGGTGTGGTGCATACCCATTCGTCTTATGCAACCTCATGGGCGCAAGCAGGCGCGGCTATTCCAGCCTTTGGCACCACGCATGCGGACTATTTCTACGGACATATTCCGTGTACCCGCGCTTTGACTAAACAAGAGATTGAAAGCAACTACGAACTCAATACTGGCAAAGTGATCGTCGAGACAATCGGAGACGCTGACCCGATGGCGATTCCCGGAATCTTGGTTCGCGAGCACGCGCCATTTACTTGGGGGACCGACCCGCACAACGCCGTACATAACGCGGTAGTGGTGGAAGAGGTTGCCAAAATGGCGCTCCACACGATCAGCATCAACCCGAGTACCTTACCGATCCCACAGACCTTGTTGGATAAACACTACCTGCGCAAGCACGGTAAAGACGCGTACTACGGGCAAAAATAACGAACAATTGTCGCTTGGCTAATTGGCAAGGCACTATGCGACACAGAATAACAGAGGCACTTATGAAAGATTTAACAAACAAATCTGTATGGTTTATCACGGGTTCACAGCATCTTTACGGTCCTAAAGTACTGGAGCAAGTAGCAAAGAATAGCGAAGAAATCGTTGCAGGTTTTAACCTGAGTAACGATGTATGTGTGCCCATTGTGTGTAAAAAGACCGTAACATCGCCAGAGGAAATTCTTAATGTTTGCCAACAAGCGAACAATGACGAAAACTGTCTGGGTGTGGTGTTATGGATGCACACCTTCTCACCAGCAAAAATGTGGATTTCAGGTCTTAAGCAACTGAATAAACCGTTTGTTCATTTGCATACCCAGTTTAGCGAAGCGCTGCCTTGGGAAAGCATCGACATGAACTACATGAACCTCAACCAAAGTGCGCACGGTGACCGCGAATTTGGCTTTATTGGTACGCGTCTTGGTTTGGGTCGCCGCGTTATTGTTGGGCATTGGCAGAAACCTTCAGTACGCAAGCAGCTTGATCACTGGTGCCGTGCGGCGATTGGTTGGCATGAAAGTCATACTTTGCGTGTTGCACGCTTTGGCGACAACATGCGTCAAGTCGCGGTCACCGAAGGTAACAAAGTCAGTGCACAAATTGAATTCGGCTTTGAAGTGCATGCTTATGGCTTAGGTGAACTGGCTGAAGTCGTTAACCAAGTGGAAGACAGTGCGATCAACGCTCTGCTGGAAGAGTACCGCGCCACGTATCGCATCGCGCCTGAGATTTTTGAAACGCCAGAACAGTTGGACATTCTTAAGAACGAAGCGCGTCTTGAACTCGGTATGGAAACTTTCCTGCAAGAACGCGGCTGCATGGCGTTTGTGAACACGTTTGAAAACCTGACGGGGTTGACTAATCTGCCCGGTTTGGCGACGCAACGCTTAATGGAAAAAGGCTACGGCTACGGTGGTGAAGGCGACTGGAAAACAGCGGCGCTGACACGCATTATCAAAACCATGGGTCAAGGCTTACCGGGTGGCACGTCTTTTATGGAAGATTACACTTATAACCTTACTGGAGAAGGGCAAGTGCTGGGCGCGCACATGCTGGAAGTCTGTCCGACGATTGCCGCGGGCAAGCCATCGATTGAGATTCATCGTCACACTATTGGTAAAACTGACGACGTGGCACGTGCGATCTTCAGTGCTAAAGCGGGACCTGCATTGGTGGCGACCTTGATTGACTTGGGTAACCGCTACCGCTTGTTGGTGAATGAAATTAATACCGTGACACCGCCATCAGAGCTACCGAATTTGCCAGTGGCTCACGCGCTTTGGGAACCGCAACCAAACCTTGAAGTGTCTGCGGCAGCATGGATTCATGCGGGTGGTGCGCACCACAGCGTATACACGCAAAACGTGACCTTAGATATGTTGGAAGACTTTGCTGAATTTGCAGGTATCGAACTGGTTGTGATTGACAAGAATACCACCATTCGTGACTTCAAAACGGAGCTGAAACACAACAGTCTGTTCTACCGTTTTAATACTGGTATCTAACAACACGCAAACGCCTATTTGGTTGACAGGGTCAGTTAAATAGGCGTTTTTTCCTATCGTAGAACAACCAATTCCCGTGTTTCATTCTGTCTTTCCCAATGAATTGAACGATTCCCTTCCCCTCTCGCTTTCGTTACCTGTTTCGTTCTTGTGTAGAATAATCGAGTAAAATTGGGTCTTCATGCGGATGCCAAAAGGAGTAATTATGTCATACCAAGTGCTTGCACTAGACCTTGACGGAACCACGCTCAAGGATGACCACACACTTAACCCTTGGGTCATCGAGTGTGTGCAGCAAATATCGAAAAAGTATCATGTGCTGGTGGTGACTGGGCGTCATCATACAGCGGCTAAACCTTATTACGAAGAACTTGGTATTGATACACCAATCATTTGTTGTAATGGCGTTTATCGCTACAACTATGCATCGGATACGGTTGAAACCAGCATGCCGATCCCTAAATCTCTGGCGAAAGAGTTCTTGAACGTAGCCAATCAGCACGCATTGAGGATGGTGATGTATACCGAATCTGGCATGGCGTACTTACAGCAGAATCCTATGCCTTATATGATCCCGCTACAACGATGGGCAATGCGTTACCCAATTGAAAAGCGGCCAAATATTTACCAAATCGAAGATTTCCGCCACGAACTGGAGTTAGCGACTGAGGTTTGGAAGTTTGTGGTTCAGGGAAACGACGATAACTTTCACTCATTTATGCAGGAACCTATGATTTTAGAGCACTTTTCTGGTTCAATATCCGGCGAAAATCGGGTGGATTTGGCGATGAAAGGCCACAGTAAAGGTCAGGCATTGAAAGACTATCTCGCTACACGCCAACTTGATATCGAACAAGCGGTTGCGGTCGGTGACAACTATAATGATATATCCATGCTGAGCATGGCAGGCTGTGGAGTGGCGATGTTGCACGCTGATGATGATGTTAAGCGTCATGCCGATAGAATCACCACGACTGACAACCACGGCGAAGGGTTATCACAATTACTCAGACAACTCTTCCCACTTTGATTTATTTTTTGCGCCGCCCGGTTTTAGCGGCGCTTGTTAATGCTGTCATACAGAAGAGAGAATGCAAAACGATCCATTGAAACCTGGATATGACTTCAATGCTCATTTGGTTGCGGGCTTAACGCCGATCTCAAAAGGCAACGATCTAGACTTTGTGATAGACCGCCCGAATGGGATGAAGGGTTTTATTATCAACCTGACGGTTAAAGGGCAGGGCACTGTGTTCCACGGTGAGGATTCCTTTACAGTCAATGAAGGCGATTTATTGCTCTTTCCTACCGGCGTTTCGCACTATTACCACCGCTCAGAAGAGGCGGAAGATTGGTACCATCGTTGGATCTATTTCCGCCCCCGTGCTTACTGGATCAATCGTCTTAAGTGGGAAAACTGCATCAACGGCGTTTTCATCACAAAAGGTGTGCACATTGACGATCAGGAAAAGCTCGAGCTGTTGTTTAAGCAGATAGAGGTACTGAGCAAACAAGATGAACCTTACAGCGATGAGCTGACGCTCAATTTGTTAGAGCAGTTGTTGCTTCGATGCAAAATGAACCAGCCCAACCTGATTAAAAAGCGCGTTGATCCGCGAATCACTGATGTTTTGAACTACATGGCCAAGCACCTCAACGAAGATTTCAGCAATGAAAAATTGGCGGAGCTGGTCTGTCTGTCGCCATCTCGTTTAGGGCATTTGTTCCGGGATGAAGTTGGCATGACGATTACCCAATGGCGTGATGATCAACGAATCAGCCGTGCTAAGCAGTTACTGGTAACGTCGAACTACTCCATTAACCAAATATCTCGTTTGATTGGGTATTCAGACCCTCTCTACTTTTCGCGTGTGTTCAAGAATAAAGCGGGTTTAAGTCCGAAGCTCTTTCGTGAGAAAGTGATGTAAGCACTCGCTGGACACGATTACGTAAAAAGATCGGGCTTGATAGCGGCTTTAATCGGGTAGGGTGATGCTGTTAGGCATAGAGACACCTTTCAAAAACTCAGTACCTGCAAATCGCAGGTACTGAGATCACAGGGTTAAATCGCTTCGCCGAAGATAGGAAAACCGTCTTTCCATGTAAGACGTTTGATACGAGTATGACGGTTAGGGTCCCAAAGCGGGTCGCCCTCAATGTCAGTGTAATCACGCGCGTGATACACCAGCAGGTCATTGCCTTCTTCATCGACGGTAAAACTGTTGTGACCAGGCCCGTACACTTTTTTCTCCCAGTTGGTTTTAAACACGGGCTCTTTGGCTTTCACCCAGCTTTTCGGGTCGAGTAAATTACTGTTTTCATCCGCGTACAGCAGTCCCATACAGTAGTTTTCGTCGGTCGCTTCTCAAGGACAGGTAATTTATATTTGTACATAGGGACTAATCCTTTGTTCTCACGATGGCGCAGATACTACTTAGGGATTAGTGGGCTTGACTGTTATCACTCTCATAGATAAATGGAGATAGCCATTCTGTGCATACCTTCAGCCAATTTGTTTATATGGGTGGTTGATTTTTGTTCAGGATATATAAATAAAAATCCCAGAGTGACACAAAGAAATCCAACAAGGGTAAAGAAGATACAACGGGTCTTGGAAGTGACCGCGATGAACATGACATCCGGCCCTGAACGATCACAACTTTCAATGGAGCAAGGTTGACAGTAGCACGTTTTGTTTGGATTAATCGCAAGGGTATGAAGCCAGAGATTTCAGTTAATTTACTATGTATATATTCGGATACGGAAGTTTGATTAATGACGCATCACGGCGTTTAACTGGTGAAACGGGGAGGGCTGTACCTGCTGTGGTTTCCGGTTTGCAAAGGCATTGGGGGCACACAGGCTCACCGGTGATGTCCCACTTGGTTGTCAGGGAAGGGGAAGGACAGTGCAATGGAGTATTGATCCACATTGAAGATGATGCGTTGGAGGTTTTTGATATCCGCGAAGCTGGTTATCAGCGTGTGCCGCTGGATTCAAAACGCATTCAGGTGCTTGAAGATGGGTTTGTGGTTGAAGGGCCGGTTTACGTCTATGTAACCGATGAGGTGGTCGCGCCTTGCTACACGCATCCGATAGCCCAAAGCTATGTCGACACGGTTTTGGCTGGGTGCCTGAGATATTCTGCTGATTTTGCAGAGTGCTTTATTTCATCGACATTAGGTTGGCACTTTCCGCGTATTGACGACAGACGCCAGCCGGTTTACCAGCGTGTAGCGGGTATTGAGGACAGTGATCGTGTTCTGATTGACAATATGCTGCAGTGCTGTCCCAGACCCTTCAAACGATAATAGTGCTCTCAGATCAGCAGGTTTTCTTGCCTGAAACAAAAAGCCACGCAACCGCGTGGCTTTGTTCATGAATTCAGGGCTGATTACTCTTCGTAAACAAACTCTGGAGATTCAATTTCAACGCGGCGATTTTTTGCACGACCTTCTTTGGTCTTGTTAGATGCAATTGGGCTGGTTTCGCCTTTACCAATAATAGTCAGTCGCTCAGCACTAATGCCATTTGAGATGAAGTAGTTAGCCACAGATTGAGCACGCTGTTCAGACAGTTTTTGGTTGAACGCTTCTGAGCCTACGCTATCGGTGTGACCAATAATAGTTGCTGTTGCCTCATCAAAGTTTTGCAGACGTTTGAGCATTGGTCCCAGCTGTTGCGATGCGTTTGGAGACAGTTCTGCCTTGCCAAATGCGAACAGTTCAACGTTGTCCGCTTCAGAGAATACGTACTTCTTCTGCTCTTCAATGACTTCTTCAACCATCACCACTTTTTCAACGACTCTTGGTCTTGGCTTTGGCTTAGCTTGACGACCCAAGTGGAAGGTAACACCCGCGGTGATCAAGTGATTGTCAGCATTAAAGTACTCTTTGTTCATGTCCGGGATGTATTGGTATTCAAGGCGAACATTGACCAGATCATTTGCACGGTGGTCAACCCCCAGTGCTGCCATAACGGAATAATCATCTACATCACCCGTTCCGGCTTTGCTGCTCCAGTCCCACCATGCAACACCGAGCTTACCGTAGATATCGGTAAGCTCTGTTACACTGACATTGAACTTAGGTGCCAGTGTCAGGGCGGTCAGATCGCCAGCACCCGCGTTGGCACCTTGGAATGCGGTATTAAAGCGTCCCAAATAATCATAGGTAGATTCGATAGAAAATTTATTACCGAGATCGTAACCAAGAATCAAACCACCGGCAACGTCGTCATTGTCGCCACAATTACCAGTCGTACAGGCATCATTCAGCGTTGAAACACCGAGACGACCACCCAAGTAGAAATTAGCATCATTTTGGGCGAATACATTTGCCGTTGGACTTAAGGCCACCATGAGTCCAAGGCTTGTCACTGCTTTTTTCATTTTGCTTTCTCCATTCCTTCTAGATAGAGAGGGTTTGGAAGGTAGACTTAGGTATTTCTCAATGAGTCACCATCCTTGAGTTTGCTTTTCGCAAATCTTCTCAATCACCAACAAAAGTGATGATTTAATAAGCTAGGCTAGGTATTGATGCCTTGCAATACAATAGAGAAACGGAAAAATCAGGCTTTTTTAATACAACAGTGTTCGAAAAAATGTGCTTTTAAGGTAGGGTTTAATAAAGTCAATACGTTATATGATGGCGATTATAAATATGCGCAACATTTCTAAATATAGAACAGGTATTCTCAAAAATAAAAAAGCGTAAAAAAAGCGCCTAACAAAGGCGCTTTACTTCTTGAGCTCCGGATACCGGGCGACTGACGGAAATTTGTTTCCCCTTTCGCATTCCTTTTTCATAGTCGTCGGTAATATGTTTCATTGCTTCTTTTAATTGTTGTTTGAAGGTTTCGCGGTCGATGTTTTCAAATTGCTTGTCAATATAATCTTTAATTTTCTTATCGACATCGCCATCAGGTGCAATATTTGGCAATTTGGCTAAGGCACCTTCAAGCCATCCCATCGTGAAAGACTGAACCCTGCGTCCCAGCTCTGCTTGAGGCGTGCCAGTCCCCTGAAAGCTATTACGGAATTGACCAATGTGTTCATTCATTTCTCGGTATACAATATCAAATGCAAAAGCTGCGAAAATAGCACGATCGGCATCGCCAATAAATTCGGCCTTTTTCAAGCCTTTATAATTTGTCAGTACGCATTCAACACCAAACCGCGTATTAATACCACGAATGATTTTTAGAATAGCATCACTGATGGAAGAGGGTAGCAAGGTGTCAGACGTGGTTTTACCCATGCTAATGAAATCAATGTCGTCTTGGTCAAGTCCATATTTTTTCATTAACCGCTGGGCCATTTTAATGGCTTGTGCAGCTTCATTGATGTTAGCGGAGTTGCTCAACTCGAGACACTTGGCAATTTTTTTGAGGGCTTTGCGTTTTGCTTCAGACATTCACGTCACCACTGAAAAAACTGGAGCGGTATTTTACCCTCTATGCCACGTTTTACCAAATTTAAAAAATTGTCTGGTTACGTAAACGGAAAAAGTTCGATAAAACGCAAACGAAAACAGATTTTTTCAATGTTATGAAAGCACTTTAGCAAAGAAGCGGTCAGATTAGGCATGTAAAAAAACAAGGAAGATGATAATGGCACGCTTGACAAAGGTAAACCCCAAAAATGTATTGATGGCAGTGATTGCAATGGTTTTTTTTGCTGCTAATTCAATCCTTTGTCGGATGGCGTTGGCTGAAGGAGATATCGATCCCGCCTCATTTACGTCAATCAGGCTGGTGTCGGGGGCTGTGGTGTTGTTTGTGTTAGCGGGGTTGGCTCATAAACGTGAGGGTGAACACAATGCATGTTCACTCCTTCGTCAGCCTACAGAGCATTGGTTGGCTGCCGCAATGTTGTTTCTGTATGCCGCAACGTTTTCTTTTGCCTATCTCTATCTGGATACTGGTATGGGCGCTCTCATCCTCTTTGCTTTCGTACAGTTGACGATGTTTGCCTACAGCCACTACAAAGAAGGGGGAGCCAGTGGCGTGGAATATATCGGTGCGTTAGTGGCTATTGCTGGTTTGGGCTACATGGTGTCTCCAGGCATGAATGCCCCGGATGTATGGGGAGCAGGATTGATGGCAATTTCAGGCATAGCCTGGGGGATTTACAGCGTATTAGGTAAAGAGATGAAGGTTCCTCAACTGCCTGCAAACTGTATCAATTTCCGGTTGAGTATTTTCTTTGTTGTGCCGTTTTTTCTGTTGAACATCCCAATGAACAGCATTACGTCGGAGGGTATTTGGTTGGCGGTAGCATCTGGTGCAGGGGCATCAGCCATTGGTTACGCAATCTGGTATGGCGTGGTTCAACGCTTTAAAGCGACGCAAGCGGGGGTGATGCAGTTGTCAGTGCCTATTATCGCTGCGCTAGGGGGATATATGCTGATGGATGAAACATTGACGTTGCGAATGGTGATCTCTGCAACAGTCATCTTGTCAGGGATTGTCGTGACATTTCTTGGCAAACAAATCAAACAGTCATCTCCTGTTTGAATTTAAAGAACCTGATAGTAACGCGCTTCTGTTGAGGGTTGGGGTATACTGCCAGTGAGATTGCTATTACTGAGGCTAACTTGCAGTATCAAGATGGTTTTTTAATCAGTCGCCACAGCCGTGACCTTGGCGAACAGACTGAGCTGACACTCTGGGTTTTAACTGACCAAGGGCCCGCTAAACTGATCATTACCGGTGAAAAGCCGGTGTTTTTTGTGGCAGCCCCGCAGGTCAATCAGGCGAAAGCGGTACTCAATGCCGCAGGGGTTGGTTTCACCTGTCGTGAACTCACATTAAAAGATTTTTCTCTTCATTCTGTCTCCGGTTTTTATTTCAACACCATTCAGTCTGCTAACCGGGCCAGTCGCCTGTTGCAAATGCAAGAGATAGATCCGCTTGAATCCGATGTGCGTCTGGCTGATCGCTATCTAATGGAACGGTTTATTTGTGGTGGATTGACGTTTGCCGGGCGAGCAATAGCCAAACGGGGGTATACAGAGTACCGGGATGTAAAAACCAAGGCATCAGATTATTCCACATCACTATCCCGGGTGTCGCTGGATATTGAGTGCTCAGAAAAAGGTGTGCTGTACTCGATTGGTCTGGATAGCAATATGGACAGCCGCGTCATTATGGTGGGACCAACACCTGAAAATGCAAATGACATGCCCTGGATACAGTGGGTTGATTCAGAGCTGAATTTGCTGAATGCGCTCAATGACTGGTTTAAGCGTTTTGATCCGGATGTGATAGTTGGCTGGAGTGTTGTGGATTTTGACTTCCGCTTGTTGGTGAAACGTGCTGCCTTCCACAAGCTGGATTTAAGGCTTGGCAGAGGCGCGGAAAAAGTCCACTGGCGTGATTCCTCCAACAGTCGGCAAGGATTTATCACGCTACCCGGGCGAGTAGTCATAGACGGCATTGATGCGCTGAAAACCGCAACATACAGTTTCCGATCGTGGTCATTGGAATCTGTTTCCAGGGAGATGTTTGGTGAAGGGAAGGCCATCGACAACCCGTATGATCGGATGGACGCCATCAACCGGATGTTTCGTGAAGACAAACTGGCGCTGGCGAAATACAACCTGCAGGACTGTGTGCTGGTTAACCGTATTTTTGAACATACCCACTTGATGGAGTTCTTGATCCAGCGAAGCCGCCTGACTGGCATAGAACTTGACCGTATTGGCGGATCAGTGGCGGCGTTTACCAATCTCTATATGCCCCGGCTTCACCGGGCGGGTTATGTTGCCCCAACGCTGGCTAGCGAAAACTGGATTGCCAGCCCCGGTGGCTATGTGATGGACAGCAAACCGGGGCTCTATAATTCGGTATTGGTGCTGGATTTCAAATCCCTGTATCCATCGATCATCCGCACCTTCCTGATTGACCCGCTTGGACTCATTGAAGGGTTACAGAATAAAGAGGAAAGTGTTCCAGGGTTTCGTGGTGGCGTGTTCCATCGTGAGAAGCATTTCCTGCCAGCTTTGATAGAAAACCTCTGGAAAGCACGTGATGAAGCCAAACAACAAGGAGAAAAGGCGTTTTCACAGGCGATTAAAATCATCATGAACTCGTTTTACGGTGTTCTGGGCTCATCGGGGTGCCGGTTTTTTGATCATAGGCTGGCGTCATCCATTACCATGCGTGGCCATGAAATCATGAAAACCACCCGTGAATTGATAGAAGCGAAAGGGCATGAGGTGATTTATGGCGACACGGATTCGACCTTTGTTTCGTTAGGCCGCCAATACACCAATGAAGAAGCGGATGAAGTTGGCAATGCATTGGTGGCACACATTAACGCATGGTGGATTAACCATCTTAAAACGCAGTACGATATTGAATCGGCGCTGGAAATTGAATATGAAACCCATTACCAGAAATTCCTGATGCCAACAATCCGGGGGCAGGACACTGGCAGTAAAAAACGGTATGCCGGTTTGGTTGATAAAGACGGTGAGCGCCGCATTGTTTACAAAGGATTGGAAACGGTCCGTACCGACTGGACACCGCTGGCGCAGTCGTTCCAACAAACCTTGTACCAGAAAGTGTTTGATGGGGAAGACGTTGACGATTACGTTCGCAATACGGTAGAAGATACGTTACGTGGTAACAACAATGCTAAATTGGTTTACCGAAAAAGACTGCGCCGCAAACTCTCTGATTACGAAAAAAATGTACCACCACATGTGAAAGCTGCACGTAAAGCCGATGAAGTCAATAAACGGCTGGGGCGTGCATTGCAATATCAACACGGGGGTTGGATAGAATATGTTATCACGGTAAATGGGCCTGAACCGCTTGAGGCACTGGAAAGCCCGTATGACTACCAACATTATGTCGACAAACAACTAAAACCCATTGCCGATGGGATATTGCCTTTTATTGGTAAACATTTTGATGATTTGGCGATGCCTCAGTTAGGATTGTTCTAACTTTGGGATACCAGAGGATCAGAAGCCGGGACCCCGGCTTCTTTTCATTGTTGTATGCGCTTCAGACTTAGAAAAAGTCCACACTGGAAATGAATGGACGTGATGCGACAACCGGATCGAAACAAACCGCACCACGGTTGGGGGTGCAGACTTTAAAAACATCACCACAGTCAAAAATAGCCAGAATCACTTCATCGTCAGCACCAAAGCAATCTGGCAGCTTGTCACCCACTTTGGCAACCACTTCCTGACCTTCGTGCTCCCACGTCAGGGTTTCAATGCGTGTATCGTTAACAGGAGCATCGATATGTTTGGCGATGGCCTGATAGATTGACTCGGCTTGCTCTTGGGACTCTGCGGACGGAACAAAAAACGACATAACTTCCTCCAAATTGAACAAATCTTCCTTGCGCCTTATCTTTGCAGGTATTTACCAGCCCTAATTTTTAAAACGTTTTGAGCATGCAATCGGTTTTAACATAGTGCTCTGTACTACAAAAAGGCGATAACCCAAAAGGTTATCTGGTCAACTTAGCAAATTTTGGCAACTAAACGCAATGTGATTTTTACTCACTGAGTTGAACAGACCCTAACTAATCTTGATTTTTGAGAACAGAATATCAATGGGTTAGGCGCGAAATTTGCTTTTCATGAAAAAACTCGCTTGAATGAAAACACAGACAACGACTGATATTGGAGGGCCTATGGAACAGCTTGATTTCTTTACCGTGCCCAGCCCGTGTATTGGTGTCTGTCAGGCAAATAACAAAGGGTATTGCAAAGGCTGTTTCAGGAGCAGGGATGAGCGATTTCATTGGAATGATTTGACCAGTGCGCAAAGGCGGAATGTGATCCGTTTGTGTAAACAGCGTTATGCCCGGTTGCTGCGTGCCAAATTAGTCAAAGACGCAGAAAGTCAAACAGAGCCGGTGAATCCACAACAGTCGCTTTTCGGTGACGATGAAGAGTAATCATTCCTAAAAGATCAACGGACTCTATACTCAACAGAAGCTATAGCCCTTTAACCGGCTTGGCGAGTAAAGGGCAAGTTAAGACGTATAAACCTTGGTATATATCTAAGACGTCCGCGGTTGTGATGCTTCGTCTAACAGGTACAAAATACTGCGGTAAGGGATCCCGCTATGGTGCGTCAATCCGATTTCACAGGTTCTGCTGTTACTGAATCCCCGGGTGCAGTTTTGAGGGATCTGCGCTTTGAGTGGTGATAGGGCAGACTCATTGAGCTCAGGAGTGAAGAACCCTTTGTCACCGGCAAAACCACAACATTCGATGTGTTCTGGGATAATCACTTCTTTTGCGCAAGCTTGTGCTGCTTTCAGCAGCGTATCGGACAACCCCATGCGTTTTGAGCTACAGGTGATATGCAGCATGACGGGCTCGTCAATAGGCGTGATGTCGAGCTCTGACAGCAAATGCTCAGTGATAAACCCGGCAGGTTCCTGAATCACCATCGATTTTTCAAACTGCTCTTTACTGAGTTTGGTGCAAGGGCTGGTGTCCATCAATACAGGCAGTTTGCCATGTTCACTGGCATGCCAGAGTGCTGCTTCGAGTTCTGTACTTTTGCTCTTGGCGACGCTCTTCATGCCTTTACTGTCAAAAGGCATACCACAGCATAACCCATTGAGCATATTTGGAATAATGACTTGATAACCGGCTCGATCAAGAAGTGACATTGTCACTTCTGTCAGGCTTCTTTCCTCGTCGCTGCCAACTTCATTGCCCATGTTCCTGCTGGCGCAAGAGGGGAAGTAAACCACTTTCTTTTCTTTCGCTACGGCAGAGCTTTCAAGTTTACTCTTGTTAGCCGTCGGAAAGCTTTCATGCCAGGCAGGGGTTTTCCCTTTCGTCAATGTGCGCAATCCGTTAATGGACTTACCGAGAACGTTTTCCCCCAGCGTTTTTTGCATCACCTTATTGGTCGTCAGGCTGGCGCGGGTGAGTGCCGTGACAGTGGAGAAGTGATCGGCAGTCCAGCGGGCGATAGGCTCAAACCGTTGGTATTTGTCGATACGGATCTGTTTGATTAAATCGCCGGTATTAATGCCAACAGGACAGCGCTCTGCGCATAGGCCAGTTGCCGCGCAGGTATCAACACCAAGGTAATCAAACGCCTTTTTCAGTTCGTGATACCTGTCATCAATTCCTTCGCGCTCCAGACGGCTGAGTTCGCGGTAGATAACAATGCGCTGGCGTGGCGACAGGGACAGAGCTCGTGAAGGGCATACTGCCTCACAAAAACCACATTCAATGCAGCGATCCACCAGATCATCTGCCTTGGGCATAGGCTTGAGGTTGGTGACGTGCGCATCGGGGTCGTCATTAATGATGACGCCGGGATTCAGCAGGCCTCTTGGGTCAAAAAGGGCCTTGATACGTTGCATCAGCGCGTAAGCATCGGATCCCCATTCAAGCTCAACATAAGGGGCCATATTGCGGCCTGTACCATGCTCGGCTTTCAGTGAGCCACCGTATTTAACGGCGACTAGCTGGGCGACAGCATCCATAAACTTGCCGTAACGCTCTACCTCTGCGTCATTGTCAAAACCCTGCGGAAAGACGAAGTGCAGGTTTCCTTCAAGGGCGTGGCCGAAAATGATCGCGTCCTGATACTGGTATTCAGTAAACAGGGTTTGCAATTCGCGGACACCTGCTGCCAGTTGCTCGACCGGAAAGGCGACATCTTCAATGATCACGGTTGTGCCCGCTTCACGCACTGCGCCGACGGCAGGGAACATGCCTTTACGAATTCCCCACAGCGTGGCAATTGTCGCGGCGTCTGAGGTGAAAGCCACCTGATGGGGAATATCATACTCGGCAACAGCGGAAAGAACGGTATCGCATTGACGGGTCAGTGTCTCTTCATCACTGGCGCGGGATTCCACCAGCAATGCACAGTGCTCCAATGTCAGCTCAGAGAGAAACGCTGGCATGCCTGGTTTATCCGCAACAGAACGGAGTGCCCGCCCGTCCATCATTTCGACGGCAGAAACCGGTGTTTTGGCAATCGCGGTTACCGCGTTGGAGGCCGATTCAATATCGCTGAACACCAGCAATGCGGAGGCTTTATTTGGATGTTCCACCACGGTGTTGTAGGTGATTTCTGCAATAAAACCCAGCGTGCCTTCTGAACCCACCATCAGGTGGGTCAGGACATCAATTGGATCATCGAAGTCAATCAAAGCATTCAGGGCGTAGCCTGTAGTGTTTTTCAACCGGTATTTGTGGGCGATGCGTGCCCGGAGAGCTTCATTGGCTTTCACATCGTCACAAAGCGACTGAATGCCTTCGATAAGCGCATGGTGGGTATTTTTGAACGCAGCGACGGAGGCTTCATCTGCAGTATCGAGCTGAGTACCGTCGTGAAAAACAACTTTCATCGATGCCACGGTTTTGTAAGTGTTCTGGGCAGTGCCACAACACATACCGCTGGCATTATTCGCGGCGATGCCACCGATTTTGCAACTGTTTATTGATGCCGGGTCCGGGCCTATCTTGCGGTTGAAAGGAGCAAGATAGCGGTTGGCATCAGCACCTATCACACCGGGTTGAAGGCGGATTTTTTTCCCTTCATCAAGGATGTCGTGATGTCGCCAATTGTCGGTCAGGGTGATCAGGACTGAGTCGGATAATGCCTGACCGGAAAGGCTGGTTCCCGCTGCTCGGAATGTGAAAGGCACGTTCAGTTCGCCACAGGCTTGGATGATGTAAACAACATCATCCAAATCATCAGCCTGAACCACAATTTTCGGAATAAGACGGTAGAAACTGGCATCCGTGCCGTAAGCAAGAAGGCGGGTTTCATCGCGGATAAGGCGCTCTTCCGGTATGGTTTGGTTTAGCGTCTCAAACAGCGTGTCATAAATTGAATCAGCCAACGTCTGGCTCATGGTTACTCCTCAACCAAAAACAGGATCAGGCGCTTGGGTCCGTGTGCGCCATAAGCAAGTGTCTGTTGAATATCCGCCGTTTTAGACGGCCCGGAAATCAGTACCAGATTCGTGGGAGGCTGGGTATTCCAACTGGCTTCTGTCCAGAAGGGCGATGTCATTAACTCGCTAAAATTCGAGACAATGTCAGATTCTTTTAGAATCGCGATGTGCACCGGCGGAACCAGCGATAGTGCGCGTGGTTCGTTTTCACCCGTGACGATAGCCAGTGTGCCGGTGTCTGCTATCGCACCTTTAATCACATTGATGCTGGCATCCACCTCTTCAAACAGTGTCGTTTTAAATGTTTCAATCGGCTTTTCATAGCGTATGACTGTCGTATCAGGGCAGTTTGCTGACACTGAATCGGCCCAGGGGCAGTGTTTGGCGAAAATCACGCGCTGAAGATCATTGTCTTTCAGACACTGCGCCAGCGATGAATCCAGATCGGCAGCATTAACCTGGTGAATTTCCGTGTGGCTTGCTTTCATGCAATCCACGAACCTTTCCACACGTTCACTCAGCTCACTGGATTGCCAGGCTTGCCATTCAGGCAGTGCGTCTGTTTTTACTTGTCTTGGTGCGGCGTTCAATTTGGCGAAAATCGCGGCACGTGCCTGTTGGCTTTGTGACTTCATGATTGACCTCCATTACGCTTTGCCAGCTTAGCTTTCAGGGACGTTTCGGCGAGTTTGGGTTTCACGCGACACTGCGTCCAGTTACCAAGGTGTTTCGGGATCAGGCCATTCATTTTTCTGGCAGCATTGAGCCCAGAGTGATAAAGCGAAGGATGGGTGGCCGCATAAGCAAAGCCTTTCATCGCCGCTTTCTCCAGTGTGGTACTGGCAGCATTCTGGCCTTTTAAAGCAGGTTGGTTTGGCTGTGGCGCGTTTTTTGATTCCTGACGCAGACGCTGGAGCAGCGACGGAATAGGAATACGGACCGGGCAAACCTCTTCACAGGCACCACACAGGCTGGAAGCGGTAATCAGATCTTTGGTGCTGTCTACGCCCATCAGGTGGGGCGAGATGATTTTGCCAATTGGACCTGGGTAAACAGTACCATAGGCATGGCCACCAATACGGGTATACACAGGGCAGTGGTTCATGCAGGCTCCACAGCGAATACACTGAAGCGTTTTGCGAAGTTCTTCATCGTGGTAAGCCTGTGTTCGGCCGTTATCCAGCAGGATCAGGTGCACTTCTTCAGGACCATCCAGCTCACCGTCTTTACGTGGACTGCTGATCATATTGAAGTAGGTTGAGATATTCTGGCCTGTTGCTGAACGGGTCAGTGCGCTATAAAGCGGCGGCACATCCGAAAGGAACTCAACCACTTTTTCGATGCCGGTAATCGCAATGTGAACCTTGGGAATAGTGGTGCACATTCTGCCATTACCTTCGTTTTCGACAAGGCAAAGTGTGCCGGTTTCTGCCACGGCAAAGTTAACCCCTGAAACGCCAATTTCCGCTTCCTGATAGGCTTGTCGCAATGCGTTTCGCCCTGTCAGGATCAGTTGGTCCACATCTGTGGTGGGTTGGAAATCTTTCAGGTTGTGGGTAAAGGTATCAGAAACCTGCTGTTTGTTTTTGTGGATGGCAGGCATGATGATATGGGAAGGGGTATCACCGTCCAACTGGACAATATACTCGCCCATGTCACTTTCCAGACAGCGGACGCCTTGCTTTTCCATGTGGTGGTTGAGGCCAATCTCTTCACTCACCATGGATTTGCCTTTTACCATCAATGACGCCTGGTGCTTTTGTGCCAGTTCAGAAAAAATGGCATTTGCTTCGTCAGCATCCAGCGCCCAGTGAACATGGATACCGTTGCGGGTTAACTGAGTTTCCAGTTTTTCAAGCAGCTCGGGCAGCTTACTCAGACAGCGCTGGCGAATGGCTTCTGCACGATCACGAACCGCTTTTTCCTCATCGCTGTCTGGAAATGCATCGCGGCGTTTGCCACGAAGGTAATCCATCGCACCGCGAAAATTCTGGCGAAGCTCGATATCACCAAGGGCTTGCTTGGCTTGCTGATGAAATTGCTCAGGGTTGTTATGGCTCATTGTTCACCTCCCTGTACGGTACGTTCTGCCAGGAAACGGGCAATGTGTTTGCCCTTAAAGGTTTGCCCCTGATACTCGAGCGCACCATTGATGTTTAACATACAGCCCCAATCCGCACTGACAAACTCTACTGCGCCGGTATTTCTCAGGTTACTGGATTTGTCTTCCACCATGGCTTCACTGATATTGGGGTGACGAACGGAAAATGTGCCACCAAACCCGCAACACTCTTCGGTATAGGCGGGATGTTTCACGTCTACATTTTCCAGTTGCCCAAGCAGATGATCGGTATAGATATGGACGTTCATTTCACGCCGCGCAGCACAAGAGGTATGAACAGCCACTGTGGTGGGTTCGCCACTGTCTTTAAATTGTGCGCGACAGACATTGGTCAGGAACTCGGTCAGTTCAAAGACACGGCTGGAAAACGCTTTTGCGGTTTGCTCGAGCGCATGCCCTTCAAACAAACGGGGGTAGTGGTGGACCATCATTCCGCCACAGGAACCGGAAAGGATCACGACAGGAATGTTTTCCGGAAACAGGGACATTTGGTGTTGAGCGACTTCCCGGGCTTCTTCGGTATAACCGGATGTGTAGGCAGGTTGCCCACAACAGGTTTGTTTAGGAACAAATTCAACCTGTATGCCCTGGTGCTCAAGCAAAGTAATGGCATCGAGGCCGGTGTCAGGATCAAACGCATCGACCAGACAGGTGGCGTAGAGATAAACCTTTTTCGGTTTAGCAGGATAAACTCGAGGTTGTTGCATGTGCCTTCCTCGCAACATTGCTTTCAGATAATGTAGTAAATCGATTTGTCACCGATTATTTTTTATTAGGTTTTCAGAATATGCTTGTCTTATCTTTCAATAAATAGCATTAAATGAATTGATTGTTTCCAAAATCGATATAAATAATGGTATGACAGAAACAAAAAACGCCATGCATAGGCATAGGCGTTTTTTTCGTGATGATTGTTGAAAATCAGAGCAGGGAATCAGCCATATTCCGGCCAACATCGCGCATTTCATCAATCGATTCAATGATCGTTTCACTCAAGCCAAGCATGCTGTATTCCAATTGGTGATTTAACCATGTTACTTTGGCTTCACCGTCTGCCAGGGTATCCCAGTTTTCATCAATTTTTGCACAGAAATTAATGATGGCAGCCAGTTGTGAGAAATTGTCACCCCGGACGGAGCCATACTGATGAGCGATGGCATCCGCCAGAGTGTCTGCAAACTTCCAGCTTCTCGCGAGCTCACCGCCGAGTTCTGCATTATCGGTGTTGAGAACGATTTGCTGCGCTTCCTGCTTTGTTTTGCCAGCATCCATGTGTAGTTCCACTTTCTGGGCTTTGTCAGGGTATACCGTATAGATAAGCAGATCACCGATGTTATGGAGCATACCTGCTGTGAAGGCTTCGTTCTGATCCGTTTTCAGTTCTTTGGCGACCGTTTTGCATAATGTCGCGACTTCGAATGTGGTTCCCCAAAACGCAGTGAGATCTAACCCCTCGATTTTTGGGAAGGTACTCATCAGCGCAGATGCTGTCACCAGCGTGCGGATAGGTCCGAGTCCGAGCCGGATCACTGCTTCATCAACAGAAGCAACACTCCGTCCTCTTCCGAAATGGGCAGAGTTGGACAGGCGAAGTACGCGGGCACTGATCACCTGATCTAATGCGATTTTTTCGGAGATTTTATTCATGTCCGAATTTTCGCTGTTGACTAAATCCAAAAGTTCTTTCACAACTTTGGGAATTTTGGGGAGCCTATCGATATGAGAGAGAAGTGCTTCAGTAGCCATATTTAACTCCAGCGCGCTATTGATAAGTTAAATATAGAACAAAGTATAAAAGATGGGATTAAATATTATCTATAAGACATTGACGGCACAAAGAAACCCGGGCGTAGCCAGGGTTTCTATTCAGAGGGTAATCAATCACAGGAACAGATCGGTTATCGGGTATGACGTTTAGGTTGTTTGAGCAGAGAGAAATTCAGCTTTGCGGTTATTGAATTTCTCAACCAATGTGTTTACGTCCGTGCTCTCATATTCTCTGAGGCCACTGCATACCATTTTCTTTTTCCCTTCCCCAATAATCTCGCCATTCTCCTTAAAAGCAAATGCCAGGATCACAGAGCCACGTTTGCCAGAAACTTCCATCTGAGAATTGGTTAATTCAACGGTAGGATTGGTGAAATTCAGGTGCTCAAAATTAAGCGCCATACTTTCATACATCACCAGGGGACGTTCTGGGTTGATCATCATGCCGCTTTCTTCCATTAGCGGCACCATGATGTGTGGGAAATTCATACCTGAAAATTTTACATAGTTTTCTGCAACAACTGCTGATAGCCTTTCATCTATCCGATTTTCGCCTTCACGGTGCATGGTTAAGTAGCATTTGTCATTGACATCAACCACGTCGAGGTGACCCTTTGCGTTTTCTCGGATGGTTAAAGGGACATTGTCTGAGATCATGCCGGTAAATGAGACCTGCATTTTTTGGCTGATGCCTGCTTTTGCTAGTAACACTGAGAACAGGAGATCGCCAGGCACACAAAAACGCTTTGAGTCTTCGTCGTGAATAGGATTGAAATCACCGGCAACGAATTTGGCAAAGTGGCTTGCCTGTTTACGGGAAAAAATGAGCCGACCATCTTGTTGGCTGAAGTAGTTATTTAACTGCATGATCTCTTTTGGTGGATATTCACGGTTATTCTTGCTGGGCATTGTAACTGAGTGAATAGTCTCAAATGGTCCAGCCAGTTACATGACAGAATGTATCCCTGATCAATACAACCTAACTTGCGAGCTTGAAATACGTCTACAAACTGTTCAAGTGCTTTTGGCTGGCTTCAAGCTGTGATTAGCGGTTTTCAGGTGCTACTGCTTCCTCTCCCGTGTAGACATGGAAGAAGTTCTTGCCGTTGTTTTTAATAAAATACATAGCTTCATCAGCCTGCTCAATCAATGAGCTTATGGTATCTGCATTGTCAGGATAAAGGCTTATCCCAATACTGGATCCCACACCGGCGGTCTGTTCATGGCCAATGTCTACTGGACGTGCTATCTGGTATTGAAGGTCTGAAGCGATATCGGAAACGGCCGTTTCGTAGTTAGCGTTATAAGAGAAGCCTATCAGGAATTCATCACCGCCCCAGCGGGCAACAACATCAGAGCCGCGGAAGAATTGTTTGATACGTTTCGCCACTTCAATGATGACCTTGTCACCTGCATCATGACCATAGTTGTCGTTGACATGTTTAAAGCCATCAAGATCGATCATCAGAATGGCGAATTTACGTGCTTTCCTGTCTGCCTCTTGCAAGGATGTTTCGAGCTTTGTCATACCTGCACGGCGATTGAGAAGATGGGTAACAGGATCGTGCTCTGCTTCATAAATAATATTCTGTTCGCGCTCAGCGCGTTCGGTAATGTCATAGAGTACCACTTCCAGTAGGCTATCATCCGGATTGTTGATGTCTTCTACTTTAGAAAACAAGCAATGTACCCAGCGATCAGAGGCGCGGACTTTATGTTTGAGCTGAATGTCAAACGCACTGAACTGGTTGCCTGGTTTTGACCAGAACTCTTCAATAAATTCTTTGATTTCAGCAGGGTTGTCAAAATAACGGGTGAAATCGGTTTTAGAGAACCTGTCCGTGTCAACAATAAAGGTTTGCCCCAACAACCTGAGCAATGCCGGGTTTGCCACAATTAGCTGGTTATTGGCATCAATCAAGCCAATGCCAGCACTGGCTCGTTCAAAGATAAACCGGAATTTTTTCGACAGATTCTCTGTGTTTGCACGAAGTTCACGTTCGTTCTCGATTTGGTTGTTAACCGCATCCAGCAGGCCGTTAATGTCACTGACCAGTGCACCTATCTCGTTGTCTTTGTGGCTGACAGGAACATCTATTCGTGTGGTATCGCCGGGGGTTATTAAATGGAAGCGGTTGGCAATGTTCTTCATCGGTTCTGTCAGGATACGGTTTACGATAAAGAGAGTCAGAAACGCAATGATGACCGAGTAGAACACCAAGACGATAACCTGAATCTTTGCCAAAGAAATGGCATTGTTTTCGATATAGTTTTGGTTTGGGTAAACCAAAAGATCGCCCACAAACTCATTTTTATTAAAGGGAGAGACGATTGGAAAGATAATGGCAGTATAGTGTTGGCCGTGTTTACTGTTGTCGGAGAAGAAGGCTGACAACCCCTCTTGGCTGGTAAGCCGGGCTGCCGAAATCGTGTCATTAGCTTCCAGACCTCGGATGACTTCTTCTGCTAATTCTTTATTGCCAAGAAACATGGCGATAGATGCCGTTTGTTCTATCGTGGCGACAACCTGGCGAATCTGGCTCCGGGAACGGTTAACTTCCTGATGGTAAGAAATATAAAACCAGATGACGGATGCAAGAACGGAGAACAATAGCGCTCCCCCTGCAACACCGGAGGCAACACGGATATGAATGCGTCTATTGAGTATTTTCAAAACGGTAGACCACTTTTAAACCATCGACCAAGTCAGTTTCGTTTAAGTACGCAATGGCATTTATGTTTTTTTTCACAAAATTAATAATGTCTCCAGCTGAAGCGACAGTAAGTGGTGGCTCAGATTTACCGGTAAATAATAGCCTTGCCCAATAGGCATTAACCTGGGCAGTAGATTTGTTCACCAACTGGCGATAAAACATTTCGCGTTCTTGGCTACGTTCGGGCCAATCTACTGTATTTGCGATAACACCATTGGGGTAAGAGTCATAGCGACCCATGTAGAGATCGATAAGTTGACGGGAAGAGAGAGATGATATTGGGTTTTGTTCATTCACAACCACCACGAGTTCTGCATGGAGTTGGGACGCCCATGCCAGCCATGTCATTGTGAATAGTACCAATACCATCTTCTTCATGTCAGAAAACAAAACTCAGGCTAACGGAGACACTATCAATATGGTTAGGCACAGGTGCGCTCAGTCCCTGCTTGTTGATTGACCATGCACCGAACCGGTTGTCATTTAACCAGGTTCTTTCTATTTGTCCTTTCAGTGATATTTGGGGACCGATGTAATAACGCATCCCAATGCCAAATGTTTCCTGGTCAATCACGCGGGCATCGAGATTTTGCTGAATAAGTTGGTACACGCCATTGATTTGTGGATTAAGAAGGAAGTGAGGATCTGGGGCCTGTAACGCATAAAAAGTCCCCACAGACTTTGCTTTGGAGGTAAAACTGTAAAATGTTAATGCATTGACAGTTTTGCCAATACTCGCGTAACCGGACATAAGATCGGGGAAAAAGGGCCAATCTGCATCGGTATAACTCAATTCACTTTGGAGGTACCAGTTATTGGATTCATACGCAGCACCCATGGAATAATAATAAAAACGCGTATTTTCGAACTCAAAGTCTTCCAACGCACGTTCCAGTGAAGGCCAGGCAAGGAAGATACTGGAGTCGGCTGAAGCGCCGGAGATTAATAAGTCTGCGGGGTCGCCATTGTCAACCTTCGCAGTGGATGCTGACGCAGAGAGCACCCAGTCGTTAGAGTCATAACTCAATTTGGTGCCGATAAGGGGGGACAGTTTTACATTATTGAACGAGTCAATAGTATTGATTGAGATCTCTGACTGGCCACCAAATAATTTGACCTCAATGACACCCTCCCAAAAAGGAGTGGTGTAAGCAATGTCACCGCCGTTCAGACTGGTGACTGGGATGTTAGCGTAGAAGTCAGTGATGGGCTTGGTCCAAAGATATGCAAAGCCGACATTGCGGTATTCTGACAACATATAGATGGGGGTGGCTATGCGCCCTAACCGGATAGAAACCCTCGGTGAGAGTTTGTAGCGAAGAAATGCCCAGGTAATGCTATTGTTCAGGTCATTGTCGAGACGATCCTGTAACACACCTTGAACGACGAGATCAAACTCCTCTGAAAGTCCGGCATTTAGCTGTAAGCCTATGGCAGACCCCTTTTTCCAGCTCCATTCATCGAAGACGCCTTCTTTGGTTAAGTCGTATGTAAAGCCTAAGTTTTCGGTACCGGAGTGAATGGCAGATAGGTTACCAAACCCGCTGATTTTTATGTGCTCACGGGTCTCCGCATATGCTGAGGCCATTGTAGAGATGAGGGCTGTTAATGCGAATACTGTCGTTGTAAGTCGGTGCAATTGCCTATTCCGGTTTCATGTTTGGCACACATTTTAAATATAAGACATTTTCTTGATTTCTCCTGTTAAATGCTGTTTTACGTAGATTTTCGACCATGGTCTAGTTGGGGGAATCTGTTTTGGACATACCAACAGTGATATAAAGACTGTTGATCATCAGAAAAATATGAATGCTGGCATCGACGAGAAAGGAAGTCCACTATGCAATTTCCCTATAAAAACATTGTAATACTGACAGGCGCAGGGATCTCGGCTGAATCCGGTATTCGTACATTTAGGGCACAAGATGGTTTATGGGAAGAACACCATATCGAAGATGTGGCAACGCCTGAAGGCTTTGCGCGTAATCCGGCACTGGTGCAAACTTTCTATAATCAGCGCCGCAGACAACTTCAGTCAGGTGTTGCGCCTAACCCTGCACATGAGGCCCTGGCAAAGCTGGAGCGTGAACTCGAAGGATCAGTCACCGTTGTCACCCAAAACATTGACAACCTTCATGAGCGTGCAGGGAGTGATAATGTTATCCATATGCATGGGGAGTTGCTCAAGGCGCGTTGCAGTGGATCTCATCAGGTGTTGGATTGGAAAGAGGACATCATGGCTGATGACTTGTGCCACTGTTGCCAAATCCCTTCTGCAATGCGTCCTCATGTTGTGTGGTTTGGTGAGATGCCATTGCATATGGACAAAATCCACGCGGCATTGGTCAATGCGGACCTGTTTATTTCCATTGGCACATCAGGCTCTGTTTATCCAGCGGCAGGCTTCGTTCATGAAGCCGCTATTCATGGTGCGAGAACGATTGAAGTGAATCTGGAGCCAAGCGCGGTAGAAAGTGAGTTTGACGAGAAGCGTTACGGCAAAGCAAGTGTTTTGGTACCTGAGTTGGTAGAAGAAATACTGGCATTACAGGACTAAGCGACGCTGCACTGCACATACTGCGAAGAGAAAAAGAAAAGCGGGCACTGTGAAGTGACCGCTTTTCCTGTTTGGGATTACTGACCCGCTTTTAGTTTCTGGAAGTACGCTTCATAAAGTACGTTCGCTTCACCGACAGAGCTTTGCCATTCGCCTTTTTCCATGACCTCTTGTGGTGGATAGATGCTTGGATCGTCTTTGAATGCTTTTGGCAGCAGAGGGTATGCCGCTTTAACCGGGGTAGGGTAGCCGATTTTCATCGCAAGGCGCGCCGCATTCTCTGGGCGCAGCAGGAAGTCAATCATCTTGTGCGCAGCGTCAACATTTTTCGCCGTTGTTGGGATTGCTAAGCTGTCCATCCAGAAGATAGCGCCTTCTTCAGGCCACACGATATCAACCGGCGCCCCTTCACTGCGTGCAATGTAAGCGGAACCATTCCAAAGCATACCCAGTGCAACCTCACCGGCCATGTAAGGGTTTGCAGGGAAGTCTGAGTTAAAAACCAGTACGTTTGGCATGATCTTCTTCAGCTCTTCGTACGCGGCTTTAATTTCATCCGGGTTGGTGGAGTTAGCAGAATACCCCAGTTTGCGCAGTGCAATGTGGAAGAACTCACGGGCATCATCCATCATTAACAGCTGGCCTTTATACTCAGGGTTCCACAAATCGGCCCACGCGTTCACGGTTGATTTATCCATGAAGTCTGTATTTACACCAATACCGGTTGCGCCCCAAATATATGGGACAGAGTAATCGTTGTTGGGATCAAAAGGCTTGTTCAGGTTATTGGGATCCAGACCGTCGAAGTGGCTCAGTTTGCTTTTGTCGATCTTCTGCAACATACCTTCATCACGCATTTTTTTTACGTAGTAGGTAGATGGCACCACAAGATCGTAGCCTTCTGGGTGGGTTTTCAGTTTGGCATACATGCTTTCATTTGACTCATACGTCGAATAAATAACTTTGATGCCGGTTTCTTTCGTAAACTCTTCCAGTACTTCTGTTGGAATATATTCTGACCAGTTGTAGAAATAGAGCTCTTGGTTTGCGGCAGTCGCATTTGAGATAAGGGATAAAGACAGGGCGCTTCCCAGCACAAACTTAGACCAGAGTTTCATTAACAACTCCTGTAGTTTTTCATTGGTATGGTTAATGAGAATAACGGTTGGATGAGTCCATCCGTGATTGAAATAGGCGAAAATAAGTAAAGGGAAGCGATGCAAACCGCTTCCCCTTTTATTACCGTACTTTATCGCGGGCCAGCAATTGAGAGCTGATCACCATCACGAGAGAGACGATAAGCATCAACGTCGCCAAGGCATTCACTTCTGGAGAAACGCCCACTTTGACCATTGAATAGATCTTCAGCGGCAAAATTTCGTAGCTTGGTCCTGTGACAAAGGAGCTGACGATAACGTCATCCAATGACAGGGTAAAACTCAACAGCCAGCCAGCAGCAACCGCCGGTGCGGCGAGCGGCAGGATGATTTTGGTCAGGATTGTCCACTCGCTGGCAGCCAGATCTTTGGCAGCTTCCAGCATGCGGGAATCAAAACCATTCAGCCGACTGTATACGGTAACAACCACGAAAGGCAAACAAAACGTGATGTGGGAGAGTAGAAGGGTCAGAAACCCCAACTGTGCACCTAACAACACGAACAGCGCCAGCAGCGAAATTGCCATCACGATATCAGGCGACATCATGACCACAAACAACATACCGTTCACGAATGCCTTGCCCCGGAAACGATAGCGGTACAGGGCGACGGCGGTTAAACTGCCGATAAATGCTGCCGCAGTAGCAGAAACAACAGCAATGGTTAACGAATTCCAGGCCGCCTGCACCAAGCTGTCATTGTTAAACAGTAAGCTGTACCATTTCGTAGTGAAACCTTTCCAGCCCATCCCGAACTTACTTTCGTTAAAAGAGTTAACGATAAGAATGATGATAGGGATGTACAAAAATGCGTAGACCAGCGACATAAAGCTGGTTCTGAATAATTTGTTCATTCCAGCTCTACCTTCTTGTTCATTAGTTTGCCGACCCGCCAGTAGGCGAACAGCATCAAGCCCATCAATACTGTCAGGGAAATACTCGCTGCTGAGCCAAACGGCCAGTCACGAACATTGAGGATCTGACTCTTGATGACGTTACCAATTAACAGGTTTTTCGCGCCACCCAGCAGATCTGATACATAGAACATGCCCAGTGCTGGCAGCAGAACCAGAAGACAGCCAGCAATGATACCTGGCATTGTCAGCGGGAGAATCACTTTAATGAATGCCTGAAGCTTGCTGGCACCCAGATCTTTTGCCGCTTCAAGGTAACTGTTATCCAGTTTCTCAATGCTTGAGTAGAGCGGAAGAATCATAAATGGCAGCAGAATGTAAACCAGACCAACCATCACCGCATACTCGGTGTACATGATACGTAAGGGTTGATCTACCAATCCCAGGGCCAGCAAACCTTCATTGAGCAAGCCTCGGGTGCCCAGGAAAATCTTTAATCCATAGGTGCGGATCAGGGAGTTGGTCCAAAAAGGAACAATCACCATAAACAGCATCACCGGGCGCCATTTTACCGGCATACGAGCAATGACGTACGCGAATGGGTAGCCAATCAGCAGACAAAGCAGAGTCGCAATGGCTGCCATGTAGAAAGAATGCCAAACCACCTTGGCATAGAGGGGATCCATCAACTTGGCGTAATTGCTCAAGGTGAAGGTCATCTCAATGAGGTTGGCATCATCGCGGGTCAGGAAACTGGTCACAATGATCATCAGGTTAGGGATGAATACGAACAGCAGCAACCAACCTACAATCACGCCAATAATGGCTTTTTGGAGATTAATCTTCTTCATCAGGCAGTACCACTTCCCAGCTTTCAACCCAGGTAATCGCAACTTTCTGATCCAGTGAGTGGTCTACATCTGGATCGTCTTCATTGAAGAACTCGCTGACCATGACTGACATGCCCGATTCAAGCTCAAGCACTGAGTCTAAGGTCATCCCTTTGTAGTTGCGTTCGCGAACGTAGCCAATGATACCGTTACCTGCATCTGCCGCTTCGATTTCTTCGATACGCAGATCTTCTGGGCGCAACAGTACTTTTACGCGGTCGCCCGGCTTAATATCCAGTTTGCAGTAAACCAGACACTCACGGCCTTCAATTTTGGCTGTAATTCGTTGTTCATCGATGCGTGCAACAACATGGGCATCAAACACGTTGATTTCACCAATGAAACGCGCAACGAACAGATTAGCTGGCTCTTCATAAATTTCGCGTGGGGTACCATCTTGAACCACATTACCTGATTTCATCACGATGATGCGGTCAGACATCGACAAGGCTTCTTCTTGATCGTGGGTGACGAAGATAAAAGTGATACCGAGTTTACGCTGGAGTTGTTTCAGCTCGATCTGCATTTGTTTACGCAGTTTGTAATCCAGCGCGGAGAGAGATTCATCAAGCAGCAGCACTTTGGGCTTGTTCACAACGGCACGCGCAATGGCAACACGTTGCTGCTGCCCGCCGGACAATTGGTGAGGTTTGCGAGGCGCAAACTTCTCCAGTTGAACCATTCGAAGGGCTTCCATAACACGCGGCTCGATCTCACTTTCAGCGACTTTCTGCATGCGCAGGCCAAAAGCAACGTTATCGAACACCGTCATGTGTGGAAACAGAGCATAACTCTGGAATACGGTATTAACGTGACGATGTTCTGCGGGGATAGCAGTCACGTCTTGTCCATCGATGATAATTTGGCCATCGTCTGCATCTTCAAGACCAGCTATCAAGCGAAGTACTGTGGTCTTGCCACAACCTGACGGACCGAGGATTGTTAAAAACTCGCCGTTGTTAATTTCAAGATCAAAGTTTGAGATGATCTGCTTGCCGTCAAAACTTTTACAAAGTCCTTTCAGCTGGACAACGGGTTTTTTAATTGGTTGTGTTGCGTTCAATTCTACTCTCACTCCTTACACCACGGGCGATTAGCTAAGTAAAACTTCCCCTAAAAAGTAGACCGCGCATGATAGATCTGCGAATCATGAAGTTAAAGCGTTTTTTTATGTTTTATTGGTAAAAAACCGCCCTGAAATTGACACGGAACAGGAAAATGGAAAAACCGCGCCGAGATCAGATTAATGTGAAGTGCGTCATTAAATTCGACGGGCAGTTAAGTCGAAGAATACGATGCACGGGCGTCCGGTAGTATAGCGCCTAAATGAGATGCCTAAAAATGCACCACCATGAGACGTACTCAAAAAATATCACCTATAACTTTAAGAGTAGGGAGATTTCTTAGGCTAAAGACATAAGTTGCTTTGCTATGAATAAACAACAGTTGAACAATGCATTGCATGTGGGTGGAACGCTGGAGAATGCACTTACCGGTAATTACACCCTCAGTGTTTCCAGAGTGGTACAGGAAGCCGTCAAATTAACACAGAAACACTTTTGGCAGTTTTTGCCAGCAACCTTTGTACTGACTGCCGCACATATTGTGATATTCCTGCTGACATTGATCATTATGCAGGGTACACACAACGGGGTGATCCAGGCATTTATTGGTCAACGCCCAATGACTGAGGAGCTTATGGCCTCGGGACGTATCGCGGTGTTTGTGGCAACGGTGTTAACGGCTCCACTTTACGCGGGCGCAAGCCTGATGGGGTTGAGCCACGCCATTGGATTTAGAACCAAACCCAAGCACATTATCAAGGGTTTTGCCTATGCATTTGCGGTGACATTGGCGATGAGTTTTATCAGTGCCCTGCAAAGCTTTAGCAGCCAGTTGATTCCATTGTTGGGTGTTTTTCTTGGTATTACTTTTTCGATGACCATCCTCCTTATCTGCGAAAAACGTCTGCGTCCGGTGGAAGCAATGATTGTTTCTTTTAGAGCGATCACGAAAAAAATGATAACATTGACAATGGTTTACATCGTCATTGCCGCCTTGTTTGTCTTTTCGTATGCAACAGCAGGGTTGGCGCTGGTGTGGGCATTGCCGTTTATGTTCAATGTGAAGGGGGTGCTTTACCGGGAAATGTTCGGTGTTGGTATTGAAGTGACCGTGTCGCAGGAAAGGGATGATGATTCTGCTTCCGGCGGAGGTGATCAAGAGGTTTTTAACGCATAAATGAAGCTTTCCTATGTTGTATTAGCTTCGGCTCTATTTATTTCTGCTTGTAGCGATGCACCGCAAACGCCTATCACTGTAGACAGTCCACCCCCTATGGTTGAGAAGCCTGATTTTGGTTCTTATACGCGTGTTGATGAAAAGAAGAAGGCGTTCGTGGCTTTTATGAAGCCTGGCATTAACTATATTAACGGACTGATTGAAAGTGCCCGTGGTCGGTTGATTGAACTGGAAAAAGGCAAAACACCAACCAAAGATGATGAGGCATTCCTGTTATGGATTGCAGAGCTCTTCAATCTGCCATTGCCTGAAACAGGTGTCGATAAGACGTGGTATCAAGAAGCCCTTAAGCGGGTTGATATTATCCCTGTGGACCTTGTGTTAACCCAGGCAGCCAAAGAATCTGGGTGGGGGACATCACGCTTTGCCCGTGAAGGAAACAACTACTTTGGGCAGTGGTGTTACACTCCGGGTTGCGGCATAGTACCAAGCACACGTTCGCAGGGGAAAAGCCATGAAGTGGCTGTGTTCAAAGATACTTATCAATCAATCCGAGCATATTTCCTTAACGTCAACCGTAATCGAGCGTATGCCCAGTTGCGTGACATTCGCGCTGAACTCAGAAATGAGGGTAAACCGATTTCCGGCGTTGCATTGGCTAGCGGATTGAAAAGCTATTCTGAGCGCGGTCAGGCTTATGTCGATGAAGTGCAGAGCATGATTCGCTACAACGAAAAATATTGGAGCCAAGGATGATTAGAGGACTTACGGTTGCTGTTCTGGCAACTGTAATTTCATCACCTGTCGCTGCGGCGCAGGTTCAGTTCAGCTACAGCAAGCTGTTTTCGCAACTTAAGCATAATTACAGCGAAAATCACTCAGACGTAAAGATTGGTTATTTCATGGTCTCACCTCAAAATGGAGAGACCTGCAACATCACCAAAGCATGGATGACTAAGGAAGAACATTACGAGGAATTTGATATTCCTGCATCTCAAGAACTGCCTTTACCCATTGATAATCACCTTCGTAAGGTAAACCCTGATGTGTTTATTGAAACAGAAGGGGACACAACGTGTGATATTTCTTTTCAGGTATTGGCTAAAAAGCCTTTCACGCAAGAAATGACAGATAGTGATGTCAATACGCTTGTGCCGCAAATGACAGTCATGATGCAGGATCTTGGCGGAATGTTTGCTTCTTGGTTTATGCCAGAAGTAGGGGGTGTGATGGTGCATTTTAGAGAGCCGCAATCAGCACTGAAAACGTCAGAAGGGCGAATCATTGATGTAGACGGCAATATTGCCGTGATCCGGGCCAGTGAATTGAAAGGGGGAGAACGTATTTTCTTCCCTCAGGCACCACTCAAAGTCACCCCTTGGATTCCACAACGTTAAGGTCCAAACCTTAAATAGCAAAAAGCCCGCTCAGTGGCAGCGGGCTTTCCCATGTTCTATGGGCGCTTAATTTACTTGAACAACATCTAGTTTCAGTGACGGGTCAAACTCTACCACATCGTCATCTGATATCTGGGTATCAGTAAATTGTTCCCGATCGAAGGCAGTATCACCGCCGTTGATGACACCGGATCCCTGATTGATGCTCTTAAAGTCGAACAACTCAAAGTCTGCCAGATGCGAAGGCACTACGTTTTGCATTGCACGGAACATGGTTTCGATACGGCCTGGGTAACGTTTATCCCAGTCTCGCAGCATTTCTTTGATCACCTGCCGTTGAAGGTTCGGTTGCGAGCCACACAGGTTGCAAGGGATGATAGGAAATGCAGCAGCTTCTGCATAGCGTTCGATGTCTTTTTCCCGGCAGTATGCCAGTGGGCGGATCACAACATGTTCACCGTTGTCTGACACCAATTTAGGTGGCATACCCTTCATTTTGCCACCATAGAACATGTTAAGGAACAGGGTTTCCAACATGTCATCACGGTGGTGGCCAAGCGCAATCTTGGTTGCTCCCAGCTCTTTTGCCGTGCGATACAAAATACCACGGCGCAGACGAGAACACAGGGAGCAAGTGGTTTTGCCTTCTGGGATCTTGTCTTTAACAATCGAGTAGGTGTCTTCTTCAACAATTTTGTATTCGACACCCAGACTTTCAAGATACTCAGGCAGCACGTGTTCTGGGAAACCCGGCTGTTTCTGATCCAAGTTCACGGCAACCAGCTCAAAAGAAATTGGCGCACTCTTTTGCAGGCTTTGAAGGATTTCCAGCATGGTATAGCTGTCTTTACCCCCGCTCAGGCAGACCATAATGCGGTCGCCATCTTCAATCATGTTGAAGTCTGCGATAGCTTGGCCTACATTGCGACGAATGCGTTTTTGCAACTTGTTCAGATTGTATTTCTGTGCTTTTGTGAGTTCTTGATTCGACATGTTACCTCTGAAATTTCTCTACGCAACCAAGCCAGCCAATGACAAGTATCTTGGTACATCGCTTCTCGATGCGAAGGTTAGGCGCGTATGATACGGATTTCGCGGCAGGATACCAGAGCACAGGGGAAATTCGCGGTTACTGTGTTACCGCTTAAGGCTCTAAAGCGCCTTGGCGGCGTTTTAGAGCCTATTCTGTAGGTTAGTCTACATTCAGATTTGGGGCTAATGGACTGACATAGCCGTCAGGTTTGATAGCCAATACGTCACAGTTCAGCTGATCGATGGTATGTTCCGCTGTGTTACCAATGAAAATGGCTGATAGGCCGATACGTCCCGTCGTCCCCAGGATCACCAGTTCGGCATCCAGTGCTTTGGCAACGGCCGGGATGACATCTTCTGGCAAGCCTTCGTGACAAAACGTTTGTGCTTCATCAATACCATGTTTTTGTCTCAACGCTTTCATTTGAAGCAGGTGATGACCACGAACGGCATCTGTGTATGAGGCAGGATCAAACTCGGGCAACTCAATAGTGACATTGACCGGTGTGGCAGGGTAGGCGTTAACCAGATTCACTTCAGCTGACAGCAGTTGGCCCATCGCTTTAGCTTCATCGATGAGTTTATCATTGAGGGGAGCATGTGCTTCATTCTCTGATGACACATTGACTGCAGTGAGGATTTTTCCGTTATCAGGCCAACTGTGCTCTTTCACCAGCAAGACAGGACAAGGACATTTTCGTAGCAGGTGCCAGTCAGTGGGAGTGAATATCAGCGAGCCAAGTTTGTCGTGTTGATGGGTCGCTTTTATCAGAAGGTCATGCTTGCCATCAAAAACTTTGGCAATCATGCTTTCATAAGGGCGGTTATGCCAAACCAAGTGTTTTACTGCATCCAGGTTCTCGTGTGTGTGTTGCAAAAGGATGGAATCAAGCCATTCTTCGCGTTGTTTGAGTACACCGCTACGCATTGCCTGGCGCTCATCAGGAGAGAGCATTGAGGTCATTTCATAAGAAAAGTCATAGATGGCGAGGAAAAGTGTGATCTTCACCGGTACAGAAGATTTCCGGGCGATATCCACCGCACGGGATAGGGCTGGCTGTTCTTCATGCTCGGGATCGATGGCGACAAGTAAGTTAGTATATTTACTCATAACAACCTCCAGCTTGGGGATGCCGATACTTAAACTTAACTCATTGTGACCGAATATTGCGATAAATGTAGATAGATAATGTCCAAAAAAGAGAAATGGCGCGTAAAGCGCCATCTGTTTATCTTATCTGCGTTTGAACAAAAAGCCTTATTTAGAGACACCTGCCAGCCTGCTCAGTTCATCATGATCAAGGATAGTGATGTATTTTCCTTTCACGCTGAGCATCCCGCTTTTTTGGAAGCGACCGAGCAAACGACTGATCGTTTCAACCGTCAAGCCTAGGTAGTTGCCAATATCGCCACGGGTCATGGTCAGGCGAAATTCTTTGGGTGAAAAACCACGCGCAGAAAAACGGGTAGAGAGGCTATGCAGGAAAGCGGCCAAACGTTCTTCGGCATTCTTTTTCGACAGCAACAGGATCATTTCCTGATCGCCTTTTATCTCATTGCTCATCAAACGCATGATTTGCTGGCGTAACTTCGGCATTTTGCCAGAAAGATCGTCGAGAATTTCGAATGGGATCTCACAAACCATTGAAGTTTCAAGTGCTTGGGCAAAGCTTGGATGGGACATATGGTTGATAGCATCAAAACCAACTAAATCCCCCGCCAGGTGGAAGGCTGTGATTTGCTCATCGCCTTGCTCGGTGATGGTGTAGCTTTTTATCGTGCCTGAGCGAATGGCATACAGTGAACGGAGTTGGTCGCCAGCTTGAAACAAAGGCTGACCTTTTTGGATGGGTTTTTTACGCTCAATAATTTGGTCAAGCTGATTCAGCTCACTCTCGCTTAACGTAAAAGGAATACAAAGCTGACTGATGCTACAATCTTGACAATGGATTGCGCAACCGCCAGATTGGACACGTTTAGTAGGAATTTTGTCTTGAATCATGAGCCTGCTTAGCCAAATTGATTTGAGTCAATATTTTACCATTTTCGCAAGAGAAAGCGAGACTTACTACAACTGATTGTATACAGAGTGAACGGTAAAAACGCCATACACCAGAAGCATTATTGATGAGACTCTCCTGATAACCATGTTGTTAAGAAGCGCTTTCATCGCTTCAGCGGCAGAACCCACCAAAAGCATGGCGGGCAGGGTGCCTAAGCCAAATGCGATCATGATCAATAAACCATGAACGGCATTACCTGCCACGGCCGCCCAGCTCAACGCAGAATAGACCAAACCGCAAGGCAGCCATCCCCAAAGCATGCCGAATGGCAATGCTGCGATCGGAGATTTCAAGGGAAGTAACGTTGACGAAAGGGGGGATAATTTCCGCCATAACACCTGACCCATGCGCTCAACGTAAGCTAAGCCATTCCAGATCCTTGCGATATAAAGTGCCAGCAATATCATCATGATGGCGGCAGCAAGCCGTAGCCACAGCAAGTGTTGGGTGATTTCAGTAACACTCACAATGCCTGAAACCAAACCACCTGCAATACTGCCAATTAAGCCATAAGAAAACAGGCGGCCACCATTATAAAAGAGAAGAAAAGGGAGCTTACTTTGTGCGTGTGGCGTCCCTATCGAAACTGCCGCTGCAACGCCACCACACATTCCCAGACAGTGGCCTGCACCCAGAAGGCCAACAGTAAAGGCAGCGAGTAAATCTGTTACTGGCATTATGTATTATCCGGATTGTCGTTATTGTCCTTGTCGCCTTTATGGTGTTGGGCTGAAGGCTCGTCATCATCGAGTAGGATATTCATGCCTTGTCTTTCAAGGTCTTCAAATTGTTCAGACTTCACGGCCCAAATAAAAGCCCCAACCGCTACGCAGACCAATACAATGGCAATAGGGATGAGAATGTAGAGACTTTCCATCGTGTTATTCGCTCTTCAGTTTCGCGATAAGGTCATTGTTAAATAAGCGAAGTGAATTTGTCACCACAATCACAGAGCTTCCTGACATTCCAGCGACGGCGACATAAGGGGCAACAAAGCCCATAACGGCTAATGGCAATATGATGAGGTTATAACCTAATGCCCATGCAAGATTCTGGCGGATGATTTTTTGCGTAAACGACGCGAGTTTTCGTGCATCCAGAAGCTTTGTCAAATCATCACCCAACAACACCATATCGGCAGATGCTTTTGCCACATCAGTGCCGCTACCCATTGCTACGGAAAGGTGCGCTCCAGCCAAAACAGGCGCATCGTTGACGCCATCGCCAATCATCATGGTGATTTGATCTTCTGGCAGTCTATTGAGGTATTCAAGTTTGCCTTGTGGGGAGATACCTGCCACAAGTTCATCAATACCTAATTTGTCTGCAACCATCTTGGCTGTTGTTGAATTGTCGCCAGTGAGCATCGTGACATGAATGCCTGCCTCGTGGAATTTATCAATCAATGTCTGGCTTGAGGCCCGGATCGGATCGACCAATTGAAACGATGCGACAGGTTTACCATCACGTGACAACCAAACTTGGTGCAGGCTGTCTCCAGTATCGCAGGGGGTGGCTAATGCAAAATCAGGTTTACCAATGCGCCAGTCACTGCCATTAAAATGCCCCTTTAGACCTTCACCGATGACATTTTCCACTGCTTCGACACCTTCTATCGCACTGTATGCTTTGAAGGCTTCAGCAATGGGGTGGTTGGCATACGATTCAAGCGCTGATGCAATGCCTTTTGCATTTATCTCATCAACATCAGAATACAAGCGGGTTTCAGCAATAGATATATTGCCTTCTGTCAGCGTGCCGGTTTTATCGATAATAACCCGGTTGATTTTTGTCAGCGTTTCGAAAACATGACCACGGCGGAGCAAAATTCCCAGCTTTCCGAATGTGGATGTTGAGCAGGTCAGTGCCGTTGGGGTTGCCAAAGAAAGGGCACACGGACAGGTTGCCACCAAAACGGACAACATGATCCAGAATGCGTCGTCTGGACGTTCTGTTTGCCAATACAACCAGGTACAGGCAGAAATAGCCAGAATCGCAGCGACGAAGTAACGCGCGACAATGTCAGCGATTTCGGCCACCCGGGGTTTGGCAAGTTGGGCGGCATCCTGAAGTTGAACAATGTGGGCGATGAGGGAATCTTTTTTCTCTGCAGTCACTTTTACATTGACGTTGCCATCAATATTCATGGTACCTGCGTACACTGTATCGCCGGTCTGGCGGGACTCGGGCATTGATTCTCCGGTCAACATGGATTCATCGACCGTCGTAATACCCGCCAGAATGATGCCATCTGCTGGGAAAGGCTCACCCGGTAATACACGAACCTGATGACCTGTAGTCAGCGATTTTGCCGGGATTTGTTCGCCCGAAGCAAGCGTAGCCAGCCTTGGGATCAGTTTAAGCAGGTTTGCACTTGCAGCTGCCGCAGTCCTGCGTGCCCGCATTTCCAGGAAGCGCCCGACCAACAGGAAGAAGGTAAACATAGCAATGGATTCAAAGAACACTTCTCCCTCACCGGTTACTGTCGCATACAAGCTGGCGAAATATGCAAACAACAACGCAATAGAAACAGGGACATCCATACCCAGAGTCCTGGCTTTCAGGTTTCGCCATGCATTGATGTAAAAAGGCATCGCCGAATAAAGCAGAACCGGGGTGGCGAATATCAGGCTGACCCAACGAAAGTAATTACGGAAAGATTCATCCATGTCTCCAAATACTTCAAAATACATGGCAACCGCCAGCATCATCACCTGCATGGTTGCCAGACCCGCAATCCCTAATTTATAGAGGTATTGTTTCATCGTATGGTGATATTGCGCTTCCTGATTATCAGCCTCGAAAGGCGCTGCCTTGTAGCCAAGGGCATGGATTTTATTTAACAGGGTGCTGAGCTTGGTGACGGAAGGATCCCAGCGCAACGTAGCACGGTTAGTCGTTGTGTTAACGCGAATGCGGGAGACACCATGTTGGGCACTTAGCTGCTTCTCGATAAGCCAGGCACAAGCTGCACAGGAAACACCATCGACAGAGAGTACGACTTCGTCAATGCCATCCTCATGACGAACAAATTCCTGTTGAACGTCTTCATTGTCATAAAGGGAAAGTGACTGTAGCTCTTCGGGTACAAGATTGGCTTTCTCTGCTGGGGCAGTGCGGTATTCGTAGTAAGAGGAGAGTCCATTGGCTACGATAGTGGTTGCGACCGCTTCACAACCAGGGCAACACATAATACGGGTGATGCCCTGAATATCGACTTTATAAGAGTCACCAGTTAAGACCGGTTCTCCACAATGGTAACAATCTTTGGTCATTCCTTGCTCTGGCCATAAAGCTTAATGGGGGCTTCTGATGGGAAATTTGCACGGCCATTTAAGGCCCAGGTTCCATCAAATGCATTCAATTCAACATACCAAGGGCCAGTTAATGGCTCAGCGAGTGTTAAACGGTAGCGGCCTGAAGCGTCGGCATTGAGCATCGTTTCAATGTCTTTATCTGCCAGTGTGCGGTGCTGGAAAGTGACTTTAAGGGTCGGAAAGGTATCAAGATCGCCTTTATCCAACGTAAAGATTGCGGTGTCATTTTGTGCTGACAGGAAAGCGGAGATGGAAAGCTCATCGGCTTTCTTTAAACGGGAAATATCAATGTTTATTCCCTTGCCTGCTTTGTAATAGTCTTCCGCAACGAGTGATACCTGATTTTTACTAAAGAGAGTCACGGTGAAAAGACTTGCAACGACGACACTGCCTGGAAGGGCAATCAGGAACCAAGGCCAAAACTGCTTATACCATGGCTTATTCATATTGCTTTCCTGTAAGTACTTATTTCTTGGGAAAAAGCCCCTAAAAACAGGGGCTTAACAAACGCTATTTTTACTTATTAATTTTGTGTATTACTCAGTTGCCAGACATATGCAGAGAGAAGCTGGATTTTATCTTCGTCCAAAATGTCTTTCCAAGCTGGCATGACGCCTTGTCGACCGTAACGGATGGTGTCTTCAACGGCTTTACGTGAACCGCCAAACAGCCATACATTGTCAGTCAAATCCGGTGCACCAAATGCTGGGTTACCTTTACCGTCAGTACCGTGACACGCGGCGCAAACAACGAAGCGGTTTTTCCCTTTCGCGGCCTCTTCAGCGTTCACTTTACGTCCAGACAGACTCAATGCATAAGCCGCAACTTCTTTCACACCATCTTCACCCAGCGAATCAATCCATGCTGGCATGTTACCGACACGTCCCTGAAGGATCGTCGCTTTAATGGTTTCCGGTTCACCACCATACAACCACGCTTTATCAGTCAGGTTAGGAAAACCTGATTGACCTCGCGCATCAGAGCCATGGCACTGGGCACAATTTTGGATGAACAGGCGTTGGCCCACTTTAACTGCCTCAGGATTCTTGGCAATGTCAGTGATTTCCAACAATTCATCTGAGCCGGGGTGGTACGCAAGCTTACGGTAAGTTTCGCCGAAAACAGCATTTGCCGTGGTCAATTCACGTGCGTATTGGTCAATTCCGTCACGGCTTGCCAGCTCCTGACGGGATTCATCAAGGTTTTTAATTGCCTGAGCAGAGCTCTGCCAGTTGAAAATGCCTTGCCAGTTTCCTAAGCCTGGATACAACACGAAGTACACGACACCGAAGACAATGGTCGCCCAGAACATGTACGACCACCACTTAGGCAATGGGTTATTCAGTTCACGGATACCATCGTATTCGTGACCCATATCTTCACCATCAGCAACGCCTTTCAGGTCTTTGCTACACCAAATAATCAGTGCAGCACAGCCGATTAGCGTACCAATGGTAATGACAGTGATAAATAGACTCCAAAACGTAGTCATTTGTTATCTTCTCCTGTCTTTTTATCGCCTTTCTCCTCGTCAGCAAAGACGAGGTTAGCAGCTTCGTCGAATTCCTTTTTACGGCGACTGCTATAGGCCCAAAGCACAATCACGATGAAGCAGATGAAAATCATTAGCGTCCATAAGGCATGAAAAGATGCCATAAGTACTCCTTACTTCATCGCGTGGCCGAGTGACTGCAGGTAAGCGATGATGGCTTCCATCTCGGTCTTACCTTCAACGTCTGCTTTCGCGTTTGCAATCTGTTCATCGGTATATGGCACACCGAACATATCGCGGAAAACAGTCAGTTTGTCAGCTGTTTTGTCGCCCGTCAGAACATTCTTTTCCAACCAAGGGAAACCTGGCATGTTTGACTCAGGCACAACCGCACGGGGATCGACAAGGTGAACGCGGTGCCACTCGTCAGAGTAACGGCCACCAACGCGTGCCAAATCTGGTCCTGTACGCTTGGAACCCCAAAGGAAAGGATGCTCCCAAACACTTTCACCAGCCACAGAGTAGTGACCGTAACGCTCGGTTTCTGCACGGAATGGGCGGATCATTTGGCTGTGACAAACGCTACATCCTTCGCGAATGTAAATGTCGCGGCCTTCCATTTCCAGCGCGGTATAAGGGCGCAAGTTATCAACAGGCTCGGTCGTTTGCTTTTGGAACAGCAGCGGTGTGATTTCTACAAGCGCACCGAAGCTGATCGCAATGACCGTGAGGATAGCGAAAAGACCAACGTTCTTTTCAACAATTTCGTGACGGCTAGAACTCATTCGTTGGTCTCCTTATGCGGGTTGCTCGATGGCTTTCAGGCTGGCTTTAGGCGCAGTGATTGTCTTGTATGCGTTGTACGCCATCAAGATCATGCCTGACAGATAGATAGCACCACCAACGAAACGAACGAAGTAAAACGGATAAGACGCTTCAAGAGACTCTACAAAGCTGTAGGTCAGCGTACCGTCTGTGTTTACTGCGCGCCACATCAGGCCTTGCATAACACCGGAAATCCACATTGCAACGATATACAAAACGGTACCAACGGTAGCGAGCCAGAAGTGAACATTGATCAGGCTGATAGAGTACATACGCTCTTGGCCAAACAGCTTAGGTACCAGATGGTACACTGCACCGATTGAAACCATTGCAACCCAGCCCAACGCACCGGAGTGCACGTGACCGATTGTCCAGTCAGTATAGTGAGAGAGTGCGTTAACCGTCTTAATAGCCATCATCGGGCCTTCGAAGGTTGACATACCGTAGAAGGACAGAGAAACAATCAGGAACCGGAGAATCGGGTCGTAGCGCAGTTTATGCCATGCGCCAGACAAGGTCATGATTCCGTTGATCATGCCACCCCAGGATGGTGCAAACAAGATGACTGACATCACCATACCCAAAGATTGAGTCCAATCGGGTAGGGCTGTGTAGTGAAGGTGATGAGGACCTGCCCAGATATAAAGAGAAATCAGCGCCCAGAAGTGAACAATGGAAAGGCGATAGGAGTAAACCGGACGACCAGCTTGTTTAGGGACGAAGTAATACATCATTCCCAGGAAGCCTGCAGTCAAAAGGAAGCCTACGGCATTGTGACCGTACCACCACTGGACCATTGCATCAATGGCACCAGGATAAATTGAGTACGACTTCATCGCTGAGACTGGTACAGCCATGCTGTTCACGATATGTAAGACAGCAACGGTGATAATAAAGGCACCGAAAAACCAGTTTGCAACATAAATGTGCGAGGTTCTTCGTTTAATCATGGTTCCAAAAAATACGACGGCATAAGCGACCCAAACTACCGCGATAGCGATATCGATCGGCCATTCAAGCTCTGCGTATTCTTTACTGGTTGTATATCCTAACGGCAGCGTAATTGCTGCAGCCAGAATGATGGCTTGCCAACCCCAAAAGGTAAATTCAGCCAGCTTACCCCCGAACAATCTTGTCTGACAGGTGCGCTGAACAACATAATAAGACGTTGCAAACAGAGCACTGGTTCCGAATGCGAAAATCACTGCATTGGTATGCAATGGACGCAGACGGCTGTATGTCAGGTAAGGAATATCGAAGTTAAGCGCAGGCCATACCAACTGAGCGGCAATGAGAACACCAACACCCATGCCCACAATTCCCCACAGGATGGTTACCAGGGTAAATTGACGGACAACGCGGTAGTTGTATTCCAGTTCAAGCTGCTTTTCTTGGCTCATATTGCATGCTTCCACTTTTTGATTACTACACTCACGTATTACATAGTGACGGTTACGTCACAATGCCACCCCAGAAGCAATGCAGTGCGATTAGTGATTGATTTATACCCACTTGATGCATTCCATTGCTATTTCATTGTAAAAATGGCATTTTCACCGGAGATAATACTTCACTTATTTAGCTAAATACAGGGTCCAATCCACACTCGGTTTACCCTTGGGTAACATTTCTACTAAAACTTTGAACTCTGTAACACGGGAAAAGCAAAATTCACATGGCAGCAGAAAAATTAACCACGGGTCGCTTAATACAAATATTAATCGTTATGACAGTGCTGATAACGGCATTTATTTGGAGGACACTGGAACATTCTGATGAAAAAAATAAGCAAGAATGCCTGCTGGTGGCAGGCAGTTGCAGCGTTACAGTGCATGGCGATACTGTTGATATAAAACTTGAAGATCAAAAAAATGGGTTGCAATTTTTGGTTGTGAAAACGGCACGAGAACCTCAGTCACTTTCCGTGCTTTCCAAACCGGAAAGGGTGATTTCTTTCCAGAAATTTGATGCATTGGAGGGTGAAAAAGAGGCGTATTTTTATGCTTTAGAAAATGATGTTAATAGTGCACTATCGCAGAAAATGATATTAAACATTGATCATGATCAAATAGAAATTAATAATCAAGAATTAATATTGTGGTGAATTGCGCTAACATTTGCTTACTTAGAGATTTAAATGGTCACCAAGTCGTCAAATCTTGCATTAAAGCAGCCAGAGGCTGCTTTTTTCCTGTGTATTATTTTATTGAACTTGCAAAAAAAAGATCTGATGGCGAATAGCATTTGCCTGTTGAGAAGAGAGATAGTGGATAAGATCTGACACATCATTGTCGATACTTGAGCATGCTTGGTGGGGGTGTGGTTTGTTTGTGATGACAATGTGGTTGACTTTCATCCCTGTCATTCGGTCCTTTTTCTGATGGGATAGCTGGCATAATGTCAAGTGCAGTGCTTTGAGTGATTCGTCTGAATCGGTGGTGGCGGATGGTGCAATCAAATAAGTAAGGGGTAGCTCGGCAACGTGCCCGTTGCTACAGTCCAAAAGAGAAGCAAAGTAGCTTTCTTCCAGCGGCATCTCAACGTGTTGGATGCTCATCTCAGGAACCAGAACCACAATACTATCAATAGGGGCGACATTGCGCTTTATCCAGTCGAATTCGTTTGCGATAGCAATGCGGTCATTGGTAGGGCAATACCGGTAGCGGACGCGCGGTTCATCCGCAGTAATGGCATACCCTTCTTGCTCATCATTTCCAAGATAGACGACGGTGTTTCCTTTTTGCGCCAGTTGTTTGCTAATTGTCTGTCCTAATTGGATATTCGCATTGATAACGATATAAAGTTGGCTGTCCATTGCACATGCTGGTGGTTTATTTGATCAATATTATCGATCCTATCGTCTATTAATAGAGAATTCAGTGATTAAGCGAAAAGAATCACGGTAAAAACTGGAGTTTGTCGAAGCGTGAGGACTATTATTGGATGTATTGCCGCAACCTGCTGTGTATGTATAAATGAGAATTGCGACATCTTCATCCTCCGACCACAATCCTGTCCAGGCTATTCAAGCCGTTGCTGACGAGATCTTCAGAAATCTTTCTGCCCCTTCTTTGATGCTGCTTTATTATACCGAGACGCAAGATGCAGAAAGCATTCGCAAAGCGATCAACCATCATTTCCCGAATACCTGCGTGATTGGATGTTCTTCTTGTCGGGGTACAATGACAGATAAAGGATTTGTCGGAGGTCACTCACTGGCTGTTTGGGCAGTTGACGATCCACAAGGTGCGTATGGAGCTGCATTGTGTGAACTAAAGCAGGGAGAGAATATATTCGAATCTGCCAAGCATGTTCTTCGTCGAGCCATCGATAGCAGTGGCCGGTCTGGCGAGCTACCGGCACTGGTAACATTGCATGCCACGCCCGGGTGCGAGGAAACCATTTTACAGGCAATCAGGGACGAACTAGGCGTAAATATTCCCATCATTGGCGGATCCGCAGCAGATGATGGTGTCAGTGGAAAATGGTCATTACTTGATAATGATCGTGTGACTGTCAACGGGATTGCTATGGCGGTTTTCTTTCCTTCGGCGAGAGTCAGTTATTCTTTTCATAACGGGTATGCGCCAATGGGTCCAAATGCCATTGCGACGAAAGTTGACGGGCGGATCCTTGTTGCGCTCGACGACCAACCCGCGTTTGATGTTTACGCTAAATGGTATCGTGAAGCGAATGGTGCCCCTATCAACCCCGATACGCTTTTTGAACAATCGACCCTGTTTCCCCTTGGGCGTCAAACCGGTGAAGTGCACGGTATGCCTTATTACACATTGTCGCATCCTGCTTCGGTGTCCCGGGAAGGCGGTATTCAGATGTTTTGTAACCTTCAAGAAGGTGACATTGTGCACTTTATGTCTGGGACAACTGACATGTTGGTATCGCGTGCAGGAAGGGTGGTTTATTCAGCCAATGATCACGACAAAAATCCGTGCGAGCCGATAGGTGGTTTGGCGATTTATTGCGCTGGTTGTATGTTGCATGTCCGCGGCTCCTTGCACAGTGTCGCTGCAAATATGCGCTCATCCATGCACCATGCTCCTTTTATTTGCCCGTTTACCTTTGGTGAACAAGGGCTGTTTCTTGGCGGGGAAATTGCCCACGGAAATTTGATGATATCCGCCGTTTTGTTTCACAAGGATGAGCTATGACAGGCGCAGTCTCAGAGAAGTTGCAGGAAACGCTGTTCGAACTGAGCCGCGTTGAAGAGAGAGAGCAGAAATTCAAAGACGAGAACCGGGCGATCCTCTCGGCAATATCCGCTATGTCTGGTGCTAGCAATAAACTTGAATTGTTTAATACTCTGCTAAAAGTTATTGAACGGTATGTTTCGTTTGAAAACGCCTTGGTACTCACCCGTAATAAAGAGACAGAAGGTTCCTATTCCTGTTTGGTATCGACTTCGCCACATGTTGAAGGCTTCCTTTGGAAGGACAGCGGCATGTTTTCACGCTGTGTCAATGGCCAGACCGTGATCCTTTATGCACCCGAACGAGTCAAAGAATTTTCCTTATTGCTGGACACAAATGTTGATTTGTGCCGCTCTGCGCTGATCACCGGCATGACAGTCAATGACAGCGAATCCATTTTGATTCTTTTTGCATCCAGGAAAGGGGGATTTGATACCAAAGCGCAACACGTTATTGAACGTTTCCGGCCGTTGATTGAACGTACGATTATTGATATTGATTACCGGGAAAGGCTGCAGTGTCTGGTGGCAGCAAAAACTCAGGAACTGACTGCCAGCCGTCAACGTTTCCGGGACTTTGCAAAGACGGCGGGTGACTGGTTCTGGGAAATCGATAACAACCTGCAATTTACCTATTTGTCATCCCCCTCCAACGAATCACTTTCTACTGAACCTCAAGCGATCATGAATCAACTTAATCGCCAACCGGAGGTGAAACATAAACTGCTCGAACTCATTCATTTGGAACAACCTTTCTCAGAAGTTGAATGGCACGTTTTTTATGGAGGAAAAGAACAGTGGATCAGTTTGTCAGGAAGACCTTATTACGACAAACGCGGAAATTGCATGGGTTTCCGAGGGACTGCAAAAGACATTACGGGCCGTAAACATCGGGTCCATGAGTTACAGCAGGCAAGACAACAAGCGGAATCGGCTAATGCGGCTAAATCGCAATTCCTCGCGATGATGAGTCATGAAATTAGAACGCCACTTAATGCTGTTATGGGGCTGCTTGATGCGCTACAGCAATCTCTTCTGGATGATGAACAGGTTGCCTGGGTTTCTCAGATGGATAAATCAGCGCAATTGTTGTTGACCATTATTAATGATGTCTTTGATTTATCACGTATTGAATCCGAACGTTTCTCTCTTCATCCTGAACTTGTTAATATACGTGACAGTGTCACTATCGTGTTTAACCAACTTCGGGAAACTTCCTCGCATAAGGCGATAAAGCTGGAGATGGATATCGCCGATAATGTACCGGATAACATTTACCAGGATGGGAACCGTTTTACTCAAATTTTGTTAAATTTGGTTGGTAACGCCGTCAAGTTTACAGAAGAAGGCAGGGTAGACGTGGCGATGAGTGCTGTTAATAACAGACTGAAAATTTCAGTGAGTGACACAGGTATTGGCATCAATGCCGAACGTAGAAAGGATATTTTTCAACCTTTTACCCAAGCTGACGGTAGCATTACCCGGCAATATGGCGGCACCGGTCTGGGACTCTCTATCTGTAAAAAACTGGTTTCCATGATGAATGGCAGCATAGATTTCGAGAGCAAGCCTGGCGTCGGTACCACGTTCTTTATCGACATCCCCCTTACTGAGCCTCCGCAAAGTGAGCAAGTGAAAACAGACTGCATTGACGGCCATGACCTTCGTTCACTGAATATCCTGGTTGCTGAAGACAGCAAAGCAAACCAAATGGTGGTGAAGTTGATGCTTGAAAAGGCGGGGCACTATGTTGTTGTTGCTAACAACGGAAAAGAAGCGATTGACCTCTTCCATGGATCACATGTCCAATTTGACGTGATCTTAATGGATATGTCGATGCCCGTGCTTTGTGGTATTGATGCCACAAAGCAACTTCGTGAAGAAGGGTATCAGTTACCCATCATCGCACTGACCGCCAATGCGATGAGTGAAGATAAGAAACGCTGTCTTGACGCAGGCATGGATGACTTCGTGACCAAACCGATACGTGCTGTTGTACTCAAAAAAACGTTACAACGTCACGTAAAATAGAACGGTCGCATTTGTCGTTTTCATTGCGTGAAATAAAAACGCAGAACGCTATCATACTTTTATGGGCCGCGACGCCAAAGATACCTCTTCACTTTTCTGTTTTAAGAGATAGTGACTAAAGGCGAGGGCGATAGGTGACAGTGACTTATCACTCCGGTGGACGAGGTACCAATGCCGAATGATTGGCATTTTCTCAACATCCAATACCACCAGACGGTTGGCTTCCAGTTCAAGCGCAATAGTATGGCTTGAGACAATCCCCAAACTCAACCCTGCAGAGACAGCTTGTTTTATCGCTTCGCTTGCACTCATTTCTGCCGAGACATTCAATTCGTACCCTTGGCTGTGAAAGAAACGTTCAATGGCAAAGCGGGTGCCTGACCCTTTTTCCCTGACCACCATGGGCTCTTTGGCAATATCGGACAGCGGAATGTTTCGTTGACGGCTAAGGGGATGATTCACGGGGGCAATCACTACCAAAGGGTTTTCCATAAATTCTGTTGCTTGAACATCAAATTCAGCAGGAGGTTTACCCATGATCACTAAATCGCAGTCATTGCTTTTGATATCTTTCAGTAGTTGCTCACGGTTAGTGACGTTTAAACTGATTCTGACATCAGGGTGCTGCTGGGAAAACGCTGCCAGCAACCGGGCCGCAAAATAATTGGCTGTGCTGGCTACCGTCACTTTCAATTTCCCTGTTTTCAGTGACTTCATTTTGTCAAACGCGTCTTCTGCCTCCCGGAGTTGTTCAGAAATCCGTTCGCAATACCCCAGTAACTCTTCGCCAGCATGTGTCAGAAACAACACTTTTCCCAAGTGTTCAAACAAAGGCAAGCCTATGTTGTCTTCGAGCTGTTTAATTTGCATCGAGACAGCAGGCTGAGTGAGGTGCAGCTCGGCAGCGGCGCGTGTGAAACTCAGATGTGTGGCAACGGCCTGAAAGATATTTAATTGTCTTAGCGTCAGATGCATAACAACACTCCTTGTATAAGCTGCGACTGACCCTAACACACTACGTCAATATGCAGCCCTTGTAATGCTGGCAAACAGACTGGGCAGTACATCAGGTAAACGACTTGCGTTATCAAGTATTGAATAATGACCCGAGCCAAACATCTGACCAATATAGTGGTCGGCTTCCGTATCGATAGTTAGGCAAAAAGGCGTAATACCCATTGCCAGCGCGTCATCAACCGCATGCTTGGTATCTGCCTGAAGATAGAGCGGGTCCAGACAGTCGATGTCAGAAGGTTCACCATCACTGATCAATAACAATAGTTTTTTTTGCTGAGGTTGTTGTGCCAAAAATGTTTTTGCATGTCGCAACGCTGACCCCATCCTTGTTGAAAGACTGCCCGTCATGCCTGCCAGTTTGGCTTTCACGTCGTCATCATAAGCTTGTTCAAAATCCTTGAAGCGTTGGTAGCGGACATCATTTCGCCCGTTAGAATAAAAGCCATGGATAGCAAAGGGATCGCCAATGTCATTAATTGCATTTGCTAACATCACCGTCGCTTCCTTTGCAATTTCCAGCACTGTGCTGTCGTTGTTAGCGTCAGGCAGAGCTTCCATGGTCGATTGGGAAAGATCCAGCAACACCAGCACGGCCAAGTCCCGCTCCCGACGGATCAGGCGTTGATCAATGTTCATATCCGGAAGTGCACCGCGCCGGATTTCCTTTATCGCTTCAATCGCTGCATCCAGATCCAGTTCGTCACCTTCAAATTGCTTTCTTAGCCTCTGCAATCCTTTGGGTTGCAGGGCTTCAACGATAGTTCTGATTTTGCGGGTTTGTGCCTGCTTGCTGTCAAGCAAGGCATCTATGGCGTCTGATGTGCCTTTTTTTATCGACCGCTCGGTGAGCGTTACCCATGACGGCCGGATTTGGCCGGCACTATAGTCCCACTCGGGATAGTAGAACGGAGAAGAAACCTGCTGTTTACCCTCAAGCTCATTCATGGACACATTTTCCGGATCGCCATCACGGAAGAATTCGGATTCCAATACCCAAATTTCCTGCGCATTATCATCGGCGAGTTCATTGTCGATTTCGTTGACCATCTCCATGACATTCACTGTACGTTTTACCTGAGGCTCAGAAAGAAGTGGCCATGGATAAAACGCGTCGGTGCTTTCATGCCAGAGGCAAGCGTTGTCATCACGGTAGATGAGTGGTTCAGCGCCTTCAGCGTGTTGCAATATCTCCGCCAATCGACCACTCAGCTTGTCCAATTCCTGTTGTTGCTCTAAAGGATTATCCAACGTAATCAATTGGTTGAATGCATTGATAATGGGATGGAATGGTGTGGCTGCATCTTCAATGTTTCCTGTTAGCAGACCAAGAGAAAGCCCTGATTCTTGTTTGCCGTTGGCGTTAGCCAGGTGAAAGGGCAACCACAATTGGCGTAAGCCTGGAAAGTGGTGAATGGCGAGTGCCTCGACCCGGGCATCCTCCAGCAATTCAACACAGTGTTGCTGGAGGCTTGAGTGTTCGGATTTCACTCTGGGACGGCTATACATTAAGTGGGAAACGGCATGTGCAGCGCTTGCCCGGTAAAGGTTTTTAGCCGAAAGCACAGGATTGTCGTCGGGTGATTCTAATGCATCAGGGAGCGCAATGATGCCACCACTGAGAGTTGGGCAAGGGGATGCGGTTGCTTCATGTTCTTCAATGTCCTCAGCAGCATTGCTGATCATGGGGCGAAGAAAAAAATCGCGTCCCCAGATTGCACGAAGATAGAAATGCAGATGCCTTTGCACATCGACAAACAGGGTGCCTTTTCGCTGGCGCTGAAAAATGCTCTGACTTTCCGGGGATTGAAGGGTGAAATAGTTATTCAATGCATCAATCTGGTGTGCATGTGAGTGTGCGCCGATCATCGCCCAGTGTCGAAGACCTAATATAGGAAGCGTCGTCAAAAGATGGGGAGATCTCAGTAAGAAAACCTTCAGGCAGCGTGGTGCAGTTTGGGTCAGTTGGTTGACCAGTTTGAGATAAATAATAAGGGCCTCGCGACTGCATAGACGTGCTGAAACTTGAGGAAGCACGTTGAGAAACTGCGTTAACCGTTCAACACCAAGCCACTTTGAAAGTGTATCAATACTTTCTTTAATTTCTATGGTGACGTTGTCACAATTATTTTTAACTACTTTAGGCACAGAAATAAAAAACGCAGTGATAACCTCATCTGGCTGTTTTGATGAACAAAAACAGGTGGCAGCATTAAGAAAAGCATCCAATTCTTTAGCAGAGCCCAAACTCTCGGTTTCTCGCAATCCAGCCTGAAAGGCGCATTGCAGCGTTTCCGTTCGTGACGCTAACAGACCTTCAATATTTTCAGCCTTTGCCTTCCGTTGGCTCTCCATGCTTTCCTCCGGTATTCATCGCTTCAATCAGAAACAGCCTTGCACGGTGGCTTCCAAGGTTTCACGGATGTCTGCATCATCACTTAATGGACGTACCAACGCCATATGGCAGGCGGCGACGGGGGGAATGCCTTTATTCATCAGTTGTGCCGTGTAGACCAGCAAGCGGGTAGAAATACCTTCGTTCAAGCCGTGTCCAACCAGATTACGTGCATGGTGCGCGATTTGAATCAAACGCCCGGCAGTGCCTTCATCGATGCCAGTTTCATGACAAACAATGGCAATTTCGGCCTCTTCATCCGGGTAGCTAAATTCAAGAGCAGCAAAACGCTGTTTGGTGGATGTCTTTAAATCTTTCATCAGGGTCTGGTAACCGGGGTTGTAGGAGATCACCAGTTGAAAATCTTCGTGTGCGGACAGTAATTCGCCTTTCTTTTCGAGCGACAACGTCCGGCGGTAATCGGTAAGGGAGTGGATGGCGACGGTGGTGTCCTGCCTGGCTTCGACCACTTCATCAAGGTAACAAATGGCACCGATTCTTGCTGCACTAGTCAGTGGTCCATCTTGCCAATAGGTGCCTTCTGCGTTTAACAGATAACGCCCAATAAGATCTGATGCCGTCATGTCTTCGTGGCAGGAAATGGTGATCAGCGGTTTCCCTAATCGCCACGCCATATGCTCAATAAAACGGGTTTTCCCGCAGCCTGTCGGACCTTTGAGCATCATGGGTATGCGGGAATCATAGGCCGCTTTATATAATGAAATTTCGTCACCCGTTTCCCGGTAGTAGGGTTCATTTTCGATTAAATACTGGCTGTGTACGGGCAAGCTCTTGATAGCCTGGCTCATGTGTTTCTCCCTGTCATTTTCTTTCCAGTGAATGCCAAGTCTTGAGAAAACAGAAAAAGGGCTGGGAACAACAGGACTTAAATTATTCCCAGCCAAGGCCCTATCGAACCGGTCTATCCGCCAACGCGGATAGGTTGAGACTATTCGAATCCGGGCGCACGGTAGATAACCATTGATGCTCCCTGACTCTGTTTATCATTGTCATAACCGACCAATCGCACATGGTGATTAGGATTCAGGTTATGGCAAAGCTGAGCCTCATTAAGGATGTGATCGACATTGGTTTCACCGAACATAGGCAATTTCCACATATACCAATAAGCGCCGCCCGCTTCATCGGGCTCGGTGTGTTCAATCGCGGGGTTCCAGCCTTTGCTGACAATAAATTCAACCTGACGGCGAATTTGATCCGCTGTCATCCGGGGCAGGTACGAAAAGGTTTCGAACTTCCTGCTGTGTGGGTCAGTCAGGCGTGATGCATAATCCATGACTTCACTCATTGGGTATCTCCTTTATTTATCAATGGGCAGGTTAGGCGTGGACAACATCAAGCTTGTCAACGGTGTCGAACTCAAATTTGATCTCTTTCCACGTTTCCATGGCTGCTTTTAATTCAGGGCTGTGTTTCGCAGCCTGAGTAAGAACATCTTTGCCTTCGCGTTCAAGAACCCGTCCTTCATTGCGAGCCTGGGTACAGGCTTCCAGTGCGACACGGTTTGCTGCAGCGCCTGCCGCATTGCCCCAAGGGTGGCCAAGCGTACCGCCCCCAAACTGGAACACAGCGTCATCGCCAAAGATCGACACCAGCGCAGGCATATGCCATACATGGATACCGCCTGAGGCAACGGGTAACACGCCTGGCATGGCACCAAAGTCCTGATCGAAGAAAATGCCGCGGGAGCGATCTTCCTTGATAAAACGATCGCGCATGATGTCAATCCAACCCAGCGTGGCTTCGCGATCGCCTTCCAGTTTGCCAACGACGGTACCAGAGTGGAGGTGATCGCCGCCAGACAGACGTAGGCACTTAGAGAGCACGCGGAAGTGAATCCCGTGTCGTGGATTCCTGTCAAGAACGGCGTGCATTGCGCGGTGGATATGCAGCAACATGCCATTTTGGCGACACCAATTCGCCAGCCCAGTGTTGGCGGTAAAGCCCGCAGTCAGGAAGTCATGCATAATGATTGGCATGTCGAGCTCTTTAGCGAACTCCGCACGGCGGTACATTTCTTCCGGTGTAGGCGCTGTTACATTCAGGTAGTGGCCTTTCTTTTCACCAGTTTCGCGTTCTGCACGGTGAACAGCTTCTGCAACATATTCAAAACGATCCCGCCAGCGCATAAATGGCTGTGAGTTAACATTCTCATCGTCTTTAGTGAAGTCCAGGCCGCCACGAAGCCCTTCATAGCAAGCCCGACCGTAGTTTTTGGCTGACAGTCCAAGTTTGGGCTTGATGGTACAACCCAAAAGTGCGCGACCATATTTGTTCAGCTTGTCACGTTCAACCTGAATACCGTTTGGTGGACCGCCACAGGTTATGACGTAAGCAATAGGGAAGCGAACGTCTTCAAGACGCAGAGCACGAATGGCTTTGAAACCAAAAACGTTACCAACCAGAGAAGTTAACACGTTGACCACAGAGCCTTCTTCGAACAGATCGATGGGGTAAGCAACAAACGCGTAAAATGCCGTATCATCACCGGGCACATCTTCAATGGCATAGGCGCGACCTTTGTAATAATCCAGATCTGTCAACAGGTCGGTCCAGACTGTTGTCCATGTCCCTGTGGATGATTCTGCCGCCACTGCCGCCGCAGCCTCTTCCCGTGGTACGCCGGGCTGGGGCTCAATTTTAAAACATGCTAATAAATCTGTGTCTTTAGGAATATATTCGGGCATCCAGTACGTATCCCTATACGCCTTAACACCTGCCTGATAACTCTTTGCCATAACCCAATTTCCTTATTTGCTGCTGTTGATAAATCACCATCGAATGAATGTAAACATTTCACCGTTGGTTTTCCTCCAGTGTTGTTATTTTTTAATTAAAGTGAAATTGGAAGTTCTTATACCAAGGATAATTATTTCTTAGCTTGTTGATATGTCTTAAAAATCATTTCGTGTGAGATGAGAGAGAAAAACTTATCATCACAATAAATATTATTAATATCATATGGATAGGGTTAATTTCCTGGTGTTTTAAAAATGATTTTGAGTGATATGACAGAGGTATAAATGTTTCTTATTCAATTGGAAATTATTCCTGATTGGAGTGTTAACCCCATTCTGTTTAATTTCGAAACCATTCACTTCTTATATGTGGGTTTTGCTTTCATTAAATTATTGATGCTAGATGCCTGAATTTTTTCGCCAAAACGAGAAATAAACGCCAGGCAAATAGGAAGGTCACGAAATTATTGGAAGATTAAACAAAATAGGGAATAGTTTATGAGTAAAATAAGTGATATTTCTGAGAAATATAAAGCGGTTGAAGCCAGTTATCACCATCCTCCGGTATCGTCAGATATTCACAACGACTGCGCCAATGCATTGAGAATGCTGGCCGTCGATATGGTTCAAAAAGCGAACTCTGGCCACCCGGGCGCTCCCATGGGCATGGCTGACATCGCAACAGTATTGTGGCGCGAATTCCTCAAACATAACCCCAACAATCCAGACTGGTGTAACCGTGATCGATTTGTCCTCTCCAATGGTCACGCCTCTTGCCTGATATACAGCCTGTTAAACCTCACCGGTTACGCGGTGTCTATCGACGATCTGAAAAGCTTCAGACAGCTGGGAAGTAAAACACCAGGGCACCCAGAGTTTGGTGTAACACCAGGGGTAGAAACAACAACTGGCCCTTTAGGGCAAGGGTTGGCAAATGCTGTCGGCATGGCATTGGCAGAGAAAACACTGGCAGCCCAGTTTAACCGACCCGGTTTCGACATTGTTGATCATTACACCTATGTCTTTTTGGGTGATGGCTGCTTGATGGAAGGGATTTCCCATGAGGTCTGTTCACTGGCGGGTACGCTGAAGCTGTCAAAACTGATTGCTTTTTATGATGACAATGGCATCTCAATTGATGGGAATGTTGAAGGTTGGTTGACCGACGATACGCCACAGCGATTTCGATCTTATGGCTGGAACGTGATTGATAATGTGGATGGTCATGATCACTACGCGATCAGGGAAGCCATCATGGACGCACGTTCGGGCGTAGGCAAACCAACCCTGATCTGCTGCAAAACCGTCATTGGCCAAGGTTCGCCGAAAAAAGCCGGGAGTCATGATGTACATGGTGCGCCGTTAGGTGAAGAAGAGGCGGAAAGAACGCGAAAAGCACTTCACTGGAACCACGATCCTTTTGAGATCCCGGCCAAAATCAAAACCTACTGGGACGACAAAGAGCAGGGGGCGTTACGGGAAAACCTCTGGACCACCACATTCACAGCTTACGCTGAACAGTATCCGGTTTTAGCCGCTGAATTTTTGCGAAGAACCGAAGGCATTCTCCCTGCCACATGGTATAGCGATGCGGATCAATACGTGAAAAAAACAGCGTTGCAGGCGCAAAGCATCGCCAGCCGACAGGCCTCACAGCAGGCACTCAATACCTTTGGTCCGCTGCTCCCTGAACTGATTGGTGGCTCGGCGGATCTCAGCCCCTCCAACAATACATTCTGGCAAGGTGCCAGAGACAACAATGCCAACTCGCCCGAAGGGAATTATATTCGTTTCGGCGTACGTGAATTCGGAATGAGTGCGATAGTGAACGGTTTGGGGCTGCATGGCGGTTTCATCCCATACTGTGCAACCTTCCTGGTGTTTTCTGACTACGCAAGAAATGCCATTCGCGTTGCTGCGCTTTCCCATCTTCACGCTATTTATGTCTTCACCCATGACTCCATTGGGTTGGGCGAAGATGGTCCAACCCACCAGCCGGTTGAACACCTTTCCAGCTTTCGTGCCATGCCGAATGTAACGGTGTGGCGTCCTTGTGATGGCGTAGAAACCGCGGTGGCATGGAAAAAGGCGATTGAGGATAAATCCGGCCCGCACATCCTGATTTTCTCCCGCCAAAAGTTGGCTTATCAGCTGAGGCGAGCGGACCAATTGCCGCTTATCGAGCGGGGAGGATACGTACTTCGGGAGCATGAGGGGCATCTTGGCGATGATCCGGATCTGATCCTGATTGCAACAGGCTCGGAAGTTGAACTTGCGACCGACGCTGCCATGTTGCTGAACCGAAAAAATATCCGAACCCGCGTGGTTTCAATGCCGTGTGTGGAAGCGTTTGACAATCAGCCGAAGCCCTACAAAGACAGCGTGCTGCCCCCCTCGGTTAAAAACCGGGTATCCATTGAGGCAGGCGCCACTCTGGGCTGGCACAAATTTATTGGCACAGAGGGACTGGCAATGGGTATTGACACCTTTGGAGGATCTGCGCCTGCACCGGAACTTTATGCACACTTTGGCCTGACGGCAGAAAACATCGTGAAACAGGCGGAATGCCTGATCAAACAAAACAGCCCGTCAGCGCGGTAACGACATTGATTAATTGATATGCAAGGAGAAAGTTATGGCTCTTATCAGTTTAAGGCAGTTGCTGGACCACGCAGCAGAACATGGATATGGCGTTCCCGCGTTCAACGTGAACAACATGGAACAAGTTCACGCCATTATGGGGGCGGCTGCGGCCAGTGACAGCCCAGTGATCCTTCAGGCTTCTGCGGGTGCCCGTACGTATGCCGGTGCGGCATTCCTGCGCCACCTGATGCTGGCTTCTGTCGAACAATGGCCGTCGATTCCTGTTGTGGTACATCAGGATCATGGTGCTTCACCTGCAGTATGCCTCCAGTCTATCCAGCAAGGTTTTACGTCTGTGATGATGGATGGCTCGCTTCATGAAGATATGAAAACCCCCGCGAGTTATGGATACAACTGCGATGTCACTGCAAAAGTGGTAGAGATGTCCCACGCTGGCGGTGTGTCTGTTGAAGGTGAACTTGGATGTCTGGGGTCGCTGGAAACTGGCACTGCCGGCGAAGAGGATGGTTCAGGCGCCGAAGGTGTGTTGCGTCACGATCAGCTTCTGACAGATCCCGAAGAGGCGGCGCTGTTTGTGAAACAAACTGGCGTTGATGCGTTGGCCATTGCGATCGGTACCAGCCACGGTGCTTACAAGTTTACCCGCCCCCCTACAGGTGAGATTCTGGCTATCGAGCGAATTAAGGCAATCCACAACCGGATCCCGGATACCCATCTGGTTATGCACGGTTCTTCTTCGGTGCCACAGGATTGGCTGCAGATCATTAATGAGTATGGCGGAGACATGGGTGAAACCTATGGCGTGCCTGTTGAGGAAATCGTGGAAGGGATCCGTCACGGTGTCCGCAAGGTCAATATAGATACCGATTTGCGGATGGCAAGTACTGGAGCTGTGCGTCGTTTCCTGGCGCAGAATCCCAGTAACTTTGACCCACGAAAGTTCCTCAGTGCTGCAACAAAAGCGATGGAAACCCTGTGCAAAGAGCGATATGACGCATTTGGTTGTGCGGGGATGGCATCAAAGATTACACCGATCAGTCTCGAGGCAATGTCTGCGCGCTATGCGACAGGTGAACTTGATCCAGCCGTCAGATGAAACCGATCTGAATTCTACTATCGCATTTCATCTGAAGGAGAACACATATGTCAGTAAAACATCCTATTGTTGCCGTTACCGGCTCATCGGGCGCGGGAACGTCAACGGTTAAGAACGCGATGGAGCAAATCTTTCGCCGCAACCAATTTAATGCTGTGGTGATTGAAGGCGACAGTTACCACAAATATGATCGTATGGAGATGCGCGAACGCCTGAAGCGTGCACAGGAAAAGGGGAAAAACCTGAGCCATTTCGGCCCCGAAGGGAATGATTTCAGCGAGCTGGAGAAAACATTTCGCGCCTATGCTGAAACTGGCACCGCACTGCGTCGTTACTATATCCACAACGAAGAAGAAGCGCGGCTTCACAATGCAAAAACCGGCACCTTTACCCAATGGTCACCGATCACTGAAGGATCGGATCTCTTATTCTATGAAGGCTTGCATGGCGGGGTAGTGACACCAAACAGCAATGTTGCCCAATATGTTGATTTGCTCATTGGGGTAGTACCGATCGTCAACCTGGAGTGGATTCAGAAAATCCACCGTGACACCAATGTACGCGGCTACAGCCGTGCAGCGGTAACAGACACCATATTGCGCCGTATGCACGATTACGTTCACTACATCACCCCCCAGTTTTCGCTGACTGACATTAATTTCCAACGCGTGCCCATGGTGGATACCTCGAATCCTTTCATCTCGCGGGATATTCCGACACTGGATGAAAGTATGGTGGTGATCCGCTTCCGTGATCCCAAGAAAACCGGGGTCGATTTTCAGTATTTGCTTAACATGATCCATGGGTCGTTTATGTCGCGTCGTAACAACATCGTGGTGCCTGGCGGCAAGATGGGGTTTGCGATGGAGCTAATCATGCAACCGCTGATTGAAGAGTTGGTATTGCATGGTTCCAACCGCGTGAGTGTTGAAACCACTCATGATCGCTTTTCGAAGCGTGTACCGGCGTTGTAAGGAGAAGATCATGAGAACAGGGACAACCTTTACCCGACTTATTATCGAAGATTTACGAAAGCTTCCCGAAGCAACGGGAGACTTCACATTGTTACTCAGTGCTATCGTTACGGCGTGCAAAGAGATCGCTGATGATGTCAGTCGTGGTCAGTTGATCAACGTGTTGGGGTCAGCAGAAACCGAAAACATACAAGGGGAAACCCAGAAGAAGTTGGATGTGATTTCCAATGAAATTTTGATCCATGCGCTGGAGTGGTCAGGGCACCTTAGTGGCATGGCATCAGAAGAAATGGAAGACATCTATCCTGTCCCAGCCCGTTTTCCAAAGGGGAAATACCTGCTGGTATTTGATCCACTGGATGGCTCTTCTAACACTGAGGTGAATGTCTCTATCGGCACCATTTTCTCAATTCTGCGCTGCCCACCCGGTGTCACAGAACCCACGGAAGATGATTTTTTGCAGCCGGGAGCGAAGCAAGTGTGTGCTGGCTATGTCCTTTATGGCCCAGCAACCAATTTGGTGCTCACAACAGGCCAGGGTGTCAATGGTTTCACGCTGGACAGGGACATCGGCGAGTTTATTTTGACCCATCCCAAGCTGACAATCCCTGAGAAAACCAGTGAATTCGCGATCAATATGTCAAACCAGCGTCACTGGGAGCCTGCGGTTAAGCGTTACATCGATGAAGTGGTGGCAGGTAAAGAAGGCCCCAGGGGGCGTGACTTCAATACCCGCTGGGTGGCATCCATGGTAGCCGAAGTTCACCGTATCCTGATGCGGGGAGGCATTTTCCTGTACCCGAAGGACAGCCGGGAAAACGTCAAAGAAGGGCGGTTGCGCCTTCTGTACGAAGCCAACCCGATGAGCTTCATTATCGAACAGGCAGGTGGCGTTGCCTCTACGGGAAGGGAAAGGATCCTGTCAGTGACGCCTCACCGTCTTCACCAACGCATTCCCGTGATCATCGGCGCCCGGGAGGAAGTTGAACGGGTAGAACGTTATCACCTGACGATGGATAAAGAGCAGCGTGAAACTGCATAAATTCTCGCGCAATAAAGCACGATCAACCCTACAACCAGTGGCCCGCAAATGTGGGTCATTTTTTTAATGGAAACTGACTAACCACTTTTTACCTAAATCGGATACCTGTTGACGCCTGTTATTCTTTAGTGACTTGCTGATACATCGTAAGACATTGAAACCAAATGAGTTAACAAGATGGCAACAACTGGCATCACGATTGCTATATCACAATGGAGGGCAGTATCAATGAAGGGAGAATCCTCACAGATGGCCGCAGCGTTGACGTTATATACCTTGCTGAAAATGTCAGGCGAAGATGTGAGATCTTTGCTATTCGATATCGTCAGGAGCGCGGCCATAAAAGCAGTGTTACCCCGGTTCCGCAGCGGATTGGGGGAGTCAGAGATCAGCTACAAAACCAACCGTGACATTCTCACCATCGCAGATACCGAGATGCAAAAGCGCATGATAGATGCGCTACAAACCTACTGGCCGAATATCCCTGTGCTGGGAGAAGAACAATCCCAAAGCCTGCAGCTGTCGATTTTTAATGCGGATAAACAGCCCTTCTGGGTGCTCGATCCCATCGATGGTACGAGTAATTTTGCCTTTGGTATTCCTTACTTCTGTACCTCACTGTCACTGGTTTATAAGGGAGAAATCTGTATTGGTATGGTGTATGACCCTGTTCGCGATGAGTGCTTTTATGCGGCAGAGGGTCACGGCGCATTTCTCAATGGCACTATACTCGATTGCACTGACTTGAAAGCGCCAGCCAACCTGAAAAGTGCGATGGCGCTTGTCGATTTTAAGCGGCTGCCAGATGAAATAGCGTCAAACCTCGTTGTGCAGCAACCCTACCGTTCACAACGCAGTTTCGGTGCCAGCGCATTGGATTGGTGCTGGATTGCAGCCAACCGTTGTCAGTTATACCTACACGGTAACCAGAAGCTTTGGGATTACACCGCAGGGTGTCTGATATTGAAAGAAGCCGGAGGCATGTCAGGCACATTCTGTGGTCAGCCGATATTTGATAACACCATGGAGGCCCAGACCGTGGTGGCCGCCTCGCACCCTGCGCTTTATACCCAATGGCGGGATTGGCTCGAACCTTATTTTCCAGTCACTACGCAGTCTGACCAGGCAAGTACTGTTCGCTTTTTCGACCCTGGATAGGGCCAATCGCACCTCATAACCACAATAACAAACACGGAATAAGCCCGAAATGCATTGGGTAGGGGATGCCTTGCCCAGAATCCGCTCACGCTGACGTTGTAGACCTTACGCAGCATCAGGAAGAAGCATAAAGGAGTAAGCAATGAGCAATAACGTAGATGCCATCATGGCTCGTTATCTGCATCGCCGGGAACGGCTGTTAGACATGCTGATAGCGCTACAGGAAACGGAGGGATACATCTCGGATTCATCCGTGAATGTCCTCGCATCTGGCCTGAACCTTTCACCACTGGATGTCAGGGAGACCATTTCTTTCTACCATTTTCTCCATGACCAGCCAGCCGGAAAGCACACCATTTATCTCGCGGACACGGTGATAGCCCGGATGAAAGGTTATGAAGAGGTCAAAGCCGCACTGGAAGAAGCGATAGGCTGTGCGTTTGGTGAAGTGACCGAAAACGGCGAGTTTGGCCTTTATGATACCCAATGTATTGGCTTGTCGGATCAGGAACCCGCAATGCTGGTCGATGGTATTCCTTTTACCCATCTTACGCCGGACAAAGTCCAAACTCTTGTTGTCGCATTGAAAGCCGGAGTCTCTCCGCAGGCTCTGGCCAATCCCAAAGGACATTCAACCCAAGATAAAGCGTATTTGAATGCCATTCTGGCATCTCATGTTCGTCAATCAGGCCCGATATTTTTTGGCGATCCGGTCGATGTTGAACGTGTTATACGTGACGCTGTCACATTAGTTCCAATGGAAGTTATCGATGCAACCAGCACCTCAAAGCTACGTGGGCGCGGGGGTGCAGGGTTTTCAGCAGGATTGAAATGGCGACTGTGCCATGATGCCGCTGGCGACACCAAATACGTTATCTGCAATGCCGATGAAGGGGAACCAGGCACCTTTAAAGACCGAGTGATATTGACAGAAAGCCCGGAGCAGGTGTTTGCGGGCATGATCATCGCCGGTTACGCCATCGGTGCGCGGGAAGGGATCCTCTATCTCCGTTATGAGTACCGTTACCTGGTTGACTATCTTGAGAAAACGCTCAATTCACTCAGGGAACGCAACCTTCTGGGGGCCAAGATTGGCGGTAACGACAAGTTCAGTTTTGATATCCGGATCCAACTCGGTGCCGGCGCATACATTTGTGGTGACGAGTCGGCGTTGATTGAGTCCTGCGAAGGGAAACGTGGCACGCCGAGAGTAAAACCGCCTTTCCCCGTGCACCAGGGGTTTATGGGCTGCCCGACAGCGGTAAATAACGTGGAAACTCTGGCAAACGTGGCAAGGATCTTTGAAAAAGGGGCGCGTTGGTATGAATCCATGGGCACGGCAGAATCTGCGGGTACACGGCTTATCAGCGTTTCCGGTGATGTCGAAAAACCGGGTATCTATGAAATCGAATGGGGGATCAGCCTCAAAGATGTGCTGGAGCTTGTCGGGGCTCGAAACCCCAGAGTGGCACAAATCAGTGGGCCATCCGGTGAATGTGTCTCGGCAGCAAAAGACGGCAACCGCGTGTTTTCCTACAAAGATCTTTCCTGTAATGGCTCGTTGATGGTGTTCAGCTATGAACGCAATCTGCTGGAAATCGTCAGGCGCTTCATCCACTTCTTCATGGAAGAGTCCTGCGGCATCTGTACACCTTGTCGGGCGGGGAATGTCGAGCTCTACAACAAAGTATCCCTCATCATCGAAGGGCGTGCGGTTGAGCAGGATCTGGATGAGATCGTTGAGTGGGCTAACATCATCCGTGGCTCAAGCCGTTGTGGTCTTGGTACCACGTCTCCCAAGCCTATTATCACGTCAATGCAGGCTTTTCCCGAAGAATACAAGCAGAAGCTGGTTACACAGCATGGGCCGCTATTGGCATCTTTTGACCTGAATGCGGCACTGCATGAATTTACGGTCGCGACGGAAACCCTTCTGGGAGAAGGTTCCCATACTGCGGAGGTATCGAAATGAGTATTACGTTAACCATTGATGGAAAGGAAGTCACCGCAAAAGAGAACCAGATGCTGGTGGATGTGGCTGCGGATAACGGGGTGTATATCCCCACGCTGTGTTACCAGCGTGGAAAGCCTTGTTTGGGAACCTGCCGTGTCTGCACCTGTAAGGTAAATGGAAACAATGCGGCGGCGTGTACTGTGCCAGTTTCTGACGGCATGGAGGTGGAAGTCGATGAACCTGAAACCAAAAATATTCGCAAGGCATTGATTGAGATGCTGTTTGTGGAAGGCAAACATAACTGCCCAAGTTGCGAAAAAAGCGGTCGTTGCGATCTCCAGGCGGTGGGCTATGAAGCCGGCATGATGGTTTCCCGCTTCCCATATCGTTTCCCGGTAACGGAGGCCGACTTCCGGTCAGAAAAAATCTGGCTGGAGCGTGACAGGTGTATTTTCTGCCAGCGCTGTGTGGAGTTTGTCCGGGATGAACAAACCGGACAGAAAATTTTCAACATTAACGGACGTGGCGCGAAAGCCCGCATTGAGATTGATGTTGTGTTGGCTGACAGGATGAGCGACGAACAGGTGACGGAAGCGATGACGCTTTGCCCCGTCGGCTGCATTTTGAAAAAAGCCGTGGGATTTGATGCGCCAATTGGACGACGCAAGTTCGATATTGCGTCAGTACGTGACCGTGTAACAGGGAGGGACACCTAATGAGTTTGAGTTCAATGGATGGTCAACGCCTATTTTCCCACGAATTGCCACGCACGCCACTGGATCGCGACACCGAGCAATTACGGGAAGGAAAAATCAAAGTGGCCATGATAGGCCTTTGCGGCTGTTGGGGCTGCACTCTGTCATTTCTCGACATGGATGAACGTATTCTTGGGTTGTTGGACAAAGTCACCATCACCCGATCGTCTATCACCGATGTAAAACGGATCCCGGAACGCTGCACCATCGGCTTTATTGAAGGGGGGGTTGCCAATGATGAAAACATTGAAACGCTGGAGCACTTCCGTGAGAACTGCGACATCCTGATTTCTGTCGGGGCCTGTGCCGTTTGGGGAGGGGTTCCAGCCATGCGAAATCAGGTGTCCCTGACTGAGTGTCTGGATGAAGCCTACATATCGTCAGTCACACGTCCAGCCGGCTCTGACAATGTCATTCCCCATGTTGACGTTCCCAAAATCACCACCAAAGTATATCCCGCCCATGAAGTCGTGAAGATGGACTATTTCATTCCCGGCTGCCCACCGGATGGGGATGCGATTTTCAAGGTGCTGGATGACTTGGTGAATGGACGCGAGGTGGACTTGCCAACCTCGGTTAACCGATACGATTAAGGAAAAAGATCATGAGTAAAACATTGGTCATTGACCCGGTTACACGGATAGAAGGACATGGCAAAGTCACACTGCAACTGGACGACAACAACCGGGTGACCGACGCCAGGTTGCAGGTTATCGAGTTTCGTGGGTTTGAGCGCTTTATTCAGGGGCACCCTTACTGGGAAGCGCCCATGTTGTTGCAACGTATTTGTGGCATTTGCTTTGTCAGTCACCACCTTTGTGGGGCAAAAGCGCTGGATGACATGGTCGGCGTAGGGTTAAAAGACGGCATTCAAATGCTGCCTACACCGGAGAAAATCCGGCGTCTGGGTCACTATGCCCAGCAGCTTCAATCCCATGTCACCGCGTATTTCTACCTGATTGCACCGGAAATGGTGTTTGGTATTGAGTCTGCGCCAGAGAAGCGAAACATTTTGGGGCTTGCGGAAGCCAACCCTGAATTGGTGAAGCGTGTTATCCAGCTTCGCAAATGGGGGCAGGAACTGATTGTTTCGGTGCTCGGTAAGCGTATGCACGGCATCAGCTCAGTGCCAGGTGGTGTAAACAACAATCTCAGTATTGCAGAACGCGATAAGTTCCTGAAAGGCAACGATGACCTGCTTTCCATTGATGAAGTCATCGATTATGCCCAGGATGCCCTGAACCTGTTTTATGACTACCACGAGAAGCATCGTGACGAAATCGATAATTTTGGTGTCGTGAACGCACTGGATATGTGTCTGGTCGATGAAAACGGCGATGTGGATTATTACCACGGCAAAATACGCATCGTAGACGAAAACAAGCAAATCGTGCTGGAAACCGATTACCACGATTATCTTGATCATTTTGCCGAAGCGACAGAAGCATGGAGCTACATGAAATTCCCTTACCTGAAAGCCTTGGGGAGGGAGGCTGGCTCAGTGCGTGTAGGCCCGCTGGCCCGTTTGAATGTGACCCGCCGCTACAACACCCCTCTGGCACAGGAAGCCCTCGAACGTTTCCACGATTACACCAAAGGCAAGGCGAACAACATGACCCTGCACACTAACTGGGCACGGGCGATAGAAATCCTCCATTCCGCAGAACTGATCAAAGAACTGTTAAACGACCCGGATCTTCAAGGTCAAAATCTGATCATCACGCCAGAGAAAAGCGCGTGGACAGGCGAGGGGGTTGGTGTGGTGGAAGCGCCGCGCGGCACGCTTTTACATCATTACCGGGCAGACGAAGCAGGCAACATGACGTTTGCCAATCTGATCGTTTCAACCACCCAGAACAACAAGGTGATAAACCGCACTGTGCAATCTGTCGCGCAAGACTGGATTTCAGGCAAAGCGGAGATCACCGAAGGCATGATGAATGCGATAGAAGTGGGGATTCGTGCTTACGACCCTTGTCTGAGTTGCGCTACCCATGCCATGGGACAGATGCCGCTGCATATTTCTTTGCTCGATGCTAAAGGACGCGTGCTCGATGAAAAATTCAGATAAGCCTCTCCATTTGCACGACTTCGGCCTGATCTATGGCATTGGTAATGTGGGTAGGGAAGATGATGGCTTGGGCTGGGCATTTATTGATGCCATCGAAGCCTTGGGAGAGACTGACGCCAAATTGGTACGGCACTACCAACTGTTTTTTGAAGATGTGGATCTTATCCGCCGTCATCAACGGGTGTTGTTTGTTGATGCCACTAAGAGTGTGACAACGTCACAGTTCAAAGTGGAACGGGTGGAACCACGGCTTGATGACAGCTTTACATCCCATGCTATCTCGGTACAGTCCATTGTCGCCATGTGCCAACAGTGCTATCAGGCCTTTCCAGATGTCTGGTTACTGACAATAAAAGGCACGCAGTGGGATTTGTCTCTCGGATTGACGCCAGAGGCTGACAACAATCTCAAACTGGCACTGTCGAGCGTTTTGTCTGAGGGCATCGTTGAAACCCCGTACAGTGCGACAGCCTCCTCAAATGCTATCGACTCGCCGATGACCAAATCTATTGAATGCACAAGGATAACGACATGAACAAACCCGACCAAACAAACATCGTCCGCCTGATCATGGAAGCGCCGATTGGACAATATATCGGCGAGGATGGCGCTAAGGTTCTGGCGCAGCAGGCGGCAACAGAAATCACACTGCAAGATGGTGAATTCCTTTACCGGGTTGGTGATGCTGCGAACAGCTTTTATATCGTCAACTCCGGCAGACTGGCAATGTGCCGCGAAAACAAAAATACCGGCAAGATTAACCTTCTGCACACCTTGCACCAAGGTGATCTGATTGGCGAACTGAGTTTTATTGATGGGGAACCCCGGAGTATTTCGGTTCAGGCATTGGGTGTTTCAAGCGTGCTTTGCTTTAACCGGGAAGATATCGACCCATTGATCACTACGCACCCAACACTGGTGTTCGATTTTATGCGGGCAGTTGTGAAACGTGTTCACCATACGGTCACCGCCATTGGCCAGCAACAGGCCGAGCTTGCTGATTATATAGCCACAGGAGGTAAAGGACGCTTTTAAGACAGATAGATATTGCCTTCCGGTTATCCCCTCCAAGCGAAGTCGAAGAGGGGATTTTTTTATGCTGGGGGAGGTACATACTGATTAGTAAGTTTCCAGTAAATGAGAATTTTGGAAAATAACCTTTCAATCACTACGCATTTTGTTATCCCATCGTATATACCTAGTTTCAATAAGGTTACTTCAGAGCCTCGTGAATACTGGCTTTACCGTTAAATTTTCCAGACTTCCAATGCTTGGCACACAACCTGCTCTGATATCAGAAGAAGCAGGGGAAGATTCTTTGCATAACGAGGGAAAGGCAGTATGCACGAATTGTCGATCTGCGAAAGCATTGTCACCAACTTGAAGTCACAGGCTGAGGCTCATCAGTTTTCACGGGTGCTGACACTCCGTTTGGATATTGGACAGTTTGCTGGTGTCGAGTTGGAAGCCCTACGTTTCTGCTTTCCTGTTGTCGCAATGGGAACCTTGGCAGAAGAGGCCAAACTGGAAATTAACCTGATCCCGGGTCGTGGTTGGTGCGAAAAATGCCAGAGTGCAACGGAGATGGAAGCGCGCTATTCACCTTGCCTGAATTGTGGAAATCATGGGCTGACATTATCAGCCGGTGATGAGATGCGAATAGCCGAAGTGGAGGTCGAGTAATGTGTACGATCTGTGGTTGCAGTGGCAGCAAAATTGAAAATCATCATGAACATAAACATGAGCACAAGGGGCAGCACCACCATTATGGAGAAGGTGACGCCGGTGCCCATGTTCCTGGCTTAAGTCAGTCCCGCCTGGTGAGCATCGAACAAAATATTCTGGCCCATAATGATCGCTATGCGGCAGAAAACCGGGAGCATTTCGCCTCAAATGGACAGCTGGTATTAAATCTGGTTTCCAGCCCCGGCTCCGGTAAAACGACGTTATTGGTGAATACCCTTGAGCTGTTGAAAAAAACCGTTTCCATTGCTGTGATTGAAGGCGACCAACAAACCACCAATGATGCAGAAAGGATCCGCGCAACCGGTGTACCGGCTATTCAGGTCAATACAGGGAAAGGGTGTCATTTGGATGCGCACATGGTAGGTCACGCAGTGAAGGATCTGGCGTTAGAAAAGCAGGGCACGTTGTTTATCGAAAACGTAGGTAATCTGGTTTGTCCGGCAGCGTTTGATCTCGGCGAGCACTGCAAGGTTGCCATCCTTTCGGTGACTGAAGGGGAAGATAAGCCACTGAAATACCCAGATATGTTTGCTGCAGCTGAACTGGTCATCTTAAATAAAATCGATCTGCTTCCGCATCTGGCATTTGATTTGACCGCTTGCCGGGAAAACATTCTCATGGTCAATCCACAGGCTACCATCATCGAACTTTCCGCCACGACAGGGGAAGGTGTACCGGCATGGCTGGATTGGCTTAACGCCCAGAAATCTTTGGTGCTGAAACGCCAGAAACGTAAGTTACTTGACCAAATCGAGGCGATTGAAAGCGTGCTCGCCGATGAATCGTCATCCTGAACCTCACATTGGCACGAAAAGAAGTGGTGGAGTGATGCAAATCTCGCGGTTACCCATAGTGCTGGTGGTTGATGATGAACCGATGTCATTACAGGCATTGCGGCGTGTGCTGGAAGAGGACTTTACGGTTCTGACTGCTGATAATGTTGCCGATGCGGAAAAAGTATTATCGGAAATTCCGGTTCAGGTTGTTGTCTCTGACCAGCGGATGCCGGGTATCAGTGGCACCGAATTCCTTACCAAAGTTCGTCAGCAGTGGCCGGATGTTATCCGCCTGATTATCTCTGCTTACACCGATCCTTCCGACCTGATTCAGGGCATCAATGATGCAGGTATCTACAATTTTATTCCCAAGCCCTGGCAACCCGAACACCTGCTCTTGACCCTGAAAAATGCGGTTCGTTTAAACGATCTGCAAAAGGAAAATGAACGGCTGAATGTTGAACTGAAGCTGACTGCGCCGCAATGGGACGGAAAACTCAAACAAAAGCGCGCAGAGCTCAAAAAGCGGCACCATTTCGACAACATTATCTGTGCCTCAAACAGCCCTATAAAAGCAATTTGTGAGCAAGTGGCGAGAATTGCCCCGTTTGATATTCCCGTACTGGTGACGGGTGAATCAGGCACAGGCAAGGAGCTGATCACCCGGGCTATTCACTATTCAAGTTACCGGGCAGACGAACCCTTTGTCACTGAAAACTGTGGTGCAATGCCCGTGCAGTTGCTCGAAAGTGAGCTGTTTGGTCACACACGGGGCGCATTTACCGGCGCGACGACAGAACGCATTGGGCTGCTTGAACAGGCCGATGGCGGTACGGTATTTCTTGACGAAATTGGCGATACCTCGCTGGAATTTCAGGTCAAACTACTCCGGTTTTTACAGGAAGGGGAAATGCGTCCCCTAGGCAGCAACCGGAGCCGTAAGGTTAATGTCCGCATTATCTCCGCGACCAACCGGAATCTGGCAAACGAAGTTCGGGAAGGCCGCTTCCGGGAAGATCTTTTTTATCGTCTTGCGGCGGTGCCCCTGCATATTCCGCCGCTAAGAGACAGGCGCATGGACATTCCGGTCATCGCAAAAGCCATTCTACAAAACCATGTGGTGGCTTATGACAAACCCGTCGATGGATTTACCCAGGAAGCATTAGCCTGTATGTCGGCCTACCACTGGCCGGGCAATGTCAGGGAGCTGGAAAACGAAGTCAGACGGATGTTGGTGATGACGGATTCAGCAACGTTGGGTGCGGACTTGCTATCACCTAACGTCCTGAAAGGGGTGTGTGGAGAAATACCAGAACAAAGCCTGATGGCGTCGGAGGAAGGCAGTTTGAAAGATCGTGTTGAACTACTTGAAGCACAGATCCTTAAAGAAACCCTTATCCGGCATAAATGGAATAAGAGTAAAGCGGCGCTTGAGCTCGGGCTTTCACGTGTTGGGCTGCGGGCCAAACTGGAACGCTATGGGCTCGATCAAGACAGGCTTAGCTTTCAGTAGGGAGAGAATACATGTGCCTCGGAATTCCCGGACAGATCATTGGCGTCGAAGACGACACCAATTGTATTGCCACCGTTGAAATATCCGGCGTCCGTCGTCCTGTGAATATTGCCTGTGTGCTGAATGGTCAGACACCCAAGGCATGTGTGGGCGAATGGGTACTGGTTCATGTGGGGTTTGCCATGAGTCGTATCGACAGTGAAGAAGCAGAAAAAACACTCGCGCTTCTGGCTGAAATTGGTGAATTGCAGGAAGAGCTGGAAGCCATAGAACATGCTTCTTATCACGCACACAGGGAGGATGGCAGCCATGAAATACGTTGATGAGTTCCGTAACCCATACGTGGTTGAGAGTGTCCTTCAGGCGATCAATGTCAAGCTGGATATCATCGAAAAGAGACGCGCTAAAGGACAATCGATGCGCCCGCTTCAGTTGATGGAGTTTTGTGGCGGGCATACCCATACATTGTTCCGATACGGCATCGAGAGCCTGCTTTCAGATCGCATTGAGATGGTGCACGGGCCGGGATGTCCTGTTTGTGTTTTGCCCATGGGACGTGTGGACGACTGCATAGAAATTGCGGTTAACCCGAAAGTGATTTTCACGACCTTTGGCGATGCGATGCGTGTGCCGGGACAAAAAGGTAGTCTGCTAGACGCAAAAGCCCGGGGAAGCGATATCCGTATGGTGTATTCGCCATTGGATGCATTAGCACTTGCCAGAAAGCATCCTGATAAGGAAGTGGTTTTTTTCGCCCTAGGGTTTGAAACCACCATGCCCAGTACCGCACTGACGGTGTTGCAGGCAGAAAAAGAAGGGCTGGATAACTTCTCCCTGTTTTGTAATCACATCACGACCGCGCCAACGATTGAAGCGATTTTGAACGAACCGGATTTGAAACTGGATGGGTTTCTCGCGCCGGGCCACGTCAGCATGGTGATTGGGCTGGAACCTTTCCAGTTTATTGCCCGCGACTATGCCAAACCCATTGTAATTACCGGGTTTGAGCCGCTCGATATTTTGCAATCTATCCTGATGCTGGTCACCCAAATCGCTGAAGGGCGAAGTGATGTGGAAAACCAATACCGACGGGTGGTTGATAAGCAGGGCAACGACCCGGGACTGGCCGCCATTCACAATGTGTATGACACCTATCCGGTCACTGAACTGCGGGGATTTGGCGAAATCGGCGGCGCCGGTGTCAGGCTTCGTCCGGAATATGCTTCCTGGGATGCAGAGAAAAAGTTCAAGATTTCTCATCATCACACCCAAGAGCCGAAGGCCTGTCAGTGTGGTGACGTACTTAAAGGCCTGATCAAACCCTGGCAATGCAACATGTACGGCAAATCTTGTACGCCGCACGCACCGATGGGCGCGTTAATGGTGTCTTCTGAAGGCGCATGTGCGGCATATTATAACCACGGTTTTCGCGTGCCAGATAAAGGTCAGGGCCGTATCGCCGTGATAGATAACACATCCGCCGTTTGAGAAAGGAAAGTGGTTATGTCCTTACCGCGCCACGTTGATATAGATGGAAATATTGAACGCATTACGCTGGCACACGGCAGTGGCGGGATTGCGATGCGTGAACTGGTTGAGAAAGAAATTGTGGCGGTGTTTGACAATCCGCATCTCGCTCCGTTGGAAGATCAGGCCCGTCTGGGGCTGGCAGATATAACGAAGCTGGGTGACCGACTGGCGATGACCACAGATTCCTTTGTCGTCGATCCGCTGGAGTTTCCGGGGGGAGATATCGGTACGCTTGCGGTTAATGGCACGGTAAATGATCTCGCCATGGGTGGGGCAACGCCACTTTACCTGACGTGCGGACTGATTCTGGAAGAAGGGCTGCCGCTGGAAGTGCTGCGGCGTATTCTCGCCAGTATGAAGCAAGCCGCTGATAAGGCCGGTGTTGCCATTGTTTCCGGTGACACCAAAGTGGTTCATAAAGGGGCGGCGGACAAGCTATTTATTAACACGTCGGGTATCGGCGTTGTGCCACCGAAGATCGATGTTGGGGCAAATCATGCCCAGCCCGGCGATGTGGTGATCGTTAACGGATGGGTAGGCGATCACGGTGCCACCATCATGGCATCACGCGGCGATTTGTCGCTCGATACCCAGATCCAGTCAGACTGCCGGACTCTGTATCCGGAAGTGAAAGCCTTGCTTGATGTAGCGCCGGTTCACTGTCTGCGAGATGCCACGCGGGGAGGCATTGCCACGGTACTGAACGAATTTGCAGAAAGCAGCAATGTGAGGATCGTATTGGATCATGATGCTATTCCAGTCCGGAAGGAAGTGCGCGGTGTATGCGAACTGTTGGGGCTGGATCCGCTTTATCTGGCGAATGAGGGCAAGTTTGTTGCCATCGTCCCTGCGGAATGTGCTGACAGCGCAATTCAGGCTTTGAGAAGGTTCCCCGGTGCGGAAACAACCGCTGTGATTGGCCGGATAGAAACCACAGGTGACCAAAGACAAGGTGCCGGAGTGTCGATGAAAACGGCATTTGGCAGTGAGCGAATGATAGACATGCTGACCGGGGATCAACTGCCACGCATTTGCTGAGGGAAGGCAATTAAAGGTAATTAATCGACATTGGCTGCCGAAAGGCGCAAAGAAAACAGGAAGGAAAACATGAAACGTAATGGATATCTACTTGCAACTGTTCTGGCGTCAGCCGCGCCGTTTACCGCTGTTGCGCACACCGGCCATGAGGTCAATGGATTTTTGGCTGGGATAAGCCACCCAATTACCGGGGCAGACCATGCAATTGCACTGATTGCCATCGGGATCTGGGCTTTCATGCTGAAAAACATCGGTGTGAAGAACGCAGGCTCCCTGATCCCATCTGTCTTTTTGGCGACAATGGCCTTCGGTGCCGCACTGACTTTCTTTGGTGTCAATGTACCGCTGGTGGAAACAGGTATAGCACTTTCGGTGCTATTGCTCGGATTTTTGCTGGTGGTAGGACGCTCTCTTCCCCTGATCGCGACGTTACCCCTGACGGCACTGTTTGCCTTGGCACATGGCGCAGCGCACGGTGCAGAGATGCCATATGCCGTGAGCACTATTGGCTATTTCTCTGGCTTTTTGATCTCTTCCGCCGCGCTTATTTTTGTGGGGGTAACGTTGGCCAAAACAGCAGAGCGTTTTCAGTCCACCCGTTTTGTCATGCCCATCTCTGGGGGGCTCATTGTGTTTAGCGGCGTGTACCAATTGATTATGTCATAGGGTTGTATGACGGGATATCGAATCCGGATCCGCGGTGTCGTCCAGGGCGTAGGTTTCAGGCCGACGGTCTGGCGTGTGGCCCGCGGTTTGTCATTGAAAGGATTTGTCCTCAATGATGGCGAAGGCGTTATCGTCGCGCTTTGGTGCAATTATGAACTCGCTTCGCGGTTTGTAGAAGTGTTAAAGCATGAGCAACCTCCTCTGGCGTCGATATCGTCGGTACACCTGCAATTCGCAGCCTTGGGGGCGCCGCCCGATGACTTCTTTATCGCGGAAAGTGATGATACGGCGCAAATCAACGCCGGTATTCCGGTTGATGCCGCGATGTGTGCGGAATGTGCTGAAGAAACCCTAAATCCTGCCAGCCGGCGCTATCGCTATCCCTTCACAAACTGCACCCACTGTGGCCCCAGACTGACGATCATTAAGGCGTTACCCTACGACAGACCCAAAACCAGCATGGCGGCATTTCCGCTTTGTCCGCAATGTGAGCGCGAATACCAAAACCCTGCCGATCGCCGTTTCCACGCCCAGCCTGTTGCCTGTCCAGCTTGCGGACCGACGGTGTGGCTATGTGACGCGGAGGGACAGGAAATATCCCCCTCGAAAATAGGTGCCATTGATGCAATCCAGGCCGCCGTACACTACATCCGGCAAGGGAAAATCCTTGCTGTAAAAGGGCTGGGCGGCTTTCACCTTGTTTGCGACGCGACGAACCAGGACGTTGTCGACACCCTGAGAAGGCGTAAACAGCGTCCCGATAAACCTTTCGCAGTGATGATGAAAGACGCGGAGCAGGTGGGTCTCTATTGCCAGCCGTCACCCGCCGCGTTGGAAATGCTCCAAAGTGTCAGCAGTCCGGTTGTGATAATGCCAACACGAAATGTGACAGCGTCACTTAATACGGAAGGTTGTGGCGTCATTGCAACGGCTGTTGCCCCAAACTTGGGGGAATTGGGCATCATGCTGCCTGCTACGCCCATGCATCTTTTACTGTGTCACGATGTAGCGCTTCCGCTGGTGATGACGTCGGCCAATCTGAGTGGAAATCCGCAATGCACGGACAACCGGGAAGCACTTGAAGACTTAAAGGGGATTGCCGATATCTGGGTTCTCCACAACCGGGATATTGTTACCCGGGCGGATGATTCTGTGTTCCGGCAAACCGATCAGGGTCTGCAAATACTGAGGAGAGCAAGGGGGATCGCCCCCAGTCCCATTGAACTTCCACCAGGCTTTGAAGGGACGTCCAGCATTCTGGCGATGGGCGGGGAGGTCAAAAACGCATTCTGTCTGTTAACCAGCCATGGCGCGATAGTAAGCCAGTACATTGGCGATCTGGAACGTGTCCGGGTATGGGAAGATTTCCAGCGCATGCTGTCTCACTACCAAGCCCTTTACCGCTTTACCCCTGACCGGGTAGCCATCGACAGCCACCCTGAATACCTGGCATCAAAATTCGCGAAATCGGTTTACGACGACCAGATCATCACTGAAATCCAACACCACCATGCACACGTTGCCGCTTGCATGGGCGATAATCAGCTACCGATTGATCATGAAAACGTGCTCGGCGTGGTGTTTGACGGACTTGGATACGGTGAAAATGGCACGCTGTGGGGCGGCGAGTTCCTTCTAGCCGATTATCACACTTTTAAACGTATAGGCCATCTGGAAACCGTGGCGCTCCCCGGTGCATCCAAAGCCATTGTCCAACCGTGGCGAAACCTTATTGTGTGGCTTCAACATTCAGGCATCGACGCGACAGATAAACGGGCGGTGTTTGAGGCGCTTGGCATTAAGCCAAACGTCGCCAGTACTATTTTATCAATGATTCAGACTGGTCTTAATTCTCCAAATTCGTCTTCTGTAGGCAGGCTGTTTGATGCCGTTTCGGCACTGCTGTCTGTTTGTATCCATGAGCAAAGTTACGAAGGGCAGGCGGCGATTGAGCTTGAGACGCTGGCAGCGACTGGGGCATCTGATGTCACCGACATTTATCCGTTCACTATTCGCGACGGGTTGCCGGCACGGTTGGATCCTGCGCCGATGTGGCAGGCAATAGTACGTGATGTGCTGAGTTTTCAGGAGCCTGGCTTTATTGCCTACAAATTTCATGTCAGCCTTGCCAAGGCGATTGGCGATATGGTGGCACATCTCTGCCAGCATTTTCACGTGTCGTCAGGTTTGCCAAAGATTGTGCTGAGCGGCGGGGTTTTCCAGAACCGTTTATTACTGAAAATGACCGTTAAAATCCTTAACCAGCAAGGATTTAACGTATTGAACCATCAACAGGTTCCCGCCAATGATGGCGGGCTGGCGTTCGGGCAGGCCTTGATTGCTGCCGCAGCTTCTTTGTCTGGGAACAAACAGTCGTTGAAGCATCATTAACCCGGTTTTGCAGGAAAGCAGTCATGGCAAAAGAAAAAATGACATTACTCTGGTTTCAGACTGGGACTTGCGGTGGCGATACCATGGCACTGCTCAGTGCTGATCGGCCTTCTTTTTCCGACCTGCTGAATGACTATCCTCTTGAGCTGCTCTGGCAACCCTCGTTGTCATTGGAAAGTCCCCATGACCTGCATGATCTGATGCGCAACATCATTGATGGCAAGCAACGGCTCGACATCCTCTGCATTGAAGGAAGTATCGTGATGGCGCCAAACGGCACCGGCATGTTCGATGTGTTCCGCAAGACCGCTAAAAAAGAATGGGTACAACAGCTGGCAGAAAAAGCGCGCTATGTTGTTGCCATGGGGACGTGCGCTGCATTTGGCGGTGTGCATGCCGCGCCGCCCAATCCGTCTGACTGCGTTGGCTTGCAAATGGATAAGGATCAGTCTGGCGGTTTGTTCGATCCGGCGTGGCGAAGCGGGGCAGGTTATCCGGTGATCAATGTGGCAGGGTGCCCGGTTCACCCCAATACCATGACCAAAACGCTGGCGATGATCGCCAGTGGCATCATTTTGCAATTGGATGAACTTAACCGTCCCAAAGAGTTTTTCAGCTCGCTAGTCCATCAGGGCTGTACCCGCAACGAATACCATGAATATGACGTTGAAGAATCCGAATTCGGGACCAATGGCTGCATGTTCTTTAACCTCGGCTGTAAAGGTCCCTATACACAAGCCACCTGTAACACTGATCTTTGGAACGGCAGGAGCAGTAAAACCCGCGCAGGCGTTCCTTGCTTTGGATGCACCTCACCGGGATTTCCAGAAGACGAAGGATTGTTCCGCACCGAAAAACTCGGCCCAATCCCACAGAAACTTCCTGTTGGCGTCGAGCGTGCCAATTACATTGCCTATAAAAACCTGGCAAAAGCGGCTGCACCTGTACGGGTGAAAAAACGGAAGATGGAGCCCTGATGGTGAAAAAAACGCTGAATATCGATCTTAACCGCGTTGAAGGCGATCTGGAATTTGAGCTGGATGTGGAAGACGGTGTGGTGGTGGATGCCCGTTGTATTGGCGTGATGTACCGGGGGTTCGAACAAATCATGATAGGGCGTACCCCCCGTGATGCTGCTGTCATCACTCCCCGGGTATGCGGCATTTGTGGCACCGCACATTTGTATGCCGCCACGCTGGCACTTGAGCAGGTTTGGGGGATTGCGCCTCCACCGAATGCGACCCGTATCCGTAACCTTTGCCTGCTGACCGAAAGCATCCAGAACGATATTCGCCAGAGTTTCCTGATGTTTCTGGTCGACTTTTGCCACACCGCGTACCAAAACCATCCTCTGTATAACGATATCATCGACGCATTTGCGCCTTTCAAAGGGAAATATCATCTGGATGCACTGGCACAAAGCCGGGATGCTGTTGGGATTGTCGCCCTGTTTGGCGGGCAATGGCCACACTCGTCTTATATGTTACCCGGTGGCGTGGTGGGAAAACCCAGTATTCGCAAGATCATTGAAAGCCGGGACATCATCGCCAAACTGGCCCGCTGGTATGAAAATGCCGTGATTGGCGACTCGCTGGACAACTGGCTCTCGCTCAGCCATGCAGACGCCTTTTTTGACGGGTGGGAAAACAATGGTCAGAAAGCGAACAGTGCGCTGGGACTGTTTACCCGATTTTCACGCTCGATAGGGTTACATCAGATTGGCTTTGGTGCCGGCGATATGCTGAGTTATGGCGGCGTTGGCTATGCCAAACATCATGTTATGCCGGGCGTTTATCATAGTGAACGTGGTGAGGTTACACCGCTTGACCAATCCCTGATTGAAGAACATGTCCGTTATTCCTGGTTTCGCCAATACCCGGGCGGCCGACATCCACACAAAGGGGAAACCATTCCCGATTACCAACACGAATCAGACCGTTACACCTGGGCAAAAGCGCCACGGTATGGCGGTAAAGTGATGCAAACCGGGCCCATGGCAGAGCTCATCATCAGCGGCGATCCTTTAGTGTCTGCGTTGCACCGTAAGGAAGGGCCTTCAACCTGGTTAAGGCAATTCTCGCGCCTTCGACGCATCGGTTTTAGCCTGCAACAAATGAAAGATACCGTTGACGCGCTGGCCGATAATCTCGGCGGCGAGTTCTTCTTGCCCCCCCGTCCTGAAAATGAAATCGATGGCAAAGGCGTTGGCATGGTTCAAGCCGCAAGGGGAGGACTCGGTCATTGGGTAAACATCAAGGATGGGGTGGTTGACCGATACCAAATCATCACACCAACAGCATGGAATGCCTCACCCAAGGATGAAAATGGCACACATGGCCACTGGGAGCAGAGCGTGATCGGTCTGTCTGTTGATGATTTGGATAACCCTTTAATGGTGGGTCATGTTATCCGCTCACACGATCCTTGTTTAGTTTGTACCGTTCATATGCTGCCAACCGGCAAAAAGCTGAGGTTTGGGGGGTGATTGTATGGAAACGCTCAGGATCCTCTGTTTCGGCAATACACTTCACAGTGACGATGGCATTGGTTCGGCCATTGCGTTGCGATTGCAAGGCGAAACTTTGCCAACAGGTGTCGAAATTTATGATGTCGGTATTTCTGGCTTGAATGCACTGTCACTTTTCGAAGGTTGTACCGCTGTTTTGATTGTGGATGCGGCGGACATGGGATTATCGCCAGGCAGTGTCCGTTTTGTGTCTCCCAGAGATATCAGCGTGGATGAAAACGCTGACCATATGGGTGGCGTAGGGTATTTATTGCAAGCTGTTAACGCTGTGACCAAACCTTCCCCTGATATCGTGGTGTTGGCGGTTCAGCCTGCGGTATATCAACGCTTTTCACCGCAAGTCTCGCCACACATTGATGCTTCGCTGGATAAGATTGTCACCACCATAACGGCATATGCCCGGCGCCACACATTAGTAAAGCCAGAACGCCAAAGGTACCCAACATGACAGTACCTTCACGAAAACCCAGACGAGGAAGTGACACCACTGAGCAGGAAAACGCTCAGCTTCGCAAGGAGATTGATGCACTTTATGCCGCAGCAGAAGCCAGAGAACAGCAGCTATTGGCGGCAACCCATGCAATGGACGACATCCTGCTTGAGGTGGAATCCCAACGGAACGCGCTGAAGAAAAAGAACAAGCAACTGCTTGAACTCAATGCATATATCCGCAGCATCAACGATGCCATGAACAGCATATTGGTCGTGGTGGGGGTGGACGGACAAGTCTCCCAAACCAACCGTGTTTTCACGGAAGATCTACACTGGACAGAAGATGAATTACCGCAAATCCATATAGACTCCCTGTTTCCCAAAGACATCCTTTCAGGTATTCGAGAAAAAAACGGTGCGTCGTCAGGCTCGCTTGTGGTGTCGTATATCACTCACCGGGGGCACCTGGAATGTGAAATGCCGCTGCACCGGAGCAATGGCGCGCTGACAGAAGCGGTGTACCTGGTGAAGGGAGAGCAGTTCTACAGTCACCAGGGAAAATTACAGGGGATATTGCTGACTGCAACCGATATCTCTGAACTTCGTCAACGCGAGGTCGCCCTCAGGCAAAGTGAAATTGCCTTGCAAAAAGCCAAAGCAGAGGCCGATGCAGCAAATCAGGCTAAAGGGGACTTCCTCGCCACTATGAGCCACGAAATTCGCACGCCACTGAACGCGATTATTGGTTTTACCAAACTATGTCTGCACTCGGAACTGACACTGAAACAGCGCGACTATCTTAATAAGGTTGATGTCGCCTCCCATTCGTTATCACACCTGATCAACGATGTTCTCGATCTCTCAAAAATTGAAGCCGGTAAACTGGAAATGGAGCGCGTACCATTTAATCTCAATCAAGTGTTGAGTAATGTCCGGCATGTAATGTGGTTTGATGTCGCCAAACGGGGCCTGACATTTTCAATGGGAGTGGAACCGTCCGTGCCGGCCAATGTAATCGGGGATCCGCTTCGTTTACAACAGGTGTTGGTCAATTTGGTGGGGAATGCGATTAAGTTTACTGACAAAGGGGAAGTGTCAGTGACTGTCAGTAGGAAAAAATCCCGTGCCCGAAAAAGTGTCACGTTGATTTTTCGCGTATGTGACACCGGGATTGGCATGACAGACGACCAGCTCAGCCAGCTGTTCAGCAAATACCATCAGGCTGAACCTTCGACCTCCCGCCGCTTTGGTGGTACCGGGCTGGGTCTGACTATCAGCCAGAAACTGGTGAACCTGATGAAAGGGCGCATTCATATTAACAGCGCGTTGGGTCAGGGGACTGAATGCGAGTTTTCGGCTGAATTTGGCGTGATTGATGAGTCAGCCCTGACCCATTCGGTGGTTGGAACCAGTGAGGAATTAAGCCTGTCACAGGTCAGTGAGCTGGAGGGAAAACAGGTTCTGGTGGTAGATGATAATACCATCAACCGGGAGATGATCCGCGAGCTTCTCTCTTCCCTCGGTATGGTGATCAGTCAGGTCAGCTCGGGGGAAGAGGCAATAGAAGCGGTTAAACAACAGGCGTTCTCCCTGATTTTGATGGATTTACGTATGGCAGGCATGGATGGTATCGAAGCGACAAAAGCGCTGCGGAAATTGCCTAACGGTAGCCATGTTCCGGTTATCGCGCTATCTGCCAATACTTCTGCCAGCATGGCGGAAACCTGTACTCAGGCAGGGATGAATGATTATCTTCCCAAACCTATTGATTTTCGGCGCCTAATTCAGATCATCGCCAATCATCTCGCTGCAAGCCAGCAAGAGGGGGCTGGTTTGGTCGCAGAAGCGCCAGTCTTTCATCCGGAAACGGCATTGGTAAGGTTAGGATCAAACAAAAAGGTTTATCTCAGAATGCTTGAGAAGTTCCTCTCCGAGTGTGAACTTCGGTTAAATGAGCTGGAACGTGTCTACCAGACACAGGATAAACCGGCACAAAAACATGTCTTCCATGAGTTAAAAGGGATCACAGCTGCTTTGGGGGCAGAAAAGCTTTGCGAGATCTGTGAGCAACTTGAGTGGGCGTGCAGGGACAAAAAAGCCCTCGATAGCCGCACCTATCAGCACCTATTGGATGAGTTCAACCAACTTATTAATGTGCTGGAAAGCTACATGTCACAGGAACAAAATCAAGGGAACGGCCAATGACATCATTGCGGAATACTGATGATAAAGCGCCCGTCATTGCTGTGGTGGATGATTCGGTCACGTTATGTGAAATGCTTTGCGAGCTGCTAAATGATGAAGGCTATCAAACGCAGGCATATTTTTCCGGTGCAGAAGCACTTGAAGGGATCAAAGCAAACGTACCAGATTTAGTGTTGCTTGATATTGATATGCCTGACATAGATGGATTTGAGGTTTGTGCCCGGCTTAAAGAAAATCAATCTCTGGTAGATATACCAGTGCTTTTTATCAGTAGTTACAATAAGTTGGATGACAAGCTTAAAGCGTTTGATTATGGCGCTCTGGATTATGTTACCAAGCCCATTCACTTTGCTGAAGTCAAAGCCCGGATCAAAACACATCTTTCTCTGCGTCATTACCAGCAAGCATTGGAGGCACGAAACGACGAGCTGGCAGAAACCTTAAACCAGTTAAAAGCCGCTCAACAACAGCTGGTTCAGGCCGACAAACTGGCGTCTCTTGGACAGTTAACCGCAGGGGTAGCCCATGAAATTAACAACCCCATCAGTTTCATTGTCGGTAATGGGCATTCCCTGATAAAGCGTGCGGAAAGACTCAGGCAATATCTGGAGATGGTTCACGCAGACCCACAACCGGAAATTGCCACGCTTCGGGAAACGCTGCGCATTGACGATATTACCCAGGATTTGGAGCCCATGGTCAGCGATATACTGGAAGCAGCAGGGCGTGTGAGCGGTATTGTTGAAGACTTGAACCATTCTTGCGTTTTACAGGCAGAAAAGTCGGAGGTGGTATTAAATGATGTGGTGGCACTTGCGACTAAATGGGTTTCTGCAAACAAAGCATTAGAGCAAGTGATTCAATTGACGCCGAGCCAAAACATTGTGGTTATCGGGCACAAAGGCCAGTTAGTTCAGGTTGTTGTAAACCTGCTTAACAACGCATTTGATGCGTGTAAACACCACAAATATCCAAAGATCACAGTTGAATCCGGCATTGACGCGCCCAAAGCCTGGTTAAGTATCACTGACAACGGAAAAGGAATTAACGCTGCTGATATTGGTAAGATATTCGACCCATTTTTTACCACCAAAGATGTCGGCAAGGGTACTGGACTCGGTCTTGCTATCAGCTATCGGTTAGTGATGGAGCACCATGGCGACTTGTTGGCAGAAAATATGCCACAAGGTGGCGCGCGGTTTACGCTTAAGCTTCCACTTGGAATCGGGTCAAGATGATGACAAAGATAAATCCCGTTAGAAGCGGCCGGCAACCACTCAAGCTTGCTTCTTATTAGATAATTCACCAACGCTAGAAGAACTCAGTTGGAACAATATGATCCAACTGAGTCTCTTAGAGAATTGGTAATTATCTATTTTATGGTAAATAGATAATTACGTTCAATACGACGAAGTCTATGAAGAAAGCGGGTTGTGGGTTAGTAACAAGCCTACGGGGTCAGATATTTATTGCGTAGCGCATGATGCTATTTAACATAATATACATAATGCGCAGTTTGATTGTGGCCCCAAAGCAATAAGCTCAAAATGTGAACCCACAATTATTTAAGGTTTTTTCACCACCAGTTCAGTGTATCCAGTGTCTGCATCAGGTTTTCTGCTGAATGTGTATCCATCAAAGCGCAACAAGCAGACTTCTGCCGTGTGACTGACAATACAGCCTTCCATCATATGCCCTCCGAGTATCTGCCCTTTATTGTCGGCAACAGAAAGGTGCAGGTGCACATGTTCAGGGGTTAATGTTCCAGTGACAGAGATAATTTCAAATGCTTCGGATTTTTGCAGTGTGGACGTTCCATCCGCAAGGCGGATTGTCAGGCTAGATAGACACCCTACCAGCGATACAACGCAACCGGCCTGAATATGATGTTCTTTAACGGCATGCATGATGGATTGTTTGAGGTCTGCTCCTCGGGAAAGGCGAAAAACAATAGGTTCAATAGTAGGCATGGTGGCTGCTGGAATAATGGTTACTTAAACGATTTATAAGGGAAAACATTTCGAATACGTTGCTGCACTTTGTGGTCAATCCCCTTCGACAGCACAAGTTTGGCGGGTGTAAAGCGGTTACGGTAAACCTTGATAGTGCCATTGACGGGCGTACGCTTGTTGATTTCCTCGCAGTCGTGAAGGAAACCGTGTGGGATCTTGCCTTTCTTTTTCAAAAGCCGTCCATCCTTGAACTTGATCAGGAGAATAGGACGGTCAATAAATAGATAAGCAAATAAGGCAATAAAGCTGCCCGCGAGAAAATATTCCATTGACTCACCTCACATGTCTAGCAGGCTGCTGAGATCTTTCTTCAACGCATCCACTTTCTTGTTGGCGTTTTGGGAGCGGTTTGCCTCGCTAATCAGGTATTCAATGGTGTCTGACAAGGTGGCGTCCAGCTCTTGCGCTTTCAACGACAATTTCTCCCACACCCTGAAATCCAGATCGATTGATTTCTTCCGGGTATGTTCTTGCTCGGCATTGAAATGGCGTTTACGTTTGGCACGGATCGCCTGTTTCAATTTGTTATCGAGCTCAGAGGACATATGTTCGCTGATCCAGTCAATCACTTTGGTTGGCTCATGTTCGAGCGCCATCAGCGACTTCACGGCTGCATCAACCTCACTGGTGTCAACGTAACGGGTAACGTTAACCCCCTCTTTGTATTTCTTGACCAGATAACTCCATTTCCATCCAGCCTCGAGGTTTTCAAGTTGTTGATATTTCATAATTCGAATTTTTATCGTTGAGAGCGAAAGTAAGGTTGAAATACAGTTACAGCGTAACAGTGGATTACTTTTTGGTCAAATATTGTGCGCTATCCTTTTAATCTTTTCCGCCTCTGTCATCCCACCCTTGTTTTTGTAATGCTGGCAAGCCGTTATCTTTGCTACTTTGAGCGTGCGTATTCATTTATACTCTCAGTCATTAATACACCGACAAAAGTTGATACTAAAACGCATGCAAGAAGTTTCCTGGCAGTCCGTCGTACCGCAGTTTTCCCACGTTAAGCAGCACATTCTTCAATATCCCGCAGTAACTGCGGCGTTTCCTTGTGCACTTCAATCAAGATTGGAAAGCAGTATTGCCCGTCTTGTGCACGAGAACCATTTCCCACGCCTGCTACTTGTCACAGCGCCAGATGTTTATGACTACCTGAAATTGCTTGCAAATATGGCGAAAAATGCCCTGCAAAATCCAGAAAATCCGGTTGTGATTGCGGAAAATATTGATGAAGTTCAATTGTTTGGCGCAGTATATCCGAACCCTTCTGATGTTACAACGTCACGAACTGTTACTGGCTTGATCCATGAGGCGAATAACGGTGTGCTTCTCATCTCTCTTGGCTGCATCCTTTCACAGCCAAGTATCTGGGCTCGGCTGAAGTCCCTGCTCTCCACCAACAAATTACATTGGAAAAATGCAAAGCCAGACGTCTATTGCGACCTTCCACCTGCGTCGGATATTTCTGTGCGTGTGATTGTGGTTGGCGATCGCGCCTTGATGTCTGATTTTGAAGCCGGTGAACCAGAGCTTTATAGTCTGGCAAGCTATACCGAGTTTGAACAGGATATGTACCTGACTGAGGAAAACATCGGTACTTACCTATCAGTGCTTAAAGGGTATCAAGAGTCTTTTGGTGTCAAACCACTGGAGCCGGAAGCTGTTTTACGTGTCATGCAGGCTGGCGCACGTTATACCGAAGATCAAGATCGACTACCTCTTTGCCCGCTATGGGCACAAACACTTCTTCGGGAAGCGGATTACCAAAGCCAGAGTGACACCATCACCGCTGACCATGTTGAGCAGGCAATTGAAGCGAAATACTTCCGTGAATCTTACCTGCCACTCCGTGCTGTGGATGACATCCACAAAGGTCAGGTATTTATTGATACCCGTGGTGAACATATTGGTCAGGTTAATGGCCTGACGGTGATTGAAATGCCTGGCCACCCGATGGCTTATGGTGAGCCTGCTCGTATCTCTTGTGTGGTCCACTTCGGCGATGGTGACATTGCTGACGTTGAACGCAAAGCAGAGCTTGGCGGTAATATCCACGCCAAGGGAATGATGATCATGCAGGCATTTATCAGTGCCGCGCTGGATTTAGATGAACCCTTACCTTATTCAGCCTCCATCGTGTTTGAACAATCTTATTGTGAAGTAGACGGTGACAGCGCCTCGCTTGCTGAACTGTGCGCTTTTGTCAGCGCCCTATCCCAAACACCTATCAACCAGAGCATTGCGATCACCGGTGCAGTGGATCAGTTTGGCCGTGTACAAGCGGTTGGCGGCATCAATGAGAAAATAGAAGGCTTTTATCATATCTGTGAGCACCGTGGTCTCACAGGCTCCCAAGGCGTGATCTTGCCCAAAACAAACCTTAACGCACTTTGCCTGAGCAAAGACGTGACTGAGGCGATTAAAGCCGGCAATTTCCATATTTGGGCAGTAGAACATGTTGAAGACGCTTTCCCACTGATCACTGGTTTGCCGTTTAGCGGTGATGAAAAACAACAGGATGAAACTGAAACGCTTCTTGGCAAAATCGCCCACCGAATCGATGTTTTCCACCATGGTGAGCAGCGTCACACATCCTTAATTAATAAGCTGAAACACTGGTTAAACCACCACTGATCCGAGTTGTTTAGCTTACACGTGTACGCTAAAGTGCTCCTAACTTTTTGCAGGAGCAATTAAATGCTAATGAAACGCCACTCTTATGACAGAGATGACCTCCTAGCCTCTAGCCAGGGAGAGCTTTTCGGCCCAGGTCGTCCACAACTTCCAGCGCCAAACATGCTGATGATGGATCGCATCTCAAACATCACGGATGAAGGTGGTGATTTTGGCAAAGGGTTTATTATTGCAGAATTAGATATTACCCCAGACCTATGGTTTTTTGACTGCCACTTCCCCGGTGACCCAGTAATGCCTGGTTGCCTTGGCCTTGATGCAATGTGGCAGTTAGTCGGTTTCTTCCTTGGATGGTCTGGTGGTAAAGGAAAAGGTCGTGCACTGGGTGTCGGCGAAGTGAAATTTACTGGCCAAATTCTGCCTACCGCCAAGAAGGTAACCTATGAGATCCAGATGAAACGTGTCATTAACCGTAAACTGGTTATGGGCCTCGCTGATGGCCGTGTACTGGTTGATGGCCGGGAAATATACGTTGCGAAAGATTTGAAAGTAGGCCTTTTCCAAGACACGTCTTCTTTCTAATCACTAACGGCACGCCAAATCCTAAACCGCCCTCATGGGCGGTTTTACTTCCGCCTCATTTATGTCTTCTATTAAGCTTGCTGTTGCTCACTGGTTCACTCTCACTTGCGCGATCAGGGAGACAGACTGTTTATGTTGAAAAATATGCTTCTATTATAACCAATGAATAAAGTTATAGTGCATTAGGAAGGTTTACAAAAGCCCCTATTACGGGGCTTGAGTCTGTTTTTGGGTAAGTTAAAAAGTTACTTCAACATCGATACTTTGGTATCTCGACCTTCGCGCCAACCTCCTAGCCATTGGCTGCGCGCGTCCATGGCCTGATAGGGACATGCTTCAGAGGATCGACCGTTTACACCAGCTTGATAGCCTTTCGCCTGTGCTCGCTCTAAACGATCTCGCTTCTGTCTTTTCATATATTCGCCCTCTTATCCTAAGATGGTTGTATCTTTTCAGTGAGGTTTCATTCAAGCCGAGCTTTTGCTTTTAATGAAACCCACCCAATTAAGATTCACGCATGGTCAATAAATAATCAAGCATCAAAAGGCTTATCCGCGCCAAATTTGTGAAGATGAGCCAGAATATGAAATTACTTTTTACGGCGTAAAAAACAGCCAAAGGCAAGCAAACCAAGGCTCAGTACACCCATTCCGCCACCGCTACGCGTAATGTTATTTTCTTCGTATGAACGCGGAGTAATCTCTCCTCCGTTTTGACGGGTAAGCTTTACGGCCACCAGCTCTTCTTCCCCATTGCAACGTGCATCATGGGCGGTTGAGCTGTAACCACCAGCACAATAAAACGCTGAAGCGGCGATGTCACCATTATCATTAATATCAAACGCCTCGGCGATACGGAACGCATTGGCATCAGGTGCACCATTGGTCAAATCATCAAGCAACCAGCCACGGGTACCATCAAAATCTGCACTTAACGTACCGTGAGCATAGATATAACCACGTTGGCGACGCGAACGGTCACGAACGTTTTCAACATCCACTTTACCGACTAGTTCATCGTTGTTGTTGATGGCTGCAGCTGTTCCATTGTAACCATCAAAGAACAATGCACTTTGAGAGCGTCCTAACAAGGTTGTCGAATTACCTTTGTTGATAAAAATCTTTTCTGCGTATGCACCATTATTCAAACGGGCATTTTTCGCTATCCCAACAACCAGTCCCTGGTCATTGATATCAGTTGCTTCTGTGTAGCTGTAGATGATATCTCCACCTTGTCGGATATCGATACCGGGTATTGGAGACATAGTCCAGCAACGTTTTGAAGCATTTGTTTCTAATTCAGTCAGGCACGTTGCAAAATCCGTAACAGGCATAAATTTGACCGCTCTGGCATAGAAGTCATTATCGTTGTAAGTACTGAAACCGACCATAGTGGGTGCGGTGGCTCCTGATACCAATGCCGCTGCATTAACGCTCGCTTGCGCCGTGTCATCGGTGTTTCCGGTAGGTGATTTATTAGGTGTTTGAAAGTCTGCAACTTTGAGTGCACTGACTGCAGTTGTCGTATCAGATGGCAACCAAACAGAAGCTTGGTTTGCAAACTGGAAATACTGACAAGCACGCTTGTTGAAATCGACAGACGAGGAACAGTCGTTCAAGTTGGAAAGCCCTGATCCTTCTGGTGCTTTATTCCCGTTGGTAGGATCTGCCATATTGGCCACAGACGCAGACCCAAATACGATAGTCCGTCCGGCAACCTCAATAACACCGTTAGCATTTGTCTGCCCCAAAGTGGCAGCGACACCTTTAGCGTCTGTTGGTGGCTTTAATTCAGCATCACCATAAAAGCCCCGGCGCTGGAATGCACGCGCATAACGAGAGCCAGATTTGTAATACGGGCTACTTGATACACCAACCGCATCTCCTGAATCAGTCACTGCGTTGATAACAACATTAGTAGAGTCTGAATTTGCGGTGCCTGTTGGTGCGTCACCGTCTACACCCGATCCAAATGGATTTTGGATGGTCCCATTGACGCTTGCCACACTATTGCTGGTGAAACCTTTGTTCCAGGCATCAATTTCTTTTTTTAGGCCACCGGAGCAAACTTGCTCACTGTCACCACTGTCACAGATTTCGCCACTGTCTTTAATACCAAACCAGCGTTCTTCTGCCCACGCCTCACAGGTGTTGTAACCAAGGTTGTCACGGCAGTACAGGAACAAGTCATCTTCACTGTTGATGAAATGTTCCACATCCATCATAAAAGGCAACTCCTCGGAGTAATTCAGACCAACAGGGCCTGAAAGCACTTGAGTTGCTATCTGGGTGGAATTCGGAGAAATAGCGGTCGCAACAGCAGACTGGGTAGAACTTGCATTATCTACCCTTTCGACGTTGTACAGAGCGGCATTTGCTAGCGTTGGAATACCCGCTACCGCAAGTGCGATAGCCGATAGTTTGAATTTATTAAATTGCATTACGATTCCTTTTGCATTCCTTCAAGCTCTTCCCATCGTTCAAAAGCGGCTTCCAATTCTGCCTCTGCATCGCTTAACCGTTGCAACACAGGTTGAGTTTCGTCCGTGCTTTTCTGGAAGAACGCTGGATCGTTTACCGATTCCTGAATTTGCGCGATTTCATTCTCTAGGTTTTCAATAAGCTGAGGAAGGGCTTCAAGTTCTCTTTGTAACTTGTAAGACAGTTTTTTCGTCGGCTTATTGTTAGTTGTTTGTTTTTTGGCGATCTCTTCTTTTGTTGTCGCTTCCTTCGCTTTTGGCTTTTCAGCTTCTATCGTCTTGAGGTAGTTATCACGCTGCTGCATGGCATCGTGATAACCACCAACAAATTTTCTGATGACACCCTCCCCCTCGAAAATCCAGCTATGGGTGACCGTGTTATCAACAAACTGGCGATCGTGGCTCACTAACAGTAAGGTACCCTGATAATTGGCAAGCAATTCTTCTAAAAGTTCCAGCGTTTCGATGTCTAAATCGTTCGTAGGTTCATCAAGTACCAACAAGTTACAGGGTTTCAGGAAAATCCGGGCCAATAACAGACGGTTCTTCTCACCACCGGAAAGGGCTTTTACTGGTGTCCTTGCCCGACGTGGATGAAACAGAAAATCTTGCAAGTAGCCCAGCACATGGCGTTTACGCCCCCCAACGTCGACTTCCATTTTACCTTCGGCCAGGTTATCGATAACTGTTTTTTCCGGATCCAGTTTTTCACGATATTGATCAAAGTAAGCCACTTCTAGCTTGGTACCCACATGGAATTTGCCTGAATCAGGTGCAATTTTCTCCAACATTAACTTCAGCAACGTACTCTTACCGCAACCGTTCGGGCCGATAAGTGCAATTCGATCACCCCGCATCACATTGAAGCTAAAGTCGCTGATTATCTTCTTACCATCCCAGTGGTAATTAATGTCACAGGCCTCAAACACAATTTTGCCAGAGCGCACGGCTTCATCGAGATGGATATTGGCATTCCCCTGCACGTCAATACGCTCTGCACGTTCACGGCGCAATTGTTTCAGTGCACGCACCCGGCCTTCATTGCGCGTCCGGCGCGCTTTAATGCCCTGCCGGATCCAGGCTTCTTCCTGAGCAAGCTTCTTATCGAACTCGGCATTCTGCTCTGCTTCGACGCGAAGCATCTCTTCTTTACCTTCGAGGTATTTTTCATAGTCACCCGGCCAAGAGGTTAACCGGCCTCGATCCAAATCGACAATGCGGGTCGCCATGGAGCGAATAAATGCGCGGTCATGTGAAATAAAGACAATCGCGCCTTTAAAGTCCTTCAGGAAGGTCTCCAACCAGATAATGGTTGCCACATCTAAGTGGTTGGTCGGCTCATCAAGAAGCAGAACGTCAGGATCACAGACCAATGCACGAGCCAATGCTGCTTTACGTTGCCAGCCACCCGATAATTCAGAGAGTTTCTTAGCGCCATCCAGTTTCAGCGCACCAAGCACCATGGTGAGCTGGTTCTCAAAGCGCCAGGCTCCGGAGTGCTCCAATTGTTCCTGAACACGGGCCAGACGGTTGATATTTCGTTCACTGGGATCATGCTCAATCAGGGCCAGTAGGTCATGATATTCCTTAAGTTGAGCACCAACCTCAGCCAACCCTTCCGCAACATAGTCCACAACTGTACCTTCTGCGTCTCTTGGGGGATCCTGCTCAAGACGAGAGACTTTCAGATCAGCCTGACGGTTAATGCTGCCATCATCCAACTGGACCGTACCGTGGATCACTTTCATCAACGTCGATTTACCCGCGCCATTACGCCCAACCAGACAGACACGCTCCCCGGGTTGAAGGATAAATTCTGCGTGATCCAGCAACGGATTATCACCATAAGCCAGTTGCGCGTTAGTGATGTTAATTAATGCCATGTTTTACTAACCAAGTGTTTAAAGCTGAGGAATCGAAAGGCCAGCCCAGTTCGTCAACCACTGTGCCGTCATTATTTTGGAGAGAAAGCACTGGAATTGTGACACCGTAACGAGAAAATAAGGCATCTTCAAACGCGATGTCTACAACGCGTAAGGCAGCGGTCTTTCCCGCTGCCTGATATAACGCCAATGCCTCTTCACATAAGTGGCACCCTTCTGTGCTGTAGAGGATTAAGGCCATTACCCTTCCTTGTGAGTGATAATCCAGCAGTTATGAATGTGTTGATTGCGTTCAAAATCCATCGGAATTGAGCGGGACGTGATGTTTTGCGCTTTTAACCCCAGCGCCTCCAGCGCCTCGGTATCCATCTTAAAGTTACGCTTGTTGTTTGAGAACACAATTTCGCCATCCTGACGCAACAGACGTTTAAGCCCTGTCATCAGCTTAATATGGTCACGTTGTACATCAAAGGTATCCAACATACGCTTAGAGTTGGAAAACGTCGGCGGGTCAATGAATATCAGATCATATTGCCCCTTCGCCGTCGAAAGCCATTTCAGGCAGTCTGCTTGGTTGAACACATGCTGGCGACCTAACTTACCATTCAGCTTCATGTTACGTTCTGCCCATGCCAGATAGGTTTTAGACATATCAACCGTGGTCGTGGACTTTGCGCCGCCAACAGCCGCATGGACCGTTGCTGTACCGGTGTAAGCAAACAAGTTCAGGAAATCTTTCCCTTTGGCTTTCTCACCCAGCATTTTGCGCGTGTAGCGGTGATCCAGGAACAAGCCAGTATCCAAATAGTCATAGAGGTTCACTTCCAGCGTGACGCCATATTCTTGGACTGTCATGAAACGCTTGGCTTCACCCAGTTTCTCATACTGGCTGGTGCCTTTTTTCTTTTCGCGGGTTTTCAGCACCACATTATTGGCATTGACACCAGTAACAGCAATGGTTGCACGCACCATATCCAATAAACGTCGACGCGCTTTGTCTTCAGAGATACTCTTTGGCGGCGCATATTCCTGAATGACGATGTGATCGTTATAGCGGTCAATTGCGGCGTTATAGTCAGGTAAATCAGAGTCGTAGAGACGATAACACGCTATCCCCTGCTGTTTGGCCCATTTACTGAGTTTTTTGATGTTTTTGCGCAAGCGGTTTGAAAACTCAGGGGCAACATCAGCGGCCGCCACAGCGCCATCTTGTGACGCCGTCACTTCTCCGCGTGCAGTGATTTGGTACGTTTTCATGACGCAATCAAGCGCACCATTACGGAGCTTGTAACTACTCTCTGCACGCATACATAAACAACTCAGCAGTTCGTCAGAGCCAGAATAAATAGAGGCAACCGAGCCTTTAAATTCGCTCTTCAAGCGCACACCCAGTTGGGTATATAACGCAATCAGCCCCGGAGTCGTCCCTAAACGCTCCCCGTATGGCGGGTTACAAATGATGTGACCCTCTTCAAACCCTTCCGGGCGCTTAAGTTCAGCAGCGTCATGCAGATCAAACTGGATAAGCTCTGCTACACCTGCGCGACGTGCGTTAGCTTTTGCCGTTTCAAGCACACGGCGGTCGTTATCAAAGCCAAAGAAGCGGGTCTGGCATTTCGCTGGGCCTTTTTTCGATTTGAACGTCACATCTGCGTGCACTTCCATCCATATTTCACGGTTGAATGACTTCAAAGATTCAAACCCCCAGCGCTTACGCTTCAGGCCAGGCGCAATTTGGGCTGCCATCATCGCCGCTTCAATCAACAACGTGCCGGAACCGCACATTGGGTCCATCAGTGGCTTGTCAAAGGTCCATCCACTTTTCATCACCAAGGCTGCCGCATTGGTTTCACGCAGAGGTGCCGCGCCCGCTTCGGTACGGTATCCGCGTTGGTGAAGGCCGCTACCGACCATATCAATGCCCAACAACCCCTTATCTTTCGACAGGCGCATATGAATACGCAAATCAGGCTGCTCACGGTCAATGCTCGGACGTGCCAAATCGGCTTTTACAAAGCGATCCACGATCGCATCCTTGACTTTCAGTGCGCCGTACTGGCTGTTGCGGATCTCACGGTTGGTCCCATTAAAGTCAACAGCAATGCGTTTATTTTCACTGAAGTATTGCGGCCAGTTGATGGCCGATGCGCCTAAATACAGGTCCATGTCGTCGCGAACAGTGAACTCACTCAGTACCAGAATGAAACGCGACGCTGTGCGGCTCCATAAACAGCACGTGTACAAGGTTTTCTCATCCGCGCGGAACCGAACACCGGCGCTGACAGCTTTAACGTTGCTGGCACCCAGTTTTTCAAGTTCTTCTGCAAGTAGGTTTTCGAGACCGCGGGAGGTTATAGCTAAATATTGATTCATGGATATGGATTATGAGGAATGTTGCGCGCGATTATAAACGAATTCACACGTGATAGCAGCAAGCCTTACGGACAATGCCGTTCTTAGCATCATTGCCGCAAATGATTTTCCTTCCAAACGTCTAATCAAACAATCAAAAGTCATGCCGGCTTAGATTTGTTTTAAGCCTATCTCTCTTTCTAGCGAATTAAAAATCAGGTTATCCACACCCCTTTAACTGTTTCCATCAGGAAACATGAAAAAGTAGCACCTACCATCGCTGATTTCCGTGTTTTATGTGTCACACCCAAAACTCATCAGAACAAAAAGTGAGCACACACTTATCCACAGAGTACCTTTTTTAGGGATACATATGTATTAGGGACTTGAACACACTTTCTTATTAGGAATGATATGAAAACGAAAAATCTGGTATATACCAGTAAACATAAAAGCAAGGAAACGTGCTTAAAATGAGGAAGAACATCCTTGCCATGTTTACTATTTGGATAGAAAAGTGGACGATTACGTCAGGAAATAATGTTCAAATAGCAGTCAAATAGATTTAAATTTCGTGATCTTGATCACTACTCTATCTTAAGAAAGAACGCTGTTTTTCCCTTTCCGGTCATATTTTGTGGCATTTCTTTGTGTTCATTTGCTGGTTTTAGCTCTTATTCTGAGTGCACCCAATAGGAAAGCAAAAAGACGCAATGCTTCCTTTTCGCTGTTACAGGCACAGGCGAAACCGGCGTTTACAGGTACGAATGCTTGCCTTTGATGGTGTTATCAATACACCCTGTTCTGTCATAAATCATGAGGGTTAAGGGTTGAAACCGGTGGCGTGCATTCGGGGTATTAGGTTTGGTACAGGAAGGGATAGGAGGTGTTAACAATGCTATAGTTCAAAAGAAAAAATAGGCTGATACAACTGCTCTATCAGCCTACTAACGCATAATGACCACTGCCGTCATCATATTGCTGTTGGTATGTTGATAACCGATCATTCATTACTTTTATGGCTTCGCAAAACCGCATATTTTTAGTATCGTTCAGCATAAGCGGGGTTTCGCTGGCATGCATACACAGTGATGCTGTGCCTGCATTTTCAATCACCAGGAAGGCTTCGCTGCCGTATTCGGTTTTCAGCTCAACAATGGCACCTATATCCGGAGAGATATTCCCTGCCTGAGCCTGAAAAAACCAACTTTTAGGTAGAAGCGGTTTATGGAAGCGCTTTGCTGCCACTGCGTTCAAAACAAGTTCAGCCTTTCGGGGGCTGGTAAGAGGTAACGCACTTACTGCATCTGAGTACGTTTGAAAAAGTGATGCGTCATCGACTGAAAATGGGGTGTCGATAAACGCATCGGGGATGAGATGTTTCTTATCAATGGCCACACGAAAAACCATCTCTTGACCCAAATCCAGCATCAGCGTTTGAGCTTCGTCATCGAAGTACCACTTCCACACATTGCTTGGCTTCAACATCGTTTTCGCTCCTGCGATAACTCGAGACTGGGTCCGCGACCATTGATAATAAAAAGTGCTGTATATGGAAGTTTAATTGGGTGAGGATAAAAAAAAAGGGGAAACAAATTCCCCCTCCCTTTCTATATACTTAATTTTTCAGGCTAAATATTTCGAACAATATCTTTTACCAAACGTGGGCCGTGATAAATAAACCCCGTGTAGACCTGTACCAGTTCTGCGCCTGCCATCATTTTCTCTTTGGCAGCTATTACGGAATCAATCCCTCCCACCCCAATGATCGGCAGCTTGCCATTCAGTTCCTGGTGTAGGCGGCGAATCACCTCGGTACTCTTGTTTTGAACCGGACGGCCACTCAACCCACCCGTTTCATGGGCATGTGGCATCCCCTCAACCAGTGAACGGTCTAGCGTAGTATTGGTTGCAATTACACCATCAATACCATGACGAACCAGTGCATCGGCAACTTGTATCAATTCTTCCTCCCCCATGTCTGGTGCAATCTTCAGTGCCAGAGGGACATATTTACCGCGTTCTTCAGTCAATTGTTTCTGTCGGGCTTTAAGGGAAGAAAGCAGATCATCCAATGCTTCACCGTATTGCAAAGAACGCAGTCCCGGTGTGTTTGGTGAAGAGATGTTTACCGCAATATAACCAGCATGGTCATAGACCTTATCCATACAGATCAGGTAATCATCTTTACCCTGCTCGATAGGTGTGTCTTTATTTTTACCGATGTTGATACCAATAACACCTTCGTATTTGGCTTTCTTTACATTTTCTACCAGCGCATCCACGCCATGGTTATTAAATCCCATGCGATTTATGATGCCTTCGGCAGGCAGAACACGGAACAGACGTGGTTTGTCATTCCCGTCCTGAGGGCGTGGTGTCACCGTTCCTACTTCAACGAAACCAAACCCCATTGCACCAAATGCATCAATACATTCGCCATTTTTATCAAGACCAGCCGCAAGGCCAACTGGGTTTTTGAAATGGAGTCCCATGACTTGAACAGGACGGGGAGGAAGATGTTGACGATAAAAAATATCGAGAGGAGTGCCGGTGAAACGAGAAAAGTTTTTCATTGCCAGATCATGAGCATGCTCTGGGTCCAATTGAAAAAGCGCCGATCTGGCGAGGCGGTACATCATGTAACCTCCAAAAAAAGCCCCGAATAAACGGGGCTGTATTATTAACGCTTTGCAGTCTTAATTCAAATTTAAAAGCGTAAGTTCCCGCAACGCCACAGAGAATTTCGCAAATTCGTGGACAGTACCCACTTTAAATTCCGCTACGATACTCTCCCAACGCCCCAAACTCACGGCATGCTCTACCATCCAGGATTCCAATCCCAATTCTGCAGACTCACCGTTATTCATACCTTCGAGGATGTGGGCTGTCAGCATACGTTGCTGCCAGTCCAGATCTTCACGGAACGATGCCCGGGCCAACGCCTGCCAGTGGTTTTCTACTGGTTGGTTGGTGATTTGCTTGAGGAACCAGTGCAATGACAATGTATCGCCTAACACAAAGTAAAGCCTTGCAACAACATCGAATGGTTTCTCCATTTGCTCGGAAACCTGAGCCAGATCCAGGCCAGCATATAAGCTGGTCAAACGGACAATTTTATCAGCAATCGGCTTCGGTACACCTTGTGTAATGTACTCCTCGGCCTGTTCTTGATGCTCTTCGATTTCCGACGGAACAAGATATACGTCCAGATTGTCTGCCAGGTTCTTAACCGCAGGTTTGTAGAACGCCACCTGCTCCTCAATCCCTTTGTCTTTCATTGGATTGCGTAGAATCCAGCGTGTAGTACGACGCATCATACGTCGACAACGAAACATCAGTGCATACTGCACTTGAGCTGGTAGTTGGTTGTCCAGCTCACGGATTTCGTCGAAGGTCTTTTCAAAATCAAACACTTCACGTGCAATCGCATAAGCGGCAGCAATGTCCCCGACACTCGCACCGGTTTCATCCTGCATGCGGGTAATAAAATTGAAACCCATGTCATTAGACATCTGGTTTGCTAGGCTGGTAGCAATAATTTCACTACGCAGTGGGTGTGTTTCCATTGCTTCCCGATAGTTACGTTGTAACTCTTTAGGAAAATAAGCCGGCAATAGCTTACCGAAGTGTGGATCTTGGGTAATTTGCTCAATCACCAGTTGCTCTTTCAACACCATCTTGCCATAGGCTACCAGCACTGCAACTTCAGGACGAGTCAGACCAATCCCACGCAGTTGCCGTTCTGCCAGTGTTTCATCATCCGGCAGATATTCCAGCGCACGATCCAGCTTTCCTTCTTTTTCCAAGTAGTGGATAAAGCGGATCTGCTCTTTCAACAAGGCGACTTGCTGTTCGCAGGTCACGGAGATAGATTCGCTCTGGCAATACGCATCATCAAGTACAATCTCAGAGACTTCATCTTCCATGCGCTCAAGCAGCTCGTTGCGCTGTTTGTAGGTCAGGTCCCCTGCGGCTACCAAACCGTTAAGAAGGATTTTGATGTTTACCTCGTTATCAGAGCAATCAACACCACCCACGTTATCGATAAAGTCGGTATTAACACGTCCCCCGTTCATCGCGTACTCAATACGGGCAAGTTGGGTCATCCCAAGGTTACCACCCTCGCCGACAATGCGGGCACCGAGTTCATTGCCATTAACGCGCACAGCATCGTTGGCGCGATCGCCGACTTCTGCATGGCTTTCTGTTTCGGCCTTCACGTAAGTACCGATACCACCGTTCCAGAGCAGATCGACTTTGGTCTTCAGGATCTGTTTGATCAGCTCATTCGGCGTCATGGATTGCTTACGAACACCCAACATTTTCTGGATTTCCGGGCTCAGTCCAATCGACTTCGCTTTACGCGAGAAGACACCACCACCTTTCGAGATCAACGTAGGATCGTAATCTTCCCAGCTTGAACGTGGCATCTTGAACAAACGATCTCGTTCTACCCAGGATGTGGCAGAATCCGGATTAGGATCGATGAAGATATGCATATGGTTAAAGGCTGCCAGCAACCTGATGTGTTTTGACAGCAGCATACCATTGCCAAACACATCCCCCGCCATGTCACCGATTGCCACACAAGTGAAATCGGTTTCCTGACAGTTGATGCCAATTTCGCGGAAATGGCGTTTCACTGATTCCCAGCCACCTTTCGCCGTAATTCCCATGGCCTTGTGGTCATAACCGTTAGAGCCACCGGATGCAAACGCATCGCCTAACCAGAAGTTATATTCTTCAGATACGGAGTTTGCGAGATCCGAAAATGTTGCAGTACCTTTGTCTGCAGCAACTACCAGATACGGATCATCTTCGTCATGGCGAACCACATTCAGCGGCGGCGTCAGTTCTCCTTCCACAATGTTATCCGTGATATCCAACAAGCCGCGGATAAAGATACGGTAACAACGTTGGCCTTCAGCGAAAATCTCGTCGCGGTTGCTCAGTGAGTGCTGTTTCTTACAAACAAAACCGCCCTTGGCGCCGACTGGCACAATAACGGTGTTCTTGACCTGTTGTGCTTTCACCAAACCCAGCACTTCAGTGCGGAAATCTTCCTGTCGGTCAGACCAACGCAGGCCACCACGGGCCACTTTACCACCACGCAGGTGAACACCTTCAACATCGGGTGAGTAGACAAAGATTTCAAAGAAAGGTACCGGCTTTGGAATTTCTGGGATCTTCGACGGTTGCAGTTTCAAGGAGAGATACTCTTTCCACTCCCCAGTCTCTTTGTCTTTTTGATAGAAGTTGGTACGAAGCGTTGCCAGGATCATCTCCATATAGCGGCGGATGATACGGTCATCATCCAGACTTTCAACCTGCTCAAGCGCGTCTTCAATTTTCTGGATGATGAGCTTCTGTTCTTTTTCGCTGTTCTTCTTCGGATTGAAACGTCTGCTGAACAGTTCCACCAGCAACCGGGCTAAGCTTGAATGACAGGCCAGCGTGTCTTCGATGTAAGTCTGACTGAACGGGAAAGCGACCTGACGCATGTAACGCTGGTAAGCGCGGAGAATCGTGACTTCCCGTCCATTTAGACCGGCATTCAGAACCAGTCTGTTAAAACCATCATTTTCTAGTTTACCATGCCAGATCCCGGCAAAAGCATCCTGAAAACGCTCACGCACATCAGAGAGTACAAAGCCGCTGTGTGCATTATGGAGCATTGAAAAATCGAGGATCCAGTATGTATCACCAGACTTTGTCTCCACTTTATAAGGGGCTTCGCCGATCACACGCAGACCAAGGTTTTCCAACATCGGCATCACGTCAGATAGATGAATCGCCTCATCTTTCTGGAACAATTTCAGACGAACGGAACGTGAATCCTTGGGCTCTTCCTGGGGACGATAAAAAAGCATATCCAGCTTTTTCTCTTCATTTAGGCTTTCAAGACGCTCAATATCAGCAACGGCCGAGCCTGGCAACATAGCTTCTTTATAAGAACGGGGAAACGCTCCGAGGTAGCGTTTGGCGATGGGGGTTCCCTGATTTTCGCCAAACGTCGTGATCACCGCTTCTTTCAGGCGATCATCCCAGGTTGATGCTGCTTCAGTCAGATTTTGCTCCAATTTCTTCACGTCAATGTCAAAGTTGTTGTTCTCTACACGCACAATGTAATGGGTTCTCGCCAACGGGCTCTCAGAAAAGAACGTGTTGAATTCAACGTCTTGGTCGGAGCCAAAATAGTTCTGTAAAATGCGTTGGGTGGTTCGGCGCAATGCGGTGTTATATCGCTCACGCGCTACATACACCATGCAGGATAAAAAACGGCCAAACGGGTCTCGTCGGACAAATACTCTCAGCAGATCCCGATCCTGCACTTGTACAATGCCCATACCGATATCGAGCATTTCGGCCTCACTGGCCTGGAACAGTTCATCACGTGGGAAGTTTTCAATGATGTTGGCCAACGCTTTCCATGAATGCGAGCCCTCGTAATACCCACTGGTCTCAAGGATCCGGCGAACTTTATTCTTGAGGACAGGAATGTTCGAGGTTGCTTGGTTATAGGCTGAAGAGGCATAAAGGCCATGGAAGCGGTGCTCACCCACCACATTGCCCTTTTTATCAAAGCATTTGATGCCGATGTAGTCCATATACGCAGGACGGTGAACACGGGATTGGCTGCTTGCTTTGTTGATCACCAACAGGTCTTTACGCAATGCCGTCGCACGCGCAGATTCCGGCATTTCTGATAACCTCAAACCCGGACGTTTTGGATCGAGCTTTTTCGCTAACCCTAGCCCTTCCTGTGTTGAGGCTTTCAATTCATAGTCACCTTCAATGGCATTGAGCTCATAGTATTTGTACGCCATGAAGGTGAAATTGTGGGAAGCTATCCACCCCAGAAAATCCAACGCTTCTTGTTGGAGTGACTTGTCGACTGGCAGTTTATCTTTCTTAATTGACTCAATCACCGATGTCATTTTATCCTGCATCGGTTGCCAGTCGTTAACAATCAATGCAACGTCATTTAAGGTTTCTGTCAGCTCTTTTTCCAGTGCCAACATTTCCTTTTTCGAACACATCCGGTCAATTTCAAGGTGGAAAACGCTCTGCATTACCCCTTTTTTATCACCAATTGACGTGACATTGCCCTTCGCATCTTTCTCGACAGATAACGGCCCGTTAAGCATTAGGTGGGAAGCGATGTCCAGACGGTTAAGTGCCATTCGTACAGAATCAACAAGGAATGGCGCATCTGGGGTCAGGATTTCAACAATAGTGTGGGTGGATTGCCATCCGTCGCCGCTCAATGTCGGGTTGAAAACCTTAACGAAAATCTTGTCTTGCTCGAACGTATTGAGATGATGCCATAGGCTGATGACAGCACCATAGAGGTCGGATTCATTCCGTTCCTGTAAATCATCATCTGAAATGGGACCCAAAATCCTTTTTGCCAAAGTTTCTACAAGCGGTTGTTGTGTTTTGTCCAGTTTTTCAGCAATAAGATGATAAACCTTCTCAAGTAACACCGGCACAATAGGGTCACGCGCGGTCATGGTTTACTCCATATATTTTTTATGTAATCGCTATGAGTATAGAGGTTAATTAGTCTTTGCGACTCATGGAGTAGTTTATGGTGTCCTTTATAAATTAGTTACATCAAAATTCGTTAATTTGATTCGATTTTTTAGTTATGTGATTGCCGTACGGTTTAACCTATTTTTTCAAGGGATTTAAACCGATTATTTTCATCAACCATCAGGCGAAATCGTCCTTTAACACCCAGTTGACTGAGGAATGGACGCAGTCTGGATGCAGGCAGTTGTAGGGTTAACCCATTGTCCGTTCTTACAATGACCGTCGACGCCGCACCACTGTAGTGTTGCAGAAAGAGATGGTAATCAATATCCACAGAAAATAAATAGACACGCATTTTCATAAAAAAGCCGTCTCCTTTTAGACGGCTTTTAAATTACCTAATCGGCATTATTTCGCAAGCATGCTGTTTATGCTTCCAGCGCTTTGTTGATTTTCTCGAAAAGATCTTTCGCAAGATTATCCAGCGACGCTAAATGCTCAAGTTGATCACGCATGAGTTTCTGGCGATCTTGATCAAAGCGTTTAAATTTCAGCAATGGATCGATTAACCGGGAAGCAACTTGCGGGTTCGATTCGTTCAGCGTTAACAGTATCTCTGTCAGGAAAGCATAACCAGAACCATCTTTCGCATGAAAATGTACAGGGTTGTTATTGCAAAATGACCCCACCAGCGAACGTGTGCGGTTTGGGTTTTTCAAGCTGAATGCTGGGTGAGACATCTGAACTTTCAGGTTTTCCAATGCATTGGACGCCGGGTTGCAGCCTTGCAGTGCGAACCATTTGTCCATCACCAAGCCATCATGCTGCCACTTGTCACTGAACTGTTTCATCAGACTGTCGCGGTTTGGCAGCTCTGCATGGTTCGCGGCTGCAAGTGCCGCTGCAGTGTCTGTCATATTGTTTGATTCCGCAAAATGCGCAGACACCAGCGCTTCTCCATCATTAAGCAAGGCCAGGTAACCCAAGCAGACATTGCGCAAAGCACGTTTACCGATAGCGGCATGTTCGATACTGTAACCGTCTTGTTTCAGGGTGTGGTACAACGCACTGAACTCATCCGCCAACGCCGTTGCCAGGTGTTGCTTGATGGCGCTACGCACTTTATTGATGGCATCCACATCGACGATGTCGAACCAACCACCAATTTCGTTTTCACTTGGCAGTGTCAGCACTTCGGCAATCAGGGAAGCATCTAAGTCTTTGTTCAACAACACACCACGGAACGCATCAACGACATCGTCAGGAAGCGTAACGTCTTTACCCTGTTGCACGCGTGCCACATTCGCTTTGATGTGTTTCGCCAGTAACATCTGCCCTGCATCCCAACGAGCAAACTCATTTCGCGCATAAACCATCAGGAATGCCAACTCTTCATCACTGTAATCAACGTTGAGTTTCACTGGGGCTGAAAATTCACGCAACATAGAAACAACGGGCTTCTCCGGCACATTGTCAAACACGAATGTTTGTTCAGCGTCAGTGACATGCAGGACATTATCAGCTATCTCTCCGTTACGGCGTAACTCGATAACTTCACCTTTCGCATCGTACAGTTCGATATCAAAAGGAATCAAAAGAGGCTGTTTCTCTTTCTGGTCTGCCGTTGGTGGGGTGTGCTGCTTCACTGTCAGTGAGAAGGTCTTTTCGCTTTCATTGTATTCACTGGAGACATCCAAAACTGGCGTGCCGGACTGGCTGTACCACAAACGGAACTGGCCCAAATCGATGCCCGACGCATCTTCCATCGCTTTCACGAAATCTTCGCAGGTCGCTGCGGTACCGTCATGGCGTTCAAAATAAAGTTTCATGCCTTTCTGGAAGTTGGCTTCACCCAACAAGGTATGCATCATTCGAATCACTTCGCTGCCTTTTTCGTAAACGGTCAAGGTGTAGAAGTTATTCATTTCGATCACTTTTTCTGGGCGGATAGGATGCGCCATTGGGCTGCAGTCTTCAGCAAATTGTGGGCCACGCATAACGCGGACGTTATTGATGCGGTTAACCGCACGTGAACCAAGGTCTGAGGAAAACTCTTGATCACGGAACACGGTCAGGCCTTCTTTAAGACTGAGCTGGAACCAGTCACGACAGGTGACGCGGTTACCGGTCCAGTTGTGGAAATACTCGTGACCAATAACAGATTCGATACCTAAGTAATCGGTATCCGTCGCGGTTTCAGAGTTGGCCAGAACATATTTGGAGTTAAAGATGTTCAGACCTTTGTTTTCCATGGCTCCCATATTGAAGAAGTCGACTGCCACGATCATGTAAATATCGAGGTCGTACTCAAGATCAAAACGATCCTCATCCCACTTCATGGCGTTTTTTAGGGATGCCATAGCATGGCTTGCACGATCCAGGTTGCCTTTATCAACGAAGATTTCCAGTGCTACCTTTCGGCCACTTCGGGTGATAAAAGTGTCTTCAAGCAGATCAAAATCACCCGCCACCAATGCAAACAGGTAACTTGGCTTGGCGAAAGGATCTTCCCATTGCACCCAATGGCGGCCATTTTCCAACTCGCCCTGCCCGATTTTGTTACCGTTGCTCAGCAAAAACGGGAATGCAGACTTATCAGCAGTAATCTTGGTGGTAAATGTTGCCAGTACGTCAGGGCGATCCAGATAATACGTAATACGCCGGAAACCCTCTGCCTCACACTGGGTACAATATGCACCGTCTGAGAGGTAAAGGCCTTCAAGTGATGTGTTTGCTGAAGGATCAATCTCTGTCTCGATCAGCAGCTCAAAGGTTGCTGGCAGTTTCGAAAGCAAAAGCCCTTCTTTGCTCTCTTCATAATGTGACCAGCTTTCACCATTGATTTCTATGCGTTTCAGTATCAGCCCTTCACCGTCTAACACCATAGAATCTGCACCGGCAACCCGCTGAGACACCCGGCTTTTTGCGATTACACGCGTCTGAGACTCATGTAAATCAAAATCCAGGTCGATATGGGTTATCGTAAATTCAGGAGCCTTATAATCTTTACGGTATTTGGCCTGAGGTTGTTGCGTCATGTCAGATTCCTTGTATTGCATAGCGTAATCAGACGGTTGGGGCAAAACCGAACTCGCCATCTGTTATAAAAATAGAATAATCATCTAAGATACTCGCTTCATACTCGCTTTGCCATATGACGATTGTTTAAATAATAATCAATCACTCTACCCAACAACGATTAATCAGAGAAAACCTACCGTCAACGTCAAAGATGGGCTCCCTGTGCGCACTGTTTACATTACGTTAGGTCACACTAAAAGCGGCAAAGCCATAAGGCAATGGCTGTAAAGTGCCGGTTTCACGCACAATAACACCTGAAAAGCCTCAATCAGGTTGACTCAACAACGCCATTTGACGTTAAATTTGCTCCCTTGATCCCAAATCAGTGCACTGTCGCTTGGGAAAGCAATGAACGTTCAAACAAAACCCGACTCAAAAGGTTATTTATCAGGCATGCTTACTCCAATCATTTCGTCATTATTAGACACGGATGCCTACAAACTGAATATGCAGCAAGCAATTTTCCATCACTACCCTGATGTGAAAGTTTCGGCTGAATTTCATTGCAGAAGCGATGAAAGCCTTGTTGCGCTTAAAGAACGTTTAGCATTTGAAATCCAAGCTTTGGCGAAATTACGTTTCACCAAAGAAGAACTGGCTTACCTGCGTAGTCTTGGTCACTATCAAGATGACTACCTGGCATTTCTGCGTACTTTCTCACTAAACGCGGATCACGTCTCTGTTTCCATTCTGGACAACCAACTGGCAATTCATATCGACGGACGCTGGATTGATATCATCCTATGGGAAGTGCCTCTTTTATCCATCATCTGTGAGTTACGCTGCCACGCAAAATACCCTAATTCAACACCTGAACAAGCCGTTGAATTACTTAAGAAGAAACTTTTGACATTGGACAGTGTGAATGAAGACTTCCAGTTTGTAGATTTCGGCACACGCCGCCGCTTCTCTAAAGATGTTCACTATGCGATTGTGGAGCACTTGGCAAACCACTGTTCACACTTTTCGGGAACATCAAACCTGTTTCTGGCCAGAAAACATAACATTCCCGCTGTCGGCACACAGGCACATGAGTGGTTTCAGGCACACCAGCAGTTGGCCGGCGATCTAGCCGATTCGCAACAGCTCGCCCTGAACCGTTGGTTACAGGAGTACCCAGACAGGCTGGGCATAGCCCTCACTGACTGCATTAATATGGATGCTTTCCTCAAGGACTTTAACCTTAACCTGAGTCAGAAATTTACCGGCCTTCGTCATGATAGCGGTGATCCTATTGAATGGGGTGAAAAAGCAATTCGCCACTATGAGAGCCTTGCTATCGATCCGCTCGAGAAAACACTGATTTTCTCAGACGGTTTAACACTGGAAAAAGCACTGGCGATTTATAGCCATTTTACTGGACGTATCAACACGTCGTTTGGTATTGGCACCCAGTTAACCTGCCACCTCCCTGGCGTAGAGACACTCAATATTGTGATTAAACTGGTCACCTGTAATGGCAAACCTGTTGCTAAGATCTCTGACGAACCAGGTAAATCAATATGCCGGGACGCTTCTTACCTTGATGCGCTGAAAAAAGCCTTCAACATTTGATGCCAGACAGCTGAATCCTCAACCATTCATCCGGTTTATATGATGCTGAATTGAAAAGACAAAGGGCGCCAAAGCGCCCTTCTTTATTTATTTTTTCTATTTATTACTGACAGTTATGGCGCTTTCTGTCGCCTTAATACTGCTTCCATACCAAACTGGCTATTCGTGAGTGTCAGTGTGTCTGTATCGAGTTGATACTGGGAATCTTGTTGACCACCCCGGTAAATCAAAACCAAGTGATCATCTTCAAGAAAGTAGACTCCACGATGCGTCACGGATTGCCCCTCTGTGCCAGATACCCTTACTGAAAACAGAAAATCAGGGCGAAGCATCAATGCCAATTTACTCACATTTTCATCAACATCAAGCCCTTGAATCACATCGCTATACCAAGCACCTGAAAGGCTGTTAGGTAAGATTTTTGTAAAGCTTGCACCTCGAAGCATAAGTTGGTTGTGATTCAATTTGTATTCGTGGTGTTGGGTCTCACCTTGATCATCATTGAGCATCAGAGTCCTGTCATCCAAATCATAGAGGCCTCTCGCCTCCTCGACTGAACCATCACGCTTCAAAAGTTTCACATTAAAACGATATGCCGAATCAAAAGAAATCGTAATGGCTTTATATTGATTGTCAGCGCCTTCTGCATCTTGCTGGTCAGGGCTAAACCAATACCAATCACCAAGCAATAGAGGAAAGTCGAATTGAGTCAGATCTGTTGCCTTAACAGGCAAAGACAAAGAGAAAAACAGGGTTAACAGGCTTATCCATTTCTTCATAGGCATCCCCCTTCGGTCTGTTCTTATAATTTTAGACACATATCACAATAACGCCCGGGGTGTGTTTCGGTTTTTGTTCCTGAAGTCAGTTTTTCACTTTTTAATAGTAAAAAAAGCGGGCATCTGCCCGCTTCGTATATCCTCCGATCTGGAATTAGCTGTTTAGCTTTTTCGCCAAATCTAAAGTGATCGCCGCTGCTTCATCAAGATAAGCATCTGGCTCTTCATAATCATTGGGAACGTCTTCCAATGATTTGAACAGCTTCTTACCCAGCATTTTCTGGCGGTCATTCAATCTGGCCAAGCGTTTTTTATCCGCATCTTGTTGCTCAGAAATACGTATTTTCTCACTCAGGGAGATAACATTCTTGTCTTTCTCAGCCTTATATTCAGCAATATCACTCAAGATAAAACCAAACTCCGCATCATTCTTAATGCGTTGCTGATGGTTTTGATCCAGTGCAGGCACAATTTTCCTTAACGTGTCGCTGGATTGATAAGCGGCAGGGCTGATGCTATCCCAAGGCAGTGCATTATCTTCAACACTCTCCCCTGTTTCTGACGGATCGACCGCTGTTGGGAAAGCAATGTCTGGCACCACGCCAAGGTGCTGTGTACTACCACCATCTATCCGATAGAACTTTTGAATCGTGTATTGAACATGACCCAACGGTTTATCAAACAAATCGTAGATATGGTTGAGAGAACGATGTTGCTGCACTGTCCCTTTACCAAACGACTGTTCACCAAGAATGACGGCACGACCGTAATCTTGAAGCGCTGCCGCAAAAATTTCTGATGCTGATGCTGAGTATCGGTTAATCAGTACCGTTAATGGGCCCTTGTAAGAGACCGCATTGTCGCTGTCGCTGTTAACTTTTACCCGACCATAACTGTCACGTACCTGCACCACCGGGCCATTTTCAATAAACAGTCCCGTCAGTGCAGACGCTTCACTCAATGCGCCACCGCCATTATTGCGGAGGTCCATAACAATACCGGCAACGTTTTCCGCTTTGAGTTTGGCGATTTCTTTTTTGGTATCTTCTGCGAGACCGACATAGAAACTCGGCACAGAAATGACACCGACTTTGTCTTTACCTTGTTGAATCACCTCGGATTTCACGGCACGATCTTCCAAGCGAATTTTATCACGCACAAGTGTGACAGTGTAACTCTTGGCATTCGCCCCGTCAGGCAGGATCTGAAGCAATACTTTACTGCCTTTTGGTCCTTTGATCAGCTGAACAACGTCATCAAGACGCCACCCAATCACATCAACGACTTTTTCTTTATCCTGGCCCACACCAATGATGCGGTCACCTGGAGAAAGCTTTTTAGATTTTGATGCAGGACCACCGGCAACCAGTGAGCGAATCACAGTAAAGTCATCTTCAGCCTGAAGCACGGCACCGATACCTTCCAGTGAAAGGTTCATTTCCGACTGAAATTGCTCAGCATTGCGTGGAGAAAGATAACTGGTGTGTGGATCTACTTCTCTGGCAAATGCGTTCAGGTAAATCTGGAAAACGTCCTCACTTTTGGTTTGTGTTAGACGCTTCAGTGCACTGTTATAACGCTTTGACAACGTTTCCTGAATTTCTGGCCAGGTTTTTCCTGCCAATTTCAAGTTCAGTGCGTCGTTTTTAACGCGTTGGCGCCAAAGTTCATTGAGTTCAGCATCGTCCTTTGCCCAAGGGAGTTCGCTGCGATCAATCACCATCTCTTCGTTTTCATCGAACGTGATCTCGTTGTCCAATAACGTCAGTGCGTATTTATAACGATCAAACCGACTGCGAAGAGACACATTGAAGATATCGTAGGCCGCAGACGTATCACCTGAGCGCAGTTGTTCATCTAAACTCAATCGCCATTTAGATAACGCATCCACCTCTTTCTGGGTCAGGAAAAGACGGTTAAAGTCGAGTGTTTCGAGATAGCGGTCAAATACGGCGGCGGAGAATTCATCATCCAGTTGGAATTGTTTGTAATGTGACTTCTCAAAACGACGGGTAATACGCTTGCTGGCAGTTTCATGCTGGGGTTCAGAAACCAAAGTAGGCAACTCAGCAGCATTGTAATTGGCCTCAAGGGCATGGGCGGATGCCGCCAGCAAAAAGCTGGCAGCAATCGCGGAAAAGCGAAATCGACAAATCATGCGTCGAGGGATCTCCTTTACGAACTGAGGTGCTCCGCTTTTACCAGCATGGTCAGGCCATTACTTAAACGGACACGGACCTCGTCCTTGTTGAGTTCTACAATGGTGGCAGCCATATTGCCATTGCCCATATTAACATTGACATCTTTACCTACGACAATGTCTTCAGCCTTGAGTTCGCGACGCGGTGCCGCAGGCTTCTTCTCTAGCTTAGTATTTTTTGAATTTGCTGGTCGAGGTTTTGATGGGTTAGCTGTTGATTTATTTGATTTTGGTGATTTTCTGGCTTTTGCATCACCTTTTTTATCACCACTTTTCGCCGCTTGCTCTTTACGGCGTTCTGCTGCGCGTGCTTTGCTTTCTGCCAAGGCTGTTTGTGCATGGTCGATATGCTCTTGCTCAAGTTCGCCACAATCATTCCCATCCAGATCGACACGAACAGCGCCTGCTTTCACGCCGTATAGGTAACGCCAGGAAGAGGTATATTGACGCAACGCAGCTCGGAGTTGAGTTTTACTTACTTTCGGGTCATCAGCAAGACGCTCTGCCAAGTCTTGGAAAATGCCAATTTTCAGAGGGCGAGCTTCCCCCTCAAGGGTAAAACATAGTGGGAAACGTTCAGCGATATAGGCAATGACTTGTTTGCTGTTGGCCAGTTTTTCAGTGTTTTCCATTTTTCTTCCTGTCTCATTGCTCAATTATGGCAATAGAGAGTGTGTACAAGTTAACAAATTAAGTGCTGCGTATTATAGATACCTGTGCTTGAAAAACCACAGAGAAGCTTCAATTTAGAGGTGTTTTTGCAATTCATTGACCAATAAAGTGAGTCCGGTTTCATCCTCTTGATCAAATCTTGCTTTTTTTGGCGAATCTATATCCAACACACCAATGCATTTTTCGCCTTGGTACAAGGGTAAAACAATTTCTGAGTTGCTCGCTGCATCACATACGATATGGTCATCGAAAAGATGAACGTCTTCGACACGTTCAATCCTACGGTTAGAAAAAGCACGTCCGCATACCCCGCGCCCATAAGGTATCCTCACACAAGCAGGTTTCCCCTGGAAGGGCCCCAAAACGAGTTCGCTGCCATCATCAAGATAAAATCCCGCCCAGTTGATGTCGTCAACCGACTGAAACAAAAGCGCACTGATGTTTGACAGGTTTGCGATAAGATTGGGTTCATCCTGGATGAGAGAAACCGCCTGGCGGGTGAAAAGAGAATAAAAATCCGCTTTGTTTTCCATATTTATACGACGTCCTAAATTTTCTGACTCCCTACGATAGGCAAAATGGGCGACCTATTCAATCATGGCGTTGACCGTTTCCTCCCCTTTTGGTGGCGGTCAGGAATAAAAATCACGTGCCCTACACTAATGGATTGATTAAGATGCCTATTTGTTGAAGTGACTCACTCAGGCTTCTTCCCGTCCTCTCTGCACGAGAAAAAGTTGTAGGCTCCTACGGATTGGATGTATACCAAACCACCGTACTGATATAAAGAAAGGGGAAAGATCTGCTATGCATGTGCTGAAATGTACGTCATGCGATCTGTTGGTACATGTCGTACCTGTCGCAAGAGGTTTCTGTGCGCGCTGTCCATCCTGTGGCACCCGTGTTATCAAGAACTCTTCGATCAGCCTGTCTGGTGAACGGGCGCTCGCGTTAGCTGCTTTGGTTCTGTTTTTTCCTGCCCAGTTTTACGCGCTGGTCTCGATTGAGTTGCTTGGTGTGCCATTATCGACGACGGTAACAAGTGGCAGTGTTATCCTGTTGGAAAGTTTTCCTTTTGTTGGTGCATTGGTCATTTTTTGCGTCGCTGTTGCCCCCCTGCTGTACTTGCTCACTATTCTTGTATCCAATATTTCAGTCTCATTCAGGAATGCCCGGGTTCTGTACTACAGCTCATCAGTTTTAAAGGTCATCCGCCACTGGGTGATGGTTGATGTTTTTCTGGTCAGCCTAGCCGTTGGGTGTTTTAAGGTTCAGGATTTTGCGGACATCAGCGTTGATGCAGGCTTGCTGAGCTTTGTGTTGCTACAGGTGTTAACAGCCGTGTTACTGTCAAGGGTTTCGCCTAAACGGTATTGGGACGCAATGGGCGAGAGCCAAAACCAACAGGATGAGAATGAGGAAGCCCCTCTGGCCTCTGAGGCCCTGATTGGATGTAGTCTTTGTGGACTTACGCAGTCGGCTCACCATCAACATTGCACCCGTTGCGGCAAGAGATTAGAGCACCGGGTATTCCAAAGTATTCAAAAAACCTGGGCGTCATTGCTCGCCGCCGTCGTGTTTATTTTCCCCGCCAACCTCTATCCGATTTCGATATTGCTGACAAACGGTAAAAGGCTGGAGGACACCATTTTTTCCGGTGTCGCCTCTTTGATTAAACAAGGTATGTACGGCATTGCCATCATTATCTTTACGGCGAGTATTATTGTGCCAGTGGTTAAAATTATATGTCTGGCGTACATCCTGCTTTGTATTCACTTTAAGGTTGAATCTGGCAGGAAGTTGCGCATGAAGCTGTACCGGTTTGTTAAATGGATTGGAAAATGGTCAATGATGGACCTTTGTGTTATCGCCATCATGGTGTCACTGATTGACCGTGGCAACCTTCTCGATTTTACACCAGGACCTGGTGCCATCGCTTTTGGGCTCGTTGTGGTACTCACTATGATTGCTGCTGAAAGCCTGGATTCACGACTTATTTGGGATAAGTATGAGTAATGTTGAAGACTCTCGAGTCAACGATCCTGTCATTAAAAAAGACAAGAGCATTTCGCCACTTTGGATTTTCACCCTACTGGCTTTCGTCCTTGCAGGTTGGCTTCTCTATAAATCCGTTAATGAAGCCGGTGAGCGAATTGAAATCTTTTTTACCGACGCACAAGGTATTGAAGCGGGCCGAACTACCATCCGTTATCAAGGTCTTGAAGTCGGTATCATCCGCAAAGTGACACTTTCTGATGATCTGAAAAGCATTTCTGCCGAAGCTGAAATCTACCCAGAAGCGAAGAAAATCCTTCGTGAGAATACGGTTTTCTGGGTGGTCCGTCCCCGAGCCTCTATCACTGGCATTAGTGGTCTTGATGCACTGGTGACGGGTAATTACATTGCAGTCCAACCCGGTACCGGCGATGAAAAAACGACGTTTGTTGCCGCTGAAGAACCACCGGTTGACGCATTTGGCGACGATGGTCTGCGTATCCAACTTCAAGCACCTGATCTTGGTTCAATCAGTGTTGGCTCTGGGGTCTACTTTAAAAAGATCCGCGTCGGCGAAGTGATAGGTTATCGCTTAACGCCCGACAGCCAAAACGTGACACTGTCACTTAACATCAAAAGTGAATATGCCAAATTGGTCACCAAACAAAGCAGATTCTGGAATGTGAGTGGCATTAAAGCCGACATTGGTTTAAGTGGTGTCGATGTAAATATCGAAAACCTTGCGTCGGTGATTGCCGGTGGTATTGCTTTTGATTCCCCGGAAGGCGGCGAAGCTGCGCAACCGCTGGACATGTTTACGCTCTACACATCTATCAACGATACAGAGCGTGGTCTGCCAATCACCATTAAATTGCCGGAAGATCACGGTATTACCAACCCAGAATCCCCTATCCTTTACCAAGGATTAGAAGTAGGCAGACTGAATGGCATTCACTTCAACAACGATTTCAGTGGCACTGAGGCAACGGCGAATATCAATCCATCCATGGCCTGGCTGCTCAAATCAGACAGTGAATTCCTGATTGAGAAGCCGGAAATATCATTAAGTGGTGTAAAACGCCTTTCTAACCTTATTATCGGTAATACGCTTTCGATCAAACCCGGAAAAGGTGACGATGCGACAACCTTTACTGCCGTGACACACAACGCGTTGATTGAACAAGATCCGCGTTCACTGGTGGTGACGGTGTCGTCTGAAAGCAGCTGGGGATTAAAAGAAGGTACCAACGTCCTTTATCGCGGTGTTCAGGTCGGTTTTGTAAAAAACATCACGCTCAGTGATGAAGATGTAAAAATGCAACTTGTTATCCACCCCGACCACAAACACCTGGTTAAAGGGGGTTCACGTTTCTTTATTCTGGGAGGCGCCACAGGGCAGATCAATGCAGACGGTGTCGAGTTCAGCATTCCTGCCGTCGCGCAAATGGTAGAGCCCGCTATCAGCTTTACCAGCACCGGTACCGACAAACCACTTGCGGAATACTCTTTGTTCAAGTCTGACATTCAGGCGAGAAACGCCAAAGATGCCATCAAAGGTTACCAACGCTTCACCTTGATTGCCGACAAACTGCCTTCCGTGTCAGAAGGCAGCCCTGTGATGTACAAGAATTTCACTGTCGGTAAAGTGGAAAGCTTTGAACTGGATAAAACCCGTGTGAAAGTCACTGTTCAGGTTGAAAACCGTTATCGCCATTTGATCACCGGAAACACCGTGTTCTGGAATCATTCAGGTGTTGATATTGAAGCGGGCCTCAGTGGCGTTAAGATTGACACAGGCTCACTGAAGTCCATCGTTTCTGGTGGTATTTCCTTTGGTGATATTAAAGGCATCGAAAACCGTGCAGGATCAGACTGGAAACTCTATGACAGCTTTACTGACGCGCAAAACTATGGACTGAAACTGACGTTTGATGCCGAAGACGCCAGTGGCCTGACAACAGGCAGCAAAATCAAGTATCAAGGCGTCAATGTCGGTGAAGTAACGGGGCTTTCTCCTGCTTTCCAGACCGATGGCGTGACCATCAGTGCAATGATTTACCCTGAATTTGCAGATCAACTGGCCCGCGCGACCAGTTATTTCTGGGTAGCGAAGCCATCGCTTAGCCTGACAAAAACAGAAAACCTTGATTCCCTGTTCGGTTCTTATATTTCTGTGGTACCGGGTAAAGGCAACAAACGTCAATCTTTTGAGCTGCATAAATCCGCAGAATATGCAGGTGGTCTGTCACTAGTGCTGGAGAGCGAAAGCCGTGGTTCAGTGACCGTTGGTACCCCTATCCTGTTCAGGGATTTTGAGGTGGGTTCTGTCACAGGCGTGCGGCTGGGACGTTTTGCTGACCGGGTATTGATCGAAGTGAAGATCAGTGATGACTACAAACATTTAGTTCGCAACAATACCGTGTTCTGGAACCAGTCCGGGGTCGATGTATCCATTGGTATTACCGGCGCAAACATTCGCAGCGGAACACTGGATAGCATATTGAAAGGCGGCATTGCCTTTGCCACCCCACCGGGTGATGCATTGGCTAAACCGGCCCGTTCAGACCAACATTTCCTGTTGCATAAAGCCCCTCAGGAAGAGTGGACGTCGTGGCGAACCGCCATCCCTTATTTCTAGCGTCAGCTTTCCTGACGTCGAAAGCGCGGGTTCTATCCCGCGCTTTTTCTTTATCTACCTCCGTTCCCGCTGGTTTCCCGTCGTTATTTTTTTTACACTTCGGCATTACTTCAACACCATCAAGAGACCTTTCAGGTGCACCCAAACATTAAGATCCCGGCATCGTTCTTAAACCAGATAGAACAGATCCTGCCTCCCCATCTTTCCATGAATGATTTTATCGAGGCTTGTAAACGTCCATTGCGACGCAGCCTTCGCGTGAACACCTTAAAAATCTCCGTGGCGGATTTTCTTGAGCGGGCCAATGAAAAAGGCTGGAAACTTTCTCCGGTACCCTGGTGTGACACCGGTTTCTGGCTGGATGACTATGACGAAGATACCGTGCCACTAGGGAATACGGCTGAACACATGGCAGGGCTTTTCTATATACAAGAAGCAAGCTCCATGCTCCCTGTCACTGCCCTCCTCCAGAACACTACTGAGCTGGAGTACGTGCTGGACATGGCCGCCGCTCCGGGGTCCAAAACCACGCAAATCGCCGCGGCACTCAATAACAACGGTGTACTGGTCGCCAACGAGTATTCTGCAAGCCGGGTAAAAGTGTTGCACGCAAACCTGTTGCGATGTGGCGTGCTGAATACAGCGCTGACTAACTACGATGGTCGGGTATTTGGTGGCTGGCTGCCTGAAATGTTTGATGCCGTGTTACTGGATGCCCCTTGTTCAGGCGAAGGCACCATTCGCAAAGATGCGGATGCATTCAGTAACTGGAGTCTGGAATCGGTTCAGGAAATCGCACAAACCCAAAGGGATCTTATCACCAGTGCATTTCACGCCCTGAAACCTGGCGGGGTAATGGTGTATTCAACTTGTACGCTAAACCATGATGAAAACCAGCATATCTGCCATTACATCAAAGAAACCTTTGGTGATGCTGTTGAGTTCGAGCCGTTAAACAATTTGTTTGAGGGAGCTGAGGCTGCGTGTACTGACGAAGGATTCCTCCATGTCTTCCCGCAAATCTTCGACAGTGAAGGCTTCTTTGTGGCCAAACTTCGCAAGACAGCGAGTGTCGGTTCAGAAATGGTGAAAAAGCGCCCACGTAAATTCCCTTTCCAAAAAGCATCAGGTAAGGATTCACAGGCCGTGTATAAAGCACTGGATGAAACGCTTGGCCTTCACGTGCCAGCGTCGTCCAATGTCTGGCTGCGCGATAAAGAAGTCTGGATATTTCCGTCAGCAGTCGATTCTTTACTCCCTGAGATCAAATTCGACCGTATTGGCCTCAAGCTCGCGGAAACCCATAAAAAAGGGTATCGCTGGCAACATGAAACCATTATGGCGCTGGCTAAAGGCAATGAGCCTAAGTGTGTTGAGCTGACAGTTGATGACGCTAAAGAGTGGTATATGGGACGGGATATTCGGCCACAAAACCTGTCGGGTACAGGAGAAGTCATTGTCTGCTATCGCAAGCAACCTATCGGTATTGGAAAATGGGTAGGAAACAGAATCAAAAATGGCCTTCCAAGAGAGTTAGTTAGGGACGTCAATCTTTTCATTGAGTAGGCATTAATGAAATTCTCAATGATGAAACGTCGCCTGAGCCTCGCCCCAACTAGATTTAAAGAGTTACAAATCTCCATTTAAACCAGTTAGCGCAAGGCTCTTACGAGCCATTCCCCTAAGCCCGGAACAGGAATCGTTCCGGGCTCTTTTTATCTGACGGCATCACCAACCCTGCAGTCACAAAAAAGGCCGCTTACGCGACCTTTCCAATTTTGCCGACCGGAAATTATTTAATGAGATAGATTCCGTCTTTTTCAATGCGGATCCGGCGCTCCTTGTACAAGCCGCCGATTGTCTTCTTAAACGTCGCTTTACTGGTACGGAACAACTCAAAAATCTGATCCGGGCTACTCTTGTCGCTGACAGGCAGAAAACCGCCTTTGCGCTCAAGGGTACGAATCACTTTTTCAGCCAAATCGTCAACTTTCCCTTTGCCCAGCTTTTGCAGGGACAGATCAATCTTGCCATCTTCGCGCACTTGTTTGATATAGGCTTTGAGGTGTTTGCCAATAAACAGTTTGCCGAACACTTCTGACTTGAACAACAAGCCGGAATGGGCATCGTTTACCGCACATTTGTAACCCAGTTCGGTTTCTTCCAGCACAGTGACATGCACCTGCTCGCCTTTCTTATAACGCGCGGGGGTTTTATCAAGGAACTTATTGAACTTGGTCGTGCCCACAATACGGCCTGATGCATTGTCAACATACAGGTAAACCAAGTACTCTTTCCCTTCCTGCATCTTCACGCGCTGCTCACTGAATGGCACCAACAAGTCTTTCGGCAACCCCCAATTCAGAAAAGCGCCAACGCGCGTTGTGCTGATGCACTTTAGCTTGGCAAACTGCCCTACCTGTGCGAGTGGCTTTTCCGTGGTTGCAATCACATCATCTTCTGAATCAAAGTAGATGAACACCTCAATTTCATCACCAACCAGCGTGCCTTTAGGGACATAGCGCTTTGGCAGCAAAATGTTGCCGTATTCACGCCCTCCGTCCACAAACACGCCAAATTCAACGTCTTTTACTACAGTGAGGTGATTCAACTGACCGATTTTTATCATGGATGTATTGCTCTTTCGTTTTAACCAAGGCGCAGTATACGGGATTTATACCACGATGTTTGCAGTTATTTGAATGGAATAACGGCCGCGTCATTTTGCAACCAATTGATTTCCTTTCATCCGACGGGAAACATACCCAGTGAGCTTCACGGATACAAGCGAAATTCATCCTCGTGTTTTATCCCGGCAAACCTGAAATCTGCTCGGTGTTTGTAGATCTTTCCGGTTAAAACAACGGCAATAAATAGAATAAATGACTGAAAGGACAGATCCCTGCTTTTCTGTCACTGAAATTTTGCTATCTTACTGCCTTCGCAACAGCACTGACGTAAGGAAGGCAGCACCATGCCGATTAAAACTGACGAACTTAGAACACAACCGATTGACACTTTGCCGACACCGGCGGAAGTAGAAGCTGACTCCCCACTTACAGACAGTGTTGCACAACATATCGCCGATGCCCGTAAACGCGTCGAAGACATCCTTACCGGACGGGACAACCGGCTTCTTGTTGTTGTTGGTCCTTGCTCCATCCATGATCCTGTAGCAGGCCTTGATTATGCTACCCGCCTGAAGGCATTGGCTGACAAACACAAAGACAATCTCTTGATTGTTATGCGTACTTATTTTGAAAAGCCACGTACGGTTGTTGGCTGGAAAGGCATGATTAACGACCCAGACCTAGACGGCAGTTGCAACCTCCGTGAGGGCCTGTTCAAAGCACGCAAATTCCTGGTTGATGTCAACACACTCGGCATGCCGACAGCAACAGAGTTTCTCGACATGGTTACCGGTCAGTACATTGCTGATCTGGTGACCTGGGGGGCGATCGGCGCCCGCACAACAGAATCCCAGATTCACCGCGAAATGGCGTCAGCCCTTTCCTGTCCGGTCGGTTTCAAAAACGGCACTGATGGCAACATCAAAATCGCCATTGATGCAATTCGCTCCAGCCAGACCTCGCACCTGTTCTGCAGTCCAGACAAACATGGCGTGATGACCATTTACCGCACCAGCGGAAACCCCTACGGACACGTTATTTTACGTGGTGGCCACCAACCAAACTATTCAAAAGCAGATGTAGCTGCTGCAGCGGCAAATTTGTCAGCGTTCAATCTGACACCACGGTTGCTGGTTGATTTCAGCCACGCAAACTGTCAAAAACAACACAAGCGTCAGTTGGATATCGCAGCTGACGTCTGTAACCAGCTTGTTGAAGGTGATGTGTTTATTGCCGGTATTATGGCGGAAAGCTTCATAGAGGAAGGCAATCAACCGGTCGACAAAGAAAACATTCACGCCCTGACTTACGGTAAGTCGATCACGGACCCTTGCCTTGGTTGGGATGATACTGCTGTCATGCTGCAAATGCTGTCTGACGCAGTAGCAAAACGTAATCGCACTTTCGCTTAACAAGCTGTGATATGCTCTCGCCCAAGCGGCAAAGCATCGTTTGCCCGGGCTATTTATCAGTTAAACATCAGGAAATGACTTATGCCTTCTTTTGATATCGTCTCGGAGATTGATACTGTTGAGCTGAAAAACGCGGTGGATAACGCCAAGCGCGAGCTTTCCACCCGTTTTGACTTCCGAAACGTCGAAGCAAGCTTCGAACTCAACAAAGAAGTGGTTAAGGTGTCTGCTGAGTCAGATTTTCAGGTTAACCAGATGATGGACATCCTTCGTGGTAATCTGGCAAAACGCGGCGTAGACGCCCGCGCCATGGAACCCAAAGATATTGTTCACTCGGGGAAAACCTTTTTCAGCGACGTTCACTTCAAAAACGGCATTGAAGCCGACGTTGCCAAGAAACTGGTGAAAATGATAAAAGAGGCCAAGATTAAGGTTCAGGCGCAAATTCAAGGTGACAAACTGCGTGTTACCGGCAAAAAGCGTGATGACCTGCAGGCAACCATGCAACTGGTACGTGAAGCAGATCTGGGGCAACCTTTCCAGTTCGACAATTTCCGCGATTAAACCCAGCCTTCACGCACTATGACGTAAAAAGCCAGTGATTGACTCACTGGCTTTTCGTTAACGGATATCGACAACCCTGCTCGCTTTTCTATATTGCACTTTCCAACCACGCCAGACTGGCAACTCCCAGCGTTTAGGCCCTTCTTTCCGCTTGCCCCCAGTATGATGCAAAACCACAATACGCTTCCCTTTTAGGTATTCAACAGCAAGCTGTAATTCAGGCAGTTGGAGTTCTAATGGATATTTACCGGCAAAATCATCAAATTCCCAGGACGGAATGCCCTCAAAGTTCAGATCATCACGGTCAATCAATGCAAGATCGTCCGCTGACTCCACGCCGAGCGCCAATAATTTTTGCTCAACCCAACGCTGCGGCTCAACAGGCGGTTCAGGCTCCGGCGCCTCAAGATACTGATAAAGGTTCCAGAACGCGATGTCTCTTTTCAGGCGCTCACCGCACCCTTCCAGCCAAACGCCATCCAGTATCTGGCTGGCCAGCGCCCGTATCAGGCTTTCACCTTGTGCCGCCTGATGTGTTTCACTGATCACTCTGCCTGCATATATACGCTGAACCCGATCAAGCACCTGTCCATTGATATCGACAGACTCTGCGACAATCTCTTCGCCGACCCCGGCCTCTGCCAGCCAATCGAAAGGCACAGGCGCCATACAGGTCGCATAAGAGGTTGTTTGTTTTACGCCACGCCCTGCTAAATGAAATTGGTCAAACACAATAGCAGCCTGTGGCTCTGCGGGAAAATCACTGTCACGGCTGAGCATCACTTCACTGACACCATTCCCAAAGGCTTGCTGGCGCTTTTCCCGCCTGACGTACGCCAGTTCCGGTGCAACAACCAGCACATTTTTTAGTAAAGTCTCTCTGTTGAAGCGGCTTGCAACCTCCCATTGAGGCAACGACAGTGCTTCCCTGATGGATGCAGACAAACGCCGGGCCTCTTCCAATGCAATGGGGTCAACATCAATAATATCTGCTGGCTGCTCACCACGAAGTACCGCAATAGAGGTGACAACGTCACACAAAGCTGGATTCCAGGCTTTATAATCATCAAGAGTTAGCTCGCCGCTTCTGCGTCTCCATACCGTCATCGGGGTTTGCAGCACGGCGGCCAAATCCACCATCGCTTCTTTGTCCGCTTTCTTTTCCATGTCCGATATCAGGTGGGCAAACAAACTGTCTATCGGTAGCGGATAAAGGCGCTTTCCGTGGTCGGTGACCTGACCATCACCATCTATCGCGCCCATCGCCACCAAACGTGTTGTCGCCACCTGCAATGACTTTTCCGGTAATGCAGACAGGAAACTCAGCGCGTCAAGCCTGAAACCACAGCAAGCCGCCGCCAACATAGTCTCGGTCAAATCTTCCCGCTCTAATTCTGGCGGAGTAAAGGTTTCCAGCGGCGCATGTTCCCCATACAACCTTTCACAGAAACCGGCAGCGATACGACCTGCCCGGCCAGCTCGTTGTTTAGCGCTGGCTTTGGAAATGGCATGCAAGGCCAGTGCTGTACGGCCATTACGTTGGTGAGTGCGGCGCTCCATGCCACTGTCAATCACAGTCACAATGCCGGGAATGGTCAACGATGTTTCCGCCACGTTGGTAGCAAGGACAATGCGCGGGTTGTCAGATGGGCACAATGCACGGTGGCGATCCGTGTCCGATACAGAGGCATGAAGTGGGATAACGTCTGCATCCAGGCATTTCAACACCGCTTGGCACTGGCTGATTTCTTTTTTGCCCGGCAGAAACACCAATACATCCCCTCCACGTTCAAGCGCCTTTGCCACCAAGGGTTTGATACGGGATTCCAAGCCTTTACCAGAAGGCATATGCTGGCTATCAAGTGCATGATGACTGATAGTGACACCGTAAGTCTTAGCGTCAGCAGACAGGATTTCAGCCATAAAATAGTCCGCGAGCTTTCGGCTATCCAGCGTCGCCGACGTGATGATTAACCGGTGTGCATCATGCTTTAAAAGCAGTGCAGCCAGCAGATCAGTCTCTGCGCGACGCTCGTGGAACTCATCTATCATCACCACATCAAACTGGGCAAGTTTGTCTTCACTGAACCAGCGAAGCACCACGCCCGGCGTAGCAAAGACGATGCGGGAGTCCTCAGAAAACCGGTAATCAAACTTAATGGCATACCCCACTTGATCCCCGATGTCCGTGCCCAGCGTCTCTGCGACAAACCCTGCGAGTGATGTACATGCCACACGGCGGGGTTCAACCACCAACACTCGCCCATACGTTGACGCCCATACGGGCAAACGGGTCGACTTCCCCGTACCGGTATCTGACTGAACAATCAGGTTGGAATGACCCAGAATACGCTCAACATCGTGCTGGAGGGTGTCAATAGGAAGGGAAAGTGTCAGAGGATTGACCATGTGCGCAATAGAATTCTTTTATTTTTGCCAAATCGTAGGATTCTACCCTATTTCATGGATGTGTGGAGTGAATGTGTCGATTTCTACCCTTGGGATTTGCGATAGTTCACCGTTTCATGCTTGGCGACTCGTTTATAAGAAAATCCACTTGAAAACCGCGGGATAAGGACACTACACTTCATCACCTACTACTTTAGTACTATTTATATTCTGAAAGAATAGAGTTATCTCTCCATGAATAATCAAAAACGTCCTCTCTATATCCCTTACGCTGGCCCTGCATTGCTTGAAACACCTCTTCTGAATAAAGGCAGCGCATTTTCCGTTGAAGAACGTATGTTTTTTAATTTAGAGGGTCTGCTTCCTGAAGCGATTGAATCGATTGAAGAACAGGCAGAACGTGCCTACAAACAGTATCAGCGCTTTGAAAATGATATGGATAAACATATCTATCTGCGCAACATCCAAGATACTAACGAGACTCTCTTCTACCGCCTTGTGACTAACCACATCACAGAGATGATGCCTATTATCTATACCCCTACTGTGGGTGCGGCATGTGAAAACTTTTCTGAAATTTACCGTCGTGGCCGTGGTTTGTTCATCTCTTATCCAAACCGCTACCGTATCGACGATATGCTGAACAATGCCTCCCGTCACAATGTCAAAGTGATCGTGGTTACCGATGGCGAACGCATTCTGGGTCTTGGTGACCAAGGTATCGGCGGCATGGGTATTCCCATTGGTAAACTGGCTCTGTACACCGCGTGTGGCGGTATCAGCCCGGCCTATACCCTGCCAATCGTTCTGGATGTAGGTACCAACAACCCACAACGCCTGTCAGACCCAATGTACATGGGCTGGCGCCATACCCGCATTACGGGACAAGAATACGATGACTTTATCGAAGAGTTCATTCAGGCCGTACAGCGCCGCTGGCCAGATGCACTGATCCAGTTTGAAGACTTTGCACAGAAAAACGCAATGCCGATTCTTGAGCGCTACAAAAACCGCGTATGCTGCTTCAATGATGACATCCAGGGCACCGCAGCTGTCACCGTTGGCTCCCTGATTGCTGCATGTAAAGCGGCAGGCACCAAGCTTTCTGAGCAGCGTATTACCTTCCTGGGTGCAGGCTCAGCGGGTTGTGGTATTGCAGAAGCCATTATTGCCCAGATGGTCTCTGAAGGCATTTCTGACAAGCAGGCGCGTGAGCGCGTCTTCATGGTTGACCGCTGGGGCCTGTTACTTGATTCCATGCCAAACCTGCTCGATTTCCAACAAAAACTGGTTCAGAAGTCATCTGCTATCAAGAAATGGGAACTTCAAGACCACAACGTCTCCTTGTTAGACGTTGTGAAAAACGCGAAACCAACCGTATTGATTGGCGTTTCCGGTGCACCGGGCCTGTTTAGCGAAGAAGTGATTAAAGCAATGCATGCAAACTGCAAGCGTCCAATCGTCTTCCCACTGTCAAACCCAACCAGCCGTGTCGAAGCGACGCCATCAGATATCCTGCGTTGGACAAACGGTGAAGCATTGGTTGCAACCGGTAGCCCATTTGATCCAGTTGTACTGGATGAAGGCCGAACCTTCCCTATCGCCCAGTGTAACAACAGCTATATCTTCCCGGGGATTGGCTTGGGTGTACTTGCAGTAGAAGCCAAGCGCGTCACCGATGAAATGCTGATGGAATCCAGCCGTGCACTGTCTGAGTGTTCACCACTGGCGAAATATGGTCGCGGCCCACTGCTGCCGGCGCTTGAAGAGATTCACACTGTATCTCGCCACATTGCACTGGCTGTTGCCAAGAAAGCGATTGAGCAAGGCGTCGCACTCGAACTGGCAGAAGATGCCCTGCAAGAGCGTATTGATGCGACATTCTGGCAACCGAAATATCGCCAATACAAGCGCACATCCTTCTAATTTGATTCCCTGAAACACCCTTTGCCACACCCAAACAGCCTGAAAATACAGGCCGTTTGGGTGTATTGCTATATTGCGGAGGTTGTTTTTGTTATTTCCCCTGTTATGGTTTAACCTGCTGTTTCTCCCCTTGGTATTAGTTTCCACCTATAGTGATGTCATTGCGTAAAGCATTTTTTGTTATCATGACTTTTGTTGTTGCTTCCTTCATTGTGGTAGCAGCCATGGATGTCTGGGTCAGTTTCCAAGCCAAAGACCGCATTTTCACCCGTGTCGATGACACGCCCACCCGGCATATTGGCCTGGTTCTTGGCACCAGCAAATATATCGGTAAAACCCTCAATCCCTACTACACCCACAGAATTGATGCTGCCCAGGATCTTTATCTAAACAAGAAGGTCGATGTGCTGCTGTTAAGTGGGGATAATGCCCACCGCTCCTACAACGAGCCATGGACAATGAAGCGTGACATGCTTAAAGCGGGTATTCCTGATGAAAAGATTTTTCTTGATTATGCTGGGTTCAGAACCCTAGATTCCATCATCCGCGCCAAAAAGGTGTTTGATGCGGATGAGTTTACTCTGGTCACCCAGGCTTTTCATTGCGAACGCGCACTGTTCATTGCAGATTTTTACGACATTGATGCGATATGTCTTGCCGTTCCCAGCCCCGGAGGAATGGCCGGTGTCAAGATCCGTGCCCGGGAGGCACTCGCCCGTGTCAAAGCCGTGTTAGACATTTATGTGCTTAAAGAACAACCCAAGTTCCTCGGCCCCAAAGAGAGCATTCCCACAGAAACACTCTCAGGCAAATAAACTGCCCCACTCACTTTTCCTGTGACCGATGAATGGATGGGTGGAATCCTACCCATTCCCAAAACATTGCCTCTCAGTTTTAAACATCCGTACAGCATCTTGTAAAACCTGTGGCATTGGCCTCTCCTTCACACTTTTCCTTTGGGCGATAATGCGCAGCACAGAGCATAGTTCGCTCGATAATGAGAACGAGACAAAATCGTTCCAACCTGGAAATAAAAATTGCCCTATAAAATAATAAAGAAGGAAGCTTAAATGACGGCATTAACCCTTGCTTTCAAAGATTGGCTGTTAAATAGAAACAGCATTATTCTCCTGGCAGACGTTGCTCTCTTTTTCATTTTGATGAATGTCTTACCGTTTGACGAAAACGTGGTGATTGGCCTCAGCATGCTGGTGTTTATCGCTGTGCTATGGCTGACCGAAGCATTGCACGTTAGTGTCACAGCCATTATGGTACCTTTGATGGCCGTGGGTTTAGGTGTATTCAAAACCCCTGAAGCGATGGCCAACTTCGCCAACCCCATCATTTTCCTGTTTTTGGGAGGCTTTGCACTCGCGGCCGCATTACATGTCCAAAAACTAGACCAAGCCATTGCAGATAAAGTGCTGGTATTGGCTAAGGGACGCATGAGCGTCGCCGTGCTTATGTTGTTCGGTGTGACCGCCGCGCTTTCAATGTGGATTTCAAACACAGCAACCACCGCAATGATGTTGCCATTGGTTTTAGGTGTATTAAGTAAAGTAAATGCCAAATCTGAGCACGGTACGTTTGTGTTCGTTCTATTGGGTATCGCTTATTGCGCAAGTATCGGTGGTATCGCCACGATTGTTGGTAGCCCACCAAACGCCATCGCAGCCGCAGAAGTTAATCTGAACTTCGTTGAATGGATGAAGCTTGGTCTACCAATTACCCTGACCCTGTTACCAATCACTATCGGCCTGCTTTACCTACTGACCAAACCCAACCTGAACCATACGTTTGAGCTTAACCACCAACCTATCGAGTGGACTCACGGCCGTCGTCTGACTCTGGCGATTTTCCTGTTCACAGCCACATGCTGGATCTTCAGTAAACCCATCAACCAAATGCTGGGAGGATTAAGTAAATTTGATTCTCTGGTCGCCCTGACGGCGATCGTATTGCTTGGCATCACCCGCGTTGTGAAGTGGAAAGATATTGAAAAAACCACTGACTGGGGTGTATTGCTGTTGTTCGGTGGTGGCTTGACGCTCAGCAATGTACTGAAAGCAACCGGTACCAGTGTTTTCCTGGCAGAATCATTGAGCGGCTTTTTATCCAGTACTGGCGCTTTCTTTACCCTCATCGCCATTGTCACTTTCGTTGTCTTCCTGACCGAATTTGCAAGTAACACTGCAAGTGCTGCGCTACTGGTACCCGTATTTGCAACTGTTGCTGAAGCATTAGGCATTTCACCGGTAGTTCTGTCTGCACTGATTGCTGTTGCTGCATCCTGTGCATTTATGTTGCCTGTCGCAACACCGCCTAACGCTATCGTTTTCGGCTCAGGTCATATCAAACAATCTGAAATGATGCGGGCAGGTAGTTACCTGAACGTGATTTCGGTTATCGTCCTGTCGATCTTTGCCTGGTTGTTCTGGTAACAAAGCCAACACATCAACCTCTCCGAGCAATGATAAAGTGGCCAGCGGGCCACTTTTTGTTGTATGTCACTCCCCAACCTGCACGGTTTGTTTGAACACCTATACAGGGGTAAACTGCTGTGACGGTTAAAAATAAAAGAGAAAATCATGCCATTTGCAGAAATTACCGGCTGGGGAAAATGTTTACCTCAGGCCGAATTGACCAACAACGACCTCAGCACTTTTATCGACACCTCAGATGAGTGGATTTCAACCCGCACCGGGATCAGCAGCCGTCGTATCAGCCATGTCAATACATCAGACATGGCCATTGTTGCCGGCAAGCACGCGCTTGCTACAGCAGGTATTGAAGGTAAAGATTTAGATCTGATTATCGTTGCGACCTGTTCACCAGATACCCTTATCCCAAACATCGCCTCTAAGGTTAAGTTAGACCTCGGTGCCAAGAAAGCAGCGGCATTCGACCTTAATGCCGCCTGTACCGGTTTTCTTTACGCGTTGGAAACCGCAACCCGCATGATTCAGGCGGGCAATTACCAGCACGCTCTGGTGATTGGTGCTGAGCGTTTGACCTGGTATCTCGACTGGAGTAAACGTGATACGGCGGTGCTGTTTGGAGACGGTGCCGGCGCGGTTATCCTCAGCAGAACCGAACAAGAAGTCGGCTTACTGGACGCGCAACTGGGCTGTGATGCTGAGGGACGTGATGTGCTCGCCATTCCGGCGTTTGGTACAGCGATGTCACGATTTGAGCAGGACAATGGTTACTTTGACTTTAACTTTGTTGGCCGCGAAATCTTTAAACGCGCAGTAAAAGGCATGGGATCTGCCGCAGGCACCGTACTTTCACGTGCCGAGATGACGGCAGAAGACATCAACCTCGTGATTCCCCATCAAGCGAACAAACGTATTATTGAAGCACTGTGTGAGCATGCCAAAATTCCGCTGGATAAAGCATTTATCAATATTCATAAATACGGCAACACCTCGGCAGCAACAATCCCAATTGCACTTTGTGAAGCTGTGGAGGAAGGCAGGGTTGCACCAAACAGCACATTATTAATGGCCGCTTTCGGCGCTGGTTTAACTTGGGGAGCGGGTCTGCTGCGCTGGGGAAAACGGGTAACGCCAATCAGTACCTCTGATGCTTCCCTCCCTGAACCGAAAACCCATGCCCTTGGTTTATTGGAAGATGCTATCGCGCTTTGTCAATCCCACGCAGAGAGATAATCCATGCCCCAGACGAAAGAAGCAGCCAATCCGCTGCTTCTTTTTTGCATCATTTCAATGAACCTATCGATGAATGTTCAGGAAAGCCGCACCACGGACACCACCTGAATCACCGTGTTTAGCTTTAATGATTTTAGGCACGTTCGCTACTGACAGAAGATATTTCGGCACACGTTTTGGCATTTCATCGTAAATATAGTCAAAGTTAGATAGCCCGCCGCCTAAAACAACAACATCCGGATCAATACCGGTGAACAAGCCAGCAAAAACCATAGCCAGCATTTCTATGTATTTATCGACGAACTCGGACGCCTTGGACTCACCCGCATTAAACGCATGAATAATATCGATGGCTTTTTTCTCTTCACCATAGAAGTGAGTGTAAAGCATCTCAAAACCACGGCCAGAGAGATAATTATCAATGCACCCTTTCTTATCACAGCCACAATCAAAAATCGGCGCATTCTCTCCCAGATATAGCCATGCATCGATTGGCATACGCATATGACCCAATTCACCGGCTACGTTGTTTTTGCCTGACAACACTTTGCCATCAACAATCAGACCGCCCCCAAACCCCGTCCCCAGAATAAGGCCGAGCACCATTTTCTCACCCTGCAATTCTTCGTCCCATGCCTCGGAGAGCGCAAAGCAGTTTGCATCATTATTCAGCGCAACGGTTCGGCCAATCTTTGCCTGCAAATCCTCTCGTAATTTACGGCCTTTCGCAGCCGGTACATTCACCGTCAATACCGTTCCATCTTCAGCTTTTTCAATACCTGGAATACCGATGCCGACTGTACCTTCACAACCAAACTGTTGGTCATACTTCATCACTAGCGCAGCGAGGGTATCAATCAACTGTTCATAATCGTCACCTGGTGTAGGCACACGTTCAGTTGCCAAACGTGTCAGCTTATTGTCAAAAGCACCAAACTCGATTTTTGTTCCACCCACATCGAAGCCGTAATACATTCTTTACTCCATAACCTGTCTTTAATTCGCCAAATAGATAACATTATCCCCGTTTCAGCAAATTTCGGATGTGATTAGAACCCAAATAACTTTTCCACGCTTTACTGCTCCCAACCATTTCTGCAATGCTCATCACAACTTTGATTGATTTATCAAAGTCCTATAATGCTCAAGGGCGCCAGGCACAGGTAATTGACGCTGTTTTTTGCCAGCAAGGTAGTGCTCACGGAAGACATCAAACCATGCATCCAAACATTTGCTGGCAAATTGCTCACCGTTCAGGGCTAATACTTTCGCCGCAACTTCCGCCGTTGCAAGCTGACTTTCTCCTGCCGCTTCGCGGACGTGATAACGTGAACGTTCACTGGTTTTTATGCTAAGTACGGGGATTGAGTCCATCCAGGGACTTTTACGGAAAATTTTCTTTGCCTCTTGCCAGGTACCGTCTATCAAAATAAACAACGGCCTTTTCCCTTCAGTCACTTCTGGGAAAAACCTGACCCTTTCAGGTATCGCATACTGTTCTGGAAAAACAATAAAAGGTTGCCATTGAGGGTCATTGACTAACGACAGCATTTCTTCATTGGGCTCTGTCCGGGACCAGATGTATGCGTAGGTATCTTCAACGCAATCGGCAATCAAGCGTCCTGTGTTACTGGGTTTTAATACTTCATCGTCATACATCACTAATAGGAAAGCAGCATTTGTAGACAATGTTTTCTTTTCATTACAAATACAAAGACGTTTGACAACCATACAACGCGCACAACGATCAACTTTCGCCCCACGGGCCAGAAACGGACGTGTAGAACGTGCTAAGCGTTCATCATAGAGATGGTGAACAGAATGAGACTTCATGCAATGCGCCTTAATGTGAACTGAAAACGATCAGGCGCATTGTAATCTTGGGGTTACCTGGCGCAACTGTTTGTTGGAGTATCAGGCAGCCTAGGCATCTTCAGACATCACGGCATCAAACAGGTTTTTAACCAGTCCAATAAACTCTTCCAGAATACCAATTTGCGCATATGTCGGCTTTTGGCGCCAAACGGAGCTCAGGATCTCTCCAAGATCCGCGACAATTTTGTCCGCTTCACGCATCACCTCAAAACGCAGAGCCTGTGGCATTTTCTTATTTTGATCGCAAATTGCCATTATCTCACTGGAAACCAATTCATGTACCAGATCGTCAATGGTTTCGGATCCCACCTTTTCTCCAGGCTCTGAAAACTGCTCAAGATTATCAATAAAGTACTCAATCAGCGCCGCATATCCATCTGAGTCAACGACCATTTGCACCTCCAGTGCTTTACCCCACAATTGCAATATTATTGCGATAAAATCTCAATTATTACGAATAATGTCACTTATTTGATCATTATGTCTCTTAATTGAGATATGAAAGGCTACAGTATAATTTCTCTTGTTTATGGTAGCCCAATTCGAGGCATACCTGTTTATTTTCATTGTTGCCCGTTAATTTTAACCATCTGTTTCAAAAAGATTTGCAGCGCTTCCAGGAGAAGCGTGAAGCGGTCGTGCACAACCAGGGCTTATCATGTGCACAGATTTATATAAAGGAAGATTGATGTCAGACGAACGGAACCAAAGCACTCACCCGTTCCCGTTTTCTAAAAGTATCGTGGGTAACGTTGGGTTGATCATGGCAATGATGACACTGTGTGCCATGATCCTGGCAGTATCCACTTACGTGATGCACGATACCGCTAACACAGATACCCAAAATACCAGTCGCCTTGAAATTCCCAGCGCCCTGCTGTCTGTTTCAATGCTCCGTTATGCCGGGGAAATGAACCGCAGTATGCTTAGCTATGCACTGGGAGAAAGTACATCGCTGGAAAGCTATTACAGAAACAAAAAACAGTTTGAAATATCCCTGAACGAACTTAAAAAAATTCATGGGGAAAACGCCCTTCATCTCAAAAACATCACAGGCATCTATCAGGACTTTTCAGGCAAGATCGAAAACAATGTGATTGGCAGATATGACCCTGGCAGCGAAAAGTGGGCATTAAATGAGAAACGCATTATTTCATCCTCTATGTTGGGCGAACTATACGCTGCCATCGCTTGGCTCGACGCCAGCGACAATGACTCAGGAAGGCTCTCATCACAAGACTTCCAGCATTACGTCTGGCTGATAAAGGATGAAGTTGATGACATCACGTCTGCATTGTTTTTTTATCTTAGCGGCGAATTGATGCAGCGTAAGCGTTTCGAGGCCAACAAAACGTTCTTTAGGCAACACATCGACTACTTGCGTAAAAATACTGATAATCCAACCCTCATTCGCCAACTCGATACAATTGAACACCTTGGCACTGTCATGTTTGAACGCATCAAACAGGTGTTTAACCAATATGACCCACGCAGAAAGCTGGATGCCATTACATCGCTTAAGTCGATAAACATTAATGAATATAAAGCCCTTGATACCGCATTGACAGAATTTTCCCGTGAGACCAGCTTTAGCGCGGCGAATTCCATGACCAATCTACGCCACGTTCTGAAAAACAATCAGATTTCGTTCTTTTCTTTGTTCGCGATGATGGCCTTGGTCAGTGTTATCGTTACCGTTTATATCAACAAACGAGTTACCCAGCCTATTGCCCGTCTTGCAGAGGCCATGAGAAATCTTGCAGACGGTAACCCAGAAATCCCTATTCTGTATAAAGATCGTACTGATGAAGTCGGCCAAATTTCTCATGCACTGAGCTCATTTCGAGACCATATCATTTCCCGTAACCAAGCGAGAGAGCAATTGCTTTACCAAAAAGAACTGGCCGAGTCAGCATCGAAAGCCAAGGCCCAGTTTCTGGCAGCGATGAGCCATGAAATCCGCACGCCAATGAACGGTGTGATCGGCATGATTGATATTCTTTTGCGCTCCAAACTCGATATGTCTCAAATGAGCATCGCCAACACGGTTAGAGAATCTGCGTTGTCTTTACTGTCTATTATTAATGACATACTCGATTTTTCCCGTATTGAGGCTGGTAAAATGCGCATCGATAACGTCACACTCTCTCTTCGACAGATTGCAGAGCAGGTGATGGATAACCTGGCAACGGAAGCGGTGGAGAAAAATGTCTCGTTGACACTGTTTGTGTCACCTGATGTCCCCAGCTCACTTTGCGGTGATCCAACGCGAATTAAACAAATCCTCTTCAATATTATCGGTAACGGCATTAAGTTTTCAGGCGGCCAGTCGCATCGCGGTGAGGTGCAAGTATGGATCACTGCTGATATCGCAAAAGACGGCAACGCAAAAATTTCAATCGAGATCCGGGATAATGGTATTGGCATTAGCCAAGACAAACTGGAATCAATTTTCAGACCATTTATGCAAGCTGAATACTCAACGACCCGACGTTATGGAGGCTCCGGTCTCGGCCTTGCCATCAGTCGTAATATTGCGTCACTGATGGGTGGCACCATTACAGCAAACAGTGAAGAAGGTATAGGTTCAACCTTTACAGTCAACCTTCACTTGCGGGTGCCTGAAGAAAATAGTGCCCCGGACGCATGTAATATCGATCTACTACGCCAATCTGCCAACACCTTGCGCCACATCATCTGCTTGAATACCCTGGAAAATGGAGCATTAAAAGTCAGTATCAACAACTATCTGCAAGCGATGAATATCGCCTCAGAAAGCGTTGCGATTGATACGCTTCATCGATTTGCATTTGAACGGGACGATATCAAATATGTGATCCTTTGCCGTAGCTACCACCAAGCCAAGCAGCTGATGCCCGCCGTTCTTCCCCGCTCCGCAGATATCCGCTTCCTTGAATTAGACATGAGCTTGCCTGTGCGCCGTTACGGCGGCATTGATGTTTTCGCGGTTTTCTCTTCGCCACTCAAGCTATCAAGCCTGTTGAGTGGCCTCAGGATATGTGTAGGACTTGAAAGCCCCGACTACCCAGCGCTGGATACCCGCGCGAAGGACGCATTCATCGAGCGCGTTGGTGAAAACCAAGGGGTCATTCTGGTGGCGGAAGACAATATCACCAATCAAGCGGTAATTGAAAAGCAGCTCACCTATCTTGGCTACAACGTCGTAATGACTGCCGACGGATTAGATGCTCTCAGAGCGTATCGCAAGCAACCTTTCACTCTGGTTATTACTGACTGCCACATGCCCAATATGGATGGCTATGAACTGACCCGGGCAATACGGGAAGTGCAAAAGGAGCGCTCTGAGTTCGTGCCAATTGTGGCATTAACCGCCAATGCCCTTGTTGGCGAGGCGGAGCGGTGTATAGAAATCGGCATGAACGACTTTATCGCCAAACCCGTAGAGATTGATGTTATCCAGAAAATGCTGTCCAAATGGTGCTCGCAAAGCAAGCCTTATTGCGAACCCAGGTTTGAGCAAAACCCACCATCCCAAGAGCCCTCTCCCAGAGACAATAAGGCAATTCTGAATACAGAACAAACCCCCTCCCCGTCTGTTGAACTGGACCCTGATGTGTTGAAGAAGCTGTTTTGGGATGACACAGAAACCTATGCTGAAATACTGGGCGAGTTTATCAAACATTGTGAACCCGAATTGAAAAGTCTGGCCGCCATCAAAGCCCCTTTTGAATTCAACGACGTTAAAACGCTATCCCATAAACTTAAGACCTCCTCACGGAGCATAGGCGCACGTGAACTCTCCGATCTTTGCATGCAGATAGAACAATGTGCCGCCAACAAGAATGAAAACACACTGGCTCTTATCGATGAGTTAGGCCCTTTACTTCAGGCAACACTTGCCGCAGTGCATCGTAAGCATACTGATTTATTACAATCACTTGGCACGGGCTCCACTGACAAGTAAAGCATGACGAGAATTCAGCAGAGTGCGGTTTTTAGTGCCACACTTGTAAAGATTAATTCAACATCAGCACGAGTGTATCCATCATGAGAAAAACAAAAATCGTCACTTCTGAAGATATTCTTTTGAAACTATGCCAGTCAGTTACTGCCGTTCTTACTAAAGCGACAGATTCGCAGGTCCACCACTCAGCAATGGTGCAAAAGATCTCGAAAACCAGTCTGAAGCCAGATATTGGGTGTTTCGTATTATTTGATGGTGGTTTCTCTGGCCTTGTCGTCATTAACTTTGAAGCGAAAGCAGCAATGGAAGTCTACCAAAAGTACATGTCGCACATGGGGATCCCCAAGGAAGAGCTGGCAACCTTGCACACATCCGATGAAGTGTCAGATGTATTGGGTGAGTTGATGAACCAAATCGTCGGCGATTTCACCGGTAAAGTGAAGCGTTCGTTACAAACCAATATCACTCAGAACCAACCCAAAATGATGGCTATCAATAAGAACATCAACGTCACCGTAGACAGCAACATCGAACGCCCACAGGCGCGGCGTGTCAGCTTCAGTACCGAAGACAACCATATCTTCTACCTCGAACTTTCCATGGAACGGACTGAATTTATCCAACTGGAAGAATTCGAAGAAGGCGATGACCTAAACCCTGATGACATTCTTGAAGCCGCAATAGCCAAAAACCTGGAAGAGCCCAAAGACGGCAGAAAAAGCAAGCACCCAAAAGCGACTGAAGCGGACTCCCTGATGGACGACTTGGGGATTTAACTTACCATGGCGGCTGGTAACCAACCGCCTCGATTCAACCAATCCCCCCCGATTCTCTTGGAAGTCGAATTACACATCGCCTTTATGCAAGAACAAAGCGACCTAAACCTGTATCAACATCACGTATCGCGTCTTTAATGGGGCCCTATGCAAACAAGCCAGCGCGAAGGCTGGCTTGCTGAACACTGTTTAATCTATTACGCCTGCTGGGAAACGGCTTGTACACCCTCAGACTGCTTCAATGCTGCATACACAAAACCCGTCACCAACGTACCTGCACTAATCGCCCCCAAATACAACAACACAGGCGTAATCGCATTCGGGATAAAGAGTACAAAGATACCGCCGTGTGGTGCCATCAGTTTCGCGCCGATCAGCATAGACAGTGCACCGGTCAACGCACCGCCTACCATACATGACGGAATAACTCGCATTGGGTCACGTGCTGCGAATGGAATCGCACCTTCGGAGATAAAACACAGACCAAGAACAAAAGAAGCTTTACCGGCTTCGCGCTCCTGTGGATTGAATTTTCTACGTGCCAATAATGTCGCCAGCCCCATCCCCATTGCAGGCACCATACCTGCAGCCATAACCGCCGCCATTGGCGTATAAGTTTGTGACGCCAATAGACCGACACCAAATGTATACGCTGCTTTGTTTACCGGTCCGCCCAAGTCAAAACACATCATGGCTCCCAGCACCACACCTAACAACACTGCGTTAGTTGAACCCATGCTATTCAGGAACGCCGTCAGGCTACTCATGATGCCAGCGACTGGACCACCCACAACAAAGATCATGACCAAACCAGTCACCAGGCTTGCAAGCAGTGGGATAATAAGGATGGGTTTAAGTGCAGCCATAGAATCTGGCAGCTTAACGTTATCCGCGATCAGTTTTGCACTGTACCCAGCCAGGAAACCGGCAACAATCCCACCCAGAAACCCTGCTCCCGTTGAACTGGCCAACATACCGCCGATAAGACCCGGCGCCAAGCCAGGACGATCTGCAATCGAAAAAGCAATAAAACCGGCAAGAACAGGCACCATCAAGGCAAAAGCACTCCCACCACCAATTTCCATCAGTGCAGCAGCCAGCGTGCCCTCTTCTTTGAAAGCTTCAATACCGAAAACAAAAGATAAAGCGATACAAAGGCCACCGGCAACCACCAAGGGGAGCATGTGTGATACACCGGTCATCAAGTGTTTGTATGCACCTGTACGCTCTTTTTTCGCGGTAGCAGCATTGTCAGATTTGGCACCACCATGCTTGTAGATGTCTGCCTGATCGAACGCTTTGGCCAGCTCTTCTTTGGTTTTCTTAAGCGCGGCACCTGTGCTGGTACGGTAAACGCGTTTGCCATCAAAGCGGGACATATCCACTTCAATATCCGCTCCGATAAACACCAGATCCGCTGCCGCAATTTCCTCGTCTGTCAGTTGGTTTTTCGCACCAACAGAGCCGCGGGTTTCAATTTTCACCCACATACCTTGCGCTTTTGCTTCTTCTTCAATCGCTTCCGCAGCCATAAAGGTATGGGCCACGCCGGTTGGGCAGGCCGTGATTCCAACAATACGTTTGGGCTCGCCAACCGTTTGCCTGTCCGTTGCACCGCTTTTCTCTTGATGGGTATAGACTGAGGCGTTCATTGCAGCGTGTTCCAGCAACTGCTTTGCATCGCTGTAACACGCTGACAGTTCAGCCTGATAAACCTTTTTACCGGTGAAACGGGCCATGTCTGAAACAGGGCCAACCGCAATAATCAGTTCCGCCGCCTCAATGGCAGATTGCGTCAGTTTCTCTGTTGCCTTAACGGTGGTCTGACACTCAACCGTCACTGTCCATTGAAGTGCTGCAGATGCTTTTTCAAGCAGGCCTGCGGCGATAATAGTGTTCGCGATACCACTTGGGCACGATGTCACGATGATAGCTTTCATCTCTCTACCCCTGTTCCTTTATTTTTCGTTAAGTTGTGTCACGTTAATTTCAGCTTGGAGCGATTCCACGTGGGCGATATTCTCAACACCGACATTCACCTGTGTCACCGCAAGTGCAGAAAGCGCTGTCGAAAACGTTAGGGCACGCTCTCGATCCCAGTTGTTCAACTCGGACCAGCACATGCCAGCAACAAGGGTATCCCCGGCACCTACTGTACTGACAACCTGCATTTGGGGCGGTTGGCTGGCGTACCATTTTCCTTCTCTCAGCCAGAGCACACCGTCAGCACCGCGGGAAATCACCACGTTTTCAATGCCGGTTGCTGCCAGTTTCTCCCCTGCTTTACGAAGGGCTTGCTCAGTATTTAGTGGTTCACCAGCCCAGAGTGATAGCTCTTCATCATTGGGCTTAACCAACCAAGGCGATGCTTTCAGCCCTTCAGCCAATGCGGCATTACTGCTGTCAAAAGCCACTTTTTTTCCTTTCTCTTTTAGGCGCTGAATCCATGAAGCCAGCGTTTGCGGGGAAATACCTTTGGGCAGGCTGCCAGCAATCACAAACACATCGTTCGATTCAGCCAGGGCCATCAGTGTGTCTTCCATTGCAGCGATATTTTCCGCACTCACCGTAACACCTGGGAAATTGAGATCTGTCACACGACCACTTCCTTCCACCAACTTCACGTTGATTCGCGACGCGCCGGATACACGGATAAACCTATCCATTATCCCTTTCGATTCAAACAGATGCTCAAACAGCTCCTGATTTTCCTCACCAAGAAATCCAGTAACCGTCACTTTCGCTCCCAGTTCCGCCAGAACTTTCGCAACGTTTATCCCCTTTCCTCCGGGGTTGAGATTCGATGATTGAATAAGGTTTACCGACCCAGCCTGCAGCTCATCCATTGTGCCTGTCATATCCAACGCCGGATTCAATGTAACAGTGACAACACCTTTGTTCGTCATGGCTCAGCCCTCACCCAAACCCGCATCAATAGCCTCACCGATGGCATCGAGAGCCGCTTGTGCATCCACACCATCTGCCGTGAACTCAAGTTCATGGCCTTGCTTTACACCAAGGGCAATCACCTTCATCAAGCTCTTGGCATTGACGGGCTTTCCGCCAGCACTGATGTTTGACACCCAAATTTGGGCGTCGAACTTCTTCGCAGTATTGACTAACATTGCGCCGGGGCGGGCATGTAGACCATGTGCGTTTTTGATTTTGAATACCTTGGTCAAACCTGCCTGACGTACGCTCGTCAGTGTGCTAATCACCGCTTCTTCTGAACCGCCAAATAACTCATTTACCTTGCCGTCGAAAACCAGCCCGCTGACAGTTTTGAGGATGTCAGCATATTCACCACTGGCGGCCGCCACCGTCAGCAAGCCCTTCACGGGTTGGCCCTCACTCTCAAATGGGGAGTCTGACGTAATAAACGCGATAGCAGTCTGGTTCACAGCAACCGAAGAGGCATTCACCCACAAGCCCTGCCCCAGATGCACGGGTGTTTTTGAGACAATATCAGCAACAAATGGCGGCTCCACCGCACCGGCATTTTTCAGTTTTCCTGCGCAAACTGCAGCTAATGAGATCAAATCTGTTGCCGGGAAATGCAAGGTAATGACACTGGCATCAAACAACAGGCCCTTCTGGTTTTTTCCTGTTAGCACGCCAAGTACATCTTCCGCAGACGTTGCCGACTTCAAGGCGTCCTCTACCCCGTCAGCCGAGAGCACATGTGTCAATTGTTTTAAGATCCCAAGGTGCTCATCAGACTTCGCCGCAATACCAATCGCTAAATACACAGTATTGCCATCTCCCCAGTTTACACCTGCCGGGAAATGGTGGATCTGCACCCCGGTTTTTCTTACCAAATCCCGGGTATCTGTTGTGCCATGGGGAATGGCAATGCCGTTACCTAAATAGGTCGAGTTTTGTTGTTCTCGCTCCAACATCCCGGAAGCATAACCATCAGATACCAAGCCTTTCTGTACCAAATCGTTAGCTATATGTTGAATAGCTTCTTGCTTGTCTGTGGCTTGCTTACCAAGATGAATGTCGTGTTGCGTGAGTTCCAACATAGTGATTACCTCGAAATTCAGTGGGCTTAACCCACTCATCCCCGCCTTTCGTCTCGTTGACTGCGGACAATTCAAACTTACTGACTTTTGACTTTAGCGCATAAAAGATCGTACACACTCCAACACCTAATTCTCGCTAGGTATCAAGTTACTTTGCTGAAGTCAGCAACAATGAAACTGAATCGTTTCAGCTTTACATCAAAAAAACAGATTTAACGCACAATTTTAGCGATAGCTGAAACCTTTCAGCTGTTAATGCTGAATCCATTCAGCTTATAATGCAAAAAATCGAGAAAATCCTTTGCGCTTTTTATGATCACGCGCACAAATATGGGTAATGGCAAAAAATGAAACTGGATGAAATAGCCCGTCTTGCTGGCGTATCACGGACCACTGCCAGCTATGTGATTAATGGTAAGTCCGCCAAATACCGGATCAGCGAACGCACACAACAGAAGGTGATGGCGATCGTCGAGAAATATAACTACCGTCCTGACCATGCAGCCAGTGCATTGCGCGCAGGGACAAGCCGTTCGTTTGGCTTGGTGATCCCGGATCTTGAAAACACCAGTTATGCAAAAATCGCTAAATTGTTAGAGCGTGATGCCCGTCAGGTAGGTTATCAACTTATCATCAGTTGCTCTGACGATAACCCAGAAACTGAAAAACAGGTTGTACACACCTTGGTCGGCCGAAAAATAGATGCGCTGATTGTTGCCTCTGCCCTGCCAGCTGATAATGATTTCTATCCCGTCATTCAACAATCTGGAACACCGGTGATCGCCATTGACCGGGCGTTAAATGATGAATACTTTGCCAGTGTGGTCAGTGAAGATTTGGACGGGGCATTCACCCTAACAAAAAAATTAACGGATACTGGCGCAAGATCGTTGGGTTTGATTGGTGCAATGCCGGAGTTAGGTATTTCACGTGAGCGCGAACAAGGTTTTTTATCTGCTGCCCGCAAAGCCCATGTAAGCAGCCAAATCGCTTATGGTAACCATTTCAGCCAGGCGGAAGGCGAGCGTCTAATGCTGGCGTGGTATGAAGCAGGCACTGTTCCAGAGGCTATTATTACCACCTCCTATTCCCTGTTTGAAGGCGTATTGGATGTGGTTCTCGAACGACCAGAAATCGGTTCGCACGTGAAGTTTGCAACCTTTGGTGACAATCGGATGTTGGATTTCATTCCACTGAAAGTTCAATCCCTTCCCCAACAGTTCGAATTGCTCTGTGAAAATGCATTGCGGCTGGCCTTGGATGCGATTGGCGGACGCGGACAAACCGGCGTTGAACTGGTACCCAGAAAGCCGAAGTGGCGTTAACCTTTTTTGTAGACAAAGAAGACCAGACAAAGCCATCTGCGATGGAGAAAACATTTTTCGAGGCGTTCAAAAAAGAGCTTGAGGTTGTCTTTCAATCGATCCGGGGTGGAAGATGTCGTCAATACACCTTCATATACCCTAATACCCCGTCGCTTCCATAAAGCCAATCCCCTCACCAGAGCCAGTAATTATGATGGGGCCTTCCCAGTACGGAAAAGTAAATGGCAACCAGTTTTGCTGGTGCAAGGGCTCAGTGGTCAGATCAATACCATACTTTGGTACGCTGAGTTTCCATTTGACAGGCAGGTGTCTCCCCGTTGGCATTTTCGCAAAATCTACCGGCATCATATTGATGTCTTGATGTGTCAGTGTTTCAGACCAACCAGATTCATCACTGATAACGCCAAACCGGTATGGCGTTCTCTCCCCACGCACCTGCACCAACATCAGAGAACGTCCCTCATTCAGTTGGATTGAGAACCAATCCCACCCGATCTGGTCTTCGCTCAATGCCTGGGTGCTCCACTCACGATCAACCCAACCTTTGCCAGCCACCTCAACCGTGTTTCCATTGATCGTTATCGTGCCATTGAGTGCAATGGCTGGCACGCTAAAATAGTAAGAAGCCACCGGTTTATCAGCGTGCTTTTGGCTGTAACCGTTATCCCCCTGCAACAACTCTGGCCGGGTCGAGTGCATGTGCAAATTAAAGGAAAATCCCTTATCCGCAGCCTGTAAAGTGCCGGGAAAAGGTTGCTCGCCACTCCCCGTCCATTGCCAGTTATCCAACCAGGCATTGAAAGGATTAGGCGTGACACCGGCCTGGCCGATCCCTCCCCGGGCAAAACGCTCTGCGGCATACACGCCATTTTTACTGGTCAGTACTGCATGCGCCATATAAATATGGTTATCACTCCATCCTTCCCCTTTTTCTCCGTGCAGGGCAGAACGGAACAAGGTCCACTGGATACCGTATTGGTTGCCATCTCTGTCTTGCACATTGCCAGTGATGTACCACCATTCCTGTCGAAAATCGTTGTGGACACCATAGTCCCGAGGAAATGTCAGGGGAATGCCCGGGATGACAGATGAAAACATCTCTGGGTTGGCCGCCACCAATGCAGAAACCGCTGAGCGGTCCGGGGTTTCTTTTTCCATCAATACCGAACCAAACAGCGCCAATAAGCAGAGTAGAATGGCAATCCCCCACCCTATAACAGTGAATACGAGCGGTTGGGGTTTTCTTTCATCACGCATCATTGAGCATCCCTGAACGACAGCACTGCCGACCGTTTTATTAATCGCCATACTGGCCAGCAACCGGCCAACAACAGCGTCAGCAGCGAACCACTAAGGGTGATGAAATAACTTGTCGGGAAATAGGACACTGACATGGTCCAGCCAAATGAATATTTGAGCACAATATTGATCAGGACTTCTGCAATAATCAGCCCCAGCGGTAATGCAAACAATGCAGAGAAAAGACCGATCAGCATCAGCTGACCACCCCCTAGGAAAGCCAGCTCGCGGCCGGAAATACCCATGTAACGCAGCAAGGTATATTGCCGTTGGCGGGACAGCTCTGTTGCCAATGTGGAAAAGAACAGGCCGCAGATTGCAATAATCAGGGTCAATGTACACAAGGTATCTGTGACTAAAAACGTACGGTCAAAAATACGCATTGCAGTCGCAAGAATCTCCCTTTGGTTGCTGACCTGCGAATCCTGGAGGTTAAACTGGTGCCGCATAGTGTCCACCAACTCATCCTCATCACCGCCATCTTCAAACAAGGCTGCCACGCCCACTCGACCGGCCTCCTGAATCCAGGGGAGCAGTGAAGAGCGATTTGATACGATGACCTGGCTGTAGGGGTTTCCATAATCAAAATAAATGCCAGCGACCCGCCAGTTTCCGCCGAAAGGCGCAGGTAAACTGACTGAATCACCAGGTTGGGCGTCAAACTTAAGGGCAAGCGATTCGCTCAGCATCAATGACTTGCCTTGATGCAGGTGATTCCAATAATCCGGAGCAGCTACTTTTATTGCCAATGCTTCACGCTCTTCTGCACTGGTGCCGATGGTGTGGATTTCAACCACCCCCTGAGCAGTATCAATTTCGTGTCGCCACTGAACCAGACTCCGCTTGACAGCATCCTGCTCACTGAGCCAGCTAGACAGCTTTTCCGCCACCGCTTTGTCAGGACGCACATAAATATCCGCGGCCAAACGTTGTTGAAGCCAGTTTTCTGTTGCCACCCGGAAACTGCCAACCATGGTCTCCATACCGATGTTAGTGGCAATGGCCATCATAAATGCCATGGCTGCGATACCACGGTAGCTCAGCGAAGCCGATGCATCAGAAAGAAACCAGCGCATCCGCGCCACGTTGATGTTGTCTGACAACATCAAAAAACTTTTCCACATCATAAACGGCAACAACAAGCCACCACTGATAAGAATAAGTGCAATCAGGGTGAACCCCTGCGCCTGACTTTGCGGTGCACTGTAAACACCCAGTGCGATCAGGATAAGAAGAGAGGCAATCACAGCTTGCCAAGTGAATTCACGGCCAGAGAAACGCACCAGTGACATCCGTTTTGACAGCCGCGCCGGCGGCGTAGTGAGAAGCCGATATAAAGGCCAACCCGATGCCATAGCAAAGCCACATACGCCCAAAAGAAAGCTGTACAGGCCCCATTTCCATTGCCAGTGCAGTGTCAAATCAACGTTCGCACCATAAAGATCGCTCAAGGTGGTTGCCACCGTTGGCATCAGTTTCTGGGCCAACGCCAAACCGGCAATATTGCCGCCAATTAACCCCAGAATCAGCCAGATCAACATTTCCACACTGACCACTAACGCCAAGGATTTGCGACCAACACCCAACTCACGCATTAAGCCTACCAGCGGCTGACGTTGCGTCATTGACAGGGAAATAGCCTGATAGAAAATAAACAGCCCGACCAAAAATGCCAGTAACCCCATCGCAAAAAGGTTGAGATGGAATGCACGCGTCAGAGGTCCAAGTTGCGCCGCCTCAGTCCGGGTGAGGGTGATCGTGGAAGGCAACCTATGCTGCAGCGCATCCCGTTCGGCGTTGTCCATGGCACCACAATAAATAAGTTTAAAACCCTCATGGTCAGTAAGACGCCGAATCACAGAAATATCCCCGAGCAACCGGGTCCCCGAGCCAATTTTCCCACCTTCAACCAGTTTGATGGGCCCGATCTCACGGCCCCCTTTCAGGGCAATTTTCTGGCCATCCACCCAACCGAAATGACTGGCCAGTTCAGTACTGACCCATTGAGTCGTATACCCTTCAAGCAAAGATTGTTCGGCAGCAGTAGCGTCTGGGTTGGAAACGTTAAACGCGAACATCGCGACGGTATCCATACCCATCAGTTGGATATCGCGTCCGTCGGCGGTCGAGGTCCGGTAAATATCAACAGGCACGCACTGGTTAAAACCCGCGCGGCGCAATGAGATGTAGAGGGATTCATCAATCCGTTTCCCCCGTTCACGGTGATGCAACACATAAGGAAACGGATTGGTAAAGAAACTGGCCCCTTTTTGATAGCTGTCCTGGGCATGTTGATTGATTGACATTACACCCACCAGCAACGCGACACCCAGTGTCAGCCCTAACCAAACCAGCAAGATCTGAAATGGGTGTCGGCGATAGTGGCCAAACAGTGCCTTAGCGACGGGTACGTACATTCAGAACGCCCCCTTGCAGCGTGACACGGTGCCCCAGGTATTCCGCCACTTTTTCACTGTGAGTGACAACCAGCAGCGCGCAGTCAAGTGAACGGGTCAGCGTAGTAAGAAGACGCATTACCGCATCAGCATTACGTTCATCCAAACTACCCGTCGGTTCGTCAGCAAGGAGAATTTTCGGTTCCATATACAGTGCCCGAGCAATCGCCGCACGTTGCTGTTGACCACCTGACACCTCTTCTGGGTAACGTCCAAGCAGCGGCATCAGATCCAATGCAGCGAGAATTTGACGCCACAATCCGTCATCGTCTCGCAACCCTTTTAGCTGACGACAAAAACGGATGTTATCGGCAATGGTCAGAGTGGGAAGCAAGTTAAACTGTTGGAATATCATACCAATGTAATGCCGGCGGAAGCGGGTACGCTCCCGCTCTGTTAATGCATGGATGGGTGTGCCCGCTACGATGATCTCACCGGAGTCTGGGTTGTCGAGTCCACCAATTAAGTTAAGGATGGTGCTTTTACCTGATCCGCTTTCCCCCATCAAAGCAACCTGATCGTGCTTGGCCAAAGACAGCTCAACCCCTTGCAAAACCGGATGGAAATCCCCGCCATCCAAATACCCCTTGCAAAGTCCAATCAGCTCTAACATCTTTTCCCCTTGAGACGTCAAACCCGCCTCAAAAAATACAGCGAACACGCATGATAAATGGTGCAATTTACCGCAATCTAACCCGTCAAGAAAGGTGTTTGAACCCACCGTCTATTTGGATCGTTTTTAGCTAATGACCCATTCACCATTCGTCGATTCAATGACTATTCCAATGAACAGGTATCCTGTGTCAACACGTTTCTGACTGTCGATAAACCGTCGTATCACATTAAAGCCCGTTGCAGGTTCCTCTGCTTTTTGATTCTGTATGTAAAATACACTGACAAAACTGCTTTCAAAATTCATAGCAACCTGCCATAAAATAGCATGCGGCAGCGATGAGATCCCCCAATCAAGGAAACACTTTTCAATGGAAATGACATGATAAAAACCAATAAAAAGATATTGGTGATCGGCGCCACCGGTTATGTCGGAAGTCGGTTGGTCCCCGCCCTGCTCAGCCAGGGCTATCAGGTAACAGCAACAAGCCGGTCATTAGATGCATTAAAACATCATCCGTGGCACGCCCACCCCAATGTGTCTTTGGTGCAAACCGATCTCATCGACGAAGGTAATCTTTCTACCATTTTAGAGGGGGTTTCCCATGTATTCTACCTCGTTCACGGCATGGCCTCCGGTACAGACTTCTATCAATATGAATTGAATATGGCTCGTCATGTCGCGAGGGAGATCAGTACCAGCAGCGTTGAAAGGTTGATTTATCTTGGCGCAATCCAACCCCAGCATGTCTCCTCTCCCCACCTTGCCGCACGCAAGGCGACTGGAAATATATTAAGAGACGGTGGGAAGCAAGTTATTGAACTTCGTGCGGGCATTATTATCGGGAGCGGATCGGCGGCGTTTGAGGTGATGCGTGACATTGTCTCGCATCTGCCTGTCATCACTACCCCTGTTTGGGTGAGATCCAAGTCCAGCCCTGTCGCCCTTGAAACCATGATTGGCTACCTGACCAAACTCATCGATATAGACCTAAAAGGGTCGCCGGTTTTTGATGTCAGCGGCCCGGAAGTGATCAGCTATGAAGATCAAATGCGCCGCTTTGCCCGGATTATCAACAAACGCATTTTCATTATTAAGATGCCGCTGCTGACCCCCAGAATTTCATCGTTTTGGTTAACGTTGATTACCACCGTTCCCAAACCGATTGCCAGCGCTTTGATAGATGGTCTGAGTTACGATCTTTTGCCCACAGGAAACGACATTGCCAGTGTGATTCCCGAACCCCAGATCAGCTTCGAGCAGGCTGTTGAGGCCGCCCTAGCCAATGAAAGTGACGTGGTAAAAAGCGATATATGGGGGTTTGATGCGGATGCGATTGCCCGCTGGCACAGGAATTATGGCTACTATCCTAAACACGCCGGGTTTTGTGTTGAAACCGACGCCAGTGCTGACGTCTTATGGGAGAACATCCAGAAAGTCGGCGGCGAAAATGGCTATTTCTTTGGCAATGCGCTTTGGCAGCTCCGCGCCTGGATGGATGCCGCAATTGGGGGAAACGCACTGGTAAAACGCAGGCCGCAATCAGACACCTTACAAACCGGTGATTACATTGATAGCTGGAAGGTAATTCAATGCGTGCCGAAAAAGCACCTTTCCTTGCTGTTTGGAATGAAAGCCCCGGGACTTGGCAGGCTGGAATTCACCGTTAATGATCTAGGCGAAACCCGGCAGCTCGATATCCGGGCATGGTGGCATCCTGCCGGGTTTAGCGGATTACTCTACTGGTTTGCCATGATGCCGGCCCATCTTTTTATCTTTAAAGGCATGGCATACGCGCTGGCAAAAAAAAGTGGCGCGAAGAAAATCTCTCCACACCACCCTTCCTGATTTTTTACACCCGATGGCTTTTACATCTTAAGGTTTCAGGCTGTCTGGCAACACCACCAGACGGTCTGCCTGATTACGCGGCCAAATCTGGTATTCGCCATGATATTTCACAATCGATTTATAGTCCGTCACTTTAGTTACCAGAAAACCATGCTCACGCATTGTCTCTACGAACCAGGATTCTGGGCCACGCACATACAGGCTCAGCGGTTTTACCAACTCGCCATCTTCATTGAAACTTTTGGCCAGCGCAGTACTGCATACGGCAAATGAATGCTGGCCATCGGAGATCACCCGCACTTTACGGTTAATTTCGTACTCGGTGTGAATCATCCAGTCCGCTTTTTCGAGCTCGTCTATCAGGTTATCAAACTGCGTCCGGGTCAGTGCCGGATGGTCATCTCCTGCAGGGAAGTAGTGATGATACACCTTGGCAATATGTGTCATTTGCCCTTTGATATTGGCATTCTTGCCCATACTACGCCCCTGCTGCACCCAGTGGGTCATTTCTCTGGAAACTGAGTTTTTAAAGCGCTGTTTCTTTATCGCTTGCGCTACCCAGCGGCACAGAAATGACTCTTCACTGACCGGGTTATTTTGTAATTTGCCATTTGCCTTTGCTGCCTCAAGCTCGGCAAGCGCTGAATCCACGACGGATTTAATGTCTTCGATGTAGCTCATTTTCTTATTTTTTTCGCAAGGCCCCAGTAAAACAGGGCGGACAGTATTGCACACGCTGCCATGGCGCCTGTCATCGGCCAGGCAGAGTCCACATGAATGGCGGCAACTATACCAGCAACAATCGTACCTGTGCCAAACCTTAGTGTACCTGCCAGCGAAGACGCCGTGCCTGCCAGTTCCGGATAGGCGCTGAGCACGCATGCCATCGAATTACTGCCGACAATGGAAATGGTGCCGACAAAAAAGACTACCGGGATCACGGTGCCCCACAAACCCAGTTCCAGCACTTGACCTACGATTAATGCAATACCGGCCAAAAGCTGAATAGTCAGGCCAATTTTCAGCATATTTTCACTGCCAATACGGCGTACAAACTTACCGTTAAAAGAGGTCATTACAATCAGGCAGACCACATTCAGGGCAAACAGATAACCGAAATTTTCCGTGCTTACGCCGTAATGATCGATATACACAAAGGCACCGGCGGTCAAGAATGAAAACATGCCGGCAAAAGAAAAACCGGACGCAAAGATATACCCCACAGATTGCCTTGAGCGTAGGATCTTCATGTAGTTTCGCAGTGTCGACCCAATACGAAGCGGTGGCCGGCCCGTCAATGGCAGTGTTTCCGGGATTAATGCCATCACCAACACGATCACCAGTGCGGCAAAACCTGCTAATAGCCAGAAAATTGAGCGCCAGCCAAACCAGACGGCCAGATACCCCCCGATCATCGGCGCAGCCAGTGGTGCAACTGTCATCACCAGTGTAATGAATGACATCGTGCGGGCAAATTCTTCGCGGTCGAACATATCACGCACCAATGCCTGAATGACGACTGCGGCGGCTGCACCACAAAACCCTTGAGCCGCACGGACATAAGTCAAGGTGGTAATGTCAGCAGCCATCGCACTGACTATCGCCCCCACCATGAACAAACTGACCCCACCAATTAATACCGGACGACGGCCATAGCTGTCTGAAATAGGGCCATGGATAAGTTGTCCGATGGCGAAACCTGCTGTATAGGCCGCCAGCGTTTGTTGTACCAGACCGGGATTCACCGCAAGATCACGCGCAATTTCCGGCATGGCAGGAAGATACATATCAATGGCCAGCGGCGTAAGTGCCGCGATCGCACCAAGCACCAGGATCAATAAGAAGGTCAGCTGTTGTTGCTGAGGTTGGTTTACTGCGTTTGTTGTCATGTATGCCTTGAAAAAGAGGAGAAGGTGAAAATATGTCGTCACCGAAGGATTCGGCTACTGCGCGACACCTGGGTGGCTGAACGCCACAATGATATAAGTCACATAATAACACTTTGATTCATTCCAGTGAGGAAACAATCCCTTTCTAACTGGATGTAATGTCAAACAACCAAAGCATAAAAACGCCACAAATGCTCTTTTGCAGCGTCTCAGGGTAGCGGCAGTTATTGCTTCGGTAAAAACAGAGCAATCTCTTCATCCGTCAGTTCGCGATATTCACCCGGTTCCAGCGCCTCATCCAACACCAACCCACCCACGGATTCACGATGCAGGCCAACCACCTTATTGCCCACCGCGGCAAACATACGTTTCACCTGGTGGTATTTTCCTTCATGAATTGTCAGCAACACTTCTTTCTCACCGACCCTTTGCATTTGCGCTGGCAAGGTTTCAGTGCGTTCACCACGAAGTTTAATGCCTTCAGCAAAACACTGTTCCGTTTCAGGTGACACGGGATCATCCAACCAAACACGGTAAACCTTGTCACACTTGTGTTTAGGCGATGTTACCCGGTGTGACCACTGCCCATCATCCGTCAACAGCAACAGGCCTGTTGTGTCGCAATCCAGACGCCCTGCAATATGCAGCTTCTCCGCACCAATTTCATCAAGCAGAACAAACACCGTTGGGTTGTAAGGATCGTCATGGGAGCAGACATAACCTGCAGGCTTGTTCATCATGTAATAGCGTGGGCCAGCCAGCCGCAGTGACATCCCATCAAATTCAACGTCGGCCTCCTCGGCAATTTTTATCGCTCCATTTTTAATGATGTTGCCATCCACAGTAACGCGTTCTTCTTTTAATATTTTTGCTGCCTGTTTACGAGTAACACCTACTGTTTCACACAAGAATTTATCTAGCCTGATCATTGCTTTTCACCGCCAATTTCTTAGGGCGCGGATTATATACTCAAATGACGCTGATAGTCAGTTTTCACCGCTGAGGGATTGGTGTAAACAAGAAAGTCGGCTACCCCAAAATGCAGCGCTGACATTGCACTCTCTCATTCACTGTCTATAACTAAGAGATGCCGAACTTAACAATTCCGAGACAGCCTAACCCCGTGACTTCCAATTTTTGAGTATACTCCTATTTTGACTAACTTATTGATTAAGGAAGCATTTATGAAAATCTCGCTGCAGTCACCTTCCGTAGCATCAATGCCTCGTCTCCTTGAACTTTCCAAGTCCATGCACGACCATGAAGCACTGACGTTTGATATCGAACACGTGACTTCCGCATTCAGTTTCCTCATCGCAAACCCTAAACAGGGTGATGTATTCCTCATCAGTATTGACCAGGATGACGAACAAGAAATTATTGGTTTTGTCGTACTGTGTTACAGCTTCAGCATTGAGTTGGGCGGGCAAATTGCGGTCATTGACCAAATATTCCTGCAACAAGACTGGCGCCGCCAGGGTGTCGGCTCTCACATACTGCCCAAGATAGAAGCTCATGCGACAGAAAAAGCATGTCAGGCAGTGATTCTTGAAGTGAACATTGGCAACAGTGGCGCGCGTGAGTTTTATGAGCAGTTTGATTACATGCCGCGCCGCCAGCACTGCATTATGTCCAAGCGGTTAATCCGCTAGTCTTTATTGCCCCCACCGGATTCGATACACTGGGCAGCCTTATATTGGCTGCCTTTTGAGTTTCATGTATACCCTCCGCCCCTATCAGGCTGACGCTGTCAAAGCTGTTGTTCATTATTTCCGCCACCATTCCACGCCAGCGGTCGCTGTACTGCCGACCGGTGCTGGTAAAAGCCTGGTGATTGCAGAGCTGGCAAAGCTCGCCCGTGGCCGTGTTTTGGTGCTGGCCCATGTCAAAGAGCTGGTCGAGCAGAACCATGAAAAGTATGAGGGTTACGGACTGAAGGGTGGCATTTTCTCTGCCGGTCTTGGCAGGAAAGAGAGCAAAGACAAAGTGGTATTTGCATCCGTCCAATCTGTGGTCAGAAACCTTGATGCGTTTAAAGACCAGTTTTCCCTTCTGGTTATCGACGAATGCCACCGCGTACCGGACAACGAAGACAGCAGTTACCGCAAAGTCATTGCACACCTGCAAAGTATGAATTCGGGGCTCAAAGTACTTGGCCTGACTGCCACCCCTTACCGTCTTGGCATGGGATGGATATACCAATATCACACCGCAGGCCGGGTACGCAGCGAAACCCCAAGATTCTTCCGTGACTGCATCTTTGAGTTACCCATTCGTTTCTTGCTGGATGAAGGCTTTCTGACTGAGGCCCGGATTTTAGACGCCCCGGTGCTGAGCTATGATTTTTCGTCGCTGAAAGCCTCTTCGACGGGGTTTTATAAAGAAGCGGATCTGGACAGGGTAATTGAAAATGCGCCGCGTGCCACGCCGCAGATCATCCAACAGGTGCTGGAGTATGCGAAAGCGCGACACGGCGTGATGATCTTCGCTGCAACGGTCAAACACGCCCAGGAAATCATGACGCTCTTGCCAGACGGAGAATCTGCACTGGTCATTGGCGATACCGCGCAAGATGAGCGCGATAGCATTATCCAGCGCTTCAAAAACCGCCAAATTAAATATCTGGTCAATGTCTCGGTACTCACCACAGGCTTTGACGCCCCCCATGTCGATTTAATTGCGATACTGCGCCCGACAGAATCTGTCAGCCTGTACCAACAAATTGCCGGACGCGGCCTTCGCCTTTCACCGGGTAAAAAGGATTGTTTGATCCTCGATTACGCCGGTAACGTCTACGATCTGTATCAGCCGGAAATAGGCGATCCTAAACCTGACAGCGACAGTGAAATTGTCACCGTGCCCTGCCCGGCTTGCGGTTTTAACAATAATTTCTGGGGCAAGTTGGATAACAACGGCTTTCTGATTGAGCATTACGGCCGCCGCTGCCAGGGATTTTTTGAGAATGACGACGGTGAACGGGAAATCTGTGGCTACCGTTTCCGTGCCAAATTTTGCAGTGAATGCGGAGCAGACAATGACATTGCTGCACGCCGTTGCCACCAATGTGACCATGCCCTGGTGGATCCGGACAAAAAGCTGCGTGATGCCCTGAAACTTAAAGACGCAATGATCATGGCCTGCACCGACATGCGCCTAACGGCAGGGAAAAACAAGTTCGACAAGCCACAGCTTAAAGTGACCTATATCGGGCAAGATGGCGCTGAGATCCACGAAATCTGGCCACTTTCTACCAAGCGGCAAAAAGAAGAATTTTTGGCAAAGTTTGTCAATCCCCACTTGGTAGACAGACACCGTCCATTTACTGACACCGCACCATCTAAAGTGGTGCGTGCAGAGCACAGGCTGAGGTTTCCAGATTTTGTCGTTGCCCGCAAAAATGGCAGGTTCTGGGCAATCAGGGATAAGATTTTTGATTTAAACCAGTTTGCTTCCCAGCAAGAGATTCGAACCATGCTGTCAAACGTAGCCTAAACAGTGTTTTGCACAAGCAAACGTGGCTCGTACAATTTGCCATCAATTGAGCACTAAATTGCTGGGATAGCTTGTTATTACCCGGTCTCAATGTTAGTATCCGCGCTCGATTTACTTGGTACTCAGTTTGGTCGCAAATCTGAGTACTTATTTTCAACTCTCTATTTAAGAGTATTTATTATGAAATTCGAAGCAGTAGTACGTACTAAGCAGGGTAAAGGTGCGAGCCGCCGCCTGCGTCACGCTGACAAGTTCCCAGCAGTCGTTTACGGTGGCGAAGCAGCACCAGTTGCCATCGCACTGGATCACTCTAAAGTGATCACTCAAATGGACAAGCCTGAGTTCTACGAAGCGATTACCCTGGTAATCGACGGCGCAGAAGTGAAAGTTAAGCCTCAGGACATCCAGCGTCACCCATTCAAGCCAAAAGTCATGCACATGGACTTCATCCGCATCTAATTGCGTTTGAGCTTGAAACAAAGAAGCGCCTTCCGGGGCGCTTTTTTGCATGGGTCGCTTTACTTTCAAGTCTCCTACGCTTGGAGGGATGCTTGCAATGACGGCATGATCATACACCGATGTCAGGTTTCATTCAGACAAAACGGTACGGTGTTTAATCGGGATTATTGCTTGCTGGCATCCACCCGCACAAACCGTGCAAACTTAGGGACACCATTGTGGGTAAAGCCGTTGTGACGATAGGTGATCTTCACTCCCAGCGCAGGTGGGTTTTCCCGTTGTTTATCGGAAAAACCTGTACCAATTTTAAACTCTTTTCCATCAGGCATTCTTACTACCAGAGACCCCATCCGACCTTGATGTTTACCTTTTCCGCCAACGTAGCCAACCACTTCAGCTTCAGCATCATCAGCAACTTTCATTTTGAGCACATTGTCTGAACGCCCGGCAGTATAGACGCCGGAAAGTTTGCGAAGCATCAAGCCCTCACCACCGACACTATCAACGGCATTGAGTATTTCCTTTAATGCCACCTCACCTTCAACGGGATAATGTTCTACATACCCTAAATGTGGAATGTCTATGTTCAAAATCAGGCTTTTGAAATCACTGTAGCGCTTTTCAAAGCGATCAATGCTTGCTGGCATGTCGAACACCATAAACCGCACTTGTTTCCAGGCTTCATCATCCGGCTTGCTATCCATCACCACGGCCATTGTGGCTTCAAATTGATTTCGCCCAATCCAGAGCTCACCTTCCAAGGGGATATCAGGGAACGCATCGACAAACCATGTTGGTGCGAAAATCTGCTTACCTTGTCGCGTAAACAGAGATTGACCATCCCAGTAAGCGCGAATTCCATCGAGCTTCTCGCTGTAATAATAATGAGTCCAACCGTTGATTTCTGCATCGTCAAAAGAAACTGCCAACTGAGGCTTGTAATGATGATTGGTAACAGCCTCAACCTCCTGATTTGCGATCAAGCTTAATGAAATAGCTAACATCAGTGGCGCTGACTTCATGATTTTTACCGTCTGTTCGTTTGTGATGACATCCATTTTTAACGAAGACAGTTGTGATGCCAATTTGGGTAAGGTATTTGAGACGTCTCATCAACATCCTGCTTTAACGTTGCATAAATCAACAAAAAAGCGACGTACAACCACTCAGAACACTTCTGAAATGCAGACACTCTTCATTTAATTATCAATATTCCGTTGACGCGCCATCCAACAATCAGAGTCTCCACATAAACCGTACGATATACCAAAGTAGGATTTGGGAGCGCCCAATGGCCTATGGCCCCCCTTTTTCTTTTGCTTCTAGAATACATCTCAGCTCGGGAGCACCGGACATTGAAACCTTATATATGTTAGGAAGAAGCTCGGCCTATTTACTAATTCAGTTAAATACAACGAAGCAGCTTGAAATATTGTGTTTCAAGATGCTTTGCATAAGAACGTCTTATCGAGTTCAAACGCTTAATGCTCCGAAATATGCAAATGGTGCCGATCTCCTCAGCGTCTCACAAATAGCGCAAAAAAACTGATGTGCGAATGCAATCAAATTAGTTGCAAAACCTAGGAGAACCGAACAATGCATAATCGTAATCTTCTTCACCATAAACGTTTTTATTTAACCATGACCTTGGTCTTGACAAGTTTTATTGCTATCGCAGATACAAGAAAAGGCGTCACATGGGATGACATCATGGATGATGCCAACACTCCCGAAAACGTCTTAATGTATGGCATCGGCCCCAAAGCACAGCGCTACAGTGGTCTTACGCAAATCAATACAGATAATGTTAAAAAGCTCGTGCCTGCCTGGTCATTCTCATTTGGTGATGAAAAGCAACGAGGTCAGGAATCCCAAGCACTCGTCTACGATGGTGTTATCTATGTGACAGCATCGTATTCAAGAATGTTTGCGCTTGATGCAAAAACAGGAAAAAGGCTTTGGAGCTATACACATCGGTTGCCAGAAGACATTCGTCCTTGCTGTGATGTCGTAAACCGCGGTGCTGCAATTTATGGTGATAAGGTGTTTATGGGAACACTTGATGCGGCTATCGTTGCACTTGATCGTCATACAGGTAAGCGTCTATGGCGCAAAAAATTCGGTGATCATAAAGCCGGGTACACCATGACTGGTGCACCAACCATTGTGAAAGATCAGAATACAGGCAAAGTCATGCTCATTCACGGTTCTTCCGGTGATGAATTTGGTGTGGTCGGAAAATTGTTTGCCCGTGATCCTGATACCGGTGAAGAAATCTGGATGCGCCCTTTCGTTGAAGGGCACATGGGACGTTTGAACGGAAAAGAAAGCACACCAACTGGCGATCCTAAAGCCCCTACCTGGCCAAGAGATAAGAAGGGTAACCTTGTTGAAGCCTGGCACCATGGTGGCGGGGCACCCTGGCAAAGTGCAAGTTATGATGCAAAAACCAACACCATCATTATTGGCGCTGGTAACCCCGCTCCCTGGAACACTTGGAAGCGTACATCTGAAGGTGGTAACCCTCTCGATTACGATAACCTTTATACTTCTGGACAAGTAGGCGTTGATCCAACGACCGGCGAAGTGAAGTGGTTCTACCAACACACACCGAATGATGCCTGGGATTTCTCCGGGAATAACGAACTCGTGTTATTCGAATACGAAGAAAATGGCAAAACAATTCGTGCTACGGCACACGCAGACAGAAATGGTTTCTTCTACCTTGTCAATCAAGATAACGGCAAATTCATAAAAGCATTCCCATTCGTAGATAACATCACATGGGCAACAGGCATCCATCCAGAAACTGGACGTCCTATGGAAGTTAAAGGACAACGCCCCCCCTTGCCAGAACCGGGACAGAAATCAGGAAAACCCGTTGAAGTTTCCCCGCCATTCTTAGGTGGTAAAAACTGGAACCCTATGTCGTATAGCCAAGATACCGGGTTGTTCTACGTACCAGCAAATCACTGGAAGGAAGACTACTGGACGGAAGAAGTAACGTATAAAAAAGGGGCGGCATATCTCGGTCAAGGGTTTCGCATCAAGCGCATGTATGACGACCACGTAGGAATACTACGTGCAGTAGACCCGAAAACTGGGAAATTCGTTTGGGAGCACAAAGAGAAACTCCCGTTGTGGTCTGGAACCCTAGCAACGAAAGGCAACCTGGTATTCACAGGAACCAGTGATGGTTATGTCAAAGCCCTCAATGCCGAAACAGGAGAAGAACTTTGGCGCTTCCAAACAGGATCTGGGGTCATTTCATGCCCAGTGACCTGGGAGATAGATGGCGTCCAATACATTGGACTCGCTTCGGGTTATGGTGGCGCAGTCCCTCTTTGGGGAGGAGATATGGCCGATTTGACCAAACCTGTTCCACAAGGCGGTGCTTTCTGGGTGTTCCGTCTTCCTGAATGGCTCTAACACGAAGTTTCCGGTCAGCATGTATGCTGACCGTTTTTTCCCCTGATTACCCCCTAGGAAAGCGCCATGAACTGTATAAACCAAACTATTAAAGGTATTTTTCTACTCGGCATGTCAATGTGCCTATCGTCAAATGGATGGGCCGAGGAAGAAGCGTTCCTTGTTGTAAATGGTTGTAAACTAAAGCCCTTTGCATCCTGTCCGGGTGCTGATCTTCGCAATGCTAATCTGGCTAATTTAGATCTGACCGGCTCTGATTTTAACGGTGCAGACTTTAGTGGCGCAGACTTACGCCATGTTACTTTGAAAAATGCAAATCTAGGAAAAGCACAATTTAAAAACGCCAATCTGGCACGGGCAGACTTGCGGCATGCCAATGCCCGAGTGGCCAACTTTGATAATGCCAATCTTCAAGCTATACAGGGGTGGGCCATCTTTGCTCAAGTAGCATCTTTCAAAAATGCAGATCTTCGGGGTGCCAATCTAGAGTTTGGACGCATTGCCAAAGCCCAGTTTCATGATGCCAATTTACAAGCTGCGAATCTAGAAATGGTTTGGGCACCCAAAACCGATTTTCTGAGAGCGAATATGCTCAATACCAACCTACAAGAGACCAAAATGTATGATGCTAACTTGCAAGATGCAGATATCACAGGTGCTCGAACGTTTTATGCCATTTTCGAAGGCGCGAATATGGAAGGGTGCACTGGCTGCCCGTTAGACTGGTAATCCAGAGCTTAAAACACGGTTAAACACAAAGCTGGGGAACATCTCTACTTAAGCGTTCAATAAGTGAAAAGTGGGCCTAACTGTCAGTGAGGAAACGGAAAATGCAATGTTTCCACCTTAATTCGCTGAAACGTATTTTCGTATCAATCTTTTTTGCTTCTACATTATGGTTTGGCTGTGAGTTACACGCACAAGACCAATCCCCTGCCAATAGCGAAATTGCTGAATTATTTCCCTCCGCTACCCGTGTTGGAGAGCCTGATACTGAACTAGGGATAATTCCCATCTATCAACTCAATCAACTGATTGGCTATGTTTTTGAAAGTAACAATCTCACCAACTTTCCTGGATTCTCAGGCGAAACAATTAATCTACGCATTGCTCTCGATACAAAAGGGATTATCCGGGGAATAAAAATAATCAGCCATCACGAGCCCATATTTCTTTATGGCCTTGGACAAAAACCCCTCCATGAGTTTGTGCAACAATACTTAAACCGACGTATTGATCAACGCCTGTTGGTTGGTAAAAGTTCTTCGGATAAGGATGAAAACACCAACTACATCGATGGCATAACAAGAGCAACGGTGTCAGTCATGGTTATCCACGACACTATTTTAGGGGCTGCCATGCGCGTTGCCAGAATGAAACTATCAGGCTTTGAAGCGCCCCCAGAGGTTGCCTTCAAATCAGGTTTCACCCCCATGAGTGTTAACGAGCTTATATCAAAAGACTATTTAAAATCCTGGCACGTGCTTGAATCCGTCGGTATTGAAAACGTTCAACTCGACAGCTTAAGAGAAAACAATGCAGAATCACTCATTGATATTCATTGGGCGTTTATCAACAGTGAACGCGTTGGCAGAAACCTTCTTGGCGATGATGAATATAAACGGCTTTTCCAGGAGCTGGCTCCCGGGGAGCTGGCACTAATGATGAGCTCCAACGGTGCGATAAGTTTTATCGAACCTGAGTTTGCATCAGGTTCAACGCCCAACAGGCTCAGTATCTATCAAAATGGGTATGCTGTTGATATCAGAGACCTGAATTTTTATAGTTTTTATCCGGAATCTTTCACAGAGAACTTCCCGACATACCGGGACATAAACATTTTTCGCATCAAAGCGAATTCAGGCTTTGATTTATCATCCCCTTTTGAACTTCGAATGACCCTGTTCATTTCCTCTAATCCCATTCAAACCACCAGCATCACACTTTCAAAACAAGTCAGCATCTCACCGGCGCTCATTGAAAAAAATGAAATGCCCCAAGCGACGCCTACCCCCTTATGGCAACGGCTCTGGCAGCAAAGAGCCATTGATATCGCTGTGTTAACTGTGTATTTGTGCTTTCTCACGGGGTTGTTCGTCTTCCAACGTCAGCTTGCCCCCCGATATGGGAAATGGCTACCTAACATCAGGCTTATATCACTGTTTTTTATCATTGGATTTATTGGCTACTACGCACAAGGACAACTTTCAGTCGTCAACATCTACACGTTACTGCTCTCAGTTTGGCAGGGTTTTGATGTTCATGTGTTTTTGCTAGACCCTATCCTTTTTATCATTTGGAGTTTTGTTTTCATTAGCCTTTTTTTGTGGGGACGTGGCTTGTTCTGCGGTTGGCTTTGTCCTTTCGGCGCCTTTCAAGAGTTAATAGGACGATTAGCGAATTGGCTGCGACTTCCCCAATGGAAACCCTTAGACTCACATCATCGTACATTGCAACGTATCAAATACCCGATACTTATCGGGTTAATCATGGCTGCATTCTTTGACTTGTCGATGGCCGAAACTCTCGCAGAAATCGAACCCTTTAAAACAACCCTTACTATGAATTTTTTCCGCCACTGGCCTTTCGTTACCTATGCCTTCGTATTACTGGGCGCTGGGTTATTCGTCCACAAGTTCTATTGTCGATACCTTTGTCCCTTGGGTGCTGGTTTGGCAATACTAGGAAGGCTCAGACTATTTTCCTGGTTGAAACGAAGAAAAGAGTGCGGAAACCCTTGCCAGTTATGTCATAAAAAATGCGAAATCAATGCGATACGCTTTGATGGACGTATCGACTATAACGAATGTATTCAATGCTTGGAGTGTTTAGTGATTATTAATGATCAGAATCGATGTGTTATCGGCCGTTATGGAAATAAAAAAAACCGCAGAAATAAACGTTCTGCGGCTCTGCTCAATAAACATTAATATCCAGCAATGGTAGCGCGTTTATGACAAATTATCTTTTTGTTTGCCTGAAACCCGGTACCATTTATTCATGAAATAATCCATACACTCTTAAGCAAACGCGTAAATGTATGTGCCATTCTTTATAGTGTTGATGACTTTCTTTGATAAGTAACTGGGTAAAGCTGGGCATCCCCAACTGCGCCCTAATTGTCCGGTTTTGGCAATCACACTGGGATGGGCATACGTGGCACCGTGAATAACAATTGCACGCCGCCGTGCATTGTCGTTAATCCCTTTTGAAAGCCCATCTAGGCGAAGCGAGTAACCATGCTTGCCATAGTAAGTTTCTGCTGCCCGGAAAATACCAATCGACGTCTGGTGTGAATTAACAACATTGGAAAAATTTCTCGCATAAAGTGCCCCGCTGTTTTTACCGTGAGAAACGTAAGAAGCAAACAGGACTTTGCGCTTCGCTGCATCAATAACCCAAAATCGTTTTTGAGAAGACGGTTTACCGTAATCAATCACAGTAAAAACATCCTTACTGCCACGATGGGCCAGAAAATGGTTATATGCTTTCTGGAACTTTCCAAATGAAACTTCCGTCGATAAATTTAATTCCCGATACATAGATTGTGCATCGGGCATAGCAATTGCGAATACATTTTCTGAAAGAAACATTAACAGGAATGCTAAAGTTACCTTCAATACCTTTAACAACATCGTTTACCCGTAAATGATCTGTAATAAGCACATGCGTGCCGTACAGTACAACGCTCAACTCATATTTCTCCCCGGTAACCTCAAATTAAAGGCGGCATAATAAATGCCATACCAAAGCCCGCACCAAATTCTTTTGGCACAAATTATTTATTTTTCAGAAGGTAAGAATACCGAAAGACTTGAATTTCACGATTTGTCTGTTGACACGCAAACATTCATTTCAGTGGCATAGGCGTAAATTTGCCGTTTATTGCTGCTGATTTCGGCGAATGTTGCCATAACGGTAAAAAATGAAAAAGCCAGCATAAACGCTGACTTTCTTTTTTTAATGAAATATGTTCCTTAACTGAAACACAGATGTAAAGGTTTATTAGACCGCATCGATAGCGTTCTTAATGCGCTTATCTGAAATGGGATAAGGTGTCCCCAATTGCTGTGCGAAATAGCTGACTCTGAGCTCCTCAATCATCCAACGGATTTCCTTCACTGCTTCTGGAACACGTTGCCCTTTCGGGATCTTGTTCAGCAGTTCTTTGTAATCATTAGTGACAGACTCAATTTTCAGCATATGCAAGCGATCTTTATTCGGATCGATAGGCAGTTTTTCCAAACGACGTTCGATCGCATTCATGTATCGCTGGATGTCCGGCAAACGTTTCCAGCCACATTCCGTTGCAAACCCCTTGAAGATTAAGCCTTCAATCTGCGCTTTAATATCTGACAACGCAAAGGCCATGGTAAAGTCAATTTTACCTTTCAGCTTCTTGTTAATGTTAAAGGCTGTCGTCAGGATCTGCTCTACCTGCTTGGCAATCTCCACCACGGTATCGCCAAGCTCTGCACGTACATGCTCTTTCAGCGCCTCGAACTCTTCAGGCTGCCATTTCAGTCCGCCCTGCGCTTCTATCAGCTTATCAACGCCACAGGCAATACAGTCATCAATCAAATCCAGCACACGGCCATACGGGTTGAAATACAGGCCAAGCTTCGACTTGTTCGGCAAGTTTTCATGCAGGTACTTAATCGGTGACGGTACGTTCAGAAGGATCAGGCGGCGCTGGCCCTGTTGCATGGCCTGATGCTGCTCTTCTTCGGTTTCATACAGCTTGATGCCGACTGAATCTTTATTATCCACAATCGCTGGGAAAGCTTTGACTTCAAATCCACCACGCTTCTGCTGATACATTTTCGGCAGCGCACCAAAGCTCCAGGTGGTCAGTCCCTGTTGTTCGATATCGTCATCAGCCACCTGAGACAGCGTCTCCTGCACTTTCTCTTTCAAGCCGTCTTTCAGCTCATACAAATCATAGCTTTCACTTAACTTACGATTTTTGTGGTCAACGGCACGGAAAGTGATTCTCAGGTGTTCCGGTAATTGCTCCAGTTGCCAGTTTTCACGCAGCACAGTCACACCGGTCATGCGCTTCAACTCTTTCTCCAACGCATCCAGCAGCGGCATTTCCATGGGCGTGACACGCTGAAGGAAAGCCGTTGCGTAGTTTGGTGCTGGCACAAAGTTACGTCGTAACGTTTTGGGCAATGACTTAATCAAACAAACAATAAGCTCATGGCGCAGGCCCGGGATTTGCCAGTCAAAGCCGTAAGGCTCAATCTGGTTGAGCACTGGCAGCGGGATATGCACAGTCACACCATCATGGTCTTCACCCGGCTCAAACTGATAGCTGAGTTTCAGCTTCAGGTTGCCCTGATGCCAGAAGTTCGGATAGTCCAACTCAGTGACATGGCTGGCATCGCCTGCGAGCAGCATGGCTTTCTCGAAGTTCAGCTTTTCAGGTTCATCACGACTGACTTTCTTCCACCAGCTGTCAAAGTGACGGCCAGATACCACGGTATGATCGATACGCTGATCGTAGAACTCGTAGAGTGTATCGTCGTCAACCAGAATATCGCGGCGACGGGATTTCTTCTCCAGCTCTTCCACTTCGGCCAGCATTTTGCGGTTCTGGTGGAAGAACTTGTGCTTAGTCTCCCAATCTCCTTCTACCAGCGCAGAGCGGATAAAGAGCTCACGGCTGACCACAGGATCAATGCTGCCATAATTCACTTTACGTTTCGGCACGATAGGAATGCCATAAAGCATCACTTTTTCGAAGGCAAAGACAGCGGCCTGCTTCTTCTCCCAATGCGGTTCGGAGTAACTGCGCTTGATAAGGTGCTTAGCCAGCGGCTCCACCCATTCAGGCTGGATTTTAGCGGCGACACGCCCCCAAAGTTTGGAGGTTTCCACCAGCTCAGCCACCATTAACCACTTCGGCTGCTTTTTGAAGATGCCAGATGCCGGGAAGATGTTGAAGCGGGCATTACGCGCACCTTGGTATTCGTTCTTTTCCTGATCTTTCTGGCCAATATGGGACAGTAACCCCGCCAGCAATGACACATGAATGGATGAGTAATCTGCCGGTTCCTGATTGATCTTGAAGCCAAGCTCATGAATCACCTGGCGGATCTGGTAATGCACATCCTGCCATTCACGGATACGCAGATAGTTCAGGTAATCTTTCTTACACTGTTTGCGGAACTGGTTGCCGGACAGTGCCTTTTGCTGCTCCTTGATGTACTCCCACAGGTTTACATAGGCCAGGAAGTCAGATTCCTTATCGTTAAAGCGGCGATGTTTCTCATCGGCTGCCTGCTGTTTCTCACTCGGACGCTCACGGGGATCCTGAATCGACAGCGCTGAAGCAATCACCATCACTTCATTGAGCGCACCCAGACGCCCCGCTTCCAGCACCATACGGGCAAGTCGTGGGTCGATAGGCAGACGCGCGAGTGAACGACCAATATCCGTCAGGCGTTTTTGATCATCGCCTTTCTTGCTTTCTTTCAGCGCACCCAGCTCTTCAAGCAGGCGAACACCATCAGAGATGTTGCGGCTGTCTGGCGGCTGGACAAACGGAAACGCAGCAATATCACCCAGACCAATCGCCGTCATTTGCAGGATAACGGACGCCAGATTGGTACGCAGGATTTCAGGATCGGTAAATTCTGGACGGGAAAGGAAATCTTCTTCTGAATACAAACGGATACAGATACCGTCTGACACCCGTCCGCAGCGCCCTTTACGCTGGTTAGCGCTTGCCTGTGAAATCGGTTCAATCGGCAGGCGTTGCACCTTGGTGCGATAGCTGTAACGGGAAATCCGCGCCGTACCGGGATCGATCACGTATTTGATGCCCGGCACCGTCAGCGAAGTTTCCGCCACGTTGGTTGCCAGTACGATGCGGCGACCAGAATGGGGCTGAAACACACGGTTTTGCTCAGACGATGACAAACGCGCATACAACGGCAGGATTTCAGTGTCACGCAGATTACGCTTATTCAGGGCATCGGCAGTATCACGGATTTCGCGTTCACCGTTCATAAAGATCAGGATGTCGCCCGACCCTTCTTCATGCAGCTCATCGACAGCATCAAAAATCGCCTGAAGCTGATCGCGATCCGTGTCTTCACTGTCTTCTACCAAAGGGCGGTAACGCACTTCCACCGGATAGGTGCGGCCAGAAACTTCAATGATTGGCGCACCACCGAAATGGTTCGAGAAACGCTCAGGGTCGATGGTTGCCGAGGTAATGATAAGTTTTAAATCCGGGCGTTTCGGCAGCAATTGCTTTAAGTACCCCAGAATGAAATCGATATTCAGGCTGCGTTCGTGCGCTTCATCGATAATGATGCAGTCATACTGGTTGAGATAACGGTCATGCTGAATTTCAGCCAGCAAAATACCGTCGGTCATCAGTTTGACCCGGGATTCCTCTGACACCTGATCGTTGAACCGCACTTTGTAACCAACGGTTTTACCCAGTTCGGTTTCCAATTCTTCTGCAATCCGCGTCGCGACTGAGCGTGCCGCCAGACGGCGCGGTTGGGTATGGCCAATCACCCCGGATACGCCAAGCCCAAGTTCCATGCAAATTTTAGGTAACTGGGTGGTTTTACCTGAGCCCGTTTCACCCGCGACAATCACCACCTGGTTGTTGGCAATGGCTTGCGCAATCTCGTCTTTTTTCTGGCTGACAGGTAACTGTTCTGGGAACGTAATGGTGGGTTGGGCATTCAGGCGTTGTAAGCGAACCTGCATGGATTTGGCAATATCCAGTGCGATGTCATCAAAGACGGCCTGACGGGCCTCGTTTTTCTTGATGCGTTGTGCACCCTTGATGCGTTTGCTGAGGCGGAACCTGTCTTTCAGCATGCAGTCATCAAGCGCAGCGAAAAGTGTTTTAGCGTTGTTTTGATGGATTGAAGCGGTCAAATCGTTATCCAGAGAAATGCTGTTTGAAGAAAATCCACTCACAGTACGAGCGTAAACGTAAAGCAGGCTCAGTACCGTCTAAAAAATTGCGAAGATTCTACCATAAACCGCCATGACCTCGATCTTCATTCACTTCTCCTTTTTAAACTGTTGACACCGAATAACGAACAACATCCTAAACAGGAATTGGCATGACCCTGGTGTCTATGCTGTGATACACTCCGCGCCCTTGCAAACAAACACACTGGGTCACCATGAGCATTAAACAAGAATTACAACAGCTGAAAAGCCGTCTGGACAAAAACCAACGTAAACTGGATGGCGCGAAAACGCGTGGTGATAGTGAATTGGTTACCAGGTTCACGAACGACATTGATGATTTAAACAAAAAAATCAGCCAGTTGAGCCACAAACAGAACTTTTCGTTAAACAAAGAACGCAAAGCATTGTTGAATATGCCTTTCTCACGCGAGATCACTAAATTGGAACAGTCTGATATGGGCAAACTGAAAAAATCTGTACGTGGTCTTGTGGTTGTTCACCCACTGACTAAGCTGGGTAAAGCGTTGAAGCTGGATGTCGTCACCGGTTTTGCACCAACAGCATTCTAAAAGCGTCAGGGCTTTTCACTTTGTAAATCTAGTTTACATCATGTTTCATTGTCGCATACTCTCAGGCTAAGCACACTAACAGGGGGTAAATCGGTGTTTTCAAAACTGTCTTCGATTTTAAGAGATGTATTTGCCGAGGAAGGTGGGAATGTAGCCCCAAATAAGACGTACTACCAGCGTGCAATGGCGGGGCTTCTTTGTGAGGTCGCTGGCGCCGATCATCAGTTGGATCCCCGGGAAGAATCAGCAAAATCCAATCTTCTCTGTGCGTTACTGGATATCGAACAAGCAGAAGCAATCTCGCTGCTAACCGACGCCAGAAACGACAGTCAAAAGGCAGTGTCATTGTATGACTACACAGACAAATTACGCCAGTTGGAGCAAGCGCAGCGGTATGCCCTGGTAAAAGCCATGTGGGAGGTTGCCTACGCTGATGGTAGGCTGGATCCATTGGAAGAGTCAGTGATTCGCAAAACCGCAGAACTTTTATATCTCGACCACGCCCTGTTTATTAAAGCGAAGCTGGAAGTAACCGAGAATAACTAAGGGCTTTACAGAGGCAGGTAATATCGATTCATAGCCTCTGTTCCTCTATTTCTGTTTCTCTATTGAAGCATTGAACCTGCTGGTTTCTTCACCAGACGGGTCATTGGCTTAAGATGAGTGTTTGTGTTCCCACTTCTACCCGTCGAAGTTTTACACCGAACGTATGCGCCAAAGTGTCGACTGTCATCACCTCGCGAGGACTGCCTTGTGCGACGATATGGCCGTTTTTGAGCAGCACAACCCTGTCCGCGTCAGACAAAGTACGGTTAATATCGTGATTGGACATCACTACCGAAATCCCTTGGTCCGCAATTTTCCTGACGATATTGTACATCACGCTTTGTTGGGCAATATCCAACGCTGTAGCTGGCTCATCCAAAATCAACAGCTTTCCTTCTGGGTTGATTTCAGGCCATATTTGCAGGCAAACACCAGCCAGACGCACACGCTGCCATTCGCCCCCTGAGAGTTGCTCGGTATTCCGACCCAACTTGTCAGCAATCCCCAAAGCACTACATATTTCATTGACTGCCTTCTCCGCGGCTTCTGGCATAAGGTTACGAATGGCTGACAAACTAAGACTGAGATATTGATACACACCAATGGCAAATGCTGGCTTTTGTTGTTGGCACAGGTATGCCCGCTGACGGGCAAGAGAGAGCGCATCCATCCCCGCGAGTTCAACACCATCCAACATCACTTTTCCCTGCCCTTCAGTCAATCCTGACAGCAATTCGAGAAGTGTACTTTTCCCGCTGCCGTTGGCACCCAGCAGGTGAACAATCTCCCCTCTGCCTGCACGAAAATTCAGGGGAAGAAGACGCGTTCCTAACGCTATATTTTTAGCATCAATCATACACGCCTCAATAACATCCAAATAAACAAAGGAGCGCCGATTGTCGTCGTTACTGCTCCTACAGGCAACTCTGCTTCAGCGATCGCCATTCGGCCAATTGTGTCTGCTGCCAGCATCAATGAAGCGCCGGAAATCGCTGATAGCGGCAGAAGAAATCGGTTTTCAGTGCCAAACCATAATCTCAGGAAGTGTGGCACCACCAAACCGACAAAACCAATCACACCGGCCATGGCGACCGACGCACCGACCAATAAGCTCACCATTAAGATTAACTGCCAACGCAATGCATTGATGTTCAATCCTAACTGTCTAGCCTGCACGTCTCCGAGCATCATGAGATCCAGCTTTTTACCCTGGAAACAAAGCCAAATCACAGCAGGAACCATTAAGATCGCTAAGATGAGCTGAGACCAATGCACACCAGAAAGACTACCCATCAACCAATACATAAGCTGGCGAAGATTTAGATCTGAACTGAAATAGAATGCCCAGGTGACAATCGCACCTGAGAGAATACCGAGAGCAACACCAATCAGCAGCAATCTCGCCGTCGACATTGCCCTGCGTCTTGCCAACATCACCAATATTGTCGTAAACGCCAATGCGCCAAGCATCGCCGAGGCCATCAAACCGTAAGGTGTGGCGAATACCGGAAACAGAAACATCGTAACCACTAAAGCAAGGCTAGAGCCGCCAGAAATACCCAGCACGCCAGGTTCAGCCAAAGGGTTTCCCAACAAGACTTGTAAAACACCACCGGACACCGCCAGTGATGCGCCGATCAGCACGGCTGCAATCACTCGGGGAACCCGCAGTTCAACCAAAAGCTGTTGTTCTAACGCAGAACCAAACGAAAAGGGAGATATCCAGATCTCTCCAACGGAAAGTGAGACAAAAGCACCCACAAAGAGAAGGCAGAGTGAAACAATGAATGCGGCATGCCAGCGCCTCTCATGACGCTTGGCAAGTTGAAATAACTGCATGGTTTTCGGGTTCAATTAACGATTGCCGCCAACCATACATAGAACCGCTCAAAATGAAAAGTGCTAACTGGCGGCGAAAGTGCCAGATTTGCGCTCAACATTCACATAAAGTGGCTGGGCGTCATCGGGTTCAAAAGGCTGTACCAGCAAAGCAGCACGCTGCCCTATTGCCACATTGGCATTTGGAAACACCACGGCCTCTCCACCCGGTAAGGCATGATAAAGTACGCCATTTTCTTCAGCTAACAACTCGCCTTCCTGAAAGAAAGTAAAGTTAGCAGTATCGTCACTGAACGCCAGCTGGAAAGACGCATCGGTTTTGGTAATCGTGCGGGTCACTTTGTAGGATGAAAAACTCTTGGTCTGTGATTCTTGTGGCAAATAACGCTCTTCAAGCATTGCGATCAGCGCTTCACGCAGCGGCACAAATTCTGCCATATTGTTTTGGTAAAGCGGCGCTACCCGACCCATTTCAAATGTGGCAGCCATCGCACCATAGTTTTCCGCACTGAACCAGCTAAACGTCGAAGAAGGCGTCTGGCTCAACAGCACAGCATCCATATGTGCTGCTTTCAGGAAAGCAATCAATGGGCGCACGTCTGTTGCCTTAGTAGAAGCAGGCACAACGCCAAACATATAATGCTGTGATGCTCTGATCGCGCAGTGAAGGTCGAAATGCCAACGCTCGTCATCGACGCTATCAAAAAAATGCTTCACCTTCTCTTGAAGCCGGTTAGCAAGCGTACATTCTTCATTCCGGATAGGGTTCAAACTGGTGAAGAGCCGATTTAAGTTTTCTTTTATAAAGCGCGTGTGGGCATGTATTGCTTTTGGGTGGGCTATGATAAAAAGCACGCGGTTTTTAGGTGTAATTTGCTGTTCCAAAATACCGCCAACCAAATCATCCACCAATTCAACCGGCGCGGTTTCATCGCCATGGATGCCGGATGAAATAATAATCGCCTTTTCTGATACCGGTGGCGTCACTTCAACCACACCAATCTCACTATGCTTAACATTTATACCATTTGGCAAGGTAATACAGGATGGCTGGAAATTTTCAGGTGGAAATAACGTATGCTTAAGAAAACCCCTGAATAATTGACTATCCATTTCTAACTATCCTTATGAATTGTTTGGTATCCATGTCTTAGCCGTCAATATACAAACTAAACACTTTGATAACAAACGCAATTCATGAGAGCAGGCGTATGCGATGTCGGGGCAATAAAAAACCGTGGTCATAACATAAGCCACGGTTCTTTGGAAAACTCTCGCACGGCGACTATTTGTCTACTTTGGCTTTCTCGACTCTCGCCTTCAGTTTTTGGCCTGGGCGGAAAGTCACAACTCGTCGAGCTGTAATTGGAATATCTTCACCCGTTTTTGGATTGCGGCCCGGACGTTCATTCTTGTCGCGAAGATCAAAATTTCCGAAGCCAGACAACTTGACTTGTTCGCCACTTTCTAACGCTTTTCGAATTTCTTCAAAAAACGCTTCGACAGTTTCCTTGGCGTCCCGCTTGCTCATCCCGACATTTTCAAACAGGTTCTCAGCCAAATCGGCCTTGGTGAGCGCCATAGGTCATTCCCTCAAGAAATGTTGAACACAAATGTGATACGTCGTATCTACACCACGAATTTCACTGCAAAAGAAATATTTACTTGCTCCTTCGTCGGGCAGCCTATTCTCTAGCAGTAACTTACGAACAGTGTAAGCCAACTGGCTGATTTGCGCCAACTTTTTTCCATATCATTATTTAGAACAGTGCTCTGTTTATGAGCTTTTCATTCTTAAGTTATGCATAAAAAATGAGACAGTTAATTGAGTAGAGTTTCATTAAGCAATGTTTTTATTCAGGTTTTAAACAGTTGTGGAGTGCGATTTGTTAAGGTTTTGATAAAGCACCAATTTATCAAAATGAAACGTGTTAGAACTTTTAGACATAAAAAAGCGGCCAACCAGCCGCTTTTTTATTTATATTTTTATCATTAATCGCGAAGATGTGCGTCAAATTTCTCACTAAGTAAAGCAATAACCGAAGCAACTGCCTCAGAAATATCTCTTTCTTCCAGCGTTCGTTCGGTAGATTGCAGGCTCAGTGCTATTGCCAGACTCTTCTTACCTTCTTCTACGCCTTTGCCCTTATAAAGGTCAAACAGCTTCGCACCGGTAACAAGGGGATTGTCTGTCTCCAGACAAGCACGAACAACAGCATCAGATGCTACATCGTCACCTACAATCACCGCAATGTCACGGCGGTTTGCGGGGAACTTGGAGATAACAACCGCTTCCGGAATCACGCGTTTGTTGATAGCAGACCATTCGATTTCAAACACGATGGTGCGGCCATTCAGGCCAAACTTACGCTCAAGCTCTGGGTGAACAGTACCGATGTAACCGACGATTTCGCCGTCCACTTCAATCGCTGCAGATTGACCAGGGTGCAGTGCAGGGTGTTTTGCGGCCTTGAAGCTGTAATTCAGCTCGTTGGCAGTCAGTTCCAGAATCGCTTCCAGATCGCCTTTCAGGTCGAAGAAGTCAACGGTGTTGCTTGCAATGTCCCAATGCTCTTCAGCGCGTGGGCCTGCGATCACACCTGCCAGCATCATCTCCTGGAGCATGCCATTCTCAGCACCTTCACAAGGAATGAAACGCAGACCGGCTTCGAACAGGCGAACGCGTGGTTGCTGGCGCTTCTGGTTGTAAGCGACCGTGTTTAGCAGGCCAGTCCACAGGCTCAGACGCATCGCTGACATATCGGCAGAAATTGGGTTTGGCAGTATCAGGGGTTCTACATCCGGCACAATCAGTTTCTGCTGGTTTGGTTCGACAAAGCTGTAAGTAATCGCTTCGTGGTAACCACGGTCAACCAGCAAATCACGCACGCGCTTCAGAGGCTGGTTAGCTTCTACGTGATCATTCATCTTCAGCGACGCAACAGGCGCTTGGTTTGGTATGTTGTCGTAACCATAAATGCGGCCCACTTCTTCCACCAAATCCTGCTCAATCGCCATATCGAAGCGCCAGAATGGTGCTTTTGCAGTCCAGCCTTCGTCCGTTGCTTCAACGTCACAGCCCAGACGGGTCAGAATTTCTACCACATCTTCTGATGGGATATGGTGACCCAGCAGGTTATCCAGCTTGCTACGGCGCAACGCAATGGTATTTGCTTTTGGCAGGTGCTCTTCAGATTCCTGACCGACGATCTCCCCTGCTTCACCACCACAGATGTCAATAAGCAGTTGAGTTGCACGCTCCATCGCATGGTATTGCAGCGTTGAATCCACACCACGTTCAAAGCGGTGTGAGGAATCCGTGTGCAGGCCATAGTTACGTGCTCGACCACGGATGGCTTCCGGTGCAAAGAATGCCGCTTCAAGCAGAACGTCAGTGGTGGTTTCGGCGTTTACACCAGAATCCTGACCACCAAAGATACCCGCAATCGCCAGTGCTTTGTTGTGGTCGGCGATCACCAACGTGTTTTCGTTCAATTCTGCTTCGTTGCCATCCAGCAACACCAGTTTCTCGCCGGGTTTCGCCATACGTGCAACGATACCACCTTCAACCTTCGCCAGATCGAAGGCGTGCATAGGCTGACCCTGCTCCAGCATCACGTAGTTGGTGATGTCTACAATAGGATCGATAGAGCGAATACCACTACGACGCAGTTTTTCCTGCATCCAAAGAGGCGTTGCAGCTTTAACGTTAACACCTTTAACCACACGGCCCAGGTAGCGAGGACACGCAGCCGGTGCTTCAACCGCAACAGACACTTTGTCATCAATCGATGATGTTACTTTCTCAAACGCAGGCTGAGATACTTCAACGCGGTTCAGCACACCGACCTCACGCGCCAAACCTTTAATGCTGAGACAGTCTGCACGGTTTGCCGTCAGGTCAACATCAATGGTGACATCGTTTAGTTTGAGGTATTCACGGAAATCGGTACCGATTGGTGCATCTGCTGGCAGTTCCATAATGCCGTTTGACTCCACATCGATGCCCAGCTCAGAGAAAGAACACAGCATACCGTGAGAAGGCTGGCCGCGAAGCTTCGCTTTTTTGATTTTGAAGTCGCCAGGCAGTACGGCGCCGACAGTAGCAACCGCAACTTTCAGGCCAAGGCGGCAGTTTGGTGCACCGCATACAATATCAAGCAGTTCTTCACCACCTACGTTGACTTTGGTGACACGCAGTTTGTCTGCATCAGGGTGCTGGCTACATTCAACCACTTCACCAACGACAACGCCGGTAAACTCACCGGCAACGGCTGCGATGTCATCAACTTCCAGACCTGCCATGGTGATTTGGTGTGCCAGTTCTTCGCTGTTTACTGCTGGGTTCACCCACTCGCGAAGCCAGGATTCACTGAATTTCATTTATCAATTACCCCAATGCTTACTTGAATTGTTTCAGGAAACGCAGATCGTTCTCGAAGAACGCACGCAAGTCGTTTACGCCGTAGCGCAGCATGGTCAAGCGTTCAACACCCATACCAAACGCGAAACCTGAGTATTTCTCTGGGTCGATGCCAACCGCTCGCAGAACGTTCGGGTGAACCATACCGCAGCCCAAGACTTCCAGCCATTTTCCGTTTTTGCCTTTTACGTCAACTTCCGCTGAAGGCTCAGTGAACGGGAAATATGAAGGACGGAAACGCACTTCCAGATCTTCTTCGAAGAAGTTACACAGGAAGTCATGCAGAATGCCTTTCAGTTGCGCGAAGTTCACGTTTTCGTCAACCAGCATGCCCTCTACCTGATGGAACATTGGGGTGTGAGTTTGGTCGTAATCGTTACGGTAAACGCGGCCCGGTGCAATAAAGCGCAGCGGCGGTTGCTTCGCTTCCATGGTACGGATTTGAACACCAGAGGTATGCGTACGCAGCATCAGATCAGGGTTGAAGAAGAACGTGTCATGATCGGTACGTGCAGGGTGATCTTCCGCAATATTCAATGCATCAAAGTTGTGGAACGCATCTTCAATTTCAGGACCAGTTTCAACCGTAAAACCCAGCTCACCAAAGAAGCTCTCAATACGCTCGATAGTACGGGTCACTGGGTGAATACCACCGTTTTCAATACGACGGCCTGGCAAGGTTACATCAATCGTTTCTGCTGCTAATTTGGCTTCAAGCTCAGCCCTCTCAAGTGCGGCTTTGCGCTCAGTCAACGCTTGCTGAACTGCTTGTTTCGCTTTATTGATGCTCGCACCTGCTTCACGGCGCTCTTCCGGTGGCAGTTTACCCAATTGTTGAAGCTGAAGCGTCAGCTCACCTTTTTTACCCAGGTACTTAACACGTACCTCATCTAGGGCCGCAACCGAATCAACTGCTTCGATCGCAGCCGTTGCGTTGGATAGAATCTCTTCTAGTTGTTGCATCGTTTCCTCATCTGCCTGCACAGGCAGTGTCCTACGGGGGAGTAAAAGATATACCAATTCTCGGAGCAAAATCCGCATGTCATCAGTCATAAACTTAGTACGGAAAGTGCTCTGGGAATTGGTATGAGACGTAACGACACATAGTAATAAATCGGTTCAACAAAGCCAATCCGAAATGCATGATAAGTGCTTGCCATGCCTATTTCATAGCCACATTTTTTTCAACACATTCTGCGTTAATGATGAAGATGGAGAATTGTTGAAACCTTGACGTAAACTTTTGATGGCTCAAAGCGGGAAACGGAACACGAAAAAGGGGAGCCGAAGCTCCCCTTTCCCAAAACGTCTATTCTGTAAAAATTACAGAGCAGCTTTCGCTTTCTCTACCAAAGCAGAGAATGCAACTTTGTCGAATACAGCGATATCAGCCAGGATCTTACGATCGATTTCGATAGACGCTTTCTTCAGACCGTTGATGAAACGGCTGTAAGACATACCGTTTTGACGAGCCGCAGCGTTGATACGTGCAATCCACAGTTGACGGAATTGACGTTTCTTCTGACGACGGTCACGGTAAGCGTATTGACCAGCTTTGGTAACTGCTTGGAAAGCTACGCGGTAAACACGTGAACGTGCACCGTAATAACCTTTAGCTTGTTTCAGAACTTTCTTGTGACGTGCACGAGCCTGTACACCACGTTTTACGCGAGCCATTATGTCTCTCCTAAACTAATTCGTTAAAAATACTAAGAAAAATTATGCGTATGGAAGCATACGAACAACTGCACCGATTTCGCACTTAGGCAGAATCGCGTTTGGACGCAGTTGACGTTTGTTCTTAGTAGTACGCTTAGTCAGGATGTGACGTTTAGTAGCATGCTTGAACTTGAAACCGCCGCCAGTTTTCTTGAAACGCTTAGCAGCACCTTTATTTGCTTTCATCTTAGGCATGATGAATAACTCCGCATTGTATGCATTAATAACTGTGTAATTTGGCGAACAAAGAAGCCATACCCCGCTCTAAAAGAGCTGGCGCATAGCCTCAATGTTACTTGTATGCCGAAATTACTTCTTCTTAGGGGCAAGAACCATGATCATTTGACGACCTTCAATCCTTGAAGGAAAGCTTTCTACTGAAGCAATTTCAGCAGTGTCTTCCTTCAGACGATTCAGAACGTCAACACCGATATCCTGGTGCGCCATTTCGCGACCACGGAAACGGATTGTGACCTTGACCTTGTTACCCTCTTCAATAAAGCGAACCAGGTTGCGTAGTTTTACCTGATAGTCGCCAACATCGGTACCAGGACGGAATTTAATTTCCTTAATCTGGACAACTTTTTGCTTTTTCTTCTGCTCTTTCGCAGCCTTACTCTTTTCATAGATGAACTTACCATAGTCCATCACACGACAAACTGGAGGCTCGGCATTAGGGCTGATTTCTACCAGATCAACGCCCGCTTCTTCTGCGGTTCTCAGAGCTTCTTCAAATGAAACAACACCAAGTTGTTCACCGTCGATACCAGTAAGACGTACTTCACGCAAACCGCGAATTTCTTCGTTTAGACGGTGAGCATTTTGTTTAGCCGGGGCTTTTCTTGCGCCTTTAATACCTTATTCCTCCAAAATATTAAGAGTTCGGGTACGAATTTCGTTCTCAAGCAGAGAAATGAATTCGTCAATTTTGTATTTACCCAAGTCTTTACCTTTGCGTGTACGTACCGCGATTTCACCAGCTTCCATCTCTTGGTCGCCACAAACCAGCATGTAAGGTACGCGCTTCAAAGTATGTTCGCGGATTTTAAAGCCAATCTTCTCGTTTCTCAAGTCTGCAGAAGCTCTAAATCCTGCTTTTTGCAGTTTTTTCGCGACTTCTTGAACATATTCAGCTTGATTATCAGTAATGTTCATGACAACCGCTTGCTGAGGCGCCAACCAACTTGGGAAGTGGCCTGCGTATTCTTCAATCAAGATACCGATAAAGCGTTCCAATGACCCCAGAATCGCACGGTGAATCATCACAGGAGTATGGCGCTCGTTGTCTTCACCTACGTAGGTCGCGCCCAAACGTTCAGGCAACGCAAAATCGAGCTGCACAGTACCACACTGCCATGCACGATCCAAACAATCATGCAGGGTAAATTCAATCTTAGGACCGTAGAATGCCCCCTCGCCTTCCAGAATCTCGAACTGAATGTTCATGGATTCCAGCGCTTCAGCCAGTGCTTTTTCTGCGCGATCCCACATCGCATCTGAACCCACTCGCATCTCTGGGCGGGTAGAAAGTTTTACAACAATATCTTCAAAACCAAAGGTCTTGTAGGTGTCGTAAACCATTTTAATGCAAGATGTGACTTCCTGTTGTACCTGTTCTGGGGTACAGAATATGTGCGCATCATCCTGGGTAAAACCACGGACACGCATCAGACCGTGCAGTGCACCAGATGGTTCATTACGGTGACAACTGCCAAATTCCGCCATACGCAATGGCAGGTCACGGTATGATTTCAGGCCCTGGTTAAAGATCTGGACGTGGCCTGGACAGTTCATTGGCTTGAGGGCATATTCACGGTTTTCGGATTGCGTTGTGAACATATAATCGGCGTATTTGTCCCAGTGACCGGAGCGTTCCCAAAGAACACGGTCCATGATCAGCGGGCCTTTCACTTCCTGATAATTGTATTCAGCCAGTTTTGAACGCACGAAAGCTTCAAGTTCACGGAAAACCACCCAACCGTTGTGGTGCCAGAACACCATACCCGGCGCTTCTTGCTGCATGTGGTAAAGATCAAGCTGCTTACCCAGTTTACGGTGATCGCGCTTCGCGGCTTCTTCCAGACGCTGTAAGTGTGCTTTCAATTCTTTTTTATCACTGAACGCGGTACCGTAGATACGTTGCAGCATCTTGTTGTCGCTGTTACCACGCCAGTATGCACCGGCAACATTCAGGATTTTGAAGTTTTGGCAAAAACCCATGTGTGGTACGTGCGGACCACGGCACATGTCGATGTATTCTTCGTGATGATAGAGGCCTGGACGATCGTCGCGGGATACGTTTTCGTCCAAGATTTCCATCTTGTAGGTTTCACCACGTGACTCAAAGGTGTCACGCGCTTCCTGCCAGCTCACGTTCTTCTTGATGACCGGGTATTTGGTCTTGGCCAATTCTTTCATGCGTTTTTCAATCGCATCCAGGTCTTCTTGAGTCAGAGAACGATCAAGGTCAACGTCGTAATAGAAGCCGTTATCGATGGTCGGGCCAATCGCCATTTTCACATCAGGGAACAGTTGCTTAATAGCGTGTCCAAGTAGGTGCGCACAGGAGTGACGGATGATCTCAAGACCGTCTTCATCTTTTGCTGTGATGATTTCAAGATTGGCATCTTCGGTGATGAGATCGCAGGCATCAACACGTTTACCGTTAACACGGCCAGCAATACAGGCTTTCGCCAAACCAGAACCGATGTCTGCTGCAACATCGTAAGTAGAAACGGGGTTATCGAATGAACGTTGACTACCGTCAGGAAGAGTAATTACAGGCATTATTTCGTCCTATTTTACAGTGGTGCTACACACGAAGTAGCACTTGCTTAAAATTTTTCTCATTAATAACAACGTAATATGTTGAGAATAATGAGTCTTTAGGGAAAGTCTTCAGGTACAAATCTTGGTACAAATCAAAATACATGTACGGGAAGAGATGAAGAATTGTAACTATGTAGCGGAATAACGCAACCTGTAAAAGGAATCAGCAGCCGTATCATACGGCAGAGTTGAACGGAATAAACTGTCATCACATCATGCAATGTGATACTGCAATGCTGTTGTTTCAGGCCCCAACGCTCCCTTCGTTGAGGCCTGTTTTTTTATTTGATGTTCATACAGTTTGCGTAAAAAGTGGTGGTTGCTGGCCAGTCAGAGAAGACGGCAACAACACCCACGTCCTGAGCCAACACATCCAGTAACTTGAGCATATCACCATCGTTGTTGATAACGTCTTTTATGCTCTGATAATACCAGCCGCCACCGTTACCAAGGTGTCCCGAGCGTTCCAGTGTCCAGGTAATAATGTCCAAACCTGCTTCTTTCGCCATTTTCGCATAATCAGATGGCACTATTTCACCTTTGTCATCAAGAGTAACGAGTGCAAACAAAGGAGGCGCAATGTATTCAACGCCCGATGCCTTGAGCGCCTTCATTTCTTCAAGAGAAGGTTTCCAGTTTTCTTCTCCCATACGTTCATCAAGATACACGGCTTGACGGCCAAATTTCGGCTCCGACGCTATCCAATATTTGACATCTTCCAGACTAAAAGACTGTGGAAACACTTGGTTAGGCGAAATACCGGCCTCTTTATACTCATCAATCATTTTTTGCGCGTAATCTTGTTGCGTGAATCCTTGATAAGGCATCTCAACAACAGGCGATTTTAGCTCTGGTGTCATCTTCACACCCAGTGCTTTAAATAAGGCGATGCTTTCAGCATGCGTCATCAATGTACCGCGACTGGCATAAAGATCAGTTCTCCACCCCGGTGTACCGTTCATGTATTCTTCTGGCGTGGTCGCCATAGGGTTTGCGCCATCCATTTTGCCTTTCAGGCGTTTAAATTCTTCCAGTGTGAAATCCGTGGTACGGCATTCAACCCTGGCCTCCTCTCCTGTTTCAGGGTTTGCTGGCGTGAAGGGGACGGTGCATTTGGCTGCAAGATCAGGATGGGCAAGGACATCTGTCGTGGTGTGAAGGTCATTTTGGGAATGACGACACACCAAGGCTTTATCTTTGGTGAAAGCAACATCGCATTCTAAAACACCGGCCCCCATTTTCGCAGCGGCGATATAGGATTCTTTAGTGTGCTCTGGAAACATCATCGGTGCGCCGCGGTGGCCAATAGAAAACTCACTTTTTCGTGGTTTGTCATCCAGACATTTTTCCAGTTTTTCTTTCAACTCACCGTCATCCATGTCTGTAACCAGAAACAAAGGACGCGGGCCCAACGTGTAATCACTGGCTGCCAGTGCACTGCCTGCAACAAGTGCAGAGAAAACCAAGCCAAACTTGACGATATTTTTCATCTATAGCTTCCTTATTAAAAGACGTCACACCCAAACACACAAATAACAGGATGTTAGGGCACACACTTGCGTTATGTCATGGTGCGGCATTCTGAATGCTCTAGATGAATGATTTAATACAGAAATTTTACCGTTTCATGTCAATTTAACGATTTGCCAGAGCCCATTATTACCTTCTGCCATATCGATCATCCTGTCTTCTTACCTTGATTTTAATAAGGACTTCAATAATCATGAATTGTATATACGAATGAAAAACTGAGAACCTATGCCTAAATCTCCCCGCTTCCAACAAATCAAAGATTTCCTGATCCAGAAAATTGAGTCACGGGAATGGCCTGTTGGCACTAAAGTCCCTACCGAAGCCGAATTGTGCGAACAGTTTTCGGTAAGCCGGATGACGGTGAACAAAGCCGTACGTGATTTGGTGAATAGCGGCTGGCTGGAACGGACACCAAGGCTTGGCACATTTGTTTGCCAACCTAAAGCAGAAAGCCCTTTGATGGATATTCGTAACATTGCCGAGGAAATCAGCGCACGGGGGCAGAAGCACCATAGTGAAATCATCACACTGCAACGTATCAGCGCGGCGGAAGACGTTGCAATGCGCCTTGGTTTGAAACTTGGTAGTGATGTGTATAAAAGTGAAATCGTTCACTTTGCTGATAATGTGCCCATTCAGGTAGAACTCAGGTGGGTTAACCCAACTTTTGCACCAGATTACCTGAAGCAGGATTTTTCCCAAATCACGCCTAACCATTATCTGATGAAACACTGCCCTTTGGGGACCATTGAACACACGGTAGAGGCCATTCTTCCGCCTGCCCACATCGCATTACAACTTCAAATAGACGCCAACCAGCCTTGCCTGCTGCTCCACCGCCGCACATGGAGTGAAAACCAACTGGTGAGCGCTGCGCTGCTTTACCACCCCGGTAACCGGTACAAACTGAGCGCCAGAACCGATCGTTAACCCTCGCAGATCTCAGCACATTTTTTAAACTGGTCGCACAGGTTTACATCCATTATCACAAATTCATAACAATATGGGTTGAAACCGCTCTCTTATTTGTCTATACATTTATATATACAAATAAGGGATAGATAAAATGAAGACGATCTTCACCGATTGCCGCGTAGTCACCATGGACAGCGATATAAGCCAACCTGAAGGCTATCGGGTCAGGGAAAAACACATGATTGCGACCGAAAATGGTGTGATCACTGCCATCGGTAAGGATATCTCTGTCGACGGCTATGAATGCGTTTCTCTCGGTAACCGCCTCGTCACGCCCGGCCTTATCGACGCCCATACCCACCTCATTTATGCCGGTGATCGTTCAGGTGAATTTGAACAACGTTTGCAAGGCGTGCCCTACGAACAAATTGCCAAAAACGGCGGCGGCATTCTCTCCACAGTGAAAGCCACCCGTGCTGCTTCCCTTGAAGAACTGGTGTCTCTGGCCCTTCCGCGCGCCAATGCATTAATACGTGACGGCGTCACAACTATCGAAGTGAAAAGCGGATATGGGCTAACTGTCGGGCACGAACTAAAAATGCTCAAGGCGGCGAAAATGCTGGCGCAAGAGCTCGATGTCAACATCTCAACCACTTTGCTTGGCGCACATGCCCTGCCACCAGAATTCCAGCATGACAGCGACAGCTATATTTCGCTGGTGTGTGAAGAAATGATCCCCGCAGCGGCTGAAGCTAAACTCGCTGACTCGGTTGATGTGTTCTGTGAAGGCATTGGTTTTTCGCCCGCTCAAATGATGAGGGTATTTGACGCAGCCAGAAAACATGGGCTCAACATCAAAGGGCACACTGAGCAACTTTCCAATCTGGGGGGAAGCGCGCTGGCTGCCGAGATGGGAGCGCTCTCCGTCGACCATATTGAATATCTTAACGAAGACGGCGTAAAAGCTCTTGCTTCAAGCGGCACCGTCGCCACCCTGCTTCCCGGCGCATTCTACTTCTTGCGTGAAACCCAAAAGCCGCCGGTTGAATCACTCCGCAAACACAATGTGCCTATGGCTATTGCCACCGATTTCAATCCCGGCACATCCCCGTTTGCCAGTCTCACGTTGATGATGAACATGGCATCAACCCTGTTTGGCCTGACGCCACAGGAAACCCTGTATGGCGTAACCCGCCACGCAGCAAAAGCACTTGGCTTAGAAAACAAAGGACAAATTGCTGTGGGATTTGATGCGGATTTTTCAGTGTGGGATTTAGACTCCCCCGCCCAGCTCAGTTATCAGGTAGGGCTGGCACCGCTTCATGCCCGCTACCTGAAAGGGGTTAAAGCCAATGACCGTTAATATGGATGTCTGGCAAGGCCGGACAGATACAGAAGATGGCGACCTCGGTTTGCGTTTTCACCAAAAGATAAAAAGCGCTGACCATGCACGTGAGCCGGGCGTGATGTTGATGGGCTTTGCCTGCGATGAAGGGGTATCACGCAATAAAGGCCGCGTAGGTGCCTATACCGCCCCGATTGAAATCAGGAAAATGCTGGCAAACCTGCCATGGCATCATCAATCACTTGCCGTGTTCGATAGTGGTGATGTGCGCTGTGATGACCACGATCTGGCCAAAGCACAAAAACAGCTTGCCGATAACATCAGTGAAGCCCTTCGCCAAAAACACTTCCCTTGCATTCTAGGTGGCGGACACGAAGTGGCATGGGGAAGCTTTCAGGGGTTAGCCAACCATTATCTGCAAAAAGGTAGGAGTAAGCCCCCTCGAATCGGCATCATCAACTTTGACGCACATTTCGATCTTCGCCCAACATCAGGCAACGCGCAGAACGGAAGCTCCGGCACCCCTTTCTCCCAAATTGCGGAGTTTTGCCAAAACCGGCAATGGCCTTTTCATTACGCCTGTCTCGGGGTCAGCCGCGCCAGCAACACGCAAGCCCTGTTTGAAAAAGCGAATGCCTTAAATGTGCTGACAATAGAAGACGTTGACTTCCATATTGCTAACCTGAAAACCATCGAAACACACATTGACGCATTCATCGCCAAGGTCGATGCCGTGTACCTCACCATTGATCTCGACGTATTCCCGGCTGCGACTGCACCAGGTGTCAGCGCACCGGCAACACACGGTGTGGATTATGCGCTGGTCGAGCGCCTTATCCGCAGAATCTGCCAAGCCAGAGATGATGCAGGCTCGCCCAAACTGAAAATTGCCGATATCGCCGAACTGAACCCGCGGTACGACATCGATAACCATACTGCCCGTCTCGCTGCCCGTCTCGTATGGACGATTTCCCGCAGCCTTACAGGTCCAATAGTTAGACACTCACAAGGAATGACGCAATGAAGGATCCCCGTCTGGATCTGTCGCGGACGGTTAACGTCCCGACAGGCACTGAACTGACTGCAAAATCCTGGCTGACCGAAGCCCCGCTTCGCATGCTGATGAATAACCTACATCCGGACGTGGCTGAACATCCCCATGCACTGGTGGTATATGGCGGCATTGGTCGCGCTGCACGTAACTGGCAATGTTATGACAAAATTGTCGATGTATTGCGCCGTCTTGAAGACGACCAGACGTTGCTGGTTCAATCCGGCAAACCGGTGGGCGTTTTTCCTACCCACAAAGACGCGCCGCGCGTGTTGATTGCGAACTCCAATCTGGTGCCGCACTGGGCAAATTGGGAACACTTCAATGAGCTCGATAAACAAGGCCTGATGATGTACGGGCAGATGACCGCAGGCAGCTGGATTTACATCGGCTCACAGGGCATTGTCCAGGGCACCTACGAAACCTTCGTGGCCGTGGCTAAAAAGCATTTCGGCGGGAATGCCAAAGGCCGCTGGGTACTTACCGGCGGTTTGGGAGGCATGGGCGGCGCGCAACCATTGGCGGCAACGATGGCGGGATTTTCCATGATTGCGGTCGAGTGCGATGAAAGCCGTATCGACTATCGCCTGCGTACCGGGTATGTCGACAAAAAAGCGACGGATCTCGACGAGGCCCTTTCCCTGCTGCAACAATCCATCGACAACAACCAACCGCTGTCGATTGGCTTATTAGGCAACGCGGCAGATGTGTTTGCCGATCTGGTCAACCGCGGCATCACGCCCGACGTGGTAACGGATCAAACCTCTGCCCACGATCCATTAAACGGCTACCTTCCTCAGGGCTGGACGATGGAAGAAGCGGCAGAAAAACGCAAAACTGACGAGGCCACTGTCATTGAAGCGGCAAAACGTTCCATGGCTGAACAGGTTAAGGCCATGCTGGCATTGCAGTCACGCGGCGCAGCAACACTCGACTACGGGAACAACATTCGCCAGATGGCTCTGGAAAAAGGCATCGAGAACGCATTTGATTTCCCGGGCTTTGTCCCAGCGTACATTCGCCCCCTGTTTTGTCAGGGCATTGGCCCCTTCCGTTGGGCTGCGCTTTCCGGCGATCCGGAAGACATCTATAAAACCGACCAGAAAGTGAAAGAACTGATCCCGGACAACCCTCACCTGCATAACTGGTTAGACATGGCTCGTGAACGTATCCAGTTCCAAGGACTGCCGGCGCGCATCTGCTGGGTTGGGTTAAAAGATCGTGCCCGTCTTGGCCTTGCCTTCAATGAAATGGTCAAAAACGGCGAACTGAAAGCCCCCATTGTGATTGGCCGCGATCATTTGGATTCCGGCTCCGTTGCCAGCCCGAACCGGGAAACCGAAGGCATGATGGACGGATCTGATGCGGTGTCTGACTGGCCATTGCTCAACGCTCTGCTGAACACAGCATCCGGCGCGACCTGGGTGTCTCTGCACCATGGTGGCGGTGTGGGAATGGGATTCTCGCAACACTCTGGCGTTGTTATTGTGTGTGATGGCACGGAAGATGCCGCCAAACGGATCGGCCGTGTGCTTCATAACGATCCGGCAACCGGGGTGATGCGCCATGCGGATGCCGGTTATGGCATCGCTATCAATTGCGCCAAAGAGCAGCAACTGGATTTGCCACTGCTCGATCTTCCCAACGTTCCGGTCAAGCAGTAAGGGGCCAAGATGAATAAACTCGTGATTACACCCGGTGCATTGACGCTCAAACAACTCCGCATGGTAAACCGTGAAGCCGTACAGGTGCGTTTTGCTGACGGAGTCGCTGAAACCATGCAGGAAAGCGTGGATACCGTTGCCAATGTGCTTGAAGAAGGCCGTGTCGTTTATGGCATTAATACCGGATTTGGCTTGCTCGCTAACACCCGTATCGAACTGGACGATCTGGAAACCTTGCAACGCTCTATCGTTCTTTCCCACGCGGCAGGGATTGGCGACTTTATGGATGACAACACAGTACGCCTGATGATGGTACTGAAGATTGCAAGCCTCGCCCGAGGGTATTCAGGCATCCGTTTCTCTGTTGTCGATGCCTTGGCAACACTGATTAATGCCGAGGTTTTTCCCTGTATTCCCAAGAAAGGATCGGTGGGTGCATCGGGTGATCTTGCTCCCCTCGCCCACATGAGCACTGTCTTGCTTGGCGAAGGTCAGGCAAGACATAAAGGCGAAATCATTTCCGGTGCGACGGCCCTGAAAATTGCCGGCCTTGAACCTGTCACCCTTGGCCCGAAAGAAGGCTTAGCCTTGCTGAACGGCACACAGGCATCTACCGCGTTTGCGCTCGAAGGCCTCTTTGCGGCTGAAGACTTGTTTGCGTCTGCCACGGCATGTGGTGCGCTGTCGGTGGAAGCGGCGCTTGGCAGCCGCCGTCCTTTCGATCCACGCATTCACCACGTTCGCGGACACCGTGCTCAAATGGATGCCGCAGAGGCTTATCGCCATTTGCTCGAAAGCCGAAGCGAAATTGGGGACAGTCACCAAGGCTGTGAGAAAGTGCAAGACCCGTATTCCCTGCGCTGCCAGCCACAGGTGATGGGAGCTTGTTTGCAGCAAATTCGCCACGCGGCCGATGTGCTGGAAATTGAAGCCAACTCAGTATCAGACAATCCTTTGGTGTTCTGTGAGGATGGCGACATCATCTCCGGCGGTAATTTTCATGCTGAACCCGTGGCGATGGCGGCTGACAACCTTGCTCTGGCAATCGCTGAAATAGGGAGCCTTTCCGAACGGCGCATGGCACTGCTTATTGACAGCAGCCTTAGCAAACTGCCTCCCTTCCTTGTTGACAACGGCGGTGTGAACAGTGGCTTTATGATTGCGCAGGTGACGTCTGCTGCGCTGGCTAGCGAAAACAAAACCCTTGCCCATCCTGCTTCCGTGGATAGCCTGCCCACATCGGCAAACCAGGAAGATCATGTTTCTATGGCCACCTTCGCCGGAAGGCGGCTTTCTGACATGGCAGAAAATACCCGTGGGATCCTCGCCGTGGAATTACTTGCTGCCTGTCAGGGGCTGGATTTCCGCGCGCCACTAAAATCTACATCACAGCTCGAGAAAATTAAGGCTGAACTTCGAAGCCATGTCGCTTTCTATGACAAAGACAGATACTTTGCTCCTGACATTGAAAAAGCCAATATGCACCTAAAGCAAGCCAGCCATAACAAATACATGCCCGCCCACTTATTACCCAGCTTGTAGCACGTAAAAACCAATCACAAGGCTCCGTTTTGACGGGGCTTTGTTTTATTTCAAATAAAATCCCTATTTCCAGCAGATATTGTGGGTTTACACACACATCACAGTGACAAGATTGCGCTACTATTTTGTTATCACACCAATTTTCATTGCAATGAAGAGGTGCAATATGTGGCATTCGCTCTCAGTTCAGCTTTCGCTTACTCTGGGCCAACGGTTTGAAGTTGAAGAAAAGACACCGATCGACGGTGGTGATATAAACGAGTGCTACTCCATTGCATACGGAAACATGCGCTTCTTCGTAAAGATAAACTCCAGAGATAACCTGCCCGTTTTCGAAGCAGAGGCAGAGAGCCTGCGCCATCTCGCCAACAGCGGGGAAGTCTCTATCCCGCAGGTTGTCTACATTGGCATTATCAAAGAGAAATCGGTACTGGTACTTAATTTCATACCCATGAAGCCATTGGATGACGAAAATGCCTATCTGCTTGGCAAAGAGTTGGCCAACCTTCACAAATGGGGCGAGCAGCTCGAGTATGGCTTCGATATTGATAACTTCATTGGTACTACTGAACAGCGAAACAGTTGGCACCGCAAATGGGCAAACTTTTTTGCCGATCACCGCATTGGCTTTCAACTAAAACTGGCTGAAGAGCGCGGCATGTCGTTTGGCGATGTCGAACGCATCGTTAATGAGGTGAAAGAACGCCTGAATGGTCACCAACCCAAAGCCAGTTTACTCCATGGTGATTTATGGAAAGGCAATGCTTCATCTACCATGAGTGGCCCTATCATCTACGACCCGGCCTGCTATTGGGGAGATCGCGAAGTGGATATTGCCATGACGCACCTGTTTGGTGGATTCCCCGAAAGCTTCTACAAAGGCTACGAGGAAGTGTGGCCACTCGATCCGGGGTTTGAAAAGCGGAAAGACATTTACAACCTTTACCACATGCTCAACCATTGTTTGCTGTTCGGCGGCCCCTACTTGACTGAAACTGAGGCGTTAATCAACAAACTGGAATTGAATTGATTTAGTATGTTCCTGCTAAAAATATAGAGTGAGGCGTTTCGGCGCCTTTTGACTTTCTTAGGAACCCATCTTCATGATCCAAGCAGCTATTTTTGATATGGACGGCCTGCTGGTCGATTCTGAGCCGTTCTGGCAAGAGGCACAACTTGCTGTATTTCACGATATCGGCGTTAATGTAAGCCGACAGGACACCATTGATACCACAGGTATCCGTATCGACCAGATCGTTAAACACTATTACGAGACCCAAGGCTGGGAAGGCCCTTCCTGCGAAGCGGTCTGTAATATGATCCTTGATAAAGTCATCGAACTGGTATCGATTCACAAACCCATGATGCCTGGCGTTATACACGCGCTGACATTGTGCAAAGAAGCCAATCTACGCATTGCACTCGCTTCTTCGTCTCCATTGAAACTGATCAACGCAACACTGACAGCACTGGAACTGGATGACTGGTTCGAACAACGGTACTCTGCAGAACACCTGAAATACGGCAAACCCCATCCTGAGGTTTATCTGAACGCAGCCGAAGGCCTCGGCATCGACCCTCAACATTGCGTGGCGTTTGAAGACTCGTTCGCCGGATTACTGGCGGCAAAATCAGCCCAAATGCGCACGATTGTCGTGCCAGAACATCAGGTTGCAGACAAACCACAGTGGGTCATTAGCGACGTAAAACTTCGCTCGCTTAACGAATTAACCCAAGAAATACTAGGGCTTTAATTCGGTAAGTCAGGGCAGATTTATTGAATTTGTCCTGCTTTTTCAGCGCCTCCCTAAATACTCCGCACAAAAAGTCATTTCGTCATACATTTTTTAACATATGGTTACGTATCTCTATCGACGTGCTGGATACATACCAAATGAAACATGTTGCATTTCGATGATTCAGTTCAAATACCGGTACATGGTCATAGTTTCATCTTATTTCACTGAGCAAACATTCTTGTGTTTCTAGAATAGACATATGGACGGTTCAGGAAATCACTATTTTTCCTGCGTCACATCGTAGACTCGCAGTTCAGAGAGGAAGTTGAACATGCAAAACTTTACTGAAAGAGGGATCGATTGTCCGCACTGTGGACACAGGATTCGTATTACTTTGGATACCAGTGGTGGCGATCAAGATTTTTACGATGATTGCCCGGCATGCTGTAACGCGATTCATCTGAATCTACAGATCGACTCCCAGCACAAAACCATTCACTTATTCGTAGATGCTGACGACGAACAAATCTTCTAACTCACAAAGCCGTCAATTCACAAAAGCCAGCAACGATGATGCTGGCTTTTTCTTTGTTAAAACAACCTGAAGATGCTCGCATTCAGGTTGTTTTGGCATAAAGCGTCTAAAAATACTGCCGTTAAGCCACACTATCGATTGTCGATTTGCTCGGCAGACGTATAATGTCCTGTCCTTTTCCTGCTCTTTTTCTTTCTCTGGAGTTGTAGGTGCAAAATTATCGCCTTGAAGCCAAATCCATTATCAAATTAGGGGTCCCCGTCTTTATTGCACAGCTCGCGCAAACGTCGATGGGCTTTGTTGATACTGTTATGGCCGGTGGTGTCAGTGCGACCGACATGGCGGCAGTTGCTGTCGCAACCAGTGTTTGGTTGCCCTCGATCCTATTTGGTATTGGTATTCTGCTGGCGATGGTTCCGATCATTGCACAACTCAATGGCTCTGGCCGTCAGGCAAAGATACCGTTTCAAGTGCAACAGGGGGTCTACATGGCCCTTATGCTGTCAGTACCGATCGGGCTCATTCTCTACAATGCTGGCCATATCGTTAACTATATGGACGTTGAAGCCGCGCTGGCAGAAAAGACCATTGGTTATCTGTATGCGGTGATCCTTGCGGTGCCGGCCTTCCTGTTGTTCCAGGTGCTGCGAAACTTGGCGGAAGGGATGTCGCTGACCGTCCCCGCCATGGTGATTGGCTTTATCGGCCTGGCTGCCAACGTGCCGCTGAACTGGATTTTCGTTTACGGTAAGTTTGGTGCACCAGAGCTCGGCGCAGTAGGTTGCGGCGTGGCAACAACCATTGTGTACTGGCTGATGTTAGTGGCGATGTTTATCTACATCAAACTCAACAAGCGACTAAAGCGCATTGATGCATTTGCTCACTTCGCGAAGCCTAACTTTCCCGGTTTATGGCGCATTTTCAAAATGGGCCTGCCTGTTGCAGCGGCCCTTTTCTTCGAAGTCACCCTTTTTGCTGTGATTGCCCTGCTGATCGCGCCGTTGGGCTCAACCGTCGTCGCTGCGCACCAGATTGCGATTAACTTTTCTTCGATGATTTTCATGCTACCGATGAGCCTTGGCACTGCGGTAAGTATCCGTGTCAGCCACCAGCTCGGTGAAAAATCCACCGAAGGTGCAGCAAGGGCCGCAAAGCTCGGCATCCTGATTGGTCTTGGCACCGCAGTAATCACAGCTGCTCTCACGGTGATTTTCCGTGAACCTATTATTCATCTTTACAACAGCAATCCGGAAGTGGTTGCCATTGCTGCCAACCTGATGCTGCTGGCTGCGGTGTATCAATGTACCGATGCTATCCAGGTGGTCGCTGCCGGCGCCTTGCGTGGGTATAAGGACATGCGCGCAATTTTCGAGCGTACCTTTATCGCTTACTGGGTATTGGGTGTACCGACCGGTTACATCCTTGGTCTGACAGACTGGATTGTGGCACCAATGGGCGCCTATGGGTTCTGGGTGGGTATCATCATTGGCCTCACCTCTGCCGCTATCATGCTCGGCATGCGCCTTCACTGGATTCGCAAACAATCCGACGAGTTCCAGTTGGCGATGGCAGAAAAATAACGCCCTCGCTTTTAGAAGACATAAACCCCTCTCACATCCCGGCCCAGTGCCGGGATTTTCATGCCCAGACACCCCAATCCGATCCCATATCTTTTATACTCCGTACCAGTGATTAAACAACAACCCAACGGTAACCTGATGGTTTTAAAGCGATGTCTGCTTATTTTGCTCGTGTTCTCCTTATCTGGCTGTTTTGGATCAGACAAAGCCCGCACGCAGTTTGAAAACTATCAAACCCGCCTTGCCAACGTGGTGAATACAGAGCCTGTTCCCCTCGAAAACAGCATCTACATCGCGCTTCCCAGAAAGCGGGACCTTCAACAGCCACTGAAAGATGTGCGCATGGGCTTGCTGGATGCGTATGAGCTCAGGGAGTGTGGCCTTTTCCAACTGGTTGCAGACAGAAACTCCATCCTGGGCAAAGTTCAGGATGCTTTTCGTCAACTAAGCTACGAATTCCAGCTATTGGCAACACTGGAACGCTGCTTGTTGCAGGTTGACAGTGATTCCCTGAAAGCTCAGCTTGAAACAGTGCTGAAGCAAAAGCAGGCGCAACTGCCAATTGTGTACCTGAACACCCTGACCAGTAGCGATGCATGGCGACAGCAGCTCACGCCCCCTTCTGCTAACCTGATCGCGCCAGACAAGCCGTTTCCCCATAGCGAAGCACTGCTTGCCATCAATACTTATGCGAGTTTATTAGAACAAGGGGCTGACATCGTAAACATTCAGGAGCCCATCGAGAAGCAGCGCTACCTCGGTGCGGTATTTTTTTCCATGGATGAAAGCACCCGCTGGCTTAACACCATCACCAAACAACTACACCGGGACGATCCACTGGTCAGTTGTGGTCCCAATCGCGACCCTACCCGCTTTAACTACCTCAGGAACGTGTTCGACAAATTCTTTGTCAGCGAAGTGCAGCCGTATCTGTCGAACATCAACGGCCTCTATCTCGACGTCCAGCCCGCCCTTCAAAAACTACACAGCCAACTACCAGAAAACAGCGCGTTTTCAGCCTTTAACGCGGCCTATTTCGGTGGTGAACATTACCGTCTGTTCCAACAGGCAGTGAAAGATCACGTGAGTTATTGGCAAAAACTGTTCAAACGCTGCAATGTTCAGGTGGGTGCATAACGCCTAAAATCCGCCCAGTGCAATCCAGAATGGCAAATGGGCACCAAAATTTCTGGCGCAAGAAAGCGCAAATTGTGCAGCAAAGCATCAAACGCGCGCCTGGACGCAAAAAAGTCCCGTTTTGCGCTTGCGCAGCCCAGCCCTACTCGCTAATATTCATCCCGCTTTCAGGGGAAGCAGCGCTGAATATCACTAAGATATGCGTCTGTAGCTCAGTTGGTTAGAGTACTACCTTGACATGGTAGGGGTCGGCAGTTCGAGCCTGCCCAGACGCACCATGCTTCAGCCTGAAAAGAAAACACTTTGCGTCCGTAGCTCAGTTGGTTAGAGTATCGCCTTGACATGGCGGGGGTCGGCAGTTCGAGTCTGCCCGGACGCACCATTCTATCCCTGACTAGGATAGAATCAGAATTTGGGTCTATAGCTCAGTTGGTTAGAGTACTACCTTGACATGGTAGGGGTCGGCAGTTCGAGTCTGCCTAGACCCACCAAATTCCAATAAATGCACTACCCTTTCAGGGCATCCCAAGCATTTATTCGGGCGATTAGCTCAGTTGGGAGAGCACCTCCCTTACAAGGAGGGGGTCACTGGTTCGAGCCCGGTATCGCCCACCACTTCAAAAGCCTGCTTTCGAGCAGGCTTTTTTCGTATCTTGCTCCCTACTCCATTATCCTGTTTTGCAAATCCCCTTCCCAACCCACAATACACCGTTCAAAAAAGTCCTGCTCTTTCGGGCAGGACTTTTACTTGTGTGGTGTATGTCAGGGCATTACTCTTCGATTTCTGCCCAAATCTGCGCACATTTCACGGCACGTTTCCAGCCTTTGTATCGCTGGGCACGTTTTTCTTCATTGCCATCCGGGGTGAATGAGCGGTCGAGAACCGCTTTATTTTGCAGCTCGTCAATGCCATTCCAGAAGCCAACCGCAAGACCGGCCAAATACGCAGCGCCCAGCGCTGTTACTTCGGTGACCTGCGGACGGTGTACTTCTGTGTTCAGCAAATCCGCCTGGAACTGCATCAGGAAGTTGTTGTGTACCGCGCCGCCGTCTACACGCAATGCACTCAGCTCAATGCCAGAATCTGCCTGCATGGCATCCAACACGTCGCGGGTTTGGTACGCGATACTTTCCAGTGTTGCACGAACAATATGGTTAGCATTTGCACCGCGGGTCAGGCCAACAATGGTGCCGCGTGCGTATGCATCCCAGTAAGGTGCACCTAAGCCGGTAAAGGCTGGCACCACGTAAACGCCATTTGATGTATCCACTTTCGTTGCAAAGTACTCAGAGTCTTTTGCATCAGCAATTAGCTTCATCTCATCACGCAGCCACTGAATTGAGGCGCCGCCCATAAATACCGAGCCTTCCAGTGCATAAGCCGGTTCGCCTTTCGGACCACAAGCCAGTGTTGTCAACAAGCCGTTGCGGGAGGTGACTTTTTCCTTGCCGGTGTTCATCAGCAGGAAACAGCCTGTGCCATACGTGTTTTTCGCCTGCCCTGCTTCTACACACATTTGTCCAAACAATGCAGCTTGCTGGTCACCGGCAATACCTGCGATAGGAATACGTGTGCCGCCTTTACCACCGATGTTGGTCTGGCCGTAAACTTCAGACGAGCATTTCACTTCTGGCATCATGCTCGCTGGAATACCCAGCTCATCAAGGATCTTGCTGTCCCAGGTCATCTCATTGATGTTAAACAGCATGGTGCGTGATGCGTTGGTGTAATCGGTGACGTGAACGCGGCCCTGAGTCATCTTCCAAACCAGCCAGGTATCTACTGTACCGAAAAGTAATTTACCCGCCTGCGCATCTTCACGAGCACCTTCTACGTTGTCGAGAATCCATTTTACTTTGGTGCCTGAGAAGTACGGGTCGAGCAATAGCCCGGTATTTTCACGTATATATTCTTCCAGACCACGCGCTTTCAGCTCTTCGCAGATTTCTGCCGTGCGGCGGCATTGCCATACAATGGCGTTGTAAACTGGCTTTCCGGTTTCTTTGTTCCAGACGATGGTGGTTTCGCGCTGGTTGGTAATACCAATGCCGGCAACTTCATCACTGCGAATGCCCGCTTTACTCAACGCCTCGACCAAAGTAGAGCTTTGTGTCGCGTAAATCTCCATTGGGTCGTGCTCAACCCAGCCCGCCTGAGGATAAATCTGGGTAAATTCACGCTGTGAACTGCTGACGATATTGGCGTTGTGATCCAGCACCACTGCGCGAGAGCTTGTAGTCCCTTGGTCCAGAGCGACGATATATTTTTTGTTTGTCATTGTTCTATACCTTTTGTTTTTATTCATTATTCAGATTTGAGCAATTTCAGTTGAATCATCACATTGGTTGGGAATGGTGCAACCGGTCCCCACTGTCGGCAGGAAAAAGCCAATGGCTTTTGGATAAAGCCACGCACCGAAACACCCACCCGCAATGGGGCCAAGAATAGGCACGATAAAGTAAGGAATGTCCTTAGCGCCAGTCAACGCATAATCCCAACCTGCAACAAACGCGAAGAATTTAGGGCCAAAGTCACGCGCCGGGTTCATTGCAAAGCCAGTCAAAGGCCCTAAAGAACCACCGATAACGGCAATCAAAATACCAATCAACAATGGGTTCATCGCACCACGGCGGGCACCATTGTTTTCATCCCCTAATGCCAGAATGCCAAACATCAACACAGCAGTGATGGCGAACTCCACCATGGTCGCACCAAAGAATGAGAGCGATGCATGAGGGTAAGTAGAAAAAACACCTGCTGTCGCCAATGCTTCAACGCTGTCTCGCGTAAAACCATGTGTCAGTTCGTAGTCTGTAAACAGTGGACTGTAGAGGAAATACACCAGAGACGCCGCAGAAAAAGCCCCCAAACATTGAGACAAGATGTAAGGCGCGACTTTGGATTTATTAAAACCATGGAATGCAGCAAGGGCGATAGTCACTGCTGGATTCAGGTGAGCCCCTGAAACACCCGCCGTGCAGTAAATAGCAAGGGCAACGCCTAAGCCCCAGACAATACTTATTTCCCATTGTGTGAATTCTGCATTGGTAAGTACCAACGCAGCAACGCATCCAATGCCGAAAAAGATGAGTAACCCCGTACCGATAAACTCTGCAATGCACTGGCCCAGCAGCGTGTGTTGCCGGTTGTTAGTCATAATGACCTCCTCGTTTTTATGTGGTTAAAAAGTGCATTCACCTTTGCGGCCTGCAAACGTTCCCCAAAGCCGCAAAGGTCACTTTCCCTCTCACCAGTGAGGCTCAATATACGCATAACTCGACAAACCACTACTCGACAAAATCACAAATGAGCGAACGAGCACATTTTTAAATATGATGCATTATTTTTTGTTATCCAGGTCAATTATCAGGTAGCACAAAAAGGACTTAATCGCCACAACGAAAACAATTAACAACATAAAAATCCAAATAAAAGACAATAAATCAAACATAACTGTTACATTAAGAGAAAATGCCAGGCTTATCAAAAAACATACAGATTCGAAAAAAACCAATACTCGCTGCTCGTTCGAGCATTTTGTGAGTGTGCTCATATCAAAACGAAAGTGACAATGCCAAAATAAATCCATCAGTTATATGAGGATTTGGGCATGGCACATTTTGAGACAGATGTCGTTATCATTGGTGGGGGTGCAACGGGCACGTCTATCTTGCGCGACTGTGCGCTTCGAGGAATCAATGCGATATTGCTGGAACAAGATGACCTGGCGTCCGGCACCACGGGGCGAAACCATGGCTTGCTTCATTCAGGCGCCCGTTACGCTGTCACTGACAGCCACTCCGCCAAAGAATGCATTCAAGAAAACCGGATTTTGAAACGCATTGCCAGACACTGTGTGGAAGAAACCGACGGCCTTTACCTGACACTGCCGGAAGATGACATCAACTTTCAGCCGACATTTATCGATGCATGCCATAAAGCCGGGATCGATGCCCAGCGCCTGACACGCGAGGAAGCGCTGCGAATTGAACCCAATGCCAACCCTTCCTTACTGGGTGCTGTTCGCGTACCGGACGGAACGCTCGATCCGTTCCGCTTGTGTTCTTCCAATATCCTTGATGCCAAAGAATTGGGTGGCAAAGTATTCACCCACACCAAGGTGACAGGTTTGATCCGGGAACAGGATCAGATCATTGGCGTGCGTTGCTACAATTCGTGCCAGCATCAGCCTTTTGATATTTATGCTCACCAGGTGGTGAATGCTGCCGGTATCTGGGGTCAGGGTATTGCAGAATATGCCGATTTACGGATAAAAATGTTCCCGGCCAAAGGTTCGTTACTGATCCTGGATTACCGCATTAACAATGTGGTGCTTAATCGCTGCCGCCCCCCTTCTGACGCCGACATTCTGGTGCCCGGAGACACAATTTCGCTGATTGGCACCACATCCAAACATATCGATTACAGCGAAATAAACGATTTACATGTCACCAGTGATGAAGTCGATACCCTGCTCGAAGAAGGCACTAAGCTGGCGCCGATTATGGCGAACAGCCGGATTCTGCGCGCCTATGCGGGGGTGCGTCCACTGGTTGCAGTCAATGATGATGGCAGCGGCAGGGATATCAGCCGTGGCATCGTGTTATTGGATCATCAGGAACGTGATGGTCTGGGCGGGTTTATCACCATTACTGGCGGCAAGCTGATGACCTGCCGCCTGATGGCGGAATGGACAACCGATCTGGTCGCGAAGAAACTTGGAAATACGACGCCATGTACTACACATACCCGGTTACTGCCGGGGGCAGCAACACCACCGAAATCTGCAAAGAAAACCGCGAGCTTAGCCAAACCGGTTTACGAAAGTGCGGTGTATCGTCATGGCGAACGCGCAGCGGCTTTTCTTGGTAGCAGCAAAGACAGCGACACCATTATCTGTGAATGTGAAATGGTGACCGCCGGTGAAATCCATTACGCCATCCAGTCATTGGATGTTCACAACCTGATTGACTTGCGCCGCCGCACACGACTCGGCATGGGGCCTTGTCAGGGAGAGCTTTGTGCATACCGCGCAGCCAGTCTGTTCCAACAATACTCAGTTGCCAATGCGGCGCACCTGCTGGTCGAATTCCTTGAAGAGCGTTGGAAAGGGGCAAAGCCCATTTTATGGGGTGATGCATTGCGTGAATCTGAGTACAGCTATTGGATTTATGAATCGTTGATGGGCAGTAATGAGCTGCCTGAAAAACAACAGCGACACACTGAAAAAAGAGCGGAGGATGCCAATGCTAACGTTTGACACCATTGTGATTGGCGGTGGCTTAGCGGGGTACTGTGCCGCCATTAAAAGCGCCCAACAAGGCCGAAAAACAGCCCTGATCAGCCAAGGAGAAGGGAGCCTGCATTTTGCTTCAGGTTCGATTGATGTATTGGCAAAAGATCCCCAGACACACGCGCCTGTCAGATATCCATTTAACGCCATTTCCCAACTGCCGGCTGGCCATGCTCACCCTTACCGAAAAGTGGGCGTTGAGCACACGCAGGCATCATTGGATTGGTTCAATGCGCTAATGCAAGCACAGGGCATTCATTTTCATCAGTTGGACGATTTGCAAAATCACTGGCGGATAACTCCCTTTGGCACACTCAAAGCGACCTGGTTATCACAGGTATTCAGCCTGTTGCTTGATGATCAAAAACCACACGGATTTGAGCGCGTAATCGTTGCTGGTATTGAAGGATTCCGTGATTTTCAGGCCAATGTCGCCGCAGGAAATATTGCACAGCTACCGCATTTCGCTGGTGTTCCTGTTAAGCCAGTTTCCATCGTTCTACCTGAGTCCAATGACGATGGCATGCGTGCCAAACGCGCCATTGATTATGCAAGGGCACTGCGTGAACCATCGCTTTACCATGCCCTGCGTGACCAGCTCATCCGTTACGCGACTCCCCGGGATCTGGTGATACTGCCTTGTGTATTCGGTAATGGTGACGGGCAGGAATATATGGCTCGCCTGCAAAAAGAAACCCACCTGAATTTCCATGAAGTCCCGACGATGCCACCTTCCCTGCTTGGAATTCGTATCTCCGATGCCCTGCACCGGGCGTTTGCCCAGGCGGGCGGCACTGTCCTCAAAGGCGATTGCGTGACAAGCGCCAGCATGAAAACGCATAACAAGGTTTGGCATGTTGAAGGTATCCACACACAAAAAATGGGAGACGTGCCTTTAAGAGCCGCCGAATTTGTGCTCGCCAGCGGCAGCTTTTTCAGCCACGGCTTGGTTTCCACACAAGATCGTATATTTGAGCCTGTGTTTGGATTGGACGTTATCGCCCCTTCTCATCGGGATGACAGATACAGCACAGGCTTTTTGGATGCCCATCCTTACATTAGCAGTGGCGTGGTGACAGACGACAGGCTCCACCCTTCTATTCAAGGCATAACCGTATCGAACTTACGTTGTGTGGGGAGTGTGTTGGGAGGGTTTGACCCGGTGAAAGAAGGTTGTGGTGGTGGCGTTTCCATTGCAACCGGCTATGCCGCCGCAATATGGCAAAAAGAAAATGTGGATACAAAGCAAGAGGCAACAGCATGAACACAGCGCAACATTCCCAACGAGAAACCCGGTTTGAACAGTGCCTGAAATGCACCGTTTGCACTGTCTACTGCCCTGTTGCCAAAGCCAATCCACTCTATCCTGGCCCTAAACAATGCGGGCCAGACGGTGAACGGCTTCGACTGAAAGATGCGACCTTTTACGATGATGCCCTGAAGATGTGCACCAACTGCAAGCGCTGCGAAACAGCTTGCCCTTCCGGTGTCAATATCGGCGACATTATTGCCTTAGCGCGCAAGAACCATGAAAAAGCCCCGGTTAATCCCAAACGGCTGCGTGACTATGTGCTGAGCCATACGGATTTATTTGGATCGCTGTCTGCCCCTCTGGCACCTGTGGTGAACACCTTAACAGCGATAAAACCGGTCAAAAAATTAATGCATCATACGGTAGGTATTGATGAACACAAATCGTTGCCGACATACAGCCGTATCACGTTCAGAAAATGGTTCGATTCACAAAAAGAGACACAAAACCAGTTCGCAGAACAGGTTTGCTTCTTCCATGGTTGTTACGTGAACTATAACAATCCCCAACAGGGCAAAGATTTAGTCAAGGTGCTCAACGCGATGGGGATTGGCGTAAAATTGCTGGATAAAGAGCGGTGCTGTGGTGTCCCATTGATTGCCAACGGCTTTTTCAAAAAAGCAAAGAAAAATGCCGAAACCAATGTGGGTGAAATACGCCAACTGCCTCAATCCATGCCGGTGATTTCTACGTCGTCGACTTGCGCGTTTACGCTCAAGCAAGAGTATCCCCATGTGCTTGACGTCGATAACAGTGCTGTCGCCGACCGGATCTATTATGTCACCCGTTTCTTGCTCAAACGCATCATGGAAGGCAAAACACTCAAGCTGAAATCAACACCGTTGCGTGTGCTCTATCACACTCCTTGCCACCTTGAGCGAAGTGGCAACGTCATTTTTACTTTAGAACTGCTCAAGCTGATCCCGGATTTAGAATTGGTGGTGTTGGATAGCCAGTGTTGTGGCAGTGCCGGCACGTACGGATTTAAAACCGAGAACTACGACACCTCAATCAAAATCGGGCAGGCCCTGTTTGACCAAATACGGGCACAACAGGCTGATTTTATTATCACTGACTGCGAAACCTGCAAATGGCAACTGGATGAAAACACCCAACTAGAAGCCATCCACCCCATCACCCTTTTGGCAAAAGCGTTAGCAGATTAAGCGGTAAGTGAAGCAAACAAAAGCAGGCAGGAGCAGAGCATGCGTAGTCAAGTCTCAGGCAAGATAGGCTTAGAATATGTTCATGCTCTTGCATTTGTAACCTGCTTGGCTAACCCGAAAAAAACAGGCAATACAATGCCATCGCGGCACTCCCTTGAAAGGAGCTTCTCCGTAACTCACCAAATAATGCGGCATAGGTATTGCGAAGACGCGAACGCGTTGCCTGTTGGCTGAGCGCTGCTACTGAAGGGTATTGGCTCGCCAAATAAGGATAACGGGCAGACAGTGCCCCCGCTTGTTTTACGCTGTTGCTTGCATTTTGCCTGAAACGATAAATTCGCTTAAACAGCCCAAGAGGGTTCTTGTCCCCCGTCCCTATGGCGTTGGTTTCATGTTGTCGGTAAAGCATTAATGCTTGATCGACAAAGGTCAGTTTACCTTCTGTTTTTGCAACCAGGGCAAACCACCAATCATGCATACAAGCCTCGTTGGGGATGGGTAATGCTTTTTGCAACAATGCCCGGTTTGCCATCATAGTACAGCCCGACACGACATTCTGTTTAACCAGATTATTCATATCGGCGTGCCAGTTCTTAGGGATTTTTTTAGCTGTAAAGTATGAGTCGCAAATAGTATTCAGTGAGGCATCTACAATCTTCAAATCAGAAAAAACCAGATGTGGCAAAGTAGCGTCATGCTTTATCATGCTCTCAAGTGTTAAGGATATTTTATTTTCCAGCCAGACATCATCTTGGTCACAGAACATAATAAAATTCGCTTGGCTAATATATACCCCGCGAGCGAAGTTTTTCATTGCTCCCAGCGAAGAGCTTTCATTGACATAAATCTGGATTTTACTGTCATTGATAGCTAACCGTTTTACGATAGATACGGTATTATCACTAGAACCATCATCCACCACGATAATACTGTTTACAATAAACTGATAACCGTCATTACGTTGTACCGACTTTATCTGTTCCTCAATATACTTCTCACCGTTATATGTTGCTAACACAATATCAATACAATGATGATGGACATCAGTGAATAACATGATTATCGTTCTAAAAGCCGTTCTTTTAAGACCATTAATGACGAACGTTTAGGCTGACATGACTCTCCTCGAAAGAAAACATATTTCACTACACCAGAGACATGCCAAAAAAAATATTTTGATAAAAATTTCCTGCTGTCTCTACTGCGTGTATGAACAACCCGGCTGTTCAATATCATTTTCACTTTTATTCCACGCAATGACGCTCTACGGCAGAAGTCAACATCTTCACAATACATATAATAGGTTTCATCAAGACCATTCATTTTGAGGAAATTTTTTACTGATACTGCAAGAAATGCACCACTGGTCCAAAACACGCCATCTTTAGGCAAGCTATTCCCTTCTCGAAAAATAATGGTTTTGTTTTTATTTAATAGGTAAGAGGAGAGAAAATCGTAAAACGTTGGATATCGTCTTACATTATGATCTTGACGGGTAAAGCTTTCATCCAAAAACAAGTTAACCGTAACAACATTGTTGAAAAAGAGTTCTCTTTTATTGGAGAAAATCTTAAATGCCTGCCTTGATAAAATAATATCCGGATTGACCAACAAGAAAATATCATTCTTTTTCCTTTTAATCTTCTCCATGTAATAGAGAAAATTCAGATTATTATTCTCTGCAAACCCTCTTTCCTTATGATTAGCAATGTAGTGGACACCAAGATCGTCACAGTGATTTTTAAGTAAGGAAGAAGGAATATTATCACGACAAATTACAATCACATTATTCAACGATGACAACATTCTAAGTGTGCCAAAGTTGATAATCATTTCTTCATGTTCATGAGATACTACTGAAACAACAAATCGCATATATCATCCTAAATCGCCTTTTTATTATAAATAATTGGGTGAAACCGTAGCTCAGTAGTTATTTCTTTTTAATCCGCTCCTTGCTGCATTAATGTGCTGCAACGCAATTAACTGTCTTGGATTCAGTTGCAATGCTTGGGTCAGTAATCGCTCCGCGTACTGATACTCGCCATTTTGTAATGCGAACTCCCCCATGCTGGCTAAAAGGTGGGGAGAATGAACATCAGCTCCGACCCTTGTTCGCTGCTTAAACGTAGCAAGGCTTTTATTACAAATCGGTGTACAGTTTATTGCAGCTCTTTCTTCTTCGTCCTCATTTTTCCCCCATTTATTATTCCCATTCCTTAACGGCACAGAGAAGATCGCCCAAAATGCAGGGTTGTCGAGGTAAAAATAACGGTGCCTATCCACAATTTTGCAGATTTTCCCAAACAGTACACTGTCATTTTCCTCAAGCCAATGAGCGACAGACAACAACTCCTGCGGGCTTGCATCCTGATTTTTGTATGCCTTTATCGGTCTGTCTTTTAGCACGTCCAGTAAAGGCGTCAAACTTTCCATTTGTCGATGTTTAATAAACGTTTCAAGGTGTTTTACATGGGCGGTGTTAGCCGATGTTTGCGCCTTTTCAGGAATCACTGAAATATGTACATCTGATGCCGGGCGTTTTTGTAACTGACGGTGTAGCGCCAGTTCCAAATGCTGGATCGGAAAATAGTTAAGCAGGCGTTTAAACTCACGGGTAGCGTAGTCATAGCTTGGGTTCACTACCCTAGCACAGTCTATGGTTTCATTCTCAGGCAACACAAACGCTGGCGCAATCAAGAACAGCAGGTCAGAGACAATCGAACCACCATAAAACAGTCTCTTGCCATAAGGGCGCAATTGGAGGTTGATGCCCTTGCAATCATCCATCACCCGTGCAAAAGCATCTATCGCAGGAAATGAAGCAAGGGAGGCATGGAATGGTAAGTAATGGCTGTGGAGCTTCACCCTTTGGTTGTAATCCGATTCATGGTGCTCTAACGGATCTCGAATAAATCCCACGTAACGTGCCTTTGGCAATTGCGCAAAGAGCGGTCTCAGCATCGCAAAAAAGTATTCTGACGATAATAAAAGGGTATGAGCTTCACTCTGTTCAAATTCATTCAGTAAGCGCGTTAATTTCTTTTCATTTAACGTGCGGGATCCGTTCTGATCATGGTTTGCAATGCTATCAATATTGCCTGAACTGATACCGTTTGTATCGACGGTGTGTTCCGGATAGAAAATACCGTGTTGAAATAAGATCTTATTATGACTGTTAAGCCAGGCCTGCAACGCAGAGCTGCCGGTTTTTCCTGGCCCAACATGAATGACCACATTTTTATTCATACTGTCCCTAACGGTAAGAAAAATCTTCGCGATCCAAGGTCAGCCATTGGCTGTAGTTCGGATCATTGAGCAAAGAATCCCCCCACTTTTGCTTCATGTAGGTGATTTCGCGTTGAAAGCGGGCTATTTTTTCTGGGCTGTTTTCAGCCCCCCGGCTAACACTTTCGTGGTGTATCAGCGTCGCATAAGGTGTCCAGAGGTTGCGATAACCAGAATCACGTACTCTCAGGCAAAAATCCACATCATTAAATGCAATGGCTAAATCTTTCTCGTTTAGTCCTCCCACCTGTTCAAACACGCTTTTACGCACAGCCAGACAAGCTCCCGTCACTGCACTAAAATTCTGAATAATCTGTAGGCGTTTAAAATATCCGGGATGATCGCCTGGGAAATATTTATGTGAATGGCCAGCCACACCACCAAGACCAGTAATGACCCCTGCATGCTGTAATCGTCCATCAGGGTAATAAAGCTTTGCCCCCACACAACCAATATCTGGCCGGATAGCATGGGAGACCATTTCCCTTAACCAATCAGGGTTGATGGCTTCCACATCGTTGTTTAGCAAGAGCAACACGTCACCTTTCGCGTGTTTTGCCGCCATATTGTTAATGGCAGAATAGTTAAACGGCGCATCAAACATGAGCAGGCGCACCTTGCCTGCCAGTTCCAATTGTTTAAACAGCGCCTTTGACTCACTGCAATCACTTTGGTTATCCATCAGCAAAACTTCAAAATGGGGATAATCATTTTTCTCATAAAGAGAGGTCACACACCTTTCCACTAACGCTCTGCTATTTCGGGTGGGTATGATGATTGAAACCAAGGGCGCCTTTGCAGGAATGGGCCAGCGGGCACGATACGTATTGGGCAATTTGCCAAGTTCGACTGACACACCTTTAGGGCCAAGATGATCTTGCAACGCCCTTAAACCCGCATCCTGCGCATACCCTTTTTCAGATTCTGCAAATGCCGTCGAACCCGGCACAGCCCGCCAGTGATAAAGCACATAGGGAATATGTACTACTTCTTCGGGTTTACAGTGTTCAAGACAACGAAGCAGTAAATCATAGTCCTGACTGCCTTCATAGCCTTCACGGAAACCGCCGACCTTTTCCACCAATTCACGTTGATACACCCCTAAATGAGATATGTAGTTATGTGAATACAGCAAGTCAGGGTTAAAAGCCGGTTTAAAGTGAGGGGAGTGGTGATTACCTTTCGCATCTATTTTATCTTCATCGCTGTAGAGCACACGGGCGTTTGGATTCTGCCCAAGATAATAAGCCACGCATTTTAATGCATCAGGGTGAATTATATCATCCTGATCAAGTAGTAATAGATAATCACCGTTGGCAAGCTCTAATCCAATATTTGATGCTTTTGAAATATGCCCATTTTTTCGTTGAGTAACAATATTAATCTTGGGATTATCATTTAACGTTATCAGAAGATCACTTAACGCTTGGCAATTTGAAGCATCATCAACGATGATCAGTTGCCAGTGTTGATAGGTTTGCCCCATGACTGAATCGAACATTGATTTAAAGGTAGTCAGATCGGGTTTAAATGTTGGGATGATGATTGAGAATAAAATTGTATTATTATTTAGTTGAAGTTGATTAAGTTTCCTGCATTGTGAAGGAAGGTAGAAGTTTTCATGGCGATATGATGAGAAAATTAAGAAGTATCTCTTGAAAAAGCTTTTGAGCCAGCCAAATACACTCTTAAATTTAATAGGCGTTGAAAGAGTGTTATTTATCAAAGGATAATACTCATAAATGAAAACACAATCATTTCAATTATACAAACCATCAAACAACACTATATTCATCTAGGATCAAAATAAAAATCAATATTATTAATCACATATTTAGCATCCACCTTTCCAGGATAAATATTAAATATTGCCATTCGATTAGACACGATATCAATAGGTTTAAAAAAATTCTCTACATGATGATAATATTTTCTATCTGTATAATCATCAAAAATCAAAATAGTTTCCTTGGTTACATTTATGCATGATGAAATAAATGTAGCAACACGAAACCGTCCGTCTATCATTATAATATCAGGTATGTATGAGTTTTCAGAACAAAATTTCCACGATTTTTTTGAATATTCTGGCCATTTTTTAATATTACTTTCATCTATTGGATATCCCCATATTTTTGTAGCACCAACATCAGCCCATATAGGTATAATATTCCCTGGGAGATCTTGTTCCTTTGCTGCTCCCAATAACTCAATAAGCCATTTATGATCCGTTTCAGTGGTAACAACGTTACAATTATGCTTAGCTGCAAGAAGTGTAGACCCTCCAGCACCATATTCTAGTATATTTTTTTTAGACTTATATAAGTCTTGTAAAAATCTAGAGCACTCTTCATTAAAGGTCAATTTAAAATCACTAAAAAACATATATATACCATTTAAACATAATTTTCAAGAAAATATAAAATATCTAATTTTCATTATATATATCTCTTGTATAGACTTTATCCATCACATCTTCTAGGTCATCCGAAAGCCTGTTAGCAACGATTAAATCACATAAATTTTTGAAGCTGGTTAGGTCACTTATAACTGGTGAATTAAAAAAAGAAAGACTATTTAATGTAGGCTCATATACAACTATATGTATACCCTTCGATTTTATTCTTTTCATAACACCTTGTACACTTGAGGATCTAAAATTGTCAGATTCCAATTTCATAACAAGCCTATATATACCGACAATTTTGGGTTTTTTACTCATTATAACATCGGCCACATGATCCTTACGTGTAACATTAGCATCAACTATAGCCTTTATTATATTATTAGGAACTTTAGAATAATTAGCCAATAATTGCTTAGTATCTTTAGGTAAGCAATAGCCTCCATATCCAAAAGAAGGATTATTATATTTAAACCCAATTCTTGGATCTAGGCTAACACCCTCTATAATGTCTTTGCTAGAAAGACTTAATGTTTCTGCATATGAGTCAAGCTCGTTAAAATATGCTATTCTCATTGCTAAGTATGTATTTGAAAATAGCTTTACAGCTTCTGCTTCGGTGTTATTTATTAATAAAATAGGTACATTATTTTTTCTTGCTCCTTTCAAAAGTAACTTGGAGAAAATTTCAGCTCTTTTACTTTTTTCTCCAACTATAATTCTAGATGGATATAAATTGTCATATAATGCTTTACCCTCTCTTAAGAATTCAGGGGAAAAAACTATGTTATTAGTTGAAAATCGTATTTTAGCATCATTTGTATATCCAACTGGAACAGTGGATTTTATTACAATCAATGCATTCATATTTACTGAAATGACATTATGAATAACCGAATCTACACTCTGCGTATCGAAACCATTAGAAAATGGGTCATAATCAGTAGGAGTGGCTATAATTATAACATCTGCATTCTTAAATTCTTTTCCCCAATCTTTTGTAGCTGATAAATTAAGGTCTCTTGATAACAAAAATTCTTTAGCATCAACATCTTCAAAGGTAATCATCCTATCATTCAATTTTTTCACTTTTTCTTCATCTATATCTATAATAACAACTTCATTATGCTGAGCTAATAATAATGCATTTGAAATACCAACATACCCTGCTCCAACAACACAAATTTTCACTATTCATTCCTCTGTCTTCAGCCTCGAAGTGCAACACTTCCTAATATCACGCAACTATTGCCATTTCTTTGGAAATAACTACTAGGGGCTGCTTTGTCGGTCGTCATGGACAATACATCAATGTGCTTTGATGCGATCAATATTCATGGCAACTCCTCAAAAGAGGAGCATAAGATCACTGTCGGCTTATCAGGTCAATTTTGTTGGGTGCCCTACTTTGATAGTTCAGCATGATTTAGGAGCAACGTCCCTTATTATTTGAAATCAAAGTTTAACTTAAAAAACTTCACAAGTTAATTTCTATAACATTTCATTAGGCTAAATCTACAGGATTTAGCCTAATGAAATTAAATCTGATAATATATCGGCCAGGTCACGGGTAGCTTTCCATTTTGTATCTTTATATACTTTATCACAATTTATATTAACATCAATGAGATCTATATCTCTCGCATTAACTTTATTTATTTTTATTTTTTTTCCTGAAGTGTTTTCTATAATTTTTATCACTTCATTTATTGAATAACTAACACCACTTCCTATGTTGTAGATTGTAGATTCAAAATTACAATTATTATTATAATGATTAACCACTTCAAGCATACCTTCAGATAATTCGTCAGCATCAATGAAATCTCTCTTCTGCTCTCCATTTCCGTAGAGAATAAACTCACTATCATTTTTCATTGCTCTAATTAGAGATGCCACCACTCCTTGATAAGGATTATTTTGCCAAACTCCTATAGGATTTGATATCCTAAGTATACAATACTTTAGATTATAGACTCTACTATTGAATTCCAGAACATTCTCACTCACTTGTTTTGTAAATCCATAAGAAGAAATTGGAGCTAATATAGAGTCTTCATTTTTTATTTCATTGCTACTAGCATAAATCATTCCTGCTGAAGATGAATAAATAAAAACAGAGTTTTTCCTCGCTAAATTTGCAAAATTTTTTGAAATTCTCATCAACATTGGTATATTTATTTCAATCTCTTCCTCTGGGCAATTGGCATATCTACTGGGTACTGAATTACCAGCAAGATAGAAAAAAGCCTTGCAATCATTATAAATAACATTAAGTTCTTCCTCATTAAGAGAAATAAACTCACTAACTTTCATTTTAGTTATGAGATTATGTTCAAATAGACTAGATTTAAAATTTCTCCCTATAGCTAAAACAGAAAAATTACTCTCGATACATTTATTTGTCAAGTGTTGACCAATAAATCCTGTAGCACCAAAAATTATAATCACAATACCTCACTTGAAATCTTTGAGATCATATTAATAAATAATTCTCTACTACTATAATCTTCAAGTAAATTCTTATAGCTTTCCTCTCGGTTACCCCCTTTATGAGAGCAATATTTTGATATACTTTCAATAACCTCATTGTACGGTTCAATAGATAGTATCTCTTCCATAAAAAAATAGTCTTCATCATTATTTTTATTTTTTAATCGATACTTTTTCAAAAAATCATCTTGGTATTTAGATCTAATCCAACAAATTTCAAACATCATTCTATCAAAACTCGAATTAATAGTATTTGTTGAGTGAGATCTATATTTAACCAAAGGCAATTCCAAGCAATAGCATTTAAAATCAAGAGCTACTCTAAGAGCAAAGTCCCAGTCATGACAAAACTTTAAATTTTCAAAATAACCAATAGTAGATAACACATTACGAGTGAAAACCATATTACTCGTCGTTGATATAAAGTTTGATGTAAGAAGATTTTTATTATATGTCTCCGTATAGCTATCAACTTCAATATAGCCATTCGACCATTTTGGTCTAAAGTTTTCCCAAGATTTCTTTACATTTATTAATTTCCCATGCTCATTAATCAATTCAATCCAACTACAACAAAACTCTATTTTTCTTGAATTCATAAAACTGATAATTTTCTCCAATCTATCAATACAATATCTATCATCCGAGTTAATAATAGATATATAGTCTCCTTTAGCCATATTCAAACCTGTATTAATTGCTAAATGTGCTCCTTTATTTTCTTGTTTAATCAATTTAAATCTTGTATCTCTAATTGTTTCTAAATATTTCACACTGCTATCTTTAGAACCATCATCTATTACTATCAACTCCAAATCGAAATAACTTTGATTTAATATGCTTTCAACACTTGATTTAATATACTTATCATGATTGAAACTTGGCATTATTACTGAAATCATTATCCGACCTTTTCTCTATATATTTATCAAATAACTCCATGTATTTTTTTGATACATGCTCTATCGAATATTCATTATAAATAGCATTTCGACATGATACAGCTTGTTTTTTAAGATCCTTGTTGTGGAGAATATATTTCAAAAATTTTTTCCCCAGATCTTCAATATCATTATTTTTATATATATATCCAATTTTATATTTATTTATTAAATTTGGTATTTCACCAACAAAGGGCGATAAAATTGGTAACCCGACAAATGCAGCCTCAATTAAAGCTAAAGGTAAACCTTCATAATGTGAGGTGATGATTAAACCATCTGAAACAGAATATAATTTGCTAATAGGCATAATATTATCGAACATTGTAACATTTTCCATATTGTTATCTGAAATGTATTTCATACATTCATGCTTTAACTCACCATCTCCTACTAAAACAAAATGTTCTTTATATTTAAATTTTTCTCTATTTTTAGCCAATTCTAAAAACATAAGAGGGTTCTTTTGCTCAGTCAGTCTACCAACAAAACACCAAATGTTTTTATTTTTTGGTAAATTTAAATTTGATTTTATTCTGTATATATCTGAAAGTTGATATTTTAGAGTTTTCATGGCATTATTTAGACATAATCCATGTTTTATTTTAGTGATACTCCCTTGACTAAATCCACATTCTCTCTTAAATGTATACTCTATCTTATCATTTATTGCTATATAATGTTCAAAACCTTGAAAGTCAGATTTTTTTAATTTTTCTATCCATCCAAAATTATGATCATAGCATTCTTGATCAATAATTGGCAGACCATTAAAAATATTTTTTATATTTTGGATATTCTGATGAAGCCAGACGGATCCATTAGTTATCCATACTAATTCCGGCTTAATATTTTCCACGATATGTGACATCATTTCCAAATGCTTTTTTTTACTGCAAACTTCATCACCTTCGATTATATAATCCACACTACTAGATATTTCAGAATGCAAGCTACCTGAACTAGAATTAATAGGTTCTAGTGCTAAGTAAATGAAAGAGTAGTTATTTTTCAAAGCTTTCATTGTATCTAATGTTAATCTTTCCACACCACCAACGGCTACTTTCATTGCCAAACACAAAATCCTAGGCTTTCTATAATTAACGCTGAATCTGGGGATATATCTATTTAATTGAAAAATGGTATTTGACATTGTTCCTGCTGTCCAAAAAGTACCATCATTATTATTAAAATTCACATACATTCTAAGACAATCATGAATAATTATCGTGTTGGATATTTTAAAACCGTTATGTATGATATTTAATACCTTGCCAAATATTGCTCCATTAAATTTATATTCATTAATAAAAGAAATTGCATGTTTCTTTGTTAAAAATAATGAATCCCTTAGTAGAAAAATATTAACTTTTGGTAGCTTATCAAAACCATTTGAACAAATTGCAACATCTAAATTCTCATAGAAAATAGATAATAGACAGTTCATTATAGCATCCTTTGTCAATATATTATCTTTACTTGTTGGATAATAGAAATACTCACAGTCGACCTCATACAATGTAGTTATAATTTTACCACTTTCTACATCCAAATAGTTTTTACTTTGCTTTATTAATACCACACACTCAACATTTAATTTCCTTTTTATTTCCATTAAATGTTTATATTCTTTACAGTATTCTCTATCTAGAACCACACATAACTTACTAGCTAAATTATTATTAATATCCCTTTTACTTCTTTGCGATTCTAAGTATCCTTTTTGAATTATTAATATAATTTTTTCTATATTTATTATCCCATACCTCGCCATTTCAATATAGTTTATTGCTTGAATTTTTTCATAATTAATATTTATTGGCTGAGACTTCGTAACGGTCTTATAAGAATCATGTTTTGTTCTATAATTTGTTGATATAATTGGCAAGTATACCGGTTCATGTTTTCTTGTCAGCCTTATAATAAACTCCCAATCTACCAACCTTGTTAGTTTTTCATTAAACCCACCAAACTCTTTAACCAATTTTGACTTATGAGCAAAACCATTTATATCTATAAAATTATTTTTTAATAGAAAAATTCGACAATATTTTCTTCCAATTATTTTATCTTTTAAACTTACATTTTCTTTAACCTCTATTGGTGTGTATACACTCAATGCTTCATATTTACTAAGTGTATATGCATATAAAGTTAAAGTATCTTCAAACCATGAATTGTCACTGTCCAAATAAGCAATTATTTCCCCACTAGCATGCTCTAACCCTATATTTCTTGCTGCTGATTGCCCTCTATGTTTTTCTAATCTGTGTACCTTAATATTTCCTTCCAATATTTCTTTTTTATATTTTTTATTAATAAATTCATATGTTGAATCACTACTACAGTCATCAATTATAATCAATTCCTTGCTTTTATATCTCTGTTTTAAAAAAGAATTAATCGCTTCTGATATTATATCGACTCTATTATAAGTAGGGAGAATGACACTAATTCTTTCTTTTAAACTCAATACATGTCTAAATATTTCATCTTTTATTTCCAATGAAATATTTCTGAATTTCATTGGATTTCCATCAATAATTAAATCATCAAAAGACTTTGGTTTTCTAAATCCAAACTTTTCTATATTTTTCAACCATTCAGGTTTATCTTCTATATTAAGAATAATACTAAGTAGTGTTTCTTTACTTTTAAGACAACAATTAAAATATTCAGAGTATACATTTTCAAAATCTTTCAAACTAAAAGAAGGGCTACACTCTGATACACCAATCCCTTTTTTGTTATTATAATAATTAAGTGGATGAGTCATATCATGCTTAGGCATGTTATGCATTTTAAACCAAGAATTATTAAATAATGGATTTGGCTGATGATTAAACTTAGCGTGTTCAATATAATGCTCAAGCATCATGAGGCCTGATTTTTCAACATCTTTGTAATTTTCCCTGTAGAATTTTGGGCAAAAATATGGATTTGGTTTACGGTTTTCATTCTCCCCATATTTAATATAGTGAATAAATGGATCCATACCTGAATTTCTAACATCAGAATTCTGTTTTAAATACCAACTTTCATAGAAAAGTGGATTGGCACTTAAATTTCCAGATTCTTTATTTACTAAATAATGTGACAATGCGCATTCATTACTTCCTATGTTATATTTTTTTTTATACCATATAGGGTTAAATAATGGATTTGGTTTTTTTCCTTTCGATTCTTCAATTAATATATATCGTAATAAACTACTACACCGATCTTTTTCCGTATGATTCTTAACATAATATTCCAAATCGAAATACAATGACCCATTAATTACTTCATATGCTTCCTTAAACCTAATATAACTCATATTTATTTCTGAGTTGTGGTATTTGTTTTTTATAAATTTCAAATATAGAATTATATTTTTCATTATAGCACTCTGATACTACTAAAATAATTAATTGACACACGATGCATATAAAGATAGATCACCCTATGATAATTTATTAAAAAATCATAAAGTTAAGATGGAAACACACCTTGTCATGTGATTAAATGATTTCGCTAAAAACAATCAAATAGAAACAAAATATATGAACCCAATTCAGGATGGCATGACTTACTTCTGATATCTAACTATGTTACACGACTTTCTCTACTAATTCTGCCCTTAACTGGCCAAGAGCTATTGTCTGCCGCCAGTATTTTAGCGAGAGGATTTTCAAAAATGGCTTCGTCTTCGGTGAGTTATGAGAGAATCCCTCAGTACCTAACTCCTATCTAGGCAGATATTTCCACCACTTTTTATTACCCAAATACCACTCCACAGTCTTCCTAATTCCCGTCTCAAACGACTCTATCGGCTTATAACCCAGTTCATTATTTGTTTTAGTCGCGTCAATTGCATAGCGGCGATCATGGCCTGCACGATCTTCGACAAAAGTAATAAGCGTTTCACATTGTCCTTTAGAAGCTGTGATAGCATGCGGATATTTCATCTGAAGGTCACTGGCTGAAAGGTTTAAAGAGCTAGATTCAAGGAAAGAATGTGCACCAGTGAAGTATTCGTTCATCAACTGACAAATTACGTGGACGATGTCGATGTTGGTCCATTCTATATTGCCGCCGATATTGTAATTTTCACCGACATGGCCTTTTTTAAGTACCAATTCAATCCCTCGTGCATGATCTTCGACATACAACCAATCGCGAATTTGCTGACCATCGCCGTATATAGGCAGCGGCTTGTTATACAAAATATTCGTGATGATCAGCGGGATTAATTTTTCCGGGAAGTGGTACGGCCCATAGTTGTTTGAGCAGTTTGATGTTGTTACATCCATACCATAGGTGTGATGATAAGCACGCACCAAATGATCGGCGGCGGCTTTGCTCGCCGAATAGGGGGAGTTGGGCGCGTAAGGCGTCGTTTCCGTGAAGGCCGGATCATTGGGTTTCAATGTGCCATACACTTCATCTGTTGAAACGTGGTGAAAACGATGAGGAATAACCGCTTCTCCACGTGCTGTTGGCTCATCAATCCACACTTTTTTGGCTGCCTTCAATAAACTGTAAGTGCCAATGATATTGGTTTCGATAAACGCATCCGGTGCGGAAATAGAGCGGTCTACGTGAGACTCACCGGCAAAATGCACAATGGTATCTAACTTGTACTCTTTTAACAGGGTCTCTACCAGATTGGTGTCGCAGATATTTCCGTGAACGAATACCATATTTTCATTGTTTGCAACAATGTCCAGATTGGCTTTATTACCTGCATAGGTCAACGCATCCAGTACAACGACTTTGTCATTTACATGATGTTTTAACCAGTAATGTACAAAGTTTGCACCGATAAAGCCTGCACCACCGGTGACTAAAAGGTTTTGTATTTTCATAAATTAAAATATCAAATCAGAAAGTTAAGATGTGTTTTTAAGATGAAAGACAAAACAGATGTTAATATCCATATTCTTTTCAAGCTTAACGTTTATTAACTTGTATTCTTTCTTTGCAATTATCAGGGTTTATTTTGTTCCCGTTATTGTTCGGCGTTCTTCCTCGTTATGAGTCAGTTCCTCCATCATGGCAGAGAGTTGTTTTCGCCAGTGGATTGTTTCTATTTCACTGGCTTTTTCTGCGGCAACTTTGTCAATCACACTAAAATAGGGACGTGCAGCGGGTGTTGGGTAACTGCCCGATGATATCGGGCGAACTGGAATTACTGCCTTAAGCAGCCCTTTTTCTATTCCGAGTTCTTGAATAGCAAGGGCAAAATCATACCAAGAGGCCACGCCCGCGTCGGTCCAGTGAATAACCTTTGTGCCAGAATATTCCGGCCGCAACATCATTATTTCGCGTGGAGATTCAGCCTTTCTCCCCGCTGAAAGTTTCCCCTCTGAAAGGCGCTTTTCGACCAGTGACCACATCATCGTTGCCAAGCCCTTTGCCCAAGTAGGTGTGCCGATTTGATCATAAACAATGTTCAATTGCTCTTTTTCTGCCATTAACCGGAGCATGGTTTTGACGAAATTACTGCCATGAACTGAATAAACCCAGGCAGTGCGGATAATGGTGGCTTGTGCTCCTAAGATCTCAGCCACTTTTTTCTCTCCCGCAAGCTTTGATGCACCATAAACGTTGATGGGATTGGGGTGATCGTCTGTTTGGTACGGTGTTGAATTTGTTCCGTCGAACACAAAATCGGTCGAAACGTGGATTAAAATTACATTGTGTTCTTTGCAGGCAAGTGCGAGATTTTCACAGCCCTTGTCGTTAACGGCATACGCGGTTTCTGGCTCCGTTTCCGCTTTATCGACCGCGGTATACGCAGCAGCATTAATGATAACGTCCGGTTGTTCCGCTTTTACAAGGTTGAATACTGCTTTTGTGTCGCGAATATCCAGTTGTTTTCTGCTCAGAAAAGTGGCGGATCTATTCTCCGGCAATGTGGCTTTTAGCTCCCACGCCAATTGCCCGCCACTTCCTGTGATCAGAACGCTGCCCATGTTATGCCCCATTATTAGGTAAATGCCGGTGCATCAAAAAAAGAGAATCCTGCTTCATCTTTTGCTGAAAGTGAGGGCGGTCCTGCATCTGCTATGGGCCAATCAATACCCAATGCGGCATCATTCCATTTGATGGAAACCTCAACATCCGGGTTGTAATAGTCTGTGCACTTGTAAACGAATTCAGCCTCTTCGCTGGTCACATAAAAGCCGTGTGCAAACCCTTCAGGCACCCACAGTTGACGTTTGTTTTCTGCCGACAGATACGCACCTACCCATTGACCAAAATAGGGTGAACGTTTACGCATATCGATTGCCACATCAAACACTTCTCCACTCACCACACGCACTAATTTCCCTTGGGTGTTTTCTGTTTGGTAATGCAGGCCACGCAAAATCCCCTTTTTTGATTTGCTGTGGTTTTCCTGAACGAACACACGCTCCCCACAATGGTCATTAAATAAGGCGGTTCTATACGTTTCCATAAAAAAGCCCCGTTCATCGCCAAACACAGTAGGTTCAATGAGTTTTACATCAGGGATGTTGGTTTCAATAAACTTCATGGTCGCCTCATGGATTGGAGAAAATGCGATGTTCTAATAGATTAAGCAGATACTGGCCATATCCAGATTTTTGCAGTGGCTGCGCCACATCACGAAGTCCCGCCTCATCAATAAACCCCATTCGGAAGGCGATTTCTTCCGGGCAACACACCTTTAATCCCTGACGCATTTCGATGGTTTCAATAAATTTCGCCGCTTGCATCAAATTATCGTGTGTACCGGTATCTAACCACGCCGTGCCACGGCCCATAATTTCCACAACCAGTGTTTTTGCTTCAAGAAATGCATTGATCACATCCGTGATTTCCAACTCTCCACGGGCTGAAGGTTTCACCTTTTTCGCAATCTCGACTACGTCGTTATCAAAAAAGTACAAACCAGGGATGGCATAGTGAGATTTTGGATGTTCGGGCTTCTCTTCAATGGAAATAGCACGGTAATTGTCATCAAATTCCACCACGCCATACGAGCGGGGATTAGCAACATGGTAACCAAAAACGGTGGCGCCGCTTTGTTGGTGAGTCGTTCTTCTCAGTAACGCCGGTAGCTCGTGCCCATAAAACAGGTTATCGCCCAATACCAACGCAACATTGTCATCACCAATAAAGTCTTCACCGAGTGTAAATGCTTGTGCCAGGCCGTCTGGTGACGGTTGTTCAACGTAGGAAAAATTCACCCCCCAACTGGCGCCATCACCCAATAACCGTTCAAAACGTGGCATGTCTTCAGGCGTTGCAATAATCAAAATCTCGCGGATATCTGCGGCCATCAGTGTGGCGATGGGATAATAAATCATCGGTTTGTCATAAACCGGCATCAGTTGTTTACTCACGACCTGAGTCAACGGGTAGAGGCGTGTTCCCGAACCGCCAGCCAGCACAATACCTTTTCTGCTTCTTTTTTCGCTGTTTTGAAAAGTGAACATAGGCAATCTCTTCGTTATTTCAGCTCATGAATGGTCGCCACCACCAATCGCCCGATGCCAAATAGCATTAAGAGCAAAAGCGAAAACAAGGTGATGTTGTAAATGACATTAGGAAACGCGTTGTCTTCCGGCAGCGTGGGAGATTCAACAACAACCAGGTATTTCAATTTTCTGTATACTTCTATACGTGCTTTTTCTAACGATATTTGAGAAGAGGTGAACGCTTGAAGCGCTAACTCTAGCCCTATTTTCAATTCGGCATATTTAGCAAGGATTTCGCCAACTGAAAGGTCATCGGCGGTGGTACTGTCAGTGCTAGCAATACTTGGAAGCGTATTTCCACCGCGATTCGACAACCTTGAACGCTCTTTTGCAAGCTGTGTTTCTATCGCTTCAATTTCATTTTTTAACGCAACGACAGAAGGTGCCTGATCACTCATTACGGATACCAGTGCATTCAGGGCCGATTGTTTCTCTGCTAACTGTGCTTCCAGCGTGTAAGCGATTTGTTGGATGGCGAGCCCTTCCGCTTCAGGATCAAGCAGCTTATGCTGGTCCTGAAATATCAACAATTGTTGTTTTGCCGCTAACAATTTTTCTTCGACACGGATATGTTCACCCCGAATAAACTTGAGCTGTGACTCCGCCAGATCATGACCAATTTTATTGATGTACCACTCTGCCCTTTGTGTAATAGTCTGGGTGAGGCGCTGTGCATACTCAGGGGAAAAAGCCTGTGCAACAACTGAAATTACGGAAGATTTTTCATCAATCTCGGCAGCAACCCTTTTTCGATACAACTCATACAGATCTTCCTGAGAGTAATCGCTCTCTAAACGGGAAATCATGTCTATATCATCATTTGTAAAATGAGATGCTACATCGAGTTCTGTGACTAAATAGTCCAGCATATCTTTGGAATAAATATAGGCTTTTACCAACTCAGCATCTGAACCGCCTGACACTGACATACCAAAGCCGGATAACAGCGCCATTGAGGCATCCATTGTTGCAAATCCGTCAGGTTGTTGAACAATCAATTGAGCGCGACTTTCATAACGTTCTGATGCAATCACTGTCTGATAAAAGGCAAAAATAAAAGAAGGAAGTAACACAAACCAAAATAAGCTTGTTCTTAGTTGTTTTTTCCCTTTTTCCTTCGCTTTATTTTTTATCTCTGTGAGTTTTGATATTTGCGTAATACTCTCTGTATTCGCATACCCCTTATCCAGTGCCGGATGATGACTTTCAATTATCCGTAACGGTTGTTGGTTTGCCTGTTCACCCTGCAATTTATTGATGCGTTGCCAAATTCTTTTGGATAATTCGGGATCACTTTCTTTGAGAGATTCCGCTTTTTTGGTTAAATACGAGATACTTTTCCATTCTTCCTGACTCACTTGTTTTGAAAGCTGAGCAAACCGTCTTTCTATTTGTTCTTTATCTAACTTTGTTGGGCTATCGCTCATTTTATAATGCCTGATATGCTTTGATTCCGTCCTCTAACAACGGATAGTATTCAAGCGAGCCATCACGGATAACCACAGCGCTGTCACAAAACTCTCGTAACTCCCCCATATTATGGCTCACCATAATCACACTGGCTTTTTGGCTTCGTTCTAACAGTGCTTGTCTCGCTTTTTTCCGAAAGCCAGCATCCCCGACGGAGGTTACTTCATCAATCAAATACACATCGAAATGAATGGCAATTGAGCAGGCAAATGCCAACCTTGGGCGCATACCACTCGAATAGGTTTTAACAGGGAGGTCAAACTTAATATCAAGTTCAGAAAATTCGGCCACTTTTCGTTCATAATCATCCAGATCGAGCACGCCATTAATCCTTCCTATAAATCGGGTATTTTCCCGCCCAGTCATTTCTGGGTGAACACCAGTGGCAAGTGCTACCGGCCAAGAAATATTACATTCCGTGCAAATCCTTCCTTTGTTGGGATATTCACTTTTTGCTAATAATCGAAAGAGTGTTGATTTACCCGCACCATTCTTTCCGAGAATGGCAACATTACTGTGCGTGGGTATATCAAAATTGATACCGTTGAAAATATATTGATCCCCGAGCTCTGAAGGGTAAAACTTGGTGAGATTTTCAAGCCTTATCATCGACTGATAACTTTTTTCCAGCAAATGGTGTAAACCGCCATTGCAATAAATAACAGGGTTATCGTGACAGAAAAGAGATATTGCATACTCACACCTCCATACGCATAAGAAGAATAAGCCGCTCCTCTTGCCAGCTCAATAGCCTGTAGTATTGGGTTCCAACTCAAATAAGGCCAGACTTCTTTTGAGAAATCTTGCAACGAAAAGAAAACGCCAGAAATAAAAAATAAGGGGCGTGTTAGCATCATACGAATACGCGTTATTTCCTTGATGAATTCCTCACATATGGAAAATAGCAATCCAACACTAAACGCAACCACGGATAACAGAAAAAAAATGACTATCAATTCAAGTGGATGATCGATATTGATCTCTATCTGCATGAGATACATCAATAAAAACACCACCACCAACACCACCACTTTCACGATGACTTCGAATAATGCAGCAGCTAAATAAGCACTGATCGGCTGAACTTGCCGAAAAGCAAACAGTGCTTTGCTTTTTTTTAAGCTGGCAGCTGTCTTCTCCATCAAAGAGAGAAACAGTTGGATAAATAACATCCCATAAAACATAAATACAAACGTCGGAATGGTATGAACATCACCACCACTCATTTGGCTACGCAGAAATGAAAGCGCAAATATAAACGAAACAGGATTTATGATTGCCCAACTGAGGCCAAACTTGTCGTTGAATCCAATGCGTATTTCTCGAATGAAAAGCGCAAATATAACGTCTCGCCAGACCTCAAAGGTGTTTCTTTTTAAAACGGTTGCCATTGTGGTCCCGACAAATGATGGAGAGTTATTTCAATGCCACGTTTGCCGCGACAGCAATTTGATAGATGATCTGCGTAATGTCTTTCACTGCCTGCATGGTTTTCTCATCCACCCTTGGCAAAATAAGCACCTGATCACCAGGTTGTAATTCTGCATTACGACCAAATTCGATCATGCCGTTTGCCCGCACGATCAATGGCCGTTTGTAGTTTGCTCGCTCTGTATAGCCACCAGACCACGCCACATAATCAGCTATTTTTGCGTCGGGGTTGTACACCAGTGCCTGTGGCATGATGACTTCACCACCGACCTGAATAAGATCACTTTTCGGTGGGATCATGATGGTATCGCCTTGTTCCAATAAAATATTGGCGACTTTTCCATTCTCCGACACGACCACTTTACCCAGTGGTTCGATTTTTCTTGCCCGCTCGGTAAAGGTCAGAATCATTTCTGCTTCGCGGGCCCGAATCGCGGCTTCACCGTCGGAAGATGCAGGCGCTGTAAACACACTTCTCTCAAGACGTTGCAACGATTGTTCAATCATCTCCTTTTGGCGTAACGCCACACTCTTCCGGAGAATATAAACAGATTGGTAGTTAGCAAGATCCTTCTCTACTTCTATTTCAGCTAATAACGCGTGCAAGCGGGTACTTTTATTGACGGCGTAATAAGAGGGCCCCAGATAACTGCCTGCCACTTGAATATCAAGGATTTGCGCTCTGAGATCGTCATTAAAGATCAACGTATCTCCATCCTGAACCACAAATGTCGAAAAGGCCCTTTTGGTGAGGTATATCGAGAATGGCCCACCTTTTCTCGTTCCCATCACACCAACATGGCTCACTTTTGGATACGGTTTTGACAGAGAAATCAGTGTTGATCCGGTTACCTGTGGCTTCTCAAGTTCAAACCTAAATGGATTTTTCACAATGCCGGATACCGACACGGTAGGCCGTTGTGGGTCGACAAAAATCACATCGCCATCTTTGAAGTTAGCTCTGACCAACTTGCCTTCACGCATAAAATCATACAGATCGGTTCGCGAAATTGTCCTTCCGTTTCGAATGATCCGAATACTGCGATAGCTCCCTCGCTCTGAATCAATGCCCCCTGCCCGTTTTAGAAAATAAAGCAGGCTGTCTGAAGCGATGCCGGCATATTGTCCAGGACGAATCACCGCCCCAGAGACAAACACACTCACCGGTGTCGCTGTCAGCAAGTTGACATAAATACTCACATTTTTTTTATAAATCGTGCGTATTTTTTCTGTCACAACATCATTGATGCTGCTCGCAGGTGTACCTATCACTTTTATCGGGCCAATATCTGGCAGAAAGATATTGCCTTGATTATCGACAGTAACGACTTCTGACAGGTTAACCACCCCCCACAACCAGATAGAGAGTTTGTCACCCGCAGCAATCAGATAATCATCATTTAAACCATCAAAACGTTCCGTCTCATACCCTCCTGCAAACAAATTTGCACCATAAGGCGGGGGCAATTCTTCTCCTGACGTGGGCAACAGAAGCTTAACTGGGGTTTCACCCGGCAGCATTAAGCCAGCTCGGCTTTGGTTTTGAAACTGCGCCGTTGGCACGGCGTTTTGTGTGGTTTCCGCCGATTGAAGAGAAAGTGCGGCTTGATGTTGCCTATCCTCGGCGGTTGAATTTGCTATAGCGCTGCACGAAAACGACGTAATAATAAACAGCAGGTTGATACGAATACGCGTTGTTTTCATTGTTGTTGCGCCCTCTGTACGTCGTTGTCATCACCCATTATCTCTTTCATTTAGGCCGTTTATCTGGTTGTTCCCGATGTTGTAGATACCACGGGTAGCAATACCCAGTTTCCTTCTATCTTGCAGGCGGTGTACAAAGGACGCTCGTTTTGCCCCATAGCAGAGAGCTTCACACATGAGTAACCCAGCGCTGAAAAGTAGGAAACGCCTGCTTCCACTTTTTGACCGTTCCCCAAAAAAACAATGGCGTTTTGTTGATCTTCAATCAAAGCAGCATTCGCACGTGAGAGCCGCGGGTTCGGCAAAGAGTCTGGTGATGCAGATAAAGATAATAAAGGGAGCGTAGATGAAACCTCCGGAGGCGTTTGAGCACATGCCACCATAGATAGGGTTAACATTATCGTGCCTGCCTGCCTAGCTCTTTGATATGTTGTCATTATTGGTCATCATCGTCGTCAGGATCATACCCAAGCCCAGTCAACCTGAAGATGTTTAGGTATCTGTCATTTCATTGAACACGCTACCGCCCTTAGGTATCGCCCCTACTATTCGCATTTATTCGCGTCCAATTGGATTTCCGCTCAGTTTTTTACCTGAAACCTTAACACTTTTATATATACACCATTCCAAGTTAACACTAACTTTCTTAAAGAACATATATAATTACTGAGACAAAACCTGATATGAATCAAAAATGAAATACATGAACAATATAGTAAGCACCACCTTCAACCATGTTAATCAGAATCCCAAAACACAACCCAAAGACACCTCATCAAACAGGCATTTGAAAACATAAAATTATACACACAAAAAGAAAAAAGCCTGCCAAAACCAGAAATTTCACAACATATTGAATTTCAAAAACCACACGTAAAAAACAGAAAAACATTAATACAAACTTTGCCTCACCTGTTTCTTTATCAAGTTACCACCACATAAACAAAACAAATAAAACCCTTAAATATCATGAAGTTAAAAAATTAAAGTGTACGCTATGTGAGTTATCAGCCAAAAATCAAGAAAGTGATTCAGCGTCATTTTTTATACTTGTAACCACTCATAGTTAAGGTGAACCACATTCAAGACACGACCATAAAAATAAAATCGACAGACAATAAATCAAAAAAATAGAATCAATATCACAACAATAAAAACATGTTAAATGCAAACCTCGAAACTTGCTTGATTTAATTGTTAAAAATCAATTTATGACAATTCTATCGATTTATCGCTTGTGAACAACAGTATTAAATTCAATACTTTTTGTGTTTTTCCATGCTTTCTATTTTTATGCTTACTTCGTTTACTTTATTATAAATCATGTATGGCATGTTAATGTCAGGTAGGCACCCTACTCTTTCATCTCTATCTCTTTATGAATACGGAGCTTTTCATGAAAAAAACAGCAATTGTGGCCTTGGCAACACTGTTGATAACAGCCCCCGTTATAGCAGCGGAAACAGCGCCGGCTGCAGCAGCGGGGGGGTCTGCAGGAGGAGCGACAGCATCTGCCGCAGCAGTCGGTGGTGTCGCAGCAAGTACCGCAGCAGTAGGCCTTGCGGCTCTTAGTGCCGTGGTTATTGCGGTTGATGCGAATGATAGCGACACCGGAACGACAACGTCTGTTACCACTCAGAATTAATTTACAAAACCGAACAGCAAACGCTGTTCGGTTTTTTCTTTATTTTGAAGCTCTGCGTGTAAACGACAGCGACAATACAAGTTTTTTCGTGCCCCGGCGGAGAGTTCGCTTTTAGTCCCAAAACGTAGCAAGGATGTCTTAAGTGATGGGTGATGTTGTAACACGATGAAAAACTTAATTAAAATTCTAAGCGTTACGTCATTTCTCTGCATCGTCTTATCCCTCACTGGGTGCAGTCAGAAATTTGAAGCTGTGCGGGATACCATTTCTCTCGCTTTTTGGGGTAATGAAGACATTGTGTTACCCGCCGATAAAGTCGATAACCTTCCCTATGCCAGTCTTTACGCGAAAACAGCGCAAGGTAGCCAAGCATTTTTAGTGTTGGGATATGCAATACCCAGCACCTCAAACAGTGCACCAGATCCCCGTAACGTAACGTTAAAATGGCTTTCAGCAACCAACGAGATGATTGTGACAGAGCACGGGCGGATCATAAAAACCGTTAACTTGAATGGGAGTAACTTGCTTGCGAGTTATTCGTATCAGGCAGATCCGCTGGCACTTGGGTTATTAAACGATGAAACCAACACAACATGGACACGGGCGATAGACTGGCAACCCGGCAATCACAGCGGGTTTATTGTTGAATCGCGATTTGAGCGCCAGGGCATGCGTACGCTCATCGTCAATGGGAAATCTGTCCATGCATTGCACTTCTTAGAGTATGTCTATATGCCAGAACTCGACATGTCGTTTACCAATGCGTTTTGGCTACACCCAGAAACAGGAAATGTCATCGCCAGCGTTCAGACGCCAGCGCCGGGCATGCCCAGCATTGCACTGACAATATTGAAACCCTATTCAGGAACAACGCCACAATGATAAAAAAGTTGTGCATATCACGTTTATCATTTCCTTTCTTCTGTAGACGTAGCATTGTACTGTTCTGCTTTGTGCTAACTCCACACGCTGCAATTGCCACTGAAGAGACGGCTGTCACAGTGACGTCATCTGTCGACGCCGACAAACACTTTTCACTCTCTTTTAATAACGCACCACGGATCTCGCAGTTGGTCTCCGAGGGCGCCTCGGTTATTAGAGCGCATATTAGTGAAACAAAAGCCCATTCAACCGATAGCATTTATTGGACCGGGGCTGGGCTTTTCTCTGATGACGAAGATACCAGTCTCAATGCATCATCCTCTTCTGTTATCAACAAGCTCAATAAGCTCGCCGATCTCTGGTACAGCGACAGTAAAAAGCGTGATGCCGTGTTATCACTGCGTGATTTCATTGCCGCGTCAACATTCAAGCCCCGCCTTACTGTGACACTTGATGAAGATGTCTATCTTGCTGGAACCCAACAGAATCCGTTAATGAAAGGCCGGTTTTATTTTCAACTGCCGTCTCGCCCAACCCACATTTGGATGACAGGAGCCGTCGCGAAGACGCAGAAAATACCTTTTTCTGCCCCCTTTTTTGCGAGTGATTATCTAAACAACACAACCACACTGAATACCTTTGGTATCAGCAACGTCAGCGTCATCCAGCCTAACGGTGAGCTGGAAACACATCACGTCTCTTATTGGAATCATCAACCTGCGGGGTTAGCGCCGGGCGCGATCATCTTTGTGCCTTTCCAGCATTTACCGACAGATCTCGATGTTCTTAACCAAGAAATTCCTCGTCTTCTCCAACATCGGGTTATGTAGTATGCGTTTTATCATTGTGACATGGTCGTCGTTATCACTTGCCGTCATTTATGCATTGCCAGCCTTGGCAACACCGCTTGATTCCGCAACATTTGTCCCTACCCAGAGTGACTTTGGCGGCGTGGGACTGATGCAAATGCCCACTAGCAGAATGGCACCCGAAGGTGAGTTTTCTCTCGGCGTGACCGTCAATGATGACTACCGCCACTACCATACTTCTTTGCAACTCATGCCCTGGCTGGAAACAACAATACGCTATACCCAGGTTCCCGATTTACTTTACAGTAATGATCCCAATTTCAGTGGTGACACCGAGTACACGGATAAAGGTATCGATGTAAAAGTACGCTTATGGGAAGAAAGTTATTGGTTACCTGAAACATCTATCGGTATCCGTGATCTTGGGGGAACTGGGCTGTTTGATGGTGAGTATATTGCGGCCAGTAAACACATGGGGCCCCTTGATTTCACACTCGGCGTCGGCTGGGGATATATCGGTAACCGGGGCAACGTATATGGCAACAAGGAAAATAGCAGGGATTGCGGCAGGGATACGTCTTACCAAGAAACAGGTGGCAGTATCGACTATGGTCGATGGTTCACAGGATGCCTCTCTCTCTTTGGCGGCATCGAATACCAGACGCCCTGGCAACCTTTAACCCTGAAACTTGAATACGAAGGTAATGATTATCAAAGCGATGTTATCGTTGTTCGATCTGACAGACAAATACAGCAAGACTCTCCGTTCAATATCGGTGCCGTTTACCATTTCGGCAATTGGGGAGATCTAAGGGCAAGCTTCGAACGGGGGAATACGTGGACACTGGGTTTTACGCTTAAAACCAACTTCAACACCTTAGTTCAACGTTGGGAAGATACGCCAACGCCGCGTTATGCCAATGCCGCGCAAATACCCACAGAGGACATAGATTGGAAACGTGTTGCTGACGATCTCGACACTATCGCCGGCTACAAAAACACCCAAATTTACACGGATGATACGTCTGTCACTGTCGTCGGTAACCAAGCAAAATATCGAAACCGCACCATCGCCCATGAAAAAGCCGCCATGATATTAGCTAATACGGGAACAAGGGCTGCTACCTACCATTTACAGGAGGTACAAGCACATCAAGCTGTGGTTCAACACGATATTGATGCAGCACATTATCGTGCGGTTGCCAATCAAGAATACCTGGGAGCAAGCGTGGGAGATGCGCTCACGCGTGTAAACCCTGCATCTGCCCGTGGTTTACTGCAAGTAGATAACAGTAAACGCTGGTCGGTAAGCGTAAACCCTTCCCTGCAGCAATCTCTGGGTGGCTCTGAAGGCTTTTATATGTTTAATGTCGGTCTTGCCGCCGGTGCACGTTACTGGCTCACCAATAACCTTGAAATCGGAGGCAGTGTTTACGTGAATGTCGCCGATAGCTATGACAAGTTTAACTATGACGTGCCTCCCGATGGCACGGATTTAAAACGGGTCCGTACGCTGGTTCGCCAGTATATTTCGGATAATCCTGTACGCATCAGCAACCTCCAGCTGACCGCTTTTGATAAGCTGGGGGATAACTTCTATGTTCAGGCTTACGGTGGCTATCTGGAAACCATGTTTGCTGGTGCAGGGGGGGAAGTATTGTATCGTCCCCTTAACAGCAATTGGGCGTTTGGTCTGGACATCAATTATGTTGCTCAGCGCGATCCGGATTCTGAGTTTGGTATTTTCACTAAAGAAGTACATGATGACCCAGTGACAAATCGCCGCTATCGTGTACAAACTGGCACGCCAACCGGCCATTTTACAACCTATTACCGCCCTGAATGGACAGGTTTTGATGACTTACTGATCAAGGCAAGTGTGGGTCAGTACTTGGCTGAAGACAAAGGCGTAACACTGGATATTTCCAAGCAATTTGACAGCGGTGTGATTGCTGGTGCCTATATTGCGAAAACCAATCTTTCTGCAAAACAGTTTGGCGAGGGGAGTTTTAACAAAGGCTTTTACCTGTCCATTCCGTTTGACATTTTTACGGTGAAACCCAGTGCGAGCCGAGCCTTTATTAACTGGACACCGCTTTCACGTGATGGCGGACAGATGCTGGGAAGAAAGTACAACCTTTATCAAATGACAGATGCGAGATATCCTCGTTCTGAATTCACTCTCCAATGAAATGAGACTGTCTTTTTCTTTATCTATACGCAGTTATGGTAGCCTGTAACGGTTAAATGACACCCGATACGTCACCAATAGAAATTTTTAACGTTTTTGGGTTGTATCTTTACGTGAAATGACTATTATGGCGCCGTTTTGGGGAGTAGTCACTTTGTCGCGCTGTCGTCATCCCGTAGCAATTTATTGCTTCCGGCACGCGAGAACATCGATTCCAGATGTTTTGACAAGACCAACGCACACATTGGCATTAACTTTCGTTGATAGCAGTGCGGCTGGTCAGGTGCTCTCTCACTCCTGTGACCTCCGCATGCTGGAGGTATCATGTTTCTAAGTGATCTCTTTTCAGGTTACGACGGCCTGCTTGTTCTTACACTCCTGATGTTAGGGATAGACTTATTGCTGACCCGTGGAAAAATCAGTTTCCGCAGTGCGGCAATATGGAGTGTGTTCTGGTTTGCCCTGGCATTTATATTTGCTGGTGCCATCTATTTGTTCTGGTCCCAGATGTCACCAACCAGTGCTCTAAACAGCGTTGAAGCGGCAACCTCTTTTGTGACCGGTTACTTGCTCGAAAAATCGTTGAGCGTTGATAACTTGTTTGTGTTTGCCTTGATCTTTGCCCAGTTCAAAGTGCCGGAAAGTCATGTACCCCGCGTACTGATGCTGGGTATCGTCGGTGCACTGGTGCTACGCGCCATTATGATTTCGCTGGGTGCGCCATTGATTGCCCAGTTCCACGTCATTCTGTACCTGTTCGGTTTCTTCCTAATCTGGACTGGAATACAAATGTGGCGTCAGCATGGCGAAGAAGAAGATGAATCTTTCTCTGACAGTGTTGCAGTAAGATTGGTTAAACGCTTCTTGCGTGTCAGCCCAGATTACCATGGTAACAAGCTGTTCATCCGTGATGCAGCCGGTCTCCTTGCCACCCCAATGCTGGTGGTGGTGATGGTGATTGCGATGACAGACGTCATGTTCGCACTGGATTCAATCCCTGCGATTTTCGCCGTGACCCAAGAACCATACCTGGTGCTGGCGGCAAACGTCTTTGCATTGCTGGGTCTACGCTCCCTGTACTTTGTGTTGGGAGGTATGCTGAGCAAGTTTGCTTATCTGCACCACACGCTGGCCTTCATGTTGTGCTTTATCGGTGTGAAAATGCTGCTGATTGACACACCGTTTGCAATTTCAACGCCAGTCTCTCTGGGTGTGATTGTCACCTCGTTGGCACTGGGTATCGGTGCGTCTATTTGGAAGCAGCGCCAGATAGAAAAACTGTCTCATTAATTCTGCAAGGCACCGCGAGGTGCCTTTTCTATTTTGGTGGCATCCTCCAGCGTGTACCCACTGAACAAGGGTGTTCTATTTATTTGTATACAAGCTCAAAGGTGAGAGAGACAATCAATGCTTGTCAGTATCGGAAGTGTCATACTACACACCTAGATCACCTTAACTTGCTGGAGAGGCATTCATGATCCCGCGTCGGCATTCAACCTTTTTTGTGCCCCTTTTATTCATCCTGTCTTTATTCTCTGCTCCTACACTCGCTGAAAGTGAAACGGCACCTGCCGTGAATGCCACGGAGGTGCAATGGAAAGAGCAAGTCGAAACCCTGAACAAAGAACTGACTGATTTGGTTGCCCTACAAAGCAAAACAAGCGGCGAAGACAAACTCGCACTTCAACTTCAGATGTTCCAGAAAAATGAACAACTACGTAGCCTCATTGCCAATGGCGTGAAAAACGACAGTTTCGATAAAGCATATCTGAACAAACAGATAGAAAAACAACAAAAGTATGCTGAGCAAGGTGTCAAATACCTGAGCGAGCGCGCCAGCAAGCTTTCCCAATCTCTCAGTGATGCCAAAAGTGAGGACAAATTTTCGATTCTATCTGACTTCGAAGAAGCCCGGACCTACCTCGACAATATGTACGAGGAACAATCCCAAAACATTGCCTGGATGAAAACCCTTGGCACATTGGAAGAAAGAACCGAAGACACCTTCAAGCAGGAAGTGAACCGGCGTACTGAGCAAATCGCAGCCAATGTTGAATACCTTCGCCAACAACTCAATGCCGATGAGGCGCAGCTAAAAGTCGCACCTGAATCTGAGAAAGCCACCATCCAGTTAAGGCAACTGATCACCCAGCGACGTATGTCCATCACCACCAACAGCCTGTCAGTGATGATTGAACTCGCTGACAAAGCCGGACTGGAAACGGCCGAATACAAGCGAATGTATTTCGAGGCGACCGGCAGTGTGACACAAGATCTGCTGAGTGGCGAAGTGCTCCTGTCTATTGTGAAAACCTGGTCGGGTAAGCTCTGGGATTGGCTTGTCGAGAATGCGCCCCAACACATCTTCCAGTTAATTGTCTTTTTGGTCATCCTGCTTATTGCTGGACAGATCGCCAATCTGACCCGTAAAGTCGTCAAGCGCGCAGTGGCATCGAAAAACCTGAAGTTCTCACAACTCATGCAGGACTTCTTTATTTCCATGTCAGGCAAGGCCGTGTGGTTTATCGGTATTCTTATCGCCCTCTCACAGATTGGTCTTAACCTCACACCTATTCTGACCGGCTTCGGTATCGCCGGTGTTATCGTCGGTTTTGCACTGCAAGACACCCTGTCAAACTTCGCTGCGGGTATGATGCTGCTTATCTATCGTCCGTTCGATGTCGGCGATTTCGTCGCAGCTGGCGGCGTAGAAGGTAAAGTCAGCCATATGAGTCTGGTAAACACCACCATCAAAACCTTCGACAACCAAATCATCATTGTGCCGAACAGCAAAATTTGGGGCGATGTGATCAAAAATGTCACCCATGAGCGTGTGCGACGTGTCGATATGGTATTCGGAGTCAGTTATAGCGATGACGTGCAATATGTAGAAAAAGTGCTGACGGACATTGTCACTGCGCACCCTGCGGTCCTGCGTTCACCGGAACCTACAATTAAACTGCACGTGCTGAACAGTTCATCCGTTGATTTTATTGTTCGCCCCTGGGTGAAAACCGACGATTACTGGGACGTTTATTGGGATGTAACAAGAGAAGTGAAAATCCGCTTCGATAAAGAAGGCATTTCTATTCCTTTCCCACAACAGGATGTCCATCTCCACATGGCATCGGGTGAGTTGCCGTCATCTACAGATACAGACAAAAACGCATAACACAAAGCGCCTCCCTGTGAGGCGCTATTTAGTCCGGTTATCCAAAAGCCTGTTGACACCACAATGGCAAGTCCGAATAGGTTTCTTTTTTTATTTCAGCGGTATCACCTTTTTATTTACGACTTAGAGATCGACTACCGGAAAAAGAAAGAACTCAGGCCCAACGTCAAATAAATTAGGTAGATGTTGATTTATTTTGGTCAAAAATAAGCATTTATCCGTAATATGCTACGTGACGACCAAAAAATTTGCTAAAATAGCCTTAAATTAAAACTATCAATATGAACGGATATTCATGTCAGAAACCATGCCCAAAAACCGCATTGAATGGTTGATTTTCTTTCGTCGCGCAAAAACTGCCGATACGTTGGATTTAATGTTAGACGGTGCGTTAAAAAAACTCTCAACGCCTGCCGAACAAGCCGATGCGATTCTCGGCCACGAAGCCAGATTGGACGAACTCGAGGGGGTTCGCAAAACCATTTGACAGAAAAAGGCACCAGATTTTATCTAATGCCTTGTTGTGTATGTGTAGTTATGCCGACTGATTAAAATCGCCTGGTTCAACTGGCGCTATAGGCGTAACAGGTACAGATTCAGCGTCATCAGGCTCAAGCACTTCTTCAGCTTTCTTCTCAGCTTCATTCAACAGTTCACTGCCCTTCTCTTTGCCTTTTTTCCAAAGCTCAGATCCCTTTTCTTTTGCGCTGTCCCAAAGGTCACCGCTCCCTTCTTCCACATCGCTCAGTAAGTCCTTGCTTTTCTCTTTTGTTGCGCCCCAGGCATTTTTCCCAGCCTCTTTCGCGGCATCCCAGGCTTCTGCGGCAGATTCTTTCGCCTTGCTCCACTTGTCTTCGTCAGCATGTGCCGTGAAGGGGAAGACAAGTATCAGAGCCAATACTAAAGGCTTCAACCTATTCATTCTGCTCTCCCTTTATCTCCTATCGAGTGCTGTTATCGCTACCATTAGAGACGCATAACAGACCCCACATGTCACTTTAACAGCAGTATAAAACACCGTTCAAAATTTTAATCAAGAAAAACCGCCTGATAAAGTACTAAGGCGGTTAAGGTTTGACAAGGAGAGTATCAACGCAAAAACAGCGGAGTTTAGATCGTCAGGCTTTGCTGGACAGAACGTTTCCGCTTCCGGTTAACCATCACCACGATCAACCAGAATGTCTGTTTTTCGTTTCTTATTGCCTATACCTGCTTTTCCAAGCAATGTGCGAATCAATGGCAATACCAGCACAAAGAGCGAAATACACATAATGCTCAGCGTCAATGGACGTTCCCAGAGGAAGCTCAGGCTGCCATCAGAAATAATCAACGAACGGCTAAGGTTGTTTTCCATAATGCCGCCGAGAATAAAGCCAAGCAGCATAGGCGCCATCGGGAAATCCAACAATTTCAGCAATATCGCCACGACCGTGATGATCACCATCATGTTGATATCGAAAGTGTTGAAGCTGACCAGATACACACCCGTGATAGAGAAAAACAGAATCAGTGGGATCAGGATCGGACGCGGAATCACCAACAAGCGTGAGATATAGGGGATCAACGGCAAGTTCAGGATCAGCAATACAATGTTGCCAAAATACATTGAGATGATCACTGACCAGAACACGTCCGGGTTATCAACGAACAGGCGTGGGCCCGGTTGAATGCCATAGGCAATTAGCGCGCCGAGCATGATTGCGGTGGTACCAGAACCCGGAATACCTAAGGTCAGCAATGGCACAAATGAACCTGTCGACGCGGCGTTATTTGCCGATTCCGGCGCAGCAAGACCACGCAGTGCACCGAATCCAAACTTTTCTTTCAGGCGCGCTGGTGCAAGGTTACGCTCCAGCCCGTAAGAGAGAAAGGATGCGATGGTGGCACCTGCCCCCGGTAAAACACCGACAATAAAACCAAACACGGAAGAGCGTGCTATCGTCGGTGCGACTTCTTTCACTTCTTCTTTCGTCAGTTTCATGCTACCGAGCGCTGCCATATCCATATCAGGCTCTTTTTCCCGGTGCTGCCCTTTAAGCACTGTCATGACCACTTCTGCCAGCGCGAATGTTGCCATGGCCAACAGCAGGAAGCTGATACCGTCAATCAGGTCGATATTGCCAAAGGTAAAGCGCGGTGCACCTGTGATCACGTCTGTACCGATAGTCGCAATCATCAAACCAAAAACCGTCATTGCCATGGCTTTCAGTACCTGACCTTTACCGGCAAATGCCGCGACAGCCGTCAGGCCAAGAATCATCAAGGCAAAATAATCGGATGACTGGAAACTCAACGACACTTTCGCCAGAGCCGGAGCCGCAAACAACAAGATGATCGCACCAATCGTCCCACCGGTGAATGACGAATACGCCGCCAATGCCAGCGCTTTACCCGCCTGACGTTGCTGCGCCATCGGATAGCCATCAAATGCCGTGACAACGGTACTCGCACAACCCGGCGCGTTGATCAGGATAGACGATGTCGAGCCGCCAAAAACGGCGCCATAATAAACACCGGCCATCAAAATAATGCCGGAGGCAGGATCCAGGCCGTAAGTGATCGGGATCATCAGTGCGACAGCGGAAATAGGTCCCAGACCCGGCAACATGCCAATAAAAGTGCCAGCAAAACAGCCGACGACCACCATCATGATATTAAACGGTGTCGTCGCCGTGGTTAGCCCTGTTGTTATACCTTCCCACATAGCCTTAACCTCCGAACAACTGGGTAAATGCGCGGCCCGGTGCAAGGTAGATATCCAGCAACTTGGCAAGGATAAACCAAATACCGACGGCAAACGGCACAGAAGCAATAAAGAGTGTTTTCGGGCGACGCTCACCCAAAATCCAATAGCCCACTACCAAAAAGAAGATGGTCGACAGCAGGAAGCCAAACCATTCCAGCGCAAATGCGAATGCAGTAATTAACACCAGCAGCTTTGCCACCAGCATAAAATCCAGCCCAGCCAAGTTGAGCTTACTGGCCGCATCACGGCGAGCCGTCACCAGCATCAACACTCCTAATACGCTTCCCATGTATGACAACGCAATGGGTAATGTTTGGGCATGGAAAGGTTCATATTCGTCACCGGGTAACATAGGGATATGGCGGGCGTAATAACCATATGCCACTGAAAGACATAAAAAAATGAGACCACCAATATGGTCTTTAGTGACAACCATGTGACACTCCTTGAACAGCAAACGCGGGCGGCACGTTCCACCCTGAAAAGCAAAGAAAGCCTGATTTTCTGGCCGTTAATAAAATACGTAGGGAAACGAAAACAGGGCCCGGTAAACCGAGCCCTTATTGCGTCAGGATTAACGCAGGAAGCCCAGCTCTTTCATGAGTGCGCCCACTTCTTTCTCTTGTCCTTCAAGGAAAGAGACGAATTCAGCACGTGGCTTATAGATTTCAATCCAACCATTGCGGTCACGGACTTCTGCCCAGGCTTCAGTGGCGTACATTTTCTCTAACACCGCAGCAAACTCGTTAGCCTGCTCATCAGACAAACCTGGTGCACCAAAGAATCCACGCCAGTTTGTAAACTCTGCGTCATAGCCCAGCTCTTTCAGCGTTGGGACATCTGCCGCGGCTGGAGAACGCTCAGGGCCTGTCATCGCAAGAATGCGGACTTCACCGGCGTCTTTCAGGGCAAGCGCTTCAGAGAAGCCGGTAGAAAGTAATTGTGCTTCACCAGACAGGATGCCAGCCATGGCTTTACCACCTGCGTCGTAAGCCACGTATTTCAGCTTCTTAGGATCACCACCTGCGGCTTTGAAAGCCTGTGCTGCAACCAAGTGATCCATGCTGCCTCGGGCAGAACCACCAGCAATGGCGACCGAACGGGGATTCGCCTTGTAATCAGCAACGACATCCTGAAATGACTGGTACTTCGATGCTGTCGGTACAACAAATGCCGCATAATCACCAATGGTGGCTGCAATGGGTGTCAGGTCACGGAAGGATTGAGGGAAAACTTTAGAAAGAGAACGGATAACGATAGGTGTCGAGTTAACCATCAAGGTGTTGTCAGCCTGCTCGGCAGTCTCAATCAAGTGAGCAATCGCTTTGCCGCCACCACCACCGGACATGTTTTCGTAAGAAACGGTGTCAACCAAACCCGCTTTAGACAATGCTTCACCCGTACCGCGTGCGGTGCCATCCCAGCCACCACCAGCCCCCCCCGGGATCAGGAAGTGAACTTCATCGACGGCTGCATTTGCCATGCCTGCACTAAGTGCAGAAGTGAGCGCCAATGCTGCAACGATTGAACGTTTTTTGGCGAACATTTTTGAAATCATAGGTTTTTCCTCGTTTGGTTCCGTCCTTTGGACGAGATAGATTTTTACCGAAACGCCGCTCAATACAGCGTTTTTGTGCGCAACGCGCCGTTTCGGGATCTTTGCCCTACACGTTCAAACTATTTGCCCATGCCAAATGTGAAAAGTTTGTGAATTTAATGTTTTTTTAAACTTTAAAGAACATTTTGTGCATATTGTTCACTTGCGTGAGCAATCACAAAGAAACATCATTTCAATAAGATAGATAATAGTGGCTGGCAACCGGACGTTGCTTGGTGATTGAGACAGTGTTTAAAGCACATTCCGTTATTCAGTTGTGAACAAAAGGTTCTATTTCTCAATGTTTTCCCTTCGCGCACTCAAGCTCAAAACCCGCATGGCGTTTATCCTCGGTATAATGGCATTACTCCAGACAGGATTTATCGGGGTGTTCGCCCTTTTCTATCTGTCCCACTCACTGGACGAGCAAATCAGCCAGCGCGCATTGAATGTCGCCAAAACCATCGCGGCCATGCCTGCTGTCGTTGAAGCGGCACAGAGCCGGGACAGTGAATTCCTGCAACCGCTCGCATTAGATTTGGCGGAGGTCAATGATGCGAGGTTTGTGGTCATCGGCGATCGCAATGGCATCCGTATTGCCCACCCGGCATGGGAGCGTCTGGGGAAGCCAATGTACGATGACGATGGCGACTATAACGAACCTGCCCTGTTATACGGCAAACCCTATATCCAGAAAGCCACAGGCAGTCTAGGGCCCACAGTCCGAGGCAAAGCACCGATTTTCGACGCCAGCAATGAAGAGGTCGTGGGCATTGTTTCCGTCGGTTTTTTGCTGAAGTCGGTAGAGGACATTATTGAAAGGTATATCACCACCCTGTATTTGGTGATTGCCACCAGTTTTTCCTTGAGCGTGTTGACCGGACTATGGTTTGCAAACCACTTCAAAAAAGCCATTTTCGGATTGGAACCCGAGCAAATCGGTCGCCTGTTTCAGGAACGGAATGCCACCCTCGAATCCGTACGTGAAGGCATTATCGCCATCAACAACAAAGGGCGTATTACCACGTTTAACCGGGCCGCTGTCGAAACACTGGGGCTGGATGACAACACCCGGCTGGCTGACCAGCCGATTGAAGATGTGCTGCCTGACAGTCGCTTAATGGATGTCCTGCGCTCCGGCAAACCCCACTTCGACAGGGAAATCTGGCTACAAAACAAAAACTTGATTGTTAACCGATTACCCTTGCGTCAGGACAATGAAATCATCGGTGTCGTCGCCAGCTTCCGCCGGAAAGATGAGCTCGACACGGTGAGCAAGCAATTGACCCAGATCCAGCAATACGCCGATACGCTCCGCAGCCAATCCCATGAGTATTCGAACAAGCTTCATACCATTGCCGGACTGATTCAACTCGGCGCAACCGATGAAGCCCTCGCCCTGATTGGGCAGGAAACCCAAAGTCACCAGGCATTGATCCACCTGATGGTTGAAGCGGTGCCCGACCCTATCCTTGCCGGTTGTTTGCTGGGCAAATATAACCGGGCCAAAGAACTGGGTTTACGCCTCGAAATCGACCCAGAAAGCTCGATGAAAGAGATTCCCGATCACATCCCACGCGAAGAGTTAGTGAGTATCATCGGTAACTTGATAGACAATGCACTGGAAGCCACCCTCGTCAATAAACAGGTAGAAGTCCGCCTTTCGATGACAGATTTAGGCAATGACCTGATTTTTGAAATTGAAGACGAAGGGCCCGGCATTCACGAAGATGATCAGGCCAGAATTTTCACTAAGGGAGTCAGCAGTAAAAAAGGGGAAGGCCATGGCTACGGCCTGCATCTGGTGCAAACGCTTCTACAGAAACTGGGGGGCACCGTCTTGCTCGAGCCCGGTGACACTATGGGCAGCCGGTTTACTGTGTATATTCCCAAGACACAGCAAACACAAAATCCATCATCCTGAATAAACAGGTTTTCCGGGGTTAGAATGAAAGTGTACACACCTAACCCTATCGAAACCTTATACGGAAAATTCCAGCAAGGAGTCAGCAGTTCCTATGACACAAAACATCCGCGTCGTTATCGCTGAAGATGACATTCAAATCGCCGAAATCCAGAAACGTTTTCTGGAACGTATCGACGGCGTTGAATTAGTCGGTATTGCCCACACACTGGAAGATGCTGAAGATCTGGTGGATGTATTTAAACCTGAGCTTCTGTTGCTGGATAATCACTTCCCCAAAGGCACCGGTCTCGAACTGCTACGTAGGCTGCGGGCAACCAACTGTGAAACGGATGTCATCCTTATCACGGCGGCCAAAGAAGTCGATACTCTTAGGGAAGCACTCCGAAGCGGTGTGTTTTACTACATCCTGAAACCACTCGTCTTTGAGCGACTCCAGGAAGCCATTCACCAATACGCCGCACACTTGCAAAAACTGCGTGAAATGGAAGATCTGGTACAGACTGATGTCGATACCCTGCTTCCCCAGCGGAGCAATGCCAGCGCAACAGTGACTGAAACCGCCCCGGCGATACAACGGTTGCCAAAAGGGATTGATGGTATCACCCTCGATAAGATCCGAACCGTGTTTGCAGATTCAGACCAATCACTGAATGCAGAGGAAGTTGGCGCACTGATTGGTGCAAGCCGCACCACCGCCAGACGCTACCTTGAATACATGGTCAGCACGCAAGAGCTGCAAGCGCAGGTGAATTACGGCAGTGTCGGGCGCCCTGAGCGCCGCTATGTTTCGTCAGACACTTAACGTTGAGATTCCCTGACCTTGTGGCTAAAAAGCTTACTGAGAGCACTGTATTTCTGTGCTTTTTATAACCAATAATTGGTTGATTTATATGTTATAACCAATGGAAATATAGAACAGGTTCTATATAACAGTGGTTACATATATGATTCCCGCATACCATTCCTTTAAGAATAAGCAGCCGGGTTTTCACCCCCTCTCTACCTAAGATTCTTTTTACTAAAGCCTTAAAGATAACAATGAACGTTATATTCAACCTGGCGATATTCATCGCACTTATTTATTTTCTTTACCGACTTCAGGCCAGCTATGTACCTTTTACCAAACGTGTCTTTGCTGGCTTGGGGTTAGGTATTGTATTTGGTGGTTTACTCCAGCTTTACTACGGCGCAGGTTCTGATGCTATCGCTACCAGCATCGAGTACTTCGACATTGTAGGTAAAGGCTATGTCAAACTGCTTCAGATGATCATCATTCCTCTGGTGATGGTCTCTATCATCTCTGCGATCCTGAAACTTAACGATGGTACCTCGGTAGGTAAAATCAGTGCCATGAGCATTGGTGTACTGGTTATCACCACCATGATTGCTGCACTGGTGGGGATTGCCTGGTCGTTGTTGTTTGGGTTGAATGCCGAAGGATTAACGGCGGGTGCCGCTGAGGTCGCGCGCGGACAATCGCTTGAGGCAAACCTGGGCCATGTTGAAAACTTGTCGTTTGCTAACATGGTGCTGGAGTTCATTCCTGCCAACCCTTTCCTTGATATGACGGGTGCAAGGAAAACCTCCACCATCGCGGTCGTGATTTTCTCTGCTTTCATCGGGTTGGCAGCGACAGGTATCTCTACCAAGAAACCTGAGATCTACGCTTCTTTTGAACATGCCATCGAGGTTATTCAGACTATTGTCATGCGTATCGTGACCATGGTGCTGCGCCTGACGCCTTATGGCGTACTGGCGCTGATGACCAAGGTGATCTCCGGTTCCAATTATGCAGACATTCTTAATCTGGCGAACTTTGTGATCGCGTCTTATGGTGCGCTAATCACCATGTTCATCATCCACTTGATAATTATCTCGCTGGTGGGACTTAACCCTGTCCGCCACCTCAGGAAAGTCATTCCGGTTCTGACCTTTGCCTTCACCTCCCGCTCCAGTGCAGCAACCATTCCCTTGAATGCGCGCACGCAGGAGAAAGCACTGGGGATCCCGAATGGTATCGCCAACTTTGCGGCGTCATTTGGTGCCACTATCGGCCAAAATGGCTGTGCCGGTATCTATCCTGCTATGTTGGCCGTCATGATTGCCCCTACCCTTGGCATTAACCCATTAGATATTGGTTTTATTGTCACCCTTGTTGCCATTATCACCATCAGTTCATTTGGTGTGGCTGGCATTGGCGGCGGTGCGACATTCGCCGCCCTGATTGTGCTGTCAGCATTGGACTTCCCTGTTGCATTGGCAGGTTTGCTGATCTCCATCGAACCCTTGATTGATATGGGCCGCACCGCACTGAATGTATCCGGGTCTATCACCGCAGGCGCTGTTACCAGTAAGCTTATGGGGCAAACCGACATGCGCATATTCAACGACGACAAGCCGTTGACCCTGGACGGTGAAGATGCCACTGCCTAACCCGAAAATCATTCGTTAATGGGGACATTCGGTCCCCTTTCCTGTTTAGAGGTTCACAGACATGAACATCGTCATTATTGGCGGAGAAGCGGCAGGTATGAGTGCCGCTGCAAAGGCCCGTCGTGTTAACCCAGATGCGACAATCACAGTATATGAGGCATCAGAAGTGATCTCTTTTGGTGCCTGCGGCCTTCCTTACTTCATCGCCGATGAATTTCAGGATGCTGGCTTTATGTCAGAATTTACGCCTGAGCAGTTTGCAGAACGTGGCATTACAGTGAAAACCGGCCACCGCGTAACAAAAGTAGACGCAAAGCAGAAGAAGCTTGAAATCAGCCATCAAGGTGAGCAATTTGTGACTGGGTATGATCGCCTGATGATTGCCACCGGCGCGAAAGAAGTGCTGCCGCCGGTAGCAGGCCTCGACAAACAAGGTGTCCACACACTGCGCGTCATGCAGGATGGATTTTCGCTGAAAGCAGCCGTTCAGGCGCCGTCTTGCCAGCATGTGACAGTGATCGGTTCCGGATTTATCGGTCTGGAAGTTGCTGAAGCCATGGTGCATCAGGGGAAAAAGGTTCGCTTGATTGAGCGCGCCGAACGCCTGATCCCAGAGGCCTTCGATTCAGAAATCAGCATCCACTTTGCAGCAGAGCTTGAAAAAGCCGGTGTGGAAATCCATACCGGGGAATCACTGAAATCAATTCTTGGCGACAATACGGTGAACGCGGTTGAAACCGATAAAGGCACCTATCCTACCGATCTGGTGGTGGTGTGTACCGGCGTAAAACCCAGTACTGACTTTTTGAAAGAAACCGGCATTGAAACTCTGGATAATGGCGCGATTATCGTTGACCGTCAGGGAAAAACATCTCTGGACGATGTCTGGGCAGCAGGCGATTGCGCCACTATCTGGCATGCCGTTTCCGGTGAAAATGCCTATATTCCCTTAGCTACCGGTGCGAACAAACTTGGCCGTATGGTCGGTGAAAACATTGCCCTTGTTGATGGCGAGCCGCTGACATTTCCCGGTTCTCTTGGCACCAGTTGTGTAAGAGTACTTGGCCTTGAAGCAGGCCGGACAGGGCTTTCCGAGCAGGACGCCATCCGTGCGGGTTTTAACGTGAAAACCCTGACCATCAAAGACAAGTGCCACACCAACTACTGTGCCGGTCAGTCTGACATGCACATGAAGCTTGTCTATGAAGCCGATTCCAAACGCATTCTTGGCGCACAGCTTCTGGGTTATAAAGGCGCGGTGCATCGCATTGACGCCATGGCCGTGGCGATTAGCGCAGGCCTGACAACCAGCCAGCTGGGGATGATGGACTTCGCCTATGCACCGCCTTTTGCCCGTACCTGGGATATCATGAACGTTGCCGGTAACGTGGCGAAATAATACCCGACAGATGCAAACACGAAGGCCAGCACGCTCACTGGCCTTATTTATTTAAAATAGGCCCATTAAGCCACCAGAACCGCCTAAAAATCCTGCAAACAATCTTCCCAACACCCGGTCCTTTCCTTTAATGTGAAGCTAGGCAGTGTTTTTTCGTGCCACGGTGCGAAACTACACGCAATCTAGAAAGTACACTAAGGTAAAACGATGTCTGATATACCTTCCGCGGCTGTCGAAGTGGCAGCGAATGCACAAACTGTTGCTGAATCCTCCGGTTCTATTTGGCCCTATGTGGTTGGCGGTATCGCGCTTGTCATCGCAGCAGGCTACTGGGGTTATAAAAAAGTAAGCCAACCTCCATTCATCATTCGTCAAATCCGTCGCCGTAACCTCAAGGCGATGAAAAAAGAAGGCATTGAAAGCTCAGAAGCAATAACGGATTTGGACAAGCTGCTCACGGCGATTGAAGAATATGCCGTTGAAAACAACATGTCTGGCAGTGACACAATCAAACTGCTTGCACCGCTAAACGATCAAAACCGTATGAAATCGGCAAAGGACATGTACCTCACCATGCAATACATTGCACGTGAAATGGGTAATCATCGTCTGGCTGGTGAATTTAAAGGCAAGTCTTCCGGTGTGAAGTCCAGTTCAAAACTGATGGCCGGTTTACTTAAACGTGCGGGTATTTAATCACTCACACACCGAATCGCCAAAGGCGTACCGCCTTTGACCACAACATAATATTTGAAGATATTATCGAAAAAAGGAAAGCGCCGGGAAAGGCGCTTTCCTTTTGGGCCCATAAGCGTTTTTACTTGAGCACCAAACCATCCATTAACCCAACCATCCGGCCAATTTCCGGTTTGGTAATGGTGTCATTGGCACCAAGATCCAGTGCTTTACGGCGGTTGTCTTCACTCATCAGAGACGAAAACATGACGATGGGAATGTCTTTGTACTCTGCAATATCCCGAAGCCTTTTTAAAAGATGAAGCCCATCCATTCTCGGCATTTCTACATCAGAAACTACGGCATCAACAAACTCTGAAATCGGCAACTGTTCTTCCGAACACAAGCGGACAAATTCACACATGTTGTCCAGACCTTCCTGACCATCTTTCGCCGTGATCACATTGTATCCCGCAGAACGCAATGTGTTTTCAATCAGCCGTCGGATAAAGGCGGAATCGTCTACCACCAAAATGGTTTTGGCTTCACGTTTTGCCATCATCGCATCATCGATAACCACGGTTCTATCCTTGGTAACATCATATTTTTCCATACTCAATTCAGGATTAATATCACCAATGATTTTTTCGAAGTCGAGGATCATAATGAGGTTGGTTTCCTGGCGAACCACAGCCACCACACAGTCTTGATCAGACGCTTCCAAAAACTGGCTGGGAGACTCCACTTCTTCCCAGGAAATGCGGTGGATACGGCTTACGCTGTCAACAAGAAAGCCATTCGACATCTTATTGAAGTCAGTCACGATCACGACCTTATCAGTGATATTACTGGTCGTGGGTACACCTAACCAACCCGCCAAATCTACCAATGGAATTAACTTCCCGCGAAGGGAAAACACACCCAGCACATTCGGCTGCGCATTGGGATAATCTGTCGTTTCAGGAACGCGAATCACCTCACGTACTTTGGCGACATTAATGCCGTAATAACAAACTTTCTTACTGCCGTCAGGTAACAGTTTTTCTAAACGGAATTCAATAATCTCGAGTTCGTTCGTTCCACTTTCTGTCAAGATTGCTGTTTTAGTTTCTGTGCTCATACCAAATCCCGGTGTGTATGTAAGGGCAAAAACAAATATGTCCACTAACAGCATAGTCTTAATTCATCGACAGACGACTCAATTAACGAAATTTGTCACTCCGAATTAAACATCTTGATCCAGCTATACCCAACTGCCAGCTGCACAAACCGTCAAGATATCTAAATTTGTAGACTTTTTACAACCCAAAGATAAAGAACCGACTTTTTGCTGGAAGTATGCAAAAGACTGGATAAAGAAAAATGATAAAAATTTCATACCACCGTTGTCGTTTTTCCCATTGACGTTGATAACAATCTGTCTCATTTACGATATAAAAATGAGAAACCCTTCACCTAGGGGTTTACTGTTTCTAAACATGCCCTACTTTTTACGTTGTTAAGCCAAATAAGTGACTTAAAACAATTTGTAATAGCATGCCTGTCTATTTATCAATGCAATCAGAGCAATCAGATTTGCGAAAGAAAATAAAACAGGGAGAGCGCTTGGATTCCATTGATTTGGGCCTCCACCTTTTAGCTATTTGGCTTTCAAATTTAGCTTTCAAAATATAACCCAGGATCTAAATTCGCTTTTGAAGGAACATGCATGGAACATCATTATCACCCCCACACTAAACTGCGTTTTTTTGCAAAAACAATGAGAGATAACAACGCCTGGAAACCCACGTTAAGTGCCATTACTTTTGCATTATCCTCGCTCGGCATGGCCTATCAGGTTCATGCCCAATCGCTGGAACAAGCTGTAGCCACAACGCTGTCCCAAAACCCAGCTATCAGGGAAGCTTATAGCGAATTCAAAAGCCGGGAAGCCGATATTGACGCTTCAAAAGGCGGTTACCTGCCTTCGCTGGATTTAAATGCGGGTATTGGTTATGCCAACTATGACAGTGACAACAATAATGGCACTTATCATCCGAGAGATGTCAGACTCAGTCTGCGGCAGTTGATTTGGGATGGTGCTGTCACCTACAACGACATTAAACGCACAAAATCAGAAGCAGAAGCGCAACGTTATCAGTTGCTGGCGGATGCCCAGGATACGGCCCTGAGTGTGACTGAAGCGTATATAGAAGTTCTCCGTGCCCAGGCCATCATGGACCTTTCCCAAAGAAATCTGAAAACCCACGAGCGTATTTATGCAGACATCAAAAAACGTGCGGACTCCGGTATCAGCTCAACAGCAGATCTTTCACAAGCAGATGGCCGCTTGGCTCAGTCGCATACCAACCTGCTTTCTGCCATCAGCAATTACGAAGATGCCATGATTGAGTTTGAACGTATTGTCGGTGAACCTCCGGTAGATTTGGTCAAACCTGAAGTCGATGCACTCTATATACCCCCTACACTGGTTGAAGCCTTAAATATTGCAAAAGAAAACAACCCTGTGATCAACGTTGCGATGAATGATGTGGATGCCGCGAATCACCAATACGATCAGGCAAAAGGCGATTTCTACCCGACATTTACTATTGAGGCCTCCCAGCAATGGGGCGATGAGTTGGACGGGCAACCGGGCGATACTGACGAATTCCAGACGATGCTTCGCATGCGCTACAACCTCTTTAACGGCAATACTGATGCCGCTGAAGCACGTAGCGCGGCTCACCAGGTCAGTAAAGCTAAAAATATCCGTTACAACGCTTACCGGCTTTTAGACGAAAGCACGCGATTGGCATGGACAGCAAAGGAGTTGGCCCAAAAGCAAACCTCTTTTCTACAAAAACATGTTGACTCTTCAGCCAAAACACTCGAAGCCTACGAGAAACAATACCTAATAGGCCGCCGAACCCTGCTCGATTTGCTCAATACTGAAAATGAACTCTTTGAAGCCCGCCGTGCTTATATTGATTCTCACCATGCTGGTATTTATTCCAAGTATCGTGTGCTAAACGCGACAGGGTTACTGTTAGATGAATTACGGGTGACAACACCTGAAGAGTGGCAAGCCTCCGTATATGGCGGGAATAAGAAAGAAAATCCGTAAAAGGGAAAGGGCCATCATGGCCCTTTTTCGATGCTCGCTTCCCCATCACCGTATCATGCTCGAATTCAGGTTGTTTGGGTAATCAATGAAGAATGACGGGATCAATGGTTCCCTGGTTTGTGGGTAACGCGAGCAGCAACCAGAAATCCAAATCAGTATCCGTACATTTCTCTGGCGTTACGCGTATTAAGCCCTTACAACGTTTACCGCTTGGCTGTTCAAGCAACGCACCGGGACGACGCAATGCTTCATTCATACATTCATCCCCCACCACCAGTTGCAAGCCTGAATCGTCAACAATGCCGAAAAGCCGGCCATACTGGTAGAAGTAGAACCGTTCGTTATCCAGCTCTTCACGGATACCCGAAACACCTAACAGCGCTCTTCGCACAGATTCTGAAAGTTGATGCCCACTAACACGCATATTCGTTTCCATATCCACGACAAGGTTAATTCGTTAATGCTTTCCAATATAGTGTTCAGGGGGATACTGTTAATCCCAATACGTGCACATTCGAACGAAAACCGTAAAAAAGGCTGACAAGCCCTCTTTTTTTCTAAATACGAATTGCACAAAACTCATCGTGATTAGGGCAAAAGTATCAGTTCCAGGTATGACATCCAACAACCATGAGCTCAGAACCTTGATGGTATCCGATGAAACAGGCTGTCAGGGCTGGTCGGCATCAAGGCGATCCCGGACACATTTCCCCCCTCATGGTTATTCACTTTAACTGAGCTGCACTACGCTTTAACTATGAAGCAAGCATATCAAGTGCTTAATCGTCTGCGCGCCATCATTCTCGCTTAAGCCTGCCACTTCAGGCAGTTTGGGATAGTGATTGATTGCGTATTCACCATGAAGGAGAACCTACTCAATTAACAAAAACCACCCTTCTGTTCGCAAGATTCAATTACTAAGGAGAGACGGTATGAAAGGGTTATTTTGGTTTAGACACGATTTGCGACTGGCAGACAATCCGGCACTCATTACTCTCTCCCGGCGTTGCAGTAAAGCCCTGATGGTTTTCGTTATTAATCCAGAATGGTTTAGACCCGCACACTATCAATCCCGTCACCTCGGCAGGTTCCGAGAAGAGTTTCTCTATCAATCCCTCCGCTCACTCGAACGCGAGTTAAAAAAACACAAACAACGCCTTGTCGTCAAAGTCGGGAATCCATTGCTGGTGATCCCAGATCTCTGCAAGAAGCACGGTATCGACATGGTTGCCATGACCGATCATCCGGGCGTTTATGAACGCCAGCAAGTCGCGTATCTGTCTCGAACATTGCGCAGTGAAGTCAGTGTCAGCGAAAGCTTTACCTTGTTTTTGCGCAGTCAACTGGCGTTTGATAAAACCACCTACCCCGCCACGTTCAGCCAGTTCAGAAAACACGTTGAGAAACAAAACATTCTACCCTGTATTCCCATCAGCGCACCGGATTCCCTACCCACGGTCATTGATGAAAGACGTGACATCTGGGGTGGGCAGGAATTCGTGTATGACCTCACTCCCTACCACGGCGGCGAAGATGCCGGTATGGTGCAATTGAACCAGTTTTTCTGGAAAACACAGGGACTGAAAAACTACAAACAGACCCGTAACGACTTGGACGGCTGGCAATTTTCTTCCCGGCTCTCTGCCTGGCTAGCCAATGGTTCTATTTCTCCCCGGACTGTCGCCGCTGAACTCGACAATTACGAATACCGCCATGGACGCTCAGATTCTACCCAGTCTATGTATGCTGAACTGCTTTGGCGTGAATACTTCCAGTGGATGATGCATTACTATGGCGCAGATATGTTCGCCTTTGCGGGGATTAAGAAAACACGCCCTCTCACAACCTATTATTGCCAGAACTATAAAGCCTGGGAACAGGGTACAACAGAATTCCCCATCGTAAATGCCTGCATGCGCCAACTCAACCAAACCGGGTATATATCTAACCGGGGCAGGCAAATCGTCGCATCCTGTCTGGTCAATGAACTGGGTGTAGATTGGCGGTTTGGTGCAGCGTATTTTGAACAGCAATTGATCGACTTCGACGTCGCCACAAACTATGGGAACTGGCAGTATTTGGCAGGTGTAGGGGCCGATCCTCGTGGCCAGCGCCATTTTAACCTTGAGAAACAAGCAGACGTTTACGATCCCAACGGGGAATTTGTCGAACGTTGGGCAAATTCAACCGCATCAGAGCGCGCATTCAGGTTCTGACATAGACTCTCAAGACCACAAAGGCAACGCTATGTTGTCTCTGTGGTTTGCTCTTGACTTAATATTTCCAAGATCCTCGCACTCACCTGCTTTGAAAAAATCAGCGCGATATGCGTTAGCGGAAACACTTCGTGGCTGGCCATCCCTTCAATTTTGGTTTCTTCAAGGAGTACCGTACCATCAGACTTTTCACCTTTCACCAGCACTGCCGCAGGCCCTATCCGCGTATCTCCGGCAAGGCTGTACAGTGTAGATCCTTTCGGCCACCTTGGCTCATTCTCGGGTAACAGGAATTTGCCTGACGCCTGAAACATAAAATCCCCGATACCTACCTGTTTAAAAAACGCAGCGACTTTAGACCCTTTATGCGGCGTTCCCAGTGTAATAACCGTGTTGATTTTAGTGGACATCTCACTGCCATTCTCAAGATAGATCCGAGTAATCACCCCTCCCATCGAGTGCGCGACAATAGCCGTTTCTTCCCCATCCACAAAATCGTCCATACGACTGAAAATCGAAACCAAATCTGGCTTCAGCGTATTGTAAGAAAGGTTCAAGACCTCATGGCCGGCACCTCTTAAACGCTTTTCCAATCGCATCATCACGACACCGTGCATATAAAGCCCGTGCAATAAAATGACTTTCATGATCCTCTTCTTGTTTGAAATCACCCAACACATAAAAAACGGCCATCGCTGATGGCCGTTTGGGTGCTAATTTGCCAAAAGCATCAATCAGAAAATCAGATGGGCAACACCGGCAATAACGGGCAAAGTAACCAAGGTACGTAGGATAAAGATCATCACCAGCTCCCACAGTTTTACCGGTATTTTACTTCCCAGCAATAACGCACCGACTTCTGACATATAAATCAATTGGGTCACTGACAGGCTTGCTACCACGAAACGGGTCATGTCGCTATCAATGTTCGCCGCAAGCACTGCAGGAATAAACATGTCTGCGATACCGACCAACATGGTTTCAGAGGCCGCCACCGCTTCTGGTATATGCAGCATTTCCAGCAACGGCACAAATGGCGCACCAAGAATGGTAAATATTGAGGTGTACTCCGCAATGATAAGCGCCAAGGTACCGATTGCCATCACAACAGGCAGCACGCCAAATACCATGTCCGCGGCATTTTCCAAGCCTTCTTTCAACACATCGCGCAATGAACGGATATGGGATGCACGGGTCAATGCACTTTTTACACCGTAAGAGAAAACAGTTTCACCTTCCGGTAACGACTCATGCTCAACGGTTTTTTCTTCGCCATTAAACAGGGTGTCTTTCTTCCAACATAGTGGCGGTAGACGCGGAACAATGATTGCCGCAACAAAACCCGCCAGACACACAGTCAGATAGAAAGGTACAAACATGTGCTCTAAGCCAACCTGTGCAATTACGACCAAGCTGAAGCTGATAGACACAACAGAGAACGTTGTGCCAACGATCGCCGCTTCACGTTCGGTGTAATAACCCTGTTCGTACTGCTTGCTTGACATCAGGATAGCCACACTGCCATCACCCAGCCATGAACTGGCGCAATCAACTGCTGAGCGTCCCGGCAGCCCAAACAGTGGACGCATGATTTTAGTCATGAATGTACCGATCAATTCAAGCAAGCCAAAATTCGTCAATAATGGTAGGAACAAACCTGCGAAAATAAAGACAGAAAGCAATGTTGGCAGAAGATCAGCAAGCACAAACCCGCCGGTCGATCCACCGGTCACATGTTCAGGGCCTAAACCCCAAAACGCCATCAGCACAAATACTGCACCAAGCAAACGTACTGTCAGCCAAACGGGCGTAGGTAAAAAGAGGCCGGACAGGAATGGTGATTTGGTGATAACACGCGGCTTGGTTATCAAGGCCAGTACAGAACCAATAGCACTGAACAAAATGATGGTGGTAACAACAACGGTTGCGTGTTGACCCAACACATTCAGTAAGGATTTAGCCAGAACCGCAATGGGGATAGTAAAACCGCCATCAATCATGATTGGTGTCATAAACAGCAAAACACCCAGCAACGACGGGATAAGGAACATCAACAGGTTCCTTGTTGATGATTTCGATGTAGTTATTTCTTCTGTGTTTTGCATAGCGATACTTCCTGAGCAATGCGTTAAGACAAATAGATATTCACAAAATGTGACTAATTGAGCGAAAGAGTAATGCAACCCGTTTAGCATGTAAACAATAAATAGTCATTTATATTGAATAAATTACTCAGAAAGGTTCAATTGACCACATCAAAATCATTATCTGTCTATTTTGGACGCAATTCATGTTAATTGTTTGTAAATTATACTGCATCTTTATAGCGAAACGCTGTCCGGGCATCGCCCCGTCTAACCGGAAAAATCTTTATTGCAACAGTGAATAATTAACCAATTTTTCTATCGATACGTGCATACTCGGACACAAGCCATTGGCTAAAATTGTCAAACAGCACCACCACTGCCCGCTTCTTGACAGGCTTGCGCTCAACTAAATAGAAAAGCCGTTCTATTTCCAGCGTCTTATCCGGATAATGCATCAGGAAGGTTTCAGAGGCTGACTTGAGGTCAAACGCCCATTTTTTCTCTTTGTGAGCCACTAGCCCAAAGCTGGCCCCGATCAGCATCTCCGCCATTTCTTGTGCCACATCAAGCTGGGTTCCCCGGTGGGTTGCACGGGCAAGTTTCTGCCTCAACGCTTTTATCCTCGCGGATAAATCCCCATTCATCGCTTTAGACACTTCCCAGCTTACTTCAAAGTGGCCAAAGCTTTTGCCGAGGTTATCACCACAAAGACAAACCACACAGTGTTTCAGGAAAAAGCCCCACCGAAAGATATTGGCCAAATCCGTCACATCTTTTAGCGGCACAGTATCAATCTGCACACGCTTAATCACATCACTGCCCTGTTCAATTCTCCAACGCACTGTATTCAGAGTAGCGTATTCCTGAACGTTCAAGGAACGTGTACATACCAGCGTCAGCGACAAATCGGCCGTGTCACCAGCTTCACGGCGGGCTACCTCTCCTGACAGGTAAAGGCTGTGAAACAGTTCTCCTGTTACAGCCCGTATTTGTCTTATCGCGGTCGCGATAGATTCAACGTACGCGGGCTGGAAAGGCCGTTCATTGTCCAATTCAGGTAACAGGGTTCCACGGGGCATGTTTTGGTACAAAAAAAATGTCCTCAATAAGTCATTTTTCAATAAGTTATACATTCTAAACCTATTTTACCGTTATAGCGGATTCAGTGGTGCATTTATAACCAAACGGATATCACAGTAATTGGGAAAACAACGCGGCCATGCTCTAATAGCGAAAACATTGCAATCCTGAGAGAGCAGCTATGAAAGCCTCACTACTTTCTATTGATGAGACACTGGAAACCGCGTTTGATATTTTCTACGAAATGGCGGAAGACAACCTGGAATACGACGACCTGCTTGCCTATCAAGCACGCTTTGATGAGGAAGGTGCCGGAGTGGCAGTGGACGCTGAAAGTGACTGGGAAGAACACGTGGGGTTTGATGTTGATCGTGACGTATTTGTAGAAGTCCGTATTGGTTTGACAACAAATGATGTGCTGGATGATGTTCTGGTAAGAATGCTACTTAGCCGCGATCCTGAGCAGAAATTCTGTCACTTACTATGGAAGCGTACCGCATAACCGGACACAAGAAAAAATTGGGCCAGCAAAAACGCCCGCTGGCCCGTTGGCAAGTTAAAACTTGAACTCTTTCGACGCATCATAGTCGCGAGGAAGGTTGTGCGCGATTCCCTTGTGGCAATCAATACAGGTTTGTCCTGCTTCTTCTGCTTTATCGTGAACAGATGCCGCCACAGATTTTTGTACACTAAGATCCATAAATTCGAAGTTGTGACAGTTCCGACATTCTTGAGAGTCGTTCGCTTTCATTCGGTTCCATTCACGGGTCGCCATTTCTAAACGGTGATCTTCAAATTTCTTTGGCGTATCGACAATACCAAACGCTTTAGCATAAAGCTCTTTACTCGCTTGGATTTTTCGAATCATTTTGGGGCCCCACTCTTTCGGCACGTGACAATCCGGACAGGTTGCCCTCACACCGCTACGGTTACTGTAGTGAATAGTTCCTACATATTCCTCATAAACGTTGTCACGCATTTCATGACAGCTAATGCAGAACTCTTCACGGTTGGTCATCTCCAGCCCGGTGTGAAATCCACCCCAGAAAATAATCCCCGAGATGAAGCCCAGCGTCAGCACGCTGCCGATAGCCATACCACTCGGCGTTCTGAACCAGGTCCAGAATTTGGTGATAAATCCCGGTAATTTCATTATCACCTCCTACTTGCCAAACTTACCGGCAGGAACAAACTCGTTCTCAACCAATTCGTCGGTGTGTGCCTGGGGAACATGGCACTGCAGACAGAAATAACGTCGCGGTGAAATTTCTGTCAGTACTTTGTTGTCTCTGTCCATAAAGTGCGTTGGGCTAACGCGTGGTGCCCCAGTTTTACGGTATACATCTACATCATGGCACTGCAAACAAGCGTTATTGGATTGATTGACCTGATACCCATCAATGGCGTGAGGGATCATCGGTGGCTGATTGACATAGTTAAGGCTGAAACGATCCTGATTTTTAGGGACGCTTTTTATGCCCGGCGCGACATTCGTCTCACCAATCTCTGTCGCGCCACGCAGCGACTTTATACCAGTTCCTTCTTCCACTGCCGCCACTGTCGCGCTGCCTAGTAACACAGCCAGCACCAGCGAAAACGTTAATTTATTTTTCATTCTCGGCTCCAATTCTTTTTCTGAATCCTAAAACCTGTTCCGCACACACATCGATACAACGACCGCAGCTCATGCAATCTTTGTCCAAAACTCTTGTGTCTCCCGCTTTCAGCGGTTGACGTAATACCTGTGGCTCCGGGCACACATTGAAACAGTCCATGCACTTGGTGCAGGCATCACGGTTTACCGCTTTCACCCGCATGATGCTTTTTGAACCCATCAGTGCATACGTTGCGCCCAACGGGCACAAGTGACCACACCAACCATGCTCAACCAACACCAAATCAATCACGAAAACACTCAAAACCAACCAAAGCCCTGCACCCGCGCCAAAGAGCAGGCTTCGCTGCAATGCACTCACTGGATCCAGCCATGTCCAAACCAATGTCCCAGACAGTGCGCTGCCCATAACAATGGCAGCGAGAAGCCAATAGCGTAGCGATTTATTCCAGTGGAATGAGGCTTTGATACCGGTTTTCCGTCGCAGCCAGGCGGCAAAATCAGTCACCACATTCATCGGACAAACCCACCCACAAAACGCGCGCGGTGCAATCAATGCATAAAGCCCCACGATGACAGCAAGCCCAAGCCAGGCGTCAGACTCAAACCAATGTCCCGAGGCCAGCGATTGCGCCGCTATCAACGGATCGGTAAATGGAATGACGTCTAACAACACACTTCCTGATAGGTTGCCTTTGAGGATCCAGACATCCCACAAGGGGCCCGTCCAAAACGCCAGCAACACCGTGAGTTGGGTAAGGCGCCGCAAGATGAGAAAACGGTGGGCTCGCCACCATCCCAGCCTTTTGACTGCCGCTTTGCCTGCATCTATCGCCAGATTCTTCGCCATCAGTTCCCCTCCCCCGGTGTTCGGGCTGGTAACGTCAGATTGCGTGGAACCAGAGCTTCCCCATTGTTCGCTTCCTGCTCTTTCCAGCCAAAGCGGTAATGGTGCCCCAGTTCACCACGTGCCAGCGTTGTCGGAACCACCCTAATGGCGGTTTCTTCTAAAACGCAGGCATGTTCACACAGGCCGCAGCCTGTGCAGAACTCGGCGTGAACCATAGGGATCAGTTTGGCGTGTTTACCTGTACGTTGGTTATGCATGGGTTCCAGCGTGATGGCTTCATCGATAAGGGGACAAACGCGATAACACACATCACATCTCAGCCCCTGCCAGTTCAGGCAGTTTTCATGATCGATAAGTACCGCTGTGCCCATTTTTGCCTTGGTAATATCCGTCAATGATGGATCCAGTGCACCTGATGGACAGGCTTTTACACACGGAATGTCTTCGCACATTTCACAGGGCACTGAGCGTGCATCAAAATACGGTGTGCCGGTTGCAACAGGTGATAGCAGTGTTGCCAGCTTTAATGTGTCGTAAGGGCAATCCCGGACACAAAGACCGCACCGAATGCAGGCATTAAGAAACGCAGGTTCTTCTAATGCACCTGGCGGGCGAATGGGGATACCACTGCTCGCCTGGCTTTGTTTCGATTGCAACCCTAAAACGGTAACAGCAACACCCGCTCCAGCAGCCGTTCGCGCCGCATCACGCAGGAAGCGGCGGCGACTACTGTCAGAAGGTGACTTCACATTGTCACAGTTCTTTGGGTTAGGGGCTGACGTCTTCATGCTGTGACTGCCTGCTACGCCTTAACAACCTTCACAGCGCATTTTTTGTAGTCAGTTTCTTTCGACAAAGGATCGGTGGCATCCAATGTCAGTTTATTCACTAACTGACTCGCATCGAAAAATGGCATAAAGACCAGACCTTGTGGCACGCGGTTTCTTCCCCGGGTTTCAACGTGCGTCGCCACTTCCCCCCGGCGGGAGATCACTTTCACAACATCGCCACGGCGTAACCCACGTTTCTTAGCATCAAGAGGATGCATATAAACAACAGCGTCAGGGAACGCTTTATAGAGCTCAGGAACGCGCCGCGTCATCGTGCCAGTATGCCAGTGTTCAAGCACCCGGCCGGTTGACAGCCACAAGTCAAATTCCTCGTCTGGTGATTCAGCCGCAGGTTCGTAAGGCAGTGCGAAGATAACCGCTTTTTTATCCGGCTTACCGTAGAAAGCAAACCCTTCCCCGGCTTGCACATACGGATCATGACCTTCCGAATAACGCCATAAGGTCTCTTTGCCATCCACCACTGGCCAACGGAGGCCTCGTGCCTGGTGGTACATATCAAACGGCGCTAAATCATGCGCTTTACCGCGTCCAAACGTCGCGTATTCTTCGAACAAGCCTTTTTGGATGTAGAAGCCCGCTGTGCGCGCATCATCATTCAGTCGATCAGATGGGATTTCGTCCAGTTTGAACCGGTCAACCTGACCGTTTGCAAATAAGATATCGAACAAGGTCTTATCCTTGTATTCCGGCACCTTCGCCACTAACTCAGCAGGCCATACCTCACCGACTTTGATGCGTTTAGACAACTCAACAATTTGCCAAAGGTCAGATTTCGCTTCACCTGGTGCTTTAATTTGTTGATACCAGAACTGGGTGCGTCGTTCTGCATTACCGTATGCACCTTCTTTTTCTACCCACATCGCTGTTGGCAGAATAAGGTCTGACGCCATAGCAGTAACCGTTGGGTAAGGATCGGACGTAATGATGAAGTTGCGGGGATCGCGATACCCCGGCAAACGTTCTTCGTTAATGTTCGGGCCCGCTTGCATGTTGTTGTTACACATCACCCAGTACACGTTCAGCTTGCCATCTTTCAGCATGCGATCCTGCAATACTGCGTGGTACCCCGGCTTGGGTGGAATGGTGCCTTCTGGCAGTTTCCAGATTTTTTCTGCCATTGCCCGGTGTTTCGGGTTTGCCACCACCATGTCTGCTGGCAGGCGATGTGCAAATGTACCGACTTCACGCGCTGTACCACACGCGGAGGGTTGACCGGTCAAAGAGAAAGGACCACATCCCGGCTTGGAGATTTTGCCGGTCAGCAAGTGAATGTTGTAAACGAGGTTGTTACACCACACGCCACGGGTATGCTGGTTAAAGCCCATTGTCCAGTAAGAAACCACGTTGACTTTAGGATCGGCATACAACTCAGCCAGCGCGATCAACTGATCTTCTGGCACACCAGACAGTTTGGAGACAGACTCAACATCATAATCAGCGACAAATTTAGCGAAGGCATCAAAATCAATTTCTTCAGACGCACCGCTGCCTGCATTCTTGGCTTTTTTCTCAAGCTCATGGGTCGGTCTCAGACCATAACCGATATCGGTCGCGCCCTTGCGGAAATTGACGTGTTTTTCAATGAATGATTTATCAACTTTGTCGTTTTGAATGATGTAGTTGGCGATAAAATTGAGAATGGCAAGATCAGTCTGCGGCGTGAAAATTATCCCGTTATCTGCCAGTTCGAAGCTGCGGTGTTCGAAGGTGGAAAGTACGGCGACTTTTACGTGCTCGGAAGACAAACGGCGGTCGGTCAGGCGTGACCAAAGGATCGGATGCATTTCTGCCATGTTTGATCCCCAAAGGACAAACGCATCTGCATGCTCAAGGTCATCGTAACATCCCATCGGTTCATCCATACCAAACGTACGCATGAAACCCACCACCGCTGACGCCATACAGTGACGTGCATTCGGGTCGATATTATTTGACAGGAAACCAGCCTTCATTAATTTTGCTGCGGCATAACCTTCCCAAACTGTCCATTGTCCTGAACCAAACATACCCACTGTTGTTGGGCCATTGGTTTGAATGGCGGTTTTAAACTTTTCCGCCATGATGTCCAGCGCTTCATCCCAGCTGACGGGTGTGAACTCACCTTCTTTGTCATACACACCATTTTTCTTACGAAGCAATGGTTGTGTCAGACGATCCTTCCCGTACATGATCTTCGGCAAAAAGTAGCCTTTGATACAGTTCAAACCGCGGTTTACCGGGGCTTCTGGATCCCCTTGAGATGCCACCACTCGACCATTCTGGGTACCGACCAAAATGCCACAACCTGTACCGCAAAACCGGCAAGGCGCTTTGTCCCATTTGACTTCATTATCTGCACCCGCAGCCTGAGCAATAGACACAGGCAGCGTGATCCCCGCAGCACTTGCTGCTGCTGCTGCTGCGTTAGCCTTTAAAAAATTTCGTCTTGTCAGGGTCATCTTCCCACTCCTTCCAACGTCAGTTCAGGTTCTTCTTCCTCGACCTGATGAAACACAAGTGTCGCGGCCAATACTCCCGGCAGCGCCTTAATTTCTTCAAACTTTTCCAACAAGCCGCCACGGCTTGTACCCTCAATAACAACAACCAGCTTTCCTACTTCATTTGATGCAGGCACTTCTGCGCCTGGGATTTTTTCAATCCTTTCAATGACACTGCCCATTTGGTCAGCTACCGTGTGGACGATGAGGCTGCTTACGTGATATTCATTCATTGCTGATGTTCTCCATGGCAATGGCATTGGCAGGGCAAGGCGCAATGCAAGCACCGCACCCTGTGCAGTCCTGTAGATTTAACGTAGGTTGGGCAACCTGACCCAGCGTGAGTTGAAACTTTATTGCGCGGGTTTCACAGGCATCAGAGCAACTTCTGCACTCGACGCCATTTCGTGTCAGGCATTGGTCGTTGATAGTGGCAATCAGATCCCAGGGCTTGGCAGATTCATCCTTAAACAGCGGCTCTGGACACTTCTCTGCGCAGGCATAACAGAAGGTGCATTCGCCCCGGCCAAAGTCGATAGTAGGAAAGCCGCCATCACCACTGACAATCACGTTTGCTTCGCATTCGCGAATGCAATCGCCACAACGGGTGCATTGATCGGTGAAACTTTCCCAGTCTGCAATCCAAGGTAAAGGGTTTACTCTGGTCTTGGCTTTGCTTCTTAGAAAAAACCGACGGCGTGTGTCGACCATAAGTAACCAATAACTAAAGGTAATAAGGTTTAAGTATGGTCAAGTTAGGAAGATTTGTGAGATGCATATATACCTCTTAGGGGGTATATAATGGGTGATATTGCGCCAGATCAATTTATTAGATTGATCTGGTTCACATTATTAAATCAAAATAGCAAGCCTGATTGGAACATGACCGACCCGATTAAAAATATTATCGTTAAACAATCTGTTACCACTATCGTTGCCCGCTCACTGATAGGGATCCTGTTCCTTGCCGTCATTATCACGGGTTTTGCGATTTTTACGCTGGCATCCAGCCTGAATGATGCCGCTGCAATCAATACGTCAGGTTCACTGCGCATGCAAAGTTACCGTATGGCTTACGACATTGTATTAGCCCCCTCTCGCCTGCCCGGACATATTGATAACTTCGAACAGTCATTACTGGCACCAGAGCTCCGTATTCTTGATAACTTCGCTGTGCCTGATGAAATCCGCGAAAGGTACCACTCTCTCATTGAGCGCTGGATAAAGCTGCGTCCGGAGCTTGAAAGCGATGACAGAGCGTTTTATATCGAACAGGTTGGTTTGTTCGTGAACGATATTGATAGGTTTGTTTTCGCCTTGCAACAACACTCTGAGAACAAGCTTCAAGTGTTGGCGATGGTTGGCAGCGGTGGACTGGGCCTGATTCTGGCATTAGTACTTTTCTTGATCCAGTACACCCAAAGACGCATTGTTTTCCCGCTCAATATGCTGGTGAAAGCGAGCCAGCAAATCCAAAACCGAGAGTTCGATGCCGAGTTGCCGCCCGCCAGAAATAATGAACTGGGTGTTCTGTCAAACAGCTTTGCCCTGATGGCGAGTGAGTTGAAAGGCCTTTATGCCGACCTTGAACACAAAATCACAACAAAAACCCAAAAACTCACCAAAGCTAACCAATCATTGAACATTCTTTACGATTGCTCCAAACAGCTTTCCTCTACTTTCCTGAACCGCGAAAGTTTTGAAAGAATGCTGGCCATCACCCTTAACGCAGATGGCGTCAAGGCACTGAGCCTTCAGGCGCATAACAAAAACCAGTCAGATTGGGAGATAGCTGCCGGTTTTCCCGAGGGGGGTGAGTGGTTTGAACTGCCGTTGATCCTGGATGGCGAATCATTCGGCACACTAAAATGGCAGGGCAACCCGGATATTGTCGACAATAACCTGCTTTCCAACCTGGCGTCGATTCTCGCCCGTGGCGTGTATTACAACCATGCCCAGAAGCAGGCCATGCACCTTGCCGTGATGGAAGAACGTGCCACCCTTGCTCGGGAACTGCATGATTCCATCGCCCAGTCATTGTCGTACCTTAAAATACAAACCAGTTTACTTAAACGTCACCTCAAACTAATCAATGCACCGGATTGCAACGACATCGCCCATGATATTAGCAAACAGTTACGCATTGCCTATGACCAATTAAGGGAGCTCCTGACAGCATTCCGGCTTTCCCTCTCTCACGGGGATTTTGGCCTGGCCTTGCATGAAATGATTGAAACTCTGCAAGGACAAACAACAGCGACACTGACGGTTTCTTCGGATTTAGATACTCTTTCTATGGATGCCCAGCGGCAAATGCACATTCTTCAAATTATTCGTGAAGCCTGCTCCAACGCGATTAAGCATGCCAAGGCTGAACATATTACTGTCCGCTGCTTCCAGCACTCTCACCAGGCACGTGTCGACATCACTGACGATGGCGTTGGTTTTTCACTTATTGAGGAAAAACCTGACCATTATGGCTTGAATATTATGCAGGAGCGCTCATCCATGCTGGGAGGAGACCTGAAAATCACGACGGCACCAGAGAAGGGGTGCCAGGTAACCCTGACATTTGACCTTGACTAGGGGCTATTGCCCCCAATACGGAGATGTAACCTGATGACAAGCTGGAATGTCCTGTTGGTTGATGACCATCCCTTAATGAGAAAAGGTCTCAGCCAATTGTTGAAATATGAGCCCGAGTTCTCTTTCCTGACAGAAGTCAGCAACGGAACAGATGCCATCGCAGAAGCCTCACGCAACGAACCGGATCTGATTATTCTGGATCTCAACATGAAAGGCTTGTCTGGGTTGGATACCCTAAAAGCACTCAGGAGTGATGGCTGTACGGCAGTGATTGTGATCCTGACGGTGTCTGACAGCCCCAGCGACATTCATGCCATTGTTCAGGCCGGTGCAGACGGTTACTTGCTCAAAGACAGTGAGCCTGAAGAGCTGGTGATGCAATTGAAATCCGCCATGACCGGAGAAAAAGCCTACAGCGAACAGGTCCGCACGTATCTTGAAAAGAGCCGAGACCACACCTCTCCCCTCAGTGTACTGACTGAACGGGAGCGACAGATACTCCGCCTGGTCGCTAAGGGGCTTCGCAACAAACAGATTGCCGAAACACTCTATATCTCTGAAGCCACGGTGAAAGTGCATTTAAAGAACTTATTGAAAAAGCTGGGTGTGGAATCCCGTGTCGCGGCAACAGTGTTGTACCTTGAACATGAGCCCAACGGCTAGCAAAAAACAAAGGGCGACCCGCAGTGGTCGCCCTTCTTATTCTTGAGAGGATAACGGCAAATATGCCACTCAATGCACATATATCTGCACATATTGCTTACTGGATAACTCCTAAACTGCGGAAGCCGTTTTTTCAGGCAATGTTTCGTCAGTGTTTTGTTGGTTTCCTTCCGCACCATGCATCCAGCTCACCAATTTGTTCGAACATGCTATCAACGACACGCCAGCAATGGCTGCGGTAGCTGCTATTCCACCAAAAATAGCAAGAGGGCCGGCATCTGACACATGGCTACCGATAAAGCCTGCCACATAGTTAGCCACGGCGTTGGCACAGAACCAGGTTCCCATCATCACTGACATCAAGCGAAGCGGTGCCAGTTTTGTGATCAGCGACAATCCGATTGGGGACAAACACAGTTCACCGAGGGTGTGGAAGAAATACGCCCCAACCAGCCACCACATCGACGCCTTTGCTGCCATGTCGCCCCCTTGCTGCATGACTGCACCGACCATACATACAAAACCCAGGGACAGGAAACCCATAGCCATAGCAAATTTAATCGGTGAGCTGGGTTCATTTGCTCCTAAGCGTCGCCAGCATACCGCCAACACTGGTGCAAAAATAATAATGAACATCGGGTTCAACGACTGAAACCAGGCCGCAGGCACTTCAAAGCTGCCCAGCATACGATCGGTGTATTCCTGAGAGTAAATGTTCATCAGGCCACCAGCCTGCTCGAAACCAGCCCAGAAGATGATCACAAACAAGCTCATCACCACAATCACCTTCAGGCGATCACGTTCAACCTTCGTCAGTGGTTGTTTCTTATTGGCTCCCAGTTTGTTCATGTGTGCTTTTGCTGCGGGCTCAATACCGATATCACCCAAAAGACGGTTGGCAAAAGCCAACTGGATCACCAAAGACAGTAACATACCGATACCAGCAGACAGAAAGCCCGCTTTCCAGCCATAATGCATGGAAACCGTACCGGCGATAATACCTGCCAGCAACGACCCCAGATTGATCCCCATATAGAAGATGGTAAATGCTCCATCACGGCGGTTATCTCCGTCGCTGTAGAGCTGACCAACCATGGTCGAAATATTCGGCTTGAACAAGCCGTTACCGATAATGAGAAACACAAGGCCCACATAAAATGCCTGTAACTCGAATGGGTCGATAACGCTATTTGGCAACGCCAGTGTAAATTGACCGATTGCCATCAATGCACCACCGGCAATGATAGATCGACGCTGTCCAAGGAAATTGTCAGCGACCCATCCTCCCAGCACCGGAGTCAGGTAGACCAATCCTGTATAAATACCATAAAGATTCAACGCATCCTGGGTTGTCCATCCCAGACCGCCATTGATAGTTTTATCTGTGAGGTAAAGCACCAAGATGGCGCGCATTGCATAGAAGGAGAAACGTTCCCATAACTCTGTACCGCAGAGAAGGAACAGACCGCGAGGGTGCCCCAGCCAATCAGACTGTCTGTTTACATTCATGTCGTGTTTACCGCCTTTTTGGATATTCCAGCGGAGGCAACAAGGCCCTCCTTTTCCTGTCAGGCTCCGCTACAAGCGCAACATACTGCTTCAATTTGGCTGAGCTCGCAATTACAAAATAAGCAAAATTATCAATTCATGGCTTTCACTGACCTTCATCACATAAATTGGTAATAGAAAAGCAGAAGATCCGGTTGGATATTCTGCCTTTTCTTGACATAACGGACTTTTCAGCCGGGTTGTATTATCTGACTACGCCGCGACCGTAGTATTCGCTGTTATCTTGTGGCGGCGACATAACAGCAGACCCAGTCCAGATACTACCGCCATGGCCAGTAAAATAGCGCCCAGTGAAAATTGATCGCTGACGTTCATCTTTGCTGCCAGTAATGTAAACAGGCCAGCAGCCATGTTCTGAACCCCCCCCATTACCGCGCCTGCTGTTCCTGCATGACGTGGAAAAGGTGAAATCGCACCGGTTGTGGCAGCCGGAAACAGCAGGCCAGCCCCCATAAAGTAAAGAAAAGCACCGCCAATCAACGTGTCGACAGTGACAGTAACGAAATACCCTGGAACAACAACGGTCAATGCACCCAATAACAACACCACTGAGCCTACCAGCAGGGTTTTTCCCGCAGACATACGCTGCTCTATCACACTCGACAGCCAAGAGCCCACCATAAAGCCTGGCAAAGGCAGAACAAACAACACACTGACGGTGGTGGCACTGAGTCCCAGCGTACTGCCTAGCAAGACCCCTGCGGCGGCTTCGAACACGGAAATTCCCGAAAACACAGCAATCAAACAAATCAGGTAGCCCTGAAAGCGGCGGTTACTCATGACATGGTGATAGCTTTTCAGTACTGAATCATGCCTGCGCACTTCCGGTGGCAAGGTTTCCGTGAAATACAGCGACATGATCAGGTAAACCACAGCTGCCAGAACAAACAGGAACACATAGCTTGCCTCCCAGCCGAAACGGGTACTGAGCACCCCACCGATTACCGGTGCCATCAGGGGCGAGAAAATCAAACCGATACTGACCAAACTGTTCGCTTTGTGCAGGCGGCTACCATCAAAACAATCCCGGGTCAGGGTTCGCGCCATCGCCCCACCGCAGCCAATACCTAGCCCCTGGATCACAGTACCCAGCAGAAACAGGTTGTAGTTCAGTGCAACCAGGGTAACAACGGTGCCCAACAAGTAAATGGCAAGCCCGATAAGAATGATCGGCTTACGGCCAAACCGATCAGATAAAGGGCCATAGATAAACTGTGACAAACCATAGGGGATCAGATAGCAAGCCATCACCGCCTGTAACAACGCTGGCGACACGTTAAAGCTGTCCGCCATCATTGTCATAGAAGGAACATACATGGTCTGTGTCATCTGGCCGACAGCAACCAAAATGATGATCATGAACAAAATCTTAGAGAGAGGCGTTGATGAAGACACCGACAACACTCCTTACAGCAAGCAATCGTTAAAAATTATTTATGTGAGGATGTGGTGTAGAAAAGAGAGAATTCACACTTTCAATTATACGGTCTGTTTTGACCTAGAACACCACCCCTAATTTTGCGCAGAGTGTAGTGTTGAATAACGGTATAAACAACAGAATAAACGTGTTTCAAGCACGATAAGAAATCATAAAAAAGATTAGATTAACTAATGCGAGAACACGTCCATGATTGACCTGATTATTCTGCCACGAAACACTGTCCATCATATGGAATAGCACGCCACCAGTGGCGCAGAGGCAATGAAACGTAAAAAAGCAGCGACATGCGCTGCTTTCTACTCCCCCAAAGCCAGTTATTTAATCAAATGACAGCTTGTGCTGACCGTGAGACACTTTCGCTTTCAGGTACATCTTATTGCCCTCTTTCAGGTGAGCCTGTGTGCCTACTACCGCTTCCAGTTTAATGCCTAACTCCTGGATCTCTTTTATTTTTTTAGGATTGTTGGTAATAAGGCGAATGGTATCGACACCCAGCGCTTTCAACATGTCGGCCGCATCCTCAAAACTGCGTAAGTCATCCGGGAAGCCAAGATGGTTGTTAGCTTCATAGGTATTCATACCCTGGCTTTGTAGCTTGTAGGCATCCAGTTTGTTGTATAACCCGATCCCACGCCCTTCCTGACGAAGATAAAGAAGGATACCACCATGCTCACCCATTTTCTGGATGGTTTCTTCTAACTGTTCTCCGCAATCGCAACGGGAAGAATGAAACACATCGCCGGTGAGGCATTCAGAATGCATTCTAACCAATGGCGCCCCTTGTTGCTGATCGGCACATTTGAAGATAATAGCAACGTGCTCTTTATCCGAATTCAAACCATCAAACGACAGGATCTCGGCTGGGATCTTACTTCCGACACCCACATTGAAAGAAACTCTTGCTCTTACTTTTGCCATCGACTGCAATTCTCTTCTTATTCGGCAGCGGCTGAAGTGTACTGCCTTGTATACCTCAAACACCCCTACCTTGAGGGGCATACCCGATCCAAGTCTGGGTCACTATCAACATTGTCTGAGTGAAACTGTTATAATATAACATTCCTACCGCTTTGGCGGGCAATCGTAGCAGAAGTCCAACGACTCGCCAACCTTTCAACGCAGGCGACGCACAACGTTTGCCGGGTTGCCGGATACCACAGAAAAAGGGTCAATATCCCCTTCCACCACTGAGCCAGCTTCAACCACGGCGCCCTCACCTATCGACACGCCTGCCTTAATCACACTATTGCCGCCGATAACGACATTGTTACCAATAATAATAGGCAATGAGATTTCTTGTTCACCATCCTGTACTTCCAGCGGCAGCAACCCCTGCGTGATGGTGTAAATACCAACCCCTGGTCCAATCAGTACATTGTTACCGATTTCAACATGCCCACTGTCAATGATGGTGCAATTGGGGCCAAAAGCGACATTGTTGCCGATGTTCACGTTCATTCCGTATGAACAGGTGAAAGGTGCTTCCACCACCACGCCTTTGCCACGAATAGCGAAAAGCTTGGTGATGACCATTTCATGGGCCTCTACATCGGCAGGATCAATAGTATTAAACTGCTGGCACAGCCTCCTCGACGCATAGCGAAACTGCGTCAGTTCTGGGTCAGCAGGGCTGTAGGGTTTTCCCTGTTGCATCTTCTCAAATTCAGTCAACCTTTCTTCCTTGAGGTTCAAATCACTGTTTTAAACTTGGCTTTTTACCGTTGAAACGTCACTGAGCATTACCGCATACTCATCAACAAACTGGCGACCGACATCCAATCCCTCCTGGTAATCATGTTCCAGTTGAGAAGGCTTACTGAGCAGCGCATTGCTCAAAAGCGGCTGTTTAGGGGCCAATTGGATAAGTTCAGTGCGAATAGGAGGATGTGACATAAACGCTACCGCTTCCTGATAGGTTTGAAAGTGACGTGTCAGCATTTCCAACATGTCTGCACTCAGCTTTTGCCCTGACAATGCTTGCAGCCGATAGATGGAATCGCCACCAAACAACCAACGTCCACCATTTTTCTGTTTTTGTAATGGCACTATATCCCGCAGTTTGTGCCACAACGGTTCGGCTTTTTTCTCTCTATAATAACGCTGACGAATTTCCTCAAGGCGTTGTGATAGCTGATGATGAAAATCCGCCAGTTTTTCGAGCCGATCATCCAGGTTCAGTCTGGCAAGGTATTCCGGCAACCGTTTCTCCACCCTGCTACGCAAATTTTCCGCCAACGCTGAGGTCATCGGGGCTTTGTCCTGCTGCACAGGTTCCGTTCTGATCACAACGATAATATCCGCACCACGGTTAAACGCTTCTCTTGCAGGTATCGCCCCTGTTACGCCACCATCCACATAATATTGGTTCGCAATCTCTACCGCAGAGGGGTAGAGCATCGGAATCGCGCAGGTTGCCTTCAACACTTCCAGCCAGTTCTCCCTAAACATCGGAAAGTAATGGGGCTCTAGGGTATGGGCATTGGTTACACAGGCATACGCGGTCCGGTCAAGCAGAATTTCCCTCGCTTTACCAACGTTCAGCCCTTCAGGATTTGCTGGGCCTGCCATTTCCAGCGCCCAATCAAGATCCATAAACTGTTGGCGACGAACGTACTTCATAAGGTTAAAAAAACGCGCATTGGTGGTGTATTGGGTAATAAAGTGGTGACCAAATCCACGCTGGCGGGTGATATAGGAAGAGATATTTAACGCACCCGCTGACGTGCCTATATAGAGTTCAAACGGGTCAAGCCCTGCATCAAGAAAGCTGTCGAGCACGCCAGAAGTAAAAATACCTCTCTGCCCACCCCCTTGGGTGACCAGTGCGATACGTTTTTTACGTCCTTTCACGTTGAGAGAGGTTGGTGACGGGATGATAGAGTTTGCGAGAGACGCTAAGTATTCAGTGTCTTTTGGGCCCTGCACATGCACCTCAACGGCGTTGGGAAATATATATCACCAGTTTACGCTTGCTCACCTGTACAGAGCCAATATTTTCGTGCAATCCAATGTTATGAAAAAACGATTGCAACTGTTGCAAACGCAAAGATCCCACTCAGCGCGCAGAAAGCAGTGATCAGCGCAATTTTCAGGTTAGTGTCCATACTACGGCTCCTTTAAGATATAGAGAGACTAATAACATTTTAGCCACATACTCATAATGTAGTGAATATATCACTGCAAGTGATGATTATGCATTTTCAAACCTCCGATCCTCTATTTCCTGACGCAATTGTTTCATTTTGTGACGCAAAGCAAAGCCCCTCTATTACGATGAGTGACAGAATCTTAAGCTGTTAAACACTCACAGAGAGATAACACATTGAAACATTTCCAATAAATCACTCACCTCGCATAAAAAATGCCTTTACCGCAGCCAGACTGTCCATCAGTGAGACGCATAAACTTCATTTTCACCCCTCAATCTCATAACAACACATTAACTGGCATTCATTATAAGGTTTCAAAATCAGTTGTAATTTAGTGCTATTTTTTAATTAGTTATATTTATAAGAAAGTCATTACTTTTTATTATCTAGTCAGAATATCCCCACTCACCTCAAATCAATGTTGAACTTTTGTTCTCTTTTCATCAAATTCGACCCAACACACAATTTTGTTTATTTTCCGTTCAAACTAATCCCCAGAAATATCGCAACTTTCTGCTAATAGAATTCACATTAATAGCTCAAATCACTGGAAATATACTGCCTATATCCTAAAACGCACCATCCATGCTTATTCATACGGGACGTTTACAATAAATACAGTGCAAACATAAGAGATTCACACTATTGATTTACCAGCAACCAATGCTTAACCTGCCTTTAACCTCACTGGCAGAAGATTATTTTGCTAAACGTGATGGGAAAACATTCCAAACACAACATGGTTGAACCAACACCCGCAACCTCGCGTTAAAAGGCAGTAACGACAGCTATTCCATCTGTCCACTAAACACGGATAACACATAACAGGGCGACACACAGTCACCTGCAAACACTACAAGGACGGGCGTTATCAACAACAAGGAGAAGTTATGACTAGAGAAGTCTGGGGCTCTCGCGCAGGTTTTATCCTCGCGGCAGTGGGCTCCGCTATCGGCTTGGGGAACATTTGGCGTTTCCCCTATATGGCGTATGAAAACGGCGGTGGCGCTTTTTTTGTTCCTTACCTTTTCGCCATGCTGACCGCAGGTATCCCATTTATGATCATGGAATTTGGCCTTGGCCATAAACTTCGTGGTTCTGCCCCTGTGGTGTTTTCAAAGCTGAACACCAAATTTGAATGGCTGGGCTGGTTTCAGGTAGGCATTGCAGCAGTGATCGGCGTTTATTACGTTGCAGTCATTGGCTGGGCGATGTCCTATGTAGGCTTTGCATTCGACCAAAGCTGGGGCACAGACACCAATGCGTTTTTCTTCAGCGAATACCTGAAACTGGGTGAAAACTCCCCAAGTAATCTGGGTAACTGGCAGCTTCACATTGCCATCCCGATGGCCATCGCCTGGGCGATCACATTTGCTGCCGTGTTTACTGGTATCAAAGGCGGTATCGAGCGTGCGAATAAAGTCCTGATGCCCGTGCTGTTTATCATGATTATTCTGCTGATCGCACGCGTATCCTCCCTGCCAGGTGCCGTTGAGGGCCTCAACTATCTGTTTACACCTGATTTTAGCAAACTGACTGACACAAAAGTCTGGTCAGCCGCTTACGGCCAAATCTTCTTCACCCTGTCTGTTGGCTTTGCCATCATGCTGGCGTATTCGAGCTATTTGCCAAAAAAATCTGATGTTACAAACAATGCCTTTATGACCGTGTTGATTAATTGTGGTTTCTCAATTCTGGCCGGTGTCCTTATCTTTTCTATCCTGGGTTACATGGCACAGGAACAAGGTAAAGCGCTGACTGACGTGGTCAGCGGTGGTGTTGGCTTAGCATTTATCACATTACCACAGGCGATTAACCTGCTACCTGTGCCCTACCTCCTTGGTCCGCTGTTATTTTTAGCGTTGGTTGTTGCTGGTCTGAGTTCACACATCTCGATCATTGAAGCCGTGACGTCTGCCATCATCGACAAGCTGAACATAAGCCGTAAGGTCGCAGCCTCTACCGTTTGTGGTATTGGTTTTGTGGTATCCATGGCATTTGCAACCAATGGCGGTCTGCTGCTGCTGGATCTGGTGGACTATTTCATAAATAACGTCGCCCTGCTGGCGAGCTGTCTGATTGAGCTGGTCATTCTGGGTTGGTTGATTAAAGTGTCTGATATCCGTGATCACGTTAACAACGTCTCTGAGTTTTCCGTTGGTGCATGGCTGGAAGTCTGTGTCCGTTTCATCAGCCCACTGATGCTGGCATGGATCGTAGGGACTAACCTGTTGAACACTGTCAACGAAGGGTACGGCGGTTATACCCAAAGTGACTTACTGGTCCTAGGTTGGGGCCTGACAGTGGCACTGGTTGTCGTCGGGATTATTGTTAATGTGGTTTCTCGCCCAGCGAAAGAAACTGTAGAAGAAGACTCACAGGAGGCAAGCGCATGACAACAGGAGCGATCATTATGATGCTGATTGGTTTCGGTATCACCTGGGGTGGCGCAGCGTACTGCATCCGACGGGCAATGGCCTCGGACAAGTAATCCATCCCCCTTAACACGCTTTTCGAACCCCGGTATATCTGGGGTTCTTTTTTGTTCAAATTCGCTATTTGTTGGGCTCTGTGCACTCAAATTGCGCATCGTTCTATAGAAACGCACCCTTTTCTCTAAGATAATAACGGGATATTTGTCTAAAAAATGGGGAAAACCATTCATGATCAATCAGAAGCGGATCCTGGTGGTGGATGACGATTTAGAAATCCGCGAACTGCTTCAAGAGTACTTGTCTAAAGCTGGCTATAACGTCACAACCGCCCAAAATGGGCAGGAGATGAAAGCAAAACTGGCCGTGCAATATCCCGATCTGATCCTTCTGGATATTATGCTTCCCGGTGATGACGGATTCACCCTTTGTAAGTATGTGCGTCAGGATTCCAGTGTGCCTATTATCATGCTCACTGCCGTTTCTGATGAGACCGACCAGATTATTGGCCTGGAACTGGGGGCAGACGATTACATCGCCAAACCTTTCAGCCCCAGACAACTGGTTGCCCGCATCCGCGCACTGCTCCGCCGCACCCAGCAGCTACAGGAAACTACCCTGTCTAAACCGAAGGCAATCCGTTTTGCGCAATGGCGTTTGGATCCGGTCGCCCAACGACTAAACCATCTGGTAACAGGCCAAGAAGTCGAAATGACATCTTCTGATTTCGCGCTGCTGATGCTGTTTATTGAAAGCCCGAATACCCTGCTCGATCGCAATGCAATCTCCAACGCTACCCGTGGACGTGATGCGCAACCACAGGAGCGTGGCATCGATGTGCAAGTAAGCCGCCTTCGCCAGAGACTGAAAGACAACGGCCGCCAATCGACCATTATTAAAACCGTACGGGGCAACGGTTACATGTTCGTCGCAGACATCACTTATGAATCTTAATATCAAGGCTTATTTCTGGCCACGTTCTCTGCTATCGCGCACCCTGTTGTTAACTGTCCTGTCAGTCATCCTCGCGCAAAGTATCGCCAGCTTCTTCTGGTATGCACAGTCAAAACAACGGGAAGTAGAAGGCCTGAAAGCAACGTCGGAAAGCATGGCGCAAATGTTTGCTTCCACCACCACGTTTTTCCAATCGCTGCCCGTCGAGTACCGTCATATCGCACTCGACCAATTAAGAAACATGGGGGGAGCCCGTTTTTTTGTGTCCTTCAATACCGAAGAGATCCACATTGAGCCCATTCCGGAAACACGTTCAAAAAACGAAGCAATCAGCACCATTGAAAATGTACTTCGCAAAGAGCTTCCAAACGTGAACAAAATAACGGCCGACTTCTCACGCCCTGAAACCCTTAAGGTACTGAACAACAGCTTGCTGTTGTCAGATTTACCCAAGTCATGGGCACACCATACCCTAAGCCTTGAACCGCTCAACCCGCCTATTCTGGTCGTTCAAATTGAACTAACAGAAGGCCAGTGGGTGTATATTGCTGCGATCTTACCGGCGCCCTACATCACACTCGAAAACGATTTAATCAACGCCGACCAAATCGTCTTCCTGGTGGCCATTACGACTCTTTTGCTGGTGTTTACCTTTACCCTGATCCAGAACCAGACCCGTCCACTCAAACGTCTCGCCCTGGCTGCAAACCGCCTGAGTACCGACATTAAACAACCAGAGTTGATCGAAGAAGGGGCAAGTGAAATTACGACAGTGACCCGCGCCTTTAATCTGATGCAAAAACGACTGCAACGCTATATGCATGATCGCGAAAAGCTTTTCAGCTCAATCTCGCACGATTTAAAAACGCCTATCACCCGTCTTCGCCTTCGCGCAGAGCTGATTGATGACGAAGTACAGGCAATGAAAATCAATAAGGACCTCGATGAACTGGAAATCATGGTTAAAGGTGCGCTGCAAACCGTTAAAGACACGGATATTCATGAAAACGTGAGCCAACTCGATGTCCTGCAAATCCTCAGCAGCATTGCGGAAGTCCATAATCAGCAACAGGAGCGCGTGCACATTTTAGGCGAACAAAAGCGCGCGTTTTACTGTAAACCACTGGCATTCAAACGTTGCCTGACCAATCTCATTGACAATGGTGTGAGATATGGGAACGAAGTCTCTGTTTATGTCCATGATAATGAAAAATCTCTGGATATTACGTTGATAGACAAGGGACCAGGTATTCCGGAAGCTTTCCTGAAAAAAGTCTTTGACCCCTACTTCCGCCTGCATACCGATTTGCATGGAACCGGATTGGGGTTAGGCATTGCAAAGAATATTATCCGGGCACACGGCGGCGAAATCATCCTGTCAAACCGCACAGAAGGTGGCCTTCAAATCGATATTGCATTCCCCAGGACGTAATCAATGAAAGCATTGTCACCCCTTTTATTCGCACTGACCTTTTCCCTGTCTGCCTGCACATCACACCTCTATGCGGCAGAAAAAAATGAAATCGAAGTGCTGCACTGGTGGACCAGTGGCAGTGAAGCCCGCTCTGTCGACACACTGAAAAATAAAATGATGCAGGAAGGCCATACCTGGAAGGACTTTGCAGTAGCTGGCCGAGCAGGCCAAAGTGCGATCAACACACTACGTATCCGTGCCCTTTCGGGCAACCCGCCAGATGCCGCCCAGATAAAAGGCCCTGAAATTCAGGGATGGGGCAAACTGGGTTTTCTGACAACGCTTGACGATGTTGCCAAAACACAACGCTGGAATGAACTATTGCCGCGTCGCGTGTCTGATTACCTGAAAGTAGAGGGTAAATATGTTGCTGTTCCGTTCAATATTCACCGCGTGAACTGGCTGTGGGCAAACCCAGAGGTATTCAGGAAAGTAGGTGTTGAACCACCAACGACACTGGATGGATTTTTCACCGTGGCAGAAAAAATAAAAGCTGCCGGGTACATTCCCCTTGCTCTGGGCAACGAACCATGGCAAGAAACGACGCTGTTTGAATCCATTGCCCTGGCTGTAATGGGAACAGAAGACTTTCACCGCGCATTTATTGAAAAAGACAGTGGCCTGCTGACCGGAGAGAAGATGCGCAAATCACTCGAAACCTTCCGCCGAATGAGGCAGTATACCGATGCTGACTCGCCAGGACGGAGTTGGAGTGACACCACCTCTTTGGTGATTCAAGGCAAAGCCGCGATGCAAATAATGGGCGATTGGGCAAAAGGTGAGTTTCTGGCCGCCGGAAAGAAGGCTGGGCAAGATTTTCTCTGTATTCCGGCACCCGGTACTGCGAATCAGTTCTCTTTCAACATCGACAGCTTTGTGTTTTTTAAAAATGGTGCTTCGCACAGCACAACGTCCCAACAGGTACTTGCCAAATTAATTCTTGAGCCAGAGTTTCAGCGCGAGTTCAATCTCAGTAAGGGATCCATCCCTGTACGTGTCGATATTGATATGACAGGCTTTGATGCCTGCGCACAAACATCGATGCAGGCTTTCCTTAGAGCCGCAGCCACAGATAATTTAGTGGCTAGCCTGTCCCATAACATGGCGATTGGCCGGACATCACAAACTGCTCTTTTTGATGTAATTTCAAGGTTCTACAACAACGAAAATGCCGATATCAATGAAACCATGAAGTACATCCGCGCTGCCGTGCTTGCTGACAGCTTGTAGGCCGTTATCAGATGGAACATCTCTGTCACTTGTTGAGATTCATGTATAACAGTAGTATTAAAGAAAACTAAAATAAGCCCGTGAAACAACCTTCGAACAAAAGGATTTTAATCATGCGTCGTTCAGCCCTGTTCCTCATTGCCGCTTTAGTGCCTGGTATGTCGTTTGCGAAAGACATCGGGCAACTGGACACACTGTGCGTAAGCCAGAAATATCATAGCTATATAAATGCCTCCATTACTTGGTACGAAAACCTGGTAGACCTCACCATCAAAAAAAATCCTGATCTCGAAGGCGTAGCCAGTTGGTTCCTTGAAGGGCGCCGCAACCACTTCATGCTTAATCAAGACGCATTCGATTACTACCTGGAAAATGATCCTTCCAAACTGAACTTTGACGCGCCGGTAGAATCCTGGCTAAGCCTGACTCAGGAAGATGTTAAAACCTTGAGCAGCTCGAACGGTGAATTGGCTGATGCCGCGAAGAAAGTCTTTGAATTCCGTCAGGGCAAGGCCCACGAAGGTAACTATGACCTGCGCTCGGCATTAGCATCATTGCTTAGCCATCCGAAAGAAATTGATGTGCCGTTGAAACAGTATAATGACGCCATGTCTAAGATCACAGAAACCAGCTGTGATAAGCAATAGTCCATCTTTCTAAGGTCGCCCCCTTCGGCGACCTTTTCTCATCCTTGTGCACGATCATTTCTTTTGCGTTTGATTTTGCGCCCCCCATATTGGTTGCTGTGTTGTATCTTCGATAAACATCGTGTAGAAAAAAACATTATTAGAAAATAAAGAACCCCGGATGGTTACAGAAACAAAGACAGCGGAAGCGTCACTGGAAAGCCTTCACCGCATTTTTACCGTACCCGAAGCGCCTTATTCCACACTGGGCAGAATCGAGCAAGCGATTTCACAGAACCTGAATCGTTTTTTGCAGGATCATATTGCTGCGACGGACTATTCCTTGACTGACATTGAAAAAGATTTCAGCCATGCCCAGATCCCAGAAAAACCCACGTTTGTGTCAGAACACACAGAATTTTTGCTGGAAAAAGTGGTCGCCCAGTCTGTCCACACCTCCTCACCGCGATTCATCGGCCACATGACGTCAGCACTCCCCTATTTCCTGATGCCATTGTCCAAAATCATGATTGGCCTGAACCAAAACACGGTCAAAATTGAAACCTCCAAAGCCTTTACGCCGCTGGAACGGCAGGTTTTAGGCATGCTACATAATTTGATTTATAACCGTGAAGCGAGTTTCTACCAAAGCTGGATGCACAGTGCTGAGCATTCACTTGGCGCATTTTGTTCAGGTGGAACCATCGCAAATATTACGGCACTTTGGGTTGCACGTAATACCACGCTGAAGGCGCAGGGGGAATTCAAAGGCGTTGCAGAAGAAGGCCTGTTTCGTGCTATGCGGTACTATGGCTATGACGATCTGGCCATTCTGGTTTCTGAACGCGGCCATTATTCTTTAAAAAAATCCGCGGATATATTGGGCATTGGGCGACAATCCCTGATAGCCATTCCGACGGATGCAAACAACAAAATCCGTATCGACTTACTGGAGCAAAAAATTGCCGAACTTAAATCGGCAAATACCAAGGTCTTCGCATTGGTTGGTGTTGCCGGCACCACGGAAACGGGCAATATTGATCCACTGGATGCCATGGCTGATATTGCTGAACGTGAAGGGATCCATTTCCACGTCGACGCCGCCTGGGGGGGCGCCAGCCTGATGTCAACCAACCAACGGCATAAATTGAAAGGGATTGAACGTGCTGACTCCGTCACTATCGACGCACACAAACAGATGTATGTGCCGATGGGAGCCGGCATGGTGATTTTCAAAGATCCTTCCATGGTTTCGGCAATTGAGCACCACGCCAACTACATCTTGCGTAAAGGCTCGAAAGATCTCGGCAGTCACACTCTGGAAGGTTCACGTAGTGGCATGGCCATGCTGCTTTATGCCAGCCTTAACATTATCGGACGGGAAGGCTATCAACTGCTGATCGACCAAAGCGTTGAAAAAGCGGAATACTTTGCATCACTCATCTCACAGCAGAACGATTTTGAACTGGTCAGTGAACCAGAACTTTGCCTGCTCACTTACCGCTATGTCCCCGAGAACGTGCGTCTTGCCTTCCAGAAAGCAGACCATGTGCAGAAAGAGGCGCTTCACCAGCACTTGAACGATCTCACTGTTTTTATTCAAAAGCGCCAACGCGAAGCAGGCAACACCTTTGTCTCCCGTACGACCCTGACGCCATATTACCTTGAACGCAGAGCCACCAACGTGTTCAGGGTGGTATTGGCTAACCCGTTGACCACACATGACATTCTTCAGGAAGTGCTCGACGAACAACGCACCATCGCACAGCAAAGTACCATTGCCTATCCCAAGCTCATCGAGTTGGCCAGACACATCCTAAACTAACCATCTTTTCCCCAAAAGCCGCATAAGCGGCTTAATTATCCTTCAATATCAGGCATCTATCCGTGCTGCAACAGGTTGCTTTTCCCTTTTTTACGCAGGTAGTTGCAACGGTTGGCAAACATTATCAGGTCACAAATCGATGTTTACATTTTGTTAAATTTGGGTGTTTTTATAATACTGGTGCGTTAAGGTCTGTTGGCCTTTTGAGGTGTAAAGGAGTCATTCATGCCGCTGTTACCACGCTCACTCGCCTTTTTATGGCTGATATCCAGTGTTGTTATTGCAAAGCCCCATGAGACTATCGTTGTACTGACTTCGTTTCCCGAAAGCTTTTACACCCCTATCAAGACAGCGTTTGAAGAAGCATATCCGTCCATCAATTTGCACGTTCTCAATAAAAAAACCCCAGCGGTGATCCAACATATTGCTCACCAACGTTCGCCCAAAGCGGACTTAATCTGGATGTCTTCTGCAGATGCTATGGCGACCCTGCAGGACAAACAACTGATCGATAAGCCTGTGACATTTGCCTGGTCACAGTTTGTGTTTTTCTGGCACCGTCACAAGCTCGCGATGTTAGGATCGCCCTCTCCCAAACGCTGGGAAGATCTGCTGCACCCAAGTTTCTATCAACAAATTGCCATCAGCGCTCCTTCACGATCGGGCACCAACCACCTCTTGATAGAGATCATTCTCCAGCAGTATGGCTGGGAAAAAGGTTGGGCTTACTTAAGCCAATTGGGCGGAAACCTTGCAACAGTAACAGCAAGAAGTTTCGGCGTAAGAGAAGGTGTCATCAAGCAACGGTTCACACTGGGTCCGGTGGTGGATTTTTTTTACAGAAGCGCATTGGCTGAAGGGCATCCAGTCGGGTATGAGCCCGTACCCAATACACCGCTCATTGCAGCGCAAATTGCACTGACACGCCACCAAACACGCAACCCCTCCAGTCCACAATTCATCGCATTTCTGTTATCAGAGCAGGGGCAAGCTTTATTGTCCCTCCCCAATGTAAACCGGATCTCGTTACAAAAGGGAAAGCAGATCAACAACCAATACCCAAGCCCGGTATTCGACCCTTACCTTTCAGCGATGCGGTATCACGCGGTGAATGCCCTATTCGACCAGCTAATCACCAACCGGCTGGCTGAGTTACAAACCTTTTGGCAACAATGGCACCAGATCCAGACCAATCAAACAGACCCGGAAACGAAGGCCCAATTAGATGCCATCTACAAGCAGGCAACGACTGTCCCGATTTCTTCCCGCGAAGCCTCTGATCAGGATTTAAACAGCATATTGAGCCCAGAGCGCCGTTACACCAGCACATTCCAGTCAGTTACTGAAGGCTGGAGAGCCACACTCTCCCAACACCTTCACGCGGCAACATCCGCGTTAGAACGTTTCTCTGGGGAGCCAACACAATGAAAAAGCGTGACAGTATCGCGACACGTATTTTTGCGTTGTTTTTATTGCTCGGCATACTTTCAGGCGCGTTTCTGCTCTCAAATTCATTTTCATTCCAGTATCTGGCCAGCAGTTCACGCGCACTGGTAGATGAGCAGCTTCCTATCCTGATCTCTGCGGCCAAAGTTGCTCAAACAGGAGGAAGTATTACCACTGATGCCACAAACCTTGCGTTAGCCAGCAGTGAGAAAGCACTGGATCGGGCCCAGCATAACTTAGCGGAGGCACTTCCCAGGCTCGCTCAACTCACCCATTCCAGTGCAATCAGTCATCGGAGCCAGGCGTTCACTCTGCTTGTTTCCCGCTTGTCAGAAAACATTGAACGGATTTACCACAACACAGAACATAAATTGCAGCTTCAAAACGAACAACGTTTGCTGAGACAACAACTCCACTGGCTGCAGATAGACTTTGTTGAAGAAGTCACGCCACTGACAACAGATAACCAGTACAACCTGAACCAACTGCTGGATAAGCTGGCGCAACAAAAAGCGCTCTCTCCAGATGAATTTACAAAAATGCGCTTAGAATCAGATGTTCAGGTTCAGTTACTCAAACTGGAGGCAGATCTGAACTTGGTCTTGGATTTCCTGCAACGGGCGTCACTGTTCAATGACAGAAATGATGTATTGGCCGCACAAAGCGTGATAGACGAAACCCTGTTATCCATTCGCCGGCAGGCAGAGTCACTGACATCTTATCCCAGCACAGTCACCGTGCGACAAATAGCGACACAGGTAGAAGCACTCACACTGGGCCCTAAAAACCCTATTTCACAAAGCCTGAAAAGACTGGAACTGGATGAAAACAACCGAACACTGCTAACCGAAAACCAGCTCCTTATAGGCAGCGTCAGGTCTATCATCGATCAGGCAGTCTCTTTCGCCGAGCAGCAAAGCTCAGAGACCTCACAGGCACTGATTGACGTCATTGAGCAGAGCAGTAACCAATTGAAGTTCACACTGGTTGGTATCGTGATCCTCACGCTGTTTGTGGGTGCCTACCTGCGTAGCCAGTTGCTAAACCGGCTATCAAACGTGCTCCGGAGTATGCGCCATCTGGCAAAGGGAGAACTTCAGCCACTCATTGACATACACGGCAAAGACGAGGTGAGCTCTCTGGCCAAAGCCACTAACATATTCAATGAACAGGCCCGGCAGGTAAAAGAAAACACTGCGATGCTGGAGATGAAAAACCGGCAGCTCACTGAAGAAATCTATCAACGAAAGCGCACCGAAAAGCACCTGCAAGACACACAGGAAGAGTTAGTACAGGCGGCTAAACTGGCAGTGTTGGGACAACTTACGTCAGGTATTGTGCATGAGTTCAGTCAGCCGCTGGCCGCTATCAGCTCAAACACCTATCTTGCTGGACAGTACATCCAACAGGAAAAATTCACCCTCGCCAAAGACAAACTTCATACCATCAACCGTATTACGGAGCGTGCCGCACGCCTTTGCCAGCACCTAAAATCTTTCGCGCGCAAGACCGACGACCTGACACAACCCACATCGATTAAGACGGTATTAAAAAATGCAATGGATCTCTTTACGGATAACCTGCCAGAAGCATGGGTCTCGATAGATACCGGTGAAACCCTGTCTGTCCAGGCCAATGACATCCGATTAGAGCAAGTCTTTGTCAATTTGCTCAGCAACAGCATCGACGCCATTTCGCAGAAACTGACAACCACTGCTTTCACACCGCACATTCAAATCACAGCCCGGAAAAACAATGGCAATGTTGCTATCTGTATTGCGGACAACGGTTGTGGCATGGATACCGTTGCACAATCAAACGTGTTTGAGCCTTTCTATACAACGAAAGAGGTGGGTAATGGACTTGGGCTTGGCATGTCAATCACCCATAACATTGTTCAGGACTTTGGGGGAAGTATCACCATTTCTTCCACACCCAACGAGGGAACGGAGGTCGTAATATGTCTAAAGGCCGCATAGTCTTAGTTGAAGATGACAAAGAACTGAGACAAAGCCTGAAAGAAATCCTGGTGCTGGAAGGCTTTCTGGTAACCGATTTCGCCGCCGCTGACATGGCGCTCGCCAGCTTGCAATACAACAGTGATACTACGGTGATTTCTGATATCCGCATGCCGAATATGGACGGGATCGCATTCCTCAAGCACCTCCAACAACTCGATCCTGCGCTGCCTGTTATCTTGATTTCCGGCCATGCAGACATAGAAACCGCGCTTGAAGCCATCAAACTCGGTGCTTTTGACTTTGTTGAAAAGCCGCTCCGTCCAGAACGTCTTATTGGTCTGGCAGAGAAAGCCAGCCAGCACCGGGCACTGACTATCGAAAATAGGCGCCTGAGGCAAAATACACTGCGTGATATCACGATTGACGAACTCCTGATCGGTCAGTCGGACATCATGCAAAAATTGAAGCAGCGTTTACTCACCCTGGCAAATGCCGACGTCAATATCGTTATCAATGGTGAAACCGGTACAGGGAAAGAGAAGATCGCCAGAACCCTGCACGCTCAATCGAGCAGGAAAGATCGTCCATTTGTTGCCATTAACTGCGGCGCCATGCCAGAAAACCTGATTGAATCAGAATTGTTTGGCCATGAAGCCGGCAGCTTTACCGGTGCCAATAAAAAGCGGATAGGGAAAATTGAATTTGCGTCCGGTGGGACCTTGTTCCTCGACGAAATAGAAAGCATGCCCCTCACCGCACAAATCCGCCTTTTGCGTGTCATACAGGAAGGTGAGCTTGAGCGGGTTGGAAGCAATGACACAGTACACGTTGACCTGAAAGTTTTGTCGGCAGCAAAAGGGGATTTGCTTGCCCTATCCCAGGAAGGCACTTTCCGGCAGGATTTATACTACCGGCTTAATGTCGCCTCATTAGATATTCCACCATTGCGGGAACGAAAATCTGACATTCCCCAGTTGCTGGGTTACTTTCTTTACAATGCAGAGAAACGGCTGGGCCAGAAAGCGCCGACACTTTCCTCACTCCATTTCCAACAATTGATGTCACACGATTGGCCCGGAAATGTGCGTGAATTGATGAATGAGGCAGATCGTATTGTTCTTGGTATCTCTGATCTTATCTTCACCAATAATACGGAATCCTGCCATTCCCTCGCGCACCAGCTGGCCCAATATGAATTTTCAGTCCTCCATCACACACTCACGTTGTTTGATGGACATATTGCCAACGCCGCAGGCTATCTCGATATACCGCGTAAGAACCTGTATCTGAGAATGAAGAAATTTGGCCTAAAAAAAGAAAGCTACCTTGTTGAGTACAAAGGCAGTGAAGAGTAGGTCAATATTGACCTACTTCGTGCGCGCGAATGGCTTCAAATGACACATCCCACCTTTATGAAAAAATTTAAATATTTTTAAAATCATTAAATTAACAACACAGCAACATTGGCACAACACTTGAAATACATAAATAAGATGGGCAGAAATTCCTCCGCCCTATCCAATCAAGTGGAGTGTTCTATGACAGCAAGCAACTATCAAGGATCGACGGGTAAGTATGTAAAAGCCGCTCTGGCTGCTTCACTCATACTTGCGCTTGGCAGCAATCCCGCACTGGCGATGTCCGATAAGGGCCTCGTGATTGTCACTTCATTTCCTAATGACGTTACTGATGTCTACAAGAAAGCCTTCGAAAAAAAATATCCTGGGGTAAACGTTGAGATACTGTCAAAAAAGACAACCGCAGGGATCAAGTACTTACAAGAGACATCAAGCAACAATAAGTCTGATATTTTCTGGGCTTCAGCGCCCGATGCGTTTGAAGTGCTGAAAGATAACAATCTTCTTGCCGCATACTCGTCTTCCATTACCGGTATCCCTGACAAAGTCGGCACCTTCCCGATTAATGATCCCGATGGTTTCTACAAAGGCTTTGCACTTTCCGGGTATGGCATGATGTGGAATGAACGTTACATGAAAGCCAAAAAGCTGCCCACACCGAAGGAATGGCATGATCTGGCCAAGCCGGTTTATCATAAGCATGTTGGCATGTCTGCCCCTTCTCGCTCAGGCACCACCCACCTTACCGTTGAGGCTATTCTGCAAGGAGAAGGCTGGCAACAAGGATGGGAAACCCTCAAAGCTATCTCCGGAAACTTTAAGACCGTCACCGAACGCAGCTTTGGTGTGCCTGATGGCGTCAACAGCGGTTCATTCGGTATCGGTATCGTGATTGATTTCTTTGGCTTGTCCTCAAAAGCCAGCGGATTCCCCGTCGACTTTCATTATCCCACCGTCACCGCCCTTGTCCCTGCCAACGTCGGTATGGTGAAAAGTGCACCTAACAGTGAAGCTGCCGGGGCATTTATCGACTTCTTGTTGTCAGAGGAAGGGCAAGCACTTTTACTGGACAAAAAAATTCAGCGCCTTCCGGTTAATCCTGCTGCTTACGCCAACACGCCTGAAGGGTTTCCCAACCCATTTACCGGCCAGAAATTGGGGAGTGTCGATTTCAACCTTGACGTTTCCAAGTCCCGTTATAACGTCGTAAACAGTCTGTTTGACGTCATGATCACTTACAGACTGGACGAACTACGCGAAGCCACTAAAGCCATCCAAGAAGCAGAAACCAAAGCGACCGAAGCCAATAATGCAGATGCCCTTACCCTCGTGGCACAGGCTAAGCGTCTTGTCGGTGTCGTTCCGATCACTGCAGAGCAGGCATCCAACCCTGAATTTTCTGGCATTTTTACCAAGAAGCGCAAAAAAGCTTCAGACAAAGTCGAAGCCCGCCAGGCGGAAATAGAACAGGAATGGGACAAAGCCACGTTGGCGAATTACAGCAAAGCCACTGCGCTTGCAAAGCAGGCAATCGACCTTCTATAGCCAAAGCCCAAAAAACACGCCCCTTTCCAGTGAAAAACCAACAAGCAATCTTAAGGGGCGTGTATTCCCTGGATAACGGAGTATCTAATGAGCAACGTCTCTCTCACTCAACCCAATAAACCGGTGCGCACCCATTCAAAAAGAATTTGGGACAAAGTCCGTGAAGATTGGGCCCTTTATATGAGCGCCATTCTTATTGCGCTGTTTGTGGTGATATTTTTGTTTGTGCCTGTGTTGAAGGTAATTTTTGTTGCCTTTCAAGACCCGGATGGCGCCCTGACACTGGTTAACTTTAAAGACTTTTTCGGTTCGAGCCTTTTCCGGGAATCCTTCTTTAATTCTTTTTATGTCGCGTTTATGTCTGTGATCGTGGCATCCATTATTGCCATGCCACTCGCGTATTTTACCAGTCGCTTCCAGTTTCGTGGCACCGTACTGATCCAGACACTGGGAATTGTTCCGCTCATCATGCCTCCTTTTATTGGCGCCATTGCCATGCAATTGTTGTTTGGTGAAAACGGGAGCATGAACCTGCTGCTTAGTGAGCATTTAGGCTTTACCATTCCTTTGATGGAAGGACTCAATGGCGTCATTTTCGTTCAAAGCGTCCACTACTTTCCTTTTATCCTCATCAACTTATCCGCCGCACTGCAAAACATTGACCGTTCAATGGAAGAGTCCGCACAATCGTTGGGCTCGTCCGGATTGCGGCTATTCAGGCGTATTGTCTTCCCGTTAGCGATGCCCGGGTATGTTGCCGGCGCGTCGCTGGTGTTTGTCAAAGTATTTGATGATCTCGGCACGCCGCTGCTTTTGAATGTAAATAATATGCTGGCACCGCAGGCCTACCTGCGCATTTCATCTGTCGGGATCTCCGATCCCATGGGATATGTCATCTCGGTCATTCTGGTCGCCTTCTCCGCATTTGCGCTTTGGGTTTCGTTTCAGGCGCTAAAAGGGAAAGATTATTCGACCAGTCAAAAAGGCGGTGGCGGACTTTCTAAGCGCGAGCTTCGTCCTTTAGAAAAGGTTGGCTGCTACGCAGTTATCGGTCTCATCCTTGCTCTGGTTCTGGCACCGCACTTTGCATTGCTGCTGCTTTCTTTTGGCACGATTTGGAGTTTCAGCCCCCTGCCAGATGGTTTCACGCTCGATCACTACACAACTGCCATTACCCAAGCTTCTGAATTTATCACCAATACCCTGCTTTATGCCGGTCTGGCAGGCATCATTGACGTCATCCTTGGCACTGCTATCGCTTACCTTGTCTGGCGTACGAATATCGCAGGAAGGAAGTGGCTGGACTTCGGTGCCATGGCTGCATTAGCCGTACCCGGCGTAGTTCTTGGCATCGGCTATTTGCGTACATTTTATGATGTTGAGTTACCGGTTATTGGCACGTCTATGGCGACGTGGTGGGGAATCATTGTTATCGCGCTTTCTGTCCGTCGCCTGCCTTACGCGTTACGTTCTTGCGTCGCGGCACTCCAGCAAGTAAGCCCTTCTTTTGAAGAAGCGTCTGAAAACCTTGGGGCGACAAGGGCAACCACGATACGCCGCATTGTTGTTCCGTTAATGGCGGCCGGTATTCTGGCTGGATTTGTCACAGCATTTGCCACTGCCGCAGTAGAACTCTCTGCGACCATCATGCTGGTATCCCAGGAATCTGACGCTCCCCTCGCCTACGGCCTTTACCTTTTCATGCAAAGTGCGGCAGGCCGGGGACCGGGAGCGGCTTTGGGCGTCATCGCAGTCGTTATTGTCGGTCTGGCGACGTATCTCTCGCACACCATTGTTGAACGTACACGCCAGGCACACGGCGAAAAACAACATTAAGTTAAGGAATGACTATGCAATCAAATACCAGCCAGCAAGTTGGCATTACGATTAAGGATCTCACTCTGGCGTTTGGAGAAACTGACGTATTAAAAGGCGTGAACCTGGAGATAAAGCCCGGTGAGTTTTTTGCGTTCCTTGGCCCTTCAGGCTCAGGGAAATCAACATTATTGCGTGCTATCGCGGGTTTTGGGCCAGAGCCTAAAGGCCACATCTTGCTGGGCGATGAAGATATCAAAACGCTTCCTCCCTGGCGACGCAATGTCGGCATGGTCTTTCAAAGCTATGCATTGTGGCCACACATGACGGTAAGGCAGAACGTTGCCTATGGACTTGAAGAACGAAAAGTTCCAGCAAAAGAAATCAGAGAACGGGTCGACAATGCCCTCAACCTTGTCGGTCTCCATCATCTGGCGGAAAGACGCCCCTCGCAATTGTCTGGCGGACAACAGCAGCGGGTAGCTATTGCCCGTACAGTTGTTGTTGAACCACGAGTCCTTTTACTGGACGAACCATTATCGAATCTGGATGCCAATCTCAGGGAACAGATGCGCCGCGATCTCTTAGAGCTTCAGCGCCAGTTGGGTTTAACCACCATATTTGTTACCCACGATCAGGAAGAAGCTAACACGATTTCTGATCGAATTGCCGTATTGGACCAAGGGGTGATCCAGCAAGTCGGCGAACCTATTGAACTTTATGACAATCCTGCGAACAAGTTTGTCGCAGATTTTCTCGGTACCGCCAATGTGCTGGACGGCGAGATACGTGGTGACAACAGCGGAAAAACCTTTACAACAAACTCTGGTATTTGTTTTCCGTTTGAGCATGCCCCAAACGGAACAACTTCCCTGGTGTTCCGACCCCAGAGTCTTGAAATATGCGGTCCTGAACTGCCGCCCAACACCATTGAGCTAAATGGGTACGTAAAACACAGGGAGTTTCTTGGGCATTTGGTGCGATATAGCATCGATGTGGATGGACAAATCCTGATGGTCGATGATCCTCACCGGCGGGGAACTGAACATTTCGTTAATGGTGCGCCCATTCGCCTGGCATTAAAGCCTGAAGAGGTAGTTGCTCTGCGTTGATAGCACAGGTTTTACTGACCTGAAAATGAAAAAAAACCAGCATCGATAGGCCAATACCGACGCTGGTTTTCCTCGAGTTTTTGCGTTGGCAGATTTAGAGTTCTGCCCTCTCATTAATTTCCTTCAGCTGATAAAACCAAATGAAAGAAATGAAAGTCTTTGGTTCAGAATCAGTCTGTAAGTGGCGGCCATGCATTACTGGCTGATTTTGAACACAGGGGTAATTTAGTACCTGATGAATAAGAAAACTGTGAGGTAAACAGGAAAGTTTCCTTATATTTTATGGGGATGCAGTATTTTTGCGAGTCAGATAATACTGTGGAAATAAGATCACACTTACGCCGTAAATATGAGTCAGTTTACATTATTACAAGGCGTTCATTACATAGAAAAATCTGTAACGCATTCTGCACGACCCAATTCATAAACCCGTTTTTCGCGGATAGTCCTGCGCGAATCATTCCATTTATAAATGACATCAGCGCGGTTTGCTGCCCTGCCCATCTCACTGAAAAGAAAGCGATCCACGGTGTGATTAAACGCTTCAAGATCCATCTTTTCCTGATAAACCACACCCATCAATTCGAAAGCCAGCGATTTTTCTTTGTTGCTGCCAATAACGGTAAACCGTTGAAGCATATCTAATGCCATTTCATATTCACATTCAATGAGTTGCTGTTCTGTTGCTAACAGCTTTCCATGCACGCCGTAAGTCGACACATAGCTGCATCCGGTCATCAAACCTGAAACCATCACCCCCAGCAGTAACCTTTTCATCAACCCTCCCTTCCTGTAAGCGGCAAACATTTTCCCCGAAATAAAGTTATTGCAAAAATCAGACCGAAAAAAACCGGGAGCGTGTCCCGGCTTGTCTATTCCTGCTTAGCTCCTGTCCTGCTTAGCTCCTGTTGAACAACGCTATGGGCGCTTGCCCAGTTTTACCGTGCCATCTTGCTCAAACATCGCCACTTCTTTGCGTTTTCTCGCCACTAACAACGGCTTGTCGCCATAGAACAGGAAGTTTTTCCAGTATTTCTTAAACATTCCCCAGCGGGTTTCCACAATGTTGCTTTTATCGTAACAAAAATAGACAACGGCATTATCCTCCCAAGGAAAAAACGCAATGACCTCTTCCGGCAACTCCCCTTCTTCATCCCAAGGGTGTTGCCAGTCAGACTCTTGTTCCCACACACTGCGCATGCTCGCCCAGTCTCCTTTGCCGAAGTGATCAGGGGTCGGGCTTTGCTGGCTGATAAAATCACGCCATAACTGGGCTCCGCGCGATTCTGTCATCGGTTTTATGTGCTCACGATCTTCTTCTGCCACAGGCATCGACTGATGCGTGAAAATCCACTTACGTTTATATTCTTCAAAGGGAATGTAATTCATAACTCTCTCAATATTCACGGGTGAACGCTATTTGCCCGCAAACATGTAACCCTCACCGTGAACAGTGATAAACAACTGCGGTTTTTTCGGGTCAACTTCGATTTTGTTGCGAAGACGACGAACCAAGACATCAATGGTTCTGTCGTTTGGTGCATCGACACGGTGGCTGATCAAATTCAGGATACGCTCACGGCTCATCACCCTGTTACGGTTCGCCGTAAAGGCCACCAGCATTTCATATTCTGCTTTGGTCAGCTTCACCGCGGTGTCACCTTTATTTAATGCGCGACGTTCAATATTAAATGTCCATCCATTGAAGCTCACTACATTACCACTATCTTTCGCTGAACTCTCGAGTTCTGGTTGGCTATTGGCCTTTGAAATCCGCCACATCAGGTTGCGTACTCTAACCAGAAGCTCACGCAATTCCAGTGGCTTGGTACAATAATCGTCTGCCCCCATTTCAAGACCCACAATACGATCAATGCTGTCGTCTCTTGCAGTAATAAGAATGATCCCGACATCCGACGTGCTGCGCAGCTGACGGGTCAGCATCAATCCATCCTCTCCCGGCAGGTTGATATCCAACATAATAAGATCAACCCGATGTTCATTCATAATTTTGTGCATTTCCTTGCCGTCAGAGGCCTGGCTGACGTGATATCCCTGTTTTTCGAAGTAACTGGAAACCATGGTTCGGGTCACTACTTCATCATCTACGACCAGAATGTGATAACTCACTACATGCCTGTTCACAACTCATCATAACGGTGCGCACTCTAGCAGCAAAAATCGTAACATTTTTGACTTATCTCATGGTTATTGCATTTTTTTGAATTGCATATCACCCATTAAATTAAACATCTGTATACACGTTTATGCTTTTTAGCCACTAAATATTGGGCATTCATTACAATTTTCAACAATTACACACCATTCGCCCTATCACACCCATAATCTGTTCATATTTTTTCATATACATCTTCGCTGCTGTTCATATCTGCACATAGCTCTGTTCATATCCAATCGCTACCATGCCTAACCGAAATTACGCATCAAAAACATGTAGCTATGGTGCGCAGGCTTGCTTCCAAACCCGCGTCTGGAATGGGTCCAAACACTAACTACAAGAACTTTATGGGTGTATCCATTTTTATGAAAAAGCTATTGCAGAAGCTGACGAAACCAAGCGCGAAATATTCCATCCTCGCCTTGGTGCTGATCGGTGCTGTTATTACAGTCACTGGTATCGTCGTGATGAACAAGTCTCTTGATTATTTCTCTAAAACGGAGTTCTGTATCTCGTGCCACACGATGCAGCAAAACTACGAGGAATATAAGCAATCTATTCACTACAGCAACGCGAAAGGTATCCGTGCTGAGTGTGTGGACTGTCACCAACCGAAAGATTTCACTGGTAAAATCCTGCGCAAATTGGGCGCGTATAAAGATGTTTACCACCACTTCATCACAGGCAAGATCGATACGCCTGAGAAGTTTGAGGAGCACAGGTTAGAGCTCGCCCAGAAAGTGTGGGAACGCATGTCTGACGAAAACTACAAGACCTGTACGACATGTCACTCCTACGAAGCCATGGATCATGAAAAACAATCCGTTCAGGCAATGAAAGAAATGATCCCGGCAGCAAAAGAAAATATGGCGTGTATCGAATGCCACAAAGGTATCGCTCACGAACTGCCTAACATGGCGGGTGGTTTCCGTAAGACCTTTGAAACCCTGTCTGCATCTGCAATTGCACCGGCTGGCGCGAAAAAACTTTACTCGCTGGAAGAGAAGAGCCTGTTCGCCACGGCAGATGCTAACGGCAAAGTGGAAGGCCAACTTCTGCCAGCTTCTGAAGTTGACGTTATCGGCGAAGAAGGCGACATGTTGAAAGTGCGTGTTCAAGGCTGGATTGAGACCAATGGTAAAGGCCGTGTCATGACCGAATACATGGGTAAACGTGTCTTCAAAGCGACCGTCCGTGGTGCCGTGAAAGCGACCGAAACCATTATTTCTGAGGAAGTAGACCCTGCAACCAACATTGCATGGAAACAGGTTGCGGTTGAAGCCTACATCACCAAAGACGGTATGCTGGAAAGCATTCAGCCTGTGTGGGATTACGCATCAGAGATGTATGCCTCTACGTGTAACTCTTGCCACGCTGCACCAGATCCAGGTCACTTCACAGCCAACGGCTGGATCTCAAACCTGAAGGCAATGAGCGCGTACTACCGTCTGAGCAAGACGGAAGAACGTACCCTGCTGAAATATCTGCAGAACCACGGTAGAGATACCGGCGGTGCTGGCGCGCATTAATCGGCAAATAGAACAATAAGCGGCAGGTACACCCGAGTGTGCCTGCCCTGACGACTTAAAAACTATAAGGATTTCTACATGGCGACTGAAAAACAGCAAGGCATTTCCCGCCGTCGTTTTCTCTCTGGCATGTTAACCGCCAGTGCCGGTGTTGTAATCGGCACTAGCCTGTTGGCACCTCGCAAAGCACTCGCTGCAACAGAGGTGAAAAATACGTTTTCCGGTGAAGTGATTCACGGTTCTCACTGGGGTGCTTTCCGCGCCAAAGTTGAAAATGGCATTTGGGTAGATACTGTCCCCTTCGAAAATGACCCACACCCAACATCTATGTTGAACGGTGTTCGCGAAGTGGTTTACAACCCATCCCGCGTTAAGTACCCAATGGTGCGCATCGACTGGCTGAAGCACGGTTGGAAATCAGACACCAGCCAACGCGGTGATAACCGTTTTGTGCGTGTGCCATGGTCTCAGGCGCTGGACTTCTTCCATCACGAGCTGGAGCGTATTCAAACCACTTACGGTCCAAGCGCCCTGTATGCGGGTCATTCCGGCTGGCAGTCATGCGGTAAATTCAACACTGCAGGCACCATGATGCAGCGAGCAATCGGCCTGCACGGTACTTACCTGGCAAAAGTCGGTGACTACTCAACCGGCTCTGCACAGGTCGTTCTGCCTTATGTCGCAGGCGCGATGGAAGTTTACGAACAGCAAACCTCATGGCCGCTGGTTCTGAAACACGCGAAAAACATCGTCATCTGGGGTTCTGACCCAATCAAGAACCTGCAAGTTGGCTGGCTGATCCCCGACCACAGCGTATACGGTTATTACCAACAACTGGCTGAGAAAGTAAAAGCAGGCGAAATCAACGTGATCCACGTTGACCCTGTGAAGAACGAATCATACAAGTTCTTTGGTGGTAAGCAGGTGCCGGTTAACCCACAAACTGACGTTCCACTGATGCTGGCCATTGCACACACGCTCTACACGGAGAAGCTGCACGACGAGCAGTTCCTGGCAGACTACACCACCGGCTTTGAGCAGTTCCTGCCTTACCTGCTGGGTGAAAAAGACGGTGTTGCCAAAACCCCTGAGTGGGCAGAGAAGATCTGTGGTATCCCTGCTGACGAGATCCGCGAACTGGCGCGCACCATGGCAAGTGGCCGCACCCAGATCATCGCGGGCTGGTGTCTGCAACGTATGCAGCACGGCGAACAATACGCGTGGATGATCGTTGTTCTGGCAGCAATGCTGGGGCAAATCGGTCTGCCAGGTGGCGGCTTCGGCTTCGGCTGGCACTACAACGATGCAGGTACTGTCACCTCTGCGGGTCCGCTGATGTCTGGTTTCAACTCAGTGACTGGCGTTGATCCAATCTACAACGGCAGCTACAAAGGCTACTCAAGCTACATCCCAGTTGCACGTTTTGTTGACTGTATCGAAAACCCAGGCAGCACCATCGAGTTCAACGGCCACAAAGTGAAGTTCCCGCACATGAAGATGGCTATCTTCTGCGGTAACAACCCGTTCCATCACCATCAGGATCGCAACCGCATGATCAAGGCGTGGCGCAACCTGGAAACGGTAGTGAGTGTTGAACACCAGTGGACAGCAACCTGCCGCTTTGCTGACATCGTTCTGCCGGCAACAACCACCTACGAGCGTAATGATATCGAGCAGTTCGGTAACCATTCAAACAAAGGCATCATCGCGATGAAACAAATCGTTGAGCCAATGTTTGAATCGAAAGACGATTTCGATATCTTCCGTGAGCTGTGCAGTCGCTTTGGTCGTGAAGAAGCCTTCACCGGCGGCAAGACAAAGATGGAGTGGATCGAAGAAATCTACAATGGGGCGCGCCTGCAAGGACGTGGTATCGGTGTACGTATGCCTAACTTCGTTAAATTCTGGGAAAAAGAGCAGTTCATTGCATTCCCAGATGGCACTGAGTGGGTTCGTCACGCGGCATTCCGCAAAGAACCGGATCTTGAGCCACTGGGTACTGCATCCGGCCTGATCGAAATCTACTGTAAGACTATCGCAGACATGGGTTATGACGACTGTCAGGGTCACCCAATGTGGTTTGAGAAAGTTGAGCGTAGCCACGGTGGTCCAAAGTCGAACAAGTTCCCAATCCACCTGCAAAGCTGCCACCCGAACCACCGTCTGCACTCGCAGCTGTGTTCTTCTGACGAGCACCGCAGCACCTATGCAGTCGCTGGCCGTGAGCCTTGCTACATCAGCACAGCAGACGCCAAAGCACGTGGTATCAAGACCGGTGACATCGTTCGCGTGTTCAACGATCGCGGCCAGGTACTGGCAGGTGCCGTTGTGACTGACGATTACATGCCAGGCGTTTGCCGTATCCACGAAGGTGCGTGGTATGCACCACTGGAAGGTGGCAAACCAGGTACCCTGTGTACTTACGGCGATCCAAACGTACTGACCGTTGATATCGGTACCTCGAAGCTGGCCCAGGCAACCTCTGCACACACTGCGTTGGTTGAAATTGAGAAATACACGGGCAAAGTGCCTGCTGTGACTGGCTTCAGTGGTCCTATCTCTATCGATGATGTAAACCCACTGTTCCCAGCGATGAATATCGCGTAAGAGACAGTATGAAGAAAAAGGGCAGCTTGGCTGCCCTTTTTTACTCCGACTTGTATAGACTGATACCTTCTGTGTTCAGTCCAAACGCAAACCAAAGGCCAGAATGACAATGCAAGAATTTATTGCCATTAACGAGCAACGCGCCGAGTTTTACTGGTGGATGTCTTCACTGTTTGCCACTGAGCTGACACAAAAAGACCTCGACAACTACCATGGCGCCGACATGGACAACTACTATTCCGTGTTAGCGATGACAGAAGAACTGAAAGCCCCTGTCGATGAATTTCGCCACGTATTGGCGAAACTGAAAGTCCGTGAGGATGCTCAACTGGAATTAGCCGCAGATTTTTGCGGGCTTTTCCTGAGCACACCAAAGTCAGGCGCCCTACCCTATGCTTCCATGTATATTGGCAAAACCGGTTTACTGAATGACAAGCCCGCGGAGGAAATGGGCCAATGGATGGATAAGTACGGTATCGCGCAGCGTAAAGACTTTAACGAGCCTTTTGACCACTTGGCGATAGAATTGGACTTCATGGGCAACCTTGTCATTCTTGCTAACAAAGAAGCTGACGAAGAGCAACAAGAAGCGATGATGCAAGAGCAACTGCGTTTTCTGGAAACCATGATCATGCCGTGGATTGAGCAGTTCCAACAAACCGTTCAGCAATTCGACCCGTTCGGTTTCTACCAGGCAGCCGCGAACCTTTTGGTTGCATTTATCAAACTGGACCTTGCCTTCCTGAAAGGCGAATAACAACAAACATCACCTTCCCCAAGCCGGACTCGTTCCGGCTTTTTGCTTTCTGGCAGGCCATCAAGTAGCCAAGGTATGTAGTAAGCATGATGCGCATCAACCTTATAGACGTTGCGTTCATTCTATAATTGCGGCGCATTGGCATAGCCATTAAACTGTGAACGCAAGCGATTGGCATTAATAACCTCTTGAATTTTTTATGCGGAATTCAACCAAATGCTTCGCAAATTCTTCTACCCGTCCACCAACCGGTAAATTACTGAAGTGCTAACAGTGCACGTTGGCGGGAAGAAAATGACATGAGAAAACGGACCTGATACGCCGCTTACTTACCGTCGGATTGCATCAATCCACATCTGTTCGGTTAAGCGGCGTAAACATATGCAGCGCTTACTCAAGGTGGCTGCAGAAAGAAAACAATAAGAAGATTACCGAATGGCAACAATTAAAGATGTCGCACGACTTGCTGGTGTCTCTACAACAACTGTTTCGCACGTGATCAACAAGACACGTTTTGTTGCAGAGAATACCACCAAGAAAGTATGGGCGGCAGTTGACGAACTGAATTATGCACCAAGCGCCGTGGCCCGGAGTTTGAAGTGTAACACTACCCGTACTATTGGTATGCTGGTCACCAAATCGACTAACCCTTTCTTTGCGGAGGTCGTGCATGGTGTTGAGGAGTATTGCTACAACGAAGGTTACACCCTGATCTTATGTAACACTGAAGGTAACCTTTCCAAACAACGTGATTACCTGCGCATGCTGGCAGAAAAACGTGTTGATGGTCTTTTGGTCATGTGTACCGACCTGAATGAAGAACTGCTGACGCTGCTGGAAAAAAAGGAAGATTTACCTATGGTCGTCATGGATTGGGGAACCCGGCACGTAAACACAGATCGCATCCAGGATAATGCAGAACTTGGCGGTTACATTGCTACCAAACACTTCATTGACAACGGCCATACCAAAATTGGCTGTATCTCAGGCCAAATGGACAGGCTGACTTGCCATGAACGCCTTCAGGGCTTTCGCAAGGCGCTGGAAGAAGCGGGGTTGCGTTACAATCCGGATTGGGTGGTTGAAGCGGATTTCGAATGTGACTCCACGGTAGAGGCAGCTAATAAACTGGTTGCTCAGGAAGATCGCCCTACTGCGGTATTTTGCTTTAACGATATTATGGCACTGGCGGCAATCAGTACATTCCGTCAAGCGGGACTGGATGTTCCCCATGATATTTCAGTCATCGGATACGATAACATTGATCTGGCCGGTTTCTTCTCGCCGCCACTGACCACTATCCACCAACCCAAAAACCGCTTGGGTAAAACGGCTATCAAACTCTTAATGGAAAGATTGGCAAACAAAGAAAGCCAACAGCAAGTTTTTGAAGTGCAACCAGAATTGGTGATTCGCTGTTCAGTAAGAAACCTAAACGCATAATACACCATAAGTATCTCTCTTTCTGCCAATAAGTCCGGGGGCCTTACCCGGACTTTTTTATGATGATATTTTTTACAGGCAGGAATACCCACACAACCTAAAAATGCATGATTCAGGATGCTTGGGTAGAGGTATAAATATTGAGACAAACCTCAAAAACAATAAAGTGCCTAGATTTCTAGTGCTACGCTTAACCCAAACTTAGCATGAGATGCGGTGGTCAGTTTTTCTTCTATAACAAAGGGAACGGTATAATATTAAGGATATCAATAACCTTTGTTTTGGACCAATATCACACTTTGCCAGACCAGCAATAACGACAAAGTGATGCGATTCGGTTAAGCTAAATCCGTCAAGAAAAAGGCAAACCATGGCGAAAGCCTGGGACGCAAAGCTTCCGGCCTCACACGGTATATATTTTACGTGTTGGTAGCGGAGTTACCGAAGACGTTAGCATTTCACAATCGGTTAGACCGATACGTTGACAATTCTCTGAATTAGCATTGCTACGTTACTCCTTGACCATTCATCTAGGAACGTATTGATTGAGAATAAGTCACATGGATAAACCTACTCTAAAAAACACGCTGAAGTTTTTCGAATGTCTGGGCAAAATGAAATCGCGCTCAATGTTTGGCGGTTTTGGTATCTTTTGCGATGAAACAATGTTCGCGCTCGTCGTCAACGACAAACTTCATCTTCGAGCTGGTGCGGCAAATGAAGAAGAGTTTAAAACACTAAAAATGCAACCATACGTTTATAAGAAACGTGGTTTCCCTGTTGTAACCAAGTATTATGCGACGCCATATACATGGTGGGAACAATCCGAACAGTTGATGAAACATGCAGTAAAAGCACTCTCTATTGCCCAAGAAGATCAGCAGGAAAAGAAGACTGCGGCACCTTCACGTATTAAAGATCTTCCAAACCTTCGCCTTGCAACAGAGCGCATGCTGAAAAAAGCTGGCATCGAATCTGTCGAAGCGTTGCAACGTGCTGGCGCGGTTCGCGCTTATCAAGCCCTTCAGGAATCACACAACGATACACTAAGTCTGGAACTTTTGTGGGCGCTTGAAGGTGCGATCGAAGGAAAACATTGGTCTGTGATAACGCCGCAGCGCCGGAACGAATTGCTGCAAACGTTACACCAGTAACAAAATAAGCATCTCTCCTACTCCAAACAGCTAACGTGTCTTCCTGCCGTTGGCTGTTTTCATTTCTTCATCCATTATTGCCCTATCCTCATTTACCGACTCTTGTACTGCAAAAAATTTTCTCACTGGTTTATACCCTTTTTTAAAGAGGTAAATGGAAAAGAGCATCATGTTCCATTGCTTTTATGTCAGCGGATGCATAGAGAAATAACACAAAAATACCCAACAGATTTACTCCGGCCCACGAACGGCCTTAAAAGCTCACTCTCGTTCATTTTGTGACAATGGTAACATTTATAAGATTTATTCAATGTCGATGATTATCAGTGCACGCAAATTTGAACTATGCCAAAAGAATAGATAGCTAAATGGCAATAAAGAGATGCATTATTCAAAGCCGTTTCCAGATCAAGATGATTGTATGTTCCGCGATCGATTCCGCAAGTGGCCACGCCGATTTAAGTGGACGGTATTCTGTTGCTTCTTTATGCCCATGCTTTCTTATGCAGCAAACACCCATGGAAGCGTTGCCCCCTCTTTCCTGACCATTATTGTGATCCTGTTTTTTGCGATCAACGTGCTTGTTGTTATCTGGGGCGTAAGACTCAACACGTTTGCCCAGCGCTCCTATTGGTACAGAAACTACCATCTTGGTGGGGCAACCACACTGGCGCTCGTCCCACTCATAGTGCTAATCCTTCAATATTCCACTTACTGCCTATGATTCAACATAAGCAGAGACACAAACTGTAAAACGACTTCCCCAAAGTGCCCGATCTATCAGCAAGCAGGTTGGGCAGAACATCGAATAACCGAAGTAGTGTGCAATAAAATGGAAAACACCCCGGTCATATCGAGCAGGTAAAAAACGGAAACACGCGCATTCCACCAATAGCTTTTGCCAAATTCTGTCGAGAACTAATCTTTGATCACAGTTTTGGCAATAGTTCTGTTTAACTCATTGGTAAATCAGTGTATTTCGCCCAGACAAAAGGAAACTTTTGCCATAGTTAATTGTGGGCCAAATCCATTGCCACTACTGTTTTACCGGTTAAGCAGATACGTGGAGTTATGTCATTACAAAAGGATCAGAAATGAACACAAAGAAGTTAGCGGTTTTGGCCGTTATCGCAGCCATCTTTATTGCTTGGTTTGCACTTGACCTCGGCGCCCTGTTTACACTCGAGAATGCCAAAGCACAACACGAAGCACTGAAGGACACCATTGCGAGTAACTTCATTACCGCAAGTGTTATTTATTTTGTCGTATACGTTGCTATGTCCGCCCTTTCACTGCCAGGTGCCGCGATTGCGACCTTGCTGGGTGCGGCACTGTTTGGGTTTTGGTGGGCGTTGCTTCTGGTCTCTTTTGCCAGCTCTATCGGCGCAACACTGGCGTTTCTCGTCAGCCGTTTCCTGTTAAAAGACTCAGTGCAGAGCAAATTTGGTGATCGACTGGCAACCATCAACCAGGGTGTAGAAAAAGACGGTCCTTTCTATCTTCTGACCTTACGTTTGATCCCGGTATTTCCTTTTTTTCTGATCAACCTGCTGATGGGCTTAACCCCAATCCGCACAGCAACCTTTTATATCGTCAGCCAGATTGGTATGTTGCCGGGTACTGCTGTGTACATCAATGCCGGTACTCAACTGGCACAGATTGATTCCCTTGGCGGCATTGTCTCTCCGGGTGTATTGCTGTCACTGGTATTGCTGGGTGTCTTCCCCATCATCGCCAAAATGGTGATGAATGTGATTCAAAAACGCCGCGTTTATGCCAAATGGCAGAAACCAGCCACTTTTGACCGCAACCTTATCGCCATTGGCGCCGGGGCTGGTGGTCTGGTAACAACCTATATTGGTGCGACAGTAAAAGCCAAAGTAACCCTGATTGAAAAACACAAGATGGGAGGTGATTGCCTTAACACTGGTTGTGTCCCTTCCAAAGCACTGATCCGCGCCGGACATGCGGTACACGAAATCAAACGTTCACAGGAATTTGGCATCAGTGCCGGTGAACCCAGTGTCGATTTCCAACAGGTAATGGGACGGGTTCATAACGTCATTGCCGGTATTGAACCTCATGACTCTGTCGAGCGTTACACCAAACTGGGTGTGGAATGTATCGAAGGTGAAGCGAAAATTCTCTCCCCGTGGGAAGTAGAAGTGAACGGCCAGCGCCTGACCACACGTAACATCGTGATTGCAACTGGTGCGCGTCCTTTAGTTCCGGGTATTCCAGGTTTGCAAGATGTCAGCTACCTCACGTCAGACAATGTCTGGGCGCTTCAGGAACAACCGAAGAAACTTCTGGTGTTGGGCGGTGGTCCTATTGGCAGTGAGCTGGCACAAAGCTTCTCCCGCTTAGGGACAGATGTCACCCTGGTAGAAATGGCAGACCAACTTCTTATCCGTGAAGATGCCGATGCAGCAGAACTGGTTGTGAAAGGCCTGAAGGAAGATGGCGTCAATATTCTGCTTGGCCATAAAGCGACACGTTTTGAAAAAGAAGGCGATGTACAGCGTGCTTACCTTGAGCACAACGGTGAAGAAGTCGTGGTAGAGTTTGATCATGTCATGCTCGCTCTGGGCCGTGTAGCCAACACCAAAGGTTTCGGTCTTGAAGATATCGGTGTCGAGCTGACAGAGCGTGGCACAGTGAAAGTGAACGAATACCTGCAAACCAACTACCCGAATATTTTTGCCGTGGGTGATGTTGCTGGCCCATTCCAGCTGACGCATGCAGCAGGCCATCAGGCGTGGTATGCCGCAGTGAACGCCCTGTTTGGCGATTTCAAGAAGTTCAAGGCAGATTACTCCGTTATGCCTGCAGCCACCTATACTGCGCCAGAAGTGGCACGAGTTGGCATCAACGAGAAAGAAGCCATTGCACTGGGCATCGACTACGAAGTCGCACATTACGGCATTGATGATTTGGACCGCGCGATTGCTGACGGTGAAGATCACGGCTTTATCAAAGTCATCACACCGAAAGGGAAAGACAAAATCCTCGGGGCAACCATTGTGGGTTCACATGCTGGTGACCTGCTCGCAGAATTCACCCTCGCGATGCGCCATGGCCTTGGATTAAATAAAATTCTCGGTACAGTGCACCCTTACCCAACCATGAGTGAAGCCACCAAGTACACTGCTGGTGTGTGGAAACAAAATAATGCGCCTCAGGGATTGCTGGTTTGGGTTGAGAAGTTCCATACCTGGATGCGCAACGAATCAAGCAGTACACCTTATCAACAACAGATCAAGGAAGACAGATAACAATGAACTTGAAATCGCTTGTCACCGCCTGCGCCCTTGCGTTCACATCAGCCGTTTCGGCGGTTGATGTATCAAACTGGGAACAGATAGAAGAAAACGCACAAGGACAAACCGTCTACTTCAACGCATGGGGCGGGAGCCAGGAAATCAATGCGTATCTTCGCTGGGCAGGTGGCGAAATCCAAGACCGTTACGGTGTCACCCTTCAGCACGTAAAAGTCTCAGATATTGCTGAAACAGTTAACCGTCTGGTGGCAGAAAAAGCCGCAGGTAAAAACGAAGGTGGCAGCGTAGATATGGTTTGGATTAACGGCGAAAATTTCAAGTCTATGAAATCCAATAACCTTCTGTTTGGCCCCTTTGTAGAAAGTTTGCCAAACTGGTCAATTGTTGATAAATCCCTTCCTGTCAGTGAAGACTTCACCGAGCCTACTGATGGTCTGGAGGCTCCTTGGGGAGTGGGTCAGCTGGTCTTTATCCATGACGGAAAGTCGTTGGCTAATCCACCGGCTTCTTTTACTGAAATGCTGAGTTTGGCGAAAGCCTATCCGGGCAGCATTTCTTATCCCAAGCCCCCTGATTTTCACGGTTCGAGCTTTCTGAAAGCAGCGCTGCTTGAACTCGCTATGGACACCGCCCCACTTTACAAACCGGTTGATGATGCCGACTTTAACGCCGTGTCATCACCGCTTTGGAAGTATCTCGATGAACTCCATACTGTTGCCTGGCGAAATGGCAACCAGTTCCCGGCGACCAGCGCAGAAACTTTCCAATTGCTGGATGATGGTGAATTACTGCTCGCTATTACATTCAACCCAAATGCCGCGGAGACTGCCGTTAAAAATGGCACACTGGCACCTTCTGCAAAAGCCTTTGCTTTTGACAAAGGCGCACTTTCCAATATCCACTTTATGGGTATTCCATGGAATGCGAACGCAAAAGAAGGGGCACTGGTTGCCATCAACTTCCTGGTGAGCGAAGAGGCTCAGGCACGCAAGGCCAACAGCGACATTTGGGGAGACCCAGCTGTCGTGAGGCTGCAAAACAACAAACCCCTGTTTAAATCTATGCCTGAACCGCACCCAAGCTGGCAGGTGGCGCTCGAACAGGCGTGGCTTAAGCGTTATGGTCAATAATTAACGTAATACGTGTTTCTGGAGAACGAGGTAAGCATGTTACGCCTGTTGTATTTGTTGACACTGATTGTGTGCTGTTTACCTCTTATTCCGGGTTTTGGCGGCGTGCTTATTTCTGCCATCAGCTACCTTCCTGTTCTTGGTTTGAATGAACCCAGCCTTGATGGCTGGCACGCTATGATGGCGTGGCCAGGGACAGACAGGGCCATCCAGCTTACTCTGTTTACCGGTATCACAGCCTCTTTTTTTGCGGTTCTTTTTACCTTTTTGATCCTCCAGTCTTGCTGGGGAACACCATTCTGGAAACGGATTGAACAGTGGTTGTCCCCGTTGCTTGCTATGCCACATGTCGCTTTTGCGATTGGGTTTGCACTGACCTTTGCCCCATCAGGCTGGTTATTCAGGTTTTTTGCCCTGTTTACCGGAGAAACGCAGCCGCACCAGTGGTCATTGGTACAGGATTGCAGCGGTATTGGGCTTATTCTTGCACTGGCAGTAAAAGAAACGCCCTTCCTGCTGTTAATGAGCCTTTCGGTCTTGAAGCAGATGGAAGTGGACCGATTATTGGCAGCGTCCAGAAGTCTCGGTTACAACCGCGCTGCCGCCTGGTTAAAAGTGGTCTTCCCGCAGTGGCTGCCAAAAATGCGTTTTCCCATTTATGCGGTACTGGCGTACGGGTTATCTGTGGTTGATGTCGCCATGATTCTGGGGCCAACATCGCCATCCACGTTTGCTGTCTTGGTGTGGCAATGGTTTAACGACCCGGATCTCTCCCTGTTGCCCCGCGCGGCTGCTGGTGCCATTTCCCTGTTTGTGCTCTGTTTCGGTGTATTGCTCGTATACCGCCTTTTCGAGAATGTGTTGATCCGGGGCTGGCAAAACTGGCAATTCAGTGGCAGTAAATCTTATCAATTGCCCGGACGCCACCTATTTAAGTTCATCGCCCTGTTACCATTTTTAATGATCCCATTATTGCTGGTCTGGTCTTTTGCCCTTCGTTGGCGTTTTCCCGATATCTGGCCGAGTCGTACCAGCGCCCGTTTTTGGGAGCAGGAATCCGGTCACCTTCTGGAGCTGGCCTCGAACAGCTTGATTCTGGGTTTAACCTCAGCCACCGTCGCCCTGATTTTTGCTGTCGGGTGTCTGGAGTATCGTGACAAATACCATAAGTCAGTGCCCCAGCTGGTGATTGCAATTCCTATGCTGATCCCGCAGCTTTCTATCTTGTTTGGTATTCAGGTCGCCATTTATATGTTGCCGGGTCAGTGGCATGTACCTGCCACTATTTGGGCCCATATTCTGTTTGCCTTCCCCTATGTGTATCTGGCGCTCGATGGTCCGTGGAAATCCTTCGATCAACGCCTGACACAAACCGCCAGAAGCCTGGGTCACAGTGCTTTCAAAGCATGGTGGCAGGTGAAGCTCCCGATTGTTATCCCTGCGATCCTGTTGGCCTGGGCGGTTGGGCTCAGCGTCAGTTTCGCCCAGTATTTGCCAACCCAGTTGCTTGGCGCTGGCCGTATTACCACCCTGACCACGGAAGCCGTGAGCCTAGCCAGTGGACAAGACCGACGCATCAGTGCGGTTTATGGTCTTATTCAGGCTTTTCTGCCGCTGGTCTTTTTCGTCCTTTCATTGGCGGCCAGCCGTTTGGCAGACCCTCGTCGGCGTCTTGCCCGACATGATGAATCCAGAGAGACAGTCAATGAGTTTGTCCGTACAAAACCTAACTATAAAGTCTAACCAGGTCACGCTGCTGAGAAACATGTCGTTTCGGGTTGAGAAAGGCCATGTCCTGTCTGTGATGGGCCCCAGTGGCTGTGGAAAATCAACCCTGTTAAGCGCCATCGCCGGACACCTTTCACCAGAGTTTTGTTGTGAAGGCAGTATTCAGGTCAACAACCAGAGCATCCATTCCCTGCCCGCTGAAAAGCGCGAAGTGGGTATTCTTTTTCAGGACGACCTGTTGTTTCCTCACCTGAATGTTTGGCAAAATCTGGCGTTTGGATTGCCAGACACCATGAGTGCCAGCGAAAAAAAGGAACGTGCTCTGGCAACACTGGCAGAGATTGAGCTTCAAGACATCGCCTTTAAGGCACCGGACCAAATATCCGGCGGGCAACGTGCCCGGATAAGCCTGATGCGTACGCTGCTTTCGCATCCCAAAGTGATTCTGCTGGATGAGCCTTTCAGCAAGCTGGATAAACCACTGCGTAAATCCTTCCGTGCCTTTGTATTCAAACAAATCAAAAACCGCAATATCGCCGCCGTGATGGTGACGCATGACGAGGATGATGTGCCGGTGGAAAGCACCCTTTTTCACTGGCCCGATGCAGAAAGCGAAATAAACACCATGGGTGACACTATCACCACGGAGAAAAACAATGCTTGATCGCTACGCTATTACAGTTATCCGCTGGCCTTTGAAGCAGGCAGCAAAACTGCCAGATAAGATAGGCTTTAGTGCCAATCAGGTAACGGTGAGTGGTTTTCTGATTGGTATGTTTGCACTGCCTGCTATTGCTTTTAAATACTATTGGCTTGGGCTGTTATTTATTGCATTGAACCGTATTTTTGATGGCTTGGATGGTGCACTTGCCCGTCGGCAGGGGATCACCGATGCCGGGGGCTTTCTCGATATTACCCTCGATTTTCTGTTCTATTCGATGATCCCGTTTGCGTTTGCACTGGCGAGCCCGGAACACAACGCCATTGCCGCGGCATTCCTTATTTTTTCCTTTATGGGGACAGGTTCAAGCTTCCTTGCCTTCGCCATCATGGTGAGTAAACGAAATATCGAGAATCCCATCTATCAAAGCAAATCACTCTATTACATTGGCGGGTTGACAGAAGGTACGGAAACTATCGCCTGTTTTGTCCTTTTCTGCCTGTTTCCCGGCTACTTTGCCGAAATTGCATGGACGTTTGGTGCATTATGCTGGGTAACCACAGCCACACGGATTTGGGCCGGTTACCAGACACTGAAGCAGAATCCCGCTGAAACGAAAGAGGATTAGGGTCGTCTCCATCAGCGGTTTCAATATCCTATGTCACAAACGAACAAGAGCCGCATTCAAGCGGCTTTTGTTCGTTTAGCAGGGTAAGCAGATTACTTGCCCATTTTTGACTGGATATAATTTTGCAATCCAACCGTTTTGATAAGGCGCAACTGTTTTTCAAGCCAGTACATATGGTCAGATTCAGTATCATCCAAAAGCTTGAGCAGGATTTCACGGGTCTGGTAATCCTGCTTTTGTTCGCAAAGCGCGATCACGTTACGCAGTTCATCGGCTACCATGTACTCGTATTTCAGATCGTTTTGCATCATCTCTTCGACATCGTTGCCGATCAGCAGCTTTTCACGGGACTGAACATCCGGCGTCCCTTCCAGAAAAAGAATGCGGTTGATCAGCATAGAGGCATGTTCGCGTTCATCGTCAGACTCATGGTTAATGCGCTCATAAAGCTCATCCATACCCCAGTCTTCATACATGCGCGCGTGGACAAAATACTGATCCATAGCAGACAACTCATTGGTCAACAAGCGGTTCAGGCCATCGATAATTTCTTGTTTTCCTTTCATGCTTATTTCCCCATCTTCGCTTGCAGATAATTTTGCAGACCTGTCAGGCCAATCAGTTCAAGTTGTGATTCAATCCAGTCGAGGTGTTCTTCTTCATCTTCCAGAATGTCATTCAGCAATTCGCGGGTCACGTAGTCTTGCTTCTCTTCACAAAGCGTAATCACTGATTTGAGTTGCTCCAGCTGCTCCTCAATCATCACCTTGTCACATTCGATCATCTCCTGAACCTCTTCACCAATACGTAGTCGCTCAAGGTGTTGTAGGTTAGGTAAACCTTCGAGGAAAAGAATACGTTCGATCAGCTTGTCCGCATGCTTCATGTCCTGAATGGACTTTTTATATTCGGCTTTATTGAGGGCTTCAAAGCCCCAATTGCCGAGCATGCGCGCATGGAGAAAATATTGGTTGATTGCGGTAAGTTCGCTGGTGAGGACGCTATTCAACCCAACGATGACGTCTTTGTGCCCTTTCATCACAGTGTTCCTTGTTTAACGCTGCCATTACAAATTCCCTAAAGATGCCTCACATCCTAAGTGAATTAATTGTCAACAACAAGGGGGGCTTTCTCAGCATTTTCAATACATTAGGCAATGATAACCATTGCTATTTTCATTCATTCTAAAGCGCGCTTTTTTGAACATGAACCCTATGCGTGTGAAATCATACGGAAGACATTGAAATATGACGTCACTTTTCCTTTAGCGACAAAAACTCGCCATCATCACACCCACAATATGCTCAATCTTCTCTTCCAATGCTTTTCCTTCAGGAATTGGCTGCATATCAAAAACCTGTGGCCAGACAAACATGCCATTAAACAGGCTCGAATAGGTTTGCGACAGGTATTCGAGTTTGACCTCTTTTATCTTCCCAGCTTTCTGGGCTTCGGCAAACCAATGGTTCAAGGATTTAGTGTTGTAGATTTTGTTGATAATTTGACTTGCCATGTCCGGTTGGCGCAGAAATTCCATCAAAATGACGCGCGTAAATGGAATGCCATATTTCCTGTAAAGGGATTCAACTTCCTTACGTGTTATCTCTATCAATTGCTCTTTCAGGCTTTTCTCTGGCTCAAAGACATAGCGTATACTTTCATCAATTGAGGATTGGATGATGGTAAGTATCGATTCGAATAACGCTTCCTTGCTTTCAAAATGACGGTATAAGGTCCGCTTTGACACTCCTGCCGACGCACAAACACGGTCTATATTGGCGGCGGAAAAGCCGTGCTGGATAAACTCTTCTTTCGCTGCATTGGTGATCGCCAGGCGCTTTTGCTCTGACCGTGTCATGGTTTCTCTCCTTCTGTCGACCCAGCCAATCTAGCAATTCAATATAAAAAAGTACACTTTAAAGTTTACCACCAAGGACAAACGCGCTTAAAATAAACTCCAAAGTTTACTTTGCGTTTATATCGCATTCTTTTCTTATCAATTAACCCTACGGGTAGTGGACTGGATCAGCCGTCCTTGAATGTGGAGTGAAGCCCAAAAATGATCACAATGAAGTCTGGCAAGTCATTGTTTAAACGCAGTGCGATTGCCTCGGTCCTTGCCGCCTCTTTTCTATTGGCCGGTTGTGGCGAAGAACCGGTTGAGCAAGAGGCTGCACCAGTCATTAAACCCGCACTGACTGAAATCGTTCAGGCGCAACGTGCCGCCGATCTAAGCTTTAACGGTGTGGTACGTGCCGCTGAACGTGCTGACCTTTCTTTCCGCATCGGTGGACGGCTGACTGACATACTGGTCAAAGAAGGCGATGAAGTAAAAAAAGGCCAGTTATTGGCAAGACTGGATGCACGTGATGCAAAAACCGCACTGGCATCTGCGGAACTTGAGCTGAAAAACACAACGCTGGAATATGAGCGGGCAAAGGCCATTTTCAAAAAGAGTCAGGCGATCTCCAAGGCGGACTTGGATGCCATCACCACCCAATTCAACCTCGCACGGAACCGTGTTGATGAAGCCCGGCGCCAACTGGAATATACCGAGTTGCATGCGCCATTCGATGGCATCATTGGCCGCAAATTGGTGGACAACCATATTCAGGTACAGGCAAATGAGTCGGTATTGACAGTACACGACCTTAGCGATCTGGAAGTGGTTATCAACGTTCCTTATCAGGTTGTGCTTTCCGGGGGGAACAGCAACAACAAAGCGATTGCTGAAATTTCGTCCATTCCGGGACAACAGTTCCCGCTGACCCTGCGCACCTTCGCCACTCAGGCCGATCCGGTTTCCCAGACCTATGCGGTGGTATTGGGGCTTGAACAAACCAACGGTTTTAGAGTTTTACCGGGTATGGCGGTCAAAGTCATCCCTGACGCCGATGCTATGGTAGATCAGGGCAATATCATCACCCTGCCTCTTACTGCGGTGGTGCCCGATAACCAGGGCAAACAATTTGTCTGGGTGGTGGATGAAAACAATCAGGCCCATAAGCGCTTCATCGAAATCGGCACACTGGTGAAAGACCGCATTGTTGTCAAAGCACACCTTAACCGTGGTGAGCGCGTCATCATTGCCGGTGTTTCCAGCGTGAAAGAAGGCATGGAAGTACGCCCTTACACTGACAACCGCGCCGGAGCATAACAATGGATATTGCACGTTATACCATTGCCAAGCGTACCAGCGTCTGGGTGCTGGTTGCCCTCACTCTGATTGGGGGGTACATCAGCTACCTGAAACTGGGCCGCTTTGAAGATCCGGAATTTGTGATTCGTCAGGCGGTGATTGTGACACCTTATTCCGGGGCGACGGCACAGGAGGTCTCAGACGAAGTCACGGATGTCATTGAAGGTGCAGTGCAGTCATTGCAAGAGCTCAAAGAGGTGAAGTCCGTCTCCATGCAGGGCATGTCTGAGGTGACGGTTGAAATCAAACTGGAGTTCGCGAAAAGCGCAGCCGACCTGCAACAGGTGTGGGACAAACTACGCCGCAAGGTTGCGGATGCGCAGCGGTTGTTGCCGCCGGGTGCTGGCCCGTCAATCGTCAACGATGACTTTTCCGACGTCTATGCCCTGTTCTTTGCTGTTACCGGTGAAGGTTTCAGCGACAAGCAACTTCAGGACTATGTCGATGCGCTGCGCCGCGAAATCGTGCTGGTGCCGGGTGTCGCAAAAACCGCCACGCTTGCCGAGCAACAGGAAACGATCTTTGTTGAAATTTACAGTGAGCGTCTGGCGGAATTTGGCGTATCAGCAGAAAAAGTGTTTCAGGTGCTGCAAAAACAAAATCTGGTCACGGTGGCAGGCAGCATCGAAACCGATGCGATGCGTATTCCCGTGATCCCGACATCCAGTGTCGATTCGGTGGCTGACCTGAAAAACCTGCAAGTGGCGGTCGGTGACAACCATACTGTATTGCGTCTCGGCGATATCGCCGACATCAAACGTGGTTACAAAGAACCTGCAACCATGTTGATGCGCTACAACGGCGAACGCGCCATTGGTTTTGGTATCTCAAATGTCGCCGGCGGCAACGTGGTAGACATGGGGGATGCGGTAAAAGCACGGCTTGCAGAGCTGGAAAGCCAGCGTCCATTGGGTATGGAACTGCATGTTATCTCCATGCAATCCGACTCGGTACGCGCTTCCGTCGCTAACTTTATCGACAACCTGATTGCGGCCGTGGCTATCGTTTTCGTGGTACTGCTGCTGTTCATGGGTGTGCGCTCTGGCGTGATCATCGGCTTTGTGTTGCTGCTGACGGTAGCAGGCACACTTTGCATCATGCTGATTGAAGATATCGCCATGCAGCGTATCTCACTGGGTGCGTTGATCATTGCGCTCGGTATGCTGGTTGATAACGCCATTGTGGTGACCGACGGTATTCTGGTTCGTCTGCAACAGGATCCGGATGCGGACCGCAAAGCCGTGGTGTCTGAAATCGTCAACAGCACCAAATGGCCACTGCTCGGCGGTACTGTGGTGGGTATCTGTGCATTCAGTGCGATTGGTTTATCGCCATCAGACATGGGGGAATATGCGGGTTCGCTGTTCTGGGTGATCCTCTACTCTATGTTCCTGAGCTGGGTGTTTGCAGTGACAGTGACCCCTATGCTGTGTCATGACTTCCTTAAAGTGGCACCGGTGAAAGCGGATAAAAAGCCCGGCCGCATGGTCACTGGCTACAAAGCCCTGCTGACATGGGTACTGAAACGCCGCATCATCAGCTGTGCCCTGTTATTCGGTACGATGGCGGCAGCTATCTGGGGTGTACAGTTTGTTCCACCCGGCTTTATGCCAGAATCACAGCGCCCACAATTTGTCATTGATGTGTACCTGCCACAAGGCTCAGACATCAAACGCACCGAGGCGGTGATTGCTGACATTGAGAAAGATGTAAAAGCGAAAGAAGGTGTAACCAATATCACCAGCTTCGTCGGTGGTGGCGGCCTGCGCTTTATGCTGACTTACGCGCCGGAACCAAGAAACCCAAGTTACGGCCAGTTGCTGATTGATATCGACGATTACACCAAGATTGCACCGCTTCTGGGCGAGCTGCAAAGCGAACTGGATACCAAATATCCGGATGCGTCCATCAAGGTGTGGAAATTCATGCTTGGCCGTGGTGGTGGCAAGAAAATCGAAGCCGGTTTCAAAGGCCCGGACAGTGCCATATTGCGTCAGCTGGCTGAGCAGGCAAAAGCCATTATGCTGGCAGATGACAACCTGATTGCGGTTCAGGATGACTGGCGTCAGCAGGTGCCTGTGCTTCGCCCGGTCTATTCTTCCGAAGAAGCCCAGCGCTTTGGCCTGACAACACAGGAAATCAACCAGGCAATTGCCCAGACCCTGACAGGCCGCAACGTGGGTGTTTACCGCGAAGGAAACGATTTGATCCCGATTGTGGTACGCGCACCGGAAAGCGAGCGCAACCACCAGCGTGCGATTGAAAATACCGAAGTGTTCAGCCCAGCGACAGGCACATTCATTCCAGTGAGCCAGTTGGTGGAATCGGTAGATGTTGTCTATCAGGATGCCATTTTGCGCCGCATCGATCGTATGCCCACCATTTTGGTACAGGCAGACCCGGCGCCGGGCGTGCTGACGGCAGATGCGTTTAATACGGTGCGCAGCAAGATTGAAGCCATTGAATTGCCGCCGGGTTATGAACTGAAATGGTACGGCGAATACAAAGCATCAAAAGATGCCAATGAGGGTCTGGTTATCTCTGCCCCTTACGGTTTTGCCGCCATGATTCTGGCCGTGGTTTTCATGTTCAACGCACTGCGCCAGCCACTGGTTATCTGGCTGACAGCACCGCTTGCCGTTGTCGGTGTTACCGTGGGCTTGATTGTGTTCCAGACACCGTTTGAATTTATGGCGATCCTCGGCTTCCTGAGCCTGATTGGTATGATGGTGAAAAACGCCATTGTATTGGTGGATCAGGCCGACGTGGAAATCCGCGACGGGAAAGCGCCGTATTTTGCGATTATCGACGCGGCGCTCAGCCGTGCGCGTCCGGTGTTGCTGGGCGCATTTACGACTATTCTTGGTGTCGCGCCGCTCTTGATTGACCCCTTCTTCAAGAGCATGGCCGTCACCATTATGTTTGGCCTGCTGTTCGCAACCATCCTGACATTGGTGGTCATTCCGCTGTTTTACGCCATTTTCTTCCGGGTGAAAGTGGAAACTGCATAATCACAAAAGGGAGCGGCTTCGCTCCCTTTCATTTTGATGGAAACAGGCAGAGGCGCAGTATAGGCAGCGTTATTCCAACCATTCCCTGTGCGCTTTTTCTGCATCACCAAGGTAATCGAGAATCCAGTTTACTGCCGGGTTTTCTTTATCTGAACGCCAGGCGATGCAGCACGGGCTTTTAGCTGGTGGATCCACCAATATTTTTTCTACTAACTCACCGCTTTCTAGGTAAGGCTCCGCCATGTGTGACGGCATCGCCCCGATTCCAAGACCGGAGCGGAAGCATTGAATGGCACTGTGCCAATTGGGCACGGTGAGGCGGCGCTGGTTATCCAACAACCATGTCGCGCGTTTGGGCAGGATCCGGGAGGTGTCTTCCAGACAAATAGCCGGATACGCCAGCAATTGCTCGTTGCTGAGTGGCTCTAGCTCAGCGGCTAACGGGTGATTTTTTGATACCACAAACCGCCAGGTCAGAATGCCCATATCCCGGTAACTGAGGTTGCCACTCACCGGGACAGCAGCCGTTGCACCAATGGCAATATCTGCCCTGTCATACGCCAGGGCATCCCAGACGCCATTGAACACTTCCATAGTGAGTAATAGCTCTACGTCAGGGAAAGCGTCATAGAAGTCACGCACCAGTGAGTCGACCCTGTCTTCACGCACCACATTGTCCAGCGCCAGTGAAACGCTGCGCGTCCAGCCGTTGGCAACGCGTTGGGTCTGGTGTCGTATCTCGTCCATCCGTTTCATCAGATCCCGAGCCTGTTGCACGAAGAACTCACCGGCTGGCGTGAGCTTTACCGAACGGTGTAAACGCTCAAATAAATTCACAGCAAGTTTGTCTTCTATTTGCCTGATGCTATAGCTCACCGCACTCGGTACTTTGTGCAATTCTTCAGCAGCGGCGGAAAAGCTACCACGGCGGGCAACTGCATCAATCACTTGAAGATCTTGATAGGAAAACATACAAATCAAATTTTTTGAAAGGAGTATCGAAATATTAGCGTTTCACACCGCTTTTCACCAGCAGTAGACTTCGCAGCCATATGTGCAAACAACTGTATAACGGACAAGTGAAATGAAAAATACGGTTCCAATGACCACGATGATCTGGTTTGCCGGACTGAGCATGCTCGGATTTCTGGCGACGGACATGTATCTGCCTGCGTTTGAAAACATCCGCCTTGAGATGGGCACCACCCAATCTATGATTAGTCTGTCGCTCACGGTGTTCCTGCTGGGTATGGCGCTGGGCCAAATCGTGTACGGGCCCCTGTCTGATCGCATTGGCCGCATCAAAGTTCTGGTCGGTGGTATGGTGCTGTTCAGTGCCGCCACTGCTGCGTGCTTTATGGCAGAAAGCATTGAAATCTTTCTGGCGGCGCGTTTTGTGCAAGCACTGGGTGCCTGCTCTGCGGCTGTGATTTGGCAAGCTGTGGTTATTGACCGCTATGATAGCAAAACCTCCCAGCGTGTATTCGCAACCATCATGCCATTGGTGGCCCTGTCTCCTGCACTGGCACCGCTGGCAGGTGCAGCGCTGGAATCCCAGTTCGGCTGGCGTAGTATTTTCATTGCACTGGTTGCTTTGGGTGTACTGTTGGTTATTACCACTCTGCGCCAGAAAGAAAGCGCACCAGCGGTTAGCAGCGACGAGAAGTTGGGTGCCAAGCTGGTTGGCGACTATAAGCGCATCATTCGCTCACGCAAGTTTATCGGTAATATGCTGGTATTTGCAGGCTGTTCAGCCGCGTTCTTTGCGTGGCTAACAGGCTCACCTTTCGTGATGACCAAGATGGGTTACAGCGGCGCAGACATTGGCATGAGCTATGTGCCCCAAACCATTGCGTTCATCGTGGGAGGTTACAGCTGCCGTGCCCTGCTGAACAAATTTGACGGTTCTGTATTGCTGCCTTGGTTTGTTGCCTTGTTCATTGCAAGCGTATCCGTGATCTTTGTGGTGTCATGGCAGACGGATGTCACCAACATCTGGCCTGTACTGATCCCATTCTGTTTCCTGGCAGCAGCAAACGGCGCGATTTACCCTATCGTGGTGAACAAAGCGCTGGAAGAATTCAAAACCTGCAGCGCAACAGCCGCGGGGTTGCTTAACTTCCTGCAAACCATGATCTGTTTTATCGCCAGTGGCGCCGTCTCTGCGTTGGCTGTCCACGGCCTGCAGACAGTGTCTGCTGTCATGATGGGGGCTGCAGTTGCTGTCGCTCTCGGATTGACACTGAGCTGGAGTGTTAACCGGGTAACGGTTAACGAAGGAATTTCAGTCATATAACAACGAGATACCAATAACGTGCCGCCTTTTAAGAAGGCGGTTTTAGCTTACTGGCGCTATTTGAAACAGATATACCCAAGCATCTTCAGTAGTTTGGGAATAGCCGGAAAACAGCAATTAGACGGATGGGGTTAAGGCCAAATATTGGTGTAAGAATAAGGCAGCCCTGAATTCAGAGCCACCTCAAATCATAATCGATATGTTAGTTCTTCGTGATAGTATCTACGTCTATCTTAACTGAACGCCATTCTGTGTCGACTTCACCACGAATCGTCACATTGTCATTAGGTGTCACGTTTTGCCCTAGCCAATCTTCATTGTCAATTTCAACCTGGATCTCGCCGGTGCTGTCACGGAACAGATAAAGCTCACTGCCCAACTCTTGAACGATGTGTCCTTTTAGCACAACCGCGCTTTCATCTTTTGCTTCCAGCGCCGCTTTAACCGTATTGATACTGTTAACACTTGGCCCCTGAAATGCAGCAAATGCTGAGCTGGACAACACCATCAATACTGATAATGCAATGTATTTTTTCATTTAAAAACCTTTCATCAAGACAAAAGTAATAAGGTAGTGTTCCTGTTCAGAAACGCAGTACTTACGTCAGTTGACCTTCCGTGGTTAACAAACCTAGAAATAGACATATTTTGCACGATAAACTGTGAAGTAATCGTGAAGACATCTCATCGCAAAAAAGAGTGAGTTCAGCAGGTTTGGGTAAAAAAACCAACATACTGGCTATACACTGACACTACGACGAACCATCGGACCACCAAATTTAAACAGAGTTGGAAATACAGTATTCAATGCGCTGCTGTTTAATCCTAACCATTGGACCATATAGGCAGCATACTGTTCATGTGAAATTTTTGGAATTAATCGTCCTTCCCCGTTGTCGTCTTCACCGCCACGGGTAAAATCAGGATAAGTGCCGTAGCAAGTGCCTTGAGTGATACCGCCCCCAAACAAGAAGTGCCCGTTTCCCCAGCCATGATCTGTACCATTACGCGAATTATCATGCATAGCGCGACCAAACTCAGACAGCGTGCAAGTCATGACCTTATCACTCAACCCCTCTGCATCCAGCGAAGCGTAGAGACCCGCTATCGCCTCCGAAAACTCATCCATCAGTTCATTCTGACGGCGTTCTTGATTGTCGTGAGTATCAAAGCCTCCCATGGAAACATAGAATACTTGGCGGTTATGACCTAACAATGGCGCCCCTTCAATCATTTGTTTCACCGTGCGCAGCTGCATCCCAAGGTTAGAGCTTGGAACACGGGTATCCATTGAAATGCTCCCCGCAACAGGCCCCATTTGATCCTGAGCATACATAGCCTGCTTAATAACCTCTGCATAACCTGCTACAAGCGGTGAATCATAGTATTGGTTTGCGCTGGATTCATAGCCCGAGCGCATGGCGGCGTTTTTCAGCATCCGTAAAGATTCAAAGCCATCTTTATTGACGAATATTTTTTCTGCATCAAACGCATCGAGTAGAGAATTAGGTCCCGTATGGAAGGCATTTGGCATACCACCGAGATCTCTGGACAACAAATCCATAGACATCCCCAACCAGCCATTTTCACTGTACTGTTGACCCATCCAGCTGCGCTGCCACACTTCCTGTTGCTTGTTGTGCGCAAAAAGGAACGGGGGCAATTCTGCTCGACCACTAACAACATCACGTTGTGTCACGGGTGCCAACAACGGTCCTACATTGAGTGCAAAGCTGGCTTTTCCTTGCTCAAATAGCGGGATCAAAGGAGCCATCGCCTTGTGAAGACCAAGCTGGACGCCATTCACATCTTTAATCGCTAACGTATTAACCATTCTGCGTGGCACGGCGATCCCTTGCCTGGACGATGCATATTTCTTGTAGTGGGTATGGTCCACCGGGATCACCTGATGGAAGAAATCATTGCCCCCCGCCAGAAAAACACAAATCAGGGCCTTGTAATCTTCGACATCATTCGCCTGAACACTCCAGCTTAACGGAGCTGCGGCTGTTGTGCTGACAACCCCCAAAGATTGGATAAAACGCCTTCTTGTCAGTTTCATACGCGATTCTCCTGAACGTGAAAATAAGGAGATACCAGAGCAATGAAAAGTAGACGCTGAACCCATTTTCCCGGTGCCAAGTTCAAACCGTTATATTGGCGATAAAGCGACTCTTTCAATACCTTTGGCATTGCACCGTTAAAAAAACGTTCTGATGTTTCCTGGACAAAGCCTTTAATGTCTTTGTTAGCAATCAAGGTCTTAAAATCTTCAACATCAATATAAAGCTCATTACTTAACGGTGCCGTTATTTTCTGGAGATTTAGCCGGAGAATACCGTATATGAAATTGTGGACATAAATAATATGCGACCAATCTATAATTTGTAATTCTGGTGCAACCAAATTATTTTCTTTTATAACACCTTTCGGCGCATAATCTGGCAAATAGAAATTAAAAACAGAGGGGGCTCCCAACGGATATTGGTTACAGGTTTTTAAATACACCAGATCCGTTTTCACAACCCTACTTCCCGCCCCTGGTTTTACATTCAAAGCGCGATAAAGACAAACCAAGGACAACCAGGGTTCGCGAATCTTGCTCATGCTTTGGGGCGGTGCGGTATACACGTCAGGGTCACTTAGAATGGCCCAGATGACGGCCTTCAAGTCTCCCGTCACTCCCATGCCATTATCAAGAAAAGCCTCAGTAACACGGCGGACATAATCCGGTGACGGGTTTGAAGTAACAAGACGCTGGATTAATCCGTGACAAATATTGGGAGCGGTTGAAGGATGGTGCAACAACATGTCCATAACCTGATCCAGTTCTTGCTCAGCGGACATATTCTCAGGAAACTGATGTCCCATTACCCATTTTTCACCACTGTCGTGGTCCGTTGCATGATTTACCATCGGTTGTAGGAATGTGTTATCTGTGTGATGCCAGCCAGTGAATACTCTGGCCAGTTCCTGAATATCTTTTTCAGTGTAACAAGGAATAGGCTGACCATTCCCATCAAGTTCATAAGTACCATCAATATCACGCTGGTAAAGCCCCACAGAAAAGAGCTGCATGATCTCGCGGGCATAATTTTCATCCGGCCGGCGACCTGTTGCCGGATCCCCTTTCCTGTTGCCAACCATCGTAAGGTATTGCCCCATCACCGCCGACAACGACACTTCTTTCAACAAATCACGATAATGACCAAAGGCATGTTGACATAGCATATCGTTATAACTGGCCATCGCTGGCGCACGATAGGATAATGCAGCGTCTTGATCCGAAACGACAAAAATCTGTGATAATGCGTATGCAACACGTTGTCTTAACTGGTCTTTTGAATAAAATGCAATATCCAGCCAAGCCCTGATCCGGGTTGATCTTGACGGTTTTTTGCCGTAACCCTGAACCTCGAATTGTTGATAACACTGTTTTAGGTGGGAAGAGACAGGAAGTGCAATTTGCTCGTCAAACCAGGTTTTAGCGCCCTTGTTAATTAAATTTTCCACTTCACCTTTTTTGGGCCCGAACGTGGCGAGATCTAACCAACGCGAAGCATGAGAAAAAGAATCAAATTGCATATCGAATACCCTCAATTTGTCTGGATAATTCTGGTATTCACTGATGTGAATTTGCCTTTTATTTAAATCACCCGAAACGTAAATGAGAATATTCATACTTATCTAATCAAATCATATTTTATTGTCTGAATTGGTGGAACACTTCAATATTTAGACAAAGTCTACATATTGAGACACCATATAAATTGACACTCCACACACCAATGCACTACGCGAAAAAATCTTCATCAAAATATTAGCAAAGCCAGAATGAAACATTGTCAAAATTCCATGACTTTTGTCATGCGCACTTTGTTGGATATATTAATCATTCGATTTACTTATTATTTTTCATTAGGTTGCTATCTATTAAGCGCTATATTCAAACCGCCTGAAGAGACTTGAGATCAGAGGACATTGATACATTCAATTCAAGGCGTATTGAGACCTTCCCTTCAGGCTTCTAACTGGCAAAAGTCAATGCCACGAATAAAAAACGCCCCCTTTTTCATAGGAGGCGTTTTATCAAAATCAGGGTAGTGTCCGATTACAAGTGCTCACCGCTACGCAGCGCTGCAATACGCTTTTCCAGTGGTGGGTGTGTCATAAACAGCTCACTCAAGGACTTCTTGCCATTGATGCCAAACGCCATCATTGACCCTTCAAGACGGCTTTCATGACTCATCTTCAGGCGCTCAAGGGCGGCTATCATCTTCTCTTTACCCACCAACTTGGCTGAGCCAGCATCCGCTTTAAATTCACGGTGGCGGCTAAACCACATTGTCAGGATACTGGCCAAAAGACCGAATACAATTTCCAGAATCGAAGACACCACGAAGTACACCATGAAGCTGCCGCCGCTCTCTCCTTCTTCATCATTATTGTTCATGCCGCTGACAGCACCAGCGATGATACGAGAGATAAAGATCACGAAGGTATTTACAACCCCTTGCATCAGCGCCATCGTGACCATGTCGCCGTTTGCAATGTGGCTCACTTCATGGGCCAGCACGGCTTCGGCTTCATCACGGGTCATGTTCTCAAGCAGACCGCTGGACACGGCTACCAGGGAGTCATCTTTTTTTGCACCAGTTGCAAAGGCGTTAATGTCATCTGAGTAATAAATCGCAACGGTTGGCATGCCAATGCCAGCCTGTTGTGCCTGACGACTAACCGTGCTCATCAGCCAATGTTCTGTCTCATTGCGTGGGTGCTCGATCACCTGACCGCCAACAGAGCGAAGCGCCATAGACTTCGACATCATCAAGGAAATCAGGGAACCACCAAAGCCAAACAAGGCTGCCATAACCAGCAGACCTGAAAGGCTGCCAGGCTGAAGACCTGTGACTGCGTACACGATGTTTAATACAATGCTGAAGACAAACAGAACAGCCAGGTTTGTCAACAGAAATAAAGCGATACGTTTCATTGCTTCAATTGTCTCCGAAAAATGGAAGCGTTATACCCTGCCCACCACCAATGCCACTATTTTCAGTGCTGCCAATGTTCAGGGTATCTAGGGTGTGTTGGACTGATGAGGTCAACAGACCCTAGGCAAATAGTAGGGTCGAATTGCGGAAAAACAAGTTCATGTAACAATTTAAAACACAAATTATTGCGGACATACGCTGTATGCTATCTTAAAACCATACAGGCAAAGAGAAGAAGCGTCATACATTAGACCGCATTAGACTTTTGTCGAGTTGTAATCGTCACTGCTGAGGAATAACGTACGTACACATGATGAAGTGTTGAATAGGCACATTGTAGCCCGGCAGGGGCACGATTCTAAGGAGAAAGAATCATGGCTGACAAAGAAAATTATCGAATGGCAATCGATATCCTTTGCTGTCACTTGGGCATGAGCTTTGATGAAGCTTGTGCTGAACTAGGTCTCGCTGACGACGAGAATGCAAAGCTTCAGAAGGTTTCAGATGTTCAGCAGTCGCTGATGGGGCTTTTGCCGGAAGACAGCAAATAAGCACCAAACTAAAAGTCACGTTTTCATATGAAAGCCAGCACCTCGCTGGCTTTTTTCTGGTTAGAACCCTAACGGCGTAATGTCGATATAACCACTCAGATCTCGCGACTTTATCGACGACATATAAGGAATTTCTCCAAGCTTTGGTACTTTCAGGTGATGCTCCAGCGTTTTGACGATGTCACTGTAATGCTCTATTCCCGGATTAATGCGGTTAGCAATCCACCCCACAATCTCCAGACCGTCACGACGAACTGCTTCTGCCGTCAGGTAGGCGTGGTTCAGACACCCCAACTTGATACCCACCACCAAAATGACAGGCAGTTTTTCGCCCACCACCCAGTCGGCCAATGTTGTGTCGAATGAGATGGGCACACGCCAGCCGCCCGCCCCTTCCACTAATGTGAAATCTGAACGTGCCTGTAACGCTTTCAATCCCTCAGACAATACCGAGAAATCAACCGTTTCATTTTCCAGTTTCGCAGCAATATGTGGTGAACATGCCGCATGGAGCAAACATGGATTCACATCCTGATAGCTGACGTCGACCGTTGAACATTCACGAAGACGGATGGCATCCGAGTTCATCGGGCCTTGTTCAGTGTCTTTACTGCCTGCTGCAATCGGCTTATAACCTGCCACACTATGGCCAGCCTTGGAAACAGCCTGCATAACCGCCATGGATGCGACGGTTTTTCCCACTTCGGTGTCTGTACCTGTGACGAAATAACTCTTATTCATTATCTATCGTTCCAAAGCAAACCTTGTACGTAGCGGGGAGCTCACCGTCGTCCAGCTTGAACTCACCATAGGCGTCTTCCAGCTCAATGAAGGTACGCCTGCCAACCAACCCCGCACTTCTGCCCTCCCGTAAATGCGTTGCACCAATACCTTTCAGGTCCTTCATCAACGCTAATGCGGAGGGGTAACGTTCCATCACTGTTCTACATTCTATGTGAGTGTGGTTGCACTTAGCTTGAGCGAGCGCAATGTTTACCTGCTTGAGTGATAAAAAGGCATTCACGTGAGATTCACCCTTCACACCTCGCCATGCCTGCTTCAACTCTTCCAGTGAGCCTTCAAGTAACGTAGTAAAATAGATTTTCCCTCCCGGTTTCACTACCCGCTTTAGCTCGCGCAATGGAACAGAAAGATCGTCACACCATTGCAGGGCCAAAGAACTGAAAGCTGCATCCAAGCAGTTGTCTGGCAACGGCAGGCACTCTGCATCTCCCGCAATATAGACCGCTTGATTTCCACATCGCTTCCACGCCTTTTCAAGCATTTTGTCGGACAAGTCCAACGCAATCACGCTGGCGCCTTCATTAAGCAACTGCTGGGTGAAATAACCGGTACCACACCCCAAATCAAGGACAGTCTTCCCCATCCAATCTGTGCAACACGCCATCAGCTGATGTCCAACCCTACGCTGAAACGCAGCGCTGGCATCGTAAGTTTGGGCTGCGCGACCAAACGCCGCTTGAATGGCCTTTTTCTCTTCATTCAGCCTATGCAACGTTTGCAGTGAAACATTCATCATCTGGCTCATGCTTCCTCCTGCAACAAACTACGCAGCGTGGAAGCCAACGACCTGACCTGCGTTTCCTCATGGCTGACAGAGAGCGTGATACGAAGGCGCGCTGTGTTTACTGGAACAGTCGGTGGACGAATAGCGCCGATCCAATAACCGGCATCTTTGAGTGAAACCGCCAATGACTGCATACGTTCAACACTGCCAAGTACCACTGGCTTAATCGGCGTGATCGTAGGAAGTACCGCAGAAAACCCCGCTAACCCGCGATGGAAAATGTCGGAAAGGACTGCCAATTTTTCCCGGCGCCACGATTGGGTCTGGATAAGGAAAACTGCTTTTTCAAGCGCATGGGCCTGCGCGGGTGGCATCGCGGTGGAATACACATAGTGGCGGGCAAACTGGGTTAAATAGTCATGCACGGATTCACTGCAAAGTACCGCGGCTCCCATCATGCCAAACGCTTTGCCAAAGGTGACAACCAGAATGTCAGGCTTGATCCCCGCATGGTCTGCACTCCCCCGTCCCTCTTTGCCTAAAATGCCGCAACCATGAGCATCGTCAACCATCAGCCAGCTCTGGTTTTCCTCGCAACACCGTTTCATTTCCGCCAGCGGTGAAAGATCGCCATCCATACTGAATACACCTTCCGTTACCGTCAGGGAAGCCGAGTCACTGCGCTTCAGGAGTTGGCTCAGCCTGTCGACATCGTTGTGTGGAAAGCGCTTCATGGTTGCCGGTGAAAGCATTCCCGCTTCTATTAATGAAGCATGGTTCAATTTGTCCTGCAGCAGCAGATCGCCTTTTTCCAGCAAGGCAAAAATCACGGCCTGATTGGCAGAAAAACCACTGTTGAAAAGCAAGGCCCGGTCAAAGCCCAACCACTCACATAAGCATGACTCCAGTGAAAGATGGGGGTAGGAATAACCACTCACCAAGGGCGAGGCGGTGCTGCCTGCGCCGTATTTAGAAAGGCCATCCTGACAGGCATGGATCAGCTCAGGCTCTTGTGCGAGCCCAAGGTAGTCATTGCCGGAAAAATTAACGAACTGGCGATCTGCGCTGTCTGTTAATGTGCCGGGTTGCAACCTGAACGCTGACACCTGTCGGTGGAGATGCTGTTGCCGCCGTGCTTCGAGCCTCTGACTGAGTCGACGTTGCAGTTGGCTTTGTTCACACATTGTCGCTGGGCCCCCCTACACGCTCGCGTCGTAGAAGAGGTCATCTTTATCCGGACGCGACGCGACACGCTCAGCAACCTTGTTCAGCAGGTTTTCTTCCTGAACGGCGTCTGGTTTCTGTGCCGCCTGCTCACTGTTAATACCTAACTTCCTGAAAAGCTGCATGTCGGCATCTTCATTCGGGTTTGGCGTTGTCAGCAGTTTGCAACCATAGAAAATCGAATTCGCGCCAGCCATAAAACACATTGCCTGCATTTGCTCGTTCATGTTTTCCCGGCCAGCAGAAAGACGAACAGCAGATTTCGGCATCATGATACGTGTAACAGCGATAATGCGGATAAAGTCAAATGGGTCAACATCATCAACCGATTCCAGTGGGGTGCCTTTTACTTTCACCAGCATATTGATGGGAACACTTTCCGGGTGGTGTGGCAGGTTTGCCAGCTCCACCAGCAAACCAGCGCGATCTGATGCACTTTCGCCAAGGCCAATAATGCCACCGGAGCAGACTTTCATTCCAGCTTCGCGCACATGAGAAAGGGTATCAAGGCGATCCTGGAAAGTACGGGTGGTGATGATATTGCTATAGTGCTCGCGAGAGGTATCCAGATTGTGGTTGTAGTAATCAAGCCCTGCCCCTGCCAGTTCATTGGCCTGCTCTGGCGTCAACATACCCAGAGTCATACAGGTTTCGAGCCCCATGTCTTTCACCCCTGAGATCATTGCTTTCAGGTAAGGCATGTCACGCGATTTCGGATTCTTCCATGCCGCCCCCATGCAGAAGCGGGTCGCACCAGCGCTCTTGGCTTTTTGCGCGGCATCCAATACGCGTTCTACATCAAGAAGGCGCTCTTTTTCCACATCTGTGCGGTAATGTGCGCTCTGTGGGCAGTACTTGCAGTCTTCCGGGCAGGCACCGGTTTTGATGGAAAGCAGCGTGCTGACCTGAACCTGGTTCGCCGGCTGGTATTTCCTGTGTACCTGCTGCGCTTCAAACATCAGATCCATAAAAGGTTTTTCAAAAAGGGCCTGCACTTCGCCGACAGTCCAGTTATGGCGTACTTCCACCTGTATTACCTCACGTTGATTCCAGTGTTAGTTGAATAGATCCGTAAAGAGATCGTCTTGTAATACTTGTTCAGTCTAAGGTCGACCCTTACAATGTCAACATAAACAACATTACATAGTTTACAACTGAGCACTTTAAAAGCATGGATATCGCATTCGATCGCAACCACATCTGGCACCCGTACACATCAACAATCACCCCTCTGACCTGTTATCCCGTCACCAGGGCCGAAGGCGTATACATTTACCTTGAAGATGGCACTCCATTGATCGATGGTATGTCGTCCTGGTGGGCCGCCATTCATGGCTACAACCACCCGGCGTTGAATAACGCCGTGACTGACCAGCTTGCACAGATGTCGCACGTTATGTTTGGCGGCATCACCCACGAGCCAGCTATCGCGCTTTGTAAAAAATTGGTAGCGATGACGCCCGCGTCACTGGAAAAGGTGTTCCTGTGCGATTCCGGGTCAATATCGGTCGAGGTTGCATTGAAAATGGCCTTGCAGTACTGGCATGCAAAAGGAGAAAGCCGGGCCAAATTCCTCACTCTTCGCCATGGGTATCACGGTGACAGCTTTGCTGCGATGTCTGTAACGGACCCAGACAATTCCATGCACAGGCTCTACAAAGGCTTTTTGCCCGAGCATATCTTTGCCGACTCCCCTGCCTGTGGTTTCTACGATGAGTGGCATGAAAGCGACATTGCCGATTTCAAAGATAAGCTCAAGGCAAACGCCGCCAATATCGCCGCTGTTATTCTTGAACCGATTGTTCAGGGCGCCGGCGGCATGCGGATTTATCACCCCAGCTACCTGAAACGAGTACGGGAGCTGTGTGATGAGTATGGGGTGCTGCTGATTTGTGATGAAATCGCCACCGGTTTTGGCCGGACAGGCAAATTGTTCGCCTGTGAACATGCTGGTATTGAGCCTGACATCCTATGCCTTGGTAAGGCCCTTACCGGAGGGTATATGACCATGGCAGCTACCCTCACCACCCAGCATGTCGCTGATACGGTATGCAGCGGCGAGGCAGGTTGCTTTATGCATGGCCCGACGTTTATGGGAAACCCGCTGGCCGCTGCGGTTGCCAACGCCAGCCTTCAGTTATTGCTTGATACCCCCTGGCAGGAAAAAGTTCTGGGTATTGAATCTGTACTTTCAACACTATTGCCGCCTTTACTGTCATCAGATGCCGTCAAGGCGGTTCGCTGGCTGGGCGCTATTGGCGTGGTAGAAACCCATCATCCTGTCAATGTTGAGGCCATCCAGAAACACTTCGTTCAAAAAGGCGTATGGATCCGCCCCTTCAGCCGACTGGTTTACATCATGCCCCCCTATGACATCACCCCTATGCAATTACAGCAACTGGTTGACGCAATTCGTACTGGTTTAGATGAGCAATAACCGGCCAATCGTTAGGCAAGGTGATCGTCGTCGTTGATTCCTCCGTAATTCTCCACAGAAATAAATGGAGGTTTCAATGCGTTTAGGTCTTTTCCCGTTACCACTTTTCCTTCTTCCGGGAGGCATCACCAAGCTCAGGATTTTCGAGCCACGTTATGTACGGTTGGTAAAAGAATCCATGGCCACCGATTCAGGGTTTGTGCTGGCGATGAAAGACGGCGATGCAATTTGCCGGTTCGGCACCCATGTAAAAATTGTCGACTTCGAAACGCTCCCCGATGGACTGCTGGGTATCACCATCCGCGGCGCATCACGGGTCAGCCTGTCGAACATTGGACAGGAAGAAGATGGTCTGTGGGTAGCGAATGCCGACACATTGCCTGCATGGCAGGAACAGTCTGAAGCCGGCATGCTTGGCGAGGTGTTAGAGGATTTGTTCGAAGCACATCCAGAACACGCCGCCCAATACGGGAACGAAAAGCGCTTTGATGACATGCTCTGGGTTTGCCAACGCTGGCTGGAAGTACTTCCGCTGGCGAACAGCCAACGACAATGGTTCCTTGCCCAACAAGATCTCGCTGAAGTAAAACAATTCATTTCTCTGCTTCTCAGCGAAGAAAATAGTTGATATTCACGTGATCCAAATGGTATCCGGATACGTTTCGACTGATAAGACATTTACAGGACACTAACATCATGGAACGGGTCGAAAGCACTTATAATTCAAACTACCAGAAACCTTCCCAAAGCCGGTCTACTATGTCATCACCCACGCCAGAGTATCTGGCAGAATTGCTTCATCGCGTTGCTAACGACAGAGACGACGCCGCATTTTCAGCGCTGTTCAGTCATTTTGCACCCAAAGTGCGGGCATATGGCTTGCGTCATCTGCGAGCAGATGGGCAAGCAATGGAGCTGGTCCAGGAGACCATGATCCTGGTGTGGCGAAAAGCATACCTCTACGATGGGTCGAAAGGCGGTGCATCAACGTGGATTTTCACAATCATGCGAAACGTGAGTTTTGACATGCTCAGGAAAGTGAAAAGTAATAGGGAAGATTGCCTCAGTGGTGATATCTGGCCATTGATTGACGGAGAGGTTGGCGATCAGGAAGAAGAAGCATTGCAAGAACAAATCCAGTCGCAGTTACTCTCTTACATTGACCTCCTGCCTGATTTGCAGCAACAAGTCGTCCGGGGGGTATACCTGAAACAGTTGACGCATCAGGAAATTGCCGACCAGTTAAATGTACCTCTCGGTACTATCAAATCACGGTTAAGACTTGGCCTACAAAAACTGCGTACTCATCTGGAGGTTAACAATGATTAAGTATCATCCGTCTGACGCTCTATTGAAATCACATGCGGCGGGTGAACTGGTGGCATCCATGTCTATTGCTGTAGCCGCTCACTGCGAGCTATGCCAGGATTGCGCAGAAAAGAGCACTATCTACGAAACAGAAGCAGCCAACAACGCGTTCTCAAATGACGAAAAAATCCCCGTTGATGCCTCAGTAAATGACATGTTCGCAAGCATGCTGTCATCGATCATTAATGATGAAACCAAGCCTCAGACAAAAGTATCTGCCTCTCCCTCTTCTGAGATCGAGGTTGCCGGCGAAAGATACGTGTTACCCGTCGCATTGCGCCGTTATCATCACCTGGGATGGAGTTCAATGGGGGCTATCAGCCGTGCAAGGCTGCCACTCAATGAAGGTGACACACGCGCAAGTCTGCTTCATATCGGGATAAACGGGTCTGTTCCCAGCCATACACATAAAGGCATGGAAGTGACTCTGCTATTGAGCGGCCATTTTGAAGATGAACAGGACACCTATGTGCCCGGCGATTTCATTGTCTTGGACAGCTCTCACCACCACACACCACGTACGCATGACGGCTGCCTATGTTACACAGTGGCAGACGCTCCCCTGCACTTCACTAAGGGAGTCAGCCAACTGTTAAATGCGGTCGGCAGGGTGATTTATTAAACCCATAAGTGTTGTCAGCTCAGTGACAATCGTAATTGAAAGCGTCATTAATGACGCTTTTTCTTGCATTTCACCTATAAAACGTTTAATTATCCAACGATTCACATCTTATTCTGCCCATATACCTTTATAAAATCATGCATATGCGATCTCACAGTATATTTTGTGTCAATTTCCACTTTACAGAATGAGTGCCCAACTGATTTAATCCCTTTCGCTAACTATGCATTAACAGTTTTTACCTCAGATACGCGGGTATTTGAGGTGTTGTAGGTTAAACCTAAATCGACGGGAGGCCCCATGTCTCCAGAAAAATTAGGTAAATAGGGCCTAAGACCCTTACACAGTGAAGTGAGATTATAATGACGCAAACACAATCACCTTTAGCCCGAATAACAAACGCCAGCCTGGTCGTGCAGATCCTGATAGGTATTATTGCCGGTGTTGCCCTGGCAAGCTTCTCGCCGGAAAGTGCCAAAGCAGTAGGATTTTTAGGCAGTTTGTTTGTCAGCGCATTAAAAGCTGTCGCCCCTATTCTTGTGTTTATTCTGGTGGCGGCATCTATCGCAAATCAGCGAAAGGGCCAACATACTCACCTTAAACCCATAATTACGCTTTATCTTGTTGGTACCTTCGCGGCAGCGCTCACCGCTGTCACCATGAGCTTTTTGTTCCCAACCGAGCTGACCCTGAGCACCTCCGATTCGGCCATTGCACCACCAGAAGGCATTGTTCAGGTCATCACTACCTTGCTGTTCAACATTGTTGACAACCCTATCAGTGCACTGATGAATGGCAACTTCATCGGTATTCTGGCTTGGGCGATTGGTCTGGGAATCGCATTGCACCATGCCAATGGCACCACAAAAATGGTTTTCGGTGATATTGCGGAAGGCGTTTCTTTTATTGTTCGCAATATTATCAAGCTGGCTCCCTTGGGTATCTTCGGCCTGGTCGCAAAGACATTTGCGGAAACAGGCTTCGAAGCATTAATGGGCTACGCACATTTGCTGGCAGTATTGTTGGGAAGTATGGCGTTTATTGCCTTGGTGGTGAATCCAGCTATCGTTTATGTCAAAACCCGCGCCAATCCCTACCCGCTGGTATTCCAGTGTCTGCGTGAAAGCGGTATGACGGCCTTTTTCACCCGCAGCTCAGCGGCAAACATTCCAGTTAACATGCAACTGTGTAGCCGACTGAAACTGAACAAAGACACGTACTCGGTTTCTATTCCATTGGGTGCAACCATTAACATGGGCGGCGCGGCAATCACTATCACCGTACTGACACTGGCTGCAGTCAATACGCTGGGTATTCAGGTTGATCTCGCGACAGCTGTGCTGCTGAGTGTGGTTGCAGCAGTGTCAGCATGTGGGGCATCTGGCGTAGCGGGTGGTTCACTGCTGCTGATCCCTCTGGCGTGTAACCTGTTCGGTATCCCGAATGACATCGCCATGCAGGTTGTCGCGGTTGGCTTTATCATCGGTGTGGTTCAGGATTCTGCTGAAACGGCGCTGAACAGTTCAACGGACGTGGTTTTCACCGCGGCAGCCTGTCGTGCAGTCGAGCGTGAAGCGATGCAGGAAAAACTGGCGAAATAACCGACCAGTTGCCTCCCCCCCCTTTATCAAAGGCGCTTCGGCGCCTTTTTTCTTTCACCTTATGCTTCATTCTCAACATCAATCCGGTTGATGTTTCGGCAGCCGTCTACCTTGGCTTACAGAAAGGTTTAGACGTCTAGATAGATAGCTTTCCTTTCCCGAAAATAATTCCTATAATCCCGCCTCATTTTGTGAGCCGCTTAAAAGTTTGCATTACATCACGTCCGGGCATCCACCTATTTTACGGGCGTAAAAGGGTATCTATGAACTTCTCAGCAAAAACCGTCGTTATTATTGCCATTGGCGCTGCCCTGTATGGGATTGGGGGGTTGCCGATGTTCGGCATTCCTGTTTTCGCCAACACAACACTAAAACCTGCCATGGCGATACTGGCACTGTTCAGCGTATTGTTTGGTCCTGGCGTGGGTTTCTTTGTCGGTTTCATCGGCCATTGGGTGACGGATCTGTTTGCCGGCTGGGGAGTGTGGTTAACCTGGGTACTTGGTTCAGGCATTGTAGGCATGGTGATCGGTTTGTTTCCGATCCTGACTAAACAACGCCTGAAATACGGTCATTTTTCATTACCAGATATATTGCTGTTCGCTCTGCTGGCCCTGACCGGTAATGTTGTCGGATACGGATGCTCTGCACTTCTGGATACCCTGCTGTATGCCGAACCTTTCACTAAAGTCTTCATTCAGCTTTGTATTATTGCGGCCGGTAACGCCCTGCTGGTGACAGTGGTCGGCTATTTCATTTTGCAATCTGTCGCTAAACGCAACGGCCAATGCCGCAACCTGACCGAGGCGTAATCCTGTATGACCATCGAATTCAAACACTTCGGCTTCCGTTACGACGCGCTGGTCAACCCTACGTTGAAAGACATCAACCTGCGCATTGAACAAGGTGAAAAAGTCCTGATTATCGGCCCAAGCGGCAGCGGTAAATCAACCCTGGGCCAGTGTATTAACGGCCTCATTCCTCATGCGATAGAAGGCGATATTGACGGCGAGCTCTACATTGGAGGGACACCTTCATCCGGCATGAACCTGGTGCAGTATACAGAGAAAGTCGGTACCGTACTGCAAGACACAGACAGCCAGTTTGTTGGCCTCACCGTCGGTGAAGACATTGCATTTGCACTGGAAAACCAGCAAGTACCGGTGGGCGACATGTACGCGGTGGTAAAAGCCACCGCCAAAATGGTGGATCTTGACGCCTTGCTGAACCATGCGCCACATGACCTATCCGGCGGCCAGAAGCAACGTGTTTCACTGGCCGGCGTATTGGTCGATGATGTCGACATACTGCTTTTCGATGAACCACTGGCCGCGCTTGACCCCAAAACCGGGAAGCGCACTATCGAGATCATCGACCAGCTTCACCGTGATACCGGTAAAACGATCATTATCATCGAGCACCGCCTTGAGGACGTGCTGACCCGCCATATCGACAGAGTGGTCCTGATGGACAACGGCACCATTGTGGCTGACACCACACCCGATGCACTAATGATGTCAGGTCTGCTGGAAAAGCACGGGATCCGCCAGCCTCTTTACATCTCAGCCCTGAATCATGCCGGATGTCATCTGGAAGAAGCCGATACACCGGCGTATCTCTCTACCCTGCCTGTAGAGAAATTTGCCGATGCCCTGAAACACTGGTCAACGACACCCACACAGCACCATGCAAAACAGGAAGGGGATGTCCTGCTCGACATTCAGGGGCTTACTTATTCTTACGATGGCGAGAAAAACGCACTGGAAAACGTGTCTTTCAACGTGCGCCGGGGTGAGATGGTTTCTGTGCTGGGCAAAAACGGCTCCGGCAAATCGACCATTACCAAACTCATTATGGGTGTGCTGGCTCCGGATGCTGGCAGTATCTACGTTGATGGTCAGGACTTCAGTCAACTGTCTATTTTTGAGCGCAGCAAGAAAGTGGGTGTGGTGATGCAAAACCCCAACCACATGATCTCTCACCATATGATCATGGACGAAGTGGCTTTCGGTCTGAAAAATCTGGGATTGAGTGATGCTGAGATTGAACGCCGTGTCCTGGACGTGCTGGAATTTTGCGGCCTTGCCAAATATCGCCACTGGCCGGTAGATGCATTAAGTTACGGCCAGAAAAAACGGGTCACCATTGCATCAATTCTGGTGATGGAACCGACGCTTTTGATCCTCGATGAGCCCACTGCGGGGCAGGACTATCGTAACTACAGCGCCATGCTCTCTTTTATCAAACGGTTGAACAAAGAGCGTGGTGTCACCGTGATAATTATTTCACATGACCTTCATCTGGTATTGGAAAACACAACACGTTCTATCGTGATTGCTGACAGCAAACTCATTGCCGACGCACCAATGACAGACGTATTCAGCCAGCCTGCATTGCTGGATGCCGCAAACCTGACAACCACCAGTCTTTATCAACTGGCCGAGCGTGCTGGCATTCAGGATATTAATGGATTCATGCAGCAGTTTATCGACACAGAGAGCAAGACCCAATGAAAGCCTCCAAAATGAAGTTTGGTATTAACTATATTGATACGCAATCACCACTTCATGCGCTGAATGGTATCACCAAGTTTGCCCTGTTTATGGCATGGGTAACGGTGGTCCTCACGACCTTTGATTTGCGGATCATTATTGGAATGGTATTACTGGGGCTGGCGCTTCTTAAAATGACAGGCGTTGCATTCCAGGTGTATAAGCCGATTCTTTTGGGGACGTTGAGTGTGCTTGGGATGAACGCAGTGTTTATGTTCCTTGTCGCCCCCCAGCAGGGTTCAGAATGGACAAACACAACCACAGAAATCATTGCGTTACCGGGTAACTATTCGTTAACACAAGAAACCCTGTTTTATCTCGTGACGGTCACCCTGAAGTATTTCAGTATGTTCCCGATTGCGCTGGTGTTTGTATTTACTACGCACCCGACTGAGTTTGCATCGAGCCTGAACCGCATTGGCGTTCCCTATAAAATTGCCTATGCCGTCAGCCTGACCTTGCGCTATCTGCCGGAAGTCAAAAATGATTTTGTCAATATCATGCATGCCCAACAGGCACGCGGTGTCGATTTTTCTAAGAATGCCCCGCTGATGGCAAGGTTTCGGGGCGTGGCAAAAATCTTGATCCCGTTGATTTTCTCCAGTCTAGATCGCGCTGATGAAATCTCAAACGCCATGACTTTACGCGGCTTTGGCCGCAACACATCACGTACCTGGTATCACTACCGCCCTTTGACCATCAAAGATGGGGGGGTACTGGCGCTTATCGCAATATGTGTGGCACTTGCCCTGACCAAGCGCGCCCATGACAACGGTGTGATCTGGTATCCGTTTTAAGACGCCAGAAGACGACAGAAAAAGGAGCTTGCAAGCTCCTTTTTCTGTAAGACATATTAAGTATATAGTTTACCCTTCCAATACCTTCATTAGCAGATGGCCATCATACATTGCCCTTTTCACCAATGCCGCGCCTGGCATGGTCGCCTGGGTGTAGAAAAAGCTCTCTTCCAACATCAGGTGTTCAAAATAACGGGGCAGCGTTTGGTTTTGGATGCATTCCATGATTGCCGGGTATAATACTGACTTCGCCTGATTAAATTCACCCCCTATCAGAATACGCTCAGGGTTGAACAGATTGACCATGATAGCAATCGCTTGCCCCAGATAGTGCCCCAACTCTGTAATGACCTTGACCGCTACACCATCACGATTGACCGCAGCTTCGCAAAGAGTATCAATGGTTAATGGCTTATCTTGCAATACACTGTCATGCCCCTGATCCAACAGTGCCTGGGTTTCTTCTAACACCGCCTGCAAACTCGCCACTGTCTCAAGGCAGCCGCTGTTGCCGCAATAGCAGCGTTTACCAAACGGTTTGATTTGAATATGTCCCAGTTCACCAATGTTACCTACCTGCCCTTCCAACACTTTTCCATCGATCATAATGCCTGCACCGACGCCATGGTGAATAGAAACCAGCACCGAGTTTTCTATGTCGCGTGCATTGCCAAACAGCTTTTCTGCCAGTGCCCAGGCACGGGTATCGTTGCCAATAAACACAGGCAGCCCTGTTGCACGGTGAATGGCCGCACTAAGCGGCATGTTCTGGACATGATAATGAGGCATTTGGATCACAATGCCCTGCGCACTGTTTACCAAACCGGGAAGGGATACCGCAATGGCAGTAATACGATCAACGATCTTAGAATGCACAGAGAAAAACTGATTGATGTGCTGCACAATAAGCTCAAGTAACAGGTCTTGCTCCAGCACTAAAATATCATGCCGCTCTTCCACAATAAGGTTGCCCCCCAATTCGTGCAGGGCCAGAGTAATGTAACCACGGCCCAGCCGAATAGAGAGAAACTGCCACCCTTCATTGTTAAGCACCAAACCGATAGCAGGACGCCCCCGGCTCGCAGGCTCACCATACTCGGTTTCTTTCACCAGGTGGGCATCTATCAACTCACGGGTAATTTTAGTAATACTGGCAGGTGCAAGCTGGCTACGCTTTGAGAGTTCAATTCGGGAGATTGGCCCTAGCTGATCGATCAACTTATACACTGCTCCAGCGTTATTACGCTTGATGTGATCTATATGTCCTGGCTGGGCGAGGATCATCCCTTGCTCCCTATGAAATGTGTTGATAGTGAATTTTTTTACTTTGCGAAGTAATTGTGAAGCGCCATGCGGTAATGTCGTGAACCACATCACGGGCTAATTGGTTCAACGTTAAATAAAATTTCCCATCGCCTAAAAATCAAAGAGTTAGTGACATAGCGACGAACAGTAGTCATTCCCGGTTATTTCGGCCCGAGACAGTCAGGGCTGAAACTGACATAATCTGCCCTCTCTTGAAAATCTGACTCTCAATGCGGTATGTACAACGTCAACGAAATATTCGAAACCATTCAGGGAGAAGGCACCTTCACCGGCATTCCTTCCGTGTTCATCCGCCTGCAGGGTTGCCCTGTTGGCTGCCCATGGTGTGATACTCGCCAGACCTGGGATACGCTGCCTTTAGATCAACGTGATTTCGGAACAATCATTGCAAAAAATGACGAAAGTCCGCTTTGGGCCCGAGTTTCCGCAGAAGATATCCTCTCCCATCTACAGTCCCGTTACACCGCGAAGCACATTGTGATCACCGGTGGTGAACCCTGTATGTTTGATCTGATGCCCCTAACGTCACTTCTAGATGCACATGGTTACCGGTGCCAAATTGAAACCAGTGGCACTTATGTTGTATACGCGACAGAAAACACCTGGGTAACCGTATCACCGAAAATCAACATGCGTGGTAAATTACCGATATTAAAAGAAGCACTTGATCGTGCCAATGAAATCAAACACCCAGTTGGCACTGAAAGTGATATTGAAAAGCTGGACGAACTTCTAAAACACGTTGATCTAAAGGGAAAAGAAGTCGCCCTTCAACCTATAAGCCAAAAGGCACGGGCCACCGCGTTGTGCATCGAAACCTGCATTGCACGCAACTGGCGCCTTTCGGTGCAAACGCATAAGTACCTCAACATTGCCTGACACTTCTGGCCAAAAGAGATACCTAAACAACCTGATATTGTAGAAAGTGTAGGGATGATATTTTCAGGCGTAAAAAAAGGGCTGTTCCAGCCCTTTCTACTTCGGTAATCCGCTTACTCACCAGTGTAAATACAGCCTGCTGTGCACGTCTCTTTAATCATGACTTTACTCAGGCAAGGCAATTCGGGCTTCAGTTTATCCCATATCCACTTTGCCAACACTTCACTGGTTGGGTTTTCCAAGCCTTCAATATCATTCAAATAATGATGATCAAGACGGTCATAGATAGGTTGAAACACTTTTTTGATTTCAGAAAAATCGATCACCCAGCCAGTGTGCGGATCCACGTCGCCAGCAACATAGAGACGAACCAAAAAAGAGTGACCATGTAGACGGCCACATTTGTGCCCTTCCGGAACATGTGGCAAACGGTGTGCCGCTTCAAACATGAATTCTTTAAACAGTTCAGTGTACATAGTGAGCATTCCTGTGATCGCAAATTTTTCTTTGGCGCGGCGATGCTACTCAATTATGACGTCCAGCTCAAATTGAATGCACAGTGATGTTTCATGCTAAATGCGAGTAGATGCATATAATTTGTGTTGCGATAATCACACATTAACATCATGTATAAGACGCATTCACACAAACACCCATAAACTGTGAATAACAATCATGGTTTGTAAGTGACCTGTAACAATGCGTCTACCCATAGCAACAAAAATCCTTATTGTTCTTTTTGCTATTTTTTCTGTCGTTCTGGCAGTTTCCTTGCTGTATCAAAAAAACCAACAGAAAAGCTTTGTTACCGATATTGTTAGCCAACAGACCCTGGACAAAGCCAGTAATTATTTTGACAGCCTGAATCTGATGATGCTAACGGGTACTATTCACCAGAAAGAAGCGCTGCGCAACAAAGTGCTTGAACAAAATGGAATTGAAGATGCGAGGGTGATCCGCGCCGAAGGTATTACGAAGGTGTTTGGTCCGGGTAATGCTAACCAGGCTGTTCTTGACAGCATTGACCAACAGGCTGTAGCAGGAGAAACCCTTGTCAAACGCGTCAACCGCGATTACGGACCAGGCATTGTCGTCGCTCTCCCGATGAAAGCGAGTTCAAACTACCGCGGCACCAACTGCTTGCAATGTCATATCGTGCCAGAAGGTACGGTTTTGGGGGTGGTCAGACTGGAATATAACCTCTCCCTACTTTACAAAAACATCGACCATGAAATGCTGGTGACCGCTGGCATCATGACCACGATTACGCTGGGTGGCTTTGCTCTGACTTTCGGCTTTATCCGTGTGAGCTTGGTTTCTCCGATGAAACGTATTTCCCACTTCATGCGACGTTGCAGCGATGAAAAGAACCTTAGCCCACGTCTTGACATGCACAGAGAAGATGAAATCGGTCAGTTGGCGGCAAGTTGTGACACCTTACTTGACAGCTTTTCCGATAGTATGAACCACGTGAAAACAACCGCTGTCTCCTTACTTGACGAAGCCACTGTGTTGACCAATGTTTCAAGCGAAACCAACAAACTTGTGGGAAACCAACGTCGGGAAACAGAGGAAATGTCGTTATCCATCGACGAGGTTCAGCGTCACCAGCACATTGTCGGAGAAAAAACCACCGAAGCGGCTGAACTGAGCCAGACACTCGCAGAGAACGCCCAACAAGGGCGTCATGTTGCAAATGTTGCCGCAGAGCAGATCCAACAGTTAGTGAATGAAATTGAGCAGGTCCGTCATCAGATCCTGGCGGTAAACCAACAAAGTAAGGAAGTGAACAGCATCCTTGAAGTCATTCGCGGCATTGCAGAGCAAACCAACCTACTCGCCCTGAATGCAGCTATAGAAGCGGCAAGGGCCGGAGAACAAGGCCGCGGGTTTGCGGTAGTGGCAGATGAAGTCAGAAATCTCGCCAGCCGCACCCATGATGCAACCGGTGATATTCAGAACATTATCGCGCAACTCACAAACGATGCTGAACGCTCGGCATCGGCTATTGAAACAACCTGTACCAACACAACCGAACGGGCTGATACCGTGATGCAACTTTCCAATGCATTGGCACAAATTGCCGAAGAGATCCTGATCGTGAACAGCAATGCAAAAGAGATCAGTCAAGACACCGTGCATCAAGCAAAAATGGCTGATGGGTTGCGCGAACAAGTTGCGACAATCAAGGCACATGCAGAAGATACCTCATCCAATGCCAACCAAACCCAAACAATCAGCACGCACTTAAAGGCGCTTGCTGATCAGTTGGAGCATCTGATCGATCAATTCAAGCTCGCTTGAGCACGTCAAAGGCACAGATAAACCAGGAGGAGGCGACATGCCTCCCTTTTCATTTTTCATCCGCCGTTTCTGCTGTTTTTTTCTTCGAACTCATCACACCATAACACCTGAGTATGGCTGCGTCTTGAGGTAGTTCAGGTATGCGGTTAAACTTGCCATTCCTAGCGCGAATTATCCTAGTCCGGTGACGTCAAGGCGTCGTCGGATAATCTTCAATGGAGTTAGATGCAAATTATGAACTATGTGCCTGTAGCAGACGTCCTGCACGGCAAAGCGGCAGTAGACACAGAAGTCACTGTTCGCGGTTGGATCCGCACACGTCGTGATTCAAAAGCCGGTATTTCTTTCCTCGCCATTTATGACGGCTCTTGTTTTGACCCTATTCAGGCGGTTGTTCCTAATGAGCTGAATAATTACCAGGAAGAAGTATTGCGTCTTACCACAGGCTGCTCTGTAGAAGTGACCGGTAAAGTGGTAGAAAGTCCGGGACAAGGCCAGGCATACGAGCTGCAAGCGACCGACGTTAAAGTGGTTGGTTGGGTTGAAGATGCAGAGACTTACCCAATGGCGAAAACCCGCCATTCTATCGAATACCTGCGCGAAGTGGCTCACCTTCGTCCACGCACCAACGTTATCGGTGCAGTTGCCCGCGTGCGTAACTGCCTGGCTCAAGCTATCCATCGTTTTTATCATGAAAACGGCTATTACTGGGTTTCAGCGCCACTGATCACAGCATCCGACGCAGAAGGTGCCGGAGAAATGTTCCGCGTATCTACGTTGGACATGGAAAACCTGCCACGCACCGAGAAAGGCGACGTTGATTACAGCGAAGACTTCTTCGGCAAAGAAACCTTCCTGACAGTGTCAGGCCAGCTGAATGCTGAAGCATATGCCTGCGCCCTGAGCAAGGTTTACACTTTCGGCCCGACTTTCCGTGCAGAAAACTCCAACACCAGCCGTCACCTGGCAGAATTCTGGATGGTTGAGCCAGAAGTCGCCTTTGCTGAACTGGACGATGTCGCGAAACTGGCTGAAGACATGCTGAAATATGTGTTTAAAGCCGTGCTCGAAGAACGCCGTGACGATATGGAGTTCTTCGCTCAGCGTATCGATAAAGACGTTATCAGCCGTCTTGAGAAGTTTGTGGAGTCTGACTTCGCCCAGGTGGACTACACCGACGCTATCGACATTCTGCTCAAATCTGGCAAAAAATTCGAGTTCCCTGTTGAATGGGGTATTGATCTCGCCTCTGAGCATGAACGCTACCTGGCCGAAGAGCACTTTAAAGCGCCAGTTATCGTGAAAAACTATCCAAAAGACATCAAAGCATTCTACATGCGCCTGAACGATGACGGTAAGACAGTGGCAGCAATGGATGTACTGGCACCGGGCATTGGTGAGATCATCGGTGGTTCACAGCGTGAAGAGCGTTTAGACATATTGGATGCCCGTATGCGCGAAATCGGCATTGATCCAGAACATATGGACTGGTATCGCGACCTGCGTCGCTATGGTACTGTGCCTCATGCTGGTTTCGGTCTGGGCTTTGAGCGTCTGGTTTCTTACGTAACCGGTATGGGCAACGTACGTGACGTTATCCCATTCCCACGTACGCCTCGCAGTGCAAACTTCTAACCTTTTCTGGATATTCAAAAAGGTCGCGCAAGCGGCCTTTTCTTATTGATTGTTTTTTGCTCAGCCTATTGGCGATCTGATATCACGCTTCGGGCAACCGCTAGTCAGGCACGATAAATGGCCAACACATGCCTTATATTTAGCCTTGGGTGTTTTCCATACACAAAGCCAAAAGTTATAAAAATGGAGGGTTTGCAGACAACAACCTCCCAAACAGCCTGTAATCGTAAAAAATCCTTAAATATCCGTTTTATTACGATCAGCCAAATGTTATAAAAAAAGAAAGTTACTAACGCCATGGATGAACGACAATGTTTGAAAAAATTGCTGCTGCTCCCGCCGACCCTATTCTAGGCCTCACTGAAGAATTCAAAGCCGATCCCCGTGCTGATAAAATTAACCTCGGTGTAGGTATTTACAAGGACGAATCTGGAAATACCCCTGTTCTGACAACCGTCAAGAAGGCAGAAGCCCTCTTGTTGGAAAATGAAACCACCAAGTCTTATCTGGCTATCCCAGGTATCCCTGAATATGGCTTGGCAGTTCAAAAACTGTTGTTTGGCGAAGATGCACCGATTATTTCAGACAAACGGGCACAAACCGCACAAGCTCCCGGTGGCACCGGTGCACTTCGCCTTGCGGCTGAATTCATTAAGCGCCAGCTTGGTGATGTAAAAGTGTGGGTAAGTAATCCAACCTGGGCAAACCACAACGGCGTATTTGCTGCAGCAGGTCTGGAAGTGGTGCAATACAGCTACTACAACGCTGAAACCAAAGACATGGACTTCCATGCCATGTTGGCAGATCTGCAAGCAGCCAGTGCAGGTGATGTTGTGCTTTTGCACGGTTGCTGCCACAACCCTACTGGCATCGACCCAGATGCAGGTCAATGGCAACAATTGGCAGCGCTGGTGAAAGAAAAAGGCCTCTTGCCACTGTTTGATTTTGCTTACCAAGGTTTTGCAAAAGGCGTTGAAGAAGATGCTTCGGGTTTGCGTATCTTCGCGGAAAGCTGCCCAGAACTTCTGGTCGCCAGTTCATTCTCGAAAAACTTTGGCCTTTATAATGAGCGCGTGGGCGCCTTTACGCTGGTCGGTAAATCAGCAGAAGAAGCGGCAACAGCATTCAGCCAGGTAAAGAGCATTGCACGTGTCATTTATTCCAATCCTCCCGCCCACGGCGCTGCTGTGGTCACTGTCATTCTGAACGATGATGCTTTACGAGCGGAATGGGAACAGGAAGTGGCTGACATGCGCGCTCGCATTCAGGAAATGCGCGAGCTGTTTGTCGCCACCCTGAAAGCGGAAGGTGTTGGACGCGATTTCAGCTTTATCGAGCACCAAAACGGTATGTTCTCTTTCTCTGGCCTGACCAAAGAGCAAGTAAATCAACTCAAAACTGAATTTGGTGTGTACATTGTCGGTTCTGGCCGTATCAGCGTTGCTGGTATGACCCGCTCAAACATGGGGCCGCTGTGTAAAGCCATTGCTGCGGTACTGAAATAACGATACCTGCATAAACAACAAAAGCGCCCACTGGCGCTTTTGTTTTATCATGGTGTTACGTTGTTACCTTAACCAATGCCGTGGAGGAATTCAGCGCGGGTAGATGCGTTAGATTTGAACACGCCCCCTAACGCCGTAGTGGTTGTCGCACTGGTCGCATCCATCACGCCACGGGCCTTCACGCAGTAGTGTGTTGCATTCATATGAACCGCGACATTCTCGGTTTCCAACAGGGTTTGCAGCGCAACCAGGATTTGACGGGTCAAACGCTCTTGCACTTGTGGACGCTGGGCAAAGAAACGTACAATGCGGTTGATTTTCGAAAGGCCGATAATCTTATTCTTTGGCAGGTAAGCCACTGTACACTTGCCGTCGATCGTTACCAGATGGTGTTCGCAGGTACTGGTCAACGTAATGTCTTTCACTCTTACCATCTCATCACAGCCCATCTTATTGTCGATAACCGTGATCTTGGGGAAATTTCTGTAGTCCAGCCCAGAAAAGATCTCGTCCACATACATCTTTGCAATACGTGCGGGCGTTTCTGTCAAGCTGTCATCGTCCAGGTCAAGATCGATAACAGACAGAATCTCCCGCATGTGATATTCGATTTTCTCTTTCTTCTCTTGGGCTGTCATCGACGAACCGGCCTGCATCGGCGTCTCAATACCGCATGCAATCAGCGCTTCACGGACGCGTTTTGCAGAATCGCTCAATGCTGTCATAGTCATTCCTCGGATCGTTCCAATGTTATCATTTTGTGTATTACTCGCCTTTTGAGGACAAGGATCAATGGTTGTCAGAATTCTGAAGCATAACGTTAATAGTAGGAAAATTACACCTCGAATTGCGTGTGGTCATTAGTTTCCATCTGTAAAGTTTGCGATAATGCTTTTTCATCCTAGGAATTGCCGATAGTGCATCGACAGACCAATCTCATGGCTCTGATTGCGGGTCATTTATCGCCACCAGCCTATTCAAATCATAGGCTAAGCGTTAACGCCACGTGATATGCCTTTAAAGATGCAGTCGGCTACATTATTCAAATAACTACTGAGAGTCTTTATATGGGTTGCTGCGATACACCAGGATTGATGCCTATACCAACAGCCATCACTACCCTTCTTGAAAACACGACGCCACTGACACAGACAGAAGTGGTCTCGCTGGTGGATGCCCAAAACCGCATTACTGCTGAGGATATCCGTTCTCCATTAAATGTACCGCCTTTTGCAAATTCTGCGATGGATGGCTATGCGCTGCGCATTGCCGATCTTGCTGAAAGCAACACGCTAAAACTGGCAGGCCGTTCATTTGCCGGTGTGCCGTTTGAGGGGAAATGGCCTAAAGGCAGCTGTATTCGCATCATGACAGGTGCAGAAGTACCGGAAGGTGCCGATGCCGTGATCATGCAAGAGCAAGCCATTGCCGAAGGCGATAACATTACCTTCACTGCAAGTGCAAAACCACAGCAAAACATCCGCCCAATCGGTGATGACGTAAAAGCAGGCGACGTGGTTATCCCCAAAGGCACCCTGCTGACACCACGAGAAGTGCCGATGCTGGCAACACTGGGTATTGCCACCGTCACTGTCATGCGTAAACCCAAAGTGGCTTTTTTTTCCACGGGTGACGAGTTGCGCCAAGTCGGTGAACCCTTGGGCAAAGGCGAAATTTACGACAGCAACCGCTACACCATCCGTGCCTTGCTTGAGAAACTGCACTGTGAAGCTATCGACCTCGGCGTTATCCCAGACTGCCCAGAAAAGCTTCGTGACGCATTCCTTAAAGCTGCTGATCTAGCTGATGTGATCATCACTTCCGGCGGTGTCAGCGTGGGTGAAGCCGACTACACCAAAGACATTCTGGCCCAGGAAGGTGAAGTCGGTTTTTGGAAAATTGCCATCAAACCGGGTAAGCCATTTGCATTCGGTAAAGTGAAAAATGCCCTTTTTTGTGGTCTGCCAGGTAACCCTGTCTCTGTGCTGGTCACGCTACATGTGTTGGTTCAGCCCCTTCTGGCCAAACTTGCGGGCCATTCCCGTTGGCAACCCGCCATAACCCTGAAAGCCAAAGCGGAGACCCGCTTTAAAAAAGTACCGGGGCGTACGGACTATCAGCGCGCTATTTATCGTACTAACGAAAACGGTGAACTGGTTGTTGCAAGCACGGGAAATCAGGGCTCAGGCGCCTTCAGTTCACTTTCCATAGCAAACTGCTTTGCTGTGCTGGAGCAAGAGCGTGGTCATATTGACGTGGGTGAAACAGTCACCATTGAACCATTCAGTGCAATACTCAATTAAGGGCTCACGTGGACATTCTCTCTCCAGAAGAAGAACTCCGGTATAACCGTCAGATCATACTGCGCCAGTTTGACTTCGACGGTCAGGAAGCGCTGAAAAAAGGGCGGATTCTGGTACTGGGTGCCGGCGGCCTTGGATGTGCCGCCACACAGTACCTTGCGGCAGCGGGCATCGGTACACTCACTTTGATTGATGATGACAGGGTTGAACTCTCGAACCTTCAGCGTCAGGTGCTACACAGCGATGCGACCATCGGTGAGTTAAAAGTAGAATCTGCGGCGAAATCACTGCGTCAGCTTAACCCGCACACCAAGGTTGAAACCATCGCAGAACGGTTAAGTGATGATGCAATAAAAACGCTGATCGACCAGCATGATTTGGTGGTAGATTGCAGCGACAATGTCCAGACCAGAAACCAGCTCAACCGGCTCTGCCATGAGACCCGGACGCCTTTGGTCAGTGGCGCCGCCATTCGCCTTGAAGGACAGATCGCTGTGTTTACATACCGTGACGAAGAAGCATGTTACCAATGTTTAAGTGCACTGTTTGGTGAGCAGGCGTTAAGTTGTGTTGAGGCCGGTATCCTCTCTCCCGTGGTGGGGATCATCGGTGCCACTCAGGCATTAGAAGCCATTAAACTGTTATCAGGCTTTGCGCCTGCACCAACCGGCAAAGTGATGCTCTACGATGCAATGAGCAGCGAATGGCGGTGCTTCAACCTACCTAAACACCCTGCATGCTCTGTCTGCAATCGTTAACATTCACTTCTTTGGTGCAGTGACACCTTTCTCAATATTGATAAATATCGACTACATTTAAAGCAACATATGCCGTTTCAGAATGCTGAGACGGCCTTCTCATTTTCCTTGCATTAGGGAGACATCAACTCGGCGATGATAAAAACCATCTCGATCGTTCTTGTCATACTCGGCATGCTCGCCCTTATCTCGGCGCTCAAATCCTCTATTGCACTATACCGGCGCGATCGCTATCCGTCCTCATTCAGTTTTATCCCCGTCATGCTTGGATTTGTCTTGGGTTACGTCGTATTCGCAGGCTTTTTATCCCGTCAACCTGCCGCAACAACCGTTGAACTGATTGTCGCCATGGTGTTTTTTGGAGGAGGTATTTTCTGTGTGATGATCTTTGGCGTTGTCTCGCAAAGTATGGAGCGCATCGCGTTTGCTGAGTTTCAACAAAGACACAACAAATCCCATGACCCCCTAACAGGGCTTTCCAACCGGCATTTCTTGCTGAAAACAATTACTCGCCAAGCCGTTGATTTTGAAGCTTCACAACAACGCTTTGCCATTATCATCATTGATATCAATAACTTTAACAATATCAACGAAGTGTTCGGTCACCAGAAAGGCGATATGTTACTCGCACAATTTTCAACCCGGTTGAAAGAGTTCGTTGATGAGGAAATCTTCCTCGCCCGATCAAGTGATAACCGTTTCACCCTGGTTTTAAATGACCATGAAACGGTCAATATCGCGCAATACATCGAAAATATGCAGGACTATCTGGATCATCCTCTTACGATCAATGACCATGACATTAACCTGACAAACACCGTCGGTGTCGCCCTTTTCCCTGAACACGCTGACAATGCTGAGGACATCCTAAAGCGTGCAGAGGTCGCCATGTATAACGCCAAGCGTATCCAAGCCCCTTACGCAATTTATGAACCTGCGGTCTCCAGCCATTTCTATGACCATACTGAGCTAGCAACCCTGCTGCACAGTGCAATGCAAACCATGGATTTCGAGCTCCATTTCCAGCCTGTGCTGAATATACACAACCCACATCAGACCACGTTTGAAGCGCTTATACGGTGGCCATTAGGAGACGGCTACAGTGTCGGCCCAGATGATTTCATTCCCATTGCCGAACAGATCAATACCATCAAACACATTACACACTGGGTGCTGGAAACGAGTGTCGCGCAGCTGGCGGTTTGGCGGAGTCAGTCCCTCACGCCACACATTCAGGTCAACCTGTCAGCAAAGGATATTGAAGATGATTCTCTGGCAGCATACCTGTCAAAACTCCTCAAACGTTACGCCATTAATCCTGCTCAGTTAACATTAGAGGTCACTGAAACCAGCATGATGCAAAACCTAGTCAAAACGCGCAGAGTATTGGAGAAAATCAAAAAACTCGGCGTATCACTCAGTATCGATGATTTTGGCACCGGTTTTTCTTCTCTCTCCGTCCTGAGTAACATGCCGATCGATGAAATAAAAATTGATCGCAGTTTTGTCACAGATCTGCTCTACAGCAGTAATCACGAAGCTATCGTAAGATCAACAATTTACCTTGCCCATAGTCTTGACTGCCGGGTTGTTGCGGAAGGCGTTGAAACCGAAGCACTGGGACAATACCTGATCTCCATAGGTTGCGACAAACTCCAGGGATACTGGTATGGCCGCCCGATGAACCTTGCCCAAACCGACGCCTGGTTGAATGAAACTTTTTTGGTCAACTCACGTGTTGTCAGTCAAAACTGACACCGCCACAACATCCTCTCTCGCATCAGCTATACATTGAAACACAGCACCTGAATCCCACTTTATTCCGTCATCAATGCTTAATTTTGCTGAAACAAACCTGTCATAAAAGCGACCTAAAGTTGTCACCGTTGGTTCATACACCGCCCTCTCAAAAGGCGACAATTTAGGAAACCTCTCATGAAATCAAATATTTTCAGTGTACTTTGTCTGACAGGTGCGCTGGTAGCACAGGCGGCAACAGCTCAGGAAACCATCACGGTATCTGGCTCAACGTCTGTCACGGAAGTGATGGAAGTGCTGGCTGAAACTTACCAACGCCAACACAACAACATTTTTATTGAAGTACAGGGAACCGGCTCCTCTGCGGGAGTAAAAGCGGCAAAGAATGGTACGTCAATGTTCGGTATGGCTTCACGTGCGCTAAAAGAGGATGAAAAGGAACCGTCCCTGAAAGCAACAGTGATTGCCCGTGACGGCATTGCAATAGTGGTGAACAACGCAAACGCCCTGGACAACCTGACGATTGAAGAAATCGCTCAAATCTACCGTGGAGAAGTGCAAAATTGGTCACAGGTGGGTGGCGAAAATAAGCCTATCGTTGTTGTGACCCGTGACGCCGCATCCGGTACCCGCGGCGCATTTGAAGACATCATGGGCCTGAAACGCGACGTCAACGGCATAACAGTCTCTGCTATTTCCCAGCGGGCACAGGTCGGCAACGGTAACGGTGTCATTAAAACCATTGTCGCAAACAACCCCTTTGCTATCGGGTACATTTCTCTCGGCTCTGTCGATGAGTCACTGAAAGCGGTGAAGGTTAATGGTGTGGCCCCAACGCCTGAAGCAGTAGCCGCCGGTGATTACAAAGTTGCACGTCCTTTCTTGGTCCTGAGCAAAGCTGGCGAACCTTCACCCGCTGCGGATGCATTCTTGAACTGGGTCATGTCCGCAGAGGGACAGAAAATCGTATCAAACCAAGGCTATGTGCCAGTGAATTAGTTTTTAATACCCTGATCTGTGGCCTTTTGACCAGGCCACTTTTAAATCTTCTTACTGCATTTTTGGATAAAGCAGAGAATCGCTATGAATATCGCAACTCAACAGTCCATTACGTTGCCAAAAAGGAAACTCGGGCAAAGTAAACGTCGTGACTGGCGCGAGGAAATCTTCCGTTTCCTTTTTTTGACCGCCGCAACCCTGGGCGTGCTTTCCTTAGCCACAATTGGCTACTTTATTTTCCGCGAAGGTTTTCCAGCGATGCAGGAAGCCGGCGTGACCGGCATTGTAACAGGGGCTGAATGGCTTCCTCCCGCTCTGTATGGCATCGCCCCAATGATTGTTGCATCGCTGGTATCAACCGCAGGTGCTATCGCGCTGGGTGTACCGGTCGCAGTACTGACTGCCATATTTATCGCTGAAGTGGCGCCAAAATGGCTGGCTAATATTGTCCGTCCAGCGGTAGAGCTTCTCGCAGGCATTCCTTCGGTGGTTTATGGTTTCTTTGGCCTTGTCATCATCGTACCCATGATCCAGGATGTCTTTAATGTTCCGGCGGGAAACACATTACTGGCTGGCATTATCGTTCTGGCTGTCATGATCTTGCCAACCGTCATTACCGTGTCTGAAACCTCGCTGCGCGCCGTGCCTAAAACCTATAAGGAAGGCTCACTGGCACTCGGGGCCTCTTCGATGTTCACGACGTTTAAACTGCTGGTCCCTGCTGCACGCTCCGGCATCATGACGGGCGTTGTCCTCGGAATCGCAAGGGCGCTGGGTGAAACCATGGCAATCATCATGGTGATGGGTAACGCACCGGCTATGCCAAGTGGGTTGCTTGAATCCGCCCGAACCCTGACTGCCAATATTGCTCTTGAAATGTCTTATGCCTCCGGTATTCATGCCAGCGCCTTGTATGCGACAGGCATCGTTCTGCTGGTCTTTGTCATGATCCTGAACGCGTCTCTGCTTTACCTAAACCGCGAAAAAGCGAGATAATCACTATGCTTACCCGTCAAATGAAAGACAACATCTCACTGATTACCGTTTGGGCTGCTGCCGCAACCACTATCGGTTTCCTGTTCTGGATTATCTGGTACATCCTGAGTAATGGCCTGCAATATGTTGATTGGGCATTTGTTACCGGTGATTACACCCGGATCGGTGAACAATCTGGTATCTGGCCGATGATTGTTTCTACTCTCTATATGATTATCGCGTCCATCATTGTCGCGGCCCCCATCGGTATCATGACCGCCATCTACTTGACTGAATACGCAAGTGTCGGCAGCCGTACAGTAAAAGTGATTCGCTTTTGTACCGAGTCACTGGCAGGTATTCCATCGATTATCTTTGGTCTGTTCGGTATGACCTTTTTTGTTGCCGTACTTGGCCTTGGTTTTTCTATCCTGTCCGGAGCACTGACACTGAGCATCCTTATTCTGCCGGTCATCATCCGCACGACAGAAGAAGCGCTGATGGCTGTTCCACAAGCCTACCGTGAAGGTGCTTATGGTCTGGGTGCATCAAAGAGTTACACCATTTGGACATTGATTCTACCCAGTGCCATGCCGGGTATCGTCACATCCATCATTTTGAGTGTAGGCCGTGTCATCGGCGAATCTGCACCGGTATTTCTAACCGCAGGCATGGTGGCACGCATCCCAGAAAGCGTGCTGGACTCTGGACGCACACTGACTGTACATCTTTATAAATTAACCCAGGAGCTCTACACCATTCACGAATGGAATCAGGCCTATGCCACCGCGACAGTTCTGATTGTTGTTGTGCTGCTTATCAACATGCTGACCAAATTTATCGCCAGCAAATTCAGCAAAGCCACTTACTGAGCCCGGGAGAGAAAACCATGATGACTGCAACTGCCATTAAAACAACGAACAAATTCGACATCGAAAACCTGAACCTGTTTTATAACAACGGCGCTAACCACGCACTGAAAAACATCACACTGCCCATTCCAGACAAAAAAGTAACGGCACTCATTGGCCCTTCAGGTTGCGGTAAATCCACCCTGCTCCGTTGCCTGAATCGGATGAATGATTTGATTGAAGGGGTAAAAATTACCGGACGGGTGAAAATGGACAGTGAGGATATCTATGGCGACATTGATATTGCCAGCCTGCGTATTAAGGTCGGTATGGTATTCCAAAAGCCCAACCCCTTCCCGATGAGCATCTATGACAATGTGGCATACGGTTTGCGCGCACAGGGGGTGAAAGACAAACAAATACTCGACGAAGTGGTTGAAAAAAGCCTGCGGGGTGCAGCGCTTTGGGACGAAGTAAAAGACCGCTTGAAATCCCATGCGTTTGGTTTGTCAGGGGGACAACAGCAGCGTCTGTGTATCGCCCGTACTATCGCCATGGAACCCGAAGTGATTCTGATGGATGAGCCGACATCCGCCCTTGACCCTATCGCGACCAAAAAAATTGAGGATCTGATGCAGGCGCTTAAAAAGGATTACACCATCGTGATCGTTACCCACTCCATGCAGCAAGCGCGCCGTATTTCAGACCGTACTGCCTTCTTCCTGATGGGAGAACTGGTCGAGCATGATGACACAGTAAACCTGTTTACTCATCCCCGGGATGCGCGTACCCGTGGCTATGTGAACGGCGATTTTGGCTAACTCGAAAAAGATCCTGCCCCCATTTCTGGGGGCATGCATGTCCTGAGTCAATACAAGAATTGAAAATAACCATCTGATATTTATAAAATTTTATCAAGCCCGTTAATGAATCGTTAGTGCTGTCTGTAAAAAGAATAACGCACGTACAAATTACGCAATAAACTCCCCATTTGATACATTTCTGACTTGCTAACAGACTAAGATTCATAATAATCATGGAACCAAGTTAATCAGGCGCTGTCTCTACGTGACAAACATGTAGAAACACTCAGAACGTCAATCTGGAGTACATAATGAAAAAGATGGCAATCGCTATGTTGGTCGCCCCTGCAATTCTGGCAGGCTGTGCCACCAACACGTCAGGTAATGGTGATGCGATGGAAGTGTCTCAAGCAAACATGCAGCATCATAACTGGGTTTTGGAAAGCGTAGATGGTCAACCACTGAACCTGCCGGAAGGTTTCGCTGCACCTAACCTGGAAATTGGTGAGTCATTCACGGCAAATGGCCATGGCGGTTGTAACCGTTATTTTGGTCAGGCAGAGCTGAAAGGCGATAAGTTCCGGATCGACAAAATGGCAAGCACCATGATGGCGTGTCCCGAGCCAGCGATGAAGCTGGAAACCGTCATGACTGACGTATTAAGCGATTGGAGCAATATCACCTTGACCAATCAAAAGCTGGTATTGGAAAACGGTGAACACGTCCTGACTTTCCAACTGCGTGACTGGGTTAACTGATCCCTGTTGATGCTATGTTTTGTCAATCAGCCTCCCACCGGAGGCTGATATGTTTCCGGCAGGTAAATCCAGCGATAACGTCCACGCCCTTCTGAAATAGCTTTCCCCAGTGCTATCTCGCCATAAGCCATGACATTAGACGCATCAAGCAAAGCGGCTTCCAGCATGGTCACACCACCAATCGATATAGAGATCACCTCATCCCCTTCTTCTTTGTCAAAAGGCAAATGGAGCGTTTTAATGGCATCCATACAGGCTTCTGCCATCGGGGCGCCATCTTTGGTATTCGGCAACAGTACCGCGAAAGACGCCCCATCATAACGGGCAAGTAAGTCTCCCGGGCGCTTCAACGTATCGGAAATGGAAGAACCAATCAGTCGCATCGCCTTGTCCCCGGCCACCCGGCCATGTTTAGCGTTGTAGCGCGACATATGGTCGATTTCAATGATCATCAAACTCAGGCAAAGGTTATCGCGCTTTGTACGTCGTACTTCCGCGGCCAACATATCTTCAAAGTAATCCCGGTTGTAGAAGCCCGTTAAACCATCACTTTTAGAAAGGCGCTCCAGCTTTTTGTTTGCTTCACGCAGCGCCCGTGTTTTCTCGTCTACACGCTTTTGAATCGTCAGTGCACGATGCTGGAGCATATAAATCAAATAGGCCAACAGGGTGAAAATCAGCACACCGATAAAGAAAATAAGGTGGGGATAAATACTCATTCTGTCACGAATATAGAATGCCGATGGGGTCCCATATAACAGCCATTCCCGCCCGGCAAAATAGATGGGCGCAGAACGGTAACTAAGCGCTTCAGCTGGAGGCTCAGACAAGTCCACCACATTGCTGTAAATCACGCCACTTTGGGCTGACAGCCCGCTGTCCAGCAATTTAAGATTAACGGATTCTTTTACCGTGTTATTAATGGCCATGTTGAAAATATCTGATACATCGAACAGGGCAACGAGAAACCCTTTCAGCGTGGATTCACGCTCTGCATCTGTCTCCGGTTCACCGTAAAACACCGGGAGCAACATCAAAAAGCCGCTGTGATCCTCAAACTCCCGCTTCAGGCGGATGGCAGGTGTGGCAATCGGTACACCCCGATACCAGCTCATTTCAAGTGCCTCTTTCATCGACGGACGTGACGCCAAGTCAAAGCCGAGCACATTCTGGTTTTCTTCATAAGGATGAATATAACGAACAGGGAAATATCGCTCCCTTTTTTCTGCCGGGATCAGGTTACCCTCTTCACTCAGTTCCACAATTTCAAACAGTGCAAACTCCAGCTCAGCTTCCGCCTCATAAAGATCCCGGTTTTCACCACTGACAATTTCTGCCCATTGCATGGATTTGATGGTGAGGTGTCTGTCCATCACAGCCTGGGACAAACCCACAAAGACCGTTTCGTTGATTTGCTCACTCATCAGCAACTGGTTACGAAGTGCATACATCAACTCGATGCCAATGTTCAGTTCTCTACCCAGGGACAAGGCGGCGTTTTCAACATCTTTTTGGATTTCATGCTTAATGGATTGCTGTTCCGACTGGTAAAGTGACATGGCAGCGAGAAACGAAAAAAACAGCCCAACTAAGACTGTAAGTACCGTTGAATAGAAAACCCGCTTTGCCATCCCTAAACGCCCCACGTTATATGTCAACTAATTGTTGGACATAATCTTAAATCCCGCCAGCATTGGAGCATCGATACAGTACGCCCCCCTTCCCTCTGGAAGCACTGGACACAGCAAAGCCCGGGCTGAAACACCAGCACGGGCTTATCTGCCTGAGCACCATTAATCAGGCTGCAAAGCCTGTCCCCGCAGGTTTTTTGCTGCCTGTACCAGATTAGTCAATGCGGCATCCACTTCGGCCCAGTTACGGGTTTTCAGACCACAGTCCGGATTAACCCACAGCCGCTCATCCGGAATGGTTTTGCGTGCTTTTTGCAACAAGGCTTCGATACTCTCTACCGCAGGAATATTCGGCGAGTGGATATCATACACACCTGGTCCAATCTCGTTGGGGTACGAAAATTCTTCAAATGCCCGGAGCAGTTCCATATCAGAGCGCGACGTTTCAATAGTGATGACATCGGCATCCAATGCTGCCACTGAATCTATGATGTCATTGAACTCGCTGTAACACATATGGGTGTGGATTTGGGTACCTGCCACAGCGCTTGCCGCTGAAAGCCTGAATGCGTTAACTGCCCAGCCCAGATAGTCTTTCCATTCACTGGTTTTCAACGGCATCCCTTCACGAATTGCCGGTTCGTCAATTTGGATAATGCTGATCCCTGCGGATTGGAGATCCGCCACTTCATCACGTAGTGCCAACGCAATTTGTTGTGCAATTTCCCGGCGGGGCAGATCTTCACGCGGGAATGTCCAGCCGAGAATAGTCACAGGGCCCGTCAACATGCCTTTTACCGGTTTGTCAGACAGCGATTGGGCATAAGCGGCCCATTCCACTGTGATCGGTGCTTCACGGGAGATGTCCCCAACTATCACCGCTGGTTTCACACAGCGGGAGCCATAGCTCTGCACCCAGCCAAAACGGGTGACTGCAAAGCCGTCGAGGTTCTCGGCAAAATATTCCACCATGTCGTTACGCTCAGGTTCGCCGTGAACCAGAACATCCAGACCCAGTTTTTCCTGACGCTCAATCGCCTCTTTGATGTGGCCTTTCATCGCTGCCTTATATTCAGCATCAGACAAACTGCCGGTTTTGTGGGCGCGGCGCTGCTGACGGATTTCGCCCGTTTGCGGGAATGAACCAATGGTTGTGGTGGGAAACAGAGGCAGATTCAGCGCTGCTTTCTGCGCTTTCGCCCGTTCGGTGTACCCTGCTTCACGTTCTGCAAGGGCTGCGGTGATACCATTGACGCGCGCCTGTACCTCGGGCTTGTTCACCCGTGTGCTTGTCGCACGGGCTTTAATTGCCTCACTGTACTCACCACATCGGGCAACCGCTGTATCATTACCGGAAAGTGCATCCGCCAGCAGCACCACTTCATGGGTTTTCTGTTTGGCAAATGCCAGCCACGCGTGGACTTCCGGATCCAGACCGGTTTCCTGTTCCAAATCGACCGGGGAATGCAGCAGCGAGCAGCTGGTGGCTATCCAAGCCCGGTCACCCAGCTTTGTAATGACCGGCGACAGCGTTTCCAACCAGTTGTCGAGATTCGCTTTCCAGACATTGCGTCCGTTAATCGCTCCCAGCGAAATCACCCAGTCATCCGGCACGGCGCTGATAACCGCATCTAACTGCTGTGGTGCCACACTCAGGTCAACATGCAGGCCATTCACATTCAGCGCTGAAATAATGTCCAGTTGTTGCTCAACAGAGTCAAAGTAGGTCGTCAACAGCAGCTTCACATCACCGCCAATGACCTGGTAAGCGAGCTTATAGGCATTGCGCCATTCATCAGGCAGTTCGAGTGCAAGAACCGGCTCATCAATTTGCACCCATACAACACCCTGCGCTTTGAGTTTGGCAAAGATTTGCTGGTAAACAGAAAGCAGGCGTGGAAGAAGATCCAAACGGTTAAAACCTGCTTCTTTTTCCTTACCCAAGTAAAGGTATGACACCGGTCCCAACACGACAGGCTTGACGTTATGGCCCGCTCGCTGTGCCTCATTGACTTCATCAAACAGCTGGTTCCAGCTCAGCGAGAAATTATCGTCATGAGTAAATTCGGGAACAATATAGTGATAGTTGGTATTAAACCATTTGGTCATGTCAGAGGCAGCACAACTGCACCCTGTTGGCGCTTTACCCCGTGCAATGCGAAACAGGGTGTCGAGATCAGGATGGCCGCTGCGGTGACGCTTAGGGATATGGCCCAGTGTCAAGCTGGTTTGCAGCACCTGATCGTACCAGGCAAAATCACCCACCGTGACAAACGTCAGGCCTGCGTCCTTTTGTACTTGCCAGTTATGGTGACGGATTGTCGCCCCCACATCTAACAAGCCCTGTTGATTAATATCACCTTGCCAGTATTGCTCCAGTGCAAATTTCAGTTCTCGTTTGTTACCAATGCGGGGGTAGCCAAGAATATGTGTTGTGGTCATAGCGAATTCCTTTATTTAGCCGTCCAGATGTTTACATGTCCACATTGATTGATTAGAGTGCATAAAACAAACTCAAATTACTCAAACGAATGTTGAGAAAAATTCATGCTAGAAGTAAAACACTTACGAACACTGGCGGTACTCAGGGATACAGGCTCGCTGACGTCAACGGCAACCCAACTCTGTTTGACCCAGTCAGCACTGAGCCATCAACTCAAAGATCTCGAGCAACGTCTGGGTGCACAGCTCTTCCTGCGCAAAACCCGTCCTGTGCGCTTTACCGCAGAAGGACAGGTGCTGTTAAAACTGGCTGATGATGTGCTGCCAAGGCTGACACAGGCAGAAACTGAACTGGCGGCGCTAAAGGAAGATGCCCAGGGACGCCTGCACATGGCGATTGAGTGCCATTCCTGCTTCCAATGGCTAATGCCTGCCCTGAAGGAATACAAAATCAGCTGGCCATTGGTAACGCTGGATTTTTCATCTGGTTTTGGGTTTGAACCTTTGCCAGCACTCGCAGGCGGTGAGCTGGATTTGGTGATCACGTCTGATATTTCACCCCGCAGTGAAATTCACTTTGAAGCGTTATTTGATTTTGAAATGCGTCTGGTGTTGGCAGACAACCATCCACTGGCTAAGAAAAAGCAGATTGAACCAGAGGATTTGGCCAACGAAACTTTACTCACCTACCCAGTACAACGCCAACGCATGGATGTGATTAAACACTTCCTGCAACCAGCAGGCATCGAACCTGCGCACTTCAAATCCGCAGACAACACCTTGATGCTGATACAAATGGTGACAGCAGGATTAGGCGTTGCGGCTTTACCAAACTGGGCAATCAGTGAGTTTTCGCGACAGGGACTGGTTGTTGACAGGCCACTGGGAGCAGGCCTTTGGAGAAGATTGTTTGCGGCGGTGCGGAGCCAGGAAGCACAGCGCCCGTATTTACAGGCATTTTTTTCCACCGCCCGGAACCAATGCCACACGCACCTGGAAGGCATCAAGCGCGTGTAGCATAAAGACAGGAACGGTTATTTTTGCCGGAGTTGGTTCGTCAGCGGATCGTAGTAACAGCCCATCGCATCAATCTTGGCCTGAAATTCTTGTAAATCCAGATCGAACCGGGACACCAGATCATCTAAAGAGGCGCACTCCAAGCGAAGTTTTTCATTGACAATGCCATACATGATGTCGCTGTCCAGACTATCAAGGTTATGTATTTCCATACTCGCTTTCCCACCGAAGTCACAGATTAGGCACACAGGAAAAGCATAGACTGCAACAACGCGAAACAGGGTGAAAAGACATTAAAAAAGGCACTTCACGTGCCTTTTATTGTTGCTGAGACAGGATTAAATCACCGTTGACAACGCGACTCCCGAGGCACAGCCAATCACCAGCAAAGAAACACAAAGCTGCGCTAAATGCGGCGCCTTTTGACGAAGCAAATGGGAAACCCAAACCAACACCCCTGCCACTGCAAGGCCTAAGCTGACAAGCACGGATGTGACCATGGATTCTGCTGCTGCCGGCTCCATGGACTGGCTTGCCACCGCCAGTGTGATGGCGGTCAGCATTGCAGCGACAATACCAGTGACAGGCAGAATACGGTGAAAAGCTTGCAAACGTGAGCGCGCCTTAACCATCAGACAGTGAGCGGTGACTGTTCCAACCAACAGAACCTGAGCCAGCATCAGCAACGCTGTTAGCACACCTTGCTCCATCCCGGTAACAACAAGCACCAACACACCGAATGCATTGGAGAGATGCAACAGGGGAACGGGACCAGACTGGCGCGTTTTGCCAGATTTAGACCGTAAAGAGAAAATACCGAGAGTGATAAAAGGCAGTACAGAAAACGGAAAAAATGGGATCGTCACCCCCCATCCTGCTACCAAATACCAAAACGCTTTATGCAGACGGCCGCGTTGGCCGGGGCAAATATCCCCTTTCAGCAAAACCAGGGTCAACACTGCCTGGGCACCAAGCACACCCGCAAGCACCACTGCGCTAACTAACTCGTACATTTCTACTTCACCTGTATCCTTTGTGGTCGACATTATATGTCGTACCACATCAGGTGCAACAACGTTGGAATGCTCACATAAATTAATGATTATTTTGCATTCAGTCGCATTGATATATAACTGTGTTTTTATCTACGTTATATTTGTGACTACGGTTCAGAAATAAGCCCCGATACTGGTGTAAGCCATGGGCATTCAAACAACTCAACAACAGGATTGCACGTGCGGGATTTGGAGATGTCCTTCTCACAGTACAAAACCCAATTTAAGGAAGTGCTCAGTTCAACGTCGCACGCAGCCGCCTTCAACACTACCCGTGCTACTTATTTACGAACGCGACTTGTATCACTTTGCTACCTGTGGGCAGTACTTTGTGTACTCTGGATTCCTGTTGACGCACTGCTCCTTGAAGCAGCCACCGATAAACTCACCATTCTACGCCTGACGCTCGCTGCTGCATTGCTACTTATTGGTTGGGTAATGAGCCAACGCGGCACACTTAATGCCTGTCGGCATATCATGCTGGCGCTGGTTGTCTGTCTCAACATGTTTTATATCTTGGCAAACCATACTCTGGGTTACCCAAACAGTATTAATGCGTTCAGTTACTGTTATAACCTCCTGCCGTTTGTGTATGTTGTGCTCTTGGCCATCCTGCCCCTGACAGTAAAAGAATCAGTGAGCTTGATGGTGATCACCGCCGCTTCCCAGCTCTACGTTGATATGCAGAGCAGTGCGCTGCTCTCGTTTGAAACCTTCGCCCTTTACTGGTTACAAACTGTTGTCGGATTTCTGGTTATCTGGGCACAAACATCAAAACTGCATATGATGTTACGCCTTTACCGCCATGCGACCCTTGACCCGCTAACAGGCATTTACAACCGCCGCATGCTGTTAACGTTGGCCAAAAGAGATTTTGAAAACACCCGCATTCACTCCCGTCCCTACTCTGTGTTGCTGATGGATTTAGACAAATTTAAACGCATCAACGACAGATATGGGCACCATGCAGGTGACTTGGTGCTGCAAGCGTTTACCCATGCGGTACAGGAAACGCAACGTAAAAGCGATATTTTTGGACGGTTTGGCGGCGAAGAATTTATTCTGTTTCTGCCGAAATGCAGTGAGGACAACGCCCAGTTGGTTGCAGATCGCATCATGACCCGTGTGCGGGATATGGAAATCAAGGTAGAAGGGCTGTCTAATCCCCTGAAAGTCACCACATCAATTGGCATTAGCACCAGCCGGAACCAGAATGATGACTTGTCGTCCATCCTTACTCAGGCCGACCAGGCACTCTACATCGCGAAAAACGCCGGGCGCGACCGAAGCCACGCTTACGATAACCATCAACAGCAAATGGATGCTAACCAAAAACAACCATGGCTGGAGAGGCTGAGTTAGAAAGCCCCTTATCTCAACACGGCTCCTGTTCCTGCACAGGAACTTTTTTATTTTTTGCCCCCAGCAATTGGATAAGCACAATATTGGCAGCGGCAAGGGAAAGTGCCCCCAGGGTAACCGCATTCCAGCCTCCCATTTCCCAGCAACCTATTAAGTAAAACCCCCCAAGGCTGCCGCCGATATAATAATGCACCAGATACAAGGCTGTCGCGGTAGCCTTTCCCTGGTTTGCACGACGCCCAACCCAGCCATAAGCCAGTGAGTGGGTAAAGAATGCGCCACCGCTGATAATCAATAGGCCGATGATCACTGCTGCAGCATGCTCAATGCTGGCCACCAACACACCACCCAGGGTCACCAATGTACCAAACGTCATGCCAGATATAGGGGAATAGCGGTTCGCCCAACGACCGCCCAATCTTGAGGTCAATGTCCCAGACAGATAACAGATAAAAATCGCAGACGCGACACTGACAGGCAGGTTAAATGGCGCTTCGATAAGACGGAACGTTGCTACCGAGTAGATATTCACAAACAGCGCAAAGTTGATACCGCCTATCACCATTGCCCCCCAGAGGATAGGATTGCGCAGGTGTGTCCCGACAACACGCAATTGCTTGAAATAGGAATCTTGTGACGGAACAAAACAACGCTGTGGAGGTAAAAGGAAATACACCAGCGCCATACCCAGTGCGGTGAATGTCGCCATCGCAGCCACTGCCCCTTCCCAGCCAAAGACATCCGCTAACATCCCGCCTGCCAAACGTCCTGTAATTCCCCCCAGGGAGTTGGCACTGATGTAGGCGCCGACGGCAACCACCAGCGCTGTCGGACTGAATTCATCCGCCATGTAGGCCACGGCAACAGCGGCATAACCTGCTAACGCAATCCCCATCAAGCCCCGCAGCGCAACCAATCCCCAAAAAGAATCCACCAAAAGGGACAGCCCACCGACAACAGGCATGGACAATAAACTCAACAGGATCACCGGACGGCGACCGACTTTTTCCGAGACAAGCGCCCAAGGAAGCAGGCTCAATGACAACCCGAGCGTAGAAGAGGCCAGTAACCAGTTTGCTTTTGTCGCTGTTACCTCAAATGCACCCGCAAAAACCGGCAGCATAGGCTGAAACAGGTAAAGATTACAGAACACAAGAAAAGAGCCAAACGACAGGGCAAAGGCAGCTTTTCTGTAGGCGGGTGTCTGCAATTCAATCATGGGGTTCGCTCACTTTCTTTACAATATGCAGGGAAATTAACAAGCTATCAGCGATAAAAGAAGTATATTAAATATATAGAAGTAAGATCTAAAAGATATGGTAATGACATGGATATCCGCCAGTTACGTTATTTTGTCTGCGTGTCAGAAGAAAAGAACTTCACCCGCGCAGCAAGAAAGCTCAACATCGCCCAGCCTGCCCTGAGTATTGCCATCAAAAAGCTCGAGCAATCTATTGGGCTGCCATTATTTGACCGCAACGAAAGGCAGGTTCACCTTACCCATGAAGGTGAAACCCTGTTGCCTTACGCCTTGCGGGTACTCCAGCAGGTGGAAGATACCAACACGGCGATGGCGGAATTAAGAGGGTTGCAGAAAGGTGAAGTGCGTGTCGGTGTACCCGGTATGCTGGGCTCGTACTTCTTCCCCTCCATCTTGATGGGCTTTAAAAGCCGTTACCCGGATCTCAAACTCAGTGTGGTAGAAGCCGGTACCCAATCCATCCGCCAGATGCTGCTTGATGGCGAACTGGATATTGGCGTTATCCATAATCAGGATGTACCTTCTGCGCTCGAAACCACCCATTTGATTTCATCACAAATGGTGGCTGTCACCTCCACTGACCACGCACTGGCAGATAGGCAATCCATTCGTTTTCATGAGTTTTTTAATGAAGAACTGGTGATGTTTAAAAAAGGGTATTTCCACCGTGAGTTTATCGATCGAATCTGCGCCGATCATAAAATCACCCCCCAACTTTCCTTTGAAACTAACCTGCTTGCGATGATTCTCAATATTGTCAGGCATGGTTTTGCCATCACTGCCCTCCTTGAACTGGTCACTGAACATGAACCGGGGTTGGTTCCCATTCCTTTTGAAGAACCAGTGACACTGGACATTGCCATGGCATGGCGTAAACATGGTTATCTTTCCTTGGCCAACCGCGCTTTTATCGATTTTGTACAACGTAATAAATAACAGAGCGATCGAAACGCTCGTTCGCTTGATTGGTGCACAGGTATATTTATTACACTCCCCACTCTGTTAGCATACGCACTCAATAACATTAATTTCAGGGAGTGAAATGAATGAAAAACACAACGCCCTTGCTAACTACCTTGGCATTTTTACCTTTCATTACGCATGCTGAACTAGCAGATAAAGGAGGATTCAGTGGTGAGATTTCCGTCATTGGCGGTGTCACATCGACTGACTCAAACTTGTCGACCAGTAACAATGAGACAAAAAGTGCGCCACTCAATTCGGTGGGTGACCGCAAAACAGATTCGTTTTTGGGCGCACTGGGGAACCTGTCTTTTACCTTTGGGCAAGGGCTGGATAAACAACTCTTTGTGGGAACATCCCGTGACGATATCGCCGTTGGTATCATTGCGCTTGAGATGGGTTATAAACAGGAACTGGCATCAGGCACACAGATTTCTTTTTCCTATCTGCCGACGGTACTGGCAGAAGATGTCTGGGCAAACCCTTTCACTTTAGGTTCACCAAGAACAGAAACCGAAAAATCCGGGGATGCTTACCGTCTCAAGCTTGATCGTATCGGTGGCTCCATGCTTTCTATCGATCTTGCCTACGCGCAAACAGACGTCGATAACGAGCAAAGCGGCGCTGGACAAGGACTTTCCAATGCCGAGCAGCAACGTCTGGACAGAAACAGTGACACCTTCTATTCCAAATTAGGTTACCGCCAGTTTCTTGGCAAGGGCCAAGGCATTTCCCCTGCTTTCATCTATATCAACAATGACGCCGATGGCGAAGCGATGTCACACCAGTCATACGGCGGTGAGCTAACCTATTTCAGTTTTGCCGGGCGTAACAATATTGTCTTGACTGGGAAATACCATATCCGCGATTACGATGCGTCCCATCCCCTTTTTGGAGAAACCCGCAGCGACACTGAATACGGAGCCTTTCTCGCTTACGAATATGCGCACTTTTTTGACATTCCCCCGCTCTCATTCATCACCCTCGCTGGCTACAACAACACAGATTCCAACATCGATTTTTATGACGCCAGCGAATTCTTTGGCTCTGTCGGCATTACCTACCAATTCTAGGGGCTGTTGGACCTAGCTATTCAATCACCACACAAACGCCATGTTGTTTCACGAACAACATGGCGTTTGTGTGCCTTCAGACATGCCGACGCCTGAGCACGCCAACTTTGCATATTACTGTCCGCAACTTTACAAAAATGTAAGCTGACGTGTGAGATCTAGCTAATCTAAAATGCACCCGCTTTATAGCTTAAGACAACATAAAAGCATGTTGCCCAGTATAATAAACTTGCGTTTAGTCTATATAGAGGATGAGTTTGTCATGAAATCATATTTTACAGCATTGGCGTTTATCGCTTTTTCATCAATCAGTTCAACCGTGATGGCAGAAAACATTATTTCACCACAATCAACCGTTGGTGGTGGTTTCTCTGGCCCAGTCAGCGCCATTAACACCGTTCAATCTGTGCTGGATGTAGGTATATTTAGCGACGATCAGCCTGTTGCTCTTACAGGTTACATCACACAAGCACTGGGTGGTGAAATGTATCAGTTCCAGGATGAAACCGGCACAATCAATGTGGAGATCGATGCCGAAGATTGGCAAGGTCAAATCGTTAAGCCGACAACGAAAGTGGTCATCATGGGAGAAATTGATAAAGAATTCACCCACACAACCATTGATGTCAGTAGTATCCGCATCGTTCAGTAATTTCTATATTGCGTAAACAACCCAGTAGCAGATAATTGCGTGCTGTTGGAGAGCCTCCACCCGAAGGCCAGACCGCCTATCAGCCTGGCCTTTTGCTGCGAAATGATTGAACAAGCATAAACAGCATGACGGGCAGACCCCCTGTACGCCTTCTACACAAACATCATTCGTTAGATTAGTTTTTAGTTACATGCACAAGAAGCCCTATTTAACGACACTTTTCACGAACACTTCACATTACCGGTTGTAAAGTGCGATACGGCTTTTTAAATGTAGGGAATGTCCAATGAAAAAATTACTACTTCCACTGTTAATAACAAGCTCTTTTTCAGCCTCAGCGGCCCCTTACATCGGTTTAGAATATGGAATTGGTCATACAAATCATAATGTAGAGGCCCATTTCCTACAGGATAACCTGGTACTGAAACCTGACCTCGACGAAGGTATTTTCAGCGGTATCGTCGGCTATTCATTTAATGACACCTGGGCCATAGAACTGGGCTATAGCCAATATGAGCCAGATGATGGCCGTTCACAATACCTTGGTGTTGAAAAAGTCAATGGCCAGGATTACCTCACTGAACATGAGTGGGACGCATCCATCAAAGCTAAGCAACTTTCGCTGGCACCGGTATATCACTATACGCTGAACGACAAATGGACAGCCAAATTCAAAGCCGGTCTGACATACACTGAATATAAGGCGCAGGCTAACAAGCATAAAGACTATGAATTGGTCACCAATAACGATGTTGAATTCAGCGAATCGCTTTATCACCAATCAGATAAATCAAAGAGAGTGGGTGCAATGTTGGCTGCGGGAGCAGAATACAAAGTGCTACCTAAACTGGCGATCGGTAGTAATGTAAAATACCAATTCGACAGTTATGCAGATACATTGTCTCTGAATATTTATACCAACTACTACTTTTAATGGTATCGGCAGAGCATTAAAAAACGCCTGACGATACACACTTGGCAGAAACCCGTTCACTGACGGTGTCCCTACCAAGCTCCCCAAGTGACCAGAGAGACAGGCTCAGGTCACTTGGGAATACCCTATCCTTCGGTGCTTAAGCAAAGCGTGTGACATGTTTAGTACAGAACACGCAATCCATTCCTTCACTCAATTTGCGTTTTTTCTGTTTTCCTACGAAATAATGTGATCACCCTTGTACTTGTTGTCATCAAAGCACTACAATCCAGTCGCACCAAACCCAACCTACTTTTTAATGATGCATGTTGAGGGTTGTTGTTCAACGCCCATTGAGACCCATAAGAATGAACCTCAATACTGGGCCTGATTGAAAGATCAACACACCTGCAAAACGACCAAGCACTTGCAGGGCACTGAGCGCCGGAGTGAATTCAATATACAGAAAAAACAATGAGTCACTCCTCCACCAAAATAAACCGGCCAAACTGACAGTGATGAAGTCGAAAAGTGGAGAGTCAGTTACGCTAGATTTCAGTGTCCCACCTAAGCCCGAAGATAATAAAGATGAACTCGAATAGATTGACTGAAAAGAAAATTTTTGACTACCCAAAATTTTGGGCTGAGTGTTTTGGTCCGGCTCCATTCCTGCCAACCAGCAGGGAAGAAATGGACATGCTCGGCTGGGATAGCTGTGACATCATCATTGTTACCGGTGATGCTTATGTCGATCACCCCAGTTTTGGTATGGCGGTTATCGGGCGAGTGCTTGAAGCACAGGGCTTTCGCGTGGGGATTATTGCACAGCCAGACTGGCAGGATAAAAAAGCCTTTATGGCACTGGGTCAGCCAAACCTCTTCTTCGGTGTCACCGCCGGGAACATGGATTCCATGATCAACCGTTATACCGCTGACCGCAAACCACGACACGATGACGCCTACACGCCGGGTAATGAAGGCGGTAAACGCCCTGACCGTGCGGTATTGGTTTACTCGCAGCGCTGTAAGGAAGCCTACAAAGATACTCCGATCGTTTTAGGTGGTATTGAGGCAAGCCTTCGCCGCCTTGCACACTATGATTATTGGTCAGACAAAGTACGCCGTTCTGTGTTGTGTGACGCCAAAGCTGACATCCTGCTTTTTGGTAACGCCGAGCGTGCACTGGTCGAGGTTGCACACCGCCTGTCCCGTGGTGAAAAGATTACCGACATGGCCCGTATTCCCGGCACCGCAGTGATGCTGAAAAAAGTGCCGGCAGGGATGACGGAAATCGACAGCTCACGTATCGATAAACCCGGCAAAGCGATGGTAATGCCAAACCCATACGCGACCGAATCAGCGTGTGCAACTGACAAAAGCAGCGAGAAAGAAGAAGCCGCACAACCTGTGATGGTCCGTCCTTCACGGCATGATGCGGAAAACAGCTTCGTACGCCTGCCTTCTTACGAGAAACTGCTGAACGACCGAATCCTCTATGCGCATGCCAGCCGCGTGATGCATCTGGAAACCAACCCCTATTCTGCACGCGCACTGGTACAAAAACATGGTGAGCGTGAACTTTGGGTCAACACGCCGCCGATCCCCCTGACAACAGAAGAGATGGACTACGTATTCGGACTGCCGTTTGCACGAGTGCCCCACCCCCGCTACGGCGATGCAAAAATCCCTGCATATGAGATGATCAAAACCTCGGTTAACATCATGCGCGGTTGTTTTGGTGGCTGCTCTTTCTGTTCGATTACCGAGCACGAAGGCCGCATCATCCAGAACCGCTCACAAGAGTCGATCATCAACGAAATCAAAGATATCAGAGAGAAAGTACCGGGCTTTACCGGTGTTATTTCTGATTTGGGTGGCCCAACGGCGAACATGTACCGCCTTGGCTGTTCTGATCCGCGTGCAGAGAAAAACTGCCGCCGTCCGTCGTGCGTGTTCCCGAAAATCTGTGAAAAACTGAATACCGACCACAAACACACTATTGACCTCTACCGTGAAGCGCGTGAACTTGAGGGTGTCAAGAAAGTGGTTATTGCGTCAGGCGTGCGTTACGACCTTGCTATAGAATCGCCCGAGTACGTAAAAGAACTGGTCACCCATCACGTTGGTGGTTACCTGAAAATCGCACCGGAGCACACTGAGAAAGGCACGCTCGATCTGATGATGAAGCCGGGCATGGGCACCTATGATCGCTTCAAAGAGCTGTTCGAAAAATACTCAAAAGAAGCTGGTAAGAAGCAATACCTGATCCCATATTTCATCGCCGCGCATCCGGGTTGTACCGATGAGGACATGATGAACCTGGCACTGTGGCTGAAAGAGAATGACTTCCGCTGCGATCAGGTACAAAACTTCTACCCATCCCCGATGTGCAACGCAACGGCGATGTATCACGCGGAAACCAATCCGCTGAAACGGGTGAAATATAAAAAGCGCGAAGAATTGTTTGTTGCAAAAGGTGAACGCCAGCGCCGTTTGCACAAAGCCTTCCTACGTTATCACGATCCGGCCAACTGGCCATTGCTGCGTGAAGCGCTGATCAGCATGGGTAAACGTCACCTGATTGGCGATCGCCCGGGTTGTCTGGTTCCCCGTGAAGGCTCAGAAGCAGAAATGACACCGGCACACCGCCGTGGTTCCAGCCGTCATGGCGCGAAACGGTTTGCAACCAAGCATCCGAATCAACCGGATATCCGTAAACCTAACTCGCGCAACGGAAAACCTGCGGGCAAGAAACCGGCAAATGGTAAACCTGTTTCTCCAGGTGGCAAGCCGAAAGCCCACTCAAACACAGGTAAACCAGCTCAAGCGGGTAAAAAACGCCCGGCAGTAAGATAACCTCTTGGCAGGAACATAAAACACAAAAGCGAACCGAAAGGTTCGCTTTTTGTCTGTTTGAAGCGATGAAAGTGTTCTGATAGCAATATATCAGCGCATCAGTTCCGAAATGACCAATATCACTACAGCAACAGCAGCCACCGTAACGGCACCAATCGTTAGCTTCTTCTGAGACGTTTCATCAAGGAACTTGGTAGCAAAAAAACCAATGAGAATAAGGCCGACAATAAATACAACTTTTACCATTCTGATACCCCGGCATGATACCCATTTAGCAGACCTTTATAACAGAGCTGCTCATTGGCTAAACATCTTTTTGATTTTTAAAGACTATCACACAACAGGCGACAGAGTGCCAGCCTTATGTTGTATTACCTTTTTATCCAACAATGTGATTCTCGAATATAGAGGCAGATTCGTGCTGGGTATAACAGCTATGGCAACGCGTTACCAAAGCGCGATGTGGCGTTTTCTAGACTCATCACAGAAATAATAATGGCCTTGATTGTTATCATCAGGCCCCCATCAAATGGCAGCCCAGGATATTCAACCTTGTTTTATTCGCTAAGATGATCTGTCGGGCAGCTTAACATCCAGCGAATACCGTATTTATCGGTGACCATACCAAACCTGACATTCCAAAACGTATAATCCAATGGCATCACGATTTGTCCCAACTCTGACAGCGCCATAAACACTTCGCTCTGTCTTTTTTCATTGTCAAAGCCGACGTGAAAGGCAACATCTCCTGATCCTTGCGCTAAGGAGTCATCCAAACCGTCAGAGGCGTAAAACCCCACTTCAGGTGACGCAAACTCAGCATGCATGATCCGATTGAGTAAGTGTTCAGGAAACTCTACCGGCGAGTCATTATATGTAGCAATGTGTTTCACTTCCCCAGCCAGTGCCTGACTGTAAAAATCGAGGGCATTCCTACAAACGCCATGGAACGTCACATGTGGTTTTAACCCGATCATGCCTGACTCCTTCCATTTCTACATGTGTCTACCAACCAGATTATCAGCTACTCCCCGCTTCTCCGCCTAATAATTAAGACGCTCATTGATTTCTTGCTGGATACTCAAACAGCCTCAAGCTGCAGGCTTCAGCGAGGAGAGGTTGAAGATTACGCCAGTTTTGCCAATACCTGCACAGGGTGCTGCAGTTTTTTGCCCTCAAAGCGCTTTACCTGGCTTCGGCAGGAATAACCTGTCGCCATACAACGCGATGCCGGTAAGGATTCCAAGCGGGGTTTCCAGCTCAAACCGAAAATGCCTCTGGAATTTTCCAGCTTGTCAGATTCATGCCCATACGTACCCGCCATGCCGCAACAGCCCACCGCCACAGCTTCCAGCTTGCCGCCAAAGTGTGCAAAGATTTTGCCCCACTCAGCTTCTGCATTCGGCAACTTGGTTTTCTCTGTGCAGTGTGCAAAAAGATACCAAGTATCTTTATCAACATTCTCTTTTGGCGGCACATCTGCAATCACGTTGAGCAGCCACTCGTGCGCTGTCTGCACCTGAAAATCACCACGGTTTTCGCCCAGAATGTCGTTGTATTCGTCGCGATAGCAAAGCACCAGCGCAGGATCAACACCCACCATGGGTACATTCAATGCGGCCAACTGATTCAGGAAGTCAGCCGTATTGCGGGCAGTTTTGGCAAATTTCTTCAGGAAACCTTTGATGTGCTGCGCTTTACCGTTTGGTTTGAACGGCACCAGCATCGGCTTTTTACCCAGCTTCTCTGCCAAGGTAACCAAATCCTTCACCACATCCGCTTCATAAAAGCTGGTGAACGGGTCCTGGATGATAAGCACGTAACGGGCTCGCTCCTCATGGCTCAGGGCTTTCAGCCATGCCAGATCGAACTTGGTCGCATGGTGGCCATCGAGTGATTCCATCAGTGTCGGCACGGACAGCGCAGGCGCATCAACATACCCGATGGTTTTCTCTGTTATTGCCTGCGCCCATTTTGGCTGAGTTAAGGCATTTACTATCACCGGGGCTTTTGCCATCCACGGCAACATGGTTTCAATGTTGGCAACCAGGTAATCTTTGGCTGGACGTTGGTAACGGCTGTAATAGAGATGAATAAAACGCGAACGGAAACTCGGCACATCGACCTTAATAGGACACTGGGTTGCACAGGCTTTACAGGCCAGACAGCCATTCATCGCGTCCATCACTTCATGGGAAAAGTCATAATCGTCTTTTTTGGCAAGCCAGGTATTCTTGAAACGCGCAACAATCTGCCGGACTGACGGCGTTTTCTCCATCAGTTCTTTTTCCAGGGTGACGGGATCAACACCCTGCTCTGCCAGCAGTCGCAGCCACTCACGAACAATACCAGCACGGCCTTTAGGTGAGTGACGGCGGTCGTAACTGATCTTCATCGACGGACACATTGGCGAGCTGGTGTCGTAGTTGAAGCACAGGCCGTTACCGTTACACTCCATGGCTTGCTTGAAGCTGTCGCGCACAGTGACTGGGATCTGGCGATCCAGAGTGCCACGTTTCTCACCATCCACCTCCACCAACGGGTCGGTACTGTCAATGGGGGTACAGATTTTTCCTGGATTCATACGGTTATGCGGATCGAACGCGGCTTTGACTTTGCGAAGCTCGTTGAACAATGTCTCACCGAAAAACTCAGGGCCATATTCAGAACGGAAGCCTTTGCCGTGCTCACCCCACATCAAACCACCATATTTCGCCACCAGTGCGACCACCTGATCAGAAATTGTCTTCATCAGGCGCTCTTGTTCCGGATCGCAGAAGTCCAGCGCAGGGCGAACGTGCAGCACACCCGCATCCACGTGGCCAAACATGCCGTAATTAAGGTTATGGCTGTCCAACAAGGCACGGAACTCAACAATGAAATCAGCGAGGTTTTCCGGTGGCACACAGGTATCTTCAGCAAAGGCGACAGGTTTTGCGGCTCCTTTCGCGGCACCTAAAAGGCCAACTGCCTTTTTGCGCATGTTGTAGATTTTGTTGATAGATGCCAGATCGTTGCAGACCTGATAGCCGATAACCCCCTTGTCACCGGCTTCAACCAACGTATCCAGGCGTTTACACAACGATGAAACCTGACGTTCAGTTTCGTCAGCATCGTTGCCGGCAAATTCAACAATATTGATGCCCTGCATATCCTTGCCCGGCACGTCGGTCAGTAAGTCTTTCACCGTGTTCCAGACAATATCTTCACGCGCCAGGTTCAACACGCGTGAGTCCACCGTTTCCACCGAAAGTGCATTGGCTTCCACCATTACTGGCGCACTGCGAAGTGCTGAGTCAAAGCTGTCATATTTCACGTTAACCAGCGTACGCACTTTGGGGATTGGCGTGATATTCAGCTTCGCCTCAGTAATAAACGCCAATGAACCTTCCGCGCCACAAAGCACACGTGCAATGTCAAACGTTTCGTTTTCTGGCTGGTAGGCATTTTTAAGATCATAACCGGTCAGAAACCGGTTCAAAGGCGGGAACTTGGCCTCGATTTCCGGGCGCTTGGTGCGACAAATTTCTGCGACGGTTCTCAGCGCATTTCCGGCATAGTCATCACGTGTGTTACCGGAAACATCGCTGATATGCAGTGGCTCAGTATCCAGTACAGAACCGTCTGCCAGCACCGCTTTAAGCGCCAGCACGTGATCGGATGTTTTACCGTAACGCAATGACCCCTGACCGGATGCATCGGTATTGATCATGCCACCCACGGTTGCGCGGTTACTGGTAGAAAGGTCGGGCGAAAAGAAAAAACCGTGGGGACGAAGTGCATCATTCAGCGCATCTTTCACCACCCCGGCCTGAACACGCACCCACCCTTCTTCAGTATTGATCTCAAGGATATTGCGCATATGGCGGGACATATCGACAACAATATGCCGGGTCAGCGACTGACCGTTGGTGCCGGTGCCACCGCCACGTGCGGAGAATTTAATGTCAGCGAACGCTGCGTCTTTGCACACCTCCCCCAACAGGGAAATGTCTAAGGTCGAGGTTGGAAATACCACCGCCTGGGGAAGAAGCTGGTAGATCGAGTTATCCGTTGCAACGGCAAGACGGCTGGCGTAGAAAGTCTCCGTTTCTCCCTGGAAACCTTTTTCTTTTAATGCATCAAGAAAACGCCCGACAGTTGGGTCGAGCGTATGCTGGTGTGACAGTGCTGGTAACATCATGCTCCCTGAAGCCATTTTTGAGCCCGTTCTCCTTATACCCCATTCACCTGAAAGTGCAGCATTCAGGTTGTTTGGGTATTTATACGGCCTCTGGCAATCTTATGAATGAACGACTGCCATCACTTTACCTCACTCAAAAGAAGCATCAAAGCGTTTCTAGGTGTTCTGAAGCCTAATAAATACAACAACGCAAACGTTTACGTGCTACCGAACAAATTGATGAAAAATCCGGGGTGTCACCACCAGCAACCACACCGAAATCGCCCAGACAGAGGCGCAATTTAATGCCACAATCACCCAGTTAACCGCATAACGTGACGACACATAATTTTCCACGAGCACAATGGTCAGTATGCCGCCAGCAGCAATCAGGAAAAACGTCAGCTTGTCAGAACGGTGAACGGCCGTCACGTAGTGTGGGAAAGCCTTAAGCCATAGCAACGCACTGTAAACCCCCAAACAACACGCAGCTAGGTAAACAATGTGGGGGTGATGAATTGCTATACCCACGGTTCCCGTAACCGCAAACGCACCCAACCAGAATCGGGCAGATGTCAGCACTTTTTTCTGGTTGGCATATCGCCAATCACTTACTCGCTTCAGCCCCAGACTGAAACCAATCCCAATAAGAGCACCAAGCAGAATATCGGTGGGATAATGCTCCCCTTGCAACATCACTTTGGCACTGATAACCGAGACAAAGAGCCCTCCGACAAGAGCGAAGCGCTTGCGGCCTTTAGGGTGCTTTTCTTTGTTCCAGTTAATCAGCAACCAGCAGAAGAAGAACGTAATAAGGGCCACCATGGTACTCGGAAAGGTATAACCCAACGTATCCTGTTCTCCAAAAACCGGATCGATAAAGTATGGCCTTGGCACCACCAGTACTGTTGTCAGCACCAACACAAAAACCGAAATTGCCAACAATCCGGCACCATAAACCAGTGCCGCCCGATGCCCTTGATACGTCCGGATAACTACCAGAGTTAGCAGGAAAAACACCGGAGAAACCAGGCTGCCGACAACAATGCTTCCGCTGGAAAACAAAGCCAGTAGTGGATTATCTGTTTTCCATTGATGTAAGGTCTGGAGCGCCGATAGCTGGGCCTGATAAAAAGGCGTCAGTACTTCATCTTCTCCGGGCGCTAACACAAACTGGCTCGGCGGTACATCTTTTATCCATTGCTGGAACCGCCACTTGTGCTCGGGAAAGCGGTAATTGTCCCGCACCACTTTGATGTCAGGAAGCATCAATACACGCCTCACCTCTTTGCCGAAATGAGGCGCTGACCAAGCCATCAAGACCTTACGTTTAAACGAGTCGATAAAATACGGCACCGGTACAGCCAGTTGACAGGCAAATATGGCAGAGTTGTAGGTGCGGGCAATTTGCTGCCCCACAATCACATCAAGCCCCGTTTCCTCAAACACTTCACGTTTTGCCGCTTGCTCCGGGGTTTCGTCCCCAGTGATTGAACCTCCGGGAATCGAAAAGCGACCACTGATGGTTTCATCCACCATCAAAATATTTTTGTCGTTGTCCACGATTAAGCAATCTGCTGCCTCAATCGGCAACGTACTATTGATGGCGTTGTCCTGATTTGCCCATGCTCCAGATGAAACAAGGAAAAGCATCCCTAAAACGCATTGCGTTATGCCCACTGGCTGATTGTTCCCATGTTATTTGACTTCCCGTTCATTGACACCATACGGCAAATCACCGGTTGGTTTTATCCCCAACGACCCGAGGTAGCAGGGAGTTTAGGTATAGAGACTATACAAAAATGAAAGACATCATTGTTGCATCAAGAGTGAGCCAATAACTGATAAAAAACATGAATAATTGCCTCACTAAATAAGCAAAAACTCAAAATTAATACATACTTAAAAGAAATACCCAATCCCTATTCAGGTACTGATTGCACTGCCGTTAGTGTCAACAAAACGACAGTTATCATGGGAGATTAGGATGAGCGATCAATTACAACAGATAGTTTACATTAGCAGTGCTGAGCATCCCTTTACCGACGAAGAGTTTACGGAAATGCTGGCAGCCATTCGTAAAAATAATGAACAAAACGGCGTTACCGGTATGCTGCTCTATAAAGATGGCGATTTTATCCAGGTCATCGAAGGTGAGGAGCCTGTGCTTACCCCTTTGTTCAAAAAGATCTGTCAGGACAAACGTCACTATTCCGTAGTTGAGATGATGCGAAAGCCTATTGTGGAACGCCAGTTCAAAGAATGGAGTATGGGGTTTCACCACATCAACAGTGATGATCCCAGACTGGAAGGCTTCAACCGCTTCTTCGATGATGATACTGCTCACGAGATTGATCCAGGCGAAGCATTGAATCTCTTGCTGGTCTTCAGGGAGTAGCCAGGTTTCTGTTTTGCTCAACCCTGAGGGTGCTGATGCACCCTTTTTACATCTTGTTTGGCCTATTTGATAGCCACGCCAACATCCAAGCTTTCAAACCAATCGAGAAACTTACCCACGTTATCGCCTGTAAAGACTCGCCCGTGCTGCGGACACATCATATCAATATCAAGCGATCTCACCCGTTTTACCCAATCATTTTTGGCTTTGTTACAGGGCATCCATCGTTGGTGAAAGCCTTTCATTTTAGGAATATGTTCATCAAAGTTATCGACTTCAAATGGCGCATTGTCAGCGTCCAACGCCGCTCCCACATCACCACTCATCAAAATTTTAGCCACCGGATCATACACATGAAAATTGCCGGATGAATGGAGGTAATGGGCAGGAATAAACCGGATCTCTACACCGTTGAGTACAAGCGTTCCCCCATCATCGGCGATAGGTGCATATTCAATATGCTCCATCCCAAAGTGGCGTACAAAGCCTTCCCAGAGCCAAGGGGCATGAAGTTTGGCATCTGAAATCGCGGTATCCCATAGCCCCAGCGAAGAGATAATGTCTGGGTCCTGATGTGAAGCAAAGAGATGCTTGATCTGATTCACAGGTACCTGCTTGACTACCGCCGCCAACATCGCGGAAAAAATCTCAATGCCACCCGGGTCCATCAACAACGCATTGCTGTGGGTGCGAATCATATACTGGTTGGTGTCGATAATTTTTTCAGGCTTGGAGGGATCACGCCCAAACATGAACCATTGGTGTGATTCTCCTGAATAGATTTCTTTTGTGATCATTCGATCAGTCTCCGGCATTGGTGTGCAGTCTGGTTATAATCCCCACTATCAAAGATTGGGATGATCAATATTCTTCTGCTAAATCGCGGCACAACGACTGAGACATCATGACGTGTAACTGGATTTTTTCTGCCGCAGAAGAAACGTTGTCCGCAACAACGTTGAGCCCTTCTTCAAACTTCTTTCCTGACTGGGACGCTTCTACTCTCGACATGGCCGATAACACCGACGCCGTTTTGATTTCACGGGCGAGGTTTTCCAGCAGTTCAGAAAGTGAGGCCACTTCCCGGTGGAATTGTCGCAGGATCATGGAATAATCGGCTTTTATCCCTTCAAGGGGTTCGTAAATACTGTCCTGAAAAGCGGCATCAGTGCTTTTATTAGACGCTTTTTGAAAACACTCAATCGAACGCTCTTTTCGCACAGCATTGGTCGCCAGCCTGCTAATTGTGACCGCTTTAAGATTAATCACGTCTGAGGTCTTCACGGTGGTTTCTGCCAACTGGTCAATAAAATCAGTAATAGCACGAAAGCCAGCAGCGCCTTGACCAGCTCGCAATGCCAATGCCCGCGCATTGCTCGCTGTCAGTGAAATGTCATTGGCAATTTCCCTGGCTTTATGCAGTTCTGCTGCCACAACCGCTGCGGTAACAAAATGACTTTCAGTATTTAATTCTGTCATGGATGTATCTGATTTAATGGCATCTTCGATAAGTTTAGACAACAATCGCAGAGTGTTCACAAATGAGACACTTTTATTGAAAGCCTGTGACGTTGCCCCTTCACTGGAGATTGGGTGTCTGAGGATAAACGGAGAAAAAAGCCCCGTCAGTACGGTGCTATTACGGTTTAAATACCGAGTACATGATCTTGTTTAGGGCTTTTGAAAATGTATTTGGTGCCATCATAAGTCAGGCTTTTTAGCAAGCGCCGACAATTGGCTTTACCTGGCTCATCAAATACCATGCCGTAGATCTGTCTGCCACGTTTTTTTCGCCCATTTTTTACTGAACCACTCAAGGCATAGATATCGCCATCGCTGCCATTTACCACTTCGAGCACAATTTTCTGGTCGATATCAAACTCCGGCGATATTGCATCAAAGCAAAAACCACAGCCCCCCGAAGAAACATCCGTTAACACCACTTCCAACTTCCGGTTTGAAAGCTGAATATCACCCGGCAAATTTAATTCATAACGCACTTCATTTCTCAACACGATGAGCTTGGCCTGTTGCGGAACAGGAAACACCAGAATCTGGATCGGGCGATAAATAACATACTCAATGCGTGTCCTAAAACGCACGAGCGCTCCTTCTCCGTGTTCCGATATACCTTCAATGTCGACATTAAACCCCTCAGTAAAAAACTCGTCATACTCTTTTCTTGTCAGTCGGGGCATGGTGAAGAAGATATGTTGTTGGTCATCGAAACCGATGAAATTAGATTTGAAGTGAAGACGTTGTCCTAAAGGCGTGACGACTTCCAAAGATGCTTCACTGCCGTGCTGGATAAAATCCATGGCCTGAAGGCCCATGATAACGCGCTCTTTCTGGTTGGCTTGCGTTTTTTTTGCGTGAGCCGAATGTATGTCCATATAACGTCCTCACCGGGAAGGCTTATGCTGAGAAAAAAGCTCGTCGTGTTTGTTGCTATCAACCATGCTTTTGAACATTGTCGGGTATTTTGACAACAACTTGCTCGGGTCGATATCGGCAGATTACATTATTAGTTTATAGGCAAAAGATGGCATATTTTCAAAGTGATAGTCAGGTTTTCTTTTCAACAAGAGTACCCGTTTATCCTTAAGGGCTTTGATACATGGATGACAAAGCCGCCGATATGAAAGCAGATCAAACCGCCTGAAGCACCGCCTTGGAAAGTTTGGACGTGACAGGATAACTTCCTTGCCACAACTCTTTTACGAACACGGAGGGTTTCTCCGGATCAGCAAATATCCAACACTCATGCTTTGCCCGGGTGAGCGCAACATAAAACAAGCGCCTTTCCTCGGCGTGTTCCATTTCCCCATCCACTTTCAGCAGTGCCGCTTCAAGCCCTTCTGTCGCAGATCTGGCAGGGAATACCCCCTCATTCACATCCAGCAGCAGAGTGAAATCCGCCTCAAGGCCTTTACTGGCATGGGCGGTAACATACGTGACAGAAAGCGACGGGTAGCCTTGTTGCCATTCTTCTAACCGGGAAGGTCTATTGGCGTTGTTGCGGCCAATCAGCAATACACTTGCCCCTTTGTCGCCCGCACTCTTGGCAAGCTTTTCCAGCACGCTATCTATCGCCTCTGAAGGCATCAGGTGTACTGCTTTTTTCTTTTGTATACGCTGGCTGTTCAACGGTTTATTCAGTTGCTGTGGGTCAACCTGAATAAAACGGTTTGCCACCTCCCCAATCTGGGAGTTAAAGCGATATGTGGTATCAAGATAGCGGATAACCCCTGCCGGGAAGCGGTTCATAAACCCTGTGGTCAGGCTAACATCTGAACCGGCAAAACGGTAGATAGCCTGCCAGTCATCCCCTACCGCAAACAGCGAGGGTGCGCGGTTGCGTTTACCACCACAAAGCGCTTCAAGCAGTGCCAGCCGGGCCGGAGAGATATCCTGGTATTCATCCACCATGATGTGATCGTAACGGGCACCAAAGGTTTCGCTTTTCTTTGAAAGCAGCTTGGTCGCTTCGCGGATCAGTCCATTAAAATCTTGTGCTTTCTGTTCTTTAAGTGCATTGAGATACCCTTTCAATACCGGCTGCACCAACGCGAATTCACTTTCAGCCTTCTCATCGCCTTTAATCACTGCCCTGATGGCAGTCGCCGGTTGGCTCTGCTGTACCAGCAAATCAAGATGACGCCATAACCACGTTTGCAGTTTGCCGTCATGCGCCTGTTCCACCAAAGGCCGTTCGCGGGTCAGTCCCGGCACTGACCATTGTTCGAGGTGCTTCAGCCAGCGCTTTTCAACTGCTGGCTGGGCCAGGTTTTCTGCCAGCCACAGCGTCAGCCAGCTGTGTTTGGCTTCCTCATCCGTTGCCAACGGTGCGACCTTCGCTTCCTGACCGGATATTTCACGGATAACCTTGAGCGCAAACGCGTGGAAGGTTGAGGTTTCCACGCCATGCAGCCCGGCTTTTTCCAGACGCCCAGCCATTTCCTCGCTGGCCTTTTTGCCAAATGCCAGCATCAGGATACGGGAGGGTTCGGTTTGTTGGCTGGCGACCAGATATTGTGCCCTTGCCATCAACACACTGGTTTTTCCCGAGCCCGCCCCCGCAAGTAACAGGTTGTGGTTGTCATCCATCAATACCGCCTGACGCTGGGATGCATTCAGTGGCGACGCTTCCACACCATCAAACCAGCCTGACCAACGCTCCAGTTCCCCGTCACACCACTGGGCATTTCTGGCCGCCCGCTGTGCTTCACCATTTTGCAGCCAGCCATACAGCGCCTGATAAAGCGACGGATTGGCCGTTGCCATAACCTGCGGGTGAATATTGCAACGTTCAAACACCTCCCGGGCTTTTTGTTGCCACGCTTTCAGATCTTCAACGCGCAAGTAACCCCGGTGATCACGGAGCACATCGCGCAATGCCACCAGTTCATGTTCCACCAGCATAAATTTGCTTTGCTGTTTGCCAAGCCAACACTGGTATTGCTCAGTGACTTTTCCGGCATACGCATGCACTTTTCTCCACGGCAGGCCATAAACCGTGAGGGTTCTGGCTGGCTGGTCAGCGGGCGAGACCACAAACGTCAACCTGCCCCACACTAGCCCACGGGACACACGACATTGTCCATCCCAGATAGAAAAAGGAACGGTTTCCGTCATATGCTTGGATTCAAAAACCAGCTGTTCTTCGTCCAGCACGATACTGTAGTGCGCGCCCTGAACAAACCACTGGGCCAGATTGGAGGCAGAGAGTTTCATGTATGGATTCTGTATTCCTGTCTATATGTACAGCATATCAATTTGAGCGGTTATTGATAACATACAGACGCACGTGTTTGGCTGAGTAGATGAAAAATAAAGCAAATGCGCATCCTTTTTAATCTCCTCCCTTGGAAGCAATCTTTATTCTGCTATCTTAGCTCCATTCCATCCCGCTTAGTGTCGTTATGATTTCAAAGAAAGCTTCTCTCACAATCCGGGAATACTGGACCAACAGCCGCATCAATTACAGTGTCCGGGTCTTTATCGCGCTTATCGGTGTAGCCATCCCCTGTTGGTGGTATGGAACCTCTGAAGCCATCACACCGCTTATCCTTGGTATTATCGCGTCCGCACTGGCTGAAACCGACGACAATTTTTTCGGCAGGTTATCTGCCTTGATCACAACCCTTGTCTGTTTTGCTATCGCAACGTTCTCGATCGAGCTGCTTTTCGACTACCCCTTACTGTTTGTTACCGGTCTTATGGCCTCAACGTTCGGCTTTATTATGTTAGGGGCGATAGGAACGCGATACGCCAGCATTGCATTCGCTTCCATCCTGATTGCTGTTTACACCATGCTGGGCGCACATGAGTCGCAAAACCTCTGGTACCAACCTTCACTCTTGCTGGTAGGCGCCACACTTTACGGCGTGATCTCGTTGATTTGGCTGCTTCTCTGGCCGCATCAACCGATTCAGCAAAGCCTTGCCGCCCTGTTTAACACCCTGTCTGGATATTTTGACCAGAGATCAGCTATGTTCCAGGCATGCCATCACTTAAACCCACAGCCACTGCGCCTGCAGGATGCCAGAGAAAACGCCAAAGTCGTTTCCGCACTGAATGCCGCAAAAACCGCCCTATTGAACCGGGTTCGAGGTGGCAGGCTCAGCGACAGCAAGCGTCAGTTTTTGAAAATCTATTTCCTCGCCCAGGATATTCACGAACGTGCCAACTCCTCACACTACCGGTATCAAGAGCTGGCAGAAGCCTTCTTCCACAGCGACGTGATGTTCCGTATACAGCGCTTGCTCAAGCTCCAGTCGAAAGCGTGTCTTGACGTCTCTCACTGCCTGACGCTAGGGCAACCTTATTCCCACAGCGAAGAAAGTGTAAAAGCACTCGATGAGCTGAATGAGTCATTGGCATATATCAAGGCACAGAAAAACCCGGCATGGATACCCCACTTGCCACAGCTTGAGTATCTGTTCAGAAACCTTGCCGACGTTGAACGCCAGCTTGCCAACATCAGTACCCCCGATATCGCACAGGGTGATGAAGACAGAGAAATTGCAGACTATGATGCTCACAGTTTCCGCGAAATGGTTGCCCGTGTCCGTGCCCAACTGACCCCAAAATCCCTGCTATTCCGTCATGCGGTGAGATTGAGTCTAACACTGGCTGTCGGCTACGGTATTATCCAAGGCTTTGATCTCACACGTGGCTACTGGATCTTGCTCACTATTCTGTTTGTCTGCCAAACCAATTATTCGGCCACCCGCAGCAAAATGACCGAGCGTATTTCTGGCACCCTGATTGGTTTGTTGGTGGGTTTTCTACTGCTCACCTTCTTAGATCTCGCCGGACAACGGGTGCTCATGGTGTTGTTCGGCGTATTGTTCTTTGCCTTCCGCACAACGCATTACACCGCCGCAACAACGTTTATGACCCTTCTGGTGTTAATGTGCTTTAGCCAGTTAGGCGAAGGCTATGCCGTTATCCTACCACGGCTTAGTGATACTCTGATTGGCTGTGCCCTTGCCGTGCTAGCCGTCCGTTTTGTGTTGCCAGACTGGCAGGCGCACCGCCTTCGCGGGATCATGAAAGATGCCATCGCAGCAAACCGTGATTACCTCGCGCAAATCATCGGCCAATACCGTATTGGCAAGCGCGATAACATGGCCTACCGTGTTGCACGCCGTGAAGCACACAACAACGATGCCCAACTCACCACCGCCATCAGTAATATGCTGGCAGAGCCCGGCCGCTACCGCACCGCGACAGATGAAAGCTTCCGCTTTCTGTGCTTGAGCCACGCCATGCTGAGCTATATCTCGGCACTGGGGGCGCACCGCATGCAGATGGATGATGACAGCATTCACGAACTGGTCTCCAAAGCGCACCGTGGCATTCACCATGAACTGGATTGTCTGGTGGCGAAACTGGCAGGCGAACCTTTCGAAAATCCCCCAACGCTTGATGAAACTCTGGGCAAACACCTGGCACGCTGGCGGGAAGAGGAAAGCAGTTCCGCCCGCATGGTGATACAGCAGTTGCACCTGATTCACCGAATCTTGCCGGAAATGCATATGCTGACCGACGAGCTGGCGAAGAAAGCCCTCAAAGGCTCGAAGTCATGAGCTTCTCCCCCATTCCAACTGGGGGAGACCTTCTTTTTTTGCCAACGTGCAGTGTCAGGCTACCCCAGCAATAAAAAGCTGGCGTCTTGGAAACGTTGACATAGAATTCGCGCGCCAAAAGTATTTTCCCAACAAGACATCGACGGTCAGAAAACGAATGTTGAAAGTTTTGACCTGACTCCTGACTGGAAGGACTTTTGTCCTCCTGAAAGTAAACGTGCAGGGATATGCTTGCGGCAGGTAGCAACAACACAATTTAACGCTTGTCAGTCTCTTTCTGATCTGCCGGTGTTACCGGTAAACTGGGTATGAAAGTGCTGTTGGCTGCCACACTGGCGAACCTGATGAACGCGGCAATTGTGGGCCTGTTCGTTTAACTCCTGCCCCATTCCCAACAAAAACGCCACTGCTTTCAATGCCAGTGGCGTTTTTCTTTATGGCATAGCAGCGTCAACGCCGTATCACTCATAGGTGTCGAGGAACGCTTTCAGCGCTTTCTCATCCACAATCTCCAGCCCGTGTTCGCCTTTGCGTATTAAATTCCTGTCCATCAGGTTTTTTACGGCGCGGCGGTAAACGCGGCCAGAGGTGCCAAAGCGCTCTGCTTCCTGATCCACCTTACCAAACCCACACAACGCGCGGCTCTGTTGCGGCTGTGCCAGCAAATCATAGGCGATGTTATAAGTGATAGGGTGTAACAGGCGGCTGGTGTAGATATCCAGCGAGTCCTGATAATCATCCGCCAGTGCAGAGGCAAAAAAGAACAGCATGTCCGGCGCTTGCTGCAAACCCTCATCCAGCTTTTTAGGACAGATAATATCGACCTGCATTTGCTCATCCGCCACCACACTCCATTGGCATGGCGTTTGGGTGAAAAATTCCATTTCCCCGAAAATATGGTCATCGCAGTGCGTCTCTCCCAACTGGAAGCGACGGCCATTGGCCGCCAGAATGCTCATCGACACCCGCCCGACCGGCACGACATAGAGGTGCTCGAGTGGCTCACCCTGCTGCAACATTGCTTCACCCGCATTGAAGAAGCGGCTACCTACCTGACACTGGTAAATAAAATCATGAAACGCCGTGCTTTTATGGTCGAGCAAGGTTTTAAAGCGGCCTCTCGCGTAAGGTTTGATTCTCATTGGCACGGAAAAATACCTACGAAAAATTCAGGGGAAGCGTATTTTCCCCATTCATGGGATCACTATTTTGATTTCTGTCAGAAACGTCGCTCAAAACGGCACCTAATCCGCAATGGCAGGACAAAAGTCCTCCCTGCCAGCCGCGCAACAACACTAATATCGAGGACATTTAACCTGAGAGACAAAGAATTCCGGTGATGCCGAACTGGACACAGTACGCGCCGGATAACATGAGGATACCCAATGACTAAGCAGCCCCATATCGGTGTGGATGAAACGCAGATCGCACCTCGGGTCATCGTTTGCGGTGAACCGGATCGCGCCAACCGCATCGCCGCCCTGTTCGACCACGCCGAGCAAGTTTCAGAAAACCGAGAATACCGGTTGTTTACCGGTACGTACCACGGCAAGCCGGTATCCGTCTGCAGCACAGGTATTGGTGCGCCTTCGATGATCATCGCCGTAGAAGAACTCAGGCAATGCGGCGTTACCCATGTCATACGTGTTGGCTCTGCTGGGGCGATGCAAGCAGGCATTCAACTTGGTGAGCTGATTGTGGCAGAAGGCGCCGTGCGGGACGAAGGCGGCTCAAAAGCCTATATCGATGCCGCTTATCCGGCGTATGCCGATTTCTCTCTGCTGAAAGCGCTCAGTGATTACCTTTCCACCCAATCCACGCCCTGCCATTTTGGTGTGGTGCGCTCACACGATAGCTTCTACACCGATGATGAAGAGGCCATCTGCGCATACTGGAGCAAAAAAGGTATTCTGGGTGCAGACATGGAAACCTCCGCACTTTACACCGTCGGCCGCTTGCGCGGAATCAAGGTAGCATCAGTCCTGAATAATGTGGTGCTGTACCAGCAGGATGTGAAAGAAGGCGTCGGACAATACGTTAACGAAGCTGACGTGATGATAGCCGGGGAAAGACTGGCCTCACTCGCTGCACTGGAAGCTCTGGTGGCGCAATAATTCAGACCAGTTTTTATCAAGACAGGCTTTCAAACGGGACAGGCATCCTTCTTGTCCCGTTTTTTTAGCGTTAGCTTTTGAAACCTGCAGGGCGAACAGCCACACCGTCAATGGTGCAGAGGACGCCCTTGGCCGCCCGGCAACGGACTTTCATGAGTACGTCAGGAAAACCGTCAAAACCAGTGTCTGGAACCGACATCCATGATAGCGAGCGGATTCATCTACGCCCCTGACAGGGAAACTTTCTGTAGGAGGTCGAAATGAAAACAGCAGGCAAACATGGGAAATGTGTGCCTGCTGTTTCTGCCTTAAACCTGTCCAATCACTACGTTTACTTTCCATCATCTCAGGCGTTTAAGAAATCAGTCAGCACATCGCCGTGACAGCTCTCTGGCTTGCAAAAGCACACCAACCTTTTCCCTGCCAATTTAAACACTTCTGATTTTTCTTTATTCGGGAACTTGTCAAAATCAAAGTCGTATTTGAACTTCCTGATCACCTCTTCCCTTGTCTCATTGTTTTCATACATGGTGTATGGGTTACCCCAATATGAGCCCCTGCCAATGTAGCGATACGTCGGCGAGTCCCCCTGGCGATGATATTCAGGATGGGTTTTGATATTGACCACCCGGGTTATCGCTATTCGAATCTCCCTGAGCGGTATTGCGCTTTCCCTGAGAAATGCCGCCGGGTACAAAACCAATAACGTATTCATTAAAAAAACCTTATGCAGGAACAGGTTTATCAAGAGTAATGCTATGATAATACGGTGTCGCACCAAGGCTGGTATCGAGCCTTGGTCATTTATTCTCACAGTCTGGTGTTATGGCATTGCCCCAGCGTAACAGGGATAGGCGAGTGCCTCAGTGATAAGAGGTCAAACGTCTATTGAGATGTCCAAATTAATGCAACAAGCACATACCAGTGCATATCGTAAATATCGCTATTAAATCCTGCCTCTTATATCGTCGTCATCTTATGGGCAAATTGAATACCACCTTGAATTAATCCCCAGACCACTTAAACAATCTTGAGCTGCAGTACCAGGCCTCCCTGTTTCATCTAAAGCACATAAGGATTCAAAATCGGATACGGTATCGGAATGATACATCGTAAAACAATCAAACGACTCATTTGTGTGGGTGCGAGCAAATGAGGCGATACACTTACTGTCATTTGAACAAAGAGCGACGCAACTATTATTTGTTATCACATCCTGTCTTGATAAAACTACGCGATTTGCAGTAAATCCACCCTTCAGAACCCAGTAAGCTAAACCTGTTTCAGGGCGGTATTCAAGACTTAGAGGCCCATTACTCGGGGAGTAATTACATGAGGTATAACCGTTGTTTGAATCATCAAATAGAACACCGGTAGTAATTTTAGTAAGTGTACCTGTTGGAGTGGAATGTGTGATCGATGGGCAACCGTCTGGGTATTGACCTAAAGCAGCAAATGCTTCACAAAAATGATGGTGATTAAAAATGGCATCTTGATTCTGCAAAACTGCTTCTGCAGTATTTAGTCGAGAAGTACAGTCTCTTGTATCATACACTCCATCACCATTTATATCTTCATTCAAGTCATTAACACTATTCATATTAGAATCCCAACAATTAATACCTGCATTGCCATCCTCTTCGATTGGACAGCCTGAGAGCAACACCAATATCGGCAGAGTAAGTAGTAATCTTAGGATCATAATATTCCCTTTATTATATAAGACGTTAACGCTTGTATTTGCATTACTATTGCTTTAAAAATAGGCCGCCATTGAATTACACTCAATAATTAAATTGATTGCATATATAAATTTGCAGACACCATCATAAAAGTACCACTAAAAACTGACCAAAGAGCTACTTTTCAGCCCAAAAGTAGAGGTTAGCTACGTTCGATCAATAGGCTAATAATCTCGATTTCGGAAGGCTCTGTTCAAGAAAGTTACAATACAGCCACATTTCTTGTTGTGGCTGTATATGCACTGGATGAGTATGAGAGTACTGTTTAATGATATTGTCTTACTTAAAATTATCTGAAGTTGGCATTTCCTAGCTCATTTTGTCCAAAAGTACTTCAGAGCCAAAGAGCCTAAAAACACCAAGGCCACCGTCCGGTGGCCTTTCCTCTAAGAAAGATTGCTCGTGATACACCTTTCGTACCATGGCTGATGTCTCAATTCGATGGACGAATCAATGCTGCCAAAATAACCTCTAACATTTGCTGATGATTGTCCTTTCTTGAAACCTCTCCGGGCTCGTGACAAAGCGCCCCCTCTCCTTCTGAAGTGATAATTTTTATGCCACGTTCGGTGCACTCGGCAAACGCACTGAACTGGGTCGCGCCTGGAATGTTTTGAAGTGTCACATTAGGAAGGTTAACGAGTGATTCGGCAGGCACCAGCGCGGGGTGTTGATTGGCAGAAAGCGAGACGACTGTGACGGGATTTTTTATCAATGTCAGCGTTTCGGGAACAAACGTTTTGGTCAGCTCAGGGCTGATGACGACGACAGATGTCAGCGTATCTTTTGTCTTAATTTGGCGGAATTTTTCATCTGGAATATTTGCAATATCAACGTTGCCTTTGCTTAACCAACGACAGTCGATATTGGTGTTGTTATCGCATGATGCCCGGTATTTTTCCGGGCTTATTTTCGCGCCGGAGAGCATCAGCATCGATGTGCCGCCCAGAAAAAAGCCCACACCGGACACCTGGTCAAATTCCACGCCCGTGGCAAATGCCTCAACCGTATCAAGTTGAGACAACCCGAGTACCAAGTCACTGGTCCTGAATATGATTTCATCGACCGCCATGTCAGCCGTGATTTCGTTTGGTGCAGGCGGCTTAGGCACAATGACCACGTAACCTTGTTGCGCCAGGTTTGATGCTATCCATCCCGTATGGGAAAAGGCTGACCGTGTGCCACCTAAAGACAAGAGTACGGCTGAAAATTTTCCATCAGCTAACGGGGCATCTAACTGCGTTTCGACCAGCTTAAAAAGCTTGCCATTGCCAAAGGTGAAGTTGGTTTTGTCGCTCTTGGTGGGATACCAGTAATACACGTCAACAGGCTTGCCCCTGTCATCGCTGAATACCGTTTTTACGGTTAGCGCAGATTGGTATTTCATTTCATTGGCGCTTACGCTGAAACACAATATCGCCAATACAAATGACATGAGTATTTTGGTTTGCATATTTCCCTCTACCTATTGTTCTATGTGTTTTAAAAACAGACCACTTATTTTCTACCCGGTTACTCCAACGCAAAGGTACTGTACCATTTTATTTTTTACATATATTTTCCTTCCTAGTATCGAGTATTAAGATAAAGGCTACCGCACAGATTCTTGACTATTTCCACCCACAAAAAATCACATCACAAAAAGAAATTTCACTCGATATCAAAAGAATTATAGTCTAAATTATTTTTTATGGATAAATAATTTAAAACTCATCATATATGCCCTTGGCTATGTTTTATTAATTTAGTGAATATTAGTCTTTATAAGCAAAGGAAGCAATAAGCCTGCTTCCTTATTCTTATCTTATAAATGAACTTATAGGAAAACAATTAAAATAAACATTTACATATTGCTTTTAAGCTTTCACTCTTTATTAGATCAAAGCTTTGACTCTTCCATCTTGTCAAATAAAGAAATTCTCTCAGATTTTTGATGTTGAAAGTCAGTATTACTTATACTGATCCAAGCTTGTTTATTTGTAGACATACCAAATCCAAGTTTTTGTAATAAAATGAATCCTTTTAATTTAACCTCGAACAGATTTTTAGGCACTTCATCAAAAGAACGAGCCAGATGAATATTATCACTATAATACTGTGTACTTGGATCTTTAGCTGTTATAAACACATTCCAAAATCTATCCTCATCATCTTCACTGATTAATGATTGAAGTAATTCTTTACCGTGTTTTAGATCAACGCCAAATTCTTTTCTGACACTAGCTTCAATATTAGAAGTGGATTCTCTAAAAAGATTTTCCATATCATCTTTATTAAATGCTTTTACAACACCTTTAGGTTTTGTCACAGCAATGTTAGGATTTGGAAAAACTGACTCACTAAGTGTAGTGGGGATCGCAAGCACACCCCATGGATCCACAACAACTGTATTTTCGGGACCATATTCAGGGTCAGAAGGATCACCTATAATCACATAGTCATGATCATAAGGCTTTCCATCAGCATACACACCACCTTTCACAATACTAACAGGATGATCTTTTAACTTTTCATTTCTAACAAGTAACGCTGCCGTAAGTTGAGCAACACCGCCACAATTGCTACTACCTGAAATCAGGGGAGAAAATGGATGTGTTACAGCTGTATTTGTTCTAGCATGAATAGTTCTTAGATCACTTTCTCCTGCTGATGCAAAAAGGTCGACAATCTGATTTCCTGAGCCATAACATAGTCCAGCCTTAACCATATCGATGGTTTCTTTTGCAATTTCAAGGTTTTTAATTGTAAAGTCTTTTACTTTAATTTTCTTATGTTCATATTCTTTTTTTAGGCCGTTAGTAATTGAAATAGGTGATATATCAATTTGCTTGTGTAGACTTACCGTTTCAGAATTACCGTCTGATTTTATGCTAAAGCCATTGCCATTCCAATATAAGCATTGGTTATTATAATAGTTGCTATTATTTTTTACTGATAAACTTGATTTTTTTTCAATGGCTTTCACCAATGATTCTTCTTGACGAAACTCAACATTTTTTTTCATGCAAAGAAGAAATGAACCGGGTTCTTCAAGTGAATTTTTATTTGTTTTTTTAATGTCACTGCGACTTAATTGTTTTAATGACATTATATTACATGATATATTCTTTTTATCAGAGTATGTTTTTACCGATGACTCGATTCTTAAAATATTATTTCTTACATTGCTAAACATTTAACCATCTCCTATAAATAGACAATAGAAGTATGAGAGAGATAATAATCACTCACTTTTAACTCTTGCTAAAATAGAACCACTGTTAATACAACCAGTTGTTGCAACATTTTGGTTCAAGGTTCTGATTGATTAAATATTTTGCATATTAATCAATCAAATATGACCAGAGCGACAGAAATATTACTCACCAATCAAAAATATTCTCACGAGGTTTTTTATGAAAAAATATGTTTTTCTAGATACCTTGTCTATCTTTATATCAATGACGTTAATGTTTAACTTTACACCAACTTCTGGATCAGATTAGGACATGATTTCGGCAAAGTGGATGGAAAATACAAAACGTGGTAATTTTTAAAATTGAGTCTAAAAGAATGTACTAAATTAAAATCACTTTGAAAGTGAATCAGCTGGCCTATAGGGAGACAACTTTCTTTGTAAATAAAACAAAATTTACATAAATTAATCTCATTACTTAAGGTAATAGTGTTGATATTTTTTAACCTATTTTTATCTTATTCATTGACACATATTGAAGTCGAAGGCTTTCCCTACAAGCCATGTTAGATTTGACTAAAATTCACCCTATCCACGTTTGGAAAAATAACGTGCAGGAGACTCTCCATAGACTTTTCGAAACATCGCAATAAAGTTGCTCGGTGTTGAGTAACCCAGAGCAAATGAAACGTCACCGACAGATATTCCTCTTGCTAACATTTCTAATGCATGTATTAACAATATCTGTTGACGCCACATGCTGAAACTCATCATGAACTCAGACCGAACCAGCCGCCTGAGTGTTCTTGAAGATATGGCACCCACACTGGCCCAGTGCTCTACAGATTTTGTGTTTCCGGGCTCATCCAACATCGACTGGGCTATCTTTTGTAATCTCGGGTCTTTCGGCAACGGGAAATAGAGATTTTCTTGGGGTGCCCGGCCAATTTCATCGAGAATGACGCCGAGAATGCGTGACTGCTCTGGAGATAAATCATTGGTTTTACTCCAGCTAACCACCCGGTCTGATAAAACGTTAAGCACCTCATTCATTTCGACAACGCAGGGAGAGCTTGGCAGCTGATGACATGAAAAAGGCGAAAACAATAATGACCAGCCTTTCAGCGAACCATGAAAAGAGACGCTGTGCATTGCCTCTGGCGGTATCCATCCCGCACGGTGAGGTGGCAGCAACCACGTCCCCTCCTCGGTGTTTACCTGTATCAGTCCTTCATCAATGCACAGTAGCTGTCCCCGGTGGTGACTGTGCATTGCATACGGGCGTTGAGAAAGATGAACCCTGTCATCGCACTCAAGTGACCATTTGCGTGCAATGAGGTCAGCACCTTCCCGCCACTCGCTGTAATCACAATTTTCATTCTGTATCCGGCGAACCATAAATGACCACTTTTCATTATTTAATGTCCATATGACGTTATCACGGCAGGCTTGTTTTCTTTTAGCATTTTAAGAAGCCCTCCGAATTCGTGTGACATGGAGTTTTTATGAATGAGTATTTGTTTATTTTCTATTATGTAGCAGCAGGCGCGGGCATTGGCTTGCTTGCCGGGCTTGTCGGTGTTGGCGGCGGAGGAATGGCAGTTCCTGTTTTTACGTTTCTATTTACAAAACAAGGAATAGGAAATGAAGACGTGGTTCATCTGGCGCTGGGAACATCCATGGCCGCGATGATTGTGACAACATTTGGCAGCATGAGAGCCCATTTAAAAAAAGGAAATGTTGATTCAAACATGGCAATAAAAATGTCTGGCGCGGTGCTTGTCGGGACATTTTTAGCAACGTTCACCGCCTCGTATTTACAGGGAACATACCTTGCCGGATTCTTTAGTCTGTTTATGCTTTTTGTGGCATATAAAATGTTCAGGGAAAAAGAATATAGTTTTAACCCTCATCCGCACGGGCCTGTAGCCAATACCTTTGCCGGGTTTGTAATAGGTTCAGTTTCCGCACTGGTATCAATAAGCGGGGCGGGACTCACTATTCCCTATCTGGCTCAACAAAATTTCGAGATAAAACGGGCAATAGGCACATCGGCTGCCATCGGTTTTCCTATCGCACTGTCTGGCAGTTTGGGTTACCTGATTAACGGCTGGAGTAACACTGATCTGGACAGCATGATATTAGGCTATATTTACCTGCCCGCGATGGTTACCTTTTCAATAAGCAGTTATTTCGCCACACGCATTGGCGTTCGTTTGGCTTGCTACTTTCCAAGTGAAACACTCAAGAAAATCATTGGGGTGCTTTGCGTCATACTCAGTATCAAGATGTTCTTCCAGGTGATTGGCTGACGTTTTCTGGAAAATCCACTTCTTCTAGCACCGCACCAGATCCGGCCTTAAACCCCAAAACACAGAGGCCGCCCATCGGCGGCCCCTGTCTTACGGAACATGGCTTACAAGAATCTTTACGGCTTAGCCGTTTTCACACATGGCACGGAGCATCCAGGCAGTTTTCTCGTGCTCACGCATACGGTCTGAAACCAGTGATGCTGAAGATTCATCGTCGGCATCCTGTGCCAGCTTCAGTACGTTGCGGGCTGTGCGGACAACCTGCTCATGGCCTTTGGTGAGGATATCTACCATCTCATCAGCTGATGGCACACCTTCTACTTCTTCAATGGCGCTCAACGCGGCAAACGCTTTGTAGGTGCCCGGTGCAGCCACGCCCAGCGTACGGATCCGCTCTGCGATTTCATCTACCGCTAATGCCAGCGCATTGTACTGCTCTTCAAACATCGCGTGGAGTTCGCGGAACTGCTTACCGGTCACATTCCAGTGGAAGTTGTGGGTTTGCAGGTACAAGGTGTATGAATCCGCCAACAGACGTTTCAGGCCCTCTGCAATTGCAATCCTGTCTTGCTCTTGAATACCAATATTAATTGTTGTCATATCCGTCCCCTTATCTCTTGCACTGTGATTGGCGAGGTTCATGCCTCAACCGTTTATGGAACTATCTTATGACGTGCTAAGTGATAGGTATAATCGTTGATGCGTATAGATTCAATATGTCATACCTATCACTTTTGTGGGGTTTTTAGCCGCTACGGTAACGGGATGGGAATTGGTGGCCGATGTCGGTAAATATGCCGTCTACCCCCCAGTTGAACAACTGGTTGGCACGCATCAGGTCATTCACGGTGTAAACATTCACGGCATAGCCCTGCTCTTTCATTTCCAACACCATTGTTTTGGTCAGGCCTTCGTTGGCAACATGAATGGCTTCTGCCTTACATGCTTGCAAGATGGAGAGCCACTCTTCCGGCAGTTGAGGTTCAAACAAGCAGGCGACCGGCACATCCGGACAACGGCGTTTAAATTCAGCCAAAGCCAGTGGGTTGAAGCTGGAAACCAACAGATCCAGGTTGTTGTCGAGCTTTTCCAACCCTTCAATCACTCCGTCGATCAGGCGTTCGGTATTATCCCAGCCGGAGGTGCAGGATTTAATTTCTACATTCACGTTAAGCTGGTGTTTGTTGGCCAGCGCAATGAACTGCTCAAAGGTGGGAAGCGGTTCTCCGATAAAATCATCACTGAACCAGCTACCTGCATCAATGTCAGCCAGATCGTCAATGGTCTGGTCGTACAGGCTGCCTGTGCGGTTGGTGCATCGGTCAAGGGTGTCGTCGTGGCTGATGACAACGGTGCCGTCAGCAAGGATATCAACATCACACTCCACCCACTTCAGGCCATGTTCGGCACAAAGGGCAAAGGCAGAAAGTGTATTTTCCGGGGCCAGGGCAGACATTCCCCGGTGTGCGTATAGGGTTTTCATTGTTCTTGTCGCCACTTGTGATTGTCTAGATATAAACTACCTCAAGCTTATTGATTCATCGAGCAATAATCGTAAAAAAGCACCGCTTTCGCAGTGCTTTAGCAGGGTGAAACGGGTTCGTTTAATCCAGCTTGAGTGTTTGGAGCTGCACCAGCTCCGTCAGGATTTGCGAAGGCGTAGCACTGTCTGTCAGACCAAGGTCAGTCAGGCCCATGCCACCAAGTACCACATCCTGAACCTTCATACTGCCTGGGGTCTGGGAGATATGCAGCGTCAGCCCGTCATCCGTTGTTTCTGGCGTAATGTAGCCCAGCAAGACATCAACACTGGTATTGCTGTCCACGGTGTCTGGCAGAAGCGCGGAAATATCCAGCTTGTCACCCGTGGTTTCGTTACCGAGGTCGAAATCGGTAATGGTATCCACAGCAACCGTGCCGGCTTCAACGTCTGACCCTGACCATGCAAAGGTGTCATCGCCCGTACCCCCTGTCAGGAGATCATCCCCTGCGCCACCGACCAGAATGTCATCGCCAAGGCCACCCGTCAGCGTATCATCACCGTCTCCGGCATAAATACGTTCGCCATCATCACCGGCTGTCAGTGTGTCATCAGCCTCAGTGCCAAACTGGGTGGTGGTGAGATCGAATACCACCAGTTGGCCGGACATCATCATGGATTCGAGGATTTCATCCTGTGTCAGCCCGGTCGCATCCATACCGAGCAACTCATTCAGCGTAACACCTTCGACGATGATGTTCTGAATCGGTGCGCTGGTGTCGTCCAGCACCTGAATGCGGGTGTTGCTTTCGACGGTTTGGATATCCAGACGGTTCGCCAAATCGGTGAATGTAATCATGCCGTTGGTATCAAACGCATCTGAGATATCAATCACGTCAATACCGGCTTCGAAGTCTTTGATGGTATCGGTCGCGACATTAGCGGCATCGCCAAAGTCGCCGGAGACCCATTTAAAGGTGTCAGCGTCGCCATCACCCGTGCCACCGACTTCGCCGCCCCAGATATCGTCATCACCTGCGCCACCGACCAGGATATCTTCACCCAGACCACCCACGACGACATCTTCACCCGCACCGCCATGGACCTGTGCCGGCGCATTGCCATCGACAACCAGATTGTCCGCGCTGTTGTCAGCATCGTTCAATACGCCTGTGGTCTCTGTGTCCACCACGTTGACATTGATGGTAAGTGTGGCTTCTTTCGGATCGCCATCCCCGACATCTGACAGTGCTGTGACCGCAATATCGCTTGGCGGCTGCGCACTGAAGCGCAGGTTGAGATCGCTCAGTGTCAGGGATTCAAGCTCAGTTTGGCTGAGTGTCCAGGAGCCGTCGCCGTTATTGGTGCCGACCGGTGCGCCAGAGACGTCCACCAGCTCTGCGGCGATGCCAAGGCCACTGAAAGTGAGCGAGAACTCATTGTCAATCGGGTCAACCAAGGTTGCCATCAAGCCAAGCAGTGGCACCAGTGCGCCGGTGGCTGCGCGCACAGACGCAAGTTGCGACGCAGCAGTAAGCGCCGGTGTATCGGATTTCGGTGCGACGACAATCGCCACGGTGTCACGATCAAATTTCTGTCCACCGGCACCCGCATTGCTGCGATCACGGGCCGTCATGGTCAGGCTGTCTTCGCCTGACGTGTTTTCTCCGGCAAACTGGTATTCAACCCCTTCTTGCAGCAGGGCATTGATGGCATCAATATTCCCTTCCAATCTGAGAAGATTGGTACCTTCACCAGAAATATCGATCTCTGCGTTTTCTCCCGACAGCGACAGCGTGCTGCCTGCGCCAACCGAAAGCTGAACATTCACAATGCCTGTGCCTTCACGGGCATCTACATCCTCGACCAGAAGATCGGTGATAGTCAGCACTGTATCTTCTTCAGCGTCATAACTGTCTGCCAGAATATTGACCGGTGCATCGTTCACCGCACTGACATTCACCGTAATTTGCTTGTTCACGACATCGTCAGACACCGCGCCGTTATCCACGGTCTGAATCACCAGATCCAATGTGAAAACGCCATTACCATCCTGCGGCGGAACGAAAGTCAGGCCATCGAGTTGGGTATCTGCCACTTCAACAACCACATTTCCGCCGTCAGCGGTTTCCGGTGTGACTGTCCCGGTTACCCCATCAGGCAACACAATTTGCCCGCCTTCCGGCACACCGGCAATCGTGATCAACAAGGTTTCCGGCGCATTTTCATTCACGCCCGGGCTTTCCTGCACGGCATCACGGTCGTCTTTGGCGCGGACTTCGACATCCAGTGCCACCGCGGTATCTTCTGTGGTTGCCGCTGAGCCTGCGACAAACACATTTGCGCCATCGCCTACTGGATCGACGGTGACAGAGACCGACTGGCTGAACCCGTGTGGCTGGTTCAGACTGCCTTCTTGTGTGAAAACCGTGACGTTGAATGCGACGGTGCCACTGAAATCAAGCGGTGGCTGCACTGTAATTGCCGAGAGCGATGCTAAATCTGCTATCGCATCTGCCGGGATGACCCAACTGCCTGCGCCTGCGTTCACCGCCGGAGCAGCCAAAGTGAAGCCCTCTGGCAGATTTTGGATCAAAACTGAAACCAGATGTTCAGAGCTATCAATATCGTTGAAAGATGCCCCGAGCTCAGCCAGAGAAATACCGCCGGAGGAGTCTTCGTCCCCCCGGATTTCCGCTACCGCATCTTCTGCCAGTTCGCTGCCGTTTTGGGTGAATGTCATCTCATCGTTCACGGCGGTGACATCGAAAAATAAGGTGGTGGAGATATCGCGCTGGTCTGTGCCCGTTGTGGCCGTGTCCGTAACAGAGATTTGGGCATCAAACTCTACCGTGCCACTGAAATCTTCAGCCGGTCTGAATTTTATATCGCCCAGTTCAGCGCCTGTCAGCGTAATCGTGGAAACTTCAGAACCATCACTCAGCACAAAGACGCCTGCGGAGGCGGGAACGGTCAGTACAGCACCACTGATCGCTTCTTCCCCGTTAGCACCGTCGGTGTCCGCAAGTGTTGCACGAAGACTCAGGGAAATCAGGCCATCTTCCAGTGCCTGCCCCGGATACGCGCCTTCAGTTTCACCCGGTTCAAGCGGTTGAGGGGAGATTTTATCATTCAGACCAGTGGTGCCATTCACCGCCAGCACAAATGCCAGCTCACCAGAATTATCACTCGGCTGCTCAGCCCCATCTGGCGGCGGAAGATCAACCAGCGGTTTCACATTCAGTTGAACCGGAAAAGTAGTCGTTTTGGTGTCACCACTGCGGCTGTCAATATTGACCACGGTAACTGGAATGGTCAGTTCCCCTGCATAATCATCCGGCGGTGTCACTGTCAAGCCGGAGAGATCGAGCCCGTCGGGATAAGGATTACCATTGTCACGACGCCCCGGTATTTCATAGATGTAAGTGTCGTTATCAATATGGTAGCGTGCGCCTCCAATGACCGTACCAGCAGGAATATCTGAGCCGTTAATGACTACCGTGACCTGATCAAACGGTGACGCTCCACTACCACCCGATGGAAAAACCAATGCTTCGCCCACGGCCGCCAATGAGATTTCGTTGTCCTCAAACCCTTCAATCACCACGGTTTCAGCCGGTGGCTCCACTTGATACGCTTCGTGCGGCGAGGATGTGGTGTTTTCATAGTTTAGGGTGATCACTGCGCTTGAGACAGGTGCCAGTGCACTACTGTCGCCTTCCCCTGCATCACCTTCATCTTGCACCATGGCAGAAATAGTAAACGTGGTCTGTCCAGAAGATTGTGGTGGCGCCATGATGGTGAAATCATTGGGATCGTTCAGCACCCAGCCACCCTTACCATCACTTTCGGCGTTGTCGACATAGAAACCATCTTCCAAATCGGTGATCACAATACGGATAACCACTTCGTCGCTGGAATCATCCGGATGGGCGAAATTCACCCCTTCCTGAATAACTATCCGCCCTTTACTGTCTGTAGAAATCTCTGTTACTGGCGTTCCGCCTTGCAGCAATTGTAATTCACCGGCTTCGGTTTCTACCCGGGCTTCAATATTGATATTGATAGTGCCTTCTACCACTTTCTCAGCCTGGCTGGCACCTTCAAAATCTTCTTGCCTGACGGTAACAGACGTGGTCAATGTCAGGTCGGCATCGCTGTGCTCTGCGCGTTTCACCTGCAATTGGTAACCGTCAGCAATCTGGGTGTCGGTCAGGGTGATTTCTCCTCCTACCGGTATCAGGCTGATCACGTCAGAACCTTTAACCAATTGTACGGCGTCGGTATCTGCAAAGCCGGAGATTGTCGCACCCACCACGTTTTCCACCACGCCTGGAGCATCGGAGTCCGGTGCACCAACAATGGTTAGATCTGGCTGCCAGTTGACAGTGATCCAACGATCTTCAAACCCTGTGATTTCCGGGTTGGTATAACGGTCATCGGCATCAATCACTGGCGAGTCAATGATGACTTCCACTACCGTGTCAATCGCTTTAGTATCACCGTCATTTTCGGTGGCAATCAAGCGTGTGACAATGTGCAGATCTTCGGTGGTATGTGTCGGCAACTTGATATACACATCCTGCCCTGCCAGCGCAGCAAGATCGACCGAGTAAGCCGGCACTGACATGCCGTTGTCATCGGTTTCCCACCCGGCAAATGCCAGTTCAACCTCCGTCAGTGATCCGTCTGCATGCTTGACAACAAACCCAACGCCCTGTGGCGGATTGACAATGATCATTGAGAGCGACTCGGAGGTGTCATCCGGTGCCTGTGCTTTTTCACCGGAGATCACGGTAAAATCAACAGCCACCAAGCCGTCGCCATCGACACCGTCCTCAGGCACTGTTGTCGTGACCTTGCCCGTGGCATCATCCACCAGCCATTGCCCCGGTTCCGTTCCCGGATTTTCAACCTCGAATGCTGGCGCGTCAGCCACACCCGTGACAATCACCGCCAGTGACGTCGCAGGAATAATGCGCTCATCAACAGGCGAGTCCGGTGCGGTGTCTACAACAATGCCTTCCACCTGAACGGTGAAGTTTTCGTTGCTGTGGACAGGCGGGATGATTTCCAGTTTATCGATGTCATCGACGGAAATGCGGTCTGTGTCAGTCAGCGGCGTCAGGACACCATCCTTATTGAGTTGTAATACCGCGCCGTCTGGCAAATCAAACAGCCTGACAAACAGTGATTCTGAACCATCGTTGTCCGAGCTCAGTGTGGTCAGTGAAATTTTGCCCGCCAGCGAGATCGCATCACCTTCAGCAAGTTCCGGTTCCGGGTTACCGGCATCCTCACTACCAAACACCCGCTGAACTGTCAGGCGTGCCTCGTCGGCTTGAGGTTCCACACGGAAGATTAACGAGGTTTCTGCTGACGCTTCTTCCGCGCTGGCCGGTGCAGATTCGGTAGAAATGGCTTTAACTGTCAGCGTCACATCACCGCTGAAATCCGGATCTGGCACAAAACGCACCTTATCCAGTTGGGATGGGTCTGAGAGTACATATGATCCGTTTCCGCCGGAAATGAATCCTCCCAGCAGCTCTCCTCTGTCCGGTGACAGAGTAAACTCGTACCTGAGGGTTTCAGAGCCATCTGAATCCTGCAACTCTGCTGAGATAAGATCTGCCAAAACAAAATCATCCGCACCGAAACGCACGTGATCTTCATCCACTTCAAACACACCATCAGCGGCTTCGCCGATCAGGCTCAGGTTTGGCACATCGGCCACACCTTCCACCGTGATGTCGAGGGTATCCACAGCCATCACCGGCGCATGACCATTCACGTCCAGTTCAACATCAAACTGGATGAGGTCGGTGCCATCAAAAGAGGAGTAATCCGGATCCGGCACAAAGGTAACGCCAGTAAGGTCAAAAATCAGCGGTTCATCTGTACTGACAGCGTCAAACATATCGGCGTTCAGTACTATGTTGCCATCGGCATCCGGCAAGATTTCTGCGCCATTAAAGTAAAAGGTGCCCCCGATATCGCCAGCTTCATCCCGAGTGGCCAGCGTGACTTCACCGTTCAGTACCAGTCTGCCACCGTCTTCAAAGGCTTCGCCTAAATCATTGTCACCCAGGTTGAGCTGCATATTGATGGGGATGCCTGCACTACCATCAACGCCGGCAGATTCGGTATTGGTGTCAGCCTGTCCCTGATCTTCGTTACCTGTGACATCGGTGAAGGACAAAGTAGGTATCTGATCGGTAATGGTCAGTGTGATTTCACCTTCTGCGGTGTCGCCGTCAAAGTCGGTCACCCGATATTGCAGGCCTTGTTGCAGCACTTCCTCCGGGTTTTCCAGATTCGGCTGCATAGTAAAGGTGATTTCGCCTACAGGCTCGTTGCGTGGATCAATAGCCACAGTGCCCAGCTTCAGCGACGCGTCACCGACTGAAAAAATGTCGATGTCAGTTGGGCGTGTTGTAGAAACGTCGACCCACTCACTGCCATTAAAGATGGCAGTAATGAAAGTCATCGCGTCGGCACCGCTCAGGTTTTCAATCCCCGGCACAGAAGCAGGGTCTGTCAGCGCAAAGACATCCACTGTCGCGGTAATTTCACCGGATGGCGCGTCATCCAACGTCATGTTGAGCGTACCCTGGGTATGTGGAACGTCATCGGTCACCACAATCGGCACATTAATGCGGGGAGACTCATCGCCATCTGCATCAACCGCGTACCCTGACAGGGTAAAGGTCAGTTCATTGGCGCCATCGCCTTGTTCGTGTACCAGCGCTGACAGGAGCTCAAAATCAAACGTACCGTCTTCATATAACTGGATCTGGAACACGTTACGGGTATTGCCACTGCCATCATCCGCCTGGCCAAAATAGGTTTTGGGATAGGTATTGCTCCCGGCATCATCTTCGACAAGCATGACGGGTGTCCCGACTTGATGTTCGCCGTCACCGGGGTCGGCCACCGCTGTCAGCGGAACCATTTCACCCTCTGAGTTTTTGACTAATATGGGCTCATTGGTTCTCAGCCCAAAACCGGATACCGTGTCACCGAACGTTTTATCTGGGTTGAGTGTAAGGGCGCTGTCATCATCACCCGCATTGTCAAAGTTCAGTGTGCCGCTGGCCTGAGAGCCCGGATGAGCGCCTGTTCCGTCATCAATGCCACTTTCATCTACCCGCACAGTATCACTGGCATCGATACCAAAAAGGGTAGAATCATCATCCAGCACCGCAAAGGTGATCACCCGGGCAGATTCAGTAGTAGGGTCATCCGGGTCAACAAGCCTGTCACCATCGGTGTCTTCAACCTGCACCGGCACTTCAATCACAATTTGCGAGCCATCCGCAGTTACCCGGCCAGACATATTTTCGGCACTGGGATCCTGTGGGTGGATAAGCGGCTGGTATTGAGTAAGGGTGGATTCAAGATCAACATCAAGGCCATTGGCCCCCTGTTTTGCTGACATGGAAAGTTCGAGAGCCGTCTCACCATTAATGCTGGCAGTGATGGTGAACATCGGGTTACCTTCTGAATCTGTGGTTTGAGTGAGAGTCACGTCGTCAACGTGCTCACCGGCATTATTCTGAAGCTCCAACAGCTCAGTTTGCAGTACGTCCATCTCTTCGATAGAAAGCGTGACCGGATTCAGCCTGTCTGTTGTCGCCTCAATCGTAAACGTCTCTGACACACTGCTGGGCGTGGATTGATCTGTTGGTGTTCCCTGTTCAAACAGCGCCACCACATCCAAGGCAAAGCCGCCTTCGTCCGTTCGTTTACCCCCCTCTGCCACTTCACCATCAATCAGCTTGAATGACACCTCCGACTCGTTGCTGACATCGCCATCAGCATCCGTCACTGTGAAGGGGAAAGTAAACGTTGTGCTGTCATCATCATTATCTCCGTCACTGTCGCCATGCTGGTCAAACGGTTGGTATTGGGTAACGGAATATTCGGCAGGCTCGCCCGGTGTGTCGGACGGCTTCAGTGAAATTTCGAGGATTTTTTCCGGTGTATCGCCATTGTCAGTGTAAAGCGTGATCACACCCGGGACCGAGGTATCTACCGTGGTTGGCTGTCCATGGCTGGTGATGCCAACAAACTGGGCCTCAGCAGCAGACGCATCAAAGTTGACGCTGGCTATCGAATCACTGCCGAGATCGCCCCCTTCTGTCGAGGTCGCCGTATTCCCGACCAGTGAGGCAGCCACCTCTGTCAGTTCTACGTTGGCATCAGCAATGGCCGGTGCAGCACCATCATTACTTTCGAGCGTGAGTTGCGCCGGGTTTTGCATCAAATCGCCGCCAGTGTCCGCCACTTGCAGCGGCAGGTTGATGGTAATCCTTTCACCATCGACATTAACGTAAGTACCGGCGCCCGATGTATGATCCAGTGGCCCGTTTTGAATCAATGTGGCGCTGACACTCAGGTCATTGCCATTTGGGGTCGCGGTGATCACCAGCTCCACCACGACGTCCCCGTTGACTGTCCCTGTGAGGGTGAAAGTACCCACACCGCTTGCATCAACGTTGGTTTGGCGGGTAAACACAACTGCGTCGCCATTAGCGGTGATCTGTGCAAGTTCGGCATCAACAATCGCCAAATCGCTTGGCGCAATCTGCAACGAGCCGGGAATAAGGGCTTCTGTGCCCGCTTCAATCACAAAATTGGTGGTGTCCGGCGTCCCGTAAGGGAGGATATCCCAATCGCCTTCGGTAACAGAAAGTGCGGCACGCTGTCCGCCGACAGCATCAATGTCCGGTGGTGTCACTGTGGGCGTCTCATCCTCAACAACATCGGCCGCGCCATCTGCCCCCAGAAGATCCTGTTCGTTGTCTCGGCTATCCAGTGGGCCTGTGGTATCAAACCCGGCTTCGGCCAGAGTTTCCGCATAACCATAATCCACCACAATAAAACCCGCATTGGCAGACCCCGCTCCTTCACCAGCAGCGGGCGCTTCAAACACTTCTGTTGGGTCAACACCGTCAAGAATCAGTTGTTGGAGTTGGGCAACATCAAGGTCAAAAGGCACATTACTGTCGTTGAACGCATCAGGATTGAAGGTGACGCCATGTCCTGCAGAGTAAAGTACAAATTCCGCATCGCTCATCGGCGTTAAACAAGATGCACACTTCCCATCAAAGACGAAACGTTGTTCGTTATTGCTGACAACGACAGAACTGTTGACGTTTGTCAACACAACCTGATTCGGTGCGATTTGCATTCCTTCACGGAGATTGACGATACGGGCATCCTCTGACACCAAATATGCTTGCCCTTGTACCTTGTCGACGTTAAATCCAATATCGAACTCATGACCAATCATAACTTTTTCCCAACTTACGCTCGCAATTTTTCATGCGAATCCATGTCGTTACCTGTTGTGCACAGAGTTTAACCAGTGGTGTTGTCGCTGTCTTATCTCTACCCGGCTAGTTGTATGTAATGCTCAACATTGAGAATTTCTGAGACAGGTTTCCATCGCGTTAACGCAACCCCATCTCGTTACTGACACAAATGACACTATTAATGGTAGGAAAATGAGGGAGAGTCGTACCAACTTTTCTCAATTGTTCTTTGGCTGTTCTCAGCATCCGGACAAAGCAACGCTGCTTTTCGCTAGAATTTGCAAGTAAGTACTTGAATATTGCGACCGATGCCCAGATATTACGGTGAAGAACAATAAGGAATAAGAACGAAATATTTTCTATTCGTTCCTAACGGAGTGATTATGGCCACACATGTCGGTATCATTGACCAAGATCCTGTCCGGTTGGTCACCGCCTTGCTGCACCGAAAGTCCAAGGCCGATAAAGTGATTTTTATTGGCGTTGAATGTCAAATCCCCCAGTACGAACAGCTAAGCAAAGTGCTGTCGCCCAAAGGGGTTAAAACAGAGTTTTTCCTTATCCCCTCAGACATCAATATTCCACTTATCAAAAGTAAGATTGAGGCGCTGGCGCGTCGCCTGAAAGATGAGTGCAACGACGTCTTTTTCAACGCCAGTTGTGGGTTGCGTCACCGCCTTTTGACCGCTTATGAAATTTTCCGCACCTACCACTGGCCAATCTATGTGATTGAGCCCTTCAGCGATGAACTTTGCTGGCTGTACCCTGATGGACAAAAGCAGGAGCAGGTAGAAGATCACATCAATATCAGTGATTATCTGACCATTTTTGGCGCCCGTTGCGAACTGCCTGAAGAGGATATCCGCAGCGTGCTGGATACCACCATTGAGACCTTGGGGCACAAATGGGCCAGCAATGCGTACGAATTGGGCCCGGGTCTGGCAACGCTGAACTATCTGGCAACCACCTGCCGCAAAGAACAAAGGCTGGACGTTGAGCTAAGCGAAAAACAGCAAGGCTACCGTGAACTGGGTATATTGATTGATGATCTGAATGAAGCAGGCTTGTCAACTTACCACAACGGCGTTTTGACATTTTCAAGCGAAGCTGCCCGACGCTTTGCCAATGGCGAATGGTTGGAGTGGTATGTTCACCACGTGGTGGAAGAAATCCAGCATGAGTTGCTGACGATTCAGGATTTATCGCTGGGCGTTCAGGTTTACCGGAAGATTGGCGACAAAGAAGTTCGCAATGAGCTGGATGTTGCCACAGTGGTAAACAATAAGCTTCATATTATCGAATGCAAGACCAAAGGCATGTCGAGCGACGGTGACGATACCCTTTATAAGCTTGAATCGATCCGTGACTTGTTGGGTGGCCTGCAAGCCCGGGCGATGTTGGTCAGCTTCCGCCCTTTGCGCCATCATGATATTACCCGTGCAACGGATTTAGGGCTGGCATTGATTGGACCGGACCAGCTGGGTGACCTGAAAACCCACCTCTATGAGTGGTTCCTGCGTGCAGGTGGCCATGACAAAGGCCTGTTTAACTGATCAACCTTTAAATAGCACCAAACAGGCATGAAAAAGCCGACGCAAAATTGCGTCGGCTTTTGTGTTTACTGAAGGATTACGCGGTCAGCAGCTTACGTGCCGCTTCGACAACCACGCTGATAGAACGGCCTTCGGTGTCTTTCATCAACTCTGGGCTTGGGATCTCTTTTTGTGTGCGGTTGACAATCACACCGGCAACACAACCTGCTTTCAGACCAGAGCTTGCACACATGGTCAACAATGTCGCAGATTCCATCTCAAAGTTCAGTACACCCATTTCCTGCCACTCTTTCATTGAGCCCTGGAAGCGACGCACAACACGGCCACTGAAGGTGTCATACCGCTCCTGACCCGGATAGAAAGTATCACTCGATGCTGTCACACCTGTGTGTACCGCTGCGCCAGATTCTTCTGCGGCTTGTTTCATCGCCGTTGTCACATCAAAGTCAGGCACTGCCGGGAACTCCATCGGTGCAAAGTGCAGGCTTGCTCCGTCAAGACGGACAGAGCCTGTCGTTACAATGATGTCACCCACATTGATGTTTGGCTGAATCGCCCCCGTCGTACCAACACGCAGGAAAGTGCGCACACCCAGTTGTGCCAGCTCTTCAACCGCAATCGAGGTAGAAGGCCCACCAATACCAGTTGAACAAACCACCACTGAGTGACCATCCAATTTACCCAGATACAGGGTATATTCGCGATGGCTTGCAAGAAATTTTGGTGCATCCATCAGTGCGGCAATCTTTTCAACGCGGGCAGGATCGCCCGGAATGATCGCCATGGTTGCGCCTTCAAGATCAGATTGACTCACACCCAGGTGGAATACGGTTTGCTCAGACATTATTGACTCCTTCTAAACCGGCATCTGTGCCGGCCCTCTCACGACAAAATACAACGGGTTCCCACCATACCAAGTGATCCAGAAATTAAAGTGACAAATCTCACTTTTAATGCATTTTAATTTCAATGCATTTCATTTCATGGTGATTGAGATCACTTTTATTGATAAGAAAATGTTCATCATTATTTTATACCACTTTCTCTCAACCTATTGTTTTTAAAGCGAAGTAGACGCAGAGCATTCAGGGTCACAATGGCTGTTGCGCCGCTGTCTGCCAACACGGCAACCCACAGGCCAGTAAGCCCCAACACACTGGTCACCAAAAAAATCGCTTTCAGGCCAATCGCCAACGCCACATTCTGTCTGACGTTTCGCATGGTTGCGCGTGACAATGCAATAACAGAAGGTATGTGCTCTATCCGGTTCTGGCTCAGTGCAATGTCTGCGGTTTCCAGCGCAACATCCGTGCCGCCCCCCATGGCAATACCAATCGTTGCGGACTTCATTGCCGGTGCATCATTAATGCCATCACCGACCATCGCCACCCGACTTGTCGCTGACATTTCACGAATGGCATCCACTTTACCTTCAGGCATTAATCCGGCACGGAAATCCATACCAAGCAGGCGGGCAAGACCAGCCGCTGCATGCGGGTTATCGCCCGTCAGCATCACGGATTTCACGCCAACACGGTTTAGTGCCGCAATGGTATCCTTTGCCGTCGCACGTAGTTCATCACGCCAGGCAAGGGCACCGATGGCATTCCCACCCGCAAATACGATTGCCACCGTTTTGCCTTCATCGGCCATTTGCTGTGCGGCCTGCTGTTGCTCCACTTCTATCACCCGGTTGTCGGGCAGCTTATCCAAGGCAATCATTTCAATAGACTGACCGTCTATCTCACCTGCCACACCTTTTCCGGCGGTGGCATGGATGTTTTGTGCCACTCTGGGCGCAATACCTCGGGAGGTTGCCATGGCAACCACAGCTTTCGCAAGTGGATGATGTGACCCTTGCTCAACGCCAGCTGCCAATGCCAACAGCTTGTTTTCATCAGCTTCCCAACTCAACACATCAGTAACAACGGGCTTTCCTTCTGTCAGGGTGCCGGTTTTATCAAACGCTACCCACTCAACGTTGCTGAGTGCTTCCAATGCTGCTCCCCCTTTGATTAACGCGCCATACCGCGCTGCTGTTGCCAGACCGGATGTCATGGCCGCAGGGGTAGAGATCACCAGCGCACACGGGCAGGCAATCAATAGCAGGGCAAGGCCTCGATACACCCAGGTATCCCAACTCCCGCCCAACAGCACCGGTGGAATCACCACCACCAAGGCAGCAACCAAAATCATCAATGGGGTGTACCAGCGGCTGAACCTGTCGATAAAACGCTCTACCGGCGCCCGGCGTGACTCCGCATCCTCAATCAAGGTCAAAATCCTGTCGATGGCGCTTTCGCCCTGCTTTGACACCACCTCTAGTGTGACAACACGATCCACCGACATCGCGCCGGCTGGCACTTTCTCGCCCTGCCCTTTCTCTACAGGAATCGACTCACCGGTCAGCGCACTCATATCAAAACTTGCTGTCTGACTTTGGAGTACAGCGTCAGCCGGTAAACGTCCTCCCGGTGCTATCTCGATCACTTGACCAGGCTGCAATGACAAGACCGGAACAGATTCTCGACGACCATCTGGATAAACACGAATTGCCGATTCCGGCACCAGCGCCATTAATGCCTGAATGCCTGCACGCGCTTTCGCAGAGGCGTAACCTTCCAGCCGCTCACCAATGAGAAACAGCACCAATACCATGGCCGCTTCTACGGTTTCTCCCAAATAGAGTGCGCCCAATGCCGCAACCGACATCAGAGTTTCAATGGAAAAGGGAGAACCGGAGCGCGCTAGCGTAATTGCTTTTTTCACGATGGGAAGCAGCCCCAATATCGTCGCCAGCATGAAAAGTATTGTTCCGGCTTGTGGTTGCCACTGGGACAGAATCGCTGCCAGTGACATCACCGCTGTCAGTGACACCAAAAAGGCATCTTTCCTTAATCTGGCAAACCCAGAAGCCGCTTGTTCAGTACCTTGAGGGCCGCCAAGGTTAACCAGTGGAAAGCCGGTTTGAATGGCTTTATCTTCAATCGCTTGTCTCAGTGCCGGTGTATCTGGCTTGTCTAACGTGACAATGAGTTTCTCGGTCGCAAAGCGCACATGGGCAGACGCGACACCCTCCAGCGTGCCCAGCGCCGTTTCCAGCTTGGCGGCGCAGCTCGGGCAATCCATATGAGTGACTCGCCATGAAAGGCTGTCAGATGATGAAAGCGGGCTTTGTTCAGGTTCAGTAGACTCAGACTGGCTGTTGCAAGATGTGCTGTTGCAACAGCCCTGGGACGCCGGATCGTCAGGCTCCCCGTCTGGTTTCTCTGTGGTTGTACAACATGTTGTACTGGTTGTTGTTGACACACAACATACATCCGTTTTTGCCTCTGGTTGACGGGTATGCTGCACGGGGTTTTTGCATTTTACTGATTGGCATGAATGGCACATAGGCTTTTCTCCTTGTCTGATATGCCATCAGTATAAACCTTGGAGACAACTCCAATGTCAAGTCATCAAGTGTATATTTTATTTCAACCTGTCCAGCACTGTCTGGGTATCAAGCGCCTCGGCATACTCACGATAATCTAACCCGACATCGAAGACATAGTGGGTCACCAAACGCTTGGCTTCCTCCAGCAATATCTCCGCCTGCCAGGGTTTTTCAAAGTAGCGTTCAATACGGGCATGATTGATCGCTTCAATGGTATCGGCATGCGTTGCCTGACCGGTGAGCAGCACCTTGCGAGTAAAACGGAAGCGTGGGTCGAGGGAAACTTCTGTCAACAGTTCTACCCCAGTTTTCTCCGGCATCACGTGGTCTGAGATGATGAGAGCTACATGTTCACCTTCCGCATCGAGTTCATCAATCAACGCCAGTGCTTCATCGGCAGACTCACAATCTTCGATGTGGAATGCTACGGCAAGTGGGGCAAGATCTTTCAGCACCGCGCTAAGCACTTCCCGTTGATCATCCACACATACGATGTTCACTTTTTCCATCTGTTTCACCTTTTACCGTTAAAGGAATGCTACAACCTGTAGAATCCAGACCATAACAAAGCTGAGAGCGACGCCGGCAACGCCAAGAATCGCCCCCACTTTCGCCATTTGATTGCTGCTGACATGCCCTGTGGCATGCGCTAACGCATTGGGTGGTGTGCTGATGGGGAGTGACATACCGAGCGATGCGGCAAACGTGACCACCAAAATCAACGTTGTTTCGCCGCCCAGCGGTGACAAAGACGCCATGGAGCTCCCCAGTGCTGCCATGATTGGCATCAACAGGTTTGCCGTTGCGGTATGAGACATAAAGTTAGCCATTAACAGGCAGAGTGCCGCTGCCCCTACCAACACCATTTCCGGTGCATATTGTTCAAAAGGAATGCTGCTCACCAGCAATCTCGCCAAACCGGTTTTATCCAAAGCAAGACCAAGGGCAAAACCGCCGGATACCAACCAAAGCACATCCCATGAGACTTTTTTCAGATCTTCTTTATTGATAATACCGGTCATAGAAAACACCGCGACAGGGATCAAGGCTACGGTGTATGCGTTCATTCCATGGCTGGATCCCATCAGCCAAAGCAAGATGGTGACTGTAAATGTCACATATACAGTGATCGCTTTTGGCGTTTTCAGGAACTTACCTTTGATGGAAAGTGTGATCTCGTTTTCATCAGAAGGGAACAGTAAGCAGAGCAGGAACCAGGCCAACAGCATCAGCACCACCACAAACGGCACTGCAAACGCCATCCATTCCCCGAAGCTAATCAGGTTGTCTCCCGTCAGGTATTTGAGGGCGATTGCATTCGGTGGCGTCCCGATAGGCGTACCAATCCCCCCAATATTTGCGGCAACAGGAATCGACAATGCAAACGCAATCTTTCCTGGATCATTGGGTTTAAACAACGCCAGAATTGGCGTCAGGATCGCCAGCATCATGGCAGTGGTGGCAGTGTTTGACATAAACATGGAGAAGATCGCGGTGATAAGCATTAACCCTGCCATCACCCTTTGCGGCTTTTTGCCAAATGGTTTTAGCAGCACGCGCGCGAGGTTGATATCAAGCCGGTATTTGGTCGCCGCCATGGCCAGGAAAAATCCCCCCAGGAACAGCATAATAATGGGGCTGGCAAAGGTTGCCATGATGGTGTTGTACTGCAAAAGCTCCCCAAACTGTGTCGAGCCAGCATCACTACGGAACCAGATCAATCCTTTGTCAGAAAGGAATAACAGTTCCAACACAATGACCACCACTGATGTGGCGTAAATGGGTATGGGCTCTAAAACCCAACATAACGCCGCCAGCAGAAACAGGGCGATGGCACGTTGTTGCATCACGGTGAGCGTGTCGAATGGAAAGGCTGATGCTGGAAGAATTAATACCAGTAACGGTATCAGTATTGGAAGAATATACTTTGCCTGAATACGCATAATCGCTTGTAGTCCCTTAAAGCTAAACGCCCACGCATTTTTGCGGGCAACACGGTTATTCTGCGCGCAATACCATGATGAGATACTGAATTAGATCAATAAAATGCAGTGAATAGTAGACAGTTTGGTGCACCTTTCCAATATCGCCCCCCGGATTACACAATGACACTGAGCCATTCCAGCAATGGAAAGATGCTGTCAGGCAACGTCTGTTACCCATTTACCGTAGGTGTGAAGTACGAAACGGAGGTGCCTTTTCAAGCCGGTCCTTGTGATCTTTAGCCATAAGCTCACAACCGCTGGCCAACCCGGCTTCCGGCTCTGAGGAGTGAAGCACCTTGTCACCGGCTTTCGTTTGATGGTCAGCAGCCAGTTGATTGATCAGACGTTGGACCAGACAGTAACCGGCCAGACCAAACAGCACAGAACCTACAGCCTGTCCAATCAACACCCCTTCCGCTCCCGCAAGCTCTCCGCCGATATACACAAATGGGATGGTGCCAATTGTCGCTTTTCCGACATTCAGCATGGTGGACCATGTAGGACGACTCAAGTTGTTGAAGGCAGCATTTGAGACAAACAAAGTGCCGTTGAAAATAAACGTGATCGCGATATAAGTACAAAAGAGTGTCACCATGGCGACGGCGTTGCCTTCCAGGCTGAAGGCATCAATAACAAGATCCTGAGCAAAATACAGGAGAATGGCAACACTGATGCAGTATACCGCCACAAATTTAACCGAATCCGTCAGCGTGCGCCTTACGCGATCAAACCGCAACGCACCGTAGTTTTGCCCCAAGATTGGCCCTACTGCGCCGGAAAGGGAAAAAATCAATGCAAATGCCACAGGCTGTAATCGCCCCACAACCGCAAAACCAGCCACGTAATCGGCACCGAACTTGGCAATTTGTGCAGTGACAATCGCATTGCCAATCGGTGTTGCCGTGTTGGTGATGATTGCCGGGCCTGCGATGTTAACAATCGCTTTCAGGTGTTTTTTCAGATCATCAATCTGCGGCATCACCACCAGATCGTGTTTACGGTAAACCGCCTGGAAGGCGACGCCGAACATGACAAAGCGAGATATCAGTGACGCAATAGCAGCACCTTCCAACCCCATTGAGAAGCCAAAGATAAATAGCGGGTCAAGCACCGCATTCGTTGCGCCTGCCGCCAGTGTCGCCGCCATAGAACGTTTCGCATCTCCGACACCACGTAACGCAGCACCACCAGCCATCCCCATCGCCATCAGTGGCGAGCCGGGTAACAGGATACAAAGGAAATCACTGGCTTTTTCTGCCACCTCCCCTTCCGCGCCTATTGCAGCGAGGATTGGATCGATAAATGTCAGGATCACCCCGACAGTTACCATGTTTACCAACGCGGCAAACACCATAACACTGCCAGTGATTTTACGCGCTTCCTCCCGGCGACCGGCACCCAGAGCCCGGCTGACCAAGGCTCCCATGGCAATGGATGTTCCAATAGAAACAGACGTGGAGAAAAAAATAATAGTACCGGCAAAACCCACTGCAGCAGCAAGCTCAACCTGTCCCAATAAGCTGATAAAAAAGATATCCGCAAGGTCGACTAAAAACAGTGCCATGAGCCCGACCGCACCAGAGGTGGACATCACGGTGATATGCCGCATGATAGCGCCATTTACAAACTTGGCCTGGTGTTGATCTGACATCAAAGGACCTGCTTTATGTGGCGTTCGATAGTGTTTAAAGTTGCGGGCTATCATGCCATGAAAAAAAGGTGCCTCAAGCACCTTCTTTGAAACAGCATATTCAGTTTTTATGAACAACTAGACTGGATGGTGGAAACAATCATCTATTTGCGCAGCAATAGCACGCAATATATCACGTCTCGAAATCACCCCCACCAAACGCTCGTCTTCATCTATCACAGGGTAAACTTTCGGTTTTGTCGGCATCATCTCTTCTGCAAGCCCAATAATACTATCATCCGGCAACACAGCCTTTACTTCACTTCTCATACAATCTGCAACGTTGTCGCTGTCCTGACAGTGATAGCCGACTTTGAGCAGTTTATGAATGAGGTCTTGCTCAGAAAGGAATCCAACCACCTTATTTCTGTCATCAACAACCGGCCCACCGGTTTGGTTGGCACTGAGCATTTTCTCCAACGCGCTGGAAAGCGGCATGGAAACGGTGAAGGTAACCGGTCTTTTGTTCATGTAATCTTTCACTTTAATTGATTCCATGCATCCCCCTTAATTGTTATATGAGATGTTGTTAAAACAGGGATAAATCTCTGTGTTTACACCCAGACTACCTGAAGAGGCAGGATTTCAGATTGTTAGGGTATATTCCTATCAGTGTTGATCAAGCCAACAGAATTACTAGTGACGACAGAAGTATTTTTATCCTTTGTCACAAATGAAAGGCGACTTGTACGAAAAGTTTCACGTAAAAAACAAAAACCGGTCACTTTGGACCGGCTTTGTTGTTTTTTGTTGTCACCTGTCGGTATGGTGTTTTACATAAACATCATCATCAACAGAGCCAGCGGGATCCGTTTTCCACTTGGCGATACGGCTTCATCACCTTCAATTTTGGCTTTAAGGGTTACACCCTTTTCACTTTCGCTGATAAAACCATACGGTTCCAGATTATTCACTGACGCTGCAACGGCGGGGACGTCATGCACATACGCCGCTGGCACATTCATAAACACGTTGCCTTGCAGCTTCGACATCAATGCACCGATGTTTTGGGTCACGCTGCCCAGACCTGGCTCAATACTCAGTGTAAATTTGGCATCCACCTGACCTTCCGGCGTTCCCATTTCCAGTGGTAGCAGCTCAAATGCCATGCCTTTTTCCACCAACCTGTCGAGCAACGTCATCAATGTCATTAACTCATCTTCTGTCGGCTCTGCGCTCATCGAATCGGCGGTGTTGGCAAGGGCCAGCAAGGCACTGTAATCGAGATTTCTGAAGTTAATACCCAGCTTGAAGTTGTCCAGCGCGATGGTTTGTGGCACATCCAGCTTTTCAAACGAAAACGTGTTGTTGTTGGAAATACGCAGATCTGATGTTTCGGCCGTGGCGACATCACCACCACTGGCAGAAACCAGATTGTTATCGATATCCAACACTAGGTTTGTCATGGTTGCCACCACGCCTGAGACATCGGTCAAGCTTGCGCTGGCCGTATTGAACACCTGTTTGCCGACCCACATTTCATCCACCATTTTGCCTTGGCCCTGCCCGGTGATGTTGCTGAAAGTCAATTTTTCACTTTCAACGCCAATCAGCTCAGCACTTGGTATATCCAGCTGGTAGACAATGTTGCCCTCTCTATCCGCTGTCCCGGTAATGTCCATCGGTGAAGTCATCACCGTGATTTCATTGTCCCCACCATTAATGGCACGTACGGTCATGTGGTATTCAGTATCACCAAAGATCGATGTTTGGGTCTTTAAAACGAATGGTGATTCATCCGATGACCAGAGTGCTTCACTCAGTGCTTTCACTTCAGGTGTCATTTCCAACGAAGAGGTCGAACTCACACTCAAAAATCCATGGTTAACCTGACTGACCACGGAGAACGTTGTCGGCAGGCCTTCCTCTTCATAATACGCCTTGGTTGCGCCAGTCAGTGAGAACCGGGTGATAACATCGGACGAGAGATAACCGCGATCGTATTTGACGTTTTCTATGGTGAGATAAGGTAGCTGGGCCTTTTCGATCTCGGCTTGGTATTGCGACTGCCCAATCTGGCCCGTTGCAAACGGCCAGACTGCAGCAACCGCCACAGCTCCCGCTATTGCCGCATATTTTCCAAATATCATTTCTACTCCAACTGACTCGGCATCTGTGATTTAGGTCTGAGTTTACCCTATTGGCTCGCATAACCCTATGCAGTGAGAAGGATTTCAGAAGATCTCTGCCAATTTGCAGCCCTCTTCTCAGCGTAAAGATGCCGGAAAAGATACACTCATAAAAAACAAACTTAGGGTAAGAGAATGAATGCCAATGTCATCCTTTGTCTGGACGACGACCCTTCCGTTTTAGCACGTATTAAACGTGAACTCTCGGTTTTCGCTGAAACCTTTGATGTCGTTTGTGCCGGCTCAGCCTACATTACCAACAACACACTCGAACAGCTCCACCAAGCGGGGCGACGTATCGCTTTGTTTATTTGTGATCATAGCCTGGGTGACAATGAAGGTATTAACCTGCTTATCAACATCGACAATCATCCTGCCTCCCGAGGCGCACGGACAGTTCTTTTGAACGATCAACCTGATTTGGGCAAAATCATGCAGGCAGTCAACGAAGGTCGCTTGAACTACTGTCTGACCAAACCCTGGGTGAAGAATGAAATCCGGGATCTGGCGAAAAAAGAGTTGACGCAATATGTACTGGAATTCAATCAGGATGACTTACTCAAGTACTGCAACACGCTGGATCAACGCCGCCTGTTAGATGCGCATATAGAAAGGAAACTGGCCACTTACCGCAGCGGATTTATTGAATCGTCACTGGGGGTTTCTGATGAAGAGCTCTCCACACAATTGATCGATGGCATCGCCGATTACTTTAGCCAAAACAGCGGACACCATGTCAGCCGACGCTACAGTGAAAACCATATCCTGACCCATGAAGGCAAGCCCAATTCTTTTCTCTGGTTTGTGGTGGAAGGTGAAGTTGCCCTGCTAAAACGGGACGAAACCGGCGCTTCCCATGAAGTCGCCAGACTCAGTCAGGGCAGTTTAATTGGCGGCATGTCCTTTGTAACAGGCGATGTCTCTTTCTCCACGGGTATCACGCTCAAACCCACTAAAGTGTTAAAGCTTAACCGAACCCTGTTTTCTCAGGTGATGCAGGCCAGAAACGACCTTTTGCCGCTTTTCTCAAATTACCTGCTCCGCCATTTCAATCGCCGATTGAAGCGCAGCATCACCACAGAAGTAAAACTGCAGCAGACCCTACAATCACTCGAGCTTGCCCATAAACAGCTTATCGAGAAAGAAAAAATGGCCATGCTGGGCCAGTTAGTGGCTGGTGTTGCCCATGAGCTGAATAACCCCATATCAGCAATTTTACGAAACAGCGAGACACTGCGGGACAGTATTGGCGCCCTGATCAACGTCGAAATGCATTCACAGGCACGGGATAAAGCCAATACCATCATGGCAAATGCCCTGCTTTCTCGCCCTATGTCAACAGCGGATGCAAGAAAGCTTACAAAGGGCATAGAACCCTTGCTCGGAAACCGGAACCTTGCCCGCAAGGCCGTCAATATGGGGCTTGATGCCCCCGAAGACGTCACGTTTTGGATGAAAAAATTGGGCAGAGATTTCAATGAAACGCTTAGCCAGTGGGATATGTTTTACCAAGCAGGTAGCTTGCTGCGTTCTACCCATGTCTGCGCCCAACGGATCGCTGATATGGTAAAAAGCCTGAAAACTTATGCCCGCCAGGATGATGAAACCATGCATGTGGTAGATATCCATGAAGGCATTGAAGACACCCTGATCATGTTTGAAAACCAGATCAAACGTATCCGGTTGTTCAAAGAGTACGGACAGGTTCAGCCTATCCGTTGCAAACCCATTGCGTTACAACAGGTTTGGACTAATCTAGTATCGAATGCACTCGATGCCGTTGGACAAAACGGTGAGATTCATGTCAGCACACGTGAAACGGTTTATCGCAGCAGGAAGGCGATAAAAGTGACAGTGCGCGATAACGGTGTCGGTATTCCTGACGCCATTAAAGACAAAGTGTTTGAACTGAATTACACCACCAAACGCGAAGGCCATTTTGGCCTTGGTATTGGGCTGTCGGTTTGTCGCCAGATTGTTGAACAACATGGCGGTACTATTGATGTCAGCTCTTCTTCGGGTGAGTTCACCGCTATGGACGTCATACTTCCCTACTCCCCGCTTATCACGCCATGCATGGAGGAAAAATGAGCAGATATCTTATTTTGTGTGTTGATGACGAACGTGATGTGCTGGATAGCGTAATCAATGATCTTTCAGCGCTTGAAAGCCATTTCGTTATAGAAGCGGCAGAATCCGTGGCAGAAGCCCGTGACATACTGGCTGATGCAGCCGCCGATGGCTTGGAGCTTGCTCTGATCCTCTGTGACCACATTATGCCAGAGGAGCTGGGAGTTGATTTCCTGGTTGAGTTAAACAAATCACCTGACACCCACAATGCACGCAAACTGCTGCTGACAGGCCAGGCCGGTATGGAAGAGACGGTTCAAGCTGTCAATCACGCCAGTCTGGACTATTTCATCGCCAAACCTTGGGAAGGGAGTACCCTGCAACAGATTGTCTCTGACCAGCTTACAACCTTCGTGATTGAGAACGATTCAAACCTATTGCCCTGGGTGAGTGTATTAAATGCAGAACGCATCATGGAGGCCATCAGTAATAACCGACTGAGTTACTCTGATACTTAACCGTCGCGGATGGGTTTCAATCCACCCGCTCCGATCGCACTTCATCAGCCGTTTTTATCAAAAATAACGGTCATAGCGCCATATTAAAGCGCTATGATGTTGTTTCGCAAAAGCGACTTCTATTAGAATAGTAATCACAATTTTTTATCACGAGACCTTTCATGCGCAAAACCAATATTGCCGGCATTGTACTGGCGGCCGCGACTTCAGCAATCTTCTCTGCCGCGAGTGTTGCCAACGAAAGCACCATGAGTAACTTCAGTTACGATTATTTTGAAGCACGCGTTGGCATCAGCCCAGTGACTTACGGTGTTGGTTTCAGCACTTCTATTCACCCTAATGCGCACATCCGAGCAGAGATCGACACTGAATTCGAATCAGATTTTGATTCCACAGCAGCGGTTGGTTTTCATGCACCCGTGAATAACTGGGCAGATGTGTATGGTGAATTGGGTCTACGTACGATGAAGCAACGTGGTCGCTTTAACCATAATACTGAATATGGTGTTGAAGTGAGTTTGGGGCTGCGTCAATGGCTGAGCCCACAGCTTGAGGTGGGTGGTGAAATCGGCCACGTCTCTATCGCTGACGATGATGAGATTTTCGGCTCTGTTAACGCCCGTTTCCACGCCACTGAGCTGTTCTCTATCGGCACCCAACTGCGTTTCAATGACGTTTACGGTGACCAATTTATGTTCACCACCCGCTTCAAGTTCTAACTATAGAATACTCAAAGGGCCTCGCACATAGAGGCCTTTTTACTTACTGACACTCAACCGGCTGAAACCCTTCTGGCGTGTCAGGTGTTTTCAATTGAAGCACATTTCGATAGCCCATCGCTCCTGCCAGTTTTTCATGACGACGGTCGATAGTGTGCAACACGATATCTCCGGTTTCCGCACCACAGACGGATGCAAATACTCTCCCATCCAATACTGCACACTGTGAATCAATGATTTTTACTCCCACACCTGTCAACTGCAGTTCGCTTTGTACTAACGACATGCCTTGGGATTCACACTGAATCACACCACGGGTTTTATACACGGTGACTTTTTCAGCAGGCTTAATGGCGCAGCCCGCCAGAATAGTCGCCAAAAATGTGGTTAACATTGACGCTTTCAACGCCGGTCTCTTGTTCATTTTCCTCCCATCCTGAGTTCAAAACGGGTTATCAAGTTCAATATCAAGCAGGTGAATCGCTGACAGTCCAATAAGTTCAACAACCAGCGTTTGACCATATTGTTCTATCAATGTTGTTATACCCCAAACGACCTTTTGTTTCCCTTCATGACCACCGTTGACAGCACCAAGAAGATAGCGAATACAATTAGCAAACTTCGTTTCCTTCAGGGCCAGCATCCAACTTTGCTTGATGGTCTCACTGTCTGTCGTGTCAATTTTGCTGGTGACATAAGCAAGCATTTGCCCTTGAAACGCTGAAACCATCGATTCTTTAGTAGGGACAACCCGTTGAATCCCGCTTCGGCTCATGCCTGTCCGTTTGGCAATGGAGCCGTAAGTCACGCCCTCCCAGCCTTCCTCCATAAAGACGTCGATGATAGTTTGATAGATAAGCACTTCTGTTTGCAGTGCGCCCTCTTTGGTATTTTTTGCCATTGCCCTTTTCGTCATGCTCCTGTCCGCCAAATCAGCGCCTTGCTCAAAATAACAGGACGACATGGTTACCGTTATCCCCACTATTTTCGAGACAAATTATAAGTTAAAGACCAATCCATGCCAAAAATAACGCTTAAAAATCAATCATCATCCCCGTATTTTGCCTCTGGGAGACGAATATATGAAACGGGTTTAATTTGAAAGCAGATACCCAAGCGATCTGAAAAGACAGGACAAGTAGCTTGGATAATTCAGGCAAGCTGGCTTTCGAGCCACTCCTTAAATGCGAGGATTTTTGCATTGCCCTGGTGCTCCTCACGGTACACAAGGTAAAAGCTATAGGGCGATTTGACTGGCTTATCGACTGGCGCAACTAACTTGCCATTGTGAAGGTATTCCTGAATATACGCCATGCGGCCTATCGCAACCCCCATACCATGCGTTGCTGCATCCAGTGCGAGATCTGCGCGATCGAAACTGTGGTTGGTGCCTTTAAGTTCCAGTCCATTTGCATTAGCCCAATACAACCATTCATCACTTAGGCTGGCACTCGCCCAAGGTGCAGCATCGTGGAGCAGTTGGCATTGTGCCAGTTTCTCAGGGGCATTATACAGCGCGTGATGTTCGGCATACGATGGGCTGCAAACGGGCACAATGGCGTCATCCATTAAATGGTGGCTGATAAGTCCGTTATAGCGGCCGTGTCCAAAGTAGATCGCACAATCAAAGGCTTCCGCTTTGAAATCAATAAGATCGTTGCGGGTACGCAAATGAAGCGTAAGATCTGGAAATGATTCAGCAAACAAAGAAAGACGCGGCACCAACCATTTCTGTGAGAACGTCGGCGGCGCAGAGATAATGAAATCCCCAACAGGACGCGCCCGGTTCAGCTCCAGTAATTTGAGGCTGATAGCTGAAAATTGCTCAGAGACAACCAACTTCAACTGTTCACCTTCGTTAGTGAGCGACAGCTGACGTGGCCTCCTGACAAACAATGTCACATCCAGCCTCTGTTCAAGTTTTTTTATCCGGTGACTGACTGCACTTTGGGTGAGGTGAAGCTCTTCTGCTGCTCGGGTGAAACTCATGGTTTCAGCTACAACCGAAAAACAGTGCAATCCTGCTAACAGTGAGGACGAAAGCTGGGGCAGTTTCATTCTTTTCGACAGTTATTTAAGTCATTTCGTGACTTTAACAATATTCCAATGGTGGGTACAGCGAGGACAATAAAAAGCCCCCAATAATTGGTTGTCCAACTATTGGGGGTCACTTCAGGTCGGCGCTTGAACGTTACAAGTCAGTACGCATTGAGTTTAAACAGCACGAAGCAGTTGTTGTTTAGTTTCTTCGCTCAACAATGTCCAATGCATGCCTTTTTGCGCACCGGCAAACATCCAAAGTAGTTTTACATCAACATCGTAACCGTGCGCTTCCTGCACTTTACGGAAAAGCTCTTCCGGGCTCATGGAGAAGAAAGTGTCAACATCTTCGACTCCGGCTTTCTTGAGCATACGTTCAATGGTCAAACGCAAATTGGGTAAATCGCGCAGACGTTTGTTGGATTTGGAATCGCGGTATTCTTTCTCGGCAACCGAGTTCTCTACGGACTTTTTTACCATTGCGTCCAACCCCTGATCTTTCGCTTCGTAGAGATCAGTGATGTCGTAGTAGTTTACGATTGCTGTTGAGCTTTTCTTAACATGAACAAACTTCTTGCACTCTTTGTCGATAAGTTGCTGCGTTAACTCGTCGTTACCACGCAAGTAAATACGATCTTCCTTGACTAATGCGAACATTGCTCCGCTGACGAAAAAACCAGTACCACCAAACATGGAGCGTTTTTCCGTTTCGCCAAATTGCGATAAGTATTCAACAAAGCCACTTTTAACTTCCAACACGTGTGCCTCCTTTCTCCCAAAAAAACAAACCAATTCCTCGGTTTCAAATATTGTAATTTCTCAACGCGAATTAATGATGACGCATTAAGGCATAGAAAACCATGCACCAGATCACCCAATGCCCAAAAGTGTCTCTTATTTGCAACACTCATCACGATTAATGAATGTAATTTTTGTGTTTAAAGTTTGTTAACCGGATGATTGCGCACGCAAATTATTGCGCTTACTTGCAGCGGTGTTTCTAAATAAACGTTAGATTAATTCAAAATATAAATACCCAATGTCACTGCCCTTGCATTTTCACCATACATTGACTTTTCAATCACTGAACTGCATTGATAACCATACAAAGGTTGCCTTAAATTCAAATTTATCAACAAGCGGATTTCATTTGAAACGCAGTCCAATTACTATTAAACCAGTGTGTTAACGAGCCTAAAAAGATGGATCACCTATCGTTGTTCTGGGTATCCCCCAGCCGTGACAAGTACCTTAACGCTATCGAAAGCGATTTTTTTCAGCGGGTTTACCAATCTCTGAAAGACGGCACTCTGGAACTTCCGCCTATTCCTGATGTGGTAGCGAAATTACAGCGGGCATGCAATCAACCCAACACGACGGTCAGAGACATTTCAGCCCTGTTATTAGATGATGCTTCTCTCACGGCAGCCGTGATTCGATCGGCAAATTCGGCGGTTTTCAGTCCACGTAATAACCGCCCCTGCCATGACATTAATATGGCGGTATCCCGTTTGGGTATTCAGCGTGTTCTGGGCATAGCAACTGCCCATGCTATCCAGGCCTTGAAAAATAACTCTCCTTTCAGCCACGAATGCAATGCTTTATTGAAGAAAAGTGCAACTGCCTCACGGGAGTTTGGTTCAACGATGGCACTGATTTGCCAGCGGGTCAGAAGTTATGACGATGAAAACCTTCACTTGGAAGTGGAAAAGTCTCTGCTTATCGGCTTGCTGGCTGACATTGGTATTTACAGTGCCGTAAAAGCATTTCATACCTACATGGAAGAAGGGAATTACCTTGATTTTGACATCGCCAGCCACGTCTTCTTCAGCGTGAGCAAAGAGGCTAGCTGCTTTATCCTGAAAAGTTGGGGCTTTGATTTAGATTTCATTGAGGTGTCATCGAACCGCCAGATGCGGAAATCAAGTCATGGTGTTTCATATCTCAACATTGCAAAAATGGCCAACCACCTTTTGTTGTTCAGGACAGAAAATGCAGAGATTGAAGAACATGATGTCGAAATAACCCTTGCTGGTGCCGAAGCCCTGTATGAACTTTCTAATCTTAATGACACGGACTTTCACCATCAACTAAACAATATTATGGATAACTGCGGTTTCTAGCCTTCACATCTCTGTATCCCTGCTTTCGCCTTCAAACTTGCCGAACACCAATTGACCTGATCAGATCGCGACTGATACCCTCATCGCGATTTCGTTATTATCAAAAAGGTTTTAATACAATGCTCCCCGGCATGCTTTATATCTTCCTACCGTTGGTGATTGGCTATTTTATTACCATCAAAAGCGCAGCGTTGCTCGATACGATCAACCGGTCCACTGCCCGCCTTGTCTTTGTTATTCTTGGATTGATGGGGCTCAGTCTCGCAGGGCTGGATAACCTTTCCAGTAATCTCAACCAAATCCTGTTATTGGCGGTGACTTTCTTCTTCTGTATTAGTATTTTCACCCTTCTCTCGCTTCCACTATTAGATAAGCTGCTGAAAACCAAGACTGAACAGCATAAAAATACGGTGCCTGTCTCAGCCATGGCGATGGAATCCGTGAAGTTGGTGTTTGTTGTCGGTGGCGGTTTGATTCTGGGGTTGCTACTTCCCATTCCCCTTGATTGGGTTGAGCCAGCAAGCGAAGGCATTCTTCTTATCCTGCTGTTCTTGATCGGTATTCAATTAAGAAACAGCGGTATGACATTAAAGCAAATCATCCTCAATAAAAAAGGGCTGAGCGTAGCGTTTATCGTGATAATGGCATCCTGGACAGGAGGCCTGTTAGCCGCTTGGTTACTCGACATACCTTATTACTATGGCTTGGCGATGGCATCCGGTTTTGGCTGGTATTCACTGGCAGGCATTTTAATGGGAGACGCGCTAGGGCCAGTGTACGGCGGTGCTTCTTTTATGCTGGAACTGTCCCGGGAATTGGTTGCGATTATACTGATACCACTGTTGATTGCCCGATATCCATTAACTGCAATTGGTTATGGCGGAGCAACATCCATGGATTTCACCCTGCCGATCATTCAAACTACCGGGGGTGTTAAATGCGTGCCTATTGCCATTGTCAGCGGTTTTGTCCTCAGCCTTCTGGTGCCCGTTTTAATGCTGTTCTTTGTTGCGCTATAACCGATATATTATCCCTAAAAGAAAGGAGAGCCGAGGCTCTCCTTTTATGTATCAACAGACTTTTTATATCAACAGATCAGGGAATCCATCGATATCAGTTATTGCGGATCCATTCATCCATGTCTGATTTCAGGTTGTCAGACTTAGTACCAAAAATAGCCTGAACACCGCTACCAGCAACCACTACACCTGCCGCGCCCAGTTTCTTCAGTTTGTCCTGGTCAACTTTATCAACGCTCGCTACCGATACGCGCAAACGGGTAATGCAAGCATCCAGACCGGTAATGTTGTCTTTACCACCAAATGCCATAACCAGCTCTTTCGCCATTTCAGACTCACCACCCGCAGCGGCTGCATTCTTATCTTCATCTTCACGACCTGGCGTTTTCAGATCCAGCTTAACGATAGCAATGCGGAACACGACATAGTAGAACACGGCATAGCCCAGACCCAGCAGCGGGAACAGCCACAGTTTCTGAGAGTTTGCAGACAACACCAGGAAGTCAATCAAACCGTGGGAGAACGATGTACCGTGAACCATACCCAACATATTTGTCAGCACATAAGCCGTACCTGCCAACACCGCGTGAATAGCATACAGCACAGGCGCAACAAACATGAATGCGAACTCGATAGGTTCAGTAATACCCGTCAGGAATGAGGTCAATGCTGCTGAAACCATGATACCGCCAACTTTCGCGCGGTTTTCTGGCTTTGCAGTGTGCCACATAGCAATGGCTGCAGCTGGCAGACCAAACATCTTGAACATGAAACCACCCGCCAACTGGCCAAAGCCATTACCTGCTGCACGGGAGATAGCATCCGCCTCGAGATAGCAAGTCAGAACACCGGTACGCGCTTCACCTGCCGCATTCACACACGAGCCTGCTTCAAAGAAGAAAGGGACGTTCCAGACGTGGTGCAGACCAAATGGGATAAGTGAACGCTCAACGATACCGTAAATACCGAAAGCCATAACAGGGTTTTGGTTCGCTGCCCAATGAGAAAACGAACCGATTGCAGCACCAACCGGTGGCCAAATAACAGAGAGTGCCAGACCCAGACCAATAGCACAGAAACCTGTCATGATAGGTACAAAGCGTTTACCCGCAAAAAAGCCCAGGTAATCTGGCAACTGGATGCGGAAGAAACGGTTGAATGCCCAAGCAGCCGCACCACCAACCAGAATACCACCTAATACGCCAGTATCGATTTTATCTACACCCAACACCTGTGCCATGACACCCAACGTCGCTGACATGATGCCATAACCAACAATTGCAGCAAGACCTGCTACGCCATCATTATTCGTAAAACCCAATGCAACACCGACGGCAAACAGCAAAGGCATTTGGCCAAATACAGAACCACCGGCACTTTCCATGATCCCAGATACAATACTTGGCAACCAACTAAAGTCTGCGGCACCAACGCCCAGTAAAATACCTGCTACCGGCAGAACCGATACAGGGAGCATAAGCGCCTTACCGACTTTCTGCAGGCTAGCAAACAGGTTTTTAAACATAATGCTTCACTCCTGATTTGAATGTGAGCTGTACATCGACTCCAGAAAATGACTAAGCCTTGACAACCCGTTATCTTTGTTAATTGCAGATAATAGTAAGGCTGCCGAAACATTGACTCTAGGTAACGCCTTGTCATCGTCTAAAAAGTAAATATAGATCACATATTTGAAGCCATTTATAGCAGTTTTAATACTCGGTAATTCATTGTTTTTAAAACAAAAAATTGAAAATAAAGAGAAGTGGTATATTTTTTGCGCTGTTCTCTAATAACTTCACACAAGGTTATTTCGTGTAACAAAATTACAATTTATGCGATGCGGACAGTTACATTAAAAATCATCATTTTCCCCTCAAAATTACATTCGATTTATTTAACACAACCCCTCAGCTCCAAGGCTGCAAACCAAAATGTAATTTATTGAAAAATAATGTTTTTATCAAAAAACACTGAAGTAAACCTCTGCGTAATCTGAGGCCTGTAGCCTGGGCCGGACAATCGTTAATAACAGAGTTACATCATCCTGCACCGGTAAACTGCAAGAGATAAGTCGATAATGGGGGGTAAAACGCGATAATGACCCAAGCGACACTCAAGGCAAACAGGTATGGCAAAACAAAACGAACAATCGTGAAATAGGGTATACCGGTAATGCCGCTCGCCACGTAAAGGTTCAGGCCGTATGGGGGCGTGATAAAGCCAATGGCATCCCCGACCAGAAAAATAACGGCAAAATGAATCGGATCAACACCGACACTGTACGCAATGGGGGCAAGGATCGGAGCAAGAATGATGGTGTTTGGCAAGCTTTCCAATACCGTACCTGCCGCCAAAACAAGTAGCATACACGCCACAAGCACAAGGGTCGAATCGCCAATCGCCGACATCCATCCCCGCACGACATCTCCCGCACCCAGAAGGGACAACAACTGCTGCATGACAACTGACACGGCAATGAGTGGCGCCAGCATTCCTGTTATTTGTCCTGACCTCAGCAAGATTGTTGGCAAAGCTCGGATTTGTATTTGACGTGTGACAAATACGCCAGCAATCAGGCAAAACCCAACAGTTACGCCCGCAGCTTCTGTGGGCGAGAATGCGCCGGAATAAATACCATAGATCACAATACCAATCGCAATCAGGCCAAGGTAGGCCTTCAAGCCAGTCTTCAGTATACGCACAGGCTCAAATGCAATGATATTCCCCCACTTTTTTTTCTTACAGACTAAATAGCATGCCAGTTGCATTGCGATAACCATCAACATTCCCGGCAGCATCCCACCAATAAATAGATCGCTGATAGAAAGGTCGAGCAAAAAGCCGTACACAATGAAGATAATGCTGGGGGGAATAATGATGCCTACTGTGCCACCGGCTGCTGCCGTTGCTGCGGCGAAACGCTCATCATAATTGTTCTTTGACATTTCTGGTTGCATGATCGACCCAATGGTTGCCGTTGTTCCTGCATTGGAACCAGAGATCGCGGCAAACATCCCGCAGGCACCAATGGTTGCCATGCCAAGGCCACCTCTCACCCACCCTAATATGGAATAGGCAAAGTCAGACATCCGTTTAGCAATACCGGCGGCATTAATCAGGTCTCCTGTCATAATAAATAACGGCAACGCCAAGAGGCCAAAGAAGTTCAGTCCTTCAAACAAGGTTACGCCGATATTGGCAAGCGTGAAATCTACAACGAGGCTACAGCCAACAATCCAAAAACCGATCACTAAAAAAATGGGAACACCAATCACAAACAACAGGGTGACACCCGCAGATATCAGCGCAATCCATGTGCCGTCTTCCATAACGCCTCCTACTCCTAATCCACCAAGGATGCCTGAAGCACAAAAGGCTCTCTGCGCTTGAACGTTTGAATATCTTTTGCCAGATTTTGAATAACCCGGATCACTATCAATCCCCATGCGAGAGGGGTCGCCAAATAGAACCACCACTCCATCACGTCATCTGTCCCCCCCACGATCGCGAAATTGTCGTAGGCGATCCAAACCTGGTTCGTGGCATGGAAAATCACAATTCCTGCAAACACAATCCAAAGAACGGCATCGAGGATCAAACAAAGAAACTGGAGTCGGTAAGACAGCCGCGCGCGTATCTCTGTTAACGCCAGATGGGTGCGTTTTTTAATATTGTAAGAAGCGCCAAACCAAGTCACCCATAGAAAAAGCAGCACCGGAATTGTCGTGCTCCAGGCAACCTGTTCGTTGAACAGGAACCTTCTGACAACTTCAACAAAAATAATCCCGGCCATCGTTGAATAGGTGATCAGGATGATAACCTTTTCCGTGTTTTCATCTAACCATTGCATTAACGCATAAAGCAGTCTCATATCCACCTCGGCAAGCAAACAGCAAATTAACGCAGGGATTATCTATCGCTTGACGTGCAGTCTTTTCGCGTCAGTCATCGGTAAAACCTGCGCCATCATTTCTAGCCCAGCCACCAACGTTGTGGTGGTACATTGACCGCAGAGGTGTCCCGAGGAATTTCCCGGGCGATATCATAGATTGCTTGGTACGTATCATGGCCACCCGACCATTTATTCAGCCGGTCTCTCCATTGCTCCCAAGGCTTGGGATTAAATTCTGGTGAGCACATCTCTTCTGCTTTTCTGAGCTCTGCATCAGAAAGCGTTGCTACACGGGTATTATTTTCCGCAAAAATCGTGCCGGGTTTAGGCGGGTTTGTTGCGCCAACAATATCGGTGAGTGCAGCCTCGTTCATACCCTGTGTAAAAATTTGCGCGACGTATGCTGACTCCATCACATCATCTTGTAAATCAGAGCCCAGCTTATCGAACACAGGCAGACTCATCGCGGTATGCTCAGTACCACAAAAGAATTTAAGGTCGACACATTGTGACACGACTGGCGCCATCCCGGCGTAAGCCACTGCCCCCATCCAGGTTTCTGCACCATCAATAAGCCCTTGTTTCAAACCATCCAAGGTCTCCTCCCAGGCAATGGGAACAGGGTTAAGGTTCATGAGTTGCATGGCTATACGCCCAAGCTGGGTGCCGGTCACCCGGTTTTTGGTACCGGCAAGCTGTTCTACTGAGGTCACCAGAGGTTTGTCCTGCCACTTTAAGCCAAGTTGAATGCCGCGAAGTTCGCAGTGGGTAAAAAGAAATTGCAGTTTATGACGCTTCCTCAGAGGTTCCCTGAACAAGGCTTCACTCTTAGGACTGTAGAAAAAGTGATACTGGGATGCGCGCGACGGGAACATATACGCATAATCAAGCACATTAAGATAAGGTGCTCCCCCCGCAGAGTTTTGGGTTGAGGCAGAATAAATATCAACAATGCCCTGCTGAGTTTTTTTCACGCAATTTGTCTGACCACATATCTGGTTGCTGCCAATGAACTCGACACGAATCGCCCCGTTTGTGCGCTGTTCTAAATCCCTGGCGAAAAAAAGCTGGCCCGATTTCTGGATGTCGAGATTTTTCTCATTAAATCCTGATGCACCAAATTTGAGCTGAAACTTCGGCGGTGCTGAATATCTGTCTTTCTGCGTATTCTCCGCCGCCCTTGCTAAAGACGAAAGGGTCGCACCCGCGCCCAACGTCCCGGCCGCTATCAATGTTGATGTCATCCCAAAATGGGCAGAAACCTTCATAAAATCCCGGCGTGTTATCGTCTCCCGATGTTTTTTCATGCTTGCACTCCTTTGTATTGGCTGTCGCTCAAACTTTTACGCTGGCATGTCAAATGTCACGCTTCCAGATGAGGCCCCTTTCTTATGAGCAATGCGTCCTACGACTCCAGCACCTTAACGCACATTTGTTGAATTCGAGATCGCTTCAAACAAGCTCAACAACACACTCAGATGTTAATAAATGGTTACTTTTTAACCTCGAACACTTCATTAATGGCATAGAAAAAATAAAATTCAAGCCTTGACTAAAAAAATCGAGATAACTAGTCTCATATTTTAATGTTTGAGAATTGCAAGGGTCGCACCGGATCCGTATTGATTTCACGACATTCGCTAACCGACAAGGAGAGTAAGTTAGATGGGCGTATCTTCAAATCGCTATGACTTTATTGTCGTGGGAGCAGGCTCTGCAGGTTGTGTTCTTGCCAACAGACTGTCCAAAGACACGACCAATCGCGTGCTGTTGATTGAAGCAGGAAGAAAGGATAACAACCCTTGGTTGCATATTCCGGTCGGCTACTTCAAGACAATGCACAATCCTAAAACTGACTGGTGTTATGTCACCCAGCCGGATCCTGGCATTAACTTCCGCCAGCTCCAATGGCCAAGGGGCAAAGTACTTGGTGGTTCAAGCGCACTGAATGGGCTGCTGTATGTGAGAGGTCAGGCAGAAGATTATGATCGTTGGGAGACGCTGGGAAACCACGGTTGGTCATACAAAGACGTGTTGCCTTATTTCAAAAAATCCGAGGATCAGGAACGCGGTGCAAACGACTACCATGGTGTCCATGGCTTGCAAAAGGTCAGCGACTTGCGCTTGCGGCGACCGATTGCAGACCACTTTATCAAAGCGGCGGTGAATCTGGGGATCCCTTACAACCCAGACTGCAATGGGAAACACCAAGAAGGTGTTGGCTATTTTCAGCAAACTGCTTACAAAGGATTTCGCTGCAGCACGGCAAAGTCCTTTCTGCGTCCGGCAAAGCACCGTCCCAACCTAGATATACTGACAGATAGCCATGTTATGAAAGTGCTTTTTGACAGTAAGGTTGCTGTTGGCGTCAAGGTTTACCAGAAAGGAGAAGCACGGGATATCTATGCATCAAAAGAAGTGATCCTTTCTTCCGGTGCGATTGGCTCCCCCCAATTGTTACAACTCTCTGGTATCGGCCCCGCCACATTGCTCAATGAACTGGGTATCCCTGTCATACATGACTTACCGGGTGTTGGGGAAAATTTGCAGGATCACCTTCAGGTAAGGCTGGTGTTTAAAACCAGTGAGCGCACGTTAAATGATGAGCTTAACAGCCTGTTCAAGCGTGCGCTCGTTGGGCTGGAATATCTCTTTAAACGTACTGGGCCTTTGACACTGGCTGCAAGCCAAGTGGCAATTTTCACCACCTCCTCTCCCGGGCTCGAGCGTCCAGACATTCAGTTTCACATGCAACCACTGAGTGCAGATAAACCTGGGGATGGCGTTCACCCATTTTCTGCTTTCACGTCTTCCGTGTGCCAACTCCGCCCCTATAGCCGTGGCAGTATAAAAATCACCTCAAAGGATCCGTTCAAACACCCTGATATCCAGCCGTGCTACCTCTCGGATACCCGTGATCAAGAGGTCATCATCAACGCCATTAAACTGGCAAGAAAGATTGCGCATACTTCCCCACTGTCTGAATATATATTGGACGAATATGTGCCAGGCACGAAATACCAGACAGATGAAGAACTCTTGATGGCGGCAAGGCAGTTCAGTCAAACCATTTACCATCCCACCAGCACCTGCAAGATGGGAACAGATAAGATGGCAGTCGTAAATCCCAGGTTACAAGTCTATGGTGTGGAACATTTACGTGTGGTGGACGCTTCTATCATGCCGGAAATCGCATCCGGTAATACCAACGCCCCAACAATAATGATCGCCGAAAAAGCATCGGATATGATTTTAGAAGACCATAAAATGGTTACGCATGGGCTATCTACCTGAGTCCATCACACCACATCTTGGCGTATACCCAAGCGATTTGAAGGTGCTTGGGTATATCAGTTAGCGGTAACATCATCGGCGATGCCAAATTCTGCTAGAGCCAGTCGTTGGGCAGCCCGGCGCAAAAGTGGCAGGTATTGCCGGAGTTCTTCCAGTGACTTACGTGCTGAAGGTGCATGAACCGCGACCGTAAATGCGACACGGTTGTCGTTATCAATCACAGGAACGGCAATCGCAACCATATCATCAAGAAACTCGCCGGTGTCTACGCCAACACCATCCTTGGCAATGTTTACCAAGTGTTTTTCAAGTTCATTGACATCGGTAATGGTTTGCGGGGTTTCTCGCGAAAGGGGTACGCTTTTCAACAGACGTTTACGCGTGGCAGGTTTCATGTCCGCAAGAAACAGCTTGCCCGATGCCGTGCAGTGTAATGGGTAGTGCTTGCCAACAGGTAAGTGAATGCGATAAGGCCAGTTTGTCTCAACCCGTTCAAGGTACAAGATCTCCGTGCCATCCAGGATGGTAATGTTGCACGTTTCACCTATTTGATCAGACAGTTCTTTCAGAATAGAAAAGCGATGTACATTGATCGCTGAGTTTTTCAGGGTATCACGCGCAAGCGCCCGTAACCGGTTTCCGGCAGTAAACCGTTTTCCGTCTGGCTCTCTTTGAAGCAGCCCTTCCTCTTCCAGTTGCTGCGCAATTCGATGCACTGTCTGTTTCGGTAAGCCCAGTTCTTCAGCCAGATAAACGCTGGATAATGGCTTATCTGCTTTCACTATCTTTTCCAGGATAACAAAACCCCGGATAAGCGTTGACTGTGTTTCCTTCATTCTGACCTTCCAGGCTGAAATGTTGAGGTGAAATGAATGGGATGGGAGGCTAAGTTATCTTAATTTTATAAACCAATGAGAGCTGTTGCCAGTCAGCCTTGATTAATTGAGAGGTGAAGTCCCGAATTTTCACCATCCGGTCTTGACTGCCTCCCAAATAAACCATGCTACTGTCAACCGCATGGTTGTTCGCAGTCGCATGGTTTATTGCTAAGGGCAGCGTTAGGCGGCAAGTTTGAAGAGGCGGAAGAAGTTTTCAGTTGTCACTCTTGCCACTTCTTCATAGGAGACGCCTTTCAGCAAGCCTACATATTCTGCCACTTCGCGGACGTACGCAGGCTGGTTTTCCTTGCCACGGTAAGGGACCGGCGCGAGGTATGGCGAGTCGGTTTCAACCAGCAGTTTCTCCAATGGCAAGCGACGAACAACATCTTTCAGTTCAGACGCTTTGTTGAACGTGACAATGCCTGAGATAGAAATGTAAAAACCCAATTCAATTGCGGCTTCTGCCATTTCATAGCTTTCGGTGAAGCAGTGCAATACACCACCTACTTTCTGGGCGTTTTCTTCACGCAGGATTTGTAAGGTATCTTCGCGGGCCATGCGGGTATGGATAATCAGGGGCTTATCCAGCTCAACGGCCAGACGGACATGCTGGCGGAATGCCTCTTTCTGCTTTTCAGCCAGTTCTGGCTGGTAGTGGTAGTCAAGCCCGGTTTCACCAATTGCCACCACACGCTCATCAGACGCTAAGGCTTTCAGGGTGTCGTAATCAAAGCCCTCTTCAATATCCAGTGGGTGGACACCGCAAGAGGCAAACACGTTATTAAACGGGCGAATCAACTCCATCATTTTCGGAAAGCTTTTGAGGGTCACACCGACAGACAACAGATAATCCACACCACGCTGTCTGGCATTTTCTATCACAGCGCCCACATCTGTGTGTAAATCTTTATAGTTCAGTTTGTCGAGGTGGCAATGCGAGTCGACTAGCACGTTTTTTCTCCGGTAGGTTGTTAACGAAAGCTGACGATTATACGCCATTTGAAGCGGGATAGTTCAATCTCCCACTTTCGAGGTTCAGCTCTTGTTTCTATCAGGCTGTGATAAATTCTGTCAGCCAACGACTGATGAGCAACTCGCTGTTCAAGCCTGTGTGTCTGGCAAGTTCTGCTTTCATGCGGTTCAGCCCCATCAACTGGGCCATCACTTGGGAGTGCGGCAGTGAGGAAGCCAGGGTCTGGAGTGTTTTCATTTCATCGCAGTGAACAATTGCTTCATCTGAACCTTGCTGGATTTTCACCACATCAAGCAGCAGGAAGCTCAACCACTGCAACCCCTCCTGCTGGGCTTTGACCACCTGTTCAGTCACAGTGAACAAGCCTTGTTTTTGGATGACAAAGCTGGCAAACCCATCCACCACCGCTTTATGTCTGGCCACACTGCCGTTTTCAACAAACGCCTTTGCAGCAAGCGGCGCACCACGGTTAATACGAAGGACCTGCAAAGGTACAGATTCAAACAGTTCGCCTTCCACCCAGCGTTTTACGACAGACTCTTCCGGCAGTTTCGGTTTCCACTTGTTACAGCGGCTGACTACTGTTGGCAACATGGTGTCCATTGACTGTGACAGCAAGATAAAATGGCAATGGGAAGGCGGTTCTTCCAACGTTTTCAGCAGCGCATTGGCCGCCGCTTCACCCATGCGGTCAGCATTCTGGATCAGGATGACACGCTGCCCCCCTAACTGTGAGGTTTCCCATGCGTACTGGTTACCGGCGCGAATCGCATCAACCCCCAGCTGTTTACCCTCAGCCTCAGGTTTCAGCCAGTGGAAGTCCGGATGGGTGTCTGCATCAAACAGCTGACAGCTATGGCAGATGCCACAGGGTTCGGTCACCCCGTTTTTACACAGAATGGTCTTCGCGAGCATAGCGGCAAGTTCAATCTTGCCACTGCCTGTAGGTGCACTCAGTAAAATGGCATGGTGGAGGCGATCCTGACCAAGCAGCTGCTGCCAGCTTTGCCAGATTTCCTGATGCCAGGGATAACGCTTAGCCTGCATGGTTCAGCCAGTGCTCCAACGCCTTGCGAATGTCTGCCGAGACGTTTTCAATGGATTGAGAAGCATCGATGATCACAACGTTTTCATCTTCGTTTGCCAGTTCTAAATACCGTGCGCGGGTGCGGTGGAAAAAATCGAGCTCCATCTGCTCAATACGATCCAACTCTCCACGGGCACGGGCGCGTTCAAGGCCAATCGCTGGATCCAAATCGAGATAGAGCGTGAAATCAGGACGGAAGTCGCCCAACACGGTATCACGCAGATTTTGCATCAATGCCTTATCAAATCCACGGCCACCGCCCTGATAAGCCTGTGAAGACATATCATGACGATCCCCCACGACGTAGGCCCCCTTCGCCAATGCAGGTTTGATCACATTATCCACCAACTGAATGCGCGCTGCATAAAGCAGCAATAGCTCTGCCATATCGGTCAGAGGTTCATCGGGGTGCCCTTCTTTTACCAGCGTACGCATTTGTTCTGCCAAAGGCGTTCCACCCGGTTCACGTGTGGTTTCAATGTGCGCAATACCCTGCGCTTTCAGAATGTCAATCACATTGCGGATTGCGGTGGTTTTACCCGCGCCTTCCAGACCTTCTACAACGATAAATTTTCCGTTTTTCATTGGCTTCTTAATGCTTTGAGATACTGTCTTACTGCGCGGTTGTGCTCCGCCAGCGTCTTAGAAAACGTGTGGCCACCCCGTCCATCTGCCACAAAATAAAAATAGGACGTGTCCGCAGGTTGGGCTGCGGCAAGAATAGAGGCTTTACCCGGCATGGCTATTGGCGTAGGCGGCAGGCCAAAAATCACATAGGTGTTATATGGCGTAGGTGTGCGCAAGTCTTTTTTACGAATGTTACCGTCATATTTGTCACCCAAACCATAAATCACCGTTGGATCCGTCTGCAGGCGCATACCTTTATTCAGCCGGTTCACAAACACCGAGGCCACTTTCCCGCGCTCATTATCGACGGCAGTTTCTTTTTCAATGATCGAAGCCAGTGTGAGCAAATCGTAGGAATTCTTGATAGGAAGATCTTTTGCACGCCCCTGCCAGGCTTCATCCAATGCTGATTGCAGCTGGCTTGCCGCCCTTTTGAGGATCGACAACTCGCTCTGCCCCGCCACATAATAATAGGTTTCAGGCAGTAATAACCCTTCCAACTTTTCTGTAGAAAGTCCAAGCTTTACGGCGATTTCTGCTTCTGAAAGATCAGTGGTGTCATGGGTCAGATAATCCGTACTTGCCAGTTGCTCACGCCACTCCTTAAAGGTGCTCCCCTCGACGAAAGTGATCGAGAAATGGTGCTCCTTACCCTTTCGCACCAATGCAAACAATTCAGCCAACGTCAGGCCTGGCTGCACTTGAAAGGTGCCTGCTTTCAGCCGGGTAAGCTCAGGGTGTGTTTTGGCCGCCCATCGTGACCAAGGTGAAGCGTCAACAATGCCATCAGAAACCAGCTTGCGGGTAAACGAGTAGTAATTCGCTCCCTCTGGTACAGTGACCAATAGTGTCTCCGTCGGTTTGATTTCACTGTTAACATAATTCTCAATTTGGGTGTAAACCCAGTATGCACCACCAGCGGTTGCCAGTACCAAGAATAAAATAACCAGCGCAAGTTTTTTAATCACACATCTAACCTTAAAGTGATTGCTCTACAAACGTCAAAATCGCTGTAGTCCTTTCCTTCTAAGCAGCGAACAGGAACCAAACCCATCACTGCATTGGTGATAAATATTTCGTCAGCATCGAGTAACTCGTCATGCGTAACCGACACTTCTTTTATTGGATAACCGTCCAGCACGGCAAGATCCATGACCTGAGCACGCATCGTGCCTGCCACTCCCGCCAGTTCAACCGGAGGAGTATAAAGACTCTTTCCTTTTCGCCAGAAGATATTTGATGCCGAGGTTTCCACAACGTGGCCATTCATATCACAGGCGACACCATCATCCACACCAAGCAATTCCACTTCCTGCTTTAGCAGAACTTGCTCAAGACGGTTTAAATGTTTCAGTCCTGCTATCGGCGACAGCCCAATCCGCTGGCTCAACACTTTCATGGTGATACCGTCTTCACGCCATGAAAGGTAATGGGCAGGAAAAGGATGGGTGCTGACAACCACATTAGGCGTTACGCAGCCTGCCGGACTGTACCCCCTGCCACCAGTGCCCCGGGTGACCATCACCTTCATCACTGCCCGTTCACTTTCTTTGACAGCATCAGCGGCAATCTTAACCCAATGAGTGACATCTCCCCAGTTCACACCGGCGATTTTCAGTGTTGCCACGTTATCTTTCAGACGCTTTTTATGGCGCAACCAGTCACAGACCTGTCCATTTTTAACCAACATGGTGGTGAACACACCATCACCGTACTGAAATGCACGGTCGCTTGCTTCCACCTTACTGGTGGAATGACCATTCATTAAGAGCATGCCCCTTCCCTGAACACCGATAAAAAAATGGCCCGGTCACCAAGTACCGAGCCATTCTATTCTATCAAAAAACCTTGTTAGCAAAGAAACTAAGCGGGCAAATAAACTTAGATTTTCTTGAAGATCAGCGAACCATTTGTGCCACCGAAACCGAAAGAGTTGCACAGTGCATACTCCATCTTCACTTGGCGTGCTTCGTGAGGAACGTAATCCAGGTCACAGCCTTCACCAACGTTATCCAGGTTGATGGTTGGCGGAACCGCCTGATCAACCAGAGACATCGCGGTAATAATGGCTTCAACAGAGCCCGCGGCACCCAGAAGGTGACCTGTCATCGATTTGGTGGAAGAGACCATCGTTTTGTCTGCCGCATCACCCAACGCCAGACGAATACCTTTCGTTTCAGCAATGTCACCTGCCGGTGTTGACGTACCGTGCGCATTCACATAACCGATTTGATCTGGCGTGATACCTGCGTCGCGGATAGCTGCTTTCATTGCCAGCGCGCCACCTGAACCGTCTTCGCTTGGCGAGGTCATGTGGTACGCATCACCACTCATACCGAAGCCAACGAGCTCACAGTAGATTTTCGCGCCACGCGCTTTCGCGTGTTCGTATTCTTCCAATACCATCACACCTGCACCGTCACCCAGAACAAAACCGTCACGGTCTTTATCCCAGGGGCGTGATGCTGCCTGAGGATCGTCATTGCGGGTAGACAGTGCTTTCGCTGCGGCGAAACCGCCAATACCCAGTTCGGTCGATGCTTTCTCTGCACCACCGGCAACCATAGCGTCAGCATCACCATAGGCAATCATACGTGCTGCATGGCCAATGTTGTGAAGGCCAGTAGTACACGCGGTCGCAATCGCGATGTTTGGACCGCGAAGACCATAGTTGATGGAAACGTGACCGGCGATCATGTTTACGATGGTCGACGGTACAAAAAACGGGCTGATTTTGCGTGGGCCTTTTTCGACATACGCACGGTGGTTAGCTTCAATAAGCCCCAAACCACCAATGCCAGAGCCGATGGCTACGCCAATACGGTCTGCGTTTTCTTCTGTGATCTCCAGACCAGAATCTTTAAGTGCTTGCACACTTGCTGCAATGCCATATTGGATGAACAGGTCCATTTTTTTGGCATCTTTCTTAGAGATGTAATCTTCACTGTTGAAATCATTTATCAGACCAGCAAATTTAGTCGCGAAGTCAGACGTATCAAAATGGGTGATACTCTGAATACCACTCTGGCCAGCCAGCAGTGCTTTCCAAGATGATTCAACGGTGTTACCTACAGGCGATAACATCCCCATGCCAGTGACAACAACACGACGCTTAGACACGATGATATTCTCCGGAGAAAGGTGTTATAACGAAATTTCGCGGATGGTATAAAAAACTCAGGCGGTCAAGGTGACCGCCTGGGGGGATCTTGTTCTGATTACTCAGACGCGCTAACAACGTAGTCGATAGCCGCTTGTACAGTCGTAATCTTCTCTGCTTCTTCGTCTGGAATCTCGGTATCGAATTCTTCTTCCAGAGCCATTACCAGCTCAACGGTATCCAGTGAGTCTGCGCCCAGATCGTCAACAAAAGATGCTTCGTTTTTAACTTCTGCTTCGTCTACGCCCAGTTGCTCAACGATGATTTTTTTTACGCGTTCTTCGATGTTGCTCATATTAATACTATTCCTTACAAGATTCGCAGATGCGATATGTGCAGTAGTTTATTCAATAACGTGGAAGTTGCAACACCCGAAATGCTGGTCAAACCACGATTTGGCTGATAAACCATCGGATTTTGACCTGAATCATTTAGAGGTGCAACTTTATTGTTTAAATCATGTACATGCCGCCATTGACATGCAGTGTTTCCCCCGTGATATACGCTGCATCATCTGATGCAAGGAATGCGACAGTAGCCGCAATTTCACGTGGTTCACCCAGACGTCCAGCAGGTACCTGAGCCAATGTCGCTGCACGCTGATCATCATTCAGCGCTTTTGTCATGTCGGTTTCGATGAAACCCGGGGCAACAGTATTTACAGTAATCCCACGTGATGCAACCTCACGTGCCATAGATTTGGTAAAGCCCACAACGCCGGCTTTCGCAGCAGCATAGTTTGCCTGACCAGCGTTACCCATGGTGCCAACCACTGAGCCAACATTAATGATGCGGCCGTTACGCTTTTTCATCATCGCACGCAATACGGCTTTAGACATGCGGAAGATAGACGTCAGGTTGGTGTCCATAATGTCTTGCCATTCGTCGTCTTTCATTCGCATCAGAAGGTTGTCACGGGTGATGCCGGCGTTGTTCACCAGAATATCGACATCACCAAACTCTTCTTTAATTGCCTTAAGTACAGCGTCAATGGATTCAGCAGAGGTTACATTAAGCGCATAACCTTTACCATTTTCACCCAGAAATTCGCTAATTGCTGAGGCACCGCTCTCAGAAGTGGCAGTCCCTACAACCGTTGCACCGCGCTCAACCAGCAGTTCAGCAATTGCACGGCCAATGCCGCGGCTCGCACCTGTTACCAGAGCAATCTTACCGTTCAGGTTCATCAGTTTTCGTTCCTTTATTAAACAGCCAGCTTTCACCGGCTGTGAATCCCAGAATTGATTACTTCGCCGCTTCCAGAGAAGCTGGATCATTCACTGCTGCTGCGTTCAGACGTTTGTCGATACGCTTGGCGAGGCCAGTCAACACTTTGCCTGGTCCCATTTCGAGCAGCAGTTCAACGCCGTCATTGGCCATTTTCTCACAACCTTCTGTCCAGCGAACCGGACCGTACAATTGGCGAACTAACGCATCTTTGATTGCAGCCGGATCAGTTTCAATCGCAACATCAGCATTGTTAATTACAGGAATAGAAGGTGCCGAAAATTCGATTTCTTCCAGCGCAACCGCCAGTTTATCAGCAGCAGGTTTCATCAATGCACAGTGAGATGGCACAGACACTGGCAGTGGCAGAGCACGCTTGGCTCCCGCCGCTTTACAAAGCGCGTTTGCACGTTCAACCGCTTCTTTATTACCTGCGATAACTACCTGACCCGGAGAGTTAAAGTTAACCGGCGACACGACCTGACCTTGCGCCGCTTCTTCACACGCTTTTGCGATAGCGTCATTGTCGAGGCCAATGATGGCAGACATGGCGCCAACACCAGCAGGAACGGCTTCTTGCATCAGCTCGCCGCGCAGCTCTACCAGCTTAACCGCTTGTTTAAAGTCGATAACGCCGGCACACACCAGCGCAGAGTATTCACCCAGGCTGTGCCCTGCCATCACAGAAGGCTGCGCTCCGCCCTCTTGCTGCCAAACACGCCAAATGGCAACAGATGCCGTTAACAGCGCTGGCTGGGTACGGTTGGTTTGGTTCAGATCTTCCGCAGGACCATTTTGGACCAGTGCCCAAAGGTCATAGCCAAGTACTTCAGAAGCTTCTGCAAAGGTTTCTTGTACTACAGGAAATTGTTCAGCCAGTTCTGCCAGCATACCCACAGCTTGAGAACCCTGGCCGGGAAAAACCACAGCAAAATTAGACATAGCGTTTTCCTTTTTAAAATTTGATCAGAGCTGAGCCCCAGGCAAAACCACCACCAAAGGCTTCGAGCAAAATCGTATGGCCGCGTTGAATGCGTCCGTCACGTACCGCTTCATCAAGCGCAGTGGGCACGGAAGCAGCCGATGTATTGCCATGCTTATCAAGTGTGAGTACTACCTGATCCATCGACATGGCAAGTTTTTTCGCCGTTGCCTTGATAATGCGGTAGTTTGCTTGGTGAGGGACCAACCAATCTATTTCAGACTTATCCATCTGGTTTTCATCCAGTGTTTCCGCCACGATGTTTGCCAGTTGCGTTACCGCGACCTTGAACACATCGTTACCCGCCATATACAGCCATGCATCAGCATCCACCTGGCTTCCTGCTTTCACGCGTTGTGGGTATTTCACCTTCAGCAACTCGCCGAATTTACCGTCAGCACGAAGATGGGTTGAAATAATGCCGGGTTCTTCACTGGCACCGACAACAACCGCACCCGCGCCATCGCCAAACAGGATGATGGTTGAGCGGTCTTCTGGATCACACAAGTGGGAGAGACGATCTGCACCAATCACCAGTACATTGCGCGCCATACCTGACTTTACATATTGATCGGCCACACTCAGTGCATAAACAAAACCTGAGCACGCAGCCGCAATATCAAACGCCGGACAACCACTGATCTCCAGCATTGCCTGAATCTCACAGGCCGCTGAGGGGAATGCACTTTCGCCACTGGTGGTAGCAACAATAATCAGATCGATATCTTGTTTATCCATGCCGGCCATTTCAATAGCCCGGCAAGCAGCATGGTAACCCATAGTAGCAACAGTGTCTTGCGCACTGGCGATACGGCGTTCTTTGATACCTGTACGGGCAGTGATCCACTCATCACTGGTATCCACCATTTTTTCAAGATCCGCATTGGTGCGGATTTGCGCAGGCAGATAACTGCCTGTGCCTAGAATCTTACTGTACATGAAGACTAATAATGCCTCTCGAGTAGTACGGCTTCCAAACGGTCACATATTTTATTCGGTAGTTGCCGTTCGACTTCGTGTACCGCTTCTCCGATAGCATGTTGGAAAGCGGAAATATCAGCCCGTCCGTGGCTTTTCACTACAATGCCGCGCAATCCTAACAGACTTGCACCATTGTACTGGTCGGGGTTCAGGTCTTTGAGGCGATTAAACAGCCCACCAAATAACCATTTAGCTACCAGTTTCTTAAAAGGATTAGCCAAGACATGTATCTTCAGGCTCTCTAAAAACAGCCTGGCGACACCTTCACTGGTTTTAAGGCTCACATTACCGACAAATCCGTCACAGACAATGACATCAGCTTTACCGGTATAAAGCTGGTCACCCTCTACATAACCAATGTAATTGACCGCTGAGCACTGTTGCAGCATCTCTGAACAACGCTTAACCAAGTCATTACCTTTGATCTCTTCTTCACCGATATTCAGCAAGCCCACTGAAGGCTTATAGCCCAACTGCTCTTCTGCCAGCACAGAGCCCATTACTGCAAATTGAAACAGGGTGTCTGCATCCACAGAAACATTGGCGCCCAAATCCAGTAACCAACTCTGCTGATCACCAACGGTGGGCAGTTCTGAGATCAATGCGGGACGGTCTATGCCAGGAAGAAGCTTCAACAGCGAACGGGAAAGCGCCATCAATGCACCGGTATTTCCGGCACTGACACAGGCATCAGCCTGACCGTCTGCAACCAGTTCAAGGGCAATACGCATGGATGTCCCTTTACTCGATCTCAGTGCTTGTGAGGGTCTTGTGTCATTGGCGATCAAAGATTCCGCATGAACAATCGATATGCGGGGATTTTCTTTTTGCCCCAGCGATACAAGCTGGCGGGTGATCTCAGATTGATCACCGACGAGTACCACTTTTAACGAGGGGAAATGCAACAATGCCTGCACGGAGGCAGGCACTGTTACTTGAGGACCGAAATCCCCGCCCATCGCATCAAGTGCAATGGTTAGACCTGTCAAGGCTCAACCTTACTTGTTGATTACCTTACGGCCACGGTAGAAACCGTCAGCAGTCACGTTGTGACGCAGGTGAGTTTCACCAGAAGTTGCATCTACAGACAGTGCTGCAGTGCCCAGCGCATCGTGTGAACGACGCATACCACGCTTAGAACGGGTTTTACGGTTCTGTTGTACGGCCATTGACCCTACTCCTCGTTACTTTGCTTTAAATTTTTCAAAACGGCAAATGGATTCGGACGCTCATCAGCAAGCGGGATTTCCCCAAATACCATGCTCTCAGAATCAACTTCGCAATCTTCTTCGTCATGCATGGCAACCTGTGGCAAAGCCACAATCAACTCATCTTCGATAAGTTGAAGCAAGTCAATCTCACCATTTTCGTCGACTAATGCCGGCTCATAAGCATCCGGTAAATTGCCAACCTGATCTTCATTGAAAACCGGGCTGTAAATAAATTCGACTTCACAATGATGCGGGAAGGTTTTCCAACAACGCTGACACTCTAAATTGACGTCGACCTTGGCGTTACCGCGTACAATCTTCAGCCCTTGAGCATCAATGTCAAACGAAAGCTTCACTTCGGCATCACTGATTACACCTTCAGTTGCTTCAGCAATACGCGCCAGTTGCTTAACAGTGATGATGCCATCGTAATCAAGCCGCTTTTGCGCACTTCTAAACGGGTCAACCGTTAGTGGTAGCTTTACCTTTTGCATAGGGCGCGAATTCTAGCCTCCTATGTAGCCTGAGTCAAAGAAATTTATGCCTTTACTTCTATTCAGCGCTTCAAACGCCCTGAGAAATAAAAACAAGGTTGCTTTCTGAACAACAGGCACTTAGCACAATTGATCTTTGAATGGGCGACAACTGCCAACGCACACCAGATGCCCACTCGCCTACGCAAGTTTAAAACATTACACTAACTCACGTATACGAATATTCAGGTAAAGGATCATCGTTAGATGAATAAACAAACAATTGTGCTGGCGTCTGGATCCTGGTATCGACAGCAACTTCTGCAAAAACTTGGCCTCCCCTTTTTGCCCCACTCACCGGATATCGATGAATCTGCGAAGGAAAATGAAACTCCCACAGATTTGGTGAAACGTCTTTCTCTGGAAAAAGCAAAGGCCTGTCAAGACATTTATTCCGAGGCGTTGATCATAGGATCCGATCAGGTTTGTGTGATCAACGGAAAGATCCTGGGTAAACCTCATACAGAAGAAAAAGCAATCGCGCAGCTCAATGCAGCCAGCGGGAAACACGTTACCTTTTATACAGGTCTTACCCTACTCAATGCGAAAACAGGCACAGCCCAAACGGACGTAGAGCCCTTTCATGTTCATTTCCGTAACCTAAGCGAAGGAGAAATTCGTCGCTATGTGGAAAGGGAAAAGCCGCTCGATTGTGCAGGCAGCTTTAAATGCGAGAGTCTGGGCATTGCGCTGTTTGACAGACTGGAAGGCCGGGATCCGAATACATTAGTTGGATTGCCCCTGATTCGTTTGTGCGAAATGCTTAACGCTGAAGGGGTAGACGTGCTTTGAAAAGGGGCACAGCCCCTTTTCTTAAGGGTAATAAATCTTATGGATCGCAAGCAGATACTACCCGCTTGTGATCAGTTAACGCGTGACGCTTTCCTTAACCCTTCCAGCGTTTTTTCCAGTTGCTTGTCCATCGGTGCAGAGATATCCATCATTTCCCCGGAGCCCGGGTGGGTAAACTTGATGTTGGCAGCATGAAGGAACAAACGGTTCAAACCGAACTTTTTGGTGTAGGCATCAAAGCGCGGATCGCCATAGCGATCATCCCACGCGAGAGGATGACCCACATACTGTGCATGTACGCGGATTTGATGAGTACGCCCCGTAATTGGACTGGCTTGCACCAAGGTGGCCTGATCAAACTGCTCCAACACCTTAAAGCGGGTCTCTGAGGGTTTACCATCAGGGTTCACACGCACAATACTGTTGACTTCATTTTTCAAAAGTGGTGCCGTCACCTTCTTCATCGAAGGCTTCCAGTTCCCCATCGTCAGCGCAAAGTAGTACTTCTGCACCGTTTTCTCACGAAACTGCGCCTGCAAATGACGAAGTGCTGAACGCTTTTTGGCAATCAACAAGATACCGGATGTATCACGGTCAATGCGGTGCACCAGTTCCAAAAAGCGGGCATCTGGTCTAAGAGACCGCATTGCTTCAATCGCACCAAAGTGCAAACCGCTGCCACCGTGAACCGCTGTCCCTGACGGTTTATTGAGCACCAACATGTGATCATCTTCATAAATCACACATTTTTCCAGCTCAGCTACCCGATTAAGTTTGGTGCTGGGTGCCTCAGCCTGCGCCGTCTCTGGGATCTTGATAGGCGGCACGCGGATAACATCCCCAGCCTGAAGCTTATATTCAGGTTTTATGCGTTTTTTATTAACTCGCACTTCTCCTTTGCGGAGAACGCGATAAATCATACTTTTAGGTACGTTTTTGAGCCTATTTCGGAGAAAGTTATCGATCCGTTGGCCCGCAATGTCATCTGAAATGTCGATGAATTGCACTTTAGGTTTTTCAGTATTCATAGGCCGTAGATTCTACATTGCATCAAAGTAGTTTGCTGCAAAAAAGTGTCCCTGCTATAGTTGCGCCGTAAAGCAGAAAAGTGTGAAGCTTTTTTGCTCATTACGACTAAAATGTCGACAAATAGAGTAAATCTTTACCGCTTTATCTCAGACCCCTAACTGCCACAAGCACTATGTCTAAGTAGTATCTGATTCGTTGGTAAGTAAGGGTGTCCTAATCATGCCGCACTCGGCGTAAGACATGAAGAATAAAGCACCCGTTAGATTGTTGGCACGACGGGATAAATAACCAGTGTCAAAGAGACTGTCGCCATTTGTGGCGAATAGCCGACTGAATAAATCGGAGTGAATACACTATTTCCGTATCAGTGGGTAGATAGGTAGTGCCCTGGAGCGTCCCTGATTTCCCAGCCGTGAGGCTGCATTAACGTCAGACTTGGGACCTGGCAGCATTGCGTTCTTTCTCTCGTTTCCAACAACTAATAACAACAAATAATCGAGAACAATTTGATATGAAAAGAATGTTGATTAACGCAACTCAAAAGGAAGAGTTGCGCGTCGCATTGGTTGACGGTCAGCGCTTATACGATCTGGATATCGAAAGCCCTGGCCATGAATCGAAAAAAGCAAACATCTACAAAGGCCGTATTACCCGCATTGAACCCAGTCTGGAAGCCGCATTCGTAGACTATGGCTCAGAGCGTCACGGATTCCTTCCTCTTAAAGAAATTGCCCGCGAATACTTTCCTGACAATTACAGCTACCAAGGTCGTCCAAACATCAAAGAGGTGTTAAAAGAAGGCCAGGAAGTGATTGTTCAGGTTGATAAAGAAGAACGTGGTAACAAAGGCGCTGCCTTAACCACCTTCATCTCGCTCGCCGGCAGTTATCTGGTTTTAATGCCAAACAACCCTCGCGCTGGTGGCATTTCCCGCCGTATCGAAGGTGAAGAGCGCAGCCAGCTGAAAGAAGCAATGTCTGGCCTGACTCTACCTCAGGGTATGGGCCTTATCGTGCGCACAGCGGGTGTAGGCAAATCGGCTGAAGAGCTCGAATGGGATTTAAACTACCTGCTGAACAACTGGGAACGCATCCAAGGTGCTGCCGAATCTAAAACCGCGCCCTTCCTGATCTATCAGGAAAGTGATGTGATCGCACGTGCATTCCGCGATTATCTGCGCCGTGACATCGGCGAAGTGCTGATCGATAGCGAGAAAGTTTACAATCAGGCGCGTGAACGTATCCAGGCAACCCGTCCTGACTTCCTGAGCCGCGTGAAACGCTATGAAGGCGAAGTACCACTGTTCAGCCACTACCAAATCGAAAGCCAGATTGAATCGGCATTCCAGCGTGAAGTACGCCTGCCTTCCGGTGGTTCGATTGTTATTGACCCAACGGAAGCGTTGACCTCTATCGACATCAACTCCGCCCGCGCAACCAAGGGGTCTGATATCGAAGAAACGGCGCTACAAACCAACCTGGAAGCCGCAGACGAGATTGCACGTCAGTTGCGCCTGCGTGACCTCGGTGGCCTGGTTGTTATCGACTTCATTGATATGACCCCGGTTCGCCATCAACGCGAAGTGGAAAACCGTCTGCGTGAAGCTGTCCGCATGGACCGTGCTCGCGTTCAAATTGGCCGTATTTCACGCTTTGGTCTGCTGGAAATGTCGCGTCAGCGCCTGAGCCCTTCCCTGGCAGAAGCAAGTCACCACATCTGTCCACGCTGTACCGGTACCGGTGTGATTCGTGACAACGAATCCCTGTCCCTGTCTATTCTTCGCCTGATAGAAGAAGAAGCACTGAAAGAGAACACCGCTCAGGTGATGGCTGTGGTGCCTGTTCCTGTTGCCTCTTACCTGCTCAACGAAAAACGCCGCTCTGTACAGCACGTTGAGAAATACCACAATGTACGTGTGATTGTGGTGCCAAACGCCAACATGGAAACGCCACACTTTGAAGTGGTTCGTATCCGCGGTGGCGATGAAATTTCTTCCCTGTCTTACCGTCTGCCAGAACATCTGGAAGCAATGCGTGAAAACGACGCAAAAGACGACGCACCGACAGAACGTGTTGTGAAGAAACGTGAAGAGCCTGCACTACAAGGCTTTACTGCCCCTGCTTCTCCTGCGCCTGTTGCAAAACCTGCGGCAGTAAAAGAGGAAGCAAAACCGGGGTTGTTCTCCCGTCTGACCTCTTTCATTTCTGGCCTGTTTTCCGGTGGCAAACAAGATGGGAAGGAAGAGCAAGAAGAATCTGCGTCGAAGCGTGATAACCGCAACCGTCGTGACAGCAAACGTTCACAAGACCGTACCCGCCGTGGATCACGCAACAACAATGGTCAGCGTGAAGAAAGCAGCAAAAATGCTGAACAATATGGCGAGAAGAAAGCGCGTCGCAAAGAGCGTCCAGAAAACACTGAACGCCAAGAGAAAGCTGCGAAGAAGTCAAGCCGTAAGCCTGTAGAAAAAACAGAGAAAGCCGAGCAGCGCAAGCAAACAAAAACCGCTAAGCCAGTGAAAGATGAATCACAGGCAGAGAAGCAAGAAAAAGCGGAAAAGACGGAGAAAGTCAAACAGCGCCGTCAACGCCGTAAGCTGAGCAAGAAAGTGCGTATTGCTGATGCTGTGGAAGAAACAGAAGTCGTCACCACAACAGCCCACCCACTGCTGGAAGTCGGTAAAGCCGTCGCGGAAGAAGCGAAAGCAGAATCCCACGCGGGTGAAATGGATGTGGCTGAATCGGCTGACAATGGAGAACAACGCGAAGAGAAGCGCCGTAACCGCCGATCTCCCCGACATCTTCGCGCCAGTGGCCAGCGCCGTCGTCGCAACAACCGTGATGACAGCACAGACGCAGAACAAGGGCTTGACCAGCTGGATATGATGGAAACCGCGGTTTCTTTTGTCGAGAAACGTAACAAGGTGGTATTGAAGTCTGGCGTTGCCTCTCCGGAAATGGCAATGGGGAAAGTGTGGCCTTCAAAAGCAGCACTTAAAGCGCCAATTGTTGCTGACATAGAAACGGATACAACGAAAACCGACGCTAAATCTGAACAAGAGGCTCCTAAAAAACCGGTTCATGGCGGTGTGGCCTTCCCGGAAATGGCAATGGGGAAAGTGATTATCCGTCGCTCTACATCGTCTGTACTGGAAGAAAAAGCCAAAGCGGAAGATGAAGCTCTGAGTGAAGAATTGCTCATGACTGGAAAAGTGAGCGAAGCGGAAGCAACGTCAGTGGTTGAAACACCGGTTGTTGACACAGCGCCTGCTGCGTCTGAATCACAAGCGTCTGATGTGAAGCAAGTGATGGAAGCAAGCGAAATTCTGGCGGTTGAAGCTGAAAAGCCCGTTAAACCAGCCATTCGCATGGGGCGTGCGACATCACCGATGACGAAAGCACCTGCACCGGAAAACAATGAAACCGCTATTCAGGTTGCTATCGCAGCATTCCGCAATGAGCTTGAACAACCCCGTCAGGCAGGCAGTCAAACGGCCACCAGCAGCGCGGCAGCGCCAGCGACAAAACCTGACTTCCAATAATAGAAAACAACTGCGATACAGGGCCACGCACTGCGTGCAATGCAGTTCACTTAAGCGGAGCCGCTTTGCGATTAATCGGATAACGGGTCTTTGACATTTTAACTGCCCTAGGTCTTGATGGTCTGGGGCGTTTTTCTATGAACAGGACAGATAAGTCTCCTCTCAATGCCTTAAGCCTCTTAGGCGTATTGCCCGGAGATAAAGCTTTGCTCATTATCCTTAGTTGACTCGCAATATACTGGCAAGCGTATTTGAAGCTTATTTCATTTGGTGCACGACCATGAGCTACCGCGGCTTGGCTGGCCTCTCGTCTCACCAGGTTGTATCCAAGAAGCAGTCCCCATAACTCCTGATAAACAAGCTCGACTGTCTTACTTCTCAACGTCATGGCATTGTGCTGCATAGAGCTTTTGATGTCTCGATATCCCAACTCTATCTCCCACCGCTCATGATAGAGCGTGGCCACTTGCTCAGCGCTGTACTTCTCTCGTGGCAGTGAAGTAAACACGGTCTTCTCTTTTCCATCCACTTCATAAGTCACCGCCCTGACTTGCCACTTCTCAGGTAGACTCGGATTCTTTTTTCTGGCCTGAGGGGAGACTTTCATTTCGATAAGATTGTCATTGGTTTCTTCCTCATCGAGAATCGTGTACACCAATCCCTTTCGAGCCGGAATGAGCCAGTGACGGTTTACACCGCTAGCCGATAGGCTCAGCAACAAATCTGCGCCATAGAACCCTTTATCCAACAGCGTTACCGAGTTATCAGGAAGCGAACTAATGAAGGGCTGAGCGAGGGGGATTTCACCTCGACGGTAGGGACTGATATCCGCATCAATGATGATATGAGAACGCACATTCATCATGGTAACAAGTCGGAGAACTGGGTAGGGTGTTTGACGTTTACCCGAGGTGTTCCCAGAGCCGAAGTGTTCGCGAAGCTCTGGAGTGTCTGCCGTTCTGAATAATGCACCATCAACAGCAAAAACCTGGAGGCCATGCCAATCATCCTCTGGGTATCTTTCTTTGCCCCATCCCTCACTACACTTTTTAAACAACCATTTAGGTGCTTCAGAGCCGAGTCGTTGACGAGCCTGAGTCAGCGCACTTTTGGCGAGAAGCGCTTCGTCAGCAAGCCCTTCAGCACAGATGTTCATCCGACGGGCTACCTCAGCAATCGGTTCATTTCTGAAGAATGCCATCCCCACGATTAACCACAGGACCATATCGCTGGGTAATCTTCTACGCCTGATGGTGGCTTGAGTAGAGAGGGATGCGGCTGCAGCAACCCATTCTGAAGGGACATGCTCAGCAAACGTCGTGAGTTGGGAAACATCAACGGGTGATTCTTCGAGAAAATCACTTAGATATGAGGTAATAGGCATAAAAAATCTGAAATCAATGAATGATTTCAGATTCTGACTCATCAGAAGGATCGGTCAACCGATCCTTAACTGATCAGCATTGCACGCACTGCGTGGCCTTTTTTATCTTAACGGTTGTTGGCTGACAGGTATAACGCCTTGTTCAATAAGCAAAGCAACCGCATTACTTTTTCACAAAAATGTTACCAACATTGAACAAAATCACACTTTTCGGTAGTATCCCAACCTTTGTCGAAAAGCCAAATACAATCACCTTGAAGAAGTACCCTTAAACAATGTTTGAATTCCCCAAATTTCCTCGTCATTCCGCGAAAAACGATATCCTCTCTGGGCTAACCGTTGCACTGGCTTTGGTCCCTGAAGCTGTCGCATTCGCCTTTGTAGCAGGCGTTGACCCTATGGTCGGCCTTTATGCCGCCTTTATCATGGGTCTGCTCACATCAATACTGGGTGGTCGTCCCGGCATGATTTCCGGTGCAACCGGTGCCATGGCTGTCGTTATGGTCAGTCTGGTTGCAGAACACGGCATCCAATACCTTTTTGCAGCGGTCATGCTGGCTGGCGCATTTCAAATTCTCGCGGGTGTGTTCAAACTGGGTAAATTCATCCGTATGGTGCCGCACCCTGTCATGATTGGTTTTGTTAACGGCTTGGCTATCGTTATTTTTCTGGCACAGCTTGGCCAGTTCCAGGTACCAGGACTGAACGGCGAAATGACCTGGCTTCAAGGCGAACAGCTTTACCTAATGCTTGGTCTGGTCGCCATTACCATGGCTATCATCCACTTTCTGCCTAAACTGACCACGGCAGTTCCCTCTTCACTGGTGGCGATTGTTTCGGTCACAGCAGCGGTGGTACTTCTGGATTTGGACACCCGCACAGTTGTTGATTTCCTGCGCTCGATGAGTGGTAACGAAAACGCCACACTGGCAGGCTCATTGCCCACCTTTGCCATTCCTTCTGTGCCTTTCAATCTTGAAACCTTGTACATCATTCTTCCTTATTCGCTGATCCTTGCGGCTGTGGGCTTGATTGAATCGTTGCTGACCCTAACAGTGGTCGATGAAATGACCGGCACGCGTGGGCGCGGTAACCGTGAATGCGTCGGTCAGGGTGTAGCAAACATGACATGCTCCGTATTTGGCGCTATGGGGGGCTGTGCGATGATTGGACAGTCCATGATCAACGTAAATTCCGGTGGCCGTGGCCGCTTGTCAGGCATCGTAGCTGCACTTGCCCTGCTCTGCTTTATTCTGTTCACTTCATCATTGATTGAAATGATCCCACTGGCAGCCTTGGTTGGTGTGATGTTTATGGTGGTCATAGGTACATTTGAATGGGCAACGTTCAAGTTGGCAAGACGCGTACCGAAACGTGACTTTTTCGTTATTGTGCTTGTTACCGTCGTCACTGTGATGACAGACCTGGCGATTGCAGTTACTGTCGGTGTGATTGTGTCTGCCCTGATGTTTGCCTGGGAGCACGCAAAACACATTTATGCGGCCAGCCACATCAATGAACATGGTTCGAAAGTGTATGAAGTGAATGGTCCCCTGTTTTTTGGTTCTGTCGCTAACTTCCTTGAACTGTTTGATGCTGCGAATGACCCACAAGATGTGATTGTTGATTTCGGTAAGTCACGCGTGGCTGACCACTCTGCGATTGAGGCGATTGAAACACTTGCCGAGCGCTACAACAAAGCAGGAAAAACCTTGCATCTCCGTCACCTGTCACAAGACTGTCTGGCCTTGCTGACAAAAGCAGGCAGCCTGGTTGAAATCAACCACATTGAAGACCCAAGTTATAAAGTAGCGACTGACGTTCTGGCGTAATAAAGCGAACATTGAAATACGAAAAGTGGGCTTTTAATAACCTAATGCCAGTCAGTTACGCTGACTGGCAGTAACCAATGTCACGGTAAATCGTGCGCTTCGATTTACTCATCTCTTCTTCAATCGTTAAGCCGATGCGATACACGCGCCCATTGCATTCATTTTGATGCGCTCATACGCCATAACACGTGTAGCGCCATCAATATGAGACACCATCTTTTGCGCACCGTTATCTTGAATAAAACATGTCAGGACTCTTTTCATGTGCCTCGTAAACGATAGAACACGTGTGTTACTGGCAACAACCTATCAAGGCTCAGACACATCGCCGCGCGGATGAATATCGGACGGTGACCGAAAACCAAACACGAGAAAATACCTCCCCCAGAATGAAAAATTTATTTTTTCAATAGGTTGTGAAAACCAGTAACAGGAACAGAATTTGCTCTGTTGACATCAGCAATCGGTTCATATCACAAGAGGGCAAAAGACAGGTCGGATATCAAGGAGAACAATGCCTGCCCAAAATTGGCGCAACAGGCGGAGTACACATATTCTTCAAGATGTAGGCAACAACGTAGTGATCGCAGTGTGCCATATGGAGACAATACAGTGTCAAAAACGAACAAGGATGACAGATATTCAGTTCCAGAAGAAAATGCGGGAGTGAAAGCCAGCTGGGAAGCATTCATCAATGATGCCATGCCTTCACTTGAAGCCTCCTCGCTTCAGACACCAAACCTTCGCCATCTGATTCACCAATCTTGGCTTCGCTGTCAGATCGACCATGTCGATCCAATGCGCGCTAAAGCCAGTCTCACCTTGAACAGCGATGGGCTTGCCGAGCTTCGCCACCGTCATGCCCGCCTGATCGATGCCAGCACGCCATGCATGGCACAATCCCATGACATCTTATCCCCCACAGGAACGGTGATGATATTGACCGATCCCAACGGCACCATTCTCGATGTGGAAGGGGATGCCAGTGCCAGAGTACGGGATCCGCTGCAAGCGACACGGCTGGTGCCCGGTGGACGGTGGTCGGAATCGGATATGGGCACCAATGCGATTGGCACTGCACTCCAGACCGGGCAGCCAGTCCAAATCCATGCCGCAGAGCATTTTTGCGAAGGTATTCAGCGATGGACATGTTCTGCCACGGTGATCCGCGACCCAATAGACAAGGCAATTCTGGGCGTTATTGACGTTTCTGGCTTGAGCCAAAACTACAGTCGGCACAGCCTCGCCCTGGCCATGACAACAGCAGCCCGCATTGAAAGCCGGCTATCCCGTCAAGAAATGGAGCATCGTTACCATTTGGTGGAAAGTGGCATCAACAGGCTGGTAACAAAAAACGGCAATGGTTACCTGTTATTTGACCGACGCGGATATTTGGTCAAAGCTGACGGACGTGCCACGCCTGTGCTGGTCGGGGCGGGGTTCAAGTCACTGAACTCACCAGTCCGTATTAATGCCCTCAACCTCGATATCCCAGAACATGAGCGTCCGGCCTGTCCAGACTGGTTACGCCCGGAGTGGGTAGAAGCCGTTGTAAATAACGGTCATATCATTGGCAGTATTGTCCACATTCCTATTCCTCGCTTAACCAGTTTCAGAACCAAATCCAAAACGGGCAAAAACCGTGTTGCCGCAAGCTTGAATGGCATCGTAGGACAATCTCCACAGCTTGTCGAAGCATTGACCAAGGCACGCCAGTTAGCGAAAGCACGTGTTCCAGTTCTCCTTTTGGGTGAAACGGGGGTGGGTAAGGAATTATTTGCCAAAGGGATACATCAAGCCAGTCAGGATGAAAAAGAGCCATTCGTTGTACTTAACTGCGGAGGCTTGTCTAAAGATCTGCTGAGCAGTGAACTGTTTGGTTACGCAGACGGCGCGTTTACGGGCGCCCGTAAAGGTGGACTGGCAGGGAAAATCGAAGCGGCAGACGGGGGCACCCTGTTTCTCGATGAAATCGGGGAAATGCCAATGGATATCCAGCCCCATTTGCTTCGCGTTCTCGAGTCCGGTGAAATATACCGTCTAGGCGAAAACACGCCCAGGCGTGTCCGGTTTCGGCTGATTGCAGCCACAAACCGCGATCTGAGAGTGTCTGTCGATGAAGGGGTGTTCCGGATGGATTTGTTTTACCGTATCGCCGTCACCAGCATCCGTATTCCACCGCTGCGGGATCGCAGTGGCGACATTCCATTACTCACTGACTGGCTGATCCAGCACCTCTGTCAACATCATGAGTTACCATTACAAAGCCTGTCTGCTGAAGCACGCTCTATGCTGGAAGCATACAGCTGGCCCGGGAATGTCAGGGAACTGCGAAATATCATTGAATCCATGTTGCTTATGTCCACCAGCGATACGTTGTCTGTTGAAGACTTACCCCCAGAGATCGCTAACCCATTCTGCACATGCAGCTCCGTCAACGAATCAGGCCTCTCCGGGCGCTCACCGCTGGAGCAGGTGGAAAGCCACCAGATCCGCACCACCCTGCACCAGTGTGAAGGCAACTTAACACTGGTGGCCCAAAAGCTTGGCATTGCGAAAAGCACGCTATACCTCAAGCTGAAAAAATATGGCCTTAACCAGGAAGTCAACGCTATCCGTGCAAGCCATTGAGACGAAAAAGACACTGACCCCACGTCCAGAATCAGAACGGTATACGGCCGAATCACCGTTCGCCATTCGGACACTTCCGGGCTACCACCTCCCCCTCCAAAAAGCACAACAAGCTGATTAGAAAGAAATAAATTCATTCTCCTTTCACTGGCATGTCCCTTGCTGTAAAGCATCGGGGTGGCGCACCACGGATTCATGCCGTGATTCCGCCCTCCAATCAATGGACAACACATCCCCAAAAGGGGGAAAAGGAGAGCGACATGCAACAGCAAGACGGCGCGGTCAAAGTACTGGGCATTGATGCCGGTGGCACCATGACCGATACCTTTTTCGTCCGCTCAGACGGACGCTTTGTTGTCGGTAAGGCGCAAAGCAATCCCGACGACGAATCGCTGGCAATTTACAACTCATCCGAAGATGCACTTGCCCACTGGAAACGCACTGTAGACGATGTCTATCCAGAGCTGGTTACCGGGGTCTATTCCGGTACTGCGATGTTAAACCGGGTCGTGCAGCGCAAAGGGTTAGATGTTTGTCTTATCTGCAACAAAGGCTTTGAGCAGACCCACTCGATGGGACGGGCTATCCAAAGTTACCTTGGTTACGCCCTTGAAGATCGTATCCACCTGAATACCCACAAATATGATCCGCCACTGGTGCCTCTCTCACGTATCCGTGGTGTCACTGAACGGACTGACGTGCAAGGCAATATCGTCATTCCCTTGCGTGAACAGGAAGTCGCTGATGCAACAGAGGCACTGGTCAAAGCCGGTTCCGATGCCATCGTGATTTGTCTGTTGCAATCACATAAAAACCCGCAGAGTGAAAAAAATGCGCGTGATATCTGCAAAGAAAAACTCAAGGACATGGGCGTAGATATTCCCGTGTTTGCTTCAGTGGACTACTACCCCTCTCGCAAAGAAAGCCACAGGATGAACACCACTGTTTTGGAAGCCTATGCGGCCGAGCCTTCACGACAGACCCTGAAAAAAGTCAGCGACAGGTTCCAGAAACATGGCGCCCATTTTGACTTGCGGGTCATGGCGACCCATGGAGGGACAATTTCCTGGAAAGCCAAGGAGTTGGCGCGTTCCATCGTATCTGGCCCCATTGGGGGCGTCATCGGCTCAAAATTGCTCGGTAAAATGTTGGGCTATGACAACATTGCCTGCTCAGACATTGGCGGAACCAGCTTTGACATGGCATTGATCACCAAAGGAAATTTTGCCATCGCCGCCGACCCTGATATGGCAAGATTGGTGCTTTCCCTGCCATTGGTTGTAATGGACTCTGTCGGTGCGGGTGCCGGCAGTTTCGTGCGTATTGATCCCTACAGCAACGCCATTACCCTTGGCCCTGACAGCGCTGGCTATCGGGTAGGAACCTGCTGGAAAGACAGTGGGCTGGACACCGTTTCCGTGACTGATTGCCATGTTGTGCTTGGTTATCTGAATCCAGAGAACTTTCTCGGAGGCGCGATCAAGCTGGATGTCGAACGGGCCCGGGAACACATCAAAGTACAGATTGCCGATCCCATGGGTCTTAGTGTGGAAGAGGCAGCGTCCGGCGTCATCGAATTACTCGATTTGCAGCTTCGCGAATACCTTCGCGCCAATATCGGTGCCAAGGGATACAGCCCCACAGAATACGTCTGTTTTTCCTACGGTGGTGCCGGTCCGGTACATACCTATGGGTATACCGAAGGGCTGGGTTTTAAAGACATCATTGTTCCCGCATGGGCGGCTGGTTTTTCAGCCTTTGGCTGTGCCTGCGCCGATTTTGAATACCGTTACGACAAGAGCGTTGATATCGCCGTTCCACAGGTTGCACCGGAAAAAGATAAAATCGCCGCCGCTAACATTATGCAATCTGCATGGAACGAGCTGGCAGCGAAAGTTATCGAAGAGTTCGTCATCAATGGCTTCAAGCCTGAAGATGTCATCCTCCGTCCCGGTTTCCGAATGCAGTACATGGGCCAGCTGAATGACCTTGAGATCCACTCTCCTATCAACAGCGCAACCACCGCCGACGACTGGGACAAGCTGGTTGACACCTTTGAAGATACTTACTCCCGGGTCTATGCCAGTGCTGCCCGTTCGCCGGAACTCGGTTTCTCGGTCACGGGCGCCATTATGCACGGCCTGGTTGCCACCGTGAAACCTTCACTGCCGGAAGACAAAGAAGAGGGTCCCATCCCACCGGATAACGCCCGGTTGGGCCACCGTCCCTTCTACCGCCACAAACAGTGGCTGGACGCAGAACTGTTCCAAATGGAACTGCTCAAACCCGGTAACCGCATCACAGGTCCTGCCATCATCGAATCTGACGCCACCACCTTTGTTGTACCGGACGGATTTGAAACTTACCTCGATAAACACCGCCTGTTCCATCTCAAGTCTCTGAAGGAGGACTGAACCATGGATGACATCACACAAGTACGTCCCCATGCCGATCTGCTCGGTACGGGAGAGTCACTGAAAACCTTCCGTGACAAAGTCATGGCCAAAACAACGTCCACCGGATTTTATAACGGGCTGAAGCACCTTGACCTGCGCGAGAGCGAGCCCATCCGGTACGAGAAAATGTTTTCCAAAATTCGTGGCGGTCTGGTCCATGCCCGGGAAACGGCAAAAAAAATCGCCGCCAGCCCTATCGTGGAGCAAGAAGGTGAACTGTGCTTTACCTTGTATAACGCTGCCGGTGACTGTGTACTCACGTCCACCGGGATCATCATCCACGTGGGAACCATGGGCGCGGCAATCAAATACATGATTGAAAACAATTGGGAAATGAATCCGGGCATCAACGATGGGGACATGTTTACTAACAATGACTGCGCCATCGGTAATGTGCATCCCTGTGACATCGCGACCATTGTCCCCATTTTCTGGGAAGGCAAATTAATTGGCTGGGTGGGCGGCGTTACCCATGTTATCGACACGGGCGCTGTCACCCCGGGCTCCATGTCTACAGGTCAGGTACAGCGGTTTGGGGATGGTTACATGATCACCTGCCGCAAAACCGGTGCAAATGACGAGCCCTTCCGAGACTGGCTGCACGAATCCCAACGTTCTGTACGTACGCCCAAATACTGGATCCTTGATGAACGAACCCGCATTGCCGGATGCCATATGATCCGCGATCTGGTGGAAGAAGTAATCCGGGAAGAAGGAATTGAAGCGTACCAGAAATTTGCCTATGAAGTGGTTGAAGATGGTCGCCGTGGCCTGCAAACCCGCGTGAAAGCGATGACGCTCCCCGGCACTTATCGCAAAGTGGCGTTTGTTGACGTGCCCTACGCCCACCCTGATGTACAGACGCCGTCAGCCTTTGCCAAACTTGATACCATCATGCACTCACCGGTAGAAATGACAATCCGGGGAGACGGTTCATGGCGGCTTGATTTTGAAGGAGCAAGCCGCTGGGGCTGGCACTCCTACAACGCCCACCAGGTCGCCTTTACCAGCGGAATCTGGGTGATGATGACACAAACCCTCGTACCGACCCAACGCATCAATGACGGTGCGTACTATGGTACCGAATTCCGGTTGCCTAAAGGGGCATGGATGAACCCGGATGACCGCAGAACCGGACATGCTTACGCCTGGCACTTCCTTGTCTCTGGCTGGAGCGCCCTGTGGCGCGGGCTGGGACAGAGTTACTTCAGCCGCGGTTATCTGGAAGAAGTGAACGCCGGTAATGCCAATACCTCCAACTGGTTACAGGGTGGCGGGATCAACCAGGAAGGCGAGATCCACGCCGTGAACAGCTTTGAAGCGTCCTCTTGCGGCACCGGAGCCTGTGCAGTCAAAGACGGGCTTAACCATGCGGCTGCCATCTGGAACCCTGAAGGCGACATGGGGGACGTCGAGATTTGGGAGATGGCAGAGCCGCTTCTGTATCTTGGACGGAACGTGAAATGTAACTCCGGCGGATACGGGAAATACCGTGGCGGTTGTGGCTTTGAATCGCTGCGGATGGTATGGAACGCGCATGACTGGACCATGTTCTTCATGGGCAACGGTTACATGAACAGCGACTGGGGCATGATGGGTGGCTACCCCCCTGCTACAGGATACCGTTTTGAAGCGCATATGACCGGCCTGAAAGAGCGCATCGCGCAAGGTGATACCTTACCACTCGGTGCAGATCTCAACCCTGCCGCGCCCGATTATGAAAAACACCTTTCACCGGGAGCACGGGTCAAACGTGACCAACAATGCATGACAACCGAAGACTGCTATGACAACCACGATCTATATCTGAACTACTTACGTGGAGGCCCCGGCTTTGGTGACCCACTCGACAGGGACTGTCCTGCTATTGCTAATGACCTCAATGAAAAGTTCGTGCTGCCGGAATTTGCCCGCAACGTGTACGGTGCAGTGATCCATCAGGATGAAAACAATCTTTGGACAGTGGATGAAGCGGAAACCGCTAAAAACCGCGCGAAAATCCGAAAAGCCCGTCTTGCCCGGGCCATTCCTACCCGTGACTGGATAGCCAAGGAAAGGGAGCGGATCCTGGCACAGAAAGCCTCCTTACCGGTGAAGCACATGTTCGCCACCAGCTTTGGCCTGTCACAGACGTTCCTTAACAACTTCCGCACATTCTGGGAGCTACCAGAAAGCTGGACGCTGAAAGAAGAGGATTTGGGTGTACCTTCCTATGGTTCACACTACCGGATGGATCTGTCACGTATGCCGGATGTATCTACCATCACCCTGGTCGAAGAGTAATCCCCTATCGACGCGGCATAGGGCTATCTATGCCGCCTTGAACAGACAGGAGAAAAAGGATGTCACAATATACTGATGAGCAGATTACCAAACTGATCGATGGTAAGCTGGATTGGAAAACCACGATGCGTATGCTGTCCATACCAAAGGACGCATCCCGCTTTGAGCAGTACCTGAAAGCATTACAGGCCAAGGTCAGCTGGCCGGATCGCATCGTCCTACCGCTGGGGCCCCACCTTTACATTACCCAGCAGCCGGACACGAAAAAATGGGTCAACAAATGCGAATGCGGCTACGAGTTCGGTGATTATCGCGACAACTGGAAACTCAACGCAGTGATTTACGTACGCGACACCAAAGCCGCCATGCTGGAGGTCTATCCGGAAAACATGCACCCTGATACAGAATGGCAAGTGTACCGGGAATATTACTGCCCTACTTGCGGCATCATGCACGATGTCGAAGCACCTACCCCCTGGTATCCCGTTTTGCATGATTTTGAGCCGGATATCGACACCTTCTACAAAGAGTGGGTCAACCTGCCTTTACCGGAAAGGGGAAACTGAGTTGTATTAATCACCGTTAGGTGACGTTGGGGCTTTCTCCGGAAAGCCCCCTTTTTCACTTCTACGTACCTGCGAAAGCCCTCGCTGCCAGCGGCAACAGCCATTATGTCGTTCTTCGCTCCTGCTTGTGAGCAACCGCGTCGCGCGAAGCGCCCAAAAAGTACCCGTGCGAAACATGCCACCAAGGTCTGTTTATCGTTGGTGTTCAAGTACCACTCGCGCCGCTTATCCTTCGCAAAGCGACAAATAGTGCTGAAAAGATTTAACGTCACTGGCTTCAAAATGTTCGTTGAGCACTTCAATATGTTCAATCCGGTCAACGCGGAAACTTCGATAATCTTTTCGTAGCTCACACCAGGCCACCAGCGTCCAGACTTTCCCCCAGTAGACCTGCCCCAGAGGGTGGATAATCCGCTCTGAATATTTGCCTTCGCCGGTTTGGTAGTTGATGAAAACCTTTCGCTTATCCGTCGCTGCCTGACGCAGTAATTCGCCACAGACCGCACATTCTGATTCAACATGAAACGCTGGCACAGCAAGGGGGAGTGCTTCAATTTTCGCCTTAAGACTGTCTAGCAACACAGAATGAATTTTATGCGATGCAGACTCAGACGCAGCGGCCAGACGCTTATCTGACCAGGCACGCACCATCTGCATCCCTAACTCCAGCGCAATGATTTCTTCTTCGGTAAACATGAGAGGTGGAAGGTGTGATCCTTTTCCGAGCAAATATCCAATCCCTGCTTCACCTTCAATTGGCACATCTGAAAGCTGCAGGGACTGGATATCACGGTAAATCGTGCGCTCGCTGACATTTAGCTCCTCGGCTAATGCCTTTGCCGTCACCGCATAACGTTTACTACGCAGTAATGTGAGAAGCTCAAACAAGCGCTCCGATTTACTCATTGAGATTTCCAGTTAAGCAGCTTAAGTACATTTACTCATCGCATCCATTTTGACGACTCCGTGAGACATCACAACAGAATTCTCCTCGATGTGAGAAACCATTTGTTGTGCCTGTTCATGCTTCATAAAATCATCGAATGCTGCCTTCGCATTTTCCATGGTTTTCCAATAAGTGACGTCAGTCCACTGCAAGGTTTCTTCATTCAGACTTAGAGAGCGGTATAAAAAGCCTTCACTCTTGGTGATAAACGACAAGGTCGCTTCCGAATCTGCCAAAAACTGGGCTGTATCAGTTCCCTCTTTCAGTTTGAACTGCACTATCTCAATCACATTTTCCATGGCGTTTTCTCCTTTGGTGTGGGGTTGAGAAAAGATTACTGACACCTACTGACAGATCATGTCAGGAGTGTTTCTCTCGCTGGATATGCCCGGTATACTTGCCAATCCCCGAAACACGAAGAAAAGATCTAAAGAATCGATGTCGTTAAGCCCAGAATTAGAACGTTTACTCGAACCAGTACGCGGTTTCCTGCATTGCGAAACCCCACAAGCGTGGATTGATGAAGCGATTAAGCCAGAGAACGAAACTATTCTTTTGCGCGATCATGCCAACTGTGAGTTAAAAGCCAGCCAAACGGCGATGTGGCTGATCCGCAAATACGCCATTGATGCATCCAGCGGGGCCTTGCTGCTCGAATGGGCTAAACCTTATGAGGACTTCGTCTATCGCGGTATTCGTGAGGGCATTTTCCATGCCACCAAAAACGGCCTGAGCGCCCCGCTAAAACCGAAAGAAGGTTTCGAACATGGGCAGGATTTGATCGACAAAATGGTCCGACTGATCAAAGAAGAGTTCCATCACTTTGAACAGGTTATCGAGATCATGGAAAAGCGCGACATGCCATACAGCCCGTTGAATGCAGGCCGCTACGCACGCGGATTGATGTCAGTGGTGCGCACCCACGAACCCGCCATGCTGATCGACAAGTTGATCATCGGTGCCTACATTGAAGCCCGCTCGTGTGAGCGCTTTGCAAAAGTGGCCCCTTACCTTGATGAAGAGCTGCGCAAGTTCTACATCTCCCTGCTGCGCTCAGAAGCACGCCACTATCAGGACTACCTCACGCTGGCAGCGGCCATTGCCGGTGGTGATATCAGCGACCGTGTTAAAGCGATTGGTGAGAAAGAAGCAGAGCTTATCCAAACCCCTGATGATATGTTCCGTTTTCACAGCGGCGTACCGCAACTGGCGGCCTAATACCTTGTAAAGCCGGGGCATTTGTCCCCGGCTTTTTCTTTCTCCGCGCCAAGACTTGCTTCACTTTCAATTGTTCGGTAAACAAGACACAAATCTGAGCAACCAGGGATTACTATGTTCAAGAAACTGAAAGCCTCTTTCGGCATTGGCGCAGCAAAAGTCGATACCATCCTGCACAATGCATCGGTTTACCAAGGCGAAACACTGCGTGGCACAGTCCACATCAAAGGCGGTGATGTTGAGCAAGAGATTGATTGCATCACCCTGAAACTCTGCACCGAAGTAAAAGTGGAAACCGACTCAGGAGCCAGTTACCAACCGTTCGTGCTTGGGCATATCCAGGCCAATACCCCTTTCACCATTCAACCGGGTGAAGAAAAAGACGTGCCGTTCGAGCTGAAGCTGCACGACGAAACCCCGGTTACCGCCGTGAATGCGCGCTTTAACCAAAGCCATGTCTGGGTTGAAACTGTCCTCGATATTGATTTTGCCATCGACCCAACCGATCGCGATTACCTTGAAGTGCGCCCGTTACCGGCTGTTCAGCGGGTGCTATCTGCGCTGGAGCGAGAAGGCTTCACCATGATGAAAGCCGATGTTGAGAAAGGCCAGCTGCGTGGTAACGGCTTTGTGTCTAGGTCTGGCTGCTATCAGGAGCTTGAATTCCAAAACAGCAGCATGTTCAACAAGACAGAAATCGAGCTTTCTTTCATTCTCGATGGCCCTGTCATCCACTGTCTGGCAGAGATTGACCGCGCATTTGGCCGTGGTGATACCTACCGCTCTTTCACCCTGTCCCGCGATGCATCAGAAGGTGAGGTGGCACAAGCTTTAGGGCCAATTTTCAGGGTGTAGTGCGCCTGTCTTACCCGTACGAGAGCCGGTAACCACCGGCTTTTTCACATTTTCACGTTTTTATTCAATAAGTTATCAATAACGCATCCCAAAAACACATCCCCAAAACCTAAGCCGTTTTTATCATTTTCACCATTCACTAGACGACTGGTCTAATTTTATGTATTATCCCAAACCATGAACACAGAAACTCAATCTACACGCCAACACATCCTCAACGTCGGTTATGAACTGATCGTTGAAAAAGGCTTTTATAACGTTGGTCTGGCACAGTTGTTAAACCATGCAGGGGTGCCGAAAGGCTCCTTCTACCACTATTTCAAATCCAAAGAGCAGTTCGGCGAAGCCTTGATTGAGGAATATTTTGCCCAATACCGGGCAAAGATGGATGCCCACTTCAGCGACTCTACCGCCAATGGCTACGACAAGCTGATGGGGTATTGGGCGAAGTGGCTTGAAATGGACGATGGCATGTGTGCCACCCAGCGCTGTCTGGTGGTAAAACTCAGTGCGGAAGTCTCTGACCTGTCCGAATCTATGCGTTTATCGCTGCTCAACGGCGCAAACCGTATTGTTGCTATTCTCGCTGACTGTGTTCAGAACGGGATTGATGATGGCTCTGTTAAGGTTGAAGATGCCTATCAAACCGCGAACCAGCTTTATCACCTGTGGATTGGTGCAAGCCTGATGAGCAAACTTAACCAGAATGTTGAACCGATGAAACAGGCACTGAAGACCACCCAGCATTTGTTGTCAGGCCAACATCCGTTCTAATCTAACGCGGTGATCGGCACCGCACAAAACCGCCAAACTATCGTGGCGGATTTTTTTACCCAAGCACTAGACGACTGGTCTAGTTGAGGAAAATCATTATGTCAGCTTCACTGGAAAATAACCGAATTGTTCTTGCATCCCGCCCTGTTGGGGCGCCTGTTACCGATAACTTCCGCTTAGAAGTTCAACCCGTTCCAGACCTGAAAAACGGTGAAGTGCTGCTCCGCACGATTTATCTTTCACTGGACCCTTACATGCGCGGCCGTATGAGCGATGCCAAATCCTATGCGGATCCCGTAGACGTTAACGATATCATGGTTGGCAGCACCGTCTGCCAGGTAGAAGCCTCCACCCACCCTGATTTTGAAAAAGGTGAGTGGGTTCTCGCCTACACAGGCTGGCAGTCTTACGCCGTGTCCAACGGTGACGGTTTATTGAAACTGGGTAAAAATCCGGAAAATCCTTCCTATGCGCTCGGTGTATTGGGTATGCCAGGTTTCACTGCATACATGGGACTTCTCGATATCGGTCAGCCAAAAGAAGGGGAAACGCTGGTTGTTGCCGCTGCAACCGGGCCGGTGGGTGCAACAGTTGGTCAGATTGGCAAACTGAAAGGGTGTAAAGTGGTGGGTATTGCCGGTGGTGAAGAAAAATGCCGCCATGCAGTGGAAAATTTAGGGTTTGATATCTGTATCGACCACAAGGCGGACGACTTTGCCAAGCAACTGGCAGCAGCGTGTGACAAAGGCATTGATGTGTACTACGAAAATGTCGGCGGCAAGGTATTTGACGCAGTACTCCCCCTGCTCAACACCAGCGCTCGCATTCCTGTCTGCGGATTGATCTCTCAGTACAATGCAACTGAACTGCCAGCAGGCCCCGATCGCATGCCACTGTTGATGAGCACCCTGCTGACTAAACGCATCCGAATGCAAGGTTTCATCATTTTTGATGACTACGGACACCGCTACGAAGAATTTGCGGCGGATATGTCCCAATGGATTTCTGAAGGAAAAATTCAGTATAAAGAACAAATCGTTGACGGTCTGGAAAATGCCCCAGAAGCTTTTATGGGACTGCTGGAAGGGAAAAACTTCGGTAAGCTTGTTATCAAGGTGGCGGACGCTATCTAATTTTCCTCTCTCTCATGGCCTTTAATGAAGTCCGTCAGGTATCTGACCTGGGGGACTTTTTATTACCGCTATGGCGCAAACCAAAAAGATGAGTTTTGTCGATAACCTCCGTCAGTCTTTATGGCGACCGCATTTCTCTCCAAAAATTAATCAATTACAACATCACCTCCCCATCAATAAATTTTTGTAATATTTTTGTAATAGATGTTGAAGAAAAAACCGGACAGTGGGCGTTCTGGTGTGAAGACCTGAACAGCAAAAATTTTGCTGGCCGCACAGACTGGCGCAGAGCTACTATGCAAGAAATGCTGTCCCTGTATCGCAAAGTGGGGGGCAGTATATGGAATGGAGAAAATGGCGATTCGAAAACTGGTGAAGGCTTGGGCTGGCCTGCATCATTTGAATACTGGACTATGACCAGTGGTCACCAGGATTATGTTCCTTATCAAGGTTATTACGATTTGGTCAATATGAAAAACGCGACTTCTTGGATGATCGGTTATCTTAGCGATCCAGCCTATGCTTCATGCGTGTCTGAGACCCAAACAACAGCGACTGAAAAATAAGGTATAACTTACTAACCCCAATCGTCCTCTGATGCCCGGCAACTCACCTTTCAAGGCGTGTTGCCGGGCTCTTTTTTCCTCATCATTGTGCTGATTTAACGTTATTCACCCACATCCACGCCATAACGAAAACAGCTTGTCAGGTGATCGTTAACCATACCGGTCGCCTGCATATACGCGTAGCAAATCGTAGAGCCCACAAACTTAAAGCCTTTCTTTTTCAGCGCCTTGCTCATAGCATCTGACTCAGGGGTTGATGTCGGCACATCTGCCATTGTTTCCCAGTGATTGATACGGGGTTTGCCATCCACAAACTGCCAGATATATTCATTGAAACTGCCATACTCTTTCTGGATTTTCAGCACCAGATTGGCGTTGATCACTGTGCCATTCACCTTGAGTTTATTGCGAACAATGGCAGGGTTTGCTAAAAGCGCTGCAATTTTGTTTTCATCATAGGCCGCCACCGTTTCGATGTGGAAATGGTCAAACGCCTCACGGTAACCTTCACGTTTTTTGAGGATAGTAGCCCAACTTAACCCTGCCTGAGCACCTTCCAGAATCAACATCTCAAACAACCGTTGGTCATCATGCACTGGCACGCCCCACTCTTTATCGTGGTATGCCTGATCCCGTTCACTCACATTGGCCCAGCTACAACGTTCCATGTTTGTCCTCGATATTTATTGAAAGCACTGTTTATTTATACATACCTATTTACCAAGACGCAAAACAAAGAAGGGGCAATCGTGAGACAGCCCCCCTTTATCCAGAATAACCGCTAGTTCTCTGCGGAAAGCCAGACACTTGGTCAGTCTGATCCACTTTATCAAAGGCGGTTAAACCAGGCTGACGCCGTCCTGATAGACATGTTCCGCATCTGTCCAAATGGTGATGGTATCGTAAACGGCATGATCAAACACATAGGCCTGCATCTCGCCCACTTGGCTGCCACTCAACCCTAAAAATGCAATCATATCTGCAGACAATTCGGCCGAGGGTGCCGCAAAGGCATTATAGGTCCAGTCAACCGCATCAAGGTTGAAACTGTCTTCTCCCTCACCCAGGTATGCCACAAAGCCGTCCCACTCACCGGGATCAGTGAAGGTCGTTGGCTGGGGAAGATCTGATTGAGCATGAATAGCAAACGCACTCGCCGTCACGCTTTGATCACCTTCATCACCCACAACCGCTTCTACCTGTGCGATGGACTTTGGCCCCGACGTATAACCGTATGATGCTCCAGTAAAGTCAACGTTGGTATCCCCGTCTACGATGAGTTGGTCAAATCCACGATCACCCAGATAGATGTTGCCATGTTCATTGAGAAAGTTAAGGTCTGAAAAGTCTTCCTGATCAAAATACAGGGTGTCGTTCCCTTCGCTGCCGCGATAAAGGTCTAGACCGGTGCCTCCATCCAGACTGTAATCATCATCGTAGCCGGCTTGCAGATAATCATTCCCTGCCCCACCATACAATAAGTCGCTCCCGCTACCACCGCGCAGAATGTCATCCCCTTCACCACCATAAAGGATATCATCGCCTGCATTACCCAACAGCACGTCATTCCCGGCACCGCCATAAATCGTATCATTGCCGGTACCGCCACGAATCGTGTCGTTGCCTTCGTTTCCTTCAATGTAATCATCGCCCTGCTCACCATAAATGGTGTCATCACCGGCCCCGCCATATAGCATGTCATCATCGCTTTCGCTGTCAGGCTTTTGCTTAAGCGAAACATTGTCAATCAACGCACCGTAAGAATCTGACTTGCCCTCACCCTCAAAGCGAATACTGATAAAATCATTGCCCTGTGGGATAACAACATCCGTGGTGAACGATTCGTAGTGATCGTTAGCCTGGGTGTTGTTGAAGTATTTGGAATAAATAACGTTACCCTGCTGATCGAAGATTTTCACTTCAAACTGGCTGGTTGATGTATCCCATCCACGGTAACGGTTCGCATAATCAAATGATAACGCCAATACCGTATCTCCATCGGCGGCAAGGCCTGTCATGTCAACGTCTTGCTGTACCCTGCTATTGGCGTAGCTGTCAAGTTCAAGCACCGTATTGGTGACATCATTTTGTGGCGTGCCCCCAAATGTTCCCTGCTGCAACTCGATGATACTGTTATCGGGTGTGTACCAGCCTGTTACCTGATGATCATGCAACGGGCTCCAGTGGTTGGTGGTGTTATTGCCATAGTCCTCAAAGTCCCCGTTTACCAGCAACTCTCTGGGCCCGTTGACCTCAAAGCCATCGTTACCATAAATAACGTCATTGCCTTCACTGCCATAAACCTCATCGTTACCATTGCCGCCGAAAAGCGTGTCGTTACCCGTCAGACCATCGATAAAATCATCGCCTTCAAACCCATTGATGGTGTCATTCACATCAGCCCCTGAAGACTGAGTGAGCACAACGTTATCAATCAATGCGCCATAGCTGTCAGATGCGCCTTTTGCTTCAAAGCGTAAGGAAATGCCTGTCGTGCCTTCGGGAACAGTAACGTCAATATCAGCATTCACATAGCTGTCGTTAGATTGGGTATTTTCGAAGTATTTGCTGTAAAGCACATTCCCATTGTTATCGAGCACTTTGACTTCAAATTGGCTGGTTGCGTGGTTTGTCCCGCGATAACGGTTGGCGTAATCAAAAGAAAGATTGAGTGTGGCATCATCCGTTTCAGTCAGCGCAGTCACATCCACATCCTGCTGAACCCAGGTATTCCCGGTAGAATCCAGCTCTAATACCGTATTTGAGGAAGAATTGCTCGGCGTGCCGCCGAAATCACCCTGCTGAAGTTCAATTTTTATGTTGTCTGGCGTATACCAGCCCGCGACCTGGTTGTCGTTAAACAATCCCCAGGTGTTTGAGGTGTCATTTCCCCATGCTTCAAAGTCACCGTTGTTCAGGAGATTACTGTTTTGCCCGATGTCACCATACAACGTATCAACACCGCTAGTACCATTAATTTGAGCCATATCTTTATCCTCTTCTTCTTGTCTTTTTTTATGTTGTCTTGTCGCACTTTTCTCTGGTTCGAACGGCAACAAAGGATGCACTCAAAGACAAGGTTCTCTCCTCAAGAACAAGGCATCGGCGTTCAAAATCGCTAAAAAAGTACGTGAGTTAACAGAAACTTTAACGGTGTGGGAAATCGAAACAATTAGGCAGGCTGACGATCAGACTAAACTCAGTCCATCGTTATAAGCATAATGAGAAACAGTATGAGCTCTTGCCAACACATTCTCTGACATAAGCATGAGCTAACAAAAGAAAACCCGGCGTAAAGCCGGGTTCCTAGGCACTATATACTAACGGTTTAGAAGAGATCATCACCGTTTAATGTGATGTTTTCAGCATCTGTCCATACCGTAATAGTCGAACCCGATGAGCTTTCAAATACATAGGCTTCCAGCGCGTTAACCTGAGGGACATTCAACCCCATAAAGGCAATCATCTCAGCAGAAAGTTCCGCTGTCGGCTCCGCACCAGCATTGTGGCTCCAGCCTCCGGCGTCCAGATTGAAGGTGTCATCCCCTTCCCCAAGGTATGCCACAAAGCCATCCCAGTCCCCCGGATCGGTCAGAGAGGCTGACTGGTAAGGATCTGATTGCGCACGGATGGCAAACGCATTTGCAGTGACTGTCTGGTCTCCTTCATCACCGATCACCGCTTCCACTTGTGCGATAGGCTTTGGTCCAGATGTGACACCATATGATTTACCGGTCAAGTCAACATTCGCATCACCGTTGACGATCAGTTGGTCAAAACCACGGTCTCCCAGATAAATATTGCCATTTTCCTTCAGGAAATTGACGTCAGAAAAATCTTCCTGATCAAAAAGCAGGATGTCGTTCCCTTCACTGCCGCGATAAAGATCTAGGCCAGAGCCACCATCCAGAATGTAGTCATCATCGTAGCCGGCTTGCAGATAATCATTACCCGCACCGCCATACAACGCATCACTCCCGCTACCGCCGCGCAGGATGTCATCGCCATCACCACCATAAAGAATGTCATCACCTTCATTGCCCAGCAGCACATCGTTGCCTGCACCACCATAAATCGTGTCATTGCCGGCACCACCACGCAGGGTATCATCCCCTTCGTTGCCTTCAATGTAATCATCGCCCTGCTCACCGTAGATGGTATCATCACCGCTACCACCCAGAATGGTGTCGTTGTCACCTTCCGCGAGCACTTTCTGTTTCAATGACACGTTATCGATCAACGCACCATAGCTGTCGGAGCGCCCTTCCGCTTCAAACCGGACAGTGATGAAATCGACCCCTTGCGGTAACACTACATCGGCAGAAAACGACTCGTAGTGATCGTTCGCTTGTGTGTTAGCAAAATACTTGGAATACAGTACATTACCCTGAGTATCCAAGACGTTCACTTCGAACTGGCCGGTTGACGTATCCCAGCCACGGTAGCGGTTTGCGTAATCAAAAGAGAGAGCAAGCACCACATCACCGTCAGCAGCAAGCCCTTCGACATTAACATCCTGTTGAACCCAGGTGTTTCGGTGGCTGTCGAGTTCCAGAACCGTATTGGTGACATCATTTTTCGGTGTGCCGCCAAATGCGCCCTGCTGCAATTCAATTTTGCTGGAATTTGGCGTGTACCAGCCAGTAACCTGGTGGTCATTGAACAGGCCCCATTGATTGGATGTGTTGTTTCCGTAGGTCAGTTCGAAGTCACCATTGACCATGAGTTCACGCGCGCCTGGGCCGGTGCCTTTGTTACCGTAAATCGTATCATTCCCTTCTCCGCCTTTGAGGGTGTCATTCCCTTCCCCGCCAAAGAGGGTATCGTTACCCTGACCGCCATCGATGTTATCTTCGCCTTCAAAGCCATTGATAGTGTCATCGAGGCTACCGGCTTTTGCGTTAGTCAGTGAAACATTATCGATCAGTGCGCCGTAACCGTCAGAAGCCCCTTTCCCTTCAAAGCGCAGGGTAAGACCGGAAGTGCCCTCCGGAACGGAAAAATCCACCTCAAAGCTTTGGTAGCTTTCGTTGGATTGGGTATTTGCAACGTACTTCGAATAAAGAACATTACCGTCGTCATCCATCACCTTAACCTGGAACTGGCTGGTAGCATGGTTGTCGCCTTTGTAACGGTTGGCATAGTCAAAAGAAAGGGAAAAGGACGCATCACTCGATGTGGTCAGGCTACTGATATCAACATCCTGCTGAACCCAGGTATTCCCGGTAGAATCCAGCTCTAGCACAGTGTTTGAAGAGGAATTGCTTGGTGTGCCACCGAAATCTCCCTGCTGAAGTTCAATTTTCATGTTGCCTGGCGTATACCAGCCAGCAACTTGATGATCGTGGAACAAGCCCCACTGATCAGAAGCATCATTTCCCCAGGCATCGAAATCACCGTTCATCAGTAAGTTTGAATGATTTTTATCTCCGTACAAAAAGTTCGCATTGCCTGTTCCCTTGATATCTGCCATGTCCTTATCTCATCAATTGTTGTTATTCACTGTGCTGATGGTGTGGCGAGGACGGCTACTCATCCCAGCAATGGGTGATCGCACGTATCGTTATGCACTCAACGTTAAGATCACGACATACTTTCAGCACTAAGATGTGACAGGAGTTTTATTGACAAGACAATCAATAGCAATAGTTTTGGAGAAAGATCACGCAATTATCATGGTGCAGGTTTAATGCTCCAGGCGTAAATAACGACAAAAGTGGCATTTAAAATAACTAATAAAGTATGAGATGTAATAAATCAGGACATTCGATAACCATCAAAGAGAAATGCCAGATCACCTTAGCTGCAAACTAATAACAGCATGACCACTTAGATAAACATGAAAGTCTAAAATATTAAACACACCAAAGAAACACTCATAACATGATGTAATTTAAGATAATTTTAAAGATTCCCGCCCCCAAACCAAGCAAGCGTATTAAAACGATGCACGTATCTTTGCTGCAGTCCTGATGACGAGACGCTATTTCCAAAATAATCTGGTGGGTAATTCATTTATGAACTATCTGTTAAATAACTGACGACAAGCTCACTAAATGTTTTTTAAGGAAAATGAGCAAATTTGTCAGAGTGTGTATTCAGGGAGCGGAGGGATATACCAATGCGCTTACGCGCAACAATGTGGAACAACACACAAAAGCACACGTCGACGTCGGCGGTCTGTTTAAATGCCATTTAGCGGGAGGCTAATAAGATGTTAGGCAAACTTAAGCTTGCGCAACAACTTACATTATCTTTTTCAGCAGTACTGGTGCTACTGCTCGTTGTTTCAACAATGGCCTATCGTGGCCTGTCTGAAGGGTTTACTAATTTCACCGATTACCGCGGTCTTGCCCGTAGCTCAAACCAAGCCAGTGAAGCCCAAAAGCTGCTACTCAGCGCTAGGCTTTCTGCCCTGAAATACCTGAAAACACAAGATCCAGATCAAATCGACAAGGTCGAGAAAGACATCGCTGACGTTGAAAAGGTCATTGAATCCATTCTTGAAGCCGAGACTAACCCCAGCAGGATCAGTGATCTAAATGAAGCAAGACAGCTAATTAATCGATATGGCGAGACATTCAAACTGGTGGTAAATGATTTTGATGACAAGAACGTCGTCGTCAACAAAGCGCTTCACCCCAACGGCCTCAAGATGCGTCAGACAATGACAAAAATCATTGAGGATTCATCAGCAGACGGAGAAGTGGGTTCTCTCTTTTATGCCTCGATCGCACAGGAACACTTACTGTTGGGCAGATTATATGCTGCCCAGTATTTGATCAGTAACACCGAAACTGACCTGCAACGCGCCTTCGAAGAGCTTAATAAAGTCGTCCAACCCTTGAATAACCTGAAACGTCTCCTCACTTCTCCATCAGAAAAAGCGATGGTTGACGCGTTTTCTGATTCGCATCTGGCATACATTTCCGCTTTACAACGGACGGCGGAGATCATCAAAGACCGAAACGAGAGAATTTCAGGCACATTAGATGTTATCGGACCGCGAGTTACCGACAGCCTCACCGATTTTAGAGCATCCATTCGAGCATCTCAGGATACCTTGGGCCCAGAAGCTCAATCCAACAGCGAAACAGCTGTACAAACAGTGATCACAGTATCAGCTGTCGCGATTCTTATTGGCATGCTGCTCAGTGTTCTCGTCACCCGGGCTATCCGAAAACCTATTGGCGGAGAACCCGTCCAAATTGCCGAAATAGCGCGAAAAATCGCCAAAGGCGATCTTACTCAGTCCTTCGACAGTAAAGGTGCCAAAACCGGTATCTTTGCTGCGATGGGTGAAATGAACGGTAATCTCAGGGAAATCGTTGTCCAGCTCTCTGATTCGGTCAAAACACTGACCAGTGCTTCCGGTACGCTGGTTAATGTGACACAAGAGACGGCACGAAATTCTGAGGATCAAGCCGACCAGTTGGGGCAAACTGCCACAGCAATGCATGAGCTTTCTGCGACTGTCGATGATATCGCCAAAAACGCTCAACAAGCATCAGACGTTGCCAACGAAGCAGACAGGCACTCTCAGGAAGGTCAGATGGTATTGGAAGATACCCGCATGAGCATCCAGAATCTGGTGAACAACATCGGCGATGTCAGCCAAATCATCAGTAACCTGGAAAATGAAACCAAAAACGTCGGCAGCATTCTTGATACGATTCGTGACATTGCTGAACAGACCAATTTACTTGCGCTAAATGCCGCCATCGAAGCAGCACGAGCCGGTGAACAAGGCCGCGGGTTTGCCGTCGTCGCCGATGAAGTACGCAGTCTCGCCAGCCGTACACAACAAAGCACAGAGGAAATCCAAACCCTTATCACCCGGTTGCAAAGTGAATCCAAACGTTCTGTTGAGTCCATGCAGAGAAGTGCCGTCGAAGCGGAAGAGACCGCAGAAAAAGCCAACAAGACCAGCGATGCCCTCAATGCGATCACAGAATCCGTCGCTACGATTCGCGATATGAACCATCAGATCGCGGTCGCTGCTGAAGAGCAAAATACTGTGGTATCTGGTATCAGTGAATCTGTTGAGCACCTGAATGAGTTGGGTAAAGGCACGGCTTCCGGCGCTGAGAAGCTCTCCAAAGAGGCCAACGACCTAACAAAAATCACACAAGGTGTTAATGAGATTGTAGGTAAGTTTTCCATCGGTTAACCTTGAGGAAACAAGAAGAAAAACGCGCCGCTGTCTATGGCGCGTTTTTTATGCCTGCTTGTTAGGGTCACACTGGTTCCTGAAAAAAGCAGCTTTCGCTGCTTTTTAAATAGGTGGGAAGTATTTACTTCTTCTTGCGTTTATCCGTAATTTCCCACTGGCCGTTAACAAATAACCCCGTCCAACCGGTTGGTTTACCGTCATCTTCGGTACGCACATAATTCTCTTTGCTCTTGCGGCTAAAACGAACTACGGCTTTACGACCATCAGGATCTGCGGTCGGCGCCTCTGCCAAATACTGGAGTTTCTCGGGCAGGCGATCTTTAAAACGGGCCAGTTCTTCTACCAGCGGCGCACGGGTCTCACGCGATTTCGGGAAGTTACTCGCAGCCAGAAACAAGCCTGATGCACCGTCACGAAGCACAAAGTACGCGTCTGAGTTTTCACAAGGCAGTTCAGGGAAGTGGATCGGATCTTCTTTTGGTGGTGCAACTTCACCGTTCTTCAGGATCTTGCGGGTGTTTTTACAGGTTTCGCTGGTGCAATCCATGTACTTACCAAAACGGCCATTTTTCAGCACCATATCAGAGCCACACTTATCACACTCCACTACCGGACCATCATACCCTTTGAGCTTGAACTCGCCTTTCTCAACCACGTAGCCGTCACAGCTTGGGTTGTTACCACAAACATGCAGTTTACGCTCCTGATCAATCAGGTAGGCGTCCATCGCGGTTTCACATTTCGGGCAACGTTTCTTCGCGCGCAAGGCTTCGGTTTCAACGTCTTCTTCCAACACATTGACGATGCCTTCTTCATCCATCAGATTGATGGTGGTCTTGCAGCGTTCTTTCGGCGGCAGCGCATACCCTGAACATCCCAGGAATACACCGGTCGACGCCGTACGGATCCCCATTTTACGGCCACAGGTTGGGCAGTCGATGTCAGTCAGCACAATACTGTTTGGTTTCATGCCGCCTTCGCCTTCATCCAGCTCCGCCCTTTCAAGGTCGCCGGTGAAGTCTTTAAAGAAGTTGTTCAGCACCGCTTTCCAGTCTTCAGAGCCCATCGCAATCTGGTCGAGCTGCTCTTCCATGCGTGCCGTAAAGTCGTAGTCCATCAGATCGGCAAAGCTTGCATCCAGACGGTCGGTAACGATCTCACCCATCTTCTCTGCGTAAAAACGGCGCTGCTCAACGCGTACATAACCGCGATCCTGAATGGTTGAGATAATAGATGCGTACGTCGACGGACGGCCGATACCACGCTTCTCAAGTTCTTTAACCAGTGCTGCTTCGGTATAACGGGCTGGCGGTTTGGTGAAGTGTTGTTTCGGGTCGACCTTGTCCAGCGTCAGCACTTCACCAACATCAACATGTGGCAATGTGGTGTCTTCATTTTTACCCATTGGGCGTTGAACGCGTGTCCAACCATCAAAGCGCAAAGTACGGCCTTTGGCTTTCAGGGTAAACTCCCCTGCTTCCACGGTAATGGTGCTGGAATCGTATTTCGCCGGTGTCATCTGGCACGCGACAAACTGGCGCCAAATTAGGTCATAGAGTCGATGGGCGTCTGGATCCATACCTTGCAGATCGTCGGCTTTCACATCCACACTTGAAGGACGGATCGCCTCGTGCGCTTCCTGTGCATTGCTTTTTGAACCGTAGACGTTGGCAGACGGTGGCAGGTATTTCTCGCCGTATTCACTGCTGATAAAACCGCGTGCGGCTTCCACAGCCTCTTTACTCAGGTTGGTGGAGTCGGTACGCATATAGGTGATGTAACCCGCTTCATAGAGGCGCTGTGCCAGCATCATGGTTTTCTTAACGCCAAAGCCCATACGGGTGCTCGCCGCCTGTTGCAGCGTCGAGGTAATAAAGGGGGCAGATGGCTTGCTGCTGGTCGGGCGATCTTCACGATCAACCACTTTATACGTTGCCTTTTTCAGCGCATCCGTTGCCGCCATCGCCTGTGCTTCATTGAGCGGCTTAAAGGCTTCATGGTTTTGCTGGGCTACAACCAAGCGCAGCACATGTTGGCTCGCCGTGGTCGTATCGGTATGGATATCCCAATACTCCTGCGGAACAAACGCTTTGATTTCATGCTCACGTTCCACCAGCAGTTTTACAGCGACTGACTGAACACGGCCTGCAGATAAACCACGCGCCACTTTTTTCCAAAGTAGCGGCGAAACCATAAAGCCGACAACGCGGTCAAGGAAGCGACGTGCCTGTTGGGCATTGACACCCGACATATTCAGCTCACCCGGAGCTTCAAAAGCTTGCTGGATGGCGTTCTTGGTAATTTCGTTAAAGACAACACGCTTAAAACGGCTTTCTTCGCCACCGATGATTTCCCGCAAGTGCCAGGCAATCGCCTCTCCCTCGCGGTCTAAATCCGTTGCGAGATAAACGTAATCCGCTTTCTCTGCCAGCGCTTTCAGTTCCTGTACGACTTTTTCTTTGCCTGGAAGGATTTGATAGTTCGCTTTCCAGTCACGGTAGGGGTCGACACCCATTTTATTGATTAGCGCGTTTTTCTCTTTTTCTTTTCTGATGCGTTCTTTTTCTTCCGCACTCAACCCTTTCGTTGAAACAGGCGCTGCTTTCTTGCCGCCTTGTGCGGCACCGGTAGGCAGATCGCGGACATGACCAACGCTCGATTTCACGATGAAGTCTTTGCCCAGATATTTATTGATCGTTTTTGCCTTTGCCGGGGACTCCACGATAACGAGAGATTTACCCATAGTGACCTAATACGCCCTCGCGTTTCTCATTCATTAAAATTATTCAAATCGTATGTATGCAATGAGTGCTTTTCACTCGGAGCGCATACTGACGCTTTTTTTAATATTGGGCGACTCGATCCGAATATCAACCAGTTTCTGTCTAAATGGCCCCGATTGGTTGCTGCTTCCGCACTTGTTTACCAATTGTTAACTTCAAGTTCTAGCCACCGACGGTGATTTGCCATCTCTGCATTAATAAGCGGGCTAATCATTACCATTGACCGGCGCCTCTTTGCCATCCCATATCGAATTTTTCTGGCTTAGCTCACAATAAGGACCACAAGGCGCTAATTCTTTAAGCAGTTTCAAACCTGCTGTTTTTTGGTTTTCCAGCGCTATAATGTCACCTGATTTTATGACCCGAACCGAAAAGAAAATGGCTGAAAAAACATCTATCTGCGCTGAAGACTTGCTTAAAATCGCAAACCAAATGATCCGTGAGCACGACGCTTACATTGATGGCATGCACGCTGACTCTGTGGAAGAAAAAGCCGGCGTCATGGTGTTTAAAGGGGAATATTTCTTAGATGGCAACGGATTACCTACCCCAAAAACCACGGCGGTATTTAATATGTTTAAATACCTGGCACACCACTTGTCAAAGCAATATACACTTGAGAAATGATGCCTGTTCGGTAAAAGAATGCCACCGTTTAGAGTGGCATTTGCGTCTTTTTTAACCTTCAAACACGGCGGTGTCTTTATTTTCGTCTTTATGAATATCACCACCGCCTGAACCCGGCTTCTGCCCGCGCCCTTTGGGGTCTGAGCCATATTGGTTTGGTCCTGGTGTTCCATCCAAAATGCCCAGTTCCACCAGTGCAAAAATTGGCCCTACTAAAGGCAGGAAAGTGACAACAATCCACCAGGGACTTTTATTCCGGTCTTTAAGGCGTTTGATATTCAATGCAATCGAAGCATATATGGCAAAGAGTGAAATCGCCAATGCCAATGCATCTAACATCACATTACCGCCTTGATAAAAGAAAGTTGGCAACACCATGATTAACACAGGAATACTGTAAAGCCAGTAATCACGGCGTCTCATTCGGCCTTCAAAAGAAAGCAGCGCCCACTTTTGGTTGTTCATCTTTACTCCTAAACGATTGGTCGCTGACCGCGGCTGATCCACTTCAACAGCACCCGATCAAGTACATCTGCTGATGCGCCTGCCAATTTCTCAGCCAGCTTCTTACGTTGAACATATTTTACGCCCAGAACATCTTTTTCTTTCACTGCTGACACCAGGTAATCATCACTGGTTCCAATGCTGTCAATCAATCCCAGCGGCAGTGCCTGATTACCAAACCAGTGTTCACCGGTCGCCACTTTTTCCAGATCCAGTGAAGGACGGTGATCAGCAATAAACTGTTTGAACAGGGCATGGGTTTCTTCAAGTTCAGTGAGAAACTTTTCACGTGCTTTGTCCGTGTTTTCACCAAACATGGTCAGTGTCCGTTTAAACTCACCGGCAGTCAGTTGCTCAAACTCAATATCATGTTTTTTCAAAAGCTTATTGAAGTTTGGCAGTTGGGCAATCACCCCGATAGACCCGACTACAGCGAATGGTGCAGCAACGATCTTATCCGCCACACATGCCATCATGTATCCCCCGCTTGCAGCCACTTTATCAACGGCGACAGTCAGGGGAATACCCGCCTGTTTAATACGATCAAGCTGGGAAGACGCAAGGCCATAGGCATGAACCATGCCGCCACCGCTTTCCAAACGGACAAGCACTTCATCGCCTGCTTTGGCAACGGCCAGAATCGCCGTCACTTCTTCGCGCAATGAGGCCACTTCACGGGCATCAATACTGCCTTTAAAGTCCACCACAAACACATGCGGTTTACGGCTTTGCTCCAAGGAGGCCTTGTCAGTCATTTTCTTCGCTTCAGCTTTGGCTTCTTTCGCCTTAGCTTTTTCGGCCTTTTTATCCGCCTTGTCACGTGCTTTCAATACTGCTTCATCATAAAGATGGGATTCCATTGAATGGATAAGATCTTTATGCTTTTCAGTCAGATTAGTAATTTCCAACTCACCTTTTGGGCCGTGTTTTCCACCGGCACTTTTCACTATCAACAGTACCACAATCACGGCAACTGCAAAGGTCAGCACTTTCGCCAGGAAAAGGCCGTAATCAAGCAAGAATTCCAAACTTTATCCTCGTTTATTGTTATTTCTGCATGGGGTTTAATAATACGCAGAATGTTAGGTATCGCGCCATTCTACTAGACATTGAGCCCCAAACAACCCGAAGTTTCAGTAAGCCAAAATCAGATTCATGATTGAGGCATCCCATGCTGTTCTAACAACCCATGTCGCTTTCTCTTCATTGCACTGTTGTTTCTGATTCCAAAGCCACTTTACAATGTGACATACCCAACGTGCTTCTGGCTCGCAGCTTGCGGGCAACAAATTAGCAAGCACTCAAGACCAAAAGAAAAGGAATATTGTAACGTGGAGTATCAAGTAGCAGCCGATGCATTGAATGGCAAAGTGATTCTGGTTACCGGCGCAGGTGACGGTATTGGCCACCAGGCTGCCCTCAGTTACGCGCAACACGGTGCAACCGTCATTCTGCTGGGACGCACAGTGAAGAAGCTGGAAAGCGTTTATGACGAGATTGAAGCGGCAGGATATCCGCAGCCCGCGATCATTCCACTGGATATGTTAGGTGCAATACGCCAGCACTATCTCGACATGGCAGACACCATTGAACAGCAATTCGGTAAACTCGATGGCGTATTACACAATGCCGGTATGCTGGGTGTATTAAGCCCATTCGATCAAATCGAAGAAAAAGCCTACGACGACGTCATGCAGGTCAATGTGAAAGCAACCTTCCTGATGACTCAGGCACTGCTGCCCCTGATTCAAAAATCAGACGATGGCCGCATTGTCTTCACCTCTTCAACCGTTGGGCACTCAGGTCGGGCTTTCTGGGGCACGTATGCTATCTCAAAATTCGCCACCGAGGGCATGATGCAAGTACTGGCTGATGAGCTGAGCAACACGCGGGTGAAGGTAAATGCGATCAACCCTGGTGGTACCCGTACAAAAATGCGTGCGTCGGCGTTTCCAGCAGAAGATGCTAACAATCTGAAAACACCGCTGGATATCATGCCCCTCTACCTTTATTTGATGGCACCGGAAGGAAAAGACATTAATGGTCAGTGTATTGATGCGCAGCCGAAGCGGTAGAGATATGTTGATCTAGAACGATAAAAGCCAGCATTTTCTGCTGGCTTTCCTTTACTTTACGCATTAACACCGTTAATTAGGGTTGCGGTTTCCGCCAGATTTCTTCTGACGATTTGAAGATTGTCCCGGACGGCTTGCTCCCGGCTTACCAGAACGACCACCACCAACGCGGGTGCGGTTGCCTGCAGGCTGCCCCCCACGGCGGTTACGTGGTTTACGGGTTTCACCAGACTCTACACGCTCTTCGTAACGACGAACGGCGCGACGAATCTTCTGCACGCGGGATTTACGTTTTTTCGCTTCTGGGTTGATCAGGGTTTCTGATTCTGGACGCAGTTCTACCATTTCACGCAGGTAGTTGACGTCTTTCAGTTCCAGTTCCATCCACCCACCACGTGGCAGCTCTTTGCTCAGGTAGATATCGCCATAACGGACACGTTTCAGGCGGCTGACGGTCACCCCCTGGGTTTCCCACAGACGGCGCACTTCACGGTTACGGCCTTCGGTGATAACTACGTAGAAAGTATGGTTTGCACCTTCACCACCGGCATAAACCACATCTTCAAAGCGCGCTTCACCGTCTTCCAGCTCAACGCCACGAACCAGATTTTTCACCATCTGCTCGTTCACTTCACCAAAGACACGTACCATGTATTCACGTTGAACCTGACGACTTGGATGCATCAGGCGGTTTGCCAGTTCACCATCTGTCGTGAACAACAAAAGGCCTGACGTGTTGGCATCCAGGCGGCCAACAGCAACCCAGCGCGCACCATTCAGGCGTGGTAGACGGTCAAATACAGTACGACGGCCTTCCGGATCACTGCGGGTACACAGCTCACCTTCAGGTTTGTTATATGCCAGAACACGACAAACCTGTTCAGAAGATGCAGAAACCGACACATGATGTCCGTCAACACGTATGGCGGCATTCAGGTCTTCCAAACGGTCACCCAATTTCGCTACCACACCATTCACGCTCACTCGGCCTGCCTGAATCATGCTTTCGATTTCACGGCGTGAACCTAGGCCTGCACGGGCAAGCACCTTCTGTAATTTTTCGCTCATTTATTTAATTACCTTACTGTCGCCTTCACAGGCGTCGATGTCGGAAGAAAACCTTTCGAGGCGCGACTGAACGCGGATCTAAGGCAACGGCGTATTATGCCAAAATGTACACAACGACACCAAGCGATTTCGCTCAGGCAGTAACGAGGCAATTGCCAATTTTCGTTTGCCCTGAACATCCGTTATCTCATCGGGAGATGTCGCGGGGCTGCCGCTTTCTACCCCCCCCCCCTTTCAACTTATTCAAACGGAGAAGTGTCGCCAGTCCCGCGGCGCAGGATATTAGGTTCACCGTCACTCATATCCACCACCGTCGTTGGTTGCTCCCCGAGATAGCCTCCATTAAGAATACAATCAACCGCGTGCTCCAGTTGATCGCGAATTGCTTCCGGATCGGATTCAGTATGCTCATTGCCCGGCAGGATCAGGGATGTCGACATCATGGGTTCACCCAATGCATCCAACAAATCCAATGCAATTTGGTTGTCTGGTACACGGATACCGATGGTTTTACGTTTTGGGTTGAGCAAGCGGCGCGGCACTTCCTTGGTCGCTTTCAGGATAAAGGTGTAGCGCCCTGGGGTGTTATTACGGATCAACCGGTATGCGCTGTTATCTACCCTTGCATACAGGGACAATTCTGACAGGTCACGGCACATTAACGTGAAATTGTGTTTGTCGTCCAAACGACGGATACGGCAAATCCGTTCAAGCGCTTGTTTGTTCTCCAATTGGCACCCGAGTGCATAACCTGAATCGGTGGGATAGATAATCACACCGCCGTTACGGACAATCGCCACAGCTTGATTGATCAGGCGGGCTTGCGGATTTTCAGGATGCACATAAAAAAATTGGCTCACACTTCCTCCTCGTGGGGCATCTCTGCCCCGGAAAATTCGGGCAACGACCAGGATTCCCAGATTTCTTTACAGCCTTTCGGCAAGTATAAATTACGACCCAACTCCAGCCATGGTGAAGGGTAATGAAAATCAGACCCCTGAGAACCGGCAAGCCCATATTGAATTGCATAGTCGCCCAACAGGCGACGTTCATTCGGTGATTGTTGTGGTTGGGCAACTTCCATGGCTTCGCCTCCGGCCTCTTTAAAGGCCTGCAACAAGCGCTTCAACCACTTAGCAGTAAGTTTATACCGCGCGGGATGCGCCAGCACGGCCTGACCGCCCGCTTTGTGAATAACATCAACGGCTTCTTCGATGGAACACCAGTTCGGTGGTACATATCCCGGATTGCCACGTGTCAGATATTTTTTGAACACTGACTGCATGTTTTTTACGTGTCCCTGCTCTACCATCCAACGGGCAAAATGTGCCCGGGTTAGCGGTACCTCCCCCGCCAGTGCCTGTGCCCCTTCCAGCGCCCCCGGGATGCGTTGTTTCTCCAGCCGTTCGGCAATCATTTCAGCACGGGCTTTGCGACGCCCGGCCTGTTCGGCAATCAGCGCCTGGAGTACCGGGGACTGCGGATCAATATTCAAACCAACAATATGGATATCTTTATTTTGCCAGACCGTGGAGATTTCAATACCGTCAATCAGGTGAAGCGGCAACTTGTCACGGGCAACAGCGGCTTTCGCTTCGTCAAGTCCAGCAACCGTATCGTGATCTGTGATAGCCAGAACATTAACGCGAAAATCAACGGCGCGTTTCACCAGTTGCTCCGGTGTGAAGCGTCCATCAGATGCGGTTGTGTGGCTGTGTAAATCAAATAGCATTCATTTTCTTCTATATTGTTGCTTGACTTTGTCATTGCGAACCAGTTAACTAGTACACAATTACTCAGTTTAATGGATGATGTCTTCATGGTACCGCATAATCTCATTCAACAAACAGCGCTGATTACACGTTGGTGGCACTCCCAATAATCGGGCAGTGTGATGCGTTATCGCGTAAAAAAGACGTCACCAAGCCCGCATAACGCGGGTTTTTTTGTACCCATTTTCCCGACAATGATCGAAGGTTGCCCTAGAACAGGACGTAAAAGGATTTAAATGATGATTATCGTGCTAAAGCCACAAGCCACCGAGTGGAACCTGAGTCCCTTTGTTGAAGCCGCAGGGAGAGCACTATGAAGAACCACGCGTTAAAAAGAGGCGAACTCGACGTATTGAGCCTGGATGTGCCGTATATCGCCGCGCCCACGGAATTGTATTCGGCGGTCTGTCAGGGGCGCCCGCATAGCCTGTTACTGGAATCAGCAGAAATTGATTCCAAGCAGGATCTGAAAAGCCTGATGTTGATTGACACGGCAGTGCGTATTGTCTGTCGTGGCCGCACTGTTGAGCTGGAAGCCAAGAGCCAAAACGGCCGCAACCTGCTGGATGCCGTAGACGCAGAACTGGTGCGTCAGGCACTTGTTATCGAACGTGAGCGCCTGTCTGAACGGCTAATACTGCACTTCGCCGAAGAAAACCGCACGCTGGATGAAGATGCGCGCCTTCGCCAGCCTTCCCCTTTTGATGCCCTTCGTTTAGTGCAACAGGCTTTCAACCTTGATGGATTGCCCCATGACGCTTTAATGATTGGCGGCCTTTTTGCCTACGATCTGGTGGCACAATTTGAACCATTGCCAGCGGTCGCGTCAGGAAACCGGTGTCCGGATTATCTGTTTTATGTTGCCGAAACCTTGCTGGTTATTGACCACCAACGCCGTAAAGCCAAGCTTCAGGCGACCCAGTTTGGCGGCAATGAGAACACTGAAACCTATTTTGACCTGAGCCGCCGCCTGCAAACCATCAGGGAAAACTGTCTTAACCCAACAGAGCTGCCACCGGCAGAGCAGCTCAGCGCTGTGGATGTTGACGTATCCGTCAGCGACGACGATTTCTGCCATGCAGTGAACAAGCTGAAAGACTATGTGGTCAAGGGCGATGTATTTCAGGTCGTACCAAGCCGCCGCTTTACCCTGCCTTGCCCTTCCCCGCTCAATGCGTACATCAAACTCAAACAGGGAAACCCTAGCCCATACATGTTTTACATGCATGACAGCGAGTTCACCCTGTTTGGTGCCTCACCGGAAAGTGCCCTGAAATACAGCAAGGACACCAACCAGGTTGAAATCTATCCTATTGCTGGGACACGTCCCCGTGGCAAAAACAGCGACGGCTCAATCAACCTTGATTTGGACGGCCGCATTGAGCTTGAGCTGCGTAGCGATACCAAAGAAAACGCTGAGCACATGATGCTGGTCGACTTGGCCCGTAATGATGTGGCTCGCATCAGTGAACCGGGTACACGCTATGTGGCTGATTTATTGAAAGTTGACCGTTACAGTCATGTCATGCATTTGGTGTCGCGTGTTGTCGGTCAGCTTCGTGACGATCTGGATGCCCTGCATGCCTATCAAGCCTGCATGAACATGGGCACCCTGACCGGTGCACCGAAAATTCGTGCCATGCAACTGATCCGCGAGTTTGAACAACGCCGGCGGGGCAGTTACGGCGGGGCAGTCGGGTATTTCACCGGCCGTGGCGATATGGACACCTGCATCGTGATCCGCTCTGCATACGTGGAAGATGGCGTTGCTCAGGTTCAGGCCGGTGCCGGTGTCGTCTTTGATTCCGTGCCTCAGGCTGAAGCGGATGAAACCCGTGGTAAAGCCGCTGCGGTTCTTACTGCCATTCGCGCAGCACACACAGGAGCACAAGTATGAACAATCAGGCTAATACACACATTGTGCTCGTCGATAACTTTGACTCATTCACTTACAACCTGGTCGATCAGTTCCGCTCTCTCGGTTACCCGGTCACTATTTACCGAAACAGCCTGAGCGCCGAACAAATAGAGCAAGCCATTTCTGAGCTGGAAAATCCAGTGGTTGTGCTGTCACCCGGTCCGGGTGCACCGTCTGAAGCGGGTTGTATGCCAACACTGATTAAAAAACTCAAAGGCAAGGCGCCCATGATTGGTATTTGCCTTGGCCAACAGGCAATCACCGAAGCTTATGGCGGCACAGTGGCTGGCGCCGGAGAAATTGTCCATGGTAAAGCATCATTGATGACACACAACGGCCATGCCGTGTTTGGCAACATTGAAAGCCCGCTGACCATCGCCCGTTATCATTCACTGGTTGCCACAAAAGTGCCGGATTCACTGGATGTGATTGCTGACGTTGATGGGCTGGTCATGGCTGTGGTCAACGACAAGGACAAAGTGGTGGGCTTTCAGTTCCATCCGGAATCCATCCTCACGACAAAAGGCGCAGACCTTTTAACCACTACCATAAACTGGGCCACGCAATCACGCTGATGGAAAAAGGACAAGGAGAGCATTATGGAAGCGATTATTAACAAACTGTACGAGCAAAGATCGTTGTCGCGGGAAGAAAGCCATCAGCTATTTGACACGATCATCAAAGGCGAGCTCGATCCCATCCTGCTATCAGCCACGTTGACAGCACTGAAAATTAAAGGGGAAACACCAGAGGAAATTGCAGGTGCGGCATCTGCATTAACTGAAAATGCGACCCCATTTCCAACACCGGATTACGATTTTGCCGACATCGTCGGCACCGGAGGAGATGGTGCAAACACGATTAATATTTCGACCACCGCCGCATTTGTTGCCGCTGCGTGTGGTGTGAAAGTTGCCAAACATGGTAATCGCGGCGTGTCGAGCAAATCCGGCTCTTCGGATCTGCTGGCTGCCTTCGGTATCGATCTGGCCATGAGCCCAGACACTGCGTGCAGCGCATTAGACGAATTAGGCGTTTGCTTCCTGTTCGCCCCGCAGTATCACAGCGGTGTTCGCCACGCAATGCCTGTCCGCCAGACAATGAAAACCCGCACTATCTTTAACCTGTTAGGGCCATTGATTAACCCAGCAAAACCAACACTGGAACTGATGGGCGTGTACGACAAAGCATTGGTGCGTCCGATTGCCGAAACCATGCTGAACCTCAATATGAAACGAGCCATCGTTGTACATGGCAGCGGTCTGGATGAAGTTGCAATTCATGGTGAAACCATGGTGGCAGAAATCAAAGACGGTACGATCACTGAATACACCCTGACACCGCAAGACTTTGGCGTTCAGACTTATCCTATTGAATCCATCAAGGGTGGCACACCGGAAGAAAACCGTGAGATTACTAGCCAGATCCTGCAAGGCAAAGGTAGCGATGCGCAACAATCAGCAGTTGCCGTGAATGTCGCTTTACTGCTGCGCTTGTTTGGGCACGAAGATTTAAAAACAAATACACAAAAAGCACTGGACGTTATGCGCAGCGGAACACCGTTCGAACTGGTTCAGCAACTGGCATCACGGAGCAACTGACCCCATGGAAACCGTATTAGCAAAAATTGTCGAAGACAAGAAAGAGTGGGTTGCTGCACGCAAGGTGTCACAGCCTCTCGAGAGTTTTATCAAAGACGTCGTACCCAGCGATCGCAGCTTCTACGACGCACTGTCAGGTCGTCCGGCGAAGTTTATCCTCGAGTATAAAAAGGCGTCACCGTCTAAGGGATTGATTCGTAATGACTTCGATCTCGATTACATCGCCGGCGTTTACGGTAACTACGCGGCAGCCATCTCTGTGTTGACAGACGAAAAATACTTTCAGGGTAACTTTGATTTTCTGCCTGTTGTGCGAAGCCAGGTGCCCTGCCCTGTACTTTGCAAAGATTTTATGGTCGATACCTATCAAGTCTACCTTGCGCGCTACTATCAGGCAGACGCCATTCTACTGATGTTGTCTGTGTTGAACGATGAGGAGTATCAAACGCTTGCCACTGTTGCCCATGAGCTGAATCTCGGTGTGCTGACAGAAGTCAGCAATGACCAAGAGCTGGAGCGTGCAATAGCGCTGAATGCCAGGGTAGTCGGGATCAATAACCGCAATCTTCGGGATCTGACTATCGACCTCAATCGTACCAAAGTGCTGGCACCGCGCCTGCCCGATGATCGCATTGTGATTTCAGAGTCAGGTATCTATACCCACCAGCAAATCCGCGAGCTGGCACCGTTTGCCAATGGCTTCCTGATTGGCAGCTCATTAATGGCAGAAACAGATGTTGAACAGGCGGTCCGCCGGGTACTTTATGGCGACAACAAAGTCTGCGGACTGACCCGTGCCGAAGACGCCAAAGCGGCTTACGACGCCGGAGCCAACTATGGCGGCCTGATCTTTGTTGAAAAGTCGCCTCGTTACGTCAATTCAGAGGTGGCACGTAACGTGATGGAAGGTGCGCCACTGCAATACGTGGGGGTATTCCAGAACCATGACTTGAACCACGTTGCAGACACTGCAAGCACGCTCAATCTCGCGGCGGTACAGCTTCATGGCGATGAAGACACCGACTACATTAAACAACTGCGCCTTGCCCTGCCCGAAGGCACACAAATCTGGAAGGCCCACGCTGTGAGCGACTCGGTGCCTCACATCGAAGTACACGCTGACCGCAACCTGTTGGACAGCCGTGTCGGTAACCAACGCGGAGGCACTGGCACGCAATTCGACTGGTCACTGGTGCCGGATGAACAAAAAGAAAGCCTGATGCTGGCGGGTGGCCTGTCACCAGTCAACGCAAAAGAAGCCGCACAAATTGGCTGTGCGGGGCTCGATTTCAACTCGGGTGTCGAGAGCGAACCAGGTATCAAAGACAAAGACAAATTGGACGCTGCCTTTATGGCGCTCAGAGATTACTAAAGGACGGTTATGACTAAGTTGAACGCCTATTTTGGCGAATTTGGCGGGCAGTATGTCCCACAAATTCTGGTGCCAGCACTCGATCAGCTGGAACAAGCATTTATCGACGCACAAAACGATCCTGCCTTTCAGAAAGAATTTATCTCCTTGCTGAAAGAATACGCAGGCCGACCAACCGCACTGACCCTGTGTCGCAACCTGACCAAAGGGACAAAAACCAAGCTGTACCTAAAACGTGAAGATTTACTTCACGGTGGTGCGCACAAAACTAATCAGGTATTGGGTCAGGCGCTGCTGGCGAAACGTATGGGTAAAAAAGAAATCATTGCCGAAACCGGTGCAGGACAGCACGGTGTGGCAACAGCGCTTGCGTGTGCACTGCTCGATCTGAAATGCCGTGTTTACATGGGCGCAAAAGACGTTGAGCGCCAAAGCCCGAACGTATTCCGCATGAAGCTAATGGGCGCGGAAGTCATCCCAGTTCATTCCGGCTCTTCCACGCTCAAAGATGCATGCAACGAAGCATTGCGTGACTGGTCAGCCAGCTATGAAGAAGCGCATTACCTGCTGGGCACAGCCGCAGGCCCTCACCCATTCCCAACTATCGTACGCGAATTCCAGAAGATGATTGGGGAAGAAACCAAACAGCAAATTCTGGACATCGAAGGTCGCCTGCCCGACAGCGTGATCGCGTGTATCGGCGGTGGTTCTAACGCCATTGGTATGTTCGCAGACTTCATTGACGAAACCGATGTCGGCCTGATTGGTGTTGAGCCAGCAGGTCTGGGATTGGATACAAACCAACACGGTGCACCGCTCAAGCATGGAAAGCTGGGTATCTTCTTTGGTATGAAAGCGCCACTGATGCAGGATCCTAACGGACAGGTTGAAGAGTCTTACTCCGTATCTGCCGGTCTCGATTTTCCATCAGTGGGTCCTCAGCACGCTCACCTTAACGCGATTGGCCGAGCAGAGTACGTGGCGATCACTGATGATGAAGCACTGGATGCCTTCCAGGAACTGGCACGCCATGAAGGCATTATCCCGGCGCTGGAATCTGCGCATGCTTTGGCATATGCGCTGAAAATGGCCAAAGAGAACCCGGAAAAAGAACAACTGCTGGTCGTAAACCTGTCTGGTCGCGGTGACAAGGACATCTTTACTGTCCACGACATTTTGCAACAAAAAGGAGTGATGTAATGGCTGCCACCTTATCTCACCGCTATGAAGCGATGTTTAAAAAACTGGATGCCAAAGGTGAAGGTGCCTTCGTTCCTTTCGTCACCATCGGCGATCCAAACCCAGAACTATCACTGCGCATCATTGAAACCCTGATTGAGCATGGCGCCGATGCGCTAGAACTGGGCATTCCGTTCTCCGATCCGTTGGCTGACGGCCCCACCATTCAGGGCGCCGCCATCCGGGCGCTTGATTCAGGTACCACGCCAAACAACTGCTTTGATATTCTGAAGCAGGTTCGTGAACGCCACCCAGATATTCCTGTTGGTCTTTTGATGTATGCGAATCTGGTTTTCGCCAATGGCATTGACAACTTCTACGCAAAATGTGCAGAAGCCGGTGTGGATTCAGTGCTGATTGCCGATGTGCCAGCGGGTGAATCAGCAGAATTCCGTGAGTCTGCTGCCAGGCATGGCATTCACGCCATCTTTATCGCGCCACCAAACGCCAATGAAGAAACGCTGAAAACCATTTCTGAGTTGGGTGGTGGTTATACCTACTTGTTGTCACGAGCAGGCGTCACCGGCGCGGAAACCAAAGCAGGTAAGCCGATTGGACACTTGCTGTCTCAGCTTTCTGCCTACAATGCCCCCCGTCCCCTTCTGGGTTTTGGTATCTCTGAACCCGCACAGGTGAAAGAAGCGATTACAGCCGGGGCAGCAGGAGCAATTTCCGGTTCAGCCGTTGTAAAAATCATCGAACGTAACCTGGCAGATGAAACCAATATGCTCAGGGCGCTTGGCGAGTTTGTTGCTTCGATGAAGGTGGCAACACGGAAGTAAAACTGATCCATAAATCTTAAAGGTCAGCGTTGCTGGCCTTTCTGTTTTATTGCATTTTAACTATGGCGAGTTTTCGGTAAACTTTGCGGTTCATGCAAAAGCGCCCTTTAAAAAGACAAAGACCAGGACCGGCATCTGAATGAAACAACTTCTCGATTTTATCCCACTGATCATCTTTTTTGCCCTCTACAAGATGTACGACATCTACACCGCAACCGGCGCACTGATCGTAGCGACAGTCATCCAGGTCGCCGTCACTTGGGTGATGTATAAAAAAGTAGAGAAAATGCAGCTCATCACAGCCGGTTTAGTGGCACTGTTTGGTGGAATGACCCTGTTCTTTCACGACGACAACTTCATCAAATGGAAAGTGACCATTGTCTATGCCCTCTTTGCGATAGGACTGGTTGTTTCCCAGATGTTAGGTAAACCCCTAATCAAGGGGATGCTTGGCAAAGAAATTACCTTGCCAGATAAAGTATGGCGCAACATCAACACGGCCTGGGTTTGTTTCTTTACTGTGCTTGCTGTATTAAATGTCTACATTGCTTACCAGATGCCACTGGATGTTTGGGTGAACTTCAAAGTATTCGGCTTGCTGGCCCTGACGTTGGTATTTACTCTGACCAGTGGCGTGTATATCTACAAGCACATGCCAAGAAAGACTGACTCAGAAAAACAATAAACTCTCAGTACACAGAGTGATTAAGCTCACTCTTTTTAATTTCATTTCCCGGAAGTTGTATCATGTCGGAAACGAATAATTGCCCCCGCGGTCAACTGTTACTGCGAACACTTGCTATGCCCGCTGACACCAATGCTAATGGTGATATTTTCGGCGGTTGGATCATGTCTCAGCTCGACCTTGCCGGTGCTATCTTGGCCAAAGAAATTTCCCATGGACGTGTGGTGACGGTTTCTGTGCAGGAAATTGTATTTAAACACCCCGTCTCGGTGGGTGATGTGGTTTGCTGTTACGGCGAATGTACCCACATTGGCCGCACATCAATGAGCGTGAGCCTGGAAGTATGGGTAAAGCCAGTTGCGATTGACGGTATCGGCACTCGTCATAAGGTGTGCGAAGCCATCTTTAATTACGTTGCTATTGATGGTAATGGCCGCCCAAGGCCAATAAATAAGCTATAAATCAGAAAACTTGCCTGCGTAATGCTGTAGCCTTGCACACAACAGGCTGAACATTCACACGGAGAAAAGCACGGATGTGGTATGTCATTTTTTCACAAGATGTAGAAAACAGTTTGCCTTTAAGGCTACAGGTTAGAGAACAACACCTGGCACGTTTACGGGAATTGGACGCTGAAGGCCGCCTGTTGATTGCTGGCCCAAACCCAGCCGTTGATAGCGAAGACCCAGGTGAATCAGGCTTTACCGGGTCGACTGTGATAGCGAAATTTGACAATCTAGATGATGCAAAACGCTGGGCAGATGCCGACCCTTATATTGCAGCGGGCGTTTACAAAGACATTATCGTCAAACCATTCAAAAAAGTACTGCCGGCGTAATGGCTCCGGCGATGAAACGCATAGGAACTTTCAATGCAAAAAACGCTAAAAACAGGACGTGTCGCGCTGATCGGTGTGATCACCTTGCTCTTATCAGCCTGTTCAAGCACATCTGATCTGGAGATCGCAGAATCATTCGCCTTACAGCGGGCTGATATGCTGAGCAAAATCGTGCCGGTACCAATGAACGGCTACAACTTGGTTCGTGCGAAAGCCAACAGCACGCAAATTGAACTGACATTGTTGTATGCAGGCAGTGGCGATATCGCTCCAGCCGCATTAGCCGAGCGCCTTGAAAAAACGTATTGTCAGGACACGGAAATTGCCTCGCTGATGGAGAAAGGCGTGAACTACAAGCTGCTTTTCCGCGATGCCCGTGGCCGCCCGGTGTTAGAACGGGTGATCACTCACAAAGAGTGCGCAAAACACAGTTAATAACAAGCCCGCTTTTAAATGCGGGCTTTGTTTTGCATCTCACAAGACATGCGTTAAGCAAAGACGTTTGAAGTGCATCACTTTCAGCGCGCTGTCCGCATCAATATCCTCAAATTCAGGTGGATTGTCGAGGCGTGAAACAAACGAAAAATCCGGTGCCAACGCGGCCATCTGTTCCGTCAGGAATGAAGGCTTGACGTCTGGTGCATTGACACAGGCCAGAACCTCTCCTCCTTCAGCCACCAGCTCAGGCAAACGTCGCAAGATTTTGGCGTAATCTTTGGTCAGCACAAAGCTGCCTTTCTGGAAAGAAGGCGGGTCAATAATCACTAAGTCATAAGGACCCAACTTCTTCACCTTCCCCCAGGATTTGAAAAGCTCATGGCCAAGAAAGCGGACTTTACTGAGATCATGTTGGTTCAGATGGTGGTTTTCACGACCACGGGAAAGGGACGATTTCGCCATATCCAGATTGACAACTTTCTCGGCGCCCCCCTCGATGGCTGCGACAGAAAAACCACAAGTGTAAGCAAATAAATTGAGTACACGTTTTCCTTTGGCGTGTTCCTTAACCCACTGGCGTCCCAAACGCATATCCAAAAACAGACCATTGTTCTGGCGTTTGCCCAAATCCAGTTTGTATTTCAAGCCATTTTCTATCACTTCAACCTGCGCAGGCATTTCGCCTGTCAGGATCTCAGTTTCGGTCCCTTCCCGGTCACGATGCTGAATGATCACCGTTTTACCTTTGCGCATTGCCCAGACAGGATGCTTCACCAGTTGGTTAACACCCGCTTCCAGCGCTCGATAAAAGTCTGGCTCAGCTTGTTTAAATACCGCAATGTGGAGGATGCCCTCCCCCAGCCAGTCAGCCGTCAGTTGTTCCAGGCCTTCATAGCAACGCCCCCGACCATGAAAGACACGTCTGATTTCATGGCTACAATCAGCAAGCCGCTCAGTGACACGTTCAAAAAACAGAGGCAAAGCAGCCGCTTTCATCATGCAGTTTCCTTTGGGGGGTCAGCCAGTATTGCGACTTCGACACACTGACTGTCTAATTGCAGGTTATAAAATTTTGAGCAACGACGATTCCTTATACGTGCCTGTTTCTTTTTCCATTGGCGACGCAGGTTCGCCAAATTCCAATATCGGCTGGATCCACCGGCTTTACGCAAGATGCGCGATTTCTTTTGTTTAAGCGCCATGCTTGACTCCATACTCTGTCCATCCCTGGAGTACTTGATTGTTACTTGTTTTTCGGCAACACAGGCCAATGTAATTGTTCCGGCGAATGCCATTCTTTCGGCAACACAGGCCATTTTTCGCCTATTGTCGGCAGCTGTTGGAAAGAAAACACGTCTCCCTGATAGGTAAACTGCAAAGCAAAGGCATGTAAGTAGCCTCTGTCCGCGTCTGCACCACGGTAAGTACTGTCCCCCAAAATAGGTGAACCGACACTTTTCAAGGCCACACGGATTTGGTGGGTTTTACCCGTGTAAGGCTTACACAGGAAAAGTCGTTTTCCCTCCCCTCCTGCCGTTGAAAAAAACTGGGTAATAGCAGGGTTGGATTTCGTTGGCAGGAGTTTCCACATCGAGCGGCGGCTTTTCGCCATATCACCCACAATGGTGCCCTGTTTTTTACCCGGCTTTTTGGCTGATAATGCAAGATAAAATTTCTGCACCGTTTTTTCTGCGAACATCAACGACAGGTCTGATGCCGCCTGCGGGTGCTTACCAAGCAGAAGAAGACCCGACGTCATCTTGTCCAACCTGTGAATCAGGTAGAGCTTTTCGTTTCCCGTTTTTTTTGCCACCTCACTTAAAAGCGGCTGGTCATTATCATCTTTGTGGACACTGATGCCAGGATGTTTGTCGATAACCAGAAAATCGTCATTCTGAAAAATCAGGGTAAACATGAAAAACTTGTCTCTGAGAAAATTCAGCGCCGAGTTTAAACCCATTTTTGCCAAAATTCTCGTCAGTCTTTGCTGGAAAAGAAAATCCCCGGCGCAAGACCGGGGATTAAACAAGGACTACTTGAACATTGGCCAAAGAAATACCAGCGCCATCAGGACAGGACAGACAACACGAACATACGTCGGCCAAATTTTCCAGAATACGCTGTCTTTCAGCTCAGGATAACCCTCACTTAGCTCTTGAAGTACCTGGTTACGCTTCCAGATCCAACCCGCGATCAGGGCCATAATCAACCCCAGAACAGGCTGCATATACTCAGTGGTGATACTTATCACTGTGCCAAACAAGGTACTAAAGTTGAAGACAATCACCGTAGAAAACAGTGCGATTGCTCCACCAATCCACCACACTACAGTTTTACGGTCTTTGTTCAGCTCTTCAGACGCACAGGATACCGGCACTTCCAGCATAGAAATCGACGAAGTTAGCGCGGCAATGACCATCAGGGCAAAAAACGCCACACTGACAATAAGCCCAGCCCCCCCCATGGTATCAAACATGGCAGGCAGCACACTGAACACAAGCGTATCACCGTCTAACAACTCGCCCGCGTCGTTATAGATTTGAACGCCATTGTGCTGAGCGACGAACATCGCCGGTAAAATAAGCAGGCCCGCAACAAACGCAACACCGCTATCCAGTAAGGCCACTTGAGCTGCCGTTTTCGGCAAATTCGCATCTTTACGCAGATAAGACCCGTAGACCATCATGGTGCACACGCCGATTGAAAGCGAAAAGAACGCCTGTCCCATTGCGCTGACCAGTAAGCCTGGCGATATATGCGAGACATCAGGGATCAGGTACATTTTCAAACCTTCAAAGGCACCCGGCTGGAACAGAGTGTAAGCCACCATCAGAACAAAGAGGGAGAATAGCACCGGCATCAGGCGGCTTGACCATTTCTCGATGCCCTCAGCTACACCGTTACGGACCACCAGAATGGTCAGCAACATAAACAACGCCATCAATACCAGATTTCGCTCCACACTGAAGCTTTCTAGCCAGGCAGCAGCGTTTTCCAGACCGACCGCGCTCAATAGAGGCCCAACCAAAAAGCCGAAAAACCACCCCGCCACAATCGCATAAAAACTTAAAATACCACTCACGCCCAACATGCCCGCAATACCAACCGCAGAGCCAAAGGCTTTTTGTTTTGGTGCCACTGAAATAAGGGATCGAATAGGGTTTGACGCGCCATAACGGCCAATGGTGAGTTCTGCCACTAGCAGCGGATAAGCCAGAACAAACACCATAAAAAGGTAAATCAACAGGAATACAGCCCCGCCATTGCTAGCCGCTTGGGTTGGAAAACCCCAAATATTGCCAAGACCGACCGCAGAACCTGCAGCCGCAAAAATAAATCCTAAACGGGTTGAAAATTGGGCCCTATTACCGCTTGCCATAATCACTCTCTAGATAAGAATTTGATAACTACCCACATTGCCCCGTAGCGCCCGGGTCTGTTAACCCTGGTATCAGCGGGAATTAAATGAGTACGCCTTCCCAGCATCTATTTACCGCTCCTTAGTGTCTCCCGCCGGGTGTAAACTATAAATTACAGTTAACAGATTTCCTGTTTCCGAATCAGATATGGCGAGTAAACCAGTTTGAGAATAAAATTTGAAGCGATAGAGCTACATTTTTCATCTAAGCAACATATTTCCCCATTTTTTGCCTCTAATCGACTACTTTGTAAACACTTGTGACTCAATATTTTTCACATCTGTCAACGCCATCAACAAGTCCTCTCTTTCCAGCCTCGGGTTTGGGAATATGCAATGCTAAATACAGTGCATACTGTTTCTGAAGAGCCTATATTGGGGCGGGTTTAGAACTAAGTAGATTGAAATGGAAAAGGTTTATCAATTTCTGGTTTGGGCAAGTGTCTTTTTTTATTGGTTACTCATTGCAAGTGTTACGATCCGTGTTGTCCTTAAACGTCGGGCACTCGGTGTGTCCATTGCCTGGTTAATGATCATCTACATTATCCCGATTGTCGGAGTGTTTCTTTATTTGCTGTTTGGTGAACTCAACCTAGGGCGAAAGCGGGCCGAACGTGCAAAAGCAATGTTTGCCCCTTATGGCAAGTGGTTTGAAACAATAAACGAATGCGAAGCCCATCGTCCTCAACATCAAAGCTTTCTTTCCCGCCCTGTGCATGATTTATGCTTGCGACGGGCAGGTATTCCTGCACTTGCAGGGAATCAACTGACTCTTTTCAATGAACCTGCCGATATCCTTCGCAACATTGCCCAAGATGTGAAAGAAGCACAGCACTCTATCAATATGGTGTTCTACATCTGGCATTTAGGCGGTCACGCAGATGATGTGGCAAAAGCCGTGTGTGATGCTGCACAACGCGGTGTTACCGTACGAATCCTGTTGGATTCAGCAGGCAGTAAGCAATTCTTCCGCAGCCATTGGCCAGACGCCATGCGAAAGGCAGGCGTAGAACTGATTGAAGCGCTGGCCGTGAGCCCAGCCCGTATGTTCCTCCGTCGTCTTGACATTCGCCAACACCGCAAGATGGTGATTATCGACAATAAAATTGGTTATACAGGCTCAATGAACCTGGTCGACCCACGGTTTTTCAAACAATATGCCGGTGTCGGTCAATGGGTAGACATTATGGTGAAATCAGAAGGTCCCTCAGTGCCGGTCCTTAACAGCATTTTTGCCTGGGATTGGGAAGTGGAAACTGGCCTTCGTTATCTACCAGAATTGCCGGAGTGCAGCCTGATTGAAGAGCACCAACATGCCAATCACTCTGTGCAGGTGGTGCCATCTGGACCGGGAATGCCAGATGGCATTATCCAACAAGTCCTCATGTTGGCCATTCATCAGGCGAAAAAGAGCCTGACAATCACGACCCCCTATCTGGTGCCGAGCGAAAGCCTGCTTAATGCCTTACAAACCACGGCTCAACGCGGAGTTACCGTGAATATCATTATTCCAGCCAAAAACGATAGCTTAATGGTGGAATGGGCAAGCCGCTCTTTCTTTAACGATCTTCTTCGGGCTGGCATCAATATCTATCGTTTCAAAGGAGGTATGTTGCACACCAAGTCTGTCATGGTGGATAACAACTTTTGTTTGATTGGCACTGTCAATCTGGACATGCGAAGTCTGTGGCTAAACTTTGAATTAACGCTCTGTATTGATGATCCAGAATTCTGCAAAGACTTAGTCGCGCTACAGGCGTCGTATATGGCTGATTCTACCCTGGTTGATCAACAAAAGTGGGAAAGGCGCTCCGTGTTGAATCGCCCTGTTGAGCAGTTTTTTTATATGTTCAGCCCACTGTTATAGTTTTTGGGACACGTGCGGACACTACGTGTATTTTCCCACTCATCATCTGCAACTCTTTAAAAAGACGAAAGATTTACCGCACAAAATACGAGAAAAAAGATCCGTTTGAACATCAGTGTCTTGATCGATATTAATGCATACTTATACCGTTTTAACCGCCCCAGATACCCACTGTTGACTACACTTTAAATGCGGAATGGGAATGCTGCTAAGGGGAAGCTATGCTAGCTCGACACAGACACTATTTATTGAAAGACACAAAGCAATTACATGCTCATGTCCAGGTTAATCCCACTGGACTCGTGGAAGTTGAAATCTTAGAAAAACGCCAACGTCACGCCGCTGAGTTTGAACATTTAAAATTTGAACGCAGCGGACGCGTAACGAAGTTGGTAGGCAAACATACGTCAAACGGCAAACCGGTTCATTGGCAACTGCCACTTGCGAATGATGATGCCAAAGAACTGGAAAACCTCATCGAAGAAGCCTCAGAAGAGCTTGAAATATTGATGAGAGATTTATAAGAATACAAGGCAATAACAACGAACCTTTCTTTTCGCTGCTTCGGCAGCGTTTTTCTGGTGGTTACCTGCGACATCCTCATACAATGGATGAATGTACATTTAAACCTACTCTGGTAAAATGCGCCCAAATTTAAATGTGAGCATGACGAGAGCCAACTATGCCAATGTATGTTGTGGGTCATAAGATCCCTGATTCTGATTCAATCTGCGGTGCGATTGCACTTGCGTACCTGAAAAACCAAATCGGTGAGCCTGCGGTTGCAACACGTCTGGGTGAAGTTTCGCCTGAAACGGCATTCATTCTGGAGCGTTTTGGTTTCGAAGCGCCAGAGCTAAAGCTAAGCTATGCAGGTGAAGAAGTTTACATCGTTGACCACTCTGAGCTGACTCAAGCACCTGACGATATCGCAGAAGCGACTATCGTAGGTATTGTTGACCACCACAAACTGGGCGACCTGACAACGTCTACCCCGCTTGAATGCTGGATTCGCCCTGTAGGCTGTTCTAACACCGTCATCAAGATGATGTACGATTTCCACGGTGTCGATATTCCAAAAGAAATCGCAGGTATCATGATGTGTGCGATCCTGAGTGACACCGTCATTTTCAAATCACCAACCTGCACCACTGCTGATATCCGTTGTGTGGAAGACTTAGCGAAAATCGCCGATGTTGATGATTTTGAAGCATTGGGCATGGAAATGTTCAATGTGAAGTCTGCAGTAGCAGGCACCCCAATCCGTGACCTTGTAATGCGTGATTTCAAAGACTTCAATATGAACGGTAATCTAGTGGGTATTGGCCAGCTGGAAGTTGTTGATCTGACTGTCTTTGACGACATCAAAGCCGAATTGGAAGCAGACATTGCAACGCTGAAAGAGGAAGGCAAACGCCATACCGTGATGCTGCTTCTCACTGACATTATGAAGGAAGGGTCAGAGTTGTTGGTTGTTTCTGATGATGTCGCGGTTGTTGAGCGTGCATACGGTAAACAAACCGAAAACGGTCGTGTTTGGCTGGACGGTGTATTAAGCCGTAAGAAGCAAGTCGTTCCACCACTTCAGGAAGCCTTTGCATAATCTTTAAAAAGGGCGGGCTACCGCCCTTTTTATTGTAACGCCACCCTTCTAATCGACTGAAAATAAAAGAATATTGACATTCCCTCCTTGCTTTTACCTGACAAAAGCAACCACCATTATTTCTTTATCCCTCTCTGCTAGTCGATATAACTAGAAAACCCTTAAAATTCGATTTAAAACACTGCATGCAAAATATTGATGCACATCACACCTTAGAGCATAATTTGCGCAATTAATCACCAAGAGGATCCTACTGTGTCAAAAAAGATCGCTGCTAAGGTTTCCAACTATGTACCATTATTCGTTCTAGTAGGCGTCGCTATTGCATTCACCGTGTTCAATGCAATGTACTGGGGTGGTGTATTGTAAGTAATGAAATGCACTGCAAGGCTACCTTGCACTTTCTCCATAAGATAGAAACGAGGGAAACCCGAGAATCCCTGCTCGAGTTTTAAATATGGCGGTGAGGGAGGGATGATTCGTCACTTCGTTCCTCACCCCTTCGGGGCCGTCGGCAAGCCGACGTTGCGCGGCTTCGCCGCTGTGCGAACCCTGTCGAGGGCTCTCACCCTCCCTACACATTTTCCTTGGCCCTGAAACGAGAAAACCCAAGCATCTCTGCTCGGGTTTTAAATATGGCGGTGAGGGAGGGATGATTCGTCACTTCGTTCCTCACCCCTTCGGGGCCGTCGGCAAGCCGACGTTGCGCGGCTTCGCCGCTGTGCGAACCCTGTCGAGGGCTCTCACCCTCCCTACACATTTTCCTTGGCCCTGAAACGAGAAAACCCAAGCATCTCTGCTCGGGTTTTAAATATGGCGGTGAGGGAGGGATTCGAACCCTCGATACGTTGCCGTATACACACTTTCCAGGCGTGCTCCTTCAGCCACTCGGACACCTCACCATATTGTGATTGGGCTTGTCGTCTCAACGGAGCGTACTATAGTGAGTTCGGCATACAGGGTCAATGGTTTGCTGAAGATTGGAGTCACGTTCGCACAGGGAACAACCAAATCTCTTCGTTTAAACTTAACTGGTTGAAATGTGTTAATTCATCTTCGCCGCTATGCGAGCCCTGTCGAGGGCTTTCATCCTCCTCGCACTTTCTCTTTCCCTGAAACGAGAAAACCCAAGCATTTCTGCTTGGGTTTTGAATATGGCGGTGAGGGAGGGATTCGAACCCTCGATACGTTGCCGTATACACACTTTCCAGGCGTGCTCCTTCAGCCACTCGGACACCTCACCATATTGTGGTTGGGCTTATCGCCTCAACGGGGCGCTACTATAGGGAAGCCAGGAAATAAGGTCAATAAAATTCCTAAAAAAAACACGCAAGTGTTTAAGAATCAAACGACATTGGGTAATTTGCGCGAGCTGATTGCTTTTCTCTCTGCGTTTCTCACCCACACTGGTAGAATGGCCGCTTAAATCGGAAAAGAGAGTGTTTCATGTCTATCTCGCTATCACAATTTATCGCCGAAAACGGTCTGGAACAAAAATTGTTGTCTGCTGTACAAACTGAAGGGTTTGTTACGGCGATGGCGGCTGCGCCACATCTTATTGATCCCAGCGAATGGCTGGCGTTTATGTGGGGTGGTGAAGAGGAAGCGCCGTTTGCTAGCCATGAACAACTGGAACAGTATGCCAATATCATCGTAAATATGTGGAACACGCAGCGCGGTGCCCTGCTTTCCAATGAGTGGAAATGGCCTGAAGCCTGTGCATTGAGTGAAAGCGACATTGTTAATCAGGCAACCCGCGAATATTGCGAAGGCATGCTTCAGGGTTGGACCCTATGCCGTGATGACTGGGAAACCCTGATGCCAGAAGACTCTCAGGAAAATGCGCTGCTGGGTGGCGTGTTGTTATCTATCAGCCTGTTGTTTGATCCAGAATCAGCGCTAGCGGCCATGGCAGAACAAGGCGCTGGTGAACTGGCACAGTTTGAAGAGGTCTTTAATGGTATGCCTGTCATGCTTTGTGGCCTTGCCATACGTGCATACCAGATGGCAGAGCAACAATAATACCCTTGCGACTTTCTTATTTGAAAAGTGACTATTTTAAGGGCCACCTTTTATCCCAACACGCTCCCGTGGCATTCACAATATAATAAGCCGCACCTATCGTGTTTGGTGACTGCGCAAGGCTGAAAACCCAAAGACGCCTCAGCCATGGCTGAGGCACATTGGCGCTGTCTATATAGTGAGCGATTTTCCCATGCGCTTGTTCAGTAAGATCAGAATAATTGCCGGGATATTCATCAACACGCCGTAAAGCAGTGGTGTTAACGCCAACTCCGGCTGCTGAAGCTGTACGATAGCAACGAAAATCGCTGTTCCTGCGTTCTGGATCCCCACTTCAATGGCAAACGTTTTGGAAAGCTTGCTATCCCCTGAAAACAGCTTAGCGACAGCGACACCCAACCCCATTCCCAGCAGACACAACAGAAGCACCATCACAGAGGCAATTGAGAACAATTGTGAGAATACCGCCGTATTGGCAGCCAGCGTGACAGCTACAGTAAAAAACAGGGCCCACAGCGCTGAACTCGCAGCAAATGCGGAAAACCGGGCAAACCCTTCCCCGTTCATAACGTGCCTTATTGCCATCCCCAGTGTCACTGGCAATAAGGTGACCGCAACCAACTGTAAAATCGCAGTCTTAACCGGAATGGCCGCTGAAACATCTGTCAGAACGACAGGGAGCAGAAGAGGCAGGCTAAAAGGAATAATCAGGCTACTCACCGCAGTCATGGTAATCGAGAGTGCAGAATCGCCACCTGCAAGATGACTGATTGCATTGGAAGAAGCCCCGCCAGGTGCTAATGCCAAGATCCAAAGCCCTACAGCAACCATGTCCGGAAGAGCAAACACATGAACCATGGTGAAAGCAATTAGCGGAAGGCCAATAAGCTGCGCTGCCAATCCCGCTGCAATCTTGCCAGGATAATCAACCACACGTTTGAAATCTGCCACCGAAAGCGTTATACCCACGCAGAACATCATCCAGCCGAGCGCCAAAGGAAGCCCGATTGTTAACATTGCCTGTGCCATCATGCTCCTTCATTTCTTCAATCACAAAAAAGGCGAACACCATGCCCGCCTTTACACCCAAGCAACCTGAAAATGCTTGGGTATATACAATAAACCCATATGTCAGGCGTTGCCCTTTACCTGCAGTTGTAGTGAGGCTGCGAAATCCAACATCCGGTTCAGTGGCACAAGAGACTTAACGCGAATTGCTTCATCGACATGGATCTCATGCGCTTCGCCACCTTCATGCAGTGCCCGCTCAATCGCTCTCAGGCCATTCATCGCCATCCAGGGGCAATGCGCGCAGCTGCGGCAGGTTGCACCTGCACCTGCTGTCGGCGCTTCAATCAACTCTTTTTCCGGTACCATCTGCTGCATCTTAAAGAAGATGCCTTTATCCGTTGCCACAATCAATTGTTGGTGAGGTAGCGCTTTTGCCGCTTTGATAAGCTGGCTGGTTGAACCCACGGCATCAGCGAGTTGAACCACACTTGCTGGTGATTCAGGGTGCACCAGAATCGCTGCATCAGGATACACGGCTTTCATGTCTTTCAGCGCTTTAGCCGAAAACTCATCATGAACCACACACTCACCCTGCCACAGCAGCATGTCAGCACCGGTTTTATTTGCGATATATGAGCCAAGATGGCGGTCTGGCCCCCAGATAATTTTCTTATCCTGGGCATCCAGGTGCTCAACGATTTCAAGTGCAATCGAGGATGTCACCACCCAGTCTGCTCGCGCTTTTACCGCGGCAGAGGTGTTGGCATAAACCACCACAGTATGGTCAGGATGGGCATCGCAAAATTCAGTGAATTTGTCTTCAGGACAGCCTAAATCCAGCGAGCATTCGGCCTCAAGGGTCGGCATCAGAACGGTTTTTTCAGGCGTGAGGATTTTGGCACTTTCGCCCATAAAACGGACGCCCGCCACCAGAAGGGTTTTGGCTGGATGCTTGTTACCAAACTTGGCCATTTCCAGTGAATCACCCACAAAGCCGCCGGTTTCTTCAGCCAGTGCCTGAATTTCCGGGTCGGTGTAGTAGTGAGCAATCATGACTGCATCTTTGTCCTTGAGCAGTTGTTTGATGCTCGCGATGTAGTCAGCTTTTTGTTGCTCGGACAATGCCTCCGGCTTCGGAGGGAAGGGATATACTGTCTCTGCAGTATTAAGAATCTGGCTCATCAGCTTACTCAAATTGGCTTCCAATTCGGGTATTATACCCAGCTTGGCCGGGAACTTTCACCATTAATAACACATCCGCCCTATCCAACGCCTTTTAAACGGCAAGAAGGCCAGTTGCAATGCTGGCCTTCTTATTTTTATAGAATTCGATTACTGGCTAAGCTGCTTTTGAGCCTGCTTCGCTGTTGTTGTGCCAGGGTATTCCTTCACAACCTGTTCAAAGAGTGCCTTCGCAGAAGCGCCATCACTCTGACGTTCGGCAATGATACCCAGCTTCAGGAGCGCATCCGCCCGTTTGCTGGATTTAGCAAACTGGCTGACAGCAGTGAAATTTTTCTTCGCATCATCCAGCTGGCTCTTTGAAAAATAGAGCTGACCGAGCCAGTAATGGGCGTTTGGCTTATAAATCGATTCAGGGTATTTAGTCAGGAATGCATTGAACGCATCGACAGCACCGGCATAATTCTTTTTCTTCAGGATGAGATTCACCGCCGCATCATATTCTGCATTTTCCGACTGATTCGTCGAGTAAGACGCTTCCGAACTCTTTCCGTCCGGTTCACGCTCGACTGCAGGTACAGGTTTTGTGTTTCTTAGCGTATCAATCTCGCGGTAAAGATCACGCTGACGCTCCAGCATCTGATTTAACTCATAGCTATTTCTTTCGACAGTACCGCGTAATTCGTCAAGCTCACCGGCCATTTGGTCAAGCTGACGCTGCATGTCGATTTGCATCTGGTTTCGTGCTTCCAGCATACGCTCCAAGCGCTCGAAAGAGCTACCACTACCGCCCAACTCAGTCACCGGAGCAGGTGCGGCAGCCACCGGGGCCGCCACACTCACCAGTAACGCCAGCGAAAGAAAACGCAAAGTGTTACTGCTCATAAGATTTACCTTTTAATCAGTAAACCAGAACCGCACGACGGTTCTTTGAGTACGCGTCTTCACCCTGACCAAGAACCAGTGGCTTTTCTTCACCGTAGCTTACGATAGAGATTTGAGAAGACGGCACACCCAACGCTTGCAGGTATTTAGCGACTGCGTTTGCACGGCGCTCACCCAGTGCGATGTTGTACTCCGGCGTACCACGCTCATCGGCGTGACCTTCTACTACCACTTTGATATCAGCATTTGCGCGCAGGAATTCTGCATGAGCATCCAGCATGTCTTCAAATTGTGGCAACACTGAGTAGTCGTCAAAGCTAAAGTAAACAGTTTGTGACTGGCGCAGTTCGTTATTGCGGATTTCCTGCTCAGTTAAACCGCCCTGACCACCGTCTACCGGCGTGACAACGGTTGTTTGCGAACCGGTATTTGTTTCAGTGCCAGTACTGTCAGTAGAACTGTCGCTTGAGCTACATGCTGCCAGAGTAAACATAGGCAGAGCTACAGCCAAACTTTTAAGTACTTTATTAACTTGCATCTTGTTTTCCTTATATCAAATAAGCGCAAATATTATTGGAACGGGGACCATGCTGGGGCTCTCACCCGACCATTAGTCGCTGGCAGACGTGCTTTGAAGCGCCCATCAATAGACACCATAGAAAGCACATTACTACGCCCGTATACTGAGCTGTAAATCACCATGCTGCCATTTGGCGCAAGACTAGGAGATTCATCCAACATCGTTTTCGTTAGAATCTCTACAGCACCCGTTTGCAAATCTTGTTTTGCAATGTTGTAGCCTGAGTCCGAACGATGAACCATTACCAAGTATCGACCATCCGGAGTGAGCTGACCGCCGAGATTCTGGCTGCCTTGCCAAGTAATCCTGTTGGTGGACCCATCAGATAAATTTACTCGATAAATCTGTGGTTTACCACCCCGGTCTGATGTAAAGATCAAAGACTGCCCGTCTGGCGCCCAGAATGGCTCGGTATTATTGGCCCGCCCCTTGGTGATTTGTTCAAGCTGGCGGGTATTCAAATCCATTACATAAATTTGCAGACTGCCGGTTTTTGACAGCACCATCGCCAGTTTACTGCCATCCGGCGAGAAGCGCGGCGAGCCATTGTGACGCGGAAATGAAGAAATCATTTGACGCTCACCTGTATAAATATTGGTGAGAAATATCTGCGCCTGACCATTCTCAAAGCTCACATAAGCCAGTTGCTTACCATCTGGCGACCATGAGGGAGACATCAACGGTTGTGTTGAACTCAGAACACGATGTTCATTATACCCGTCATAGTCTGAAATCCTGAGTTGATAAGGATGGTCAGATTTCTCATCAATCACCACGTAGGCTATACGGGTCAAAAACGCCCCTTTCTCACCGGTTAATTTTTCATATATTCTATCAGCGATAAGGTGTGCCAACTTTCTTAACGCCTCTTGCCCCACCGTGTGTCTAGAATGAATCAGCAGGTGATCTTTAGTGATAACCAGTTCGCCGGACGCTGATAAGCCTTTACTTTGCCCCCCGGTTAACTGACCACGGACAATATCAATTAACTGATATTCAATCTGGTATTTTCCTCCCGCAGCAGGCTTCACTGTTCCGGTCACTAAAGCATCTACACCTATTGCTGTCCAGTCATTAAAATCCACCTCAGTATCGTTGTAAGGTGTCTGCGGCATCTTGTCAGTAGGTATGGGACTAAACTTACCGCTTCGCTGCAAATCGGAAGCAACGACCGCTGAAACATCCGTAGGAAGCTTGCCCTCGCCTTCCCATTTGAAAGGGACAATGGCAATAGGTCGTGCGGAGTTAATCCCTTCGGTGATGACCAGCTTCAACTCTGCCTGTGCAGGTTGAATCACTGCCAACATCATCGCTACTGCCCCGAAGAGTAAATGTTTCAACATGAAGGATCCCTCTTACTCTGGTTTCACAGTCAGCTCAATATCTTGAAGCTGGGCTGCGATTTCTTTGTCATCTGGCATTGGGAAAGATGACACTTTCAATACCGCCGCTTTAGTTGCACGACAAAGTGAAGGGTTTCCCCCCACTTCATTCACATCCAACAAAAGTCCGGAGCCGGATATTCGCATTTTAACAATACATTCCTGCCCGCGAAGATTGTTATCAACAAGCAAGTTTTGTTTAATCATTTGCGTGTAAATAGCACCAAAACGGGCTGCTTCGTCATTCACGAAACGTCCCCGAGCCGTATCCCGCGTGGCGGACTCCGACTCGAGACCGCTAAAAAGCTCATTGAGGGCAGCCTCCTGCTCTGCTTGCTTACGCTTGGCTTCAGCTGCTTTGCGCTCGGCTTCTTTACGTGCAGCTTCTGCTTTACGGGCTGCTTCTTCGGCTTTTTTCTTCTCCGCAAGTTTACGCTGACGCTCCTCTTCGGCCTTGCGTGCTTCTTCTTCAGCACGCTTTTTCTCAGCCAGTTTGCGTTGGCGCTCCTCTTCCGCTTTGCGTTGTTCCTCAAGCACGCGTTGTCGCTCAGCTTCTGCTGCCACGGCTTTCTCTTTCGCTAATCGTGCCGCTTCTTCAGCTTGACGTTGCTCTTCAGCTGCTTTCTTTTTCGCTTCAGCGATACGTTTACGTTCGGTTTCGGCCTCACGCGCTTCTTTTTCAGCGGCCAGCTTTTCTGCCTTTAACTCCCGCAGACGCTTTTCTTCCTGTTCGCGCTGTTGCTCTAACAACTGTGCCTGCTGTTCAAGGCGGCGAAGACGAGCATCCTCTTGGCGCTTGGCTTCATCTCGCTGCTGGCGGATTTTACGCGCTTGTTCATTCACCACATTTGGGTCAATCACAACCGCCTCAATGCTCTGGCCACTTGGTTGGTGCGCCACTTTTGTAAAGTCCGCTCCCCAAAGCAGGCCACCAATCAACAAGGCATGAAGCAATACTGAAGCTACTATTGCGCCTGTATAGCTTGTTTTCTGCTTATTTTTCATTCCAATTCTCATGAATCAAGCGGTTCCGTCATCAGTCCCACTGACGAGACTCCTGCTTGGTTCAGCGCATCCAGAGTAAGAATGATTTCTGAATAAGGTACGCGCCCATCACCGCCGACCAGCACGGGTGATTTAGGATTAACTTCCAGTTCAGCTTTCACCCGGATCAACAGATCCTGCAGTGACAGACCGCGCTGCATATCTCCGTTGTTCACGGAAAGCCCTAAGCCGCCGTTTTGATCCACTTCCACGATGATAAATGCGCCGCTGTCCTCTTCTTTTGCCAGCTCAGCGGCCGTTTTCGCAGTGGTGGTTTGCGGAAGATCAACATCCACCCCTTGCGTCACGAAAGGTGCCGTTACCATAAAGATGATCAACAGTACCAGCATGACGTCGATATAGGGCACCACGTTGATTTCAGCAGTCATCTTGCGCCGTTTACGCTGATAAGGCATGGCTTACTCCTTCGGCGCCGCGAATGCCTGGCGGTGAAGAATACTTGAAAACTCCTCCATGAAATTTATGTAGTTGTTTTCAAGTTTACCGACTTTCGATGTCAATCTGTTGTACGCCATCACCGCAGGAATCGCCGCAAACAGACCCATAGCTGTTGCTACCAGTGCTTCTGCGATACCCGGTGCCACCATTGCCAGCGTGGCCTGCTTAACTGCGCCAAGTGCAATAAACGCATGCATAATGCCCCAAACCGTACCAAACAGGCCGATATATGGGCTGATAGAGCCGACAGTCGCCAAAAACGGTAAGTTGGTTTCTAAAGACTCAACTTCTTTCGACAAAGAAACACGCATCGCACGGGACGTCCCTTCCATCACCGCTTCCGGCACCTTGCCATTACTACGATGAAGGCGGGCAAACTCTTTAAAGCCAGAATAGAAAATTTGTTCACTGCCAGACAATTTATCTTTGCGTGCCTGCACTTCCTGGAACAATTGCGATAAGTCCACCCCTGACCAGAAACGGTCTTCAAAGCGCTCGGCTTTGGTAAATGCTTCTGACAGCACCTGAGAGCGCTTAATGATCATTGTCCAAGACACGATAGACATGCCCAGCAGAACCAACATCACCGCTTTTACCAGCAGACTCGCCTGCAAGAACAGATCAAGAATTGAAAGTTCAGCGCTCACTTAACATCTCCGATTGAATCGTTTTAGGAATGGATTTTGGTTTCATTTTCTCAGAGTCGACACAGGCTACCTTAACCGTGGCCCGACACAACACGTCACCGTCTGAATTCACCAAATCCTGACAGAATGTGATGGTCGCCCGACGCAACTCAGCTACCCTTGTTTCAACGGTAAGTTGTTCGTCAAGGGTAGCTCCTTTCAGGAAGTCTATATCCATGTGACGCACAACGAATGCCGTATGTTCTTCAAATAACGTATGTTGATGGACACCGATGCTGCGCAGAAGTTCGGTTCTCGCACGCTCGAAGTATTTGAGGTAGTTCGCATGATAAACAAGTCCACCGGTATCGGTGTCTTCGTAATAGATACGAACAGGCCAGCAGAATGGATGGAGATTCCTCATCCTGATAATTACCTGAAATCCATAGTAAGGTTTAGCGGATTACTATAACTGACTTGCTTAACAGTTTAAATGCACCAAGCAGCGCGGAAGGTCACGATTGACGCAAAATAAAACAGCCCGGCTGTTATAACCAGGCTGTTTAGTGTTGTATCACAGGGAATATCAGGCAAATGCTTTTGCAAGCACAGATATCATCACCAGCCAGGCGAATGGCGGGAAGAAGACCAGTTGCCACAACCAGAATCGCGGCTTAAATCCCATACCATGGATCATTCCCGTACAAGTCGCCCAAACGAGGGCCGGGCCGTTAGCAACGGAAAAGCCGCCTATCCTGTCAGCAAAGCTCTGGGGATCCCACATCACCAAGCCACTGCATGTTAACGCCAAAGCCAGCGATAACAGCGTAAGAACACGGATATGAAGACGGTCATACAAACCGTCTAGCATAGTCCCGAACTTAGTCTTCACTGTCGTGATCCATCGCTTCGGTATGTTCTAACCAAAGCGCATTGATGATACCGAATGAGCACGCCAGCAATAATCCCAGAATCCAAGCGAAATACCACATGGTTTACCCCTTCTTTTAGTACAGTGAACTTTGGTTGTCTTCGATGAACTTGTCATCAAGACGACCGAACATTTTGTAGTAACACCAGATAGTGTAACCAAGAATGATGGGCACCATCACCAACGCGACACCCGTCATGATGTTCAGCGTCAGTTCACTGGAGGTCGCATCCCACATAGTCAGGCTGTGTGATGGGAACAGGCTAGAAGGCATGACAAATGGGAACATTGCAAAGCCTGCCGTCAAGATCACACTGGCAATGGCGAGACTTGAGAACAGGAAAGCAAAGCCACCGCGCTCAAGACGAGATGCAACCGCAGACAGCAGAGGCATCACCACAGCCAGCACGGGAGCTACCCAAAGTATTGGATACGTTTCATAGTTGTTAAACCACGCACCAGTCAGTGTCGTGACATCTTTGTTCAGCGGATTGGACACAGCATCCGTTACGATTTGACTGGTAATAACGTAACCTTCAATGCTTTGTGCCCAAAAACCTGCAATCGCAAAACAGACAGCCGTCAAAACTGCGCTGATTTGCGCCACATTACGCGCACGAACATGCAGCACATCTGTCGTCTTCATCTGCAGCCAGGTCGCACCTTGGGTCACAATCATAAACAGACTGACCAGGCCACACAGAATCGCGAAAGGATTCAATAGGCCAAAGAACGAGCCATGATACGTTGGGATCAACAGGTCGCTCAGTTCAAACGGCACGCCTTGTAACAGGTTACCGAACGCCACACCGAAGATGATAGGCGGCACGAAACTACCGATAAAGATGGCCCAGTCCCAAGCACTGCGCCAACGTGTGTCTTCAATTTTAGAGCGGTAATCAAAGCCCACAGGACGAAACCACAATGCCGCCAACGTCAGGATCATCGCCAGGTAGAAACCAGAGAATGACACCGCATAAACCAGCGGCCATGCTGCGAACAGCGCACCACCCGCTGTGATCAACCAAACCTGATTACCATCCCAGTGTGGGGCGATAGAGTTAATCATGACACGGCGCTCGTTGTCGGTTTTACCGATAACGGGTACCAACGCACCAACCCCCATGTCAAAGCCGTCAGTCACAGCAAAACCAATCAGCAGCACGCCAATCAGCAGCCACCAGATTAAACGTAGAATTTCATAATCAAACATTGCTCAAGCTCCCCTTATGCTTCAACCTGACGCGCCAAATCCGCTTCCGGAGTCTTTAGCTGTTCAAAGTGGTAACGGCCAGTTTTCAGGCTGCTTGGGCCTTTACGAGCAAACTTAACCATCAGGTAAACTTCAGCAATCAGGAACACGGTATACAGTGTAACGATAGCAACTAATGACGTAATGATTTCAGACGCTGGCAAGTTTGATGCTGCCAGATGAACCGGTAGGATCTCACCCACAGCCCATGGCTGACGACCATATTCCGCAACAAACCAACCGGCTTCAGCCGCAATCCATGGCAATGGAATTGACCATAGCGCTGCTTTCAAAACCCAAGGTTTCTCGTCGATCTTCTGACGGCAAGTCTGGTAGAACGCCATACCGAACACAAACAGCATTGCGAAACCACAGGCCACCATGATGCGGAAGCTCCAGAACAACGGTGCGACCTGAGGAATAGAGTCTTTCGCTGCTTGTTTGATTTGTGCCTCCGTCGCATCAACGACATTTGGTGTGTGCGCTTTGAGTAACAGGCCATAGCCCAAGTCTTTTTTCACATCATCAAACGCAGCCAGATTTTCAGGAGTACGTTCGCCAGCACGCAGTTTTTCAAGCAGGCTGTAAGCCAGCATACCGTTACGGATACGCACTTCATGCTCTTTAATCAGATCACGCAACCCCGTCACTTCTTTGTCGAACGAACGCGTCGCAACAATGCCCATGACATAGGGGATCTTAATGGCGTAGTCCGTTTCCATGGTCTCCTGGTTAGGGAAGCCAAACAGGGTAAATGCAGCCGGTGCAGGTTCAGTGTGCCACTCGGCTTCAATCGCCGCCAGTTTCACCTTCTGAACATCGCCTAACTCGTAACCTGATTCGTCACCCAAAACGATAGTCGACAGTATACCCGCCATACCGAAAGACGCCGCAATGGCAAAAGAACGGCGCGCAAAAGCAATGTCACGGCCTTTTAGCAGATAGTAAGCACTGATACCCAGTATAAACATTGCCCCTGTTGTGTAGCCCGCCGCCACGGTGTGAACAAATTTCACCTGGGCAACCGGGTTAAGTACAACTTCAGCAAAGCTCACCATTTCCATACGCATGCTTTCGAAGTTGAACTCAGCGCCTACCGGGTTTTGCATCCAGCCGTTTGCAACCAGAATCCACAGCCCTGAGAAGTTAGAACCAACAGCAGTCAGCCAGGTCACAGCAAGGTGTTGGCGTTTGGACAGGCGATCCCAGCCGAAGAAGAACATCCCGACAAGGGTGGATTCAAGGAAGAAAGCCATCAGCGCTTCAATTGCCAGAGGGGCACCGAAAATATCGCCGACATAGTGAGAATAGTAAGCCCAGTTTGTACCAAACTGGAACTCCATGGTCAGGCCGGTAGCAACACCGAGCGCGAAGTTGATACCGAACAGCTTACCCCAGAACTTGGTCATGTCCTTATAGATTTGCTTGTCGGTCATCACATACAACGACTCCATAATTGCAAGCAGGAATGCCAAGCCCAGAGTCAATGGGACAAACAGGAAGTGATACATCGCGGTCATAGCGAATTGGAACCGCGACAGATCCACAATATCAGTTAACATAGTAACTCCTTTATCGTCAGGCTGACTGACGCACGATATCTACACATCGTTAAGTAAATACCTAATCATTAACAAACCGTATTCCATTTCGATCAATCAGGCTTCCTTGCGGGAACCGTGTAAACGGCCACCTTTTTGTGTTGCACAAATGTACCACGACAGTTAGAATTTTGTTGAGCAACCTCTAATGTAGTGGCAACTAATACTAAACATTATGCCCCCTTACTTCAAAGTATTTGACATACTCTCACGGTGAGTGATGTCAAATTAATCAATATGAGGCAAAGAAATAGCCTAAATCCAAGCGTCAGATCAATACAAAAATCAGTCTTGTCGTTTAGAGACCTGCCCGTACATGAATGGCAAACAACACTTCTGTTTGCACGGTTTGACCATGGAGAAATAGCACAAAGGCCAACGAAAGTCAGCCTTTGAAAAAAGTAAGAACAGGAGAAAAGTTACTCTGGTCTATCAAAGCCGAAATGCAGGTATGCGCGCTGGCTGGCAATACGCCCCCGAGGCGTGCGCTGCAAATAGCCCTGTTGGATCAGGTAAGGCTCAAGCACATCTTCTATCGTGTCTTTTGCTTCGCCGATTGCAGCGGCAAGGTTATCCAAGCCCACTGGCCCACCATCGAATTTCTCAATGATGGCAGTCAGCAATTTTCGGTCCATATAATCAAAGCCCTGATTATCGACATCCAGCATATCCAAGGCTTTTGATGCAATATCTGCATCGATTTTGCCGTCCGCTTTCACTTCAGCATAATCTCTAACCCGACGCAGCAAGCGGTTCGCGATACGGGGTGTACCGCGCGCGCGCCGCGCGATTTCGTACGCCCCTTCTTCATCTATTTCCAGGTTTAGGTAATTCGCACTACGCTGAACAATGCCTTTCAGGTCAGCAATGTTGTAATACTCCAAACGCTGGGTAATACCGAAACGGTCGCGAAGCGGTGATGTCAGGGAGCCTGCACGGGTGGTGGCCCCCACCAGCGTAAAAGGTGGCAGATCGATTTTGATTGAACGGGCTGCCGGGCCTTCGCCAATCATGATATCCAGCTGGTAATCTTCCATCGCCGGATACAACACCTCTTCCACCACGGGACTCAGACGGTGAATTTCGTCAATAAAGAGTACGTCATTGGGTTCAAGGTTGGTCAGGAGTGCTGCCAGATCCCCGGCTTTTTCAAGCACCGGGCCAGAGGTGGTGCGGATATTTACGTCCATCTCATTGGCAACAATGTTGGCCAGGGTGGTTTTCCCCAATCCAGGAGGCCCAAAAATTAGCAGGTGGTCAAGGGCTTCTTTACGTTTGCGCGCTGCATGGATAAAAATTTCCATCTGGTCGCGCACATGATCCTGCCCCTGATAATCGGCCAACATTTTAGGGCGGATAGCGCGGTCAATGATATCGTCTTCCCGGCTCGGTGGCACTGTACCCATCAGTCGATCTGCTTCAATCATCCCAGTTCACTCCACTAGACCATTGAACGCAGGGCGTCACGGATAATGGCTTCACTCTTCATGCCATCAACCGCCACCTGTTTGACAACCTTTTCAGCCTGGGCAGCTTTATAGCCCAGTGCAATAAGTGCGCTGATCGCTTCATCTTTCGGATCGGTGGATGCAGCAACCACGGTCTCCGTGCCATTTGCACGGCGGACGGCAGCGTCTGCGTGAGGAGTGAAGAGATCGAACGCATGCCAGTTTTTCAGGCGATCGCGCATTTCAATCACCAGACGCTCGGCCGTTTTCTTGCCTACACCAGGGATTTTCACCAGTGTAGAGACATCTTCACGCTCAACACTGTCAACAAACTGGGTTGCCGTCATACCTGACAAAATGGCCAAGCCCAATTTAGGGCCGACGCCGTTAGCCTTAATCACTTCGCGGAATAGCGCACGCTCTACCGTGGTATTAAAACCATAGAGAAGCTGGGCATCTTCACGCACCACAAAATGGGTGTAGATGATCGCCTCCTCTCCCACTTCCGGCAATTCGTAAAAGCAGCTCATCGGCATGCTCACTTCGTAGCCTACACCGTTAACTTCCAGCAGGATCTCAGGGGGTTGCTTTTCCAGCAAAATGCCGCGTAATCGACCAATCACAATGAAAACTCAATTTATTGCTAATCATTGATGGGTAGGATAATGAACAACTGGATAGATATCCAGTTTTAAACACATTGAAATCACAAAAACGCCAATTCATTTTTCGCGAAACAAGCCAGGCATTAAAAAGACACATCTTGTTTCAAACGAATTTTCACATTGCATCAGACTGGTGCCTGTACGGTAAAGTCACTCGTCCGGTGTTTGGAATTCACTTACCACTCACCCGCGCTTTTTCTTCCAGTGCCGAGACTAGCTGAAGTGCCGCAAACTCCCGGTAAAGCGATGACGACGCCATCAGCTCTTCATGGGTACCTGTCGCCACAATTTTCCCTTTGTCCAACACCAAAATCCGATCAGCATTAACCACAGTCGCCAGTCGGTGGGCAATCACTATCGAAGTCTTATGTGACATCAGGGCATCCAGTGCCGATTTTACTTTGTGCTCACTGATCGCATCCAATGCGCTGGTTGCTTCATCAAGCAGCAGGATTGGCCTGTCAGCCAAAATTGCCCGCGCAATAGATATCCGCTGCTTCTGGCCGCCGGACAAACGCACGCCCCGCTCGCCGAGTTCAGTGAAATACCCATCTGGAAATTCCATAATAAATTCATGGGCCCTCGCGGCTTTACAGGCGGCTATTACAGCGTCTTCACTGGCATCCGGTGCGCCGTAGCGGACATTTTCAAGCACGGTGGTAGCAAAGATCACAGACTCTTGCGGCACCAAAGCAAACTGCTTACGTAAAGATTCAAGAGGGAGACGGGAGACCGGCACACCATCAATCACTATCTGCCCGGCCTGAACGTCAAAAAAGCGCTGCAGCAACGCAAAAACAGTACTCTTCCCCGCCCCACTCGGACCCACCAGTGCAATGCGCTCCCCCGCCTTCACGGTAAAGGAAAGTCCCTTGAACACAGGCAAGTTCTCATCACCGGGATAACAGAAAGAAACGTTGTCGAAGCTGACGTTTCCCAGCACGTGCTGCGGCAAGCTTTCAGGTTGGACCGGCTCTTTGATATCCGGCTCCATGGCAGACAGTTCAATCAGCCGTTCTGTTGCCCCGGCAGCACGCTGGATATCACCGATAACCTCTCCGATGGTCGCGACGCCGCCGGCAACCAGCAGGGCGTAAAACATAAACGCAGAAAGCTCACCGGCTGTCAGGGACCCCTCTAACACATTGAGCGCCCCAACCCAGGTGACCAGCACAATGGCCACAATCGACAGAAAGACCACCGACCCCATCAGCGCAGCGCGGTACTGGATCCTCTGTTTAGCCGCCCCCATCACCGACTCGACGCGGTGATTGAAATGGCGCGCATCGGCATCTTCATGGTTATAAGACTGGACGGTGCGGATCTCATGCAGTGTTTCATCGACATGGGCACCAAGATCAGCCACTTTATCCTGACTCACACGCGCCAGCTTGCGCACTTTTCTCCCCAGCACAAAGATAGGAACCAACACCACAGGGACGGCAAGCAACACAAAGCCCGTCAATTTGATGCTGGTAATGGCCATCATGACCAAACCGCCCATCACAGACACAGCGGATCGCAATGCCATGGAAAGGCTGGAGCCTACAACGGTTTGAAGCAATGTCGTGTCTGCAGTAAACCGGCTTATCACCTCACCGGTGCGCGCTTTGGCATAAAACGAAGGAGAGAGTCTGAGCAGGTGTTGATACACCGCCATACGAATATCCGCACTGACGCGCTCGCCAAGCCAGCTCATCAGGTAAAAGCGAAAGAATGTTGCAAATCCGCTGACCAGGGTAATGCCGAGTATGAGCAGGACAAGGCGGTTTAACTCAGCAGCATCACTGGAAAGAAACCCTTCATCCACAACCAGCTTCACCGCCTGTCCCAGCGCCAGCCAGCTCAACGATCCTAAAAACAGGAAGAAAACTGCGCCTGCGACCCGGCTGCGATAGGGTTTCAGGAATGCCATTATCCATGCTACGACAGAGAAAGTACTGCCCTGTATGCGCCGGGGGTTGTTCAACGGTTTATCTCCTTCCTTGGTAGGCGTTTATTGTGCGACAACCAGCCACGGTGACAGGTCGCGATAACAGAAAAGCGGCATAACGCCGCTTTTCTATGGAGCTATCGGTATCTACCCCGCCGTGCACTTTTCGCCTTTCCTGCCATTGCCACCAGCGTGTGGTTGGTGTGGGCATGACAAATCGCGACAGCTAAGGCATCTGCGGCGTCAGCCTGCGGTGTGGAAGGCAGTTTGAGCATATGAACCACCATGTGCTGCACCTGTTTCTTGTCGGCACTGCCTTTGCCCACTACCGATTGTTTAATCAAACGTGCGGCGTATTCGCTGACCGGCAACCCCGCATTGACTGCCGCCACAATCGCGCTGCCGCGTGCCTGCCCAAGCTTCAAGGCTGAATCCGCGTTTCGTGCCATAAACACTTGTTCAATGGCGAAGGTATCAGGCTGAAATTGGGTGATCACCTCACTGACACCGGCATAAATCTGGCCCAGTCGCCCTGCCAAATCTTCTGAGTCCGTGCGGATACAACCACTGCCCAGATACTCCAGATGGCTGCCTTGATGGCGGATCACGCCGTAACCGGTGATCCGCGAACCCGGGTCAATCCCGAGAATAATAGCCACGAAGGATTATTCCAACGTTGCAGCGACTTCGTCAGAGATATCGCCGTTGTGGTAAACCTCCTGAACGTCGTCAAGATCATCCAGAGCGTCAATCAGACGAAGCAGCTTCGGTGCAGTATCCGCATCCAGCTCAGATTTAGTGGAAGGCACCAGCGTCACTTCCGCGTTTTGTGCTTCAAAGCCTGCTGCATCCAGCGCATCTTTTACCGCGCCAAAATCTTCCGGTGTGGTGTAGACGTCAATAGAACCGTCGTCGTGGGTTTCTACATCATCAGCACCACCTTCCAGCGCCGCTTCCATCACTGCGTCTTCATCCAGACCCGGCGCATAGGAGATCACCCCTTTTTTCTCAAACAGGTAGCTTACGCTGCCATCGGTGCCAAGGTTGCCACCGGCTTTCGAGAAAGCGTGACGAACACCGGACACAGTGCGGTTGCGGTTGTCAGTCATACATTCCACCATGACGGCGGTGCCACCCGGGCCGTAACCTTCATAGATCACGGTTTCCATGTTCTCGTCACCTTCGCCGCCTGCTCCGCGGGAAATCGCACGGTTCACCGTGTCCCGGGTCATGTTGTTCGACAGCGCTTTATCAACCGCTGCACGCAGACGTGGGTTGTTTTCTACTTCCGCACCGCCTTCTTTGGCTGCAACCACGATTTCGCGGATCAGTTTAGTAAAAATTTTACCGCGTTTCGCGTCTTGCGCTGCCTTGCGGTGTTTAATGTTTGCCCATTTACTATGACCTGCCATTTGAATCTCCTCCCCCAGTGGCCGGCCCTGATGACCACAGATACCACTGATTAATTACTTCAAGTCTTGGATTTATAGCAAAACAGCATGGTCCTTTCCGGGATAGAACCCATGTCTGTCAGGTTTAGAAACGAATAAGGCCAGATAATCTGGCCTTATGTTTTTGAAATCAGCGCGAATCAGGCGTCGACTTCTTCATTTTTCTTTGCTGCCGCTGTAATCGACAGTGCCAGCTCTTCCAATGCAGCCGGGTTTGCTTCGCTTGGCGCATCGGTCAGCAGACACGCCGCTGCGGTGGTTTTCGGGAACGCGATAACATCACGGATGTTTTCCGTACCACACAGCAGCATCACCAGACGGTCAAGACCGAATGCCAGACCCGCGTGTGGTGGCGTACCATATTTCAGCGCTTCAAGCAGGAAGCCAAACTTCACTTGTTGCTCTTCAGCATCGATGCCCAGCAGATCGAACACCGCCGTTTGCATTTCCGGGTTGTGGATACGCACAGAACCGCCGCCCACTTCATAGCCGTTCAGCACCATGTCGTACGCGTTCGAGTTGACGTTCTGTGGGTTTGCTTTCAGTTCTTCAGGCGACACATTCAGCGGTGACGTGAATGGGTGATGCATCGCGTGCAGGTTGCCTTCGTCGTCCTCTTCGAACATTGGGAAGTCAACTACCCACAGTGGTGCCCATTTGCTGGTGTCTGTCAGGCCCAAATCTGTACCCAGTTTCAAACGCAGTGCGCCCATCGCTTCAGTCACGATGTTATTCTTGTCCGCGCCGAACAGGATAATATCGCCAGACTCTGCACCGGTGCGCTCAAGAATCGCATTTACCACGTCTTCTGTCAGGAACTTGGCAACCGGAGACTGGATGCCTTCCATGCCCGCTGCGCGGTCGTTCACTTTCACCCACGCCAGCCCTTTCGCTCCGTAGATGCCGACAAACTTGGTGTATTCATCAATTTGTTTACGAGACAGCTCTGCACCACCCGGTACACGAATAACAGCTACGCGGCCTTTCGGATCGTTCGCCGGGCCAGAGAATACTTTGAATTCCACGTCTTTCAGCAGGTCTGCTACGTCAACCATTTCCAGTGGGTTACGCAGGTCAGGCTTGTCTGAACCGAAACGACGCATCGCCTCTTCGAATGTCATGGTTGGGAACGCACCCAGATCCACGTTCAGCAGCTCCTGCCACATTTCACGTACCATGCGCTCCGTCACTTCACGCACTTGCTCCGCGCTCATGAACGAGGTTTCGATATCGATTTGGGTAAATTCTGGCTGACGGTCTGCACGCAGGTCTTCGTCGCGGAAACACTTCACGATTTGGTAGTAGCGGTCAAAACCAGACATCATCAGCAGCTGTTTGAACAGCTGTGGTGACTGTGGCAGTGCATAGAAGCTGCCTTTGTGCACACGGCTCGGCACCAGATAGTCACGCGCACCTTCCGGGGTCGCTTTCGTCAGTACCGGGGTTTCGATATCCAGAAAGCCGTTGTCGTCCAGGAAGCGGCGGACAAAGCTGGATGCTTTCGCGCGCATCTTGATGCGATCGCTCATTTCAGGGCGGCGCAGATCCAGATAACGGTGCTTCAGGCGTTGCTCTTCAGAGTTGTTCTGGTTGAAGTCCAGCGGAAGCGGTGCCGCACGGTTGATGATTTCAACGCCACGTGCCAGCACTTCGACTTCACCGGTCGCCATGCCTTTGTTGATCTGGCTGTCAGGGCGCAGACGCACTTCACCGGTGACTTTGATACAGAATTCGTTACGCAGTTGGTTCGCCACCTCGAAGATATCTTTCATATCCGGGTCGACCACTACCTGAACGATACCTTCACGATCTCGCATATCAATGAAGATAAGACCGCCTAAATCACGGCGACGGTTAACCCAGCCGCATAGTTCTACAGTTTGCCCTGCCAGGGCTTTGTTCAGGTGACCACAATATTGGGTGCGCATATGAATTTCCCGATCTGTTACTTACTGTCCTTTCACGCCTTGGGGCGCAAAGTGTCGAATGAGGGTATGCAGACATCTCTGCTGACTTCCGCTGATTGAATGCAAACAGCCAAAGTCTGAATATTTCAAAAAGACGAAACATTATAAAGGAAAAATTGAGCCTGCGGTAAATCGTAGCCAGACGAATCAAAAAATCCGTCGCGATTGCGCAAAAAAACAACATAGATTGACCTTTCACGCCTACTGCACGCAAAATGGCCCCCCGCCAACAAGAAAGGATTCACCGGTGCAAACGCCACTGTCACAACTCACTTCACCACCTATTCGCTTGGGCATGACCCAGTGGTCGCACAATAGCTGGCAGCGGGTGTTTTATCCACCGGGTACTAAGAGCGGCGAACGCCTCGCACGCTACGCCGAAGTGTTTAATACCGTAGAGGGCAACACCACGTTTTATGCCAGTCCCTCTCACGCAACGGTAGCCAACTGGAAAGCGGCCACCAGCGATGCGTTCCGTTTTACCTTTAAGTTTCCACAGCCTGTCACGCACCAAATGATGCTGCGCCACTCGGATGAAATGGTGTCGGAATTCATTCGGCTCATGCAGCCCCTTCATGAACGTATCGGTCTTTGGAAAATCCAGCTCCCCGCCGCATTTGGCCCACAGAACCTTCCGGACCTGAAACGCTTCCTTACCGGTATGCCAAAGGGTTTTAAGGTCGGGGTGGAAGTGCGCCATCCGGCATTTTTTGCCAAAGGAGAGGAAGAGCGCGCACTGAATGCAATGCTGATGGAATGTGGCGCTAACCGCATTATCATGGACAGCCGGCCGGTGTTTGCCGTGCCAGCGGATACCGATGCCCTGCTCGACGCCCAACAGAAAAAACCCAACGTACCTGTTCACGCCATTTCGACCGCAGACACGCCGATGATACGATTTATCGGTGATCCCACGCTTGAGCGAAACGACACATTTTTCACTAACTGGCTAAAGAAGATCCCTGAGTGGATTGGCGAAGGAAAAACGCCGTATCTGTTCATCCACACCGCCAATAACGATGAAGCGCCACAATTGGCTGTTCGGTATTACGAGAAGTTGTGCGGGAAAATTGCCCTGCCCCCCTTGGCCCCTCTGATGCCAGCGCAACCGGACAGCAGCCAGATACGTTTGTTGTAGCCGCTGTACTTTCGCATCCTTACGAGAAAGCACGATGCATAACTAGAACTGCACTATCCCGCAATACACAGCAAAGAGAGACAATCCACCGAAAATTCTCTACAATACGCGCCCTTTTGATGCAGGATGGAAACCAGCATCCAAACCTTGTAGTTGTGCCGCGTCTCAGGAAAGCAGAGTTTGACGGTATTCGGTTCTTTTTAGGCAGGTTCAGATGGCAAATCGCGACAACATTTTTGCTGCGCCAATTGAAAAACTGGGTGACTTTACCTTTGACGAAAATGTCGCTGAAGTTTTTCCGGATATGATTCAACGCTCAGTGCCGGGCTACAGCAATATCATCTCCGCCATTGGTATGCTGGCTGAACGTTTTGCGACGGATGATAGCCACATCTACGATCTGGGCTGCTCTTTGGGCGCTGCAACACTTTCTATGCGCCGCCATATCAAAGCGAAAAATTGCACTATTATCGGTGTTGATAACTCGCCGGCAATGGTTGAACGCTGCAAATTACACGTCAATGCTTACCGCTCAGAGACCGATGTGCAAATCATCGAAGACGACATTCGCAATATCGACATCCACAATGCATCTGTCGTAGTGCTCAATTTTACCCTGCAGTTTCTCAACCCGGACGACCGCCAGGCACTGCTGGAGAAAATCTTTAACGGACTGAAGCCAGGTGGCATCCTGATCCTGTCCGAGAAGTACCATTTTGCCGATCACAACGCCAATGAACTGCTTATCGATTTGCACCATGATTTCAAGCGTGCCAATGGCTACAGCGAACTGGAAATCAGCCAAAAACGCAGTGCGCTGGAAAATGTGATGAAACCCGACAGCATCGACACCCATAAGCAGCGTCTGACAGACATTGGGTTCAGCAGCGTGGCAGTGTGGTTCCAGTGCTTTAACTTTGGTTCAATGTTCGCCATAAAGTGATGGTTCGCCATTCAATAAGTTAAGGGCGCTGGCACCTTCCAGCGCACAGCAAAAACAATAAGACGATACCCATGTTCGATTTTTCTGATTTCTACCAACTGATTGCGAAAAACCGCCTGCAAAGCTGGCTGAATGTATTGCCAGCCCAACTGACGGAATGGCAAAACCAACCGCATGGCGACTTGCCAAAATGGATGCGCGTGCTGAAGAAGATCCCGATGGATGCCCCTTCCATGGTTGACATCAAAGACAGCGTCACCATAGGAACAGAAAACGAACTGCCTGCCGGGCAGCGTGCAAAAATTGAAAACCTGTTGCGTGCGTTCCATCCGTGGCGCAAAGGCCCCTATCATGTTCACGGTATCCATATTGATACTGAATGGCGTTCAGACTGGAAGTGGGATCGTGTGCTGCCGCACATCTCGCCGCTGAAAGGCCGCTATGTGTTGGATGTAGGTTGTGGCAATGGCTATCACATGTGGCGCATGCTGGGTGAAGGTGCAGAGTTGACGGTAGGTATCGACCCTTCCGAGCTGTTTCTGGTTCAGTTTGAGGCTATCCGCCGTTTGATGGGCAATGACCAGCGCGCACACCTGCTGCCACTGGGCATTGAAAAGCTCCCGGCACTGAAAGCCTTCGATACCGTGTTCAGCATGGGAGTGCTTTATCACCGTCGCTCACCGCTTGATCACCTGATCCAACTGAAAAACCAGTTGGTGAAAAACGGGGAGCTGGTGTTGGAGACTCTGGTGATCGACGGGGATGAAAACGCCGTGTTGGTGCCATTTGACCGCTACGCGCAAATGCACAACGTTTATTTCTTCCCATCGGCAAAAGCGCTGAAAGTATGGCTGGAGAAAGTCGGTTTTGCTGACGTGCGTATCGTCGATGAGTGTGTGACAACCACCGACGAGCAACGCACGACCGATTGGATGACCCACAATTCACTGCCGGATTATCTGGACCCGAACGATCCGACCAAGACCATTGAAGGCTACCCTGCCCCCAAACGGGCCATTCTGGTTGCCAGAAATCCTGACTAAGCACAGCCCTCTCCCTATGGGCAGTCTTTCATGGCTGCCCTTTTATTCTTCGCGGCCAGCCCAATACAAGTCAGACTCTTTCTATTGTATTAAATGAGAGTATGCGGTTCCCGGTGCAAGATACAAACAGACCAGACCCTATTATCTCGTGTGAGCCATTATCCTTATTTCTTAAACAGTATTTCAATTCCGAAAAGTTGAACTATATTTGCATACCTCCACTTAAGTTTTCCGGCTTCTTTCTTTTACTCAAAATTTACAACTTTTATTTAATAGTCTGTTTACGCGGGAGTTACTGTCAAAGATAATTTCCGGATCTGGTGTAATCCTGACTTCCCCATGACAAATCCTCCTTCTCGGCTCCTTCATTTCGAGCTAAACTACGACCCTAAATTCAATACCTTAAACGCCCAGTACGGAGCTACACATGCTAACACGCAGCGGATTGCTGATTCTTTTTTCTGCCGCTTTATCTGGCTGCAGCGTTACATCTCAGGAACAACATCAGCAGACACTGAACGCGATCAGCAACATAGAGACCAATATCCAGGCAAACTATGCATTGCTTAATGAAAGCGTGAAGTCGCAGCAGGCGCAAATCGCAACTCTGGAGCAACAGGTTGCCAATATGTCAGACACGCTGAAAATCATGCGGCAGAATCAGGCACGTGAAATGGCAAACCGGTCAGAGCCAAAGGTTGTGTACGTCGAGAAAGAAATTCCAGTGCCACAGCAAGCCAATAAAACCATTCTCGGTGAGCAGGAATGGGTTTGGATTGATTCAGCTGGCTCAAACTACCAGGCACGTGTTGATACTGGCGCAACAACCTCTTCCTTGAATGCCACAGATATTCAGGAATTTGAACGTGATGGAAAAACCTGGGTGCGATTCAACCTGGCGCACACGCAAGACAGTAACAACGACGTCGAACCGGTTGCCAGCATCGAAGCTCCTGTCACTCGCTGGGTCAAGATCCGTCAGTCATCCACCGATGGGCTCGAGCGCCGTCCTGTCGTCGAACTGCGTGTCAGACTAGGCGCTCTCCACGAAAAAGCCCAATTTACCTTGGCAGATCGCTCACACATGGAGTTTCCTGTGCTGTTAGGCCGAGAGTTTTTTAAGGACATAGCCATCATTGATGTCTCTCAGTCCTACATTCACCCCAAATTTGTCGCCGAAAATAAATAGTGTACTGACCTGAATACTCAGTACCGTTAACGAGGAAAGAATGACTTCACGCGTTCCTTTTTATGTGTTCATCAGCCTGCTGATCATTGTTGGTATTGGCATGAGTATTTACCGCCATACTGTCTATGGGGTGCCATGGACAGCCGGGCAAAAACATCAGGTGTGGGAAGTAGAGGCCCGGGTAGAATTTGATGCTAAAGGCGGGCCGGTTAAAGTCTCTCTGGCAACGCCAGATACCCAGGAAGGGTTTACCCTGATCAACGAAAACACCAGTTCTCCCGGCTATGGTTTTGCGCTGGTCAGTACCGAAGAAGGTCGCCGTGCAGAGTGGACCAAACGGGAAGCTGTCGGGCAACAGATCCTTTATTTCAAAAACCAGATGCTGGTGGATGAAAACGCCAACTATCCTATCGAGCCACCCGTAGGCGAAGCACAAGCAAGTCTGCTTGATGGTCCTATCAAAATAGCGGCAGAAGCCCTGCTTACTCAAGCCCGCCAGCGTTCTGCTGACAATGTCACCCTTGCCCGCGAGTTGATTAAGCAGTTCAACGATAAAGAGAGCCAAAATGCCGCCTTGCTGACCAAAGAAATGAGTAAAGCGGATGCCATCGTTTCAATCCTGTCACTGGAAGGCATTCATGCCCGTGTTGTCGGTGCCTTGCAACTGGAAGATGGTCGACGCCGCCAGAGCATTATTCCTATGGTCGAAGTCTGGGATAACGCTGAGTGGCAGCTGTTTAACCTGGATACCGGCACACAGGATACTTTTCAGAACCTGTTGATCTGGAATGAAAAAGGCGCGCCGCTGCTGGAAGTCACGGGTGGCAGCAACAGCCAAATCAGCTTCTCGATCATCGCTCAGGACATCAGCCCTAAACAGGCAACCGATGAGAAAATACAGGCTGAAAGCCTGCTGAACTTCTCCATCCACAGCCTGCCGATTGAAGAACAGGCAATGTTCAAGACTATCATGCTGATCCCAATCGGAGCCCTGGTTGTCGTATTACTTCGGGTATTGGTCGGCCTGAAAACCTCGGGCACCTTTATGCCCGTGTTGATTGCGGTTGCCTTCGTCCAGACACAATTGCTGCCCGGTATTATCGGGTTCCTGTTGATTGTTGGCACTGGCCTTATTATCCGAAGTTACCTTTCAAGGCTTAACCTGTTGCTGGTTGCCCGGATTTCAGCGGTCATCATTACCGTTATCATGATCATTTCTGTGTTCACTGTCGTGGCGTTCAAGATTGGCTTGGTAGAAGGCCTGACTATCACTTTCTTCCCAATGATCATTCTTTCCTGGACCATCGAACGTATGTCGATCCTCTGGGAAGAAGAAGGGGCAAAAGAAGTGCTGGTTCAGGGCGGTGGCTCACTGCTGACTGCAGTGCTGGTGTACCTGGCGATGACCAATGATTTCGTCCGTCACATCACCTTCAACTTTATCGGCATCCAGTTAGTCATTCTGGCACTTATCCTGATGCTGGGTAACTACACCGGTTACCGTTTAAGTGAGTTGAAACGCTTTAAGCCACTGGTGAAGGATTAACGGCATGCTGGGGTTTCTTAAGAAATACACCTCGCCATTCAAGCTCCACCATGCGGGGATTATGGGAATGAACCGCCGCAATATCAGCTATATAGGCCGGTATAACAGACGGAGCTTGTTCCCGCTGGTGGATAATAAGCTCAAAACCAAACGGATTGCCCAGAAAGCAGGCGCAACCGTGCCCGAACTTATTGGCGTGATCAGTGAACAACACGATGTCCCTACCATTCATAACATGGTAAAAGACTGGCCGGGTTTTGTGATCAAACCTGCACAAGGCTCTGGGGGAAAAGGGATTTTGGTTGTGACGTCAAACAAGGATGGCGTTTACAAAAAACCGTCAGGCTCTGAGGTCAGCAAAGAAGAAGTCGAGCGTCACATCACCAATACGCTGGCAGGATTATTTTCCCTAGGAGGCAAGAACGATGTCGCTGTGGTGGAAAACCTTATCCAGTTTGACGATGTCTTTGACGGATTCAGCTACGAAGGTGTCCCCGATATCCGTGTGATCGTGTTCAAGGGTTATCCGGTAATGGCGATGATGCGCCTTTCAACCTCAGCATCAGACGGCAAAGCCAACCTACATCAGGGGGCAGTAGGCGTCGGTATTGATATTGCCACAGGCAAAGCCCTGCGCGCTGTGCAGTTCAATCGTCCTATCGAGCGACACCCCGATACCGGCCGCTTATTGAGCGAGCTACAGGTACCACAATGGGAACAGTTGCTCACTCTGGCGGCCAGTGCCTGGGAAATGACAGGACTGGGTTATTTGGGCACAGATATGGTGCTCGACAAAGAAAAGGGCCCAATGGTATTAGAACTGAATGCCCGCCCAGGATTGGCAATCCAAATTGCCAATGGCTGTGGTTTGCTACCAAGGCTTCGACACATTGAAGCCATGGGAGAAACAACGCATATGACCACGCCGGAAGAACGTGTCGCCTATGCAGCCAAGAACTTCTGCGGTACGCATACTCCAAAACACCGATGATCGGGCTCCGGCCCGATTTTTTTGTCATTATATTTGCCAAATCTTGTCAACATTGTTGCTTTAATACGATATTTCACGCCTTCATCACCATATAAAAAACCGTAAAGTGCTGATTGATTGAGATATGTGACTGCCTTCTCAATGAGGTCAATATGCAACATTTCTCCAGTAAAGGAATGATTTGTCCAATATCCCAAGCAGTTCTGCCGACGCATAATCAGACCATCACGAGACATAACCCAATAACTCGAGTACAAGGTCTAACTTATGAAAACAAACTTCGCTGAACTCAAACGGCACCTCCTAACCGGTACCAGTCATATGCTGCCATTTGTTGTAGCAGGTGGTGTACTGCTTGCTCTGTCAGTCATGCTAAATGGCAAAGGCGCAGTACCAGAAGGCGTATTTCTGGAAGGTCTGTGGGACATGGGTATTGCAGGTTTCACCCTGTTTGTACCAGTTCTAGGGGGCTACATTGCTTATTCTATCGCTGATCGCCCTGCCCTGGCACCGGGTATGATTGGGGCATATTTGGCAAACCAAGTGCAAGCCGGTTTCCTCGGCGCCATCGTCGTGGGTTTCATCGCTGGTTACGTGGTTCTGCAACTGAAGCGCATCCCTCTTTCTAACAAACTTAAAGCGCTGTCCACTTACTTCATCATTCCTATCGGCGGTACTTTTATCGTTTCTGCACTGGTGGTGTGGGTTATCGGTCAGCCCATTGCTGCATTCATGACATTCATGAATGAAGGCTTACAATCCATGGCTGGTACATCTAAAGCGGTGCTAGGCGCGATCTTGGGTGGTATGACCGCATTCGATATGGGGGGCCCAATCAACAAAGTGGCGACCCTGTTTGCACAGACTCAGGTTGGCACGCAACCTTGGCTGATGGGCGGTGTTGGTGTAGCCATCTGTGTTCCGCCACTGGGCATGGCACTGGCTACCTTCCTGTCTCCGAAAAAATACACCCCTGAAGAGCGTGAAGCAGGCAAGGCAGCAACGATCATGGGCTGTATCGGTATTACTGAAGGTGCGATCCCCTTTGCTGCAAACGATCCTGCACGTGTTATCCCAGCCATCGTTGCAGGCGGTATCGTAGGTAATGTCGTGGCATTTCTGGGCGGCGTAATCAACCATGCGCCATGGGGGGGGCTAATTGTCCTGCCAGTGGTTGAAGGTCGCATCATGTACGTCGCCGCCGTCATCGCTGGTGCTGTAACCACAGCCCTGATCGTGAACGCACTGAAAAAAACCATCACTGTCCACGAAGAAGATAAACAAGCAAAAACCGAAGAACTGGAATTGTCCTTCGACTAAACAACTCAAATAAAAACACGGGTAAATAAGCATGAAATTGATTGGTGTAACGTCTTGTCCATCTGGTGTAGCACACACTTACATGGCCGCTGAAGCACTGGAGACCGCAGCAAAAGCACGAGGCTGGGAAGCGAAGATTGAGACCCAAGGTGCCATTGGTATCGAAAATGAACTCACTCCAGCCGATGTAGAATCAGCAGATGTTGTGGTCCTGACCAAGGACATCGCCATTAAGAATGAAGAGCGTTTTGCAGGTAAGAAAATTGTGCGTGTCACCGTCACCCAAGCGGCGAAACAGGCACCTGAAATCGTCGCGAAACTAGAAAGCATGCTAGCTCAAGCATAACTCTCAATACCGCGATATGGATACCGTTTCCATATCGCGTTTTTTCAGTTTCCTTTAACATATAAACCCTCTTATCATCCTGTCTTTCACTGTATATCGATATTTTCTGTTGAAAGGCTCTCTTCATGCACCACAACATTGCCGAGTACTTGATTAACTTCAACGGCAAACTGTCTAAAGTTTGTTTAAGCAAAAACACCCCTCCCCAAGGGGCGTATCAAGTAAACTTCAACCGCCTTGAACTGATACTGGATGGCGAATACGACCTGATTGTGGATGCCCGTACCGGTGAGAAAAAGCTCCTGCTCCAACAGGGTGAAATGGTTTATATTCCTTCCAACGCCTGGAGCAAACCGACCTGGGAAAGCACCTGCAAAATACTGTCTATTCTGTTCAGTAAGCACCAGATTGGGTTTAGTTTTGTGCATCATGAAGTGGGAAATGGCTTCGTAGATGTACAAAAATATGCCATGCCACTGCCGACCTCAATGGCCGTAGAACATGTGCTGGATGCTCTCAATAGCATGTCAGACGAAAGCCGCTCTATGGTGATGGCAGGGCATCTTGCCAATGCTCTGGTCACATACTGCAATGAATTGCTGCAAGGCCCCCAGCAGGAAAAAGTCAGCCGCCGTGAAAAACTCTATCGCAGCATGTGTATTTATGTGCAGGAAAACTTTCATAAAAACATCACCCGCACGTCCGTCGCCAGCCGTTTTGGTGTTTCCTCCGCCCACGTTTCCCGCTTGTTCAATCAGGAAGGATCTGTGAGATACGCTGATTACGTCACTTATGTACGCCTCGACCGCGCCAAGTTTATGCTCAAGAAATACAACTTCAAAGTCGACGAAATCGCTCACCGCTGCGGCTTTAAAGACACCAACTATTTCTGCAGGGTGTTTAAGCAAAAGACAGGAAAAACGCCGAGTGAGTATCGATTATTATCGACATAAATCCATGCTGGCAATCATGGACACGGTACCGTCATTCTACCGTTAAAATAAACGCCACATCTGCTTACGCCATAAGAAACAAGAAAAGGGTCATCACGCATGACCCTTTTTGCTGTTTCAATTTCAATGCCGCACAAATCAGTCCACGGCTTTCATCGCTTCTGATTTGTCACCTGTCATTACAAAGTGAAGTTCGCCCCCGTCTTTCAGCTCACTGTGGGCAAACGAGAAGTTGGCATCCAAAGGCTTACCGTTAATGGAAACGGATTTCACGTAGATGTTTTCTTCACTGTTGTTTTCCGCACTGATGGTGAACTTTCCACCGTCAACCGGGATAACCGCTTTATCGAACACCGGTCTGCCGATGGTATAGGTCGCTTCACCCGGCGTGACCTGATAAAAGCCCAGTGCAGACATCACATACCAGGCGGACATCTGTCCCACATCTTCGTTACCAATCAAGCCATCCAATGTCGGATGGTAAAACGCGTTCATTGCCTGATCTACCACTTCCTGTGTTTTCCATGGCTCTGCTGTCCAGTTGTAAAGGTAAGGCACGTGATGATCCGGCTCGTTCCCCATTACAAACTGCCCGATATACCCGGACATATCATGCGACTGGCTGGTGTCAGCATTGGCATCAGCATTAAACAGGGCATTGAGGTTGGTCAGGAACGCCGCTTTACCCGCTGAGGTCACGCTTTCAGGCAAAGAAAAATCGGTTCGCTTGATATACTCACCGCCCATGACGTTTGCCAGCCCGTTCAGGTTGTGTGGCGCAAACCACGTCCACTGCCAGGTGTTACCTTCGGTAAAGTCTTCACCACGGTGCTCGGCGCGGTAAGGCCAGAACAAATCGTTTTCAGTCAGCGCCTTATGGTCTTTGCAGCTGTTGTAATCCATTCCGTCTGGAATTGAGAGAGCCATGTTCGCATCGAGACACTCTGCCTTGATGTTGTTCGCCCAGATTTTGTCACCCACATTCAAATAGGCCGGTCGCATAAAGCCGGTAACACCCAGTGGGTGGCCGTTAGGATCACGCAGATTGGCGTAATAGTCAGGGTTGTAATCAAAGTAGTTTTTGAACGACTCAGAACGCGACATATAGCGGTTAAACAGCGCATCGTTACCTGCCAGTTTTGCGATTTGGGCAATGCACCAGTCGTAGTAAGCATTCTCAAGACCATAGGAGACCGACTCGTTAACCAGCTCGTCGTATTTGTCGACCCTCAGGCCCTCAACGTAAGCAGGCTTGTCGCCCGAATCCGCTGCCCATTTGGTATTTGCAGGGATAAAGCCGTGTGCTTCCTGGTAATCGTTGTGCCGGGTCATGACGGTGAATCGTTTGTCGCCATTCCACGCATCGCGGTAAGGTACCCAGCTATCGGTTTTATCCAGATTGAAATTGACGGTCTCTTCCGCCGCCTGCAATGCCAAATCAAACTCAGCACTGGTGAAGGCTTCAGGGTGTTTCACCATGATATCAGCAAGGACGGAAACCGCCGGATGCCCCACCATTTCGCCGGTGTAATCAGAATGAAGTTCCCATTTTGGTAACACGCCACCGGTTTTATATTTATTCAGCAGGTCGCGTGCATACTCAACCGCGCGGTCTTTATCAATGATGGTTTTCAGCGGGTGTGCTGCACGGAAAGTATCCCACATGGAATACACGGAATAGTTCACCAGCCCATCTTCAGCCTGATGTACTTTCCCGTCCATACCACGGTATTTGCCATCCACATCCTGATAAACGAATGGCGCAACGAATGTGCGGTAAAGCGAGGTATAGAACATGGTCTTATCGGCTGATTTGGCACCTTCCAGCTCAAACTCGCCTAACACATCCTGCCATGCATCACGGTTTTGTCTGACAACATTATTGAAATCCCAACCATTCGTGTCTGCTTGCAGGTTTTTCAGTGCGCCGTCCACCCCCGTGCCTGAAATAGCCACTTTAACCATCAAAGGCTTATCACCCTTACCAAAGTTCAGGTGGGTCATCACATCATTAACACGTTTTGCCAAACGATCAGCTTCGGGCTCTGGTTCACCCGGCATGGGTTTGTGCTCTGCGTAACCACGGTAATCTTCCAGACCGACTTCCGTGGCATCTGTCGGGGTGAGCTTGCTTTCAGACGCGAGTTTGGCATACAGGTTTTCTTCAACCACGGGTTCAGAAAATTCGGCGGCAAAGAATACGGTTTGCCACTGACCCCATTCGTTAGACGTTCGCGCACCGACCACCGTCCTGTCATTCACGCGCTTGTAATACACGTTACGGGAGTGGTTGCCGTATTGTTCCAGCAATTCATGCTGGAGATCGATACGCACTTTTCGATCTTCCCCTTTCTTGAAAGTAAAGCGCAGGAAGGCCACGCGATCAGTCGCTGACAGCTCTGCTTTTACCCCGGTTTCCATTAACTCGACGGCATAGTAACCGACTTCTGCCACTTCGGTACTTTTATCCATGGTGACCGGATCCGTGTTAAAGCCGGTGTAAGGCAAAAACGCGAAATCGTTCAAGTCACCTTTCCCTGCGCCAGAAATATGCGTCATCGAAAAACCGGACAGCAACGCGTGGGCAGGATCATATTCAACCGGAGAACCTTTGCCGTTCCAGCCTGTCGGATCGAAATTATCCGGTGATGGCTGGATCATCCCTGCCGGCATCACTGGCGAGGGGTTTACATTGCCCAACCCCTTAGTGCCGATCAGGGTATCGACATAACCCAGAACCGAAGATCCGGTATTAAAGTCGCCCGGATTTGCCACGGTGTTGTCATCATTACAGGCCACCATCCCGCCAGACAGCGCGAGAACAACTGCCAGGTGCACGATATTTCGTTTAAACATTCTGATACCACTTGGATGCTAAAAAGGGGGGAGTTTTGCTCCCCCTGAAAGGTGATTGATTAACGGGAGCCTGCTGGCATCTCGTCTTCATGCAGGAACACACCAATGCCCTGGGACGGAGGCAGATCGCTCTCAAGCGAACCCCAGCGTGGGTTTGGACGGTCACCCATCACAAATTCCAACTGACCGCCGTACATGATTTCGTCATGGGTCAGATAGGTGCGATTAAAGTCTTTGCCATTGAAGCGTGCTGACTGAATAAAGATGTTGTCGCGACTGATGTTTTTGGCTTTGATGGTGAAGGTCTGGCCATTGCCCACATCAATGGATGTGGTTTCAAACAGCGGCGTACCCATTTCGTAAATGCCGGAAGAAGCGTTGACCGGGAAGAAGCCTAGCGCACGAAACACGAACCATGCTGACAACGTACCGAAGTCATCATTGCCACAGATGCCATCGGCAGTATTGTCGTAGCAAACATTGGTTGCTGCTGCGATAGCCGCCTGCCCTTTCCAAGGCTGGCCGACATAGTTGTAAAGATATGGTACGTGAATGTCCGGCTCGTTACCCTGAACGTGCTGACCAACATTGCCGGTGTTAAATACCGGAAACTGGTTATCACCGGCGTTGCGATCCGGGTAGGTCGACCAGTACTCATCCAAACGCTCAGTAAACAACTCCCCTCGTTTGGCTTCAGGATCTTGGGTTTGGTCGAAGCGCGTCATCAGGTCAATCAGGCCATGAATGTCGTGCTGCACACTGAAAGAATATTGCCAGCCATTCGATTCTGAGAATGCCCAGTTAAACATGTCTGGGCGCCAGTCCTTACCCACAGCACGGCCAGTGACGGGGTCAACCCAGTTGGCATCGATGAACTCCCCATTGTAGTCACGGGCTTTGAACCAGCCCTGGTACTGACTGCCGCCGAAATCGAATTGTGCCTGCCAGTTATTGGAGCGGTTGGCGAACTCGTCGTAACGTGGATCATCTTCACCAAACACTTCTTTAATAGATTGTGCGATCGCCCAGTCATTCATCGAATATTCCAGGGAGTAAGACGCCGTCCACGAATCTTTGAATGGTGAATGTGCGCCGTATGGATCTGGTGGCGTGTCATGCAACTGTGCTGGCACATAACCTTGCTCTTCGTACTCTTTAATCCACGCAACCCCCTGACTGGTTGCCGCACGTGCATCGGTCACCATGGCATCAATCAGACGTGCTTTTACATCATTGCGCTCTTCCTCGGTGAAACCAAGGTCAATCATGCGCTTATCGAGTGAACCTTTTGACAGCACATCGTGGATAACTGACGTGGCGTGCATCCCCATCATCATGCCGGTTTCGTTACCTTTAAACGTCCATTCAGGTAAGCGGCCTTTGCGCAGGTTGCCTTTGTCATCAACCCACTCTTCTTCCGCATAAGAGAGCATAGAGAGCACCACATCTGCCAAACGGTCTGGTTCCAGAATGGAAGAGAGCGGTTGAACGGCGCGATAGGTATCCCATAGCGAGAAGGTGTCGTAACGGGTAAAGTCGGCTTTGCCATCTTTGTTAGCATCCGCGATACGAATTGACTCTTTCAGGGTGTCAATTTTATCGCCCCATGGCGTATTGCCATCGGGGTAAGCGTTACGCCCTTGATGAACCTGACGATAGCGGCCATCCAAGTCGGAATGGATAGTCTGGCCGAGGTAGGCATGGTAGAGCGCAGAATAGAAAGTCTGTTTGTACTCTTCATCACCGGTCACGCGGATTTTACCAAGCTCAGCTTCCCACTTCTTCGTCGCTGCTTCACGCACTGCATCGAAGTCCATGCCCGCGACTTCTGTCATGTTCAGTGACGCGCCGGATTGGCCATTTTTACCGATTTCAACGTTGGATAACGCCAGTTTGGCTTCAACAGTCAGGCCTTTTTCAGCGGTATCAAATTCCACATAGGCACGTGCATATTGGTATTTGCCGCGGGTTTCATTTCCGATCTCTGTAATGCCTTCCGGCACGTCCATATAACGTTTCTGGTCTTTGTCGTAATAAGCAAAGCGGACATTTTTTATTGGCTGATCGAATTCCATTACAAAGAATTCTTTTTGGCTTGGCGCCCAACCATCAGAGAAACGGTGCCCTTCGATTCGGTTATTTTTCTTATCCCATTTCAGGTAAGAATCTGAAGTGTAATCCCAGTTAATTTTAAAACCGGTATTCACAATAATTTCTGATTTTCTGTCACGGGGGAAAGTATAACGGTGAACACCAACACGATCTGACGCGGTTAATTCCGCCTTGATGCCGTAGTCAAGCAGATCGACTTTATAATAACCGGCCGTTGCCTGCTCATCTTTATGCTGGAAGCGCGATGCTTCAAGGTGCAAGGTCGCAGAACCTTCATTGATCATGTAATTCGAGCGGGAGTTGATTGGCATCACCAGAATGTCATTCAAATCCCCCGCACCAGCACCGGAAAGGTGGGTGTGGGAGAAACCCGAGAGACGTGGGTCATGGTAGTAGTAGCCAGAAATATACTCCCAGCCATTTGCACCATTGTTTGGTGAAAGCTGCACCATGCCATGAGGCGTGGTCGCCCCCGGATAGGTGTTACCCAGATTCCCTGTGCCGATAAAGGGGTTCACATAACGGGTCAGGTCCATATCAGCAAACTCAACCGGTTTGTGCACACCCATATCTACTGACGGCTTTTCCGGATTAGGTTTATCAGAGCAGTCACCGTCCGTTATTGGCGGACAGACAGGTTTGCTATTATCTGGAACGGTTGGCAGTGTGTTATCCAATCCTCCTTGGAAAAAAGGATTGTCATCAGATTGACAGCCTGCAATGGCAAATAATATCGCTAACGATATTGCAGAACGTTTTATTTTCATTGGGCACCTTATATTTCACTGACATTGTTTATTGGTTAGCTGACATGGCTTCGGATTTATTGCCCGTCATGACGAAATGAAGCTCGCCACCGGCTTTAAATTCGGCATGGTTGAAGAACAATCCTTGATCAAGCGGTTTGCCATTAATAGAAACAGACTTGATGTACATGTTGTTATCGCTGTTGTTTTCTGCCGTGATGGTGAATGTGCCGCCTTGAACTGGAATAATGGCTTTATCAAACAATGGACGACCAATGGTATAAACTGGCTCTGCCGCATTCACCTGATAAAAGCCGAGTGCTGACATCACATACCATGCAGACATGGCACCCACATCTTCGTTACCAATCACGCCTTCCGGTGCGGCGAAGTACATGTCGTCCAGAATGTAATCCACCACTTCCTGGGTGCGCCAAGGGGTGTCAGTCCAGTTGAACAGATAAGGAATGTGGTGTGATGGTTCATTACCAAACGCTACCTGACCAATCAGGCCGGACATATCCGGGGTTTCTGTGCCATTACTTTCGGCGGTAAAGGTCGCTTCAAGGTTTTTCGCAAACGCTTCATTTCCGCCCATGATGTCCTTCAATCCATTGACATCGTGTGGAACAAACCAGGTCCACTGCCACGCATTGCCTTCGGTGTAGTTACCGGTTTCATGCTCTGTGCCATAAGGGTCAAACGGTGTCATGAAGCTTTTATCGATCATCAATGGGCGCATAAAGCCAGTCACGCCAAACTCTACGTATTCCGACGGGTTGTAATCAAAGTAGTGCTTGTAGCCTTCTGATCGTTTTAAGTAAGTGGCTTCGGTTTCAACATCCCCTGCCGCTTTGGCAATTTGTGCAATGGCCCAATCGTAAAAGGCGTTTTCCAAACCGTAAGAGACGGACTCAAGCGTATAGTCAGCGAAAACTGGCTCCCCCTCCACACGTTGTATTGCTGGGGCAAAGCCATTTTTCTCGATGTAATCGATATGCTTGGTCAGGGTGCGATCCAGAACCGCGGTGTCCCACTCTGTTGCCAACTGGCTGTAGTTATCATACGTAGAGGAATCAATAGCCGCTTTCAGTGCCAGCGCTTTTTCTTCCTGACTAAATGCATCCGGGAATTTGGTTATCGCATCCGCGATCACGGCCACGGCTGGATACCCCACCATGGTGCCGGTTTCATCGCCCAGATGTTCCCACTTCGGCAGCAAACCACTTTCGGTGTATTTCTGTACCAGGTTCTTCGCATACTGAACCGCACGGGCTGGCTCTGTAATCGTTTTAAGTGGGTGCAGCGCTTTATGAGTGTCCCACAATGAATAGACCGAGAAATTGGGGCGTTCATCGGTGGCTTCCCCGTAAGCAATAGCAGGCACCCCATCACGAATAGACCCTTTCCCCATGCCGCGGAAGCGGCCGTCAACATCCTGATGTACCATAGGGGCAATCTTGGTGTGGTATAGCGCGGTGTAAAAAATCTCTTTCTGATCTTCCGTCCCGCCTTCAATCGAAAAATTCAGTGCTTTTGCCCACTTCTGGCGTACATTTTCACGCGCTTGATCAAAAGAGACCGTTGCTTCAGCCTGATGGTTATTCGCTGCTCCTTCCGCATCAACAGCTGACAGCGCCACTCGCGCATTGAGCTGTTGTGAACCCTCAGATTCGAATTCGACATAAGCCGTCACATCCGCTTTGACGCGTTTAACTGGTTTGCCCGTCTCGTCATAAATCAGTTCAGACGTATGCTCAGCGGTTAAACCTTCCACCGGCTTACCGTTGGCAAGGATGTACACCTCTTTGATTTTTTTATCAAAGGTCGCATGGAAGAAGATCTTCTGGTTTTTCGCCCAACCCGAAAAATGGGCCGCATCACGCTCGCCGGTGATGGTGTAGCCGTCTTCACTGACAGTGAGTTTGTTACGCAGTGAGGTTGAACCCCAATCGCTGTTCAGGATGGAATTAAGATCGATTTTCAGGCGTTGTGGCTGATCTTTGGGGTAAGTATAACGGTGGAATCCTACGCGCTCGGATGCCGTCAATTCAGCAATAATGCCGTTTTCAGCGATCTTCACTGAGTAATAACCTGCCTCTGCCACTTCCGAGGTTTTATCCATCTTCACCGAAACCGCTTTGCGATAGTCATCCGAATCTTCGATGTATTTGGCTTTATCCTCCGTAAACGGCAGAAACTGGATATCCCCCAGCCCTCCCATGCCTGTGCCAGACAGGTGGGTGTGCGAGAAACCAAACAGGGTGTTTTTATCGAAGTGATAGCCAGATGAGGAGTGCCAGCCTATCAACTCTGTATCTGGCGAGAGTTGTACCATGCCTTCTGGTGCAACGGGGCCAGGGAAGGTGTGGCCATTAAAGCCGGTGCCGATAAAGGGGTCGACATACTTCAGTTTGCTGGTGTCCGCATTCAGGGCCGATGAATTGCCATGGTTGTCGTCATCATTGCAACCGGCAAGCCCTAACAAGCTGGCGATCACTGCGCTTGCGACAGCGGTTTTTGAAATGTTCATTAAGCTTCCTTACAAGGGGAGCCGCCTCCCCTTTATCAAAAAATGAGATTACTGCGCTTGCAGGGCTTCAAGCTTGTCACCGGTCATCACAAAGTGAAGGACACCACCGGCACGGATTTCGTCATGCTTGAACGTAAAGTGCTTATCCAGGGGTTTTCCGTTGATGGTGACAGATTTCACGTACTTGTTATGCGGGCTGTTGTTGTCTGCAATCACTTTGAATTCACCGCCTTTAACCGGAATCGTGATTTCATCAAACAACGGACGACCGATGGTGTATGTTGGGTCTGCCGGAGTCACCTGATAGAAGCCCATCGCGGACATCAAGTACCAGGCACTCATCTGGCCCACGTCTTCATTACCGATAAGCCCGGTCGGCGCCGAGGTGTACATTTCAGCCATGATGCGATCCAGATACTCCTGGGCTTTCCATGGCTCGTCAGTCATGGCGTAGAGGTAAGGAATATGGTGCGAGGGTTCATTACCGTGCATGTACTGACCGATATAGCCGGTCAGATCCGGAAGTTCCTCACCGGTGTTAGAAGAACGTGCGTTAAACAGTTCATCCAAATCTTCACGGAAGGCTTTCTCCGGCGTGGTGTCTTTACCGTTGGCGATATCCGCTGCGTAGATCTCAGCTTTCAGGCGGGCGAAATCATGCATCGGCTGGAATTTCCACTGCCATGCATTACCTTCGGTAAAGGCAAATTCATCGACGAAGTAAGGGTCAAACGGCAGTAGTGGGCATTTTTCCTTAAATGTACCTGAACCTTCTGGCCATTCCACAGACACACACTCATCCCTGCGCGCTTCATCAATAGGCTGGTAAAACTCAAGGGGAGGTTTGTTGGGAGATGAACTTAGCGGGTGATTTTTCGGACGCAGGAAGCCGGTTGAAGCATCCCAATGGTGCAGCCAGTTTTTTGAACGTAGCAGGAACTCTTCCTGTAACTCGACATCGCCAGCCATGCGTGCAATCTCAGACATAGCCCAATCGCCATAGGCAAATTCCAGCGTGTAAGAGGCACTGTTCCAGTAACCGTGGTGAACAAAACCATTTTCTTCATATGCCTTCACTTGCACGACATTGGCTGCACCGATGTTGTTATCCTCGGTCCAATCTGGGAACTCAGATTTTTCGTGGTAACGAACAGTAAACTCAGCCGCTTCTTTGGCTTGTTGTGGGTCAATATCCAGTCCTTTCACCATCGCATCTGCAATAATGGAAACCGCGGGGAAACCAATCATAGTCCCTGTGTAATGGCCGTGTAGTTCCCACTTAGGCAAAATGCCACCGTCTTGATATTTACGGATCAGATCGTTGGCATAATCTTCAGCGCGCTCCGGATTAATAATGGTTTGCAGCGGATGGAACGCTCGGAAAGTATCCCACATCGAATAAACAGAATAATTCGGCGTGTCACCCGCATCTTTAATGGTACGGGTACGCATTGCTGGGTACTGCCCATCAACATCCTGGAAGATCATTGGGGCAATAGAAGCATGGTAAAGCGCGGTGTAGAAAATTTCTTTTTGCGTTTCTGTACCACCTGATACACGCATTTTTGTCAACGCGTTGTGCCAGGCATTATTCGCATTGGCACGGGCTGTATCAAAGTTGGTGTTTTTGGTTTCCGCTTCCAGATTCCTCTGGGCACCTTCTCTTCCCGTTGGTGACAAACCAACCTGAATTTCAAGCGGGTTCCTGGAAGGGGCAAATTCCAGATAAGCCACTGTCTTGATGCCATCAATGGTATCTGCGTTTACATCGATTTCCGTTTCAACGCCATCGACCAGTACGGTTGCCTTAATAATTGGCTGGTTGAATTTCGCATAATAATAAACATGTTGGTTGTTCGCCCAGCCATTTGAGCTACGAATACCGCGAATGGTATAAGCATCAATAAATTCAATATCACCGTCCATCGTGCGATTATTGAAATGACCTTTATTCAAGGTATGGTCAAGATCAAATTTAATAAACGGCGTGGTGTTTTCTTTAAAGGTATAGCGATGATAACCCACACGTGGTGTTGCAGTTAACTCCGCTTTAATTTCCCCTTTATTTAATTCAACAGAATAATAACCTGCTTCTGCAACTTCATTTTCTTTATCAAACGTATTGAATACCGCGTTCTCTTTTTTTGTGAATGGAAGAACAAGAATATCTCCTAAATCAGTGATGCCCGTTCCAGAGAGATGGGTATGTGAAAAGCCGTAGACAGGAATATCAACCGACTTGCCGTGGTCAAAATAGCCAGCGGCGGATCCCCAGCCTTCCATTTCAGTGTCCGGAGACAGTTGAACCATACCATTTGGATACACTGCCCCTGGGAACGTATGGCCATCAGCACCTGTGCCAATCAGAGGGTTCACATATTTCGTTAATGATGTATCCATCGGGACGTTTAAATCGTCAGGAATGCCAGCAGTATTTGAATCAGAATTACAGCCAGCAATAGCAAGCAAAATCACCAAGGATAGCGACGAACGTTTACTATTCATTATCAACCTTTTCTTTTATTGGATGTGTTAATTCTATTTTTTAATTTTTATTTTTTGGTAGAGGCTTAGCTTTTAATTTTTCCTTTTAGAGATGCAACCATCCTGCACCTGCTGATTACAGATGAGCACAAGACGGTTGCAGTTATTTAAATGGTGTTTTTTAAGAACTTTCTACAAGTTTGCCGCCATCGCTTCTGATTTATCTGCTGTCATGACAAACCGTAATTCACCACCGGCTTTAAACTCTGAATGTTTAAATGTGTTGTATTTATCCAACGGTTTACCATTGATGGTCACCTCTTTCACATAGAGGTTATCTGGGCCATTGTTTTCGGCGATGACGTTGAAATACCCCTCACCCATTGGCAAAGTGACATGATCGAAAATTGGACGACCGATGGTGTAGGTCGGATCCGTGGGTGAAATCTGGTAGAAGCCCAACGCCGACATCAAATACCACGCTGACATCTGACCAACATCTTCATTGCCAATAATGCCGTCCGGTGTTGGCTTATAGAATTGATCGTAAACCTGGTCCAGGTATTCCTGGGTTTTGTAGGATTCCTCAGTGCGGTTATACAAATAAATCACGTGGTGCGACGGTTCGTTACCGTGGATATACTGGCCAATATAACCGGTCATATCCTGATGCTGATCGCCCTGATTGGAATCTGCGTTAAACAGGTTATTCAACTTCTCATTCAAGCCAGCCGTGCCCCCCATCATCTCGGTCAGTTTGTCCAGATCTTGCATGAATGCCCACTGCCATTGCCAGGCATTGCCTTCTGTAAAGGCATAGGGGTTTGCAACGTATGGGTCAAAAACACCTTTCGGGTACAGCTCCTGTGCCCAAGATGTACCAGAGCCTGCCAGTGGCGCACAGTTATCGTCGCCCACCTGAACCGTTGGAACAAAGAAACCGGATTCTTCATCCCAATGCGTCAGCGAGTTATATGAACGTGCTTTGAACTCGTCGTAAGTGTGCATATCGCCAGCCGCTTTTGCCATTTCTGCGATCGTCCAATCGTAGAAAGAGAATTCGAGCGAGTAAGAAACAGAGTTCCAGTTCGGCACACGGACACACTTTTCATTGATGTGGTAGTTCAGCTGACCCGCCATCAGCGAGCTGAGAATGCCATCGTGAATTTGAGGGAAATCATGTGGTCGGTATCGCGCAGATTTCACGGATGCCTGAAGCGCTTCTTTCGCATCAATCAGCCCTTTCGCGACGGCATCACCAAGAATGGCCGTTGATGGATACCCAATCATAGTGCCCGTCTCTGAGCCGTGGCCTTCCCACTTCGGCAGCATGCCGAATTCATCGTTAGATTTACGGATCAGATCCTTGGCATAACGTGTTGCCTGCTCAGGATCGATAATGGTCCAGAACGGGTGTACTGCACGAAACGTGTCCCAGGTTGAATAGATGGAATAATTAGGAATATCACCTTCTTCCAGCGTGCGTACGGTTCCCAGCATATCTACATAACGGCCATCCACATCATAGAATTCGATAGGCGCGATCATCATGTGGTACATACCGGTGTAGAAATTGGTCTTCTCAGCCTCCGTGCCACCAGTGACTTTCACCTTGGACAGTTTTTCCGCCCACGCATACTCGGCGTCTAATTTCACCTTCGCGAAATCAAATGTCGCCGCTTCTTTCTCAAGGTTCTTCTGCGCGCCATGCCAGTTTACCGGTGAGATACCCACGCGAATTTCAATCGGCTCCTCGCCTTTACCAAAATTCAGGTACGCGGTCAGGTCATCCCCCTGATAGACTGCGTTATTACGCATTTCACGTGATGGCGCATTTTCTGCTTCACCTAACAACGCCTTTACAACGGGCTGGTTAAACTTGGCATAGAAAAAGATGTCATGACCTTGATGATCCTGTCCTTGGAACCAGCCTGTTGACGACTTCCGACCACGAATGGTGTACGCGTCAATCAGCTCAATTTTGTTCTTGAGTGACGCACCGTTGTTGTTCAGCAAGGTATGACCAAGATCAAACTTCACATTTCGGTCTGCACCTGCCGCAAAGGTGTATTTGTGCAAGCCTACGCGTTTGGTCGTGGTCAGCTCAACATCGATATTGCCTTTGTTTAGTTTGGTCTTGTAATACCCCGCTGTCGCCACTTCGTTGGCTTTATCAAACGCATTGATCAGCGAATCATTCATGTCTGAATAAGGTAAAACCAGAATATCACCAAGATCCGTCGCTCCGGTTCCTGAAAGGTGCGTGTGCGAAAACCCATAGATTGGCACGTCTGTATCGACAATCTCACCTGTTTCATAATTCGATGAATCCCAATAACCGGATGCGGAGTGCCACGCATTTAACCCGGATTCATGATCACGGTTGGAACCAATAAACGTATCCGGTGAGAGCTGAACCATACCTGCCGGCACCACTGCACCGGGGAAGGTATGCCCAGAAGCCGCCGTACCGATCATTGGGTCAACATATTTCAGGACAGACATGTCGACCACACCCACGGAAGGCGCTGATGTTCCTGCACCAATATTGTTGTCGTCTAAAGGGCAGCCAGCCAGAGACAGCGTAATGGCAATCGCCAATGCACAAGGAGCAAATTTCATTTTCATGGTGTTACCTTTCAGCAAAGATGCCACCAGCAGAAGTGGCATCTTTGGGATTTCACATGGGTGTTACAGCGCAAGCTCTGAGGTCAGAAAGGCGATCATGTCCTCTTCTGTCTTCATGGTTTTTAGGGTGTTTCTGAAGTTTTCGTGAATCAATTTTCGCGCCAGGCCCGAGAAGATGCGCATATGTTGGTCGCCCTGATTTTTGTTCAGCGTCAGCATGATCACGAACTCGACGTCGCTTTCTTCATCATCACTCCAACGCACCGGTTTGTTCAGGCGTGCAATAGAAATGGAGGAATGGACAATGTTGTCTGACTTGGTGTGTGGGATCGCAAAACCGTTACCAAGCCCTGTGGTAAATACCGCTTCACGTGCCCAGATGTCGCCTTCAAGTTCACCTACCAGATTGGTGCGGCCTTGAATACCCAGGTTGCCAACCAGCGTTTGAATGGTTTCTTCTTTGGAGTTGAAATCGCAATCCAGCAACACACATTCCGTTGCCAGCAGTGGTTTATCTTCCTGTGAGCGACTGAACGCTTCCAGCAACGCTTCAACATCTGCGATGGTTGGGCAGTTGCATGCCTGAACGAAAAGCTCACGGCACTGTTTGCTGTCCATCTGGCTCAGTTGCGCTTTGGTTGGGGCAATACTTGGCGCCGCCATGCTCAGCTCATCCAGTCCCGCCCCCACCAGCAGTGGCAGTACTTTCTTGTTCGCGCCCAGCTCACCACACAAGCCAACCCATTTACCATGCTCATGTGCGCCGCTCACAACCGCATCCAGCAGGCGCAGGAATGACGGAGCCAAGCTGTTGTACAGTTTCGCGACGTTATCGTTATCACGATCGACTGCCAGCAGGTACTGGGTCATGTCATTTGAGCCAATACTGAAGAAATCCACTTCTTTGCAGAACTGATCCATGAGGAAAGCCACAGAGGGAATTTCTACCATGATGCCAAGCTCAAACTCGCCATACGCGACGCCGTCACCCTCCAGCTGCGCTTGGACAATGCTGATTTGCTCTTTCACCCAGCGGATCTCTTCGATGCTTTGGATCATCGGGATCATCACTTTGGTTTTCCCAAACGGTGCGGCACGCAAAATGGCGCGGATTTGGGTGTGGAACAGGCTGATAAACTGAGGGTAAATGCGCACTGCACGGTAACCCAGGAACGGGTTGTGTTCGTGTGGCAAGTTCAGGTATTCAATCGGCTTGTCGCCACCGATATCCATGGTACGGATGATAACCGGCTTGCCTTCTGCCGCCTCAAGTACCGCTTTGTAAGCGTTGAATTGCTCTTCTTCGCCCGGTGCGGTCGCACGGTCCATAAACAGCATTTCAGTACGGAACAGGCCTACGCCTTCGGCACCTTTTTCAAACGCGGGTGTTGCTTCAACGGTACACGCAATGTTCGCCGCGATTTCTATTTCTTTGCCATCGCGGGTCTTACCGGGCTGGTTTACAAACTCGCTCTCTTTTTTCGCTCTTTGATCTGCCAGCCAGATGGCGCGTTCAAAATAGGTGACAACGTGCTGCGATGGATCGAGGGAAACCACTCCCAGCCCGCCGTCAATGTAAATAAGCTCACCTTCCTGCGCCGCGCACTCTTCCACCGCCACGCCAGAAACCGCGGGAATGTTAAATGCGCGCGCCAGAATCACCGTGTGGGAAGTTGACCCTGCCTGCGTCAGGATCAACCCTTTCAGGTGATGGCGGTCCAGCCCCAGAAACTGACTTGGTGTCAGATCGTTAGCAATCACAATAGAAGGTTCTGTCAGGGTGAACTCGGTGGAAACGTTCAGTTCGGGGTGAGCGGCAATAAGCAGTTGCAGGGCAATGTCTTTGATATCAAGCACACGCTCTTTAAGGTAATCAGACGATGATTGCAACAGAGTCGCACTGATACTGTCTACGGCGTTGATGATGGCCTGTGCCAATGTGTTCCCATGTGCCACTCCGTTAGCAACAGCGTCATTTAGCGCCTCATCTTTCAACATGCCGAGGTGGGCATTGATGATCTCTTTTTCCTGACCGCTCGCCTGTTCAGCTTTGTCCAGCAGCGCCATGGCCACTTGCTGTTTAACGTCATCAAACGACAGAGTAGAAACCGCATTAGCGAACAGGGAAAGCGCTACGTCGCGGTAGCACACCAATTTTCCTTTGCCAATACCGGCAGACAAACGCTTCGCTTTGATCAAGGTAGGATTATGACGCATCAACGACTGTGGCAGCGTGACATCGCCTTCATCTATCGCCACCAGCTCTTCATCACAATGCGGGAATACGTCGTTCAGGTATGTTGTCAGCACATCGAAGGCAGCTTCTGCATCCTCACCTTCGATAATGAGTAAACAGGGGTCGTTAAGCAGGGTATCCGTTCCGACCAACGACAAAACGCTTTTTGCAGAGCCTGCGTTGTTATTACGCAGATTGCGCAAGGTGATTTCACTCTTGAACTGGGCACAGACTGCTTCCAGATGATTGGCGGGACGCGCATGAATGCCGTTTGGCAGCTCACAGGTAAATGCGACTTCTTTTTTCATATTCTTCATTTAAGCTTTTTCAAAAGAGCAATAGGGTGATTGATGGCTTCTTGCACCGAGACCATGGTGAGTGGTTTACCTGCGTAACGTTCGCTTTCAGAGGGGCTGATTTCAGTTGCCAACAATATGTGATCCGCGGAATCAAACTCGCGTTTGGATATTTTGTTTTCGATACCCATCGCCCCCTGTGTTTCGACTTTTATTTGAATATTCAGGGAGCGGGCCGCTTCAACCAAACGATCGGCTGCCATGTAGCAATGGGCGATTCCTGTGTGGCAAGCGGTAATAGCAACAACTTTCATAGGATGTTTTTCTGTTTGATTCAGATGCCGAAATGATATGACTTTCTCAACCAGCCAAATATATTAAATAACTAACATTTACTGGAAAAAAGTCGCATGGAAAACATTGTGTGAAATGCATCACTTCCCCCCCAGATTGCACGTTTGAAGGGGGATCACGCTTCTCTATCTGGAAAATAGCAACGTGCAATAAGGTGCGCCCATGGCATGACTGGCATAGATATTCGCCAGGACTTGAAAACGTCACCCAACGTTTAAGCAACTAACAGGACAATTTAAAAATAGTGGGCAATCTCAAGATACCTTTTACGTATATGCTCAATCAGCATTTTGACTTTGGTGGGAGGCTGACGGGTGAAAGGATATACGGCATAAATGCCAAGTTTCTTGCCGACTTGCTCGGGGAAAATATCAATCAGGTTTCCCTCCAGCAGATCGTGATATACCAGACAACGCGGCACATACGCGATGCCATAGCCCCCCAGCGCAGCTTTACGTAGGGCTGTTGCGTTGTCGGTTGAGAAACTGCCGGAAACCCGGACGATATAATTCCCCTTTGATGCTTTAAATTCCCACTCCGACGCACCGGTGGTCTGGTAGGCATATTGCAGGCAATTGTGATCAACCAAGGCTTCCGGTGTGGCCGGCTTACCGTAGCGTGATAGGTATTCAGGCGACGCGCACACCACCCACTGCGAGTCTAAAAAGTGGCGGGCGATGAGGCTGGAGTCTTCCAGATAACCGGTGCGGATAACCAGATCGTAGCCGCCTTCAATAAGGTCAACAAACTTATTATTCAGTGACATATCTACGGTGAGACCGGGGTTCTGGCTGCAAAATTCTGCGACTGCATCCGCCAGTAACAGATCGCCGGAAATGGTAGGGACCGACATTTTGATATGCCCGGTGATGTTTTCACCAAAACCAATCACCGAGTTGACAGCCTCCTGAGTGGCTTGCTTCACATTTTTAGCACCATGCAACAATGCTTTCCCTGCTTCGGTCAGGGTTAATTTCCGGGTAGTGCGGTAAAGTAGTTGCACACCCAGCTCTTCCTCAAGACGGGCCACCCGCTTACTAACTACCGAATTTGTAAGATTATTTTGCTCAGCCGCTTTGCTGAAACTTCCCAACTCAACCACCTGGGAAAACAAAATAAGATCATCGGCGCGCATATTATTAAACCAAATAGGGAAACAATGTATTTCATTATTTCCCTATATCCATTAAAAATAAAGCAGTACATTCACGCCAAAGCAACAACCGTGTCACAACTATAAAAATCTAAACTGAGCTCTCGCCCTTATTCTCTGCGCCCTACCATGCAGATGAGGCCTTCATTATGAAGTTGGGCTCGCAACAAGGAAGTCAGCAATGAATGATACCTTACTGGCCTTGGTCGCCTTCTCACCTATCGTGGTGGCGGCCATTCTTCTCGTTGGCCTGAACTGGCCTGCCAAAAAAGCCATGCCCGTCGCCTTTGGCCTGACTGTTGTCATTGCCATTGGCTTTTGGGATATGTCTGCCAACCGTGTTCTCGCCTCTGTCTTCCAGGGGTTAGGGATTACCGTTTCCGTACTCTGGATTGTGTTCGGCGCCATTTTCCTGCTGAACACGCTCAAACATACTGGCGCCATTACTACCATTCGTAACGGCTTTACCAACATTTCAGGGGATCGCCGCGTACAGGCCATTATCATCGCCTGGTGTTTTGGCTCCTTCATTGAAGGTGCGTCGGGTTTCGGCACACCGGCAGCTATCGCAGCACCGCTTCTGGTCGCAATCGGTTTCCCAGCTCTCGCAGCGGTATTGATGGGAATGATGATCCAGTCAACACCAGTCTCGTTTGGTGCAGTCGGTACGCCAATTATTGTCGGTGTGAACAAGGGTCTGGATACCCACAACATCGGACAGGCACTGGTTGAAAATGGCTCCACCTGGGAAATTTACCTACAGCAAATCACTTCCAGCGTGGCAATTATCCATGCCATTGTCGGTATTTTGATGCCGGTACTGATGGCAATGATGCTGACCCGCTTTTTTGGCAAAAACAAAAGCTGGACTGAAGGCCTCGACATCTTGCCTTTCGCCATTTTTGCCGGTCTGGCGTTTACAGTCCCCTATGCCCTGACCGGCGTGTTCCTTGGCCCGGAATTCCCTTCATTGATTGGCGGTCTGTTTGGTCTTGCCATTGTGGTTACTGCCGCCAAAAAAGGGTTTCTGGTACCGAAAAGCCAATGGGATTTCAGCCCTGAAAATGAGTGGCCTGCCGAGTGGCTGGGCTCCCTGAAAATGGATCTGAATGAAAACGCCGGCAAGCCAATGAACCTGGCACTGGCATGGGCACCTTACGTACTGCTGGCTGTTGTTCTGGTCGCCAGCCGCGTCAGTGCAGAATTCAAATCCTTGCTGCTCAGCGTAAACGTCACTTTCAGTAATATTCTGGGTGAAACCGGGATCAGTGCTGCTATCCAGCCTCTGTATCTGCCGGGCGGTATTCTGGTGTTTGTTGCCCTGATTGCGGTGATTATTCAGGCAGGAAGTGCCAAACCTCTTGGGAAAGCATTGGGAGAGTCGACCAAAACCCTGATTGGTGCAGGCTTTGTGCTGGTGTTCACCATTCCGATGGTGCGTATATTCATCAACTCCGGCATCAACGGCGCGGATCTGGCCAGTATGCCCGTCACCACGGCGAACTTTGCCTCAGGTCTGGTTGGTGATGCCTTCCCTATGCTGAGTGCCGCCATTGGTGCATTGGGCGCGTTTATCGCCGGTTCAAACACTGTGTCTAACATGATGTTCAGCCAGTTCCAGTTTGAGGTAGCGCAAACTCTGGGCATCTCCAGCGTTATCATTATCGCTTTGCAGGCGGTTGGCGCCGCTGCCGGTAACATGATAGCGATTCACAACGTGGTTGCTGCATCCGCCACGGTTGGTTTGCTGGGCCGTGAAGGTGCTACATTGCGTAAAACCGTTCTGCCGACAATCTATTACCTGCTGGCAGCAGGCGTGATTGGCATGGTGGCGATTTACGGCCTGAAGATGACTGATGTATTGATGATGTAAAAAAGAAAGAGCGGCTGAATGCCGCTCTTTTACTGTTTCATGCAAACACATCCGGATTAAAACAAACGTCGTTTTAATCCGGTTTTCTCAAGGATACGGGTTGAGATTTCCTCAACCGACAGTGAACTGGTGTTGATGTAAGGAATGGCTTCACGGCGGAACAGGGATTCAATGGTGGCAATTTCCTGTTCACATTGCTCACTGCTGGCATATTCGCTGCCAGACAGCCGGTTCTGGCGGATTTGCGTGAGGCGCTCGGGTTCGATCGTTAAACCAAACAACTTATGGCGCTGGAATTCAAACTCGGGCAACAGGCGCAGCATTTTCAGGTCTTCCGCAATAAACGGATAGTTCACAACGCGAAGGCCAAATTGCATTGCCATATACAGGCTGGTTGGGGTTTTGCCACTTCGGGAAACGCCAAGCAGGATAATGTCAGCATGTTCGAGGCCTTTGAGGGAGATACCGTCGTCGTGGGCCAGTGTGTATTCAATGGCCGAAATACGGTCAAAGTAGTTGTCAGAGTCTTTGCTGACACTGCGCGAACGCTGAAGCTTTGGCTTGGGCTCAATCTGAGTATCTTCCGCCACACGCTGGACGATGCTTTCCAGTACATCATAAAAAAAGGCTGGCGCTTGCAGAAGTTGCTCCCGCAAGGCGGGAATGACCATAGAGAAAAAAACCAGCGGTTTTACCCCGTTTCTGTCATGGGATTGCTGGATTTGTTTGACCAAATCCGCGAGCTTGTCTTCAGACTCGATAAAAGGGAACGTTTTCTCATTCGGTATAAAAGAAAACTGTCCCAAAACAACATGCCCCAGTGTCTCGCATGTGATGGCTGTCCCGTCCGAGACATAAAAGACGTCTCGGGTTTGAATTTCTATCGACATAAACGGTTAATCTGCTCGCAAAAGTTTTATAGGATACAAACATAACAATAACAACAATTGGTGAGCTATTACTGTCCGCACAGCTTTTGAAACACATTGTGTTTTTTAGCCCGGATTGAAGGTTTACCCAACAAAACCCCATAAAAAAACTGCATAGTTTCTGGAGAAAGACATGCAAAAGAACACCCTCTGGTTCGATACCCTGTCAATGGACGATGTTGATAAGGTCGGCGGCAAAAATGCGTCACTGGGCGAAATGGTTTCCAACCTCGCCAATGCAGGCGTTTCTGTCCCGAATGGGTTTGCGACCACGTCATATGCGTTTAACCAGTTTCTCGATTACGAAGGATTGGATGATCGCATTCACCACGTGCTCGACGAACTGGATATTGAAGACGTTGAAGCCCTGCGTAAAGCCGGCGCCACAATCCGCCAATGGGTACTGGATGCCCCCTTCCCTGCTGATCTTGAGCAAGATATTCGGAACAATTACGAAGCGCTGGTTGACGGCAACCCAGAAATTTCCGTGGCGGTACGTTCTTCTGCGACTGCCGAGGATTTGCCCGATGCCTCCTTTGCCGGCCAACAGGAAACCTTCCTTAACGTGAAAGGTATTGATGCGGTGCTGGAAGCCACCAAGCACGTGTTTGCCTCCCTGTTTAATGACCGCGCGATTTCCTACCGTGTACACCAAGGCTTTGACCACCGTGGTATTTCCCTGTCTGCCGGCATCCAGCGCATGGTACGTTCAGATAAAGCCTCATCAGGCGTGATGTTCACGCTGGACACCGAATCAGGCTTTGATCAGGTGGTCTTTATTACGTCTTCCTGGGGGCTGGGAGAAATGGTGGTTCAGGGAGCGGTCAACCCAGACGAATTCTATGTTCACAAACCGCTGCTGGAAGCAGGTCACCCGGCAGTGGTGAAACGCACCTTTGGTTCCAAGCTTATCAAAATGGTTTATGCCGACAGCCAGATCATCGGCAAGCAAGTAGAAATCGTTGATACCTCTGCGGAAGAACAAAACCAGTTCTCACTGAACGACGACGAAGTCGCAGAACTTGCAAAGCAGGCCATGATCATCGAAAAGCACTATAAGCGCCCGATGGACATTGAATGGGCGAAAGACGGTATCGATGGCAAGCTCTACATCGTTCAGGCGCGCCCTGAAACCGTGTGCTCGCAAAAACAGGCCAATGTGATTGAGCGTTACGAGCTCAGCAGTAAAGCAGGTGTGCTGGTTGAAGGCCGTGCCATCGGCCAGCGCATCGGCAGTGGTAAGGTTCGCATCGTAAAATCATTGGATGAAATGTCACTGGTGCAAGAAGGCGATGTCCTGGTCACTGACATGACCGACCCGGACTGGGAACCGGTGATGAAAAAAGCTTCTGCGATTGTCACCAACCGGGGGGGCCGCACCTGCCATGCTGCGATTATTGCCCGTGAACTTGGCATTCCTGCCATTGTTGGTTGTGGCGACGCCACCAGCAAACTGGGTGACGGTGCAGAAGTGACGGTTTCCTGTGCGGAAGGCGAAACAGGCTACGTGTATGACGGTAAGCTGGATTTCGCCGTGAACCAAACCGCGGTTGATAAACTGCCTGTGCTTTCCACCAAAGTGATGATGAACGTCGGCAACCCGGATCGTGCCTTTGATTTTGCCCAAATTCCCAATGAGGGGGTTGGCCTTGCGCGACTGGAATTTATCATCAACAAAATGATTGGTATTCACCCGAAAGCCCTGCTGAATTTCGATGCACAGAGCGAGGAACTGAAGGAAACCATTAAAACGCGTATTCGCGGCTACAAAGATCCGGTTGATTTCTACGTCAGCAAGCTCACCGAAGGGGTTGCCACCATTGCTGCGGCCTTCTGGCCTAAGCGGGTGATAGTGCGCATGTCCGATTTCAAATCGAATGAGTACAGCAACCTGATTGGCGGCAGCGAGTTCGAACCGCATGAAGAAAACCCGATGCTGGGCTTCCGCGGGGCATCACGTTACATCTCACCGGTGTTTGAAGATTGCTTCGAGCTGGAAACCCAGGCAATAAAGCGTGTACGCAATGACATGGGTCTGAAAAACGTCGAAATCATGATCCCGTTTGTCCGCACCACCGGTGAAGCTGCTGAAGTGAACGACCTGCTGGCGAAACATAACCTACGCCGCGGCGAGCAGGGCCTGAAGGTGATCATGATGTGTGAACTGCCCTCAAATGCGGTGCTTGCCGATGACTTCCTCAAATACTTTGATGGCTTCTCAATCGGTTCTAACGACATGACCCAGCTGACTCTTGGCCTGGACCGCGACTCTGGTGATGTCGCCCATCTGTTTGATGAGCGTAACCCGGCAGTGAAAGCCATGCTGAAAATGGCAATTGATGCTGCTACCCGAGCCGGAAAATATGTGGGTATCTGTGGTCAGGGACCATCAGACCATGAAGACTTGGCACAATGGTTGATGGATCAGGGCATCAGTTCGGTATCGCTGAACCCAGATACGGTTGTCGATACCTGGATGAAGCTGGGTAACGTTTCCAAATCTTAATCTAATACATGATTAAATAGTAAAAGCCTGTTGAGTTTTACCACTCCACAGGCTTTTATTCTTCTGACCAGATTATAAGTAAGACACCAGAAAATCCACTTATTAAATATATATCCAAGCAACTTAAAAGGGCTTGGGTATATATATTAAGAAGATAGCTGTACAATTAGTCACACTGATAGTAATAAGCATGAGAAGCATATGTATCGGGATCAAATGAATTATACATAAAATCTTCTAACCTAAATGCTGGCTCATAGTTATCCTTGTTATCATAAAACTCTTCTTTCGGCGCTATAGTTTCAAGAATATAATCCTTACCTTCTTCACCTCTCCAATTATGTTCAATCCATTTCTTTTCACTTAGACTTGCACATGAATCATCCCCTCCGATATAAGGATCAATAGCTAATTCTTCTCCCTCATTTTCAATTGTTATATATACATGATATTTTCCTGACCATCTTTCTTCATCTTCATCTTTTGGGTGAAGTGATAAACATCCATCCAACGATTTAATCACCCTCACTTTCAATTTATCCTTACACTCAGACCATAAAATATTATTTTTTCGTATAGTCCTCAGTATTTCCTGTGCTTTAGCATCACAAATAGTATGTTTACTAACTGCGCTTTCTATTTCTTCTTTCATTGATTTTATTTTACTAATCGTAGTATCGCAGACACTTTCAGAAGCATAACCTTGCATTAATCTTACGTTTACTATTGGCAACATCTGCCCCTCCATTTTGTTGATTGAAATAATATTTTATGTAAACCACATGCTAATGAAATGTTCGCACATATATGACATATTAATGAAATAACGGTGCTCAATCGTCTCTAAAATTATAAGCACTCCGAAAAACTAAAACCAGAGAATGGCAACTCCAGTCACCGTTTATCTACCAGGCAAAGGTGCTTATCGAATAGCTCAGCGGCCTAACATTCCCTTTTTGTCGATACCTATAACGCATTCAAAGTCTGCTGTGTATGGCAAGGATGTATTCATTTTATTCATGGGTGCAGTTCACCCAACTCAAGCCACGCACCTTCACGCATGTCTAGATACGAAAAGGTCAAAGGGGATTGCTATTACTGATACATTGGTGTTAAATTCGCGGCTCTAAAAAATTCAACTCCAAAAACTAAACTTATAAGGTTTTTATGGTTCTCAAGGCGTAAGCCGTGCAAACCAAGTTTGTACGGTATATATGAAACAGGTTCAAAATGATTAAAATTTCAACCAAAAATCGCTTGATCGAGTGCTTCTCGTCGTATCTTATCGCTCCACTAGGCAACTTTATTAGCCTGCTGCCTGCACGCTGTTTTTCTTTCTGCCGCAAGATTCCTATGAGCAAACAAGATGAACCTGATGACAGTATGATGCGCATATCGCGCTAACGTAACGTACTGACATCTTCGCGTCAATTAGGCCATTCATCTTTATTTGTTAAAGGAACAATAATGTTAATTGAAAAACGATTCTTCGAAACACTTCACAGCGGTTATGGTCAATATTTTGATATCACTGAGATTCTGTTTGAACAAAAAACACCACAATGGCATTTGGTGATTTTTGATAATCCAAATTTTGGGCGAGTGATGGCGCTTAATGGTATTATCCAAACGACTGAAAGAGACGAATTTATCTACCATGAAACATTGACTCACACTCCAATTCTTGCCCATGGAAATGTCAAAAGTGTTCTAATTATTGGTGGTGGTGATGGCGGTATACTTCGTGAAGTTGTCAAGCATCAACATATCGAAAACATCACTATGGTTGAGATCGATAATACTGTCGTAGATATGTGTAAAACGTATTTCCCTAATCATTCTGCAGGGGCATACGAAGATCCGAGGGTTAATCTTGTCATCTCTGATGGTGCTGAATATGTCAACACTACTACCGAACACTTTGATGTTATTATTTCAGACTGTACTGATCCTGTTGGACCAGGAGAAGTTTTATTTGAATCCGCATTTTATGCTGGTTGCAAACGATGCCTGAAAGAAAATGGGGTTTTCGTTGCGCAAAATGGTGTTCCATTTATGCAGATTGATGAGCTGACAACAAGCCAACAAAGACTATCAGCCTATTTTTCTGACGTGACTTTTTATACCTCATGTGTACCAACCTATGTCGGTGGTCAAATGGCATTAGCTTGGGGATCTGAGAATAAAGCGCTTCGATATACATCGATTGAAACAATATCTGAACGATATAACGCATCAAATATCATTACTAAATACTATAACCCACAAGTGCATGTTGCGAGCTTTGCGCTTCCTAACTTTGTTAACCAGGCAATTGCAAATGCAAGTAGCAATCAGTAGTTAATGGTAAATCAGGGCTAGTGTGATGTTTTTTGAAGGTTCAGAAAAAAAAGTTGAAGTTATCGTCAACGACAGTATTTCCTCATTACGTTCCTTAGGACGAGATTTCTGGGTTGAAATGGTAGAAAAAGCGAATGCAAAAATCATATCTGAAATTAGCAATGATTTTTGTGATGCCTACTTGCTCAGTGAATCTAGCCTTTTTGTCTGGGACAATCGATTCTTAATGTTGACATGTGGCACAACGACTCTTATTGAATCTATTATATATTTTATTGAGTCTCAAAATGAACGTGTTATCGACTTCTTCAGTTACCAGCGTAAGAATGAATATAAGTCTAATTTACAGGTAACCAGTGTTGAGCAAGACCTAGAAAGGTTACGAGAATTTTTGCCGATTAAAGCATATCGACTAGGCTACTTAGATAGTCACCACCATTATCTGATGCATTATGACAAGGCCTACAAACCGTTAGAGGCTGATCATACGTCTGAACTTTTGATGTATCATATTCGTGGAGAGGTTGCACAATACTTGCGGAGTGAGAATCAAACCGTAGAAGAAATCCGCAAGCATTTATGTTTAGATACGCTATTTTCTGGTTTTGAATTAGATGATTTTACGTTTTCACCTTATGGCTATTCAGTCAACGCCATCAAAGGAGATAAGTATGCAACTATTCATATTACTCCTGAAGAAAATAGTTCTTACGTAAGCTTAGAAACAAACTTAAATATTAATGAAGAATACAAGTTCATATGCGAAAAAATCGTCTCTATTCTCATGCCAACATCATGGGATATAGTACATTTTGATGCTAAAAAAACTGCGATAAAAACCAATATACAATATGGCGCGCATTGTCATCTCGACTTATCATGCGGTTACGAGGTTATTTTCAGCCATCACCAAGATAGCCAGCATAGCCAACTACCTATTGTTAACTTATAGTCATTAAATAATCACTGAGGGTGATTATCTGCTTCAAGCCAGTCACCCTCATTCTCGCCTTTTATCCCCATGCCTCTTCAGATCGCTTGGGGATAAATATGTAGAAAATTAACACCCGTCACTCAAATATTGTGCTTGCTTCAATCGACTGAACCGCTGGGGTCTAGATTCTGCATCTCTATAGCGTATTATTCCTGATACGAAAAAGCCCGCTGAGTTCAGCGGGCTTTCAAATGTGGCGGAGAGATAGGGATTTGAACCCTAGATACGCTATTAACGTATGCCGGTTTTCAAGACCGGTGCTTTCAACCACTCAGCCATCTCTCCGTAAGTGCGGCAAATATTACAAAGCCCTCGCGAGCTTGTAAAGCCTGAATTTACGGAAACATGTTTACTTGAGCAGGGTTTAAACACGTTGCGCACATCAGCGTCAAATACAGAGTAAACGAACAAGGAAAACCAAAGCCCTCTTTAAAAAAGTGGGACATCACCGATTAGCCAAATCGGCCGCCAATATAATCACGGGTCAGCTTGTGCTCCGGTTGCTCGAACACACGGGCGGTTTCGTTAACTTCCACCAGATCGCCGAGGTGAAAATACGCCGTGCGATCAGAAACACGTTTCGCCTGAGACATTGAGTGCGTCACCATCACGATACTGAAGTTTTCTTTCAGTTCGTCAATCAGCGCTTCAATGATGCCGGTTGCGATAGGGTCGAGCGCCGAACAAGGTTCATCCATCAGGATCACTTCCGGCGCAATCGCAATGGTACGGGCGATACATAAACGCTGCTGCTGACCGCCAGAAAGACCCGTTGCGGGTTGATCGAGACGATCTGCCACTTCGTCCCACAAACCGGCACGACGCAGAGACTGTTCAGTCACGCCATCCAGATCATCTTTACTGTCTACCAAGCCGTGAATACGGGGGCCGTAAGCGACGTTATCATAAATTGATTTCGGGAACGGGTTGGGACGTTGGAATACCATACCGACCTGGGAACGAAGCTCGACGATTTCTTGATTTTTGGCATAGATATTGTGACCGTCCAGCAGGATCTCACCGTTCACCTCACAGCCAGGCACGGTGTCATTCATCCGATTCAGGCTACGCAGGAACGTGGATTTACCACAACCTGACGGGCCAATCATCGCTAAAACCTGTTTCTCTCCAATATCAAGATTGATGTTACGAATGGCTAATTTAGCACCGCCTTCGTAGCTCACGCTGACATCACGCGCTGTCATTCGTGGGTCGTCAACAAATGGCAGACCACAGGTCTCTTTCGGTGCGGCTGTTTTTTCCGCAGCCACTTGGTGACGGATGGGGGTCATTTCACCTGTGTGGGGTGTTACGGTTGTCATATCCATACTCCTACCATCTGCGCTCAAGGCGCTTACGCATGATAACGGCACATGCATTCATGAGTGCCAGGAACGCCAGCAATACCATGATTGCGCCCGAGGTATTCTCAGCAAAACCTTTTTCCGGGTTTTCCGCCCAGAGATAAATTTGCACTGGCAGTGCGGTCGCCGCATCCAGAGGCCCAGATGGCACATCGACAATGAATGCGACCATGCCAATCATCAGAAGCGGAGCAGTCTCACCCAGCGCCTGAGCCATACCAATAATGGTGCCGGTCAGCATGCCTGGCATCGCCAATGGCAATACATGGTGAAGCACCATCTGCATTTTTGATGCACCCACCCCCAAAGCAGCATCTCGCACTGAAGGTGGTACGGCTTTAATCGCAGCACGGCTAGAAATGATGATTGTTGGCAATGTCATCAAGGTCAGCACCAAACCGCCAACGAGAGGTGCTGATCGGGGCAAATCGGCCACATTCAGGAACACAGCAAGCCCCAGAAGGCCAAACACGATAGAAGGCACGGCAGCAAGATTGTTGATATTGATTTCAATCAGTTCTGTTGCACGGTTACGCGGTGCAAACTCTTCCAGATAAATCGCAGCGGCAACCCCAATGGGGAAGCTGAGTACCAAGGTCACCAGCAAGGTGTAGAATGAGCCGACAGTTGCCCCCCAGATCCCGGCAAGTTCTGGATCCCGGCTGTCACCGTGGGTAAAAAACTTTGTGTTGAAGACAGTACGTACACGGCCCTCTTTTTTCAGTTCGCCATACCATTCAATCTGAAGGTTTTTGAACTGCCGGTCATCTTCCGGTGCGTCCGTCTTGATGTTGCCTTTGTTGTATTGGTTTAGGTTGTCACCGGCCTGCGCCCAATACGTGATAGTTTGACCGATTAAGGAGGGGTCACTCACGACCTTATTACGCAGCTCATATTCTGCACCGTTCGAGATAAAGCGATAAAGCGCACGGCGCTGATTGCGTCCATCAACAGCAATTTCGTCACGCAGTGCCTGCCGAAGCACTTTGCGATAGCTTGCTCCCATCAGCACTTTCGGATCGGTTTCATCACCATCAATCCCGAGCATTTCTGGCGAAAGATCGACCTGAAGCTTAATTTCCGTGGTGAGAAACGCGGTATAACCTTCAGAAAAAATGGTTGTCATCATCACTATCAGAAACGCGAATGCCATCGAAATTGACGCAATACCGTAGAAGCGAAAACGTGTTTCCCTGGCCCGCCGACGGGCGACACCCGCTTTGACCCGTTCGCGTTTTGTCTCTGCCAGTTTTAATAATTGATCAGTCATACTGCTCCCGATATTTCTTCACGATTCGAAGGGCGACAAAGTTAAGGGCTAATGTCACCACAAACAGGGTCAAGCCAAGGGCAAAAGCCGCGAGTGTTTTCGGGCTGTCAAATTCCTGATCGCCGACCAGCAAAGTGACGATTTGCACGGTGACTGTTGTGACTGAATCCAATGGATTGGCTGTCAGGTTTGCAGACAAACCCGCCGCCATCACCACGATCATGGTTTCACCAATCGCGCGGGAAACGGCGAGCAGCAAGCCCCCCACAATACCGGGTAATGCAGCGGGCAATATGACCTTACGAATGGTTTCAGAATGTGTTGCCCCCAGCCCCAGAGAGCCATCTCGCAAGGATTGGGGCACAGCCGTGATCACGTCATCTGACAAGGAGGAAACAAAAGGGATGATCATCACGCCCATCACCGCCCCAGCCGCCAAGGCGCTTTCTGACGAGGTATGACTCAATCCAATCGCCTGAGCAAGATCGCGAATAAATGGCGCAGCGGTCAGGGCTGCAAAGAAGCCATAAACCACAGTGGGAATACCGGCCAAGATCTCCAGCACCGGTTTCACTATATTGCGAACTCGGGGAGACGCATATTCCGCCAGATAGATCGCGCTCATCAAACCGATGGGAGCAGCAATACACATGGCAATAAAGGAAATCATCAGTGTGCCGGTAAACAGGGGAATCGCGCCAAATGCACCACTCGCCCCCTGCTGATCTGCACGCAATGCAATCTGCGGCGACCATTCTGTACCAAACAGGAAGTCAGATATTGGAATGATCTGAAAGAAACGTACTGCTTCAAACAACACTGACAGGACGATACCTGCCGTGGTCAGGATTGCCAACATTGAGCAAAACATCAGAAATATTTGCAGGCATTTTTCCACATAATGGCGCGCTTTCAGCGTTGGACACACCATTCGCCACCCTGTCGCTAACCCCACCAGTGACACGGTGAAAACCACCACCCATCTGAGTGTTAATCCGATATTTTGCAGGTGTTGGTAGTACTCGGACGCCGCCTGTAATACAGGATCTTCAGTTTTCAATACGCCATTAGCAATATGGACAATTTGGCTATACAGCAGTGTCGTATTCTCGTGCATCTGAAGCGTTGAAGATGGGATCTGAGCCATCACCAGAGAATAAACCGTGCTAGGTTCAAAGGCTTGCCATAAGAGTAGAAGAATCACTGCTGGCACTGCCGCCAGGATCGCGGCAAAAGCACCGTAATAAGCGGGGCGGGAGTGAAGTTTATCCAACCCACCTTCAATGGCTGCCACTTCCCGGGAACGTTTTTTAGCGAGCACAAAAGCACTAATCGCTAACAACGCAACAATTACCATCAATGTCGACGTCTGCATCCCTATTCCTTAATTCCTTTTTACTCAAACCGTGTTTCAATCCGATTTGGGCAAGGTGGTGTACCCTCGTCAGTACGCCACCTCAGAGTGCACGATTTTATAGATTCGGTTTCAGGTCAACTGCGTCATTGCGAACCAGTTTCCAATCGCGTGCAGACAGCGGGATCAGGCCACGATCCGTCAAATAACCTTCTTCACCGATGGCATCTTCAGACGTGAAAGCGCTGACATATGCCTGAAGACCAGGGATCACGTTTGCATGTGCTTTCTTCACGTAGAAATACAGTGAGCGGGATATCGGATATGAACCATCACCGATGGCATCAAACGTGGGTACCACTCCGCCAATTTTCGCCCCCTGAACCTTGTCAGCATTTTGCTCAAGGAAGCTGTAACCGAAGATGCCAAATGCATTTGGGTTCGCATCCAGTTTCTGCACGATTAGATTGTCGTTCTCACCAGCTTCAATGAATGCGCCATCTTCACGAATACCATGGCAAACCGCTTTGTACTTCTTCGAATCTTGCTTTTTCATGGCTTTTAGCTCGGGATATTGCTTACAGCCGCCTTCCATTGCCAGTTCAACAAATGCATCGCGGGTCCCGGACGTTGGAGGCGGGCCAAGCACTTCAATTTTGATTGCCGGAAGGGATGGATTAACGTCTTTCCAGGTGTTGTTCGGATTTTCTATGAGGTTACCGTTTGCGTCAGGAACGACTTTTGCCAATGCAGTAAAAAGGTCTTTCAGGGTAAGGTCTAACTGCTGGGATTTTTTGGAGTTTGCGAAAGCGATGCCATCGTAACCGATTTTAATTTCAGTGATGTCTTTCACACCATTTTTCGCACACAACGCCACTTCAGAGCTTTTGATTTTACGTGATGCGTTAGTAATGTCAGGTGTGTTCTCGCCAACGCCTGCACAGAAAAGTTTCAGACCGCCGCCCGAGCCGGTGGATTCGATTTTGGGTACTGAGAATTCTGACGTGCGACCGAAACGTTCCGCGACAACGGTAGCAAACGGATACACTGTTGAAGAACCCACAATGCTAATGTAATCACGGTTAGCAGCTGCTGCGTGGTTAGCTGTAAATGCAGACAGACACACTGTCGATACCGCAATCAAGGCCTTAAGTTTCACATCAACCTCCAAGTCGATAGTTTTTTGAGTTGGTCAGTATTTCCACTGACTGTTTTTCGATGTTGATTCAAAAACTGAGGACAAAGCTAGGGGTTGGGTGTGACACTAAGTTTAATGAAATGTGAACTTTTAATTACGTTCCATCATGTCTTTTAAATAAAACATTCGCATCCCCTATTCTCTTTGTCAGAAAATTCGAATTATCCGGCTGTTGAATCTACGCTTTTATTTAAAAACAAAAATATGGCCTTCAGGGAGATATCACATGCCTACTGTCACATTCAGTCAATCTGGGAACAGCGTAACGCTTCCCAGCGGAAGTTCATTGGTTGATCTGGAAGACTCCGGAAGAAGCGAAGTGCCTTTTGGCTGTCGTTCTGCAGCCTGTGGTACCTGTGCCATCGACGTTGAGGTGGGGATGAGTAACCTTAGTCCCAGAACAGAAGAAGAACAGGACCTCCTGGATGATCTTAATATGGATGGTGACAAACGCCGACTTGCATGCCAATGCAAGCTTCACGGTGACGTAACAATTACCCCGTTGAATTAAAACCTTATGCCCAAGCGACCTGAAGATGCAGGTTACAGGGAAAACTCTCTTAAAAATATACGTGAGTGTTTGATCTATACCGTATGTACTGACCCGGAATGCGGTAAAATCATGCTTTTCTCCGGGCACGCTGCCCCAAACAGTACATTCACTTCAATAAAGGTTTCATCGTGATATCCAAACTACCCAAATGGGTTGAGTATGGGGCATTTATCCTGGCCCTTAACGCAGGTTTTGTTAACGGCATCGGGTTGCTCGGATTTGAGCAACAGGCGATTTCGCACCTTTCAGGAACAGTGACTCTCATTGGCACCGACATCATTAATAACCACCCCGTTAAGCTCATTCATCTGCTGGGTATCTTGGCGAGTTTTTTTGGTGGCGCTTTGCTTTCCGGTTTTATACTGAAAGACGGTACCTTATCGCTGGGGCGCAGGTATGATTTTCTGTTATTGGTTGAAGCCACCCTGCTATTCGGGGCTATTTATCCGATGAGCCAAACGTCATTCTATGGCCTCTATTTCGCCGCTGCAGCCTGTGGTATCCAAAATGGGCTGGTGACCAGTTACAGTGGCGCGATTGTACGAACCACCCATATCACTGGGATCATTACCGATCTTGGATTGATGTTCGGCGCACGGTTGCGCGGTCACCCCCTCAACCAGCGTAAGCTGGTACTGTTTTGGATCATCGCTATCGGCTTTGTACTTGGCGGTGTAGTCAGTGCTGTCGTGTTTCCTGTTTTGGGTGCCTATGCCTTTGCAGGCCCAGCCACTCTCTGTGCTTTTCTGGCCATCATTTACCGCACACATATGCAGCAAGCCCATATACGGTTACGCGATATTTAAAAATCTTGAAGGGAGACAACCCCCTGATCTTAGGTTTATGCCATAGTGAGTGCTTTTGACCCAATCATTTACAAGGACGCAGTATGAAAGACGAAACGCTCTCTATCCACGCTGGCTATGAAACCGATCCTACAACTAAATCGGTCGCCACCCCTATTTACCAAACGGTGGCTTATGAATTTGACAGTGCCCAGCATGGTGCTGATCTGTTTAACTTGGAAGTCCCGGGCAATATTTACACCCGCATCATGAACCCAACCAATGATGTCCTGGAACAACGCATGGCAGCCCTTGAAGGCGGCCTCGCTGCATTGGTGGTGAGCGCAGGTAGCGCTGCCATCAACTACGCGATCCTGACACTGGCTGAAGCGGGTGACAACATCGTTTCCACGCCACAGCTCTATGGTGGCACTTACACCCTGTTCGCCCATATGCTGCCAAAGCAAGGCATCAACGTGAAATTCGCAAAAGATGACAATCCTGAATCCTTGGCTGAGCTCATTGATGACAACACCAAAGCGGTCTACTGCGAAAGTATCGGCAACCCCGCAGGGAACATTGTCGACCTTGGACATGTCGCAGAGCTGGCCCACGCCAAAGGCGTGCCGGTTATCGTTGATAACACTGTGGCAACGCCAGTGCTTTGCAAACCCATTGAACACGGTGCAGATATTGTGGTTCACTCACTGACAAAATACATCGGTGGTCATGGCACCACGCTCGGAGGTGTCATTGTCGATTCCGGCAAATTCCCTTGGGCACAGCACAAAGCACGCTTCCCCGTCTTCAACAAGCCAGAGCCTTCTTACCATGGTGTGGTATACACAGAAGCATTCGGGGAAGCCGCTTTTATCGGACGTGCACGCACGGTGCCACTACGCAATACTGGCGCAGCCCTCTCACCAATGAACGCATTCCTTTTGATGCAAGGTCTGGAAACCCTTCCACTCCGCATGGAGCGTCACGTCGAAAACGCGATGAAGGTAGCGGCATACCTGAAAAGGCATGAAAAAGTAAGCTGGGTGAGCTATGCCGGTCTACCTGAATCTGAGCACTATGAACTGGCGCAAAAATACATGGGCGGCAAGCCTTCTGCTATCCTCTCGTTTGGGCTGAAAGAGGGCTATAACGCAGGCGTACGTTTCTATGATGCGCTAACTCTGTTCAAACGTTTGGTCAACATTGGTGATGCGAAGTCACTAGCCTGTCACCCAGCATCAACCACACACCGCCAATTGAGTGTGGAAGAGCAAGCGCAAGCAGGCGTGTCTCCGGAAATGATCCGTCTTTCTGTGGGCATTGAACATATAGACGACATCATTGCCGACCTAGAGCAGGCATTGAACGCCTGAATGTAAAACAGATCAATCGCAACCCGCCGCTGACTGGCGGGTTTTTCCGGCTTTGTCACTGACAATCTCAACACCTTCAGCCAAGAAAACAATTCTCTCTTTTTATTAAAGTATTCCATCCCGTTTCCGATACAAAGAGGGTCAAAAGAGATTGTCAGGTTCATATGCAGGTTCACACGCTCGACAAAGCCCAACTCATTTCAGATATACAGCTAGGTGGAAACCTAAACCATGCTGTGTGCCAGGGGCGTCGTTCGGATTTTGCGTTAATGTTGGCCCTGCTTTCTGGCGATGTCACGGAAACGACGCCACACGATCCAACGCATCCAGAAAAATTGACAGAAGCGCACCTTCGTAACGCGTTCAACTTACCTGAGCCTATGCGACTGATTGCTGAAGAAAAAGACTACGAGCTTTGCGGTTCCCAAGCACATGCTTTTCACAAAGGGGGACTGGCAAGTGCACGGCTGAATTATTGTGTCACCCCTTCCGCGTTACATTTTCCCGCCTCAGGAACACACAATTTGGGCGAAGATATATATCATAATTTGTCCGGACATCAGCGCAGACAATTAGATAGCGAAAATGATAAAACTACCGCATTAGATCCGGTAAATCTATATAATCAATTAGTTACAGCGAAACGCTACAATGAACTGCTTGCATATGCTTAACCTATTGTTTTTAAATAAATCTTTAACTCTATTACCATAGACATCATATTGGTTCAACTTCTTCCACCCCAAAAAATCAAACTGTGATCACTTACTAAAAAAATCATTTTGCACACAGCTTGCACAACCTTTTTTGAACAAATTCACACCACTTTTGTCTTTCATGGTCCAAGATTGTTATCCACCTCTTAAAAAGCTGGGCATAAGTTGTTAGTTATCGTCGTATAACAATGAAAAGAGTCGAATCAGAATAGAAAGGTCAGACAATGGATATTGCCAAATCCGTCATTGTGATTACAGCAGCAGGGACTCCAACAGGTCGCGCCTTGGCTGAACATTTTTGTAGGCTAAATGCCCGTGTAGCTCTCGTAGATATTGATAGCCACAAGCTTCAGACGACGTATGAATCTTGCCTGAATGCGGGGGGGACGTGCTTCTCATTCTTTCTTGCTAACCGCAGTGTGGAAAACATTTCCTACCTGTTTGAGGAAGTGAACCGGGAAATGGGGGCTGTGGATGTACTTATCAACTACTGGCAAGCTGGTGGCCTTCCTAGCCTTCTGGCTAGCCAGGAGGCTGCGAATGGTGTAGTGAAAGATACGATCGCTGATGTTGCCTCTAACCTTTACCTCTTTGGGCGAGGAGCCGCATTCAATATGCTGGACAAAGGCCGGAAAGGCGTGATTGTAAACATCCCCGGTGTTTTAAGTAATAAAGGTAACTTACCCACCATCGACAGTTCCAATGCCGTCATTAAAGGACTCACCCAAAGCTGGGCTCAGGAGTTACAGCACGCAAATATTCGTGTAGCTGGCGTATTACCGAGACTTCGTCACAGTGCTGATGGGAACGTACATTATCTTCCTGTCGTGAACTATGACATGATTGATGGTGCTGCCTACATTGTAGAGAATGACAGTTTCACTGGCCGTATCTTGGAAGCTGCAAGTTAAACGGCCGGTGAACTTTGCTGTAGCCGCTTCTAGGCCCTTCGAATGAGGAGTGACAAAACCCCAGACCGGTGACCTTTCACCGTCAGGGAGCTACCACTTCAAAGGGTTAACCACTGCCAATAGAAAAGCCCGCTGACGCGGGCTTCTTCTTTCATATTGAATCAAACGCTATGCTTTAGTGGCTTCTTTTTTCACATGTGCTTTCGCTGCGGGTTTAGCTGCTGCCGCTTCCTGATCGGCTTTCTTCTTAATGACAGTCGTGCCTTCGAACGTTTCACCTTCAACGAAAGCTTTACCGTAGTAAGAAGCAAGAAGCACTTCTTTCAACTCAGAGATCAACGGATAACGTGGGTTCGCACCGGTACACTGATCATCGAACGCTTCAACAGCCAGCTCATCCACTTTCGCCAGGAAGTCAGCCTCCTTCACACCCGCTTCCTGGATAGACATTGGGATATCCAAACTCGCTTTCAGTTCGTCCAGCCATGCAAGCAGACGCTCAATTTTCTGAGCAGTACGGTCACCTTCATGGCTTAGGCCAAGATGGTCAGCCACTTCTGCGTAACGACGGCGTGCTTGTGGACGGTCGTACTGAGAGAATGCCGTTTGCTTGGTTGGGTTGTCGTTTGCGTTGTAACGGACAACGTTAGCAATCAGCAGTGCGTTCGCCAGACCGTGTGGCAGGTGGAACTCAGCGCCGATTTTGTGTGCCATTGAGTGACATACACCCAGGAAGGCGTTCGCAAACGCGATACCCGCGATGGTTGCTGCGTTGTGCACTTTCTCGCGAGCGATGGGGTCTTTTGCACCATTCGTGTAGCTTGATGGCAGGTATTCTTTCAGCATCTTCAGCGCTTGCAGAGCCTGGCCGTCAGAGTATTCGTTCGCCAGAACAGAAACGTATGCTTCCAATGCGTGAGTCACTGCGTCATAACCACCAAATGCAGTCAGCGACTTAGGCATGTTCATAACCAGGTTCGCATCGACGATGGCCATATGTGGTGTCAGTTCGTAATCAGCCAGTGGGTATTTCGCGCCAGTCTTGTCGTCAGTGACAACGGCGAATGGTGTCACTTCTGAACCAGTACCTGAAGTGGTAGTGATACACACCAGTTCCGCTTTCTTGCCCATTTTAGGGAACTTGTAAATACGTTTACGAATGTCCATAAAGCGCATTGCCAGTTCTTCGAAGTGCGTTTCTGGGTGCTCATACATTACCCACATAATTTTCGCTGCGTCCATGGGTGAACCACCGCCCAGGGCAATGATGACATCTGGCTGGAAGCTCTTCATTGCTTCTGCGCCTTTCTCAACAACAGTCAGCGTTGGATCAGCTTCAACTTCGAAGAAAGTCTGAACTTCCATGCCTTGTGCTTTCAGCAGGGCAACCACTTCGTCAGAGTAACCGTTGTTGAACAGGAAGCGGTCAGTGACCACAAATGCGCGCTTCTTGCCTTCCAGATCCCCCAGTGCGATTGGCAGGCTGCCACGACGGAAGTAGATAGATTTCGGTAGTTTATGCCACAGCATGTTTTCAGCTCGCTTCGCGACAGTTTTCTTGTTGATAAGGTGCTTAGGACCCACGTTTTCAGAGATAGAGTTCCCCCCCCAAGAACCACAACCCAGTGTCAGTGATGGTGCAACGTTGAAGTTGTACAGGTCACCGATACCACCATGCGTGGTTGGGATGTTTACAAGAATACGCGCGGTTTTCAGCTTGTCACCAAAGTACTTGATACGCTCCTGGTTGATGTCCTGGTTGGTGTACAGGCCAGAGGTGTGGCCGATACCGCCGATTTCAACCATCGTTACCGCTTGGGCAACGGCATCTTCGAAGTCAGTTGCACGGAACAGACCCAGAGTTGGAGACAGTTTCTCGTGTGCGAATGCGTCGTCAACAGACACTTTGCCCAGACCTTCACCGATCAACACTTTGGTATCAGTTGGGACACTCACACCTGCCATTTCGGCAATCTTCACGGCTGGCTGACCTACAATGTTCGCGTTCAGTGCGCCATCAATCAGCAGGACTTTACGTACCTTTTCCGCCTCTTCTTTACTCAGAACAAAACCTTTGTGAGACGCAAAACGCGCTTTCACTTCATCGTATACCGCGTCAACGACAATCGCCGCCTGCTCAGACGCACATACTACGCCGTTGTCGAAGGTTTTTGACATCAAGATAGACGCTACCGCACGTTTGATGTCAGCCGTTTCATCAATAACAACAGGAACGTTACCCGCACCAACACCAATTGCTGGTTTACCTGAAGAGTAAGCGGCTTTCACCATACCTGGACCACCTGTTGCCAGGATCAGGTTGATGTCATCATGCTTCATCAATGCGTTAGAGAGTTCTACAGAAGGCTCGTCAATCCAACCAATGATGTCTTTAGGTGCACCCGCTGCAACTGCCGCGTCCAGAACCAGCTTCGCTGCAGCGTTGGTAGAGTTTTTCGCACGTGGGTGTGGAGAAAAAATAATGCCGTTGCGTGTTTTGAGAGAGATAAGAGATTTGAAAATAGCGGTTGAAGTCGGGTTGGTCGTTGGAACGATACCGCAAATGATACCTACAGGCTCTGCGATAGTGAACGTACCAAACTCTTCGTTTTCTTCCAGAATACCGCAGGTCTTTTCGTCTTTGTATTTGTTGTAGATAAATTCGGAAGCAAAGTGGTTTTTGATGACCTTGTCTTCGACAATACCCATGCCAGATTCTTCAACGGCTTGTTGGGCCAAGGGAATACGGGCGTTGTTAGCAGCCAGTGATGCAGCACGGAAGATTTTGTCAACTTGCTCCTGGGAGAAAGTGGCGAACTCTTTCTGCGCTCTTTTAACACGCTCAACCATTGCGTTAAGTTCGGCTACGTTAGTTACAGGCATAGTTGTCTCCTACATACCTAAAGTTGAAAATTATTTAGTAACCACATGCTTATCAGGTGAAAAGCCTAAGCATCACGCTTCCCTTAGTGATCTTTGGCAGGCATTTAGTAAATAACTTTCAAAATTGATTATAGATTTTCAGCAAACGATAAAATTGATCGGGATCATGCGTAGTAAACTTTCACAATCATTTCCATCTCACGCTCAATCCCTATTCGTATTAACCGCAGATTAAACGTTTTGAAAGCCTGAATGGCAAAGCAATCACATAAATGTAACACATATGCATTGTGTCTCACATACCTGTATAACGGCTTTTGATTCCATTATCTATGACAGAATTACATCTGTGATCTATGTCACATCATAAATTTTGTACACACTGGTGAAAAATCAATATCTATGCATTGAAAGTAAATGACATCTAGAATATTTATTGCTGAAAGTGCCTTATCCACTGCCCTTCCGCCAATATGGAAAATATTTGCATGGATAATTGTCCCACCGATTGGCATTTGACATTTCAGCGTTATACTAACGTCCGCAATAAATACGTTTGCGAACCATGTCTAACCTTTTCGTTTCTCAGATTTCGAGTGTTTGGGAATGACTAGCATCGAGCTTGTAATATTTTTTCAGTTTTTCATCGGCTTGTTTGCAGCGGTGAATCCACTGGGCATCATGCCCATTTTTGTTTCCCTGACCGCACACCAGGATCCTGTTGAACGGAACAAAACTGCATATACGGCAAGTCTAGCCGTGGCTGCTATCTTGGTTGTTTCATTATTAGCCGGGCAGCTATTGTTGGATTTTTTCAGCATTTCCCTCGATTCTTTCCGCGTGGCGGGAGGCTTGTTGCTGGTCAGTATCGCTTTCACCATGATGAGCGGTAAGTTAGGGGAAGATAAGCAAAACAAACAAGAGCAATCTGAGTCGGTAAGCCGTGAACAGATTGGGGTTGTCCCCTTAGCCATGCCCCTGTTGGCAGGTCCGGGCGCCATTAGCTCGACCATTGTTTATGCCAGCCGCTATCCAAGTTCAGTAGATACAGTGGGCCTGATTGCGTCGATCTGCATTTTTGCCACAGGCATTTGGGGGCTGCTTCGTCTGGCTCCAACCATCGTGAAATTTCTGGGACAAACGGGGATCAACGTGATCACCCGTATTATGGGTCTGATTCTGGCAGCCTTGGGCATCGAATTTATTACCAATGGGTTGCGGGCACTGTTTCCTGGTTTGAGCTAAGTTTGACAGTTCGTTGAAGTGTTGACTTTACCCCCGAACCGGAAATGAAAAGCGTTGAGGAAACCGCCGCCAATTAACGGTCATTTAACGCTGCGCGGATAAAGCCTTGGTGTTGCGCCAGTTTATGTTTTGCTTCTTCAGCATCAAAGCCACCGAGAAGCATTAAGATCGCGGTTTTACAGTGACGGTTGCAGACAGACAGGGCTTTCTCCGCTTCTTCTACAGAAACACCCGTCGCCTCAACAACGATATTGGTCTGACGTTGGATAAGCTTGGCGTTGGTCGCTTCGACATCTACCATTAAATTGCCGAAAACTTTGCCACTTTTGATCATTGCGCCAGTGGTGAGCATATTAAGCACCAGCTTCTGGGCAGTACCGGCTTTCATACGCGATGAACCAGTCACCACTTCCGGGCCAACAACCGGGGTTATAATGATGTCAGCGTGCGCTTCCATCGGACAACCCGGATTACAGGCTAGGGAAACGACCGTCGCCCCAACAGATTGCGCGTACTCCATCCCGGCGATGACGTAAGGCGTGCGACCACTGGCAGCAATGCCCACGACAACGTCACGTGATGACAGCTCCAAATCCACCAGATCGGCTTTACCCAACTCTCGGTTATCTTCGGCATTTTCCACCGCTTTGAGGATGGCCTGATGACCACCGGCAATCAGGCCGATTACCATGTTGGGATCGCTGCCGTAGGTTGGCGGACACTCACTGGCATCCAGAATACCCAAACGACCTGATGTACCGGCCCCCATATAAATCAGGCGCCCACCCTGTGCAAAGGCAGCGGCAATGGCATCCACTGCTAAAGCGATTTGCGGCAATGTTTGTGCTACAGCAAGCGCAACCAGTTGGTCTTGCTGGTTAATCACTTCCAGCATTTCCAATGTTGGCAGGGTGTCTATTTGTGTACTGGCTGGATTACGGCTTTCCGTGATCAGGCGGGTTAAATCAATTTTCATTTTCTGTTTCTTCGTTAGGAGAATTGCGGGCAATCGTACGGAATTACATATTCCCATTTGGTGATAATAATCACAGCTAAAGTTATTCTTAAAGGTGTATTGCTTTGGAATACTGAGGGATTATTGCTGTATCAGACTCAAAAAATATGAATTAATACTTTATATTCAAAAGGTTAATTTACACATAATGATTTCCGCATTGGAAAGTCAGACAGACGTCTGATAGATGACATTTCCTCCGACATTCGCCAAATCCTGACGTGATATAGATTCCGATGATTGTCACAGACTGGCAACTTACCTGCTCCCAGTTATCTTATTGACGAAAAAAGCGATGCCTGAGCATCGCTTTTTCACATTCAGTGTCAGAGCCAGCTTGGCTACTTACGGCGCCAAGTTGTACCTTGGGCACCGTCTTCCAGCACAATTCCCATCGCAGTCAGTGCATCACGGGCTGCATCTGCCGCTGCCCAGTCTTTATTTGCGCGGGCGTCATTGCGCGCTTTGATCAATGCTTCAATTTCAGCCACTTCATCGTCGCCACCTTCGGTGTTTCCTTTCAGGAAGGCTTCAGGATCTTGCTCCAGCAGGCCGAGCACTTCTGCCAGCTCGCGCATACGGGCTGCCAGTTTCGACGCGGCTGCAACATCCTCTGCTTTCAGGCGGTTGATTTCACGCGCCATATCGAACAACACGGAATAGGCTTCTGGTGTGTTGAAGTCATCATCCATTGCAGCCTTAAAGCGCTCAACGAATGCTTCACCACCTTCTGCCGCTACAGATGTATCCAGACCGCGCAGTGACGTGTACAAACGCTCCATCGACGCGCGCGCTTGCTTCAGGTTTTCTTCGCTGTAGTTCAGCTGGCTACGGTAGTGACCAGACATCAGGAAGTAACGCACCGTTTCAGCATCGTAATGCGCCAGCACATCACGGATGGTGAAGAAGTTCCCCAGTGACTTAGACATCTTCTCACGGTCAACCATCACCATGCCGCTGTGCATCCAGGTATTGACGTACTGGGTATCATGCGCGCAGCAAGACTGAGCGATTTCGTTTTCGTGGTGCGGGAACGTCAGGTCTGAGCCGCCACCATGAATGTCAAAATGGTTGCCCAGAATCGCAGAGTTCATGGCCGAGCATTCAATGTGCCAGCCAGGACGGCCAGGGCCCCAAGGCGATTCCCATGTCGGTTCACCGGGCTTAGACATTTTCCACAGCACAAAGTCCAGTGGGCTTTTCTTCGCTTCTTCCACATCCACGCGCGCACCGGCTTGCAACTGCTCCAAATCCTGACGGGACAGCTTGCCATATTCGTCAAACTTAGCCACTTCAAACAGCACATCACCGTTAGAGGCTACATACGCGAAACCACGGTCAATCAAGCGTTCGACCAGCGCAATAATTTCAGCAATATACTGGGTAGCACGTGGTTCGATGTCCGGGCGTTTCATGTTCAGCGCATCAAAGTCAGCATACATTTCGCCAATCAGGCGCTCTGTCAGGGCTTCACAGCTTTCGCCATTTTCTGCAGCACGTTTAATGATTTTGTCATCAATGTCGGTGATGTTGCGGACAAAGGTCAGGTCATAGCCCAGATAGCGCAGATAACGGGAGACCACGTCGAACGAAACAAAGGTACGGCCATGGCCGATATGGCACAAATCGTAAATGGTAACCCCACACACATACATGCCAACCTTGCCAGGATGAATAGGTTTAAATTCTTCTTTTTGCTTGGTGAGGGAGTTGTAAATCTTCAACATGGTAGTCGGGTTACCCATTACAAATATTAAATGATTATCAGGAATCGCATATTACACCTTTTCCGCCCGGTTTAGGCAAGAATGAACCCCCTCGTGTATGCAATTAACGCAGGCAGGCACTCTGCTGCGTCGTGACACGGATTTTTCTGGTGCGATCTGTTGAATGTCGCGACCACTAGGATAGAATCAACCCTTTATAGCTAAACGCGAATTTATAGGAACACATCATGGTTACGCTTCATACCAATTTTGGTGACATAAAAATCCAACTGAACAGCGAAAAAGCGCCGGTCACTGTGGAAAACTTCCTGCAATACTGCCGCGACGGTTTCTACAACGGCACCCTGTTCCACCGCGTGATTGACGGTTTCATGATTCAAGGTGGCGGTATGGCTTCAGGTATGGAAGAAAAAGAAACCCGCGCACCAATCAAAAACGAAGCTAATAATGGTTTGAGCAATAAAGTCGGCACCATTGCAATGGCACGCACCATGGAGCCGCATTCAGCAAGCTCCCAATTCTTCATCAACGTCAACGACAACACCTTCCTGGACTTCAAATCGGAAACACCAGACGGTTGGGGTTACTGCGTGTTCGGTGAAGTCGTTGAAGGTATGGACGTGGTGAACAAAATCAAGAGCGTCGCTACTGGAAACTGGGGCTACGTTCATCAGGATGTGCCTGTAGAAGAAGTGCTGATCGAAAGCGTAACAGTCGAAGAATAAAGCACTGAGGGACAGCAGAGTTTCTGCTGTCTCATTACTCTATGACCGTATTATTTATATCAGATCTTCATCTCAGCCCTTCCCACCCTGAAATCACACAATGCTTTCACCGGTTTTTGAAAGAGGAAGCGTCGAAGGCGCAGGCGCTTTATGTTCTGGGTGACCTGTTTGAATCCTGGGTGGGTGATGATGATGAAACACCTTTGCACACAGAGGTCGCGGCTGCATTCCGAACGCTGAGCGATTCAGGCGTTCCCATTTACTTTATCCACGGAAACCGTGATTTTCTTATTGGTCAGCACTATGCAAACGCAGCAGGATTCACAATACTGCCCGAGCAATGTGTCATCGACCTGTTTGGTAAACCAACCCTTATCATGCACGGCGACACCCTCTGCATTCAGGATGAAGCCTACCAACGCTATCGCAAAAAAGTGCACAATCGTTTTATTCAATGGCTGTTTTTCCGGTTGCCACTCTCTTACCGTCAGCGTATCGGTGAAAAGTTACGGGCTGGCAGCACTAAGAGCAACCAGCAGAAATCGCTATCGATCATGGATGTTGATCAAGATGAAGTGAAACGCGTCATGGCAAGCGTTGGGGTGACACAATTGATTCATGGTCACACTCACCGGCCAGCTGTTCACGAGATTTCGCTTGGGTCTGATCCCGCACAACGAATAGTGTTGGGGGACTGGTACACGCAAGGTTCGGTCTTAGTCTGTACCGAAAAAGGCTGCATGCTGCAATCCCTTGGATTTAAATGAAAAGCACATCTTATCCGCCCAGAGGTCAAGATGAGAAAAGTATGAAAAAATGTATTAGTTGTTAAAGCGAAATATCAGTCTTTCTTGATGCTCTCATATATGAGACAGTGTATACACTTAGTTTCGTATTTCTCATTAAGATCCTATTGGCATTTTATGTGTTCAAACATTGCACGGCAGGCGATCTATAATTCACAGCAACAGATAATTGCCTACGAATTATTGTTCCGCGAAGGCTGCTGTGACTCTTTCCCCGACATCGAATCGGAAGTCGCAACAGTATCCATCCTTGACGGCCTTTTTCACGAAGGCACTGTCGGGATCCAATATATTTCAGATGGCCTTCCCTGCTTTGTTAATTTCTGTCATCAAAGCCTGATCCAGGGTATTGCATTCAACTATCCGCCAGAGGATCTGGTTATAGAAGTTCTCGAGAATTGCGAAGCAAACGCTGTCTTATACAAAGCACTTGAAGATCTGAAATCCCATGGCTATCAAATCGCTTTCGATGATTTCGTTCCATCCCCTGACTGGCTACCGTTTTTAAGGCTGGCTGATATCGTGAAAATTGACTTCCGGGCACAGTCACTGCAGGAAATTTCCCAGTTTGTGAACAAGTACCGTAAGCGCTTTGACTTCAAACTGCTGGCAGAGAAGATTGAAACGGAAGAAGAGTATCGTGTCGCGATTGCGTTGGGGTTCGATTACTTTCAGGGTTTCCAGCTCAGTAAACCAGAACGGATCTTTTTCTCACACGTGGCCTGAATCCTCACGGGGAACAATCTGTAAAAGGCAGAAGAACCTCAATTTGTCAATCCATCCGGGGCATGCAATTCCGATTGACTAACCCCTTCCCCACTCTGAGAATAGCCCCGTTTTTATTCATAACGGTTTCCACTTATGACTACATCACGTTGCCCCTGTGGCAGCCAAAAACCGTACAGCGAATGTTGCGAACGTGTTCATCAAAACCACGCTGCAGCCGATCACCCTGAAAAACTGATGCGTTCGCGCTATTCAGCCCATGTGAAGGGGCTGGTCGATTTCATTGTCGATACCTATCACCCTTCCTGCGGGGCGGAACAACACCGCGATGCTATCGTCCAGTCTATCAACAGTGAATGGCTGATGCTTCAAGTGCTGTCAAGCTCTGTGGATGAGAGCGGCAAACAAGGCTTTGTCGAATTCAAAGCCCACTACAAAGAGGCCGGAAAACAGTACTGCCTGCATGAAAAGTCGCGTTTTGTCACAGAAGAAAAAGACGGACATGCCCTTTGGTATTACATCGACGGTGAGTACCCGAAAGCGGAAAAGGTTGGCCGAAACGATCCTTGCCCATGTGGCAGCGGCAAAAAATACAAAAAGTGCTGCGGTTAAAAAACCATCAAGCTTTCTGATGGGTAGCCGATATGTTGGAGGAACAATCATGAGGTTATTGTGATGAACTGGTTCCCCAACATCTCTGAATACTCACCACAAAAAGTGGGTAATGTCGTGAAACAGGATAAAACGAAACAGCAGCAACAAAAACGTGCTGAGAAAGATGAGCACCCGGAAGAGGGAAAAGACAAAGCCACCGGTGAAAGCAAAAAGGACAACGATGGCCTGCTAGATATCTATGTCTGATTTACGGCATGTTGCGCCACTTTTTCTACTTTTTTCTTCCACTGCGACTAATTCGCTGATCAGGGAAATTACCAGTTGCAATATTTAAAGAGTTTGTTAGTGTTGAAGCCAAGCAAACGTTAAACCGTTTAAGCAAGTAGAGAAGAGAAATATGCAAAAATCGCTGATGACCATTCACCACCATCATCATCCTGACTAGTCTTTCGGGAGATGTGGTTTCGACTGGAAGACAAGGAGTAAGGTTCTTCCACCGGTCATCAAAGCGAGCACAAGATTCAGACCCCCGGAAGCGAACCTTCCGGGGGTTTTCACTTTTAGGATTTAAAAAATTGCTTTGGTGTTTTCAGGAACAGATAAACACTACTGCGAAAAGAGACAGGGAATAGATCATGCAAACAGAACGTCTAAGAATTGCCATCCAGAAAAAAGGCCGCCTTGCGAAAGAGTGTCAGGAACTACTCAAGCGCTGTGGGGTAAAAATCAACTTCTCCGGTGACCGTCTGGTCGTGCACGCGGAAAATATGCCCATCGATTTATTGCTGGTACGCGACGATGACATTCCAGGCCTAATCATGGACGGTGTGGTCGATCTCGGTGTGATTGGCGAAAACGAGCTGGAAGAAGTCCGCTTGGAGCGAGTCGCACTGGGCGAGCCAAACGAGTATGTAAAACTTCGCCGTCTGGACTTTGGAGGTTGCCGCCTCTCTGTGGCGATTGATAAAGATAAAACCTACAACGGCCCACAGGATTTGGCGGGCAAACGTATCGCCACCACGTACCCGAACATTCTTAAAGCGTATCTCGACAAACAGGATGTCAGGTTCAGCACCTGTATGCTTAACGGTTCGGTAGAAGTCGCACCACGCGCAGGCCTTGCCGACGCCATCTGTGATTTGGTGTCTACCGGTGCAACGCTTGAAGCCAACGGCCTGAAAGAAGCCGAAGTGATCTTCCGTTCAAAAGCGGTACTTATTCAGCGTATGGGTGAGTTTGCCGATGATAAGGCAGCTCTGATTGACCGCCTGCTGACCCGTATTCACGGTGTTATCCAAGCCAAAGAATCTAAATACATCATGCTGCACGCACCGAGTGAAACCCTAGAGCAAGTGGTTGAACTGCTGCCGGGTGCCGAAGACCCAACCATCCTGCCGCTGGCGCACGATAAACAACGCGTTGCTGTTCACCTGGTCAGTACCGAGAACCTGTTCTGGGAAACCATGGAAAAGCTGAAGGCGCTGGGTGCAAGTTCGATTCTGGTGCTGCCAATCGAGAAGATGATGGAGTAAGCCATGAAAACAGTGGTTTGGAAATCTCTTACTGACGAACAGCGCGAAAAAGCACTTGAACGTCCTGCTATCTCTGAAAGTGCCTCAATCACTGAAGCCGTTGAAGGTGTGATCAAACAAGTACGTACTGGCGGTGATGCCGCGCTGAAAGCACTGACGGAGAAGTTCGACAAAGTGGTGCCTGAAAACATTCAGGTATCACAAGGTGAAATTGAAGTCGCAGAAACGCGTCTGGGCGATGAAATCAAAGCGGCGCTGAAACAGGCTTACGACAACATTGCCTGCTTTCACCAAGCACAGAAAGCGCAGCCCCTGACGGTAGAAACCATGCCGGGCGTGGTGTGTGAGCTGGTGACCCGCCCTATTAACCGCGTTGGCCTTTACATTCCCGGCGGCAGCGCACCTTTGCCATCAACAGTATTGATGCTTGGCGTGCCTTCGCAAATCGCAGGGTGTCGAAAAGTGGTGCTCTGTTCACCACCGCCTATCGCTGATGAAATTCTTTATGTCGCCAAGCTTTGTGGCATCGATGAAGTTTACAACCTTGGCGGCGCACAGGCGGTTGCCGCCATGGCTTACGGCACTGAAACTGTCAGCAAGGTGGACAAGATTTTTGGCCCGGGAAATGCCTTCGTGACCGAAGCCAAGCGTCAGGTCAGCAATGCTCATCAGGGCGCGGCCATTGATATGCCCGCAGGCCCGTCAGAAGTGCTGGTGATTGCGGATGAAAGCGCAGATGCCGATTTCGTCGCCGCTGATTTGCTGAGTCAGGCTGAGCACGGTCCAGATTCTCAGGTTGTGCTTGTCACCCCCTCACCGGTGCTGGCAGAAAAAGTGGCAGATGCGGTTCAAAGACAACTGAAAGCCCTGAGCCGCGCGGATATCGCCAGTCAGGCATTGGATTCAAGCCTGATTATCGTTGCGGACAGTCTGGCCCAATGCGTGGACATTTCGAACAACTACGGCCCTGAGCACTTAATTGTCCAGACCCAGAACCCACGCGAATTACTTCCACAATTGGATAACGCCGGTTCGATTTTCCTTGGTGCATGGTCACCGGAGTCTGTGGGCGACTACGCATCCGGTACCAACCATGTGCTGCCAACATATGGCCATACACGCACTTACTCGAGCCTTGGCCTTGCTGATTTCAGTAAGCGTATGACAGTGCAAGAGTTGTCTTCTGATGGCTTGCAGGCACTCGCACCAACTGTGGTTGCCATGGCTAATGCCGAAGGTCTGGATGCACACAGAAACGCCGTCACCCTCCGCGTAGAAAAACTCAATAACAATAATTAATAAAAGAGGATGCAATGGATATTGAAAAATTAGCCCGTAAAGACATTCAGGCGCTCACGCCTTATATGTCCGCCCGTCGGTTGGGCGGTTGTGGCGATGTCTGGCTGAATGCCAATGAATCGCCATTCAACAACGAATACACCATCAATGGCGCCGGCCTGAACCGCTACAGCAGCTGTCAACCGGAAGCGTTGATCCGTGCCTACGCAGACTACGCTGGCGTTCGCCCGGAGCAGGTACTCACCTCCCGCGGCGCTGACGAAAGCATAGAACTGCTGATTCGAACCTTCTGTGAAGCCGGAGAAGACAGCATTCTGTTCTGCCCGCCGACGTATGGCATGTATGCCATCAGCGCGGAAACTGCGGGTGTGGCGCGTAAAACCGTGCCGCTGACTGATGAATGGCAACTGAACCTGCCGGAAATCGAGAAGAACCTTAGTAGCGTAAAACTGGTGTTTGTTTGTAGCCCTAACAACCCCACCGGCAACCTGATTAACCGAGGTGACATTGAAGCCCTGCTGGAAATAACCGCTGGCCGCGCACTGGTGGTGATGGACGAAGCCTATATCGACTTCTGCCCGGAAGCTTCAACAGTCGACCTGTTAGTGCGTTATCCGAATCTTGCGATTCTGCGCACCCTGTCCAAAGCCTTTGCATTAGCAGGTTTACGTTGTGGCTTTACGCTGGCAAATCCGCAAATCATCCAACTGATGACCAAGGTGATTGCGCCATACCCGGTGCCGGTACCGGTGACAGAAATTGCCTTGCAGGCGCTGAACGAAGCGGGTCTTGCCCGCATGAAATACCAGGTGCTGGATTTGAATGCCAACCGCGCCTATTTGCAGGCGGGATTATCCATGTTGCCGGGCGTGCAAGTGTTCGACGGTTACGGGAACTACCTGCTGGTGAAATTCCCAGACGCCGAGCTTCTGTTTTCAGTCCTTTGGGACAACGGTATTATCCTGCGCCGCTCACCGATTGAAAGTTGCATCCGTATCAGCGTGGGCAACCGTGAAGAATGTGAAAAAACCCTGACCTTTATCCGCCAGCAACTGGCATAAAGAGCACAACAAAAAGGAATTTGTAGTGAAAGAAAAAATCCTCTTTATTGACCGTGATGGCACGCTGATTGTTGAGCCTCCAGTCGATTTTCAGGTCGACCGCCTCGACAAGCTCAAGCTAGAGCCTTTCGTCATCCCTGCCCTGCTGGCACTGCAAGACGCTGGCTACAAGCTGGTGATGGTGACGAATCAAGACGGTCTGGGCACTGACAGCTACCCACAGGAAGATTTCGACGTCCCACACAACATGATGATGGAGATTTTCGAATCTCAGGGCGTGAAATTTGCTGACGTTTTGATTTGCCCGCACTTCGACCACGAAGGTTGTAGCTGCCGTAAGCCAAAACTCGGCCTGGTAAAAGACTATCTCCAACAAGGCCGCGTAGATTTCAAAACCTCTGCCGTGATTGGCGATCGCCAGACCGACCTGCAACTGGCAGAAAACATGGCCATCCGTGGCATTCAATACAATCCGGAGACCATGGGCTGGCAGCAAATTCTGAAGGATTTAACCACTAACCCGCGCGTGGCAACCGTTGTACGTACCACCAAAGAAACGGACATCCGCATCACGGTGAACCTCGACGAAACCGGCGGCAACAAAATCAACACCGGTCTGGGCTTCTTTGACCACATGCTGGATCAAATCGCGACCCACGGCGGCTTTCGTATGGAAGTGGCAGTAGAAGGCGACCTGCACATCGACGATCACCACACCGTAGAAGACACGGCGCTGGCGCTAGGTCAGGCACTCAAAGAGGCGCTGGGTAACAAACGTGGCATTGGCCGTTTCGGTTTCAGTTTGCCCATGGATGAGTGTCTGGCACAGTGTGCGCTGGATTTGTCTGGCCGCCCTTACCTCAAGTTCGACGCGACGTTCTCTCAAGACAAAGTTGGCGATCTTTCGACCGAAATGGTTGAGCACTTCTTCCGCTCACTGACCGACACCATGGCCTGTACCCTGCATCTGTCATCAGACGGCGACAACACGCACCACATCGTGGAAAGCCTGTTCAAAGCCTACGGCCGCACATTGCGTCAGGCAATCCGCGTAGAAGGTAATGAGTTGCCAAGCAGCAAAGGGGTGTTGTAATGAGCGATGCAAAAATTGTCATCATCGACACGGGCTGCGCAAACGTCAGCTCGGTGCGTTTTGCGATTGAACGCCTCGGTTACGACGTCACTATCAGCCGCGACCCAGACGTCGTGCTGGCCGCAGATAAACTCTTTCTGCCGGGTGTAGGCACTGCGTCTGAGGCGATGAAAAACCTTGAAGAGCGAGACCTGATTTCACTGGTACGTGAAGTCAAACAGCCACTTCTCGGCATTTGCCTTGGTATGCAGCTTCTGGGTAAATCTTCGCAGGAAGGCAAAGAGCAGGTGAACTGCTTAGGCCATGTAGGTGCCGACACCACCTTAATGGAAACGGGCGAATTACCACTTCCCCACATGGGTTGGAATACGGTAACTCCAGTGAACAATCACCCGCTGTTTAAAGACATTCCGGAAAACAGCTATTTCTACTTTGTTCACAGCTACGCCATGCCAGTGGGTGATTACACCATTGGCCAGTGCGACTACGGCAAGCCGTTTACTGCGGCGGTGCAAAGTGGCAACTATTACGGTGTGCAATTTCACCCTGAGCGTTCCAGCAAAGCTGGCGCGCAACTGATTAAGAACTTTTTGGAGATGTAATTCAGGATGATCATTCCCGCTTTGGATTTAATCGACGGGCAGGTTGTCCGTCTCTATCAGGGTGACTACGGACAAGTTACCGAATACAACGTTGACCCCAGTGAACAGTTCGCGATTTACCACAACGCCGGCGCAAACTGGCTGCACTTGGTAGACCTGACCGGTGCGAAAGACACATCCGCCCGTCAGTTGCCATTGATTGAAAAACTGATTGCCAGCACGCCAGCCAATATCCAGATTGGCGGTGGCGTGCGCAAAGAAAGCGACGTAGTTGAGCTTTTGCGTGCTGGCGCCAAACGTGTCGTCATCGGTTCGACCGCCGTTAAGCAACCTGAGCTGGTCAAAGGATGGATAGAAAAATACGGCGCAGAGCAAATTGTATTGGCGCTCGACATCAACATTGATGACAACGGCAACCGTATGGTCGCAGTTTCCGGCTGGCAGGAAGATTCTGGCGTCACTATAGAAGCGCTGCTGGATGATTTCCTGACGGTGGGTCTCAAGCACGTGCTGTGTACCGATATCTCTCGCGACGGCACGCTGGCGGGTTCCAACGTCGATCTTTACAAAGAGTTGTGTGCCGCCTACCCGCAGGTTCAGTTCCAGTCTTCAGGCGGTATCGGCTCACTGGCTGACATCGAAGCACTGAAAGGCACGGGTGTGGCGGGTGTTATCGTCGGTCGCGCATTGCTCGACGGTAAGTTTACGGCAGAGGAGGCATTCGCATGCTGGCAAGAAGGATAATCCCGTGTCTTGATGTTCGCGATGGTCAGGTGGTGAAAGGTGTTCAGTTCCGTAACCACGAAATCATCGGCGATATCGTTCCCTTGGCAGCACGTTATGCGACAGAAGGCGCAGACGAACTGGTGTTTTACGATATCACTGCCTCCAGTGATGGCCGTGTAGTGGATAAAAGCTGGGTCGCGCGCGTAGCAGAAGTCATTGACATTCCTTTCTGTGTCGCGGGCGGCATTAAAACCGCAGAAGATGCCAAACGCATTCTGGAATTCGGCGCAGACAAAATTTCCATTAACTCCCCGGCACTGGCAAACCCTGAACTTATCACCGAGCTCGCTGAGAAATTCGGCGTGCAGTGTATCGTGGTAGGTATTGACTCCTACTACGACAAAGATACTGGCAAATATCAGGTCTACCAGTTCACCGGTGATGAAGCCCGTACCAAAGCGACCCAGTGGGAAACCCGCGACTGGGTACAGGAAGTGCAGAAGCGTGGCGCTGGTGAAATCGTGTTGAACATGATGAACCAGGATGGCGTGCGTAGCGGCTACGACCTTGAGCAACTCAATATGGTACGCGAAGTGTGCCACGTTCCCCTGATTGCCTCAGGCGGCGCCGGTGAAATGTTCCACTTTGCTGATGCGTTTAATAAAGCGAATGTTGACGGTGCACTGGCAGCATCTGTATTCCACAAGCAAATCATCAACATTGGTGAGCTGAAACAATACTTAAAACAACAAGGCGTGGAGATCCGCTTATGAGCAATACACCATCAAACGCGGCACTCGCTGATAGTATCGACTGGGAAAAAGTAGACGGTCTGGTGCCCGCCATTGTCCAGAACGCGAAAAGCGGACAGGTTCTGATGATGGGATATATGAATCAAGATGCATTATCAACAACGCTGGATACCGAGCAGGTCACCTTTTTCTCCCGTACCAAGGAGCGCCTTTGGACCAAAGGCGAAACCTCCGGCAATGTGCTGCGTCTCAAACACATCACTGTGGACTGCGACAGAGATACCCTGCTGGTTCAAGCCGACCCTATTGGCCCAACCTGCCATCTTGGCACTGAAACCTGCTGGGGAGAAGACGACACCAACAAACCTGCTCTGGTGTTTCTTCATCAACTGGAGCAGGTGCTGGCTTCCCGTCGAGGATCCGATCCTTCAACGTCTTATACGGCGTCCCTGTATGCCAAGGGCGCCAAGCGCATTTCGCAGAAAGTGGGCGAAGAAGGCGTCGAAGTCGCGCTTGCAGCGACGTCGGGCGATAAAGAAGAGTTGATCAATGAGTCAGCAGACCTGATGTACCATCTTTTGGTACTGCTGCAAGATCAGGGCTTTTCGCTCGAAGACGTGGTCAATAAACTAAAGGAACGTCACAAGTCACACGCCTAACTGTGACCAAGAAAAGGCAATGTCGAAAGAGATTGTCTTTTTTTCATCACCTAATCACGATGTAGGCATTTTTCTCCCACCGTCATTGGCGCTATCAGTTAGAATTTCAATCAGATACTGATACGAATGCTTAAGGATTGAAATGTTTAACGGCAAGTCGATTTTGATCACCGGTGGAACCGGATCATTTGGAAAGAAATACACCCAAACCATCCTTGCGCGTTATAAGCCTAAACGACTTATCATTCTCTCCCGAGACGAGCTCAAACAATTCGAAATGCAGCAAGAGTTCAACGCACCTTGCATGCGCTATTTTATTGGTGATGTACGCGATGCTGGCCGGATGATGGAAGCCATGAATGGCGTCGATTATGTCATTCATGCCGCGGCCTTAAAGCAAGTGCCTGCTGCCGAATATAACCCGATGGAATGTATCAAAACCAATGTGCATGGCGCAGAAAACATCATCCGCGCAGCCATTGCTAACAAGGTCGAAAAAGTCATCGCTCTCTCCACCGACAAAGCCGCGAGTCCAAACAACCTATACGGTGCGACTAAGCTTTGTTCTGACAAGCTGTTTGTCGCTGCCAATAACATGACGGGCGGTGGGCTGACACGCTTTGCAGTAGTGCGCTATGGCAATGTGGTAGGTTCACGTGGGTCTGTGGTACCGCTTTTCAAAAAACTGGTTGAGGAAGGGGCTGATGCATTGCCCATTACCCATCCTGACATGACCCGTTTTTGGATCACGCTCCAGCAAGGCGTCGACTTTGTCCTGAAGAATTTCGAACGCATGCAAGGTGGTGAGATTTTTATACCGAAAATCCCTTCTGTGCGTTTAATGGATCTGGCAACTGCTTACGGCAACGGTCTGTCTGTGAAAGAAATCGGCATTCGTCCGGGCGAAAAGATGCATGAAATCATGTGCCCAAGTGATGACTCACACCTGACATTGGAATTCGAGGATCACTATGTGATTCGACCAACCATTAAATTCTATGCGGCGGATTACGACTATTCGGTCAATCCACTCGGCGAAAAAGGCGAACCTGTCGCGGCTGGTTTTGAATACCATTACGGAAGCAATCCAGATTTTCTAGACGTCGAACAGATCCTGGAATTCGAGCAACAAGCATGATCCCTTACGGCAAACAGAACATCAGCCAAGACGATATCGATGCCGTCATTGACGCCTTAACGTCCGACTTCATCACCCAAGGGCCGCGAGTTACCCAATTTGAACATGCAGTTGCAGAGAAAGTGGGCGCAAAGCATGCCATTGCAGTAAACAGCGCCACATCAGCACTGCATATTGCCTGCCTTGCTTTGGGACTCAGTAAAGGTCAACGCCTTTGGACATCCCCCAACACATTTGTCGCCTCGGCGAATTGTGGTTTGTATTGCGGCGCAAAGGTCGACTTTGTTGATATTGACCCCATCACCTACAACCTCTGTCCAAAGCGTTTAGCAGCAAAACTGGAGCTGGCAAAACGAACAGACACCCTTCCGAACGTGGTGGTGGTTATACATATGTGTGGACAAAGCTGCGACATGGAGGCCATCCACCTGCTTTCCCAGCAGTATGGTTTCCACATTATTGAAGACGCCTCTCATGCTATTGGTAGCAAATATCAGGATCTGTATGTCGGAAACTGCCAGTACAGTGACATCACCGTCTTCAGCTTTCATCCAGTTAAAATCATCACCACCGCAGAAGGTGGGATGGCACTGACCAACAATCCCAAACTTGCCAAAGCGATGGAAAACCTCCGCAGCCATGGTATTACGCGGGATAGTGAATCACTGGTCGATCAAGGCCAAGGCGCTTGGTACTACGAGCAACAATCGCTTGGATTTAATTACCGCATGACTGACCTACAAGCCGCATTGGGAATATCCCAACTGACGAGGCTGGATGCGTTTGTTGAACGCCGTCAGACACTTGCCGATCGATACAACCAAAAGCTTTCAGCATTGCCACTGACCACACCGACATTGCTTCCCGAGAGTAAATCAGCATGGCATTTGTATGTTATCCAGTTAGCGGAACCAGATTGCCGCCAGCGCGTATTTGATGCACTTCGCGCTAAAAACATCGGCGTGCATGTGCATTACATCCCGGTTCACACTCAACCGTATTACCGCGCGTTAGGGTTTAAATGGGGGCAATTTCCTGTTGCAGAACACTATTATCACGCTGCGCTCAGCCTGCCGCTTTACGTTGATATGACAGAAGAGGAACAGGACACTGTGATTCAGGCACTGGCTGATGCGTTGTACTGAGGACAAAATGAAAGTCTGTATTATTCCTGCCCGCAGTGGCAGCAAGCGCATTCCGGGGAAAAATCTCAAGGCCTTTATTGGCAGGCCAATCATTGCCTACGCCATTGATGTGGCAAAAATATCAGGCCTGTTTGACCGCATCATGGTATCGACAGACAGCGAAGAGATTGCAAGCATCGCCAAAGAGCATGGCGCTGAGGTACCGTTCCTCCGTCCTGCAGACATTGCTGATGATCATGCCACGACATTAGATGTCATCAAACACGCTATTGAATGGCTGCAAGAGAACGATGCCCGTTCTCTGGATGCAGTCTGTTGCCTTTACGCCACGGTGCCGTTTATCCGCGTTCAGGATCTTGAAAAAGGCCTGACGCTACTGGACAAAGAGCAAACCCAGTACACTTTCGCTGCCACGCGTTTCTCCTTCCCTATTCAACGCAGTATTCGAATAAATGATGAAGGCAATGTGGACATGTTCTGGCCAGAACATTTCTCTACCCGCTCACAGGATTTAGAAACCGCTTACCATGATGCAGGAATGTTCTACTGGGGTAAGCCAGAGGCATTTCTTTCCGGTTTACCGATTTTCGCTCCGCACTCCAAAGCGGTGCAGATCCCCCATTTCCGTGTCCAGGATATCGATGAACCGGATGACTGGATTCGCGCCGAAATGCTCTATCAAATCCTTAAGCAACGGGACGAGTTATGAAGATAGCGATTCGCGTTGACGCCTCCCGCCAGATTGGTACTGGGCACATCATGCGGTGTCTGGTACTGGCCCAAAAGCTGATTGAACGCGGCCATCAAGCCATCATGGTCAGCCGCCCCCTGACCGGCAACCTTATTGATTACTGTAAAAACCAGGGCATTGACGTTATTTCTTTGAGTGCTATTGAAGAAACCTTTCTCCCTGACGCCGGAGACTACCGACATTGGCTAGGAGTGACTCAGGAATCCGATGTGAAGGAAACAGTGGCTGTACTGCAACACGTTAATCCTGATTGGGTAATCATGGATCACTACGCCTTGGACCGCACTTGGCAAACACAAATGCGTTCTTTAGGGATAAAAGTACTTGTCATCGACGATCTTGCCAATCGCCATCATGATTGTGATGTGTTACTCGATCACAATCCCTGGCCGGACTTTGAAAACCGCTATCATCAACTTGTGCCAAAAGACTGTACTCAACTTTTAGGGCCAAAATTCGGATTACTCCGCCCACACTTTTCAGAACTCCGCCAACATCCACCTGCACTGAAGAATGTGATACTGGCCTTTTTCAGCGGCACAGATCCCAGTGGCGAGTGCATGAAACTGCTCAATGCCTGCAAACATTTTGACTCTTTGCCTTTCAGGCTCCACATTGTTTACGGCCTCTCTAATCCCCAAAAGGCTGAACTACGCGCGTTTCCACTGCCTGAATTCGTCACGCTGTCCGAAAGCCTTGCTGATTATGAAGCGGAGCTTGCAGCCTGTCGCTATGCTTTTGGTGGCGCAGGTGTCAGTGCTATTGAACGTGCAAGCCTAGGTATTCCTGGCACCTTGGTATCCATGGCCGAGAACCAGCGTTTGATGGCAGAGCATCTTGGTGCCAGTGGCCTTTATCGTTACTTGGGCGTAAGTAATAACACCACAGAATATGACTATGTCAGCGAATTGAGGTGGTTGTCAGATAACTGGAACACCCTGCCCTATCGTCTTGAAAAATCCGATATCGACGGCAACGGCGCTACGCGGGTAGTTGAGATGATGGAACAACGTGCGTATATGCCTGGAAATATCGCATTTCGTGCAATGACTACAGATGACCTTGCAATGGTACGAAGCTGGCGAAATGCACCACATGTCAGGAACAAGATGTTCACTCAACATGAAATCAGCGCAGAGGAACATGAACGTTGGTTTGCCAACGCCTCGAGCGATACAGCAAATCAGTTTTTTATTGCGATGTCTGAGGATACGCCGGTTGGCATGGTCTCTTTTACCAATATTGAAAGACAAACCAACACTGCAGAGTGGGGATTCTATAAATCACCCGAAGCACCCGCAGGCACTGGCTTTGCCATGTTATCCGAAGCTTTGAGTTTGGGATTCAAGAACCTTGGATTGGACGGTATTCGCAGTCGAGTACTTTGCATCAACCCAAACGTGATTCACCTTCATGACAAACTTGGCTTTTCGAAGGGCAAGGACATCCAGACCCTTATCACTGTAGACGGAAACATAGACTATTTTTCTTTCTTCCTTTCGTGCGAAGCGTGGAAAGGTGGCACAACATTATGACGCAATGTATTACCATCAATGGCCGTAAGATTGGCCCTGAGCACAAACCTTATATTATTGCTGAAATGTCGGCCAACCATAACGGTTCGATTGAGCGCGCTTTTCAGACCATCGAAATGGCAAAACGCGCAGGCGCGGATGCGATTAAGATGCAGAGCTACACCGCTGACACCATTACCCTGAACTGCGATTCGGAGGCATTTCAAATCAAAGGTGGGCTGTGGGATGGCCGAACGCTTTACGATTTATATCAAGAAGCCCACACACCGTTTGAGTGGCACAAACCGCTGTTCGAAAAAGCGCGAGAAGTTGGCATCACGTTGTTTAGCACACCGTTTGATTTTACGGCCGTGGATTTGCTGGAAGATCTCAATGTACCAGCCTACAAAATCGCCTCATTTGAAGCCGTCGATCTCCCCTTGATTCGTTATGTCGCACAAACCGGCAAGCCGATGATCATTTCAACAGGTATGGCAAACAATGAAGAGATTGCAGAAGCCGTTGTCACTGCGCGTGATAATGGCTGCCAACAGCTGGTGTTATTGCATTGTATCAGTGCATACCCTGCGCCAGCATCACAGAGCCACCTTCGCACCATTCCTGATTTGGCAAAGCGCTTTGGCGTGATAAGTGGGTTGTCTGACCACACTTTAGGTACCACAGTGTCTGTGGCGGCAATTGCACTTGGCGCGTCGGTGATTGAAAAACACGTCACATTGAGCCGCAACGAACCAGGTCCAGACGCCACCTTTTCATTAGAACCGGATGAATTGACAACGCTTTGCAAAGAGACAGAAACCGCATGGCAGGCATTAGGTCAAGCGGGTTACCAGCTAAAGGATGCAGAGAAAGGCAATGTGCAGTTTCGCCGTTCGCTTTATGTGGTCCAGAACATAAAGAAAGGCGAAACCCTGACTGCACAAAACGTGCGGAGTATTCGTCCAGGCTTGGGCCTTGCACCAAAGCATTTTGATGCTGTTATGGGAAAAATAGCTCGGCATGACATCCCTCGCGGTACAGCCTTAAGTTGGGATTTGATTTACTAACGACTGAAACGAAAAAACAAAGCCCACTCACGTGGGCCTTGTGTCATTTAATGATTACACTCTCAGGTCCTTTGCTGCTCTTTCGCTTCTGTCGATGGGGCAGCACTTTCACCTTGAATTTCATCCAGCCAAAGCTTGTGGTGTTGTTTCGCCCAACTTTCATCCACATAGCCCGTCGTCATACCTTCTAACGCACCTTCAGTACCAGCAGTACCGATGTATATATGACCGAATGCAGCCGCTAACAAGCCCAATGACGCTATGCCATGCAACAGGTTTGCTATCTGCATATTGTCACGGGTTTGACCAAAGATAGGGAAATCCATCACAAGGCCGGTAATGCATACCACGACACCGACAGTTGCCAGCAACCAGAACCAGGCTTTCTCACCACCGTTACAAAACCCTGCATCGGGGTGTTTGCCATTAGGCAAGATGCCACCGCCCTGCTTGAACCACTCAATATCGACTTTGTTGATGAAGTTGTTTTTCATCCACTTCACCAGCATACAAAGCAGACCAATCACAAATAGCGGACCAAGGTAATTGTGCGCCAATTTCGCTGCGTAGATGATGCTTCCCCACACCACTTCCGGAGCCACTGGTTTGATGAAATGCTTACCGTAAAGCAGCAATACACCCGTGATCCCCAGGATCAAAAAGTTAATCGCAGTAAACCAGTGCAGGGCGCGTTCAAATGGCGTCCAGCGCATCACCTTCTTACCCGTGCGTTCATGTGCCAGCGCAACACGTCCTGCCCAAAGGTAAAACAACAGCAGGCCACCTGCAGAACCACCAAGGAAAAGCAGGCCTATCGGACTGATCCACTCATTGCGGATCCGTCGCCAGCGCTCACCATCCACATTGATAAGTTGGCCTGCCTCTGCCCCCTTCGCAGTGGTATAGCCGGACTCACCAGCACGCACTTCTTTCCAGAATTCTGCCCCCGCCAACTGCACCATTTCTTTCTGGGGATCGGCCTTGGCGCCTTCTTCGGCAGTACCCAACGGTGACCAAATACTTATTATCACCATGAACATCGCGAGCAATGCTCTAAACATATCTCTCCTCCCGACACTGCGGAGTAACTGCTCCGCAGTGTCTCATGCTAATCAGCTTTTGGTTGCATCATAAGCGAGGTCATCGCCATTGGTCCAACCCGCGCCTTTCGCACCGCGCTCTACCACGCGTTGGCGGAAAATAGCAGACACTTTCTCGGCATCACCGGCAAGTAGCGCCTTGGTTGAACAAAGCTCTGCACACATTGGCAGCTTGCCTTCGGCAATACGGTTTGCACCATATTTCTCACGTTCTGCAGCCGAACCATCCGGCTCTGGACCGCCAGCACAGAACGTACATTTATCCATTTTACCGCGCTCGCCGAACGCTGAGGTTTTCGGGAACTGTGGCGCCCCGAACGGACAGGCAAACAGACAGTAACCACAACCGATGCAAGTATCTTTGTTGTGCAGAACAATACCGTCTTCAGTTCTGTAGAAGCAGTCTGCCGGACAAACCGCCATACAAGGCGCATCCGTGCAGTGCATACAAGCCACCGAAATAGAGTTCTCGCCTGGTTCACCGTCATTCAGGGTAACGACACGGCGACGCTGGATTCCCCAGGTTACCGCATCATCGTTTGCGTTTTTACACGCCGTGACACAGCCGTTACATTCAATGCAGCGTTTGGTATCACACAGAAATTTCATATTCGCCATAACATCTGCTCCTTTTACGCTGCGCTGATCTTACAAAGCGTCACTTTGGTTTCCTGCATCAGGGTAACCGGATCGTAACCATAGGTAGTCGCGGTATTCGCCGCTTCACCCACCACGTAAGGGTCGGAACCTTCAGGATATTTAGAACGCAGATCTTTACCTTCAAATTTACCGCCAAAGTGGAATGGCATAAATGCCATACCTTCTTTCACACGTCGTGTGACCATGGCTTTCACTTTAACCCGGCCTTTTTCTGCACCTTCAACCCAGACTTCTTGGCCGTCTTTTATCCCAAGGTTGTTCGCATCCACAGGGTTCACTTCAACAAACATTTCCTGTTGAAGCTCCGCCAACCAAGGATTGGAACGCGTTTCTTCACCGCCCCCTTCATATTCCACCAATCGACCAGACGTCAGAATAATAGGGTACTCGCCGGAAACATCCCGAGCCTGAATAGATTTATACAGGGTTGGCAGGCGATAGAGATCGGCCTGGTCGTCCCAGGTTGGATAGTCTGCAACCAGATCGCGGCGCGGCGTGTAAAGCGGTTCACGGTGCAGTGGCACACGGTCTGGGAAGGTCCAGACAATCGCACGGGCTTTGGCGTTGCCAAATGGTATACAGCCGTGGGCAATCGCAACACGCTGAATACCACCGGACAGGTCGGTTTTCCAGTTTTTGCCTTCAGCAGCCAATTTCTCTTCAGCGGTCAAATCATCCCACCAGCCAAGTTGCTTGAGCAGCTTGTCACTGAATTCCGGATAGCCGTCTTCCAGCTCGCAGCCTTTTGAGTAGCTATCAACGGCCAGCAAGCTCTCGCCTTCGAATTCCACACCGAAGCGGGTGCGGAAGTTACCGCCACCTTTGGCCACTTCTTTTGATGTGTCATAAAGAATGTGGGTTCCAGGGTGCTTCATTTCTGGCGTTCCCCAGCAAGGCCAGGGCAGACCGTAAGTTTCACCACTGACTGGCCCACCTTCTGCTTCGAGTGTGGTTTTATGGAATGTATGCCAGTTCTGTTGGTGCGCTTTGAGACGTTCAGGGCTCTGGCCCGTGTAACCAATTGTCCACATGCCGCGGTTAAATTCACGGGTAATGTCTTCAATGTTTGGCTCGTCATTTTGCACTGAAATGTGTTTGAACAACTGATCTGCAAAACCCAACTTTTTAGACAGCAAGTACATGATGGTGTGGTCTGGCTTGGAATCGAACAGCGGCTCAATCACCTGATCGCGCCATTGTAGGGAACGGTTGGAGGCGGTAACCGAACCACGAGTCTCAAACTGGGTGGTCGCGGGCAACAGGTAAACACCGTCTTTACGGTCATTCATCACAGAGGCAACCGTTGGATACGGATCAACGATGACCATCATGTCCAGCTTCGCCATCGCCTTTTTCATTTCTGGTCCCCGGGTTTGGGAGTTCACCGCATGTCCCCAATAGAACATGGCGCGAATATTTTCCTTCTGTGCCATTTTCTCTGGGTCTTCCAACACACCATCCACCCAACGGGATACCGGAATACCATTGCTGTTCATTGGTTTAGAACCATTGTAGGCGGTCTGATCAAAACGGCCTTTGATCCAGTCTAAATCCACATCCCATACTGTCGACCAATGTTTCCATGCCCCATCCGTTAGGCCATAGTAACCCGGCAAAGTATGTGAAAGTACGCCTAAATCTGTTGCGCCCTGAACATTGTCGTGACCACGGAAGATGTTAGCCCCGCCACCAGATTTACCAATATTCCCAAGTGCCAATTCCAGTATGCAGTAAGCGCGCGTGTTGTTATTACCTGTCGTGTGCTGGGTTCCCCCCATACACCACACAACTGAACCCGGGCGGTTCTCAGACAGGATTTTCGCCGCTTTATACATATCTTCGCGGTTGACACCTGTCACGCGCTCCACCTCTTGTGGCGTCCATTTCGCCACCTCTGCACGAATTTCATCCATACCAAACACACGCTGGCGAATGAATTCTTTGTCTTCCCAACTGTTTTCAAAAATATGCCACAGCAGGCCCCATATAAACGCAACATCTGTACCAGGGCGCAATGATATATAGTGATCACTTTTCGCTGCGGTGCGGGTGCGACGAGGGTCAACAACCACAATCTTACAGCCATTCTTTTCCTTCGCGATCAGAATGTGCTGCATCGCCACCGGATGTGCTTCAGCAGGGTTAGAGCCAATAAAGAGGATCGACTTGCAATTATGCATGTCGTTAAAAGAATTGGTCATCGCGCCGTAGCCCCAGGTGTTAGCAACACCGGCAACGGTAGTGGAGTGACAGATACGCGCCTGATGGTCAACGTTATTTGTGCCCCAAAGTGACGCCATTTTACGGAACAAGTACGCTTGCTCATTGCTGTGCTTCGCCGACCCCAGGAAGTAAACCGAATCCGGCCCTGACTGTTCGCGGATTTCCAGGCACTTGTCACCGATTTCATTGATGGCGGTCTCCCAGCTAATTTTCTGCCACTTACCGTCCACCAGCTTCATCGGATATTTCAGGCGGCGCTCACCATGGCCGTGCTCTCGCAATGCCGCACCTTTAGCACAGTGACCACCAGCATTAAACGGATGGTCAAACGCAGGCTCTTGGCCCACCCATACACCGTCTTGCACTTCAGCATACACACCACAGCCTACCGAACAGTGAGAACAAATCGTCCGTTTCTGTTCGACTGGCTTACTTGGATCAACATCTTTAGCCTCAGCTTTTCGCATCATACCTGGCGTGAACATGCCTGCCGCAGCAACCCCTCCTGCTGTCGCCAGCATGGAGTTACGCATAAAGGTACGACGGGAGACACCCAATCGTTTTTCTTCCCTATTGACGGCGTCAGAGCGTTTAGTCAGTTTCATAGTCTCACTCCATCTGTAGGTTACAGGGAATCGTAATAATCACGAATGTGTTGGGTTTCACGGTACCCCGATTGGCGCTTCGGTTCTGGGGTTTTCACCGTCACTTCCGCCTGAGCAGTAACACTGACTGCGGTGGTGGCAGCACCTACGGCTGCGGCAACCCCCAGCCCCTTAAGGAACTGGCGACGCGCTTCATTTGGCGTACCTGTTTCTTTTTGGTTTTCTGACATCACAATGCTCCTCATGCTTTCTATCAACGCTGATTTTCTACTTGTTATGAAGTAGAACTACCAAGGGCGCTGGATAAAACTGATTTTCTCTATCGTTAGAAATTGTTTTGCAAGTTCAGCCACAGCGGTATAGAACACCGCAGCTTCTGCTTGTTTGGTATCGTCACACAGCCCCTCAAACCAAGGCGCGATATGACGGTTGAAAAAGGTTTTCTGTGCCTGGACATCTCCCTCTTCCACCAGCATAGCCATCACTTCCAGCAATGCCGCAATATGGTCTTCCGGTTCTTTCGTCTCATCCTGACGCTCAAAGCCCAGACGACGCAAGTCCTGACGCAGTGATACCAACGGTAATTCCATCAACGAACCGGTGAGATACCAAGAGCCAAATGGCATCACCTCTCCCCGCCCGACACCAATGAACAACAACTGATACTCATCAGCGGCCTGGATGGGTGTCGTCTTACTGGCTGATAGCTTAAGAACGGACCAAGCCGCCACCATACCCGGTGAATGCTCATCACCTTCCAATTCAAGTGCCGATAGCCAGTTCAGTGTGTCCTGATCCGGTGCTTGTCTAAAAAGATGTGCCAATAGGTTGTAGATGTTCTGACGGATTTGGTTTTCTTCGTTGGTCACATCTTCAATGTTAATTTGTACTGCCATTGCCATCTCCTTAAACCTTCATCTGCTTATCCGGGTTTTCAATCATGTCAGCAACAATGTCGCGGACCCGGCAGTCTTCGCACATGGACAGGCGTTTGATAGCGTTTTCCCGAAAATGACTGTGATTTTGCAATTTCCCAATCAACATATTGACCATCGAAACAGGCGCAAATGGCTTGCCACAAGTGATACATGCAGCCGCTTCTTCTTCATACAGGATTTCACGTTGCTGGCGCTGTTCGCTGTTCCAATTGAAACGTGGCTCAAGCGTGATCACCGATTCCGGACAGCTCGATTCACAAAGACCACACTGCACACAATCCTGCTCCCGGAATGTGATACCTGGACGAGAACCAATGGATGACAAGGCGCCTGTCGGGCACACTGCGACACAGCCCATGCAAAGGGTACAATCATGGGTTTTCACATTGATACGGCCATATGGCGCACCTTGTGGCACAGGGGTAACCGTCAGGTGTTGACCGGCATGTGCCGCCAACAAATCCAATGCCGTACTCAGTCTCTCGCGTTTGGTGCCAGTCAACTTTGTTGGGTGTGTCAGCAGCACGTTGCTAAATGGCGTCAGCGTAAACAGCGAGTCCAATGCTTTCAGCGTGATGCGGTCCTGCTCGATATTAAGACTGCTCAGGAAAGAGGCTGCGACGTCAAGTTCTTGCTCCAATACATGGCGGGTTTTAGCAGGCAGATTAGGCGCCATAGCCAGGATCACTTGGGAGGCCCCATAAACCAGTGCACTCAACCAGGTATCCAGCCCTACAGAGGCTAATTCTTCTAATCTTACTGGAATCGTGCTGTTTGGCAGCGACGACATCGCTTCTACCAGAGACGCTTCATCCGCTTCCGCATAAAACAGAATCGTTGGCACTTCACCGCCCTGTTGGCGATAGTGCTGAATAAGGTCAAACACAAAATGTTGTGTATTTTCAGGATCCGGCAGTGCGTAGCTAATCGCTTCTGTCGGGCATACTGTTGCACAGGATCCGATTCCCTGACACAGGTAAGGATTGATAGTGATCGTTTGGTTAATGGTGCTTAATGCCTCCGCCGGACAAGCATCTATACAGCGGGTGCACCCTTCCAATCCCCGCGAAGCATGTGCGCAGCGCTCAGTATCCAAACGGAAGAATTTAGGTTTGTCGAAAATACCAACCGTTTCTCGTAACGCTTCAACAGCCTCTTCTTTTGATATCAATCCACGACCAACAGCATAATAGCCAAAGGGAGGCACTTCGGCTGCATGGAGACCTTTTTCCGTTAGGTCAACGATCAAGTCAAAGTGATCCCGCCCCATTGCAACCTGTGCGAGGTTTTGCTGAATACCGTTGTAATTTACAGCGACGTGGAAAGCACCTAAAAACCCATCAATGGTGACATCACTGCTATAAAAAAGTGAAAGCTCCTCTGTCAATCCAGACACGGTGCCACCCGCTTCATTACAAAGCAGCACCACACGTTCTTTGAACGCACCAGATACCAAGGCACCGAATTCCACCAATGCCGCTGCACTGCCAACTACCAATGCAAACCCACGGCTTTCAAAACTTATCGTAGGCGGGATGAGGTTGCCCAATGTGACTGTATTTTTTAGCGCATACAGTCTGGCTAACCCATTGGTATCTTTCTGACATTCAAGATACTGATTGAGTGTTGTGATATTTTTTTCCGTCGACATATTCTCAGTTGCTGTTGTCTGTGTAGCCATAAAACACCTGTTTCCTAATCGGCAAACGGCGTTAATCCGTTTCAATGCCTCATTTATGCATGCCGTTTAGCTTGCTGGACAATGGCTTAGCTACACCTTTGACTAAGACTCTTTGTTACAGCAAGTTATGAACCAGCTTTATAGGAAGAAAAATAACAAAAACGGAGTCAGGATCCGTTTGAAGACTTACCTTCATCCTCGAGTGGGACATTTTGTTCCACCCTATAGGACAAATTGTCTCCTGATTCATCATGGGGACTTTTTGTCTCACTGTCAGAAGAAGCATCAACGGGCGCTTGGGTATGCTGCGTCGTCTCCTCTATCTGTTCAGACTGTTCAAAGGATTCCTCAATCTGCTCTCTGGTCCACTTTCTCAAAGATTCCACCACTTCTACCGTGAGCTTTGTGGGTTTGGAATAGTCGAGATCGTACTCATTCATACCATCAAGTGCGTTGTAAGTGTCGCTGTGAAAAAGCTTTCTGAGTGCAGCCTTCTTGATCTGTGAAGAAACACCTTTCGCCAGAAATACGGCCGCGGAATCCCCCTCTTTCAAACGATCAACATCTTCCATAGAGAGTAAAGGTACGTCCGTTTCATCAGATTCAGGCTGCGTTTCCGCACAGGTGATATCTTCACTGTCGCCAGCGCATGCCACGTCAATCGGCTTTTCTTCTTCCGAAGATGCTAGCCCTTGCTTACGCCTTGACCAGCGATGGAGGAAGGAATCAGTTACCATTTGACCTCCCCGCGCCTTTGCGCTTCTTCTTACGGACTTCCAATAACTCACCATGACGGCCAATAAACGCTTCCATCCAGGCTTGCACCGTCAGTGGCATGGGTACGGACTGCACCAGATAATCCCCATCCATAAAACTGGCTGCATTGCTTTGCGAAGCCGTAACCTGTAAGGGATTGAGAGACTCATCCTCTTCTACCTCAAAGATGAAAAAGAGGTGAGGATCCCGAGAACTGAGGTTGAAACGGTAGTCCGTCCGTTCATCTTTAAACAGCTCTAAAGGCAATGAAATTTGTGAATCTGAACATTCATCTTCTGTCTTGGGAAAATTCAGGTTCACAATCGACCAGCGCTTAGTCTTCCAACGCCCAATAGCGACATCGGTTGATTCCAGATCAAACTGTATCAACCAGCAATTAGGATCTTTTATTATTCTTGTCACGCATCACTCCTTCAAATTCCAGGATTCGAATCACTCGCGAGGGGAGTGGGGAAACCGAGTACTCCTCTAATAAAGCAAAACACATACCATCGACGGTTCACTTATTCACGATTGGAACAGGAATTGCTAACTTTGCTATAAATGTCTTGCGATAACACCAAAGGAAGCCGGGTAAATGAGCCAACCCAAGATTATTCAAACCCAGACAGACATCCCCCAAACGATTAACGTCACCGTATTTGACGAATACGGCGAGCCCATGACCAAACAGATCGCCTGCGAACGAGCGCTGACGGTCTACCTCAACTGGAAAGAGATTGTTACCCTGATGACACTCGGCGCCCGACCGGACATGCTGGTGCTTGGTTATTTGAAAAACCAGGGGCTCATCAACGATGTCAACGCATTGGATTCAGTGATCATCGATTGGCAAACCCAGTCTGCGGCGGTCATCACAGCAGAACAAAATGACAATATCGACGAGACGCTCTCAAAGAAAACTGTCACGTCGGGATGTGGGCAGGGCACAATGTTCGGCAACGTCATGAAAAAACTTGAAAATTTAAGACTTCCTGCGCATCGCATCAAACAATCCTCTTTGTATGGGTTACTGGAAGCCCTCACCCATCATAATGACACCTACAAAGCCGCTGGTGCCGTACATGGCTGCGCAGTCTGCAAAGGCACGAAAATTCTCTCTTTTGTTGAAGATATTGGCCGCCACAACGCCGTCGATACCCTGACGGGTGAAATGTGGTTGAAAGGTGAAACCGGAGAAGACAAAGTGTTCTACACCACCGGGCGTTTAACGTCTGAAATGGTGATTAAAGTGGCGCAAATGGGCATTCCTGTACTGTTGTCCCGCTCTGGTGTGACCCAAATGGGTTACGATCTTGCCAAACAACTTGGTATTACTATGATCGCCCGTGCCAAAGGCCACCGTTTCCAAGTATTCAACGGTGCTGACAATATCGATTTCGATGTGAAAGGTGGCTTGGATGGGTGATTTCCCGGTATTTATGAATGCCCGGCAAGTCGCTGAATACCTCGATTTGAACGAGAAAAAGGTTTATAGCCTTGCCAATGATGGCGTGCTTCCCGCAACCAAAGTCACCGGTAAGTGGCTGTTTCCGAAAAGCCTGCTTGACCGCTGGCTGCTTGAATCCAGCCATAATGGCGTATTCAATGACAGGCTGTTAATTGCCGGATCTGACGATCCTCTGCTTCAGCATATTGTCAGCAGGATGGCGAACTCCCTTGGCAGTACAGCGCTGGTGGGCTATACCGCAACTGGCACCAAACAGGGATTGTCAATGCTGGAAAAAGGCCACGTGGATATCTGTGCCATCCATTGGGGAAATGCAGAAGAGGCCCGATTGCGACATCCAGCGCTGATTCAACAATATGCAGGGCATAAAAACTGGGTGCTGCTGCATGCCTATGAACGCCAACAAGGGCTGATTATTCGTCCAGAACTGGCAGAGCAGATTAACGATCCGCATCACTTTACTGACAAGCGATGGCGATGGGCCGGTCGCCAAAAGGGGGCCGGGAGCGCCCGAGCACTGGATGAATGGCTATTCAGGAACGGGATGACTGCTGAGATGCTGAACTCGGTGGTGACATGTCTCAATGAGCGTGAACTGGGTTCAGCGATCGCCCGTGGATCAGCAGATATTGGCTTTGGCAGCCAAAGTGCCGCAGGGGAATTTGGCCTCGCATTCCATCCTATTGCTAACGAGGCGTTTGAACTGGTGATCCCCAAAAACATCTATTTCCGTTCTCTGGTCCAGCAACTGATACAGCACTTTGACGATGATGACATCATCAAACTGAGTAAGCAGCTTGGTGGCTATAATCTTCAACAGGCGGGAAAACAAATGTGGGCGGCGGGATAACACCCGTCCCCCCCTCTTTCTAATCCATAACACGCAACGACGTGATTTCGTCATCGACGTGAATTTTCTCTCGCAGATAAAGGGTGAATGTACTGCCCTTACCCAGCTCTGACTCCACCTTAATTTCGCCCCCCAGACCACTGACAATACCATGTGTTACCGCCAGCCCAAGGCCAGTGCCAGAACGTCGGGTAGTGAAGAAGGGGTCGAAGATTTTTGTCAGATTTTCATTGGCAATCCCACAGCCAAAATCCTGCACGGAGATTGTCGCCCCCATCGGGTGGCCATTCTCATCCAACCAATCCTCTGAGCGCACCACTAAGCGTCCCTTTTCATTCATGGCGTGGATGCCGTTCATTTGCAAGTTAACCAATACCTGCAATAACTGATGGCGATTGATCTCCACACAACATTTCGCATTGAGTTCAGTGACCACTTCTATGTCTGATTTCTTGGTGCCTGAGCGAACCAGAGTAACGCTCTCTTCAATAATAGGGTTCACATGTTGCCATGTAATTTCATCCTGCACACCACCTTGTCTGCTGTATTGCAGCAGGCTCCGTGTGATATTGCGGATGCGGTCTATCTGCTCAAGCACCATGGCGATTTCCTCTGACACTAATTTAGCGTTATCGCCAAGTTCATATTCCATCAATTCAATGTTGCCAAGAATAACAGCGGTCGGGTTGTTAATTTCATGGGCAATACCTGCGGTCAACTCTCCCAATGCGGCCAGCTTTTCATTTAGCAACAACTTATTACGCGTCTGTTCAAGCAGGGAAATATTCTGTCTAAGCTTTTTCGTGGTTTCGTGCAGACTGGCGGTGCGCTCCCGAACCTTGTCTTCCAGCTCCAGCGTATTCTGGCGAATGGCTTCATTTTGCTGTTTCAACTGGTCAAGCATGGTGTCAAACTGTCTGGCAAGAATAGCCAGTTCATGCTGGGGATCAAGCTGAAGCTTGCCAATCCGCACGTCCTGATCAAAGCTGACCAAACGCACAACACGGTGAATTCGCTCTATTGGCCTGAAGAGATCTCTCGACCCACGGTAGACCAGCAAGCCAGTGACAAACAGTGTGGCAAGGATCCCCATGCTAAGCTCCAGCAGATTAGTGAAATAACGTGAAATCAGCGGCCATTCCAGAAATCCTGTATATAACATACCAATGACATTGTTGTTAAAGTCCCGGATTGGCTTATAGGCAGAAATGTACCAGGCATCATAGACATAAGCCCTGTTCACCCATTCGTCCCCGTTTTCCAATACCGTTTCACGCACTTCATCCGACGCCCGGGTACCAATAGCACGGCCAAACCGGTTTTCACTGTCTAAAGGCACATTAGTACTGACACGGATATCGTCAATAAACAGGGTTACCGTACCAACGCTCGACGGTGGCAAAGTGCCTTCTGGAAAAACCAAATCACGGATCCTGTCTACCAACTCAGTACTGTTGTTAAGTAAGATCCCCCCATCAATAATCCACGCCAGCTCGCCATTTTCATCAAACAATGGCAATAAGCTCCGGCTAATCAACCCACGTGATTCTATGACTTGCTCATTGAGAAGTGGAATTTCTGCACGCGCTGAAAACTCAGGGAGGATGGCATCAAGCTCAATGGCCGACATCACCTGGAAAAACGTGCGTTCACGACCTTCCAGAAGAGGACGACGAAGGGTTTGCGGCAGACGTTTAATCTCTTGGGCTGGATAGACGGCGAGAAAGTCAACATCATACTTTTTGGCACGAGAACGGGCCCAAGACAAGATACCGCTGGGGTCACGTTCAATCTGGATCTGGAAATCGTAGGAATCAGCAATCGCTTTAAGTTGCAACCGCTGTTCCCGTTGTAACACTTCCATACTGTTACTGGCAACGGCCAAATCAGCCATCACCCCGGCAAGGGCACTTTTCCATGAATAGGCAAGCGTCCAGTACATGGTCAAGGCAATCAATGCTAGTAACGTAATGAAAATAGGAACAGACGTCAGCATCAGCAAACGGTAACGCACCATGGTACGGAACCGAAGCCGCCACTTATTGAGCCATCTCATCGGATTTGCCTGCTCCATGACTACTCACCATGCCATTCTTTAAATTTACGCTCCAGGGTTTTTCTCGCCACCCCAAGCTGCCTTGCCGCCGCTGACTTATTGCCCTCGCAGGCCTCGACCACTTTTTCAATGTGCGCGCGCTCTACGTCTTTCAATTGCCATTCAAGCGGATACCCTTTTTCATGCACAGTAACCATATTGGCCTCACCATCTGGGGCTGCATGAATATGCTCATGCCCTCCCCACTGCTGCAAGTCAGGTTTACCAAGCAGTATTGCCCTTTCTACCGTATTTTTAAGCTCACGGATGTTACCAGGCCAGTCATAGCCCTGCATGGCGGTTAGCTCTTCCGTCGACCATACCACAGGTTTTAACCCCATCTCTCGGGACAGGGTGTCAGAAAAATGATTGAGCAGCAGGCCTATGTCCTCAACACGCTCACGAAGCGGCGGCAATTCAACAGAAAGCACATTCAGGCGATAATAGAGATCTTTGCGGAAACGGCCTGCTGCCACCTCCTCCTGTAAGTTTCGGTTGGTTGCTGCAACAATCCGTACATCGACACTCACTTCACGCTCGGCACCGACAGGACGGATGGTTTTCTGCTCCAGCGTACGAAGCAGTGACGCCTGCATAAGAATGGGCATCTCTCCGATTTCATCAAGAAAAAGCGTGCCTGCATCCGCAACACGGAACAGGCCATCTTTGCTTTTACGGGCACCGGTAAACGCACCAGATACATGACCAAACAGTTCACTCTCCAGCAATTCAGGCGCAATCGCCCCACAGTTAAGCGGTACAAAAGGGCCTTTACGGCCACTGAGCGAATGCAGCGCCCGTGCGACCAACTCTTTCCCTGTGCCTGACTCACCTTCTATCAATACCGCTGCCGGGGAGGGTGCCAACCGGGCGACCATCTCTCTCATTGCCTGTGTTTTCGGGGCATCACCAATGATATCGACAGGAAACGAACGTGCGACATCACGCTGCAGTGCCACATTACGCCGTTCCATCATGCGTTTGTCGAGGCAACGCTGTACTGACTGCAACATCTGCTCGAGATTAAAGGGTTTAAGGATGAAATCAGACGCCCCCGCACGCAACGCCTTAATCGCCGTTTCCAGTTCAGCATAGCCAGTCATAAAAATAATATCGCTACGACGTGATGCATCGGAAAACGCTTCATGCCAGTCGATACCGGAGCGGCCCGGGAGATTGATATCCACAATCAGGAGATCAAAATGGTTACGTTGCCTCAAGGCTTCCGCCTCTTCTAGCGACGATGCGGTTTCAACCTGCGTCAGTTTTTTAGAAAGCGCTTTATTCAGTATCGCGCGCATCCCTGGCTCATCATCGACAACCAGTGCGGAAAAACCAAATTGCTGCAATACGTCCTTCATGTCACGATTAACCTTCATGTCTTTATTGGATGCCCCTCAAGCAACATCATCAAGAGGGTTATATTTATATACCCGACATCATACATGGGACATTTTGACTCGGTCCAATAAAGACATAAACCTATGTTGTCTGCGACACAGCCCGCACACGCTCTGCTTTTCGGTTAAATTACTTTACTTTCAATAGATTAAGCACGTTAATGAGCGTGCTGAATTTTTGGCATTTTTGTTGCAAGTTCGACTACGCTCGCTTCACGTGAGCAAAGTAAACCCATAGATTCTAAAGAACTACAGAACGTCAGGAAGCCTTAATGAAACTGAAACGCATGAATAAAATGAAAGTCTTTGCGCTAATTACTTTTCTTTTCACTTTCTCTGTCAATGCAGAGGAAGTCATCCGGTTAGCCACCACCACCAGTACTTACCACTCAGGTCTTTTGGATTACCTGCTCCCTGAGTTCAAAAAAGAGACGGGCTATGATGTGCAGATTCTGGCCGCGGGAACAGGTAAAGCCCTGAAAATGGGCGAAAACGGCGATGTGGATTTGGTCATGACACACGCCCCCAATGCTGAAGCCCGTTTTGTGGAAAATGGGTTTGGAGTGTTACCTCGTCGCCTGATGTACAACGACTTTGTGTTGGTAGGTCCTGCGTCAGATCCTGCCAAGGTGAAAGGAACAGCTGATGTTACTGAGGCCTTGAAAAAAATTGCTTCCGCTAACGCCAACTTTATCTCCCGTGGTGATGACTCAGGCACGAACAAAAAAGAGCTTCTGCTTTGGGAAGCTGCGGGTCAACGTCCTGAATTTAATGCGTATAAAGCCATCGGTCAGGGCATGGGGCCAACACTGACCATGGCAAACGAGATGCAGGGGTACACCCTGACTGACCGCGGTACCTGGCTCGCCTATCAAAGCAAGCTAGATCTTAACGTACTGGTTGAAGGTGATAAACGACTGTTTAATCCTTATCAGGTCATCATTGTCAACCCAAGCCGTTATCCTGACATGAACTACAAAGGGGCCAAAGAATTCAGCGACTGGTTGGTAAACCCCAAAGCACAATCGCTGATCAACGCGTTTAAAGTCAACGGCGAACAACTGTTTGTGGCGGATGCTGACTAATGGAAATGCTGGAAACAACCCGACAAGCCATTGCCTTGCTGTTTAGTGGCGATACCACACTATGGGGTATTGTCGGCGTATCGTTTTCAGTGTCGCTGTTTGCTATTGGGCTGGTGATCTTACCAGCCCTTCTCATCAGCTTTGCGTTGGCGTACTGGGACATCCCCGGGAAATGGATGGTACTGTCACTGATAAATACACTTCAGTCTGTGCCAACCGTTGTGATTGGCTTGTTGCTTTATATGGTACTGTCCCGGGCAGGTCCGATGGGTGACTGGAAAATGCTGTTTACCCAAAAAGCAATGATCCTGGGACAAATCCTTATTGCGATGCCCATTCTGGTGTCAATGATGCATGCGGCATTCCAAAACAGCGATCGAAGAGCTTGGGAGACCGCCTATACTCTGGGCGCGTCCATTCCGCGCGCCATGCTGACATTGATGTGGGAAATCCGCTTTCCTTTACTTGCAGCCGCGGTCACCGCCTTTAGTCGAATCATCACTGAAGTGGGTTGCTCTATGATGGTCGGCGGCAACATTCTCAACTACACGCGAAATATCCCTACCGCTATTGCGCTGGAAACCTCAAAGGGTGCCTTCGCCCAAGGTGTCGCGCTGGGAATGGTACTATTAGTATTGGCACTAACGATGAATGTTTTTATCAGCTATGCACACGGCAACGGCCACTTAAAAACAAGTTAGGGGAAAGAATGAACCAGATTGTTTTGGAAGCCAGCAACCTGTCAGTGAGATACAAGCATCGATTGCTGTTTCACATTCCGTCGCTAAAAATCTGCCGGGGGGATGCCATTTACCTCACGGGTCCAAATGGTATTGGCAAGACCTCGTTGCTGAAAGTGCTGGCAGGTATCCAAAAGCCCACCACAGGAAAGCTTAACTTGCGCCGTCCGAGTTTCATGCAACGTCTGGCTGGTTTTTCCGGGCACAGTGACGTGATTTACATGCATCAATCCGCCTATTTATTCGACGGAACCGTTGCCGACAATGTCGCATATGGCTTAAAAAGCAGGCCGCTATGCCCAAAAGAGCGTCGAATGATTACCATGCAGGCTTTACAGATGATTGGGCTGGAACATTTAAGCCGGGAGCACATTTCCGTGCTTTCAGGTGGGGAAAAACAAAAAGTCGCGATGGCTCGAGCCTGGGCTCTGAGCCCTTCTATTCTGTTGATGGATGAGTCATGCGCCAATCTGGATCCTAACGCCATAGATGCACAAAGGATGATGGTGGAAGATTTGCTCAAGCGTGGTGCCAGTCTGGTGATCACCAGCCATCATCCCAACTCACTCACCGCTTGCTGCAACCAGCACTGGTTAATTGAAAACCAGTCACTGGTCTGTAAGCCGATACTTAACATAATCAACAAGGATAACCATGCATTCGCTTTCTGAAACCACGTGGATCATTCTTGCCGGCGGACAGGCTCGCCGCATGGGCGGAAAAGACAAAGGGTTGGTCACCCTTAATAACAAACCTCTCATCGAATACGTTCATGAACGCCTCATCGGACAGGGTGCTAAGGTTGCCGTGAATGCTAACCGTAACCAGGAAACCTATGCACAATATGGCCAGGTTTTCAGCGACGTGTTTGAAGGGTTTCCGGGACCACTGGGGGGCATACATGCAGCGATGGCACAGCTTAACAGCGAGTGGTTTGGCTTTGTCCCCTGTGACTGTCCAAATCTGCCACATAACTTGCTGGAAAAAATGTACCAGGCGATCGCCGACGACACAGAAATCGTTGTCGCTCACGATGGAGAGTCCTTACAACCTGTTGTGACCATGTTTAAACATACTGTCTTTGAACGGCTCGAAAACTTCCTAAACAATGGCGATCGGAAAATCGTACTGCTTTACGATCTTTGTAATACCGTTTTTGTCGACTTCAGCGCAGAGCACGACGCTTTCATCAACCTCAACACACCTGAAGAGCTGGAGAAGTTTGGAGATTTGTCATGAGTTTTTCCCATTATTCACTGCCCGTACTTGGCTTTGCGGCTTTCAGTGGCACCGGAAAAACCACTCTGTTAGAGAAACTGATCCCCACATTGGTCGCTTCCGGTATTCGTATTGCGATGATAAAGCATGCTCATCACGAGTTTGATGTTGATAAGCCAGGAAAAGACAGTTACCGGTTAAGAAAAGCCGGTGCCTCCCAGATGCTCATCAGTTCGCGTTACCGCCATGCCCTGATGACAGAAACACCGGAAGAGGAATATACCCTCAACCAATTACTTGCCCGTGTTGACCACAATCGCGCAGATTTGGTGTTGGTGGAAGGATTCAAGCATGAAAACTTCCCGAAAATCGAACTCCATCGTCAGGCACTGGGCAAGCCCTGGCTTCACCCTGACGACAGCAATATTATTGCCGTCGCCTGCGACGGCGATCCGGATACCGCCCTCCCAAAGCTTGATATCAATGACATTGATGCCCTCAAAGGCTTTATCCTACGATGGATGGAAGGCCACAAGGCCCAAACCGCCACCTGTGATTCCCTGTCACCAACCATGCTTTCTGTCGATGCAGGAAGGGAAAAAATTCTGGCGGCAATTTCCGAGCCCTCTGTCAGTGAGGTTCTGGCACTGGAATCCTTATCCGGGCGCGTGTTATCAGAAGATGTGATTGCACCGGTGAATGTCCCATCAACCACCAACTCGGCAATGGATGGCTTTGCCATTCGCAGTGATGATCTGGAACGTGCCAGCTACCAAATCATCGGGGAAGTCTATGCAGGCCACGGCTTCAGTAAAGCACTTGAACCCGGTCAGTGTGTCCGTATCATGACGGGCGCAGCGTTACCGCCAAACGCTGACACTGTCGTAATGCGTGAACAAGCCTGCGTCGACGGTGACAAGGTACGGTTTGATACCCGTAAAGGTGCGGCACGTCCTGGCCAGAACGTGCGCCAAGCGGGGGAAGATTTAAAAAAAGGGTTGCCCGTTTTCCAAGCTGGTACCCGTATGAATGCAGCCTCTGTCGGTATGATGGCCTCGCTGGGTTTCAATGAAGCCACGTGTTTTAAGCCGCTGACTGTTGCGCTGTTTTCGACCGGTGATGAAGTCCAGGCACCAGGTACGCCAGCAAAAGCACATTGTATCTATGACGCTAACCGTTTCACTGTCCGCAGCATGCTGGAAAAACTTGGCTGCAACATCCTGGATCTTGGCATTATTGAAGACAGTGAAGACGCACTATCAGCAACGCTGAATACCGCAATGGATAAAGCGGATGTCATTATTTCCTCCGGCGGTGTTTCCGTCGGTGATGCCGATTATATTAAAAACGTGCTGGACAGCCTCGGAGAGATTAACTTCTGGCGGGTAAACATGCGCCCGGGACGCCCTCTGGCATTTGGCAAATTAGGCAACACACCGTTTTTCGGTTTACCCGGAAACCCCGTTGCTGTCATGGTCACTTTTTTGCAGTTTGTTGAGCCTGCCATTCGTAAAATGCAGGGTGATAAACATTGGCAACCGCAATGTCTTTCCGCCATCACCCAGGAAAAAATCCGCTCACGTATTGGCCGGACAGAATACATCCGCGGTATTTATCACGTTAGTGCCAGTGGTCAATTGGAAGTGCACTCTACCGGTTCACAGGGCTCCGGAATTTTGCGCTCCATGCATGAGGCCAACTGTTTAATTGAGGTGTCACCGCAAGTAGAAAGTGCTGAGGTTGGCGATCGGGTCACGATAATACCGCTTATTTCGCGGCTTTGAGCGACTGATAAACAGAAATAATTATGCCGCTGAATTCAGCGGCATAATTATTTTTTATAGGCTTACTTACCCAATGCTTCTTTATAGTGCACACGGCAAACAGACACGTACCTGTCATTGCCTCCAATCACGACCTGATCCCCATCAGCAATAGCATTACCGTCTGCATCGGTGCGAATAACCATGTTTGCTTTGCGGCCACAATGACAAATTGTTTTCAACTCGACCAGTTTATCTGCCCACGCCAACAGATATTGCGACCCTTCAAATAACTCCCCACGGAAATCAGTACGCAAGCCATAACAAAGCACAGGAATACGTAATTTATCGACCACTTCGGTGATTTGATAGACCTGCTCTTTGGTCAAAAACTGACACTCATCAATCAGCAGACAGTCCACTTTATTATTAACATTAATATCACTGACCGCAGCAAAAATATTATCCTCTGGCGAGAAAAGTTGCGCTTCTGCCTGAAGACCAATCCGAGAGCTGACTTTACCCACACCAAAGCGGTCATCGATTGCTGCCGTGAAAATCAGCGGGTTCATTCCCCTTTCCTGATAATTGAATGATGACTGCAAAAGCGTAGTGGATTTACCCGCATTCATCGCTGAGTAATAAAAATACAGCTGGGCCATGTAATTCTCCGAAAATAAGACTGACGCATGCTACCTAAAAGCGGCTCAGACCGCGTTATGAAAAAGCCCCCGAAAGCGGGGGCTGAAAACCTTCAGGCTAATTTACCTGGTCGGCGGGACAGCCAACTCAACAAAGTGCAAACCAATACAAACACCCCCGACCCCGCCAATAGCGAAATGCTGAGAGAATCGGTAAAACCAAGCACCAAATACGCCACAGAGGCGATCACTGCGCCCGCAAGCGCGTAAGGCAACTGGGAGGATACGTGGTCGATATGGCCACAACGTGCACCGGTGGAAGACAATATAGTGGTGTCTGAGATTGGCGAACAATGATCACCAAATACCGCCCCCGCTAATACAGCGGATAGCATAGGCAACATCAGCGCAATATCGGTTGCTCCTGCCAAGTCACCAGCGATCGGCAACATAATACCGAATGTACCCCAGGATGTGCCGGTTGAAAATGCCATCACGGCCGACAACAGGAACAACAGTACTGGCAACAATTGGGTCGGCATATTCCCCTGAATCAAGGTAGACAGGAATTTACCTGTCGCCATGTCACCAATCACGCTGCCAATGGTCCAGGCAAAGAACAGGATCAGAATGGCACCAAACATTGACTTAGCACCAATCCAAGTAGTACGTGCAATGTCAGCCGCTGGAATACCTTGTTTTATCACCGTGACCAATGCTGACAACAATCCAACAACACCACCGAAAAGCAGCGACATACCTACATCCGTGTTTTCAAACGCACCCAGTACTGAAAATGCTTTCCCATCGGCTTGTAATGCTTGAGCCCCTGAATACACCATCCAGGACATCGTTGCGACAATCAGGACAATGATCGGCACAACCAGATCTGAGACGCGGCCCTTGTCGCTTTCTTCAATACCCAGCTCGTCTTCAATCGGCTCATGACCACTGTCTTCGTCACCCAAACGGCTGCCGGTTGAGGCCTGATATTCAAAGCGACGCATCGACCCCACATCCATCTGGAACCAAGACACAGCAAATACCATCAACAATGCAAATACGGCATAGAAGTTCATTGGAACCATATATGCAAACGCACTCAATGGGCTGTATTCCGTCACGCCGTGGCTGACAAGGATGCCACCAATCACCGTGATAATATATGCCCCCCAACTGGATGCGGGCATAATCACACACATTGGTGCAGCAGTGGAGTCCAGGATATAAGCAAGCTTGGCGCGAGACACATGAAAACGATCAGTCACTGGTCGGCTAATGGCACCGACGGCAAGGCTGTTAAAATAGTCGTCAACAAAAATGAATACACCCAGCAACGCTGCCAGCAACTTGGCCCCGCGCTTACTTTTCACCCGGCGCTGTGCCCATTCAGCAAAAGCACGGGTACCGCCGGAAAGCGTCAGCAACGCAGTCACTGCTCCTAACAACAGCAGGAAAGCCACAATGCTCAGGTTCCAACTGTTAATACTGCCACCATCAATGAACAATCCAACGATCAAATTGCCCAAGTATGACGCAGTGACAGAGAACGAAAAATCGTTAAGTAACAAGGCACCAGAAAGAATACCTACCCCCAAAGACAGCAAAACGCGGCGGGTAATAATGGCCAGCCCCAATGCTAAAATTGCCGGGAGAAGGGAAAGTGAAGAAGAGGAAAAATCAACTAAATTCATGATCTCTGTATCAACCTATTCGGTTGGAGATCTACTGCAGAAACGGAAAACCTGAATGAACAAACAAAACGGTTATGCATATCGTTAAACCCTACAGTAGCGCTCCATAGTTAAATCCCAATACTATGGCAGTGTTGTGTCTTTTCGAGCACAACCCCAGCACAAAAGTCTGATAAACCCATTGTGCTTCGGCGCGGTTTCCTTTCGCTTGCCCTCACTGGCATCACCCTAAGACAACCTACTGATAAACAGCGCACCTCTACGTGTATAACCCCAAACAACATATAGAAATGACACGGTTTTCGCCGCCATACCTATAAAGTACGTCCGTTTGGGTAATAAGCCAGCGTATTTTATGTGACATTGGTTTGTTTGCAATATAAAGATAAAAATTTTTACACAACGCGCTAAACAGGGTTACAAAATCATCGCCTTCCACTGGCCTTTACTATTTGTCGCACACAAAACCTAACAAGGATGCCAAATTTATTGTACAACCTCTCAAAAAAGTGGCGATTTCTTATCAAATCAACTGCCCTTTTTATATTAAATTTGCACTTTAATTAATTTCGATATTTAATAGGCAAGAATTTAATTACTTAAACATTGCAAAGAATTATTTATTCTTGCTATTCTTAGTGAAGCACTAAATTATTACATAACGAGATAATAGGATTGGCATAATGTCTGATGCATTAAAAGTATTGTTAAACCTGCGCAGCCTTCGTGCCGTTGCACGTGAACTTACTCTGGAACAACTACAAGAAGCACTGGAAAAACTACAAGCAGTAGTAAGCGAACGAGAAGAGGCGGAAGCTGAAGCCCGTGCAGCTGAAAAAGAGCGCATTGAAAAACTGGAAAAATACCGTGAAATGTTAATCCAGGATGGTATTGATCCAGAAGAATTGATGGCAACTCTTGGCAGCACCAAGCCAAAATCTAAACGCGCTGCCCGCCCGGCGAAATACAAATACATTGACGTCGACGGTTCAGAAAAAACTTGGACAGGCCAGGGTCGCACACCGAAAGCGATCAAAGAAGCACTGGATAACGGCGGTAAGATCGAAGACTTCCTGCTCTGAATCAAAATTGAACAAATGACAGTGGCCTAAATTGTCATCTCAGAAAAAAGGAGCTAAACGCTCCTTTTTTGTATCAAGATATCCAGCAATTGACTGTCACTCAGCGTCATTACATCCCCCGAACGTCTTTCATTCCTTTTTCGGTCAAATAACGCACTCCTCTGGACAATACAACCTTCATCTCAGCCGAATTTAATACGATCAGCTAAATGACTGACGGCCAGTGCAAAATAGTGTGAACGATTCCACTTCATCAGGCTTTGGTAATTACTGTAAACTAAATAGCTTCGGCCATATTCATCATCAGGTTGGATTAACCACGCCTTTATTTCCACATCTGGCAATGAAGCATTATTCATACGACGTACGCCAAGAGCCTGCCATTCAGATAACGTTTTCGCCTTATCCTGACTCAACCCTGACAGCCCCTTGGGCAAGTTCCCAGGAACAATTACCTGACGCCCCCAAGTATACTTTTCATCCCAACCTGCATTTTTTAAATAGTTGGCAGACGAGGCGAATACATCGGGCTGAGAAGCCCAGATATCCTTTTTACCGTCATTATTACCATCGGCAGCGAAAGCATTAAATGAGCTGGGCATAAACTGACATTGTCCCATCGCCCCCGCCCAGGAACCTTTCATCTTATCTATATCAATATGACCTTGTTGTAAAATGGTTAATGCCTCAAATACCTCGTTACGGAAAAAGGCTTCCCGACGACCGTCGTAGGCCATCGTTGATAACGCTTCAATTACATTATAATTTCCCGTGAATTTACCGAAGTTACTCTCTACTCCCCATAGGGCGACCAAAAAGCGGGGTTGGACACCATATATATCACCGATACGTTTCAGGTCATTATAATGCTGGTCATACAGTTTTCGTGCTTGTGCAACTTTCCAGTCTGGAACTGCCTGGGGAATATATTCATCCAGCGTTAAACGTTTCTCTGGTTGATTCCGGTCTGCTTTGACCGCTCGCTCGCGATACATCAGATTGCTGAAAGCCTGCTCGATGAGTGTGGTATCAAAACCCTTTTCTGCACTCTCTTTTTTTAAACCATCAACGTAATGTTCAAAACTTTGCTTTTCTTCTGCCATCCCAGGTGCTGATATAGACAACGCAGCCCCAATAAGGATCCCGATTAATCCCTTACGCATAGCGCTCCTTTATAATTTAGTATTTTTCTGTCTAATATGTTGCAGTGCCGCGTCTGGTGCTGGCGGAAGCTGCAGGTAATAACCTTTATTCTTGAGGTTATTGCGGACATGATTGATATCTGCAATAGCCAGTTTTTCGCGCTTTTCTAAGTTGACCATCATAACGAACTGCGGGTTCCCAAAAGTGTGTAACAATTGTTCAGGCACATCGCTAAAATCATCTTTACGGTTAACATAAAGATAGGTCGAATCCTTTTTACTGCTTTTATAAATTGCGCAATACACCTTGTACCTCTCATTCTTCATGCCAGTTTGAGGCATGCACCATTTGTTCTGTTCCCGATTAAGAGAAACGGCTTAAAAAATCAAAATGAAATCGGCGATTAAAGCACCACATTGGGTCTTCATGCTTGCCGCAAAGATGCCATGAATATACCATGCAGATCACTGTCTAATACACCCAAGAAAACCAAAGAATGTGCACCATTAAAAAATGGGGGCAAAGGGGAAATTGGGTGATGAAACTTCGCGCTCGTGTTGTCAATATCAACACTACCGTGCCAGCTGGATAACTCGTTCAATGACAAAAAATGCTGAACTCAAAGGCAGTTCATTTACGCTTTCTGTGCTTCATCTGATGGATGATGATATAGACAGCGCCATGCAAGTGTTGTCTGATAAAGTCAATCAGGCTCCTGCGTTTTTCGATGGCGCACCTGTCGTTGTTGATATTGCCCGCCTTCACAATCAACCTGACTTTGTACAGCTTAAAGCAACCATCGAGAAAACCGGTATGTTGGTTGTCGGTGTTACTGGTTGTAAACAAAATCAGGTGCGTGACGCAGCCAAGCAAGCGGGGCTGGCGGTGATGAATCCTGCCAAGCAAGCTGCACGCATTAATGATCCGATCCAAACACCGACTAAAGTGATCACCTCACCGGTTCGCTCTGGACAACAAATATATGCAAAGAATGCGGATTTGGTGGTGCTTAACCATGTCAGTGCCGGTGCCGAAATCATTGCCGACGGCAGTATCCATATTTACGGTGTGCTGAGAGGCCGGGCGATTGCGGGCGCCAGTGGTCAGAAAGAAGCCCATATTTTTTGCCAGAACCTGCAATCTGAGTTGCTCTCAGTCGCAGGCACTTACTGGCTCAGTGAGACTATTCCCGAGCAGTACACTGCACGTCCGGTAAAGGTGTCACTGCAAAACGACTCATTAAATATTGAACACCTCACACTCTAACTTTCCAAAGGACTGAGGAATGACTCGAATTATCGTAATTACTTCCGGTAAAGGTGGCGTGGGTAAAACCACGTCGAGCGCTGCCATTGCCACCGGCCTTGCGTTGGCAGGAAAGAAAACCGCGGTTATCGACTTTGATATCGGCCTGCGTAACCTAGACCTCATTATGGGCTGTGAACGCCGCGTGGTTTATGACTTCGTTAACGTGATCAACGGCGAAGCCAACCTACATCAGGCGTTGATCAAAGACAAACGTGTCGACAACCTTTACGTACTGCCAGCGTCACAAACCCGTGACAAAGATGCGCTGACCAAAGAAGGCGTGGCACGTGTGCTGGATGACCTGAAAGCGATGGACTTTGAGTTCATCATCTGTGACTCCCCGGCAGGTATTGAAGCTGGCGCCTTAATGGCACTGTACTTCGCTGACGAAGCCATTGTTACCACCAATCCAGAAGTCTCCTCTGTTCGCGACTCTGACCGGATTCTGGGCATCCTGGATTCCAAATCCCGCCGGGCTGAAAATGGCGAAGAGCCGGTCAAAACACACCTTCTACTGACCCGTTATAACCCGGGACGTGTTGCCCGTGGCGAAATGCTGAGTGTGGCAGATGTAGAAGAAATATTGCGCATACCACTGCTGAGTGTGATACCGGAAAGCCCATCCGTCCTGCATGCATCCAACAAAGGCGAGCCCGTGATCCTGGATAAGGAGTCAGACGCAGGCCTGGCGTACAGCGATGCCATCACCCGCTTGCTTGGCAATGAGTGTCCTTTCCGCTTCCTGGAAGAAGAAAAGAAAGGGTTTCTGAAACGATTGTTTGGGGGGTAACCCATGGCACTGTTGGAGTTTTTCCGTCCCAAAAAGAAGGCGAGTGCGTCGGTTGCCAAGGAGCGCCTGCAGATCATTGTCGCTGAACGCCGCAATGCAGGAAGTACGGAGCCAACGTACTTACCTCAATTGAAGCAAGATATTCTCGATGTGATCCGTAAATACGTTGATATCTCACCCGAGCAAGTCTCTGTGGCACTGGAGCAACGGGACGACGATTTGTCCGTTCTGGAACTGAATGTGACACTGCCTGACGATAAATAAAGCGTAAAAACCGGCGGAAAAGCCGGTTTTCTTTTCTGGTTTGTTGGAGGTTGTTAGCCTGAGTTATTGTCCATCTAACACAGCTAACACCTTGTCCGCCAAGTAAGTTTTTCGCCATCCTGTCAACATATCAGGCATTTTCTCTGGGTTACGATCATTCATCCATGCCCATTTCAATACCTGATGAATTTGTTTTTTCGAACCGACAAACTCAGGCACCACACCCAGTTTTTCCGCGACGGCATTGGTTTGCTCTTTGATGTTTTTCACCATCTGCTTGTAGCCTGGCATATCCACCAAACGCACGATTTCTTCTGGGTAAAGGGAAGCGGGTGTTTTATCCGCTTCCTGTGCCATCCGGATCAAACGGCTACCATGGCGCTCAATTTCAAAGCGATCAAAGCCCTCTTCCGCCATTTTGTCGAGTGAACGGATGTTAAACCGTGCCATCTTCCAAAGGTGGAGTTCCCTGACCACAAAATTCAGTGCTAAATCCCGGCGCTGGGCTTCCCTTAGGCGCCAGCTTGCCAGCTTTTGGAGCACCGCCAGTTGCTTGGGGCGAAGCTGCCACGCATTTTTAATATCAAGGTAGGCTTTTTCCGGTTCCGGGGTTTTGCCACGCTTGCTGGCCATCAGGGCGCACTCTTGCTTCACGGCTTCATCCCAGCCTGCAGCAGATACCCGCTTGGAGAGCTCGTTATACAGTGGGAGCAGGTAATAGACATCTGCCGCGGCATACTCGAGCTGTTTCTCGCTCAGGGGACGGGCACACCAATCCGTTCTCGCTTCACCTTTATCCAACGTAACGACAAGGTATTCTTCCACCAGGGAGGCAAAACCCGTCGACAGGCCATGCCCCAAAAAAGCCGCCATAATCTGGGTATCTACCATCGGCGTTGGCATCGCACCTGCGTAATGGTAAAAAACTTCCAGGTCTTCACTACAGGCATGTAGCACTTTCACTACCGATTCATCCGTCAGCAACCCCCATAGCGGTGAAAGATCGTCAAGTTCAATTGGGTCAATCAAAGACAGTGTTTCACCATCATACAATTGGATAAGACCCAGTCGTGGATACAAAGTCCGGGTACGCACAAATTCGGTATCCAGCATCACAGCCGGTACCTGACGGGCCTGTTGGCAAACACGTTCAAGTTGGGACGGTTCAGTTATAATTTCGAAATTCACGCAATCTTCCATCTGGGTTGTTTCTGCCGCAGTAAAATTACCGGTTACAGAAAGCAAACATGCTGGCCCAGGCCAGCATGTTTTCAAAGGCATAGGTTATTTACCTATTGTACGCACTTAACCACGTCAGCGCATGCGCCGATTACGCTTCTGCGTCTTTCACTTCCTGTTCTTCGCGCAGTGCACGACGCAGGATCTTGCCCACATTAGTCTTCGGCAGCTCCTCGCGGAACTCGACCACTTTCGGCACTTTGTAACCAGTCAGGTGTTCGCGGCAATGCGCCAAGAGCTCTTCTTTGGTCAGGCTAGGATCACGTTTTACAACGCACACCTTCACGATTTCACCAGATGTTTCATGTGGTAGGCCAATCGCAGCCACTTCCAGCACTTTGCCATGCAGGGCTACCACATCTTCAATTTCGTTTGGATAAACGTTGAACCCCGACACCAGGATCATGTCTTTCTTACGGTCAACAATGTGCAGGAAGCCCTCTTCATCGAATTTCACGATATCACCGGTGGACAGCCAACCATCTTCAGTGATCACTTCTTTGGTGGCTTCTGGGCGTTGCCAGTAGCCCTGCATGACCTGTGGCCCTCTCACTTGCAGCTCACCCACTTGGTCATTTGGCAGCACGTTACCCTCATCATCCACAATACGTACCTCCGTAGAAGGCACTGGCAGGCCAATCGAGCCATTGTATGCTTTCAGATCATAGGGATACGCCGCAACCAGTGGTGAGCATTCAGTCAGACCATACCCTTCAAGAAGGTGTTTGCCCGTTAGTTTCATCCAGCTTTCGGCAACCGAGCGCTGCACTGCCATACCTCCGCCAACAGTCAGGTTGAGGTTGCTAAAATCCAGCTCATGGAAATCTTCATTGTTCAACAGCGCGTTGAACAGGGTATTTACCCCTGTAATTGCCGTAAACGGATGCTGTTTCAGCTCCTTCACAAATGCGGGAATATCACGCGGATTGGTGATCAAAAGGTTTTGCCCCCCCATTTCGATAAACAGCAGGCCATTCACCGTCAGTGCAAACACGTGATAGAGAGGAAGGGCGGTCACCACCAGCTCTCGGCCTTCTTTCAATACCGGCCCATACATAGCTTTGGCTTGATTCACGTTTGCCAGCATGTTGTTATGGGTCAGTACCGCCCCTTTTGCGACGCCGGTCGTACCACCGGTGTATTGCAAAAAGGCAATATCATCCCCGGTCATAAACGGCTTCACATATTGCATACGGCGGCCTTTTCTCAGCGCCATGCGCATGGAGGTTGCGTGTGGCAAACTGTACTTCGGCACCATCTTTTTGATGTATTTCACCACGAAGTTAACGATGGTGCCTTTTGCGCGTGGTAGCTGGTCACCCAGACTGGTCAGGATGACGTGGCGCACACTGGTTTTATCAACGATTTTTTCCAGCGTATGTGCGAAGTTGGAGACAATAACGATCGCGGTTGTACCAGAATCATTCAGTTGGTGTTCCAGCTCACGCGGGGTGTATAGCGGGTTCACGTTCACCACCACACAGCCGGCACGCAGAATACCGAACAGGGCAATCGGATATTGCAACAGGTTTGGCATCATCACCGCGACACGGTCGCCTTTCTTAAGGCCAAGATCATTTTGCAGGTAAGCGGCAAACGCACGACTGCGCTCTTCCAGCTTACGGAAAGTCATCACCTGCCCCATGTTGATGAAGGCTGTCTGATCCGCATATTTCTGCACAGACTTTTCGAACATCTCTACCAATGATGGGTACGTGTCCGAAGAGATTTCCGCTGGTACATCTGATGGGTAGCGGTTAAGCCAAACCTTATCCACTTGATCTCTCCTATTTTTTCCCGCAGACCAAGCGGTCCGCGCCAGACGCAATAAAATTCAAACGAGTGTTTTAACTCGCAATTAGACCAGAAATAACATTCAATTAACATCACTATGCGCTGTGATGAGATGTAGCTTGGTCACAAAATCAATGATTAATGACGCCGTTTCTGCCTGACTCTGAAGGTGACAATGGTGGGTTCCCGCCACCTTTTCTACAGTCAGGTCCTGAAACCACGCCATACGTTTTTCTGCCAGTGGGCTGCGAAGCGCCGGATAACCATCCTCACCGAGAATCGCCAGCACCGGGCATTTGATCCCGCGGATCAGATGCTCGGCATGGTGCGTAGACATCCGGTAAATAGCGTCAGTTTTCAGCTTAGCATCATGTCGCCAACGCCACACCGCCCCTACTTGCTCAATACCCCGGGTCACCATGGGGGTCAGATCTTGAATGCTGACTTTATTGATTCCCCGGCGAAGCTTGAGTGCCGCCTCCAGTGATGGTAGTTCACGGGATGTTTTCATGGCCGAGCGACTGTCAATACTGTTACGCAAACGCTCAACCACGTTGTCGTCACGCTCAGACATTGGCCCTAAGGCTTCAATCATCACCAAACCCCTTGCCCTTTCCGGAAACGCCGCGCACCAGGATGACGCCACCAGCCCTCCCAGTGAATGTCCGACAAGGTAAATGGGCCAGTCTCCCAATTGAAGGATCAATTGGTGCAGGTCATCGACATAATCAAAGAAAGGGTAGAAGCTGCCCGCACCCTTGTGATCAGAATACCCGTGCCCCGGCCAGTCCGGCATCACCAAGTCAAAATGCTCGTAGAGCAAGGGAGCCAACGGCTCAAAGCTGCCACTGTTATCTTGCCAGCCATGCAGCATCAGCAAGATGGGCTTATTCCGCTCAGTGAGATATACCTGGGCAGCAAGATTGCCAAACCTTACTGCATATTTTTTTTCTTCTAATGCCATAGTGGGACAATGTCCGATTGAGAGCGCGCGAAGCCTACCACAGAGAGGGGAAGGCAAGTGGTACGAGGAGCTGGCTAAACGAAGACATCTACGCCGAACATGGCGATAAGTTCATCCCGTTTGTCCTGATTTTTCACATCCATATAGGACGCTAATGCATGTCTGCTGCGTCCGTCCGGCAGGTCATAGTGAATGTGCTCGAAGGCATCCTGAGCCCTTTCCGGATTACGAATCCCAAGGGATACGGCTTTTGCCACCTGTGAAGGCTCAGAGACATCATTTGTCGCCTGCTTTTTCTGTGGCTGTTTGCGCCCCGCCTTTCCAGCACGCAAAGCCTGCTGTGGTACTCCCTGAATTGAAACCATGGCTGATCCTGAATAGATTCACATCACCTGCCGAAACAGTGTTTATTCGCGACCGGGCAGTTTCTTCCAGGCCACGGTATCACGAAGATAGACAGGGCTCGCATGTTCCGCATCCACTGCTTCACCGCGCACAAACGCGTGATGTGCAAGAATTAACATGTCCTGTGATTCAGGATAAAGCACACCGCTGTCACTCACTGACAAGTGTAGCTGGCCTTGCAAATCCGGGTAAGCTTGCCATCCCGTTCCTGCTACCGACCACGCGGCCTCTGTCAGTGCCGGGGTAAACATTTCAGGAGCCATTACCGCTTCCGATACGACAGTCTCCCAGTCGCCATTAGCAAGGCGTTGGTAGCCACCGACATAAATTTCGTTCATTCGGGCATCAATCGCGGACAGCACATGTGTTGCCTGTTGGATACGGTACGCCTGCTGGGCCATCGCAGCCAGGGTTGAAACGCCAATCATCGGCAAACCCGCACCAAACGCCAAACCTTGTGCAATACCAATCCCGATACGTACACCGGTAAAGCTGCCGGGTCCACGGCCAAACGCCAGTGCATCGAGCTGATTCAGGGTTAACCCGGCTTCCGCCAACACACTGTCGACCATTGGCAGGATTTTCGTGGTATGTTCACGCGGCGCCATTTCACAGCGCGCAATCACGTCACTCCCGACTTTCAGGGCAACGGAGCAGTTTTCAGTGGCCGTATCAACGGCAAGGATCTTAGACGTCATCTATACCTCTGACGCAGCAGACGTTGCTGCAGATTCATTGTTCTTATCTATTTCGGCAAGGAACTCACCGACTTTTGCCAGATCCCGCGTGCGTGGGATTGGCGGTAAACTGCGCAGGAAGGTTTGGCCGTAGGAGCGGCTGACCAGACGATTATCACAGATAATCAGCGCACCATGATCGCTTCGGTCCCGGATAAGTCGTCCAACCCCCTGCTTCAGGGTGATCACAGCATCCGGAATTTGTACCTGGGAAAAAGGATCGCCCCCCTGCATGCGGCAATCTTCGATGCGGGCTTTCAAGAGTGGGTCATCCGGCGCAGTAAACGGCAATTTGTCGATAATAACACAGCTCAGCGCCTGTCCTCTAACGTCTATCCCTTCCCAGAAGGCACCGGTAGCAATGAGTAGCGCATTCCCCAGTTCCAGAAATTCTGCCAACAGTTTCTGCTTGGAGGTCTCTCCCTGAACAAGCACAGGCAAGTCGAGAGATTCACGGAACCGCTCAGATAAATCACGCACCATCTGGTGTGAGGTACAAAGAAAGAAACACCGGCCTTTGTTTTGCTCAATCACTGGCATCAACATATGTACCAGCTTATCGGCAAGCCCATAGCTGTTGGGTTCGGGCAAAAAACGTGGCACGCAGAGAATCGCCTGTTTTTCATAATCAAAGGGACTGGGCAGGGTAAATTGTTCAGCTGGCTCCAGACCGAGGCGATGGCTGAAATGGCTGAAATCATCGTTCACCGCCAGTGTTGCCGAGGTAAAAATCCATGCCCCATCCTGTAGCTGGATTTGCTCACGGAACTTTTCCGCTACAGACAGTGGCGTGATATTCAGGCTGAAATGGTGACGACTGCACTCGTACCAATAGGAATAGCCCGGGATCGAGGTATCTTTCAGGCGCTCAAGTTTTGCTTTCAGCAATGTCGCCCGGTCAAACGCCGCATCCAACAACTGACTTCTTCCAAGGGACAGCTTCATCACATCATGCGCAAGCTCCAGTGCATCGCTCAGACGCACCAACTCCCTTGCCACAGACGGTGAGGCACAGATTTCGCGCCAGTTGCCACGAAAGCCCGGTTCACCAAGCACAATGCGCAGATCTGACGCTGACTGCGACAGGCGATCGGCCACTTTTTCCAGCTGCTTGGTGTCACGGAGCTCAGTGCGGTAGGCAATATTGATGTCTTTCGCCAGTTCCTGAAGCTGGCGGCTCGACAGGCTCTGGCCGAAATACTGGCTGGCAATATCCGGGATTTGGTGCGCCTCATCGAAGATGAATACATCAGCTTCCGGAATAAGCTCACCAAAACCGGTTTCCTTAATAGCAAGGTCAGCGAGGAAAAGGTGATGGTTCACCACCACCAGATCGGCATCCATTGCCCGTTTTCGCGCTTTCACCACAAAGCACTCGTCATAACTTGGGCATTCTTTGCCAAGACAGTTGTCATTGGTCGAGGTGATAGTAGGAATGATTGGGCTGTCTTCCGCCAGATCGTCGCATTCACCGAGATCGCCGGTTTTGGTTTCCGATGACCAACCACGCACTTTCACCAGTTGGCTGAGAAGTGTGGGATCCGCGTGACCATCATGGCTTTCAATCATCTGGCGGCTGAGTCGCTCAGGGCAAAGATAATTGGCTCGCCCTTTCAACAGGGCAACACGGCCGGTGAAACCCAGGGTATCGATCATCAAGGGGAGATCACGGTGAAACAGTTGTTCCTGAAGGTTTTTCGAGCCGGTACTGATAATGGTTTTCTTGCCACTTAACAGCGCAGGCACCAGATAGGCATAGGTTTTCCCCGTTCCCGTTCCGGCTTCCACGACCAATTGGGTGCGGTTTTTAATCGCACGATCCACGGAAAGTGCCATGTCTGTCTGTGGCTGACGAGGTTGGAAGCCTTTTATCGCACGGGCCAAGGCGCCTGTCGTCGAGAAAACCTTAGAAATCATTGGTCATTTATACAGTATTTGAAAGGATTGCATTATGCCAACAATCCATCCACATCGCCACACAGGTGGTAACGCTTTGACCTTCAGGCCAATTCAGAGTAAAACGTGATGAAGCACAGAATGACAATTCATCACGAGAAACACGTTTCTATGGAAAGAAAAATCCTGCTGACGGACTGCCCCGATGCACAAGGCCTCATCGCCAAAATCACCAACATCTGTTACAAGCACCAACTTAATATCATCCACAACAACGAGTACGTCGACCACAGCACGGGTCAGTTTTTTATGCGTACCGAGTTGGAAGGTATTTTCAATGATGAAACCTTCCTGCTGGATATCGATCAGGCCCTACCCAAGGGCAGCCATCGCAGGCTGGTCAATGCCAAGCGACGCAAACGCGTTGTGATCATGGTGACCAAAGAATCCCACTGTCTGGGCGATATCCTGATGAAAGCCTATGACGGCTCCTTGGACGTGGATATAGCTGCTGTCATTGGCAACCACGACAAACTGGCCACACTGACAGAGAAGTTTGATATTCCGTTCCATTTTGTCAGTCATGAAGGGTTGGAGCGCGAAGCACATGAAGCCCAGATAGTTGATGTCATCGATGGTTACCAGCCGGATTACATCGTACTGGCAAAATTTATGCGCGTGCTGACACCGGGATTTGTCGCGAAATTCCCCCGCAAGATCATCAACATCCATCACAGCTTCCTGCCTGCCTTTATCGGTGCCCGCCCCTATCACCAGGCGTGGGAGCGCGGCGTGAAGCTTATCGGGGCCACGGCGCATTTTGTCACCAATGATCTGGATGAAGGCCCAATCATCGATCAGAATACCAAGCACGTCGACCACACTTTCAGCGCGGAAGATATGGTTAAGGCAGGCAGAGACGTTGAGAAAACCGTGCTCAGCAATGCACTGAGTCAGGTACTGGAAGACAGGGTTTTCGTTTACGGCAATAAAACAGTGATTTTGTAACCCAGAACCGGTAGATAACAAAAAGGAGCCTCAGGCTCCTTTTTCACTTTCAATCACCTGTTCAAGACTGACTGGGTGGAGTTTCACACACACACCATTGGCTTTAAATGCCACCGTGGGGTTAGCAATGCGTTCCCCTTCCCCCGCTGGAGCGCTCAGTTTTACTTTTACTCCCAGCGTAGCCAGCTCGTCCCACTTCGCTTTAAGCGCGGGGAACAGCAAAAACACATCATCGAGCAAGGCTTCTGGCGTGGTGGCGTGTGATGGTACCACCCACTCTGCATGCTCCCACCCTTCCTCAGGATAGGCTTTGTCACCCGGGTAAGGCAGTTCAACACAATCGGTTTGCCATTCACCAAAGACCAATGGCTGACTGGCCTTGATCACCACAATCGGTCTGCCATTGATAGTATTTACCGATAGTTCTTTCCCCTGCGAGCACCATGACTGATGCAGTGATTCAGCCAGCGCCCTGTCATTCACCCTGAGGGCAATATGATCGGCAGGGTATGCCCCCAAATCCAGTTCAAGGGTTGTCAACAATTCCTTCACGCGAAGGGCAAAACCGGGCAGGGACGCATATAACGATTCAACAGTTAGCGCAGACATATCGGGTCTCGTTGTGGACAAAAGTGGACGCAATGTACCACAGCATAAATCATGCTGAAATGTCAGGGTTTCCCGTTACCCGCCGATCACGATGAATTCAGCTTATTTCATAGGATTCAGCTTTCAAACCACGTCACTTTGTGGGTATTATTACCGCTAACTTTTTGCACCTCTTTTGGTGCCTGAATCTCAGTACTAAAGCCGTCAACCATGCCCAGAGCAATATGCTTTGCACCCGGTATTGTTGACGGATTTTTACTTTAACCCGGCAGACGATTCGCCGGGTGTCGAAAATAAGGTAAGCAAGTGAATATTCAAGCCCTTCTTAATGAAAAAGTCGCTGTGGCCATGGTTGCTGCAGGTGCCCCGGAAGGCAGCCCGGCGGCTGTTCGTCAATCAGCGAAACCACAATTTGGTGACTATCAGGCTAATGGCATCATGGGTGTTGCTAAAAAGCTGGGTTGTAACCCACGTGAATTCGCACAGAAAGTGCTGGATGTTCTCGAATTGGACGGCATGGCGTCGAAAACCGAAATCGCAGGTCCAGGTTTTATCAATATTTTCCTGAGCAGTGAGTGGCTGGCTGAGCAGGCAGACGCGGCGCTGGCAAGTGACCGTTTGGGTGTTGCTGAAGCAGAAAAACAAAACATCGTGGTTGACTATTCCGCACCTAACGTAGCGAAAGAGATGCACGTTGGCCATCTGCGCTCAACCATCATCGGTGACGCTGTTGTGCGCACGCTGGAGTTTCTTGGTCACAATGTAATCCGAGCTAACCACCTTGGCGACTGGGGAACCCAGTTCGGTATGCTGATTGCCAACCTTGAGCGCCATGAAGCACAGGGTGGTGACATTTCGATGGATCTTTCCGACATCGAAGGGTTCTACCGCGAGTCCAAGAAGCTTTATGACGAAGACGAAGAGTTCGCGAAAACCGCACGTAACTACGTGGTTCGCCTGCAAAGTGGTGATGAATACTGCAAAGAAAAATGGCAGCAACTGGTTAAAATCACCCTTGAACAAAACCAGCGCAACTATGACCGCCTGAACGTTTCACTGACTGACAAGGATGTGATGGGCGAAAGCATGTACAACGACATGCTGGCCGGTATCGTTGAAGACCTGAAGGCGAAAGGCCTGGCGGTAGAAGACGACGGCGCGATGGTCGTTTTCCTGGATGAATACAAGAACAAAGACGGCGAGCCAATGGGTGTGATCATCCAGAAACGTGATGGTGGCTTCCTGTACACCACCACTGACATCGCCTGTGCGAAATACCGTTACGAGACGTTCAATGCTGACCGCGTGTTGTATTTCATCGACTCACGCCAGCACCAGCACCTGATGCAGGCATGGACCATTGTCCGCAAGGCCGGTTATGTACCAGAGACCATGAGCCTTGAACACCATGCATTTGGCATGATGCTGGGTAAAGATGGCAAACCGTTCAAAACCCGTGCAGGTGGCACTGTGCGCCTGGCAGACCTGCTGGATGAAGCAGAAGCGCGTGCTAACAAGCTAATCGAAGAGAAAAACCCTGAGCTGTCTGCAGAAGAAAAAGCCAATATTGCCACCACAGTTGCAATGGCGGCGGTGAAGTATGCCGATCTTTCCAAGCACCGCACCACGGACTATGTGTTCGACTGGGACAACATGTTAGCCTTTGAAGGCAACACTGCGCCTTACATGCAGTATGCCTACACACGTGTTGCTTCTATCTTCAACAAAGCAGGCATTGATGCAGACAATATCGAAGGCAAGATCATTGTTGCAGAAGACAAAGAGAAAGCACTGGTCTCTAAACTGCTGCAATTTGAAGAAGCAGTGGACGGCGTCGCCCGTGAAGGCCAGCCTCACATTATGTGTGGCTACCTGTTTGAACTGGCGGGCACATTCTCAAGCTTCTACGAAGCCTGCCCAATCCTGAATGCAGAAGGTGAAACCAAGCAAAGCCGACTCAAACTGGCTGCACTTACAGCGAAAACCATTAAACAGGGTCTGGAGCTGTTGGGTATTAAAACCCTTGAGCGCATGTAAGTACTGAATACAACAGGCTATAAACACGAAGCCCCACGCTACAACTGTGGGGCTTTTTCTTCCCGTAATCTGTTACTGGCACCAGGTGGCGTTTAAGGTACCATTCCTGCGCCCTTTCCTGACAGCCACTGCAACTCCTCCTCTGTCGATAAACGCCCAAGGAAGGCATTACGGGAAGGAAAACGTCCAAACCGTTTGATCACATCAAAGTTATTTCTCGCACGGCGGAAAATGTTCTCATAAAGACCTGCATCTTCCTGGCTGGCGAAGTTGCACAGTTGACTAAAGAGAAACAGCGCTTCTTCCTGATCTTCCATATGCTCAGAATGCTGCAGCGGCATATAGAAAAACACACGTTGGATGATGGGCAATTGCTGGTCCTGCCCTTCTGCCATGCCGCGCTTACACACCGCCAGAGCAAACTCATCGTATCGGAATGCGGCACTCAGGCCCCGGTAAATCCGTCGGCTGAACTGATCGAGTAAAATAATGACGGCTAACGTTCCCTGTGGCGACGTCAGCCACAGGGACAGCTTACCTTCCCCCGCCATACTGACATAGGGTAAGAACTGATCCCGGATTTGCCTGTCCAGATCCTTATCATTCCCAAACCACATTGATTTCAGCACATCACCGGTCTTTGGTTTCTCATCATCCCCAAACCAATACTCCAGCACCTCAGTGTAATCCATATGCGCCTCCATGTGACGCCCAAAAAAGCACTCTTTTTAGCCTAATCGCTTATTGGAAATACCGTGGTTCAATGACACAATTGGCACTGGTTTTGTGATTTTTCTATGACTATTACGCAAACTGCATAAGGCTGCCCCACAAAGAGTTTAATCTTTGTCATATCACGACACGGTGTAACACTGAGGGAAATGACACACACCGTATTTGCCTCTGCGGTTTACATTCGGAACGAATGGCAGTAGCTTTGGGAAGATTTCCGCATAAATAGAGAATAACAATGCCATTCGAACTTCATCCACGCCTTGATGCTGATACAACATGGCTCGGCGATTTACCGCTTTGTCGTGTATTGTTGAGCAAAGAGGATATCGGGCCTTGGCTGATATTGGTTCCCCGCATCAAATCCATTTCCGAAATCCATCACCTTTCAGACGCTGAACAACAGCAATTTATCCGCGAGTCTTCTGCCGTATCAGCAAGACTGGAGATGTATGCCTCACCAGATAAACTCAACATTGGAGCGTTAGGCAATATGGTGCCCCAACTCCATGTTCACCACATCGCCCGTTACCAGACAGATGCGGCTTGGCCCGGTCCTGTGTGGGGAAATACCAATGGTATTCAGCGCCATGAGCTTGCCCAGAATGATGCGGCAGAGAAGTGGCGCAAACATTTGAGTGATATTGAAGGATTTATCCCGGCAGCGTAAAGAAAGCGCGGAGTCATATCCGCGCTTTCTGTCTGTGTCTGTCAATACAGGACAGTAACACCGAGTTCCTGTCCCTCCACCCAGGTAAAGTGCTTTACCTGGCCTCCTTTTCTTTCAGACACTGAGACTTTGAGCCTGCCACGTTTGATCCATTCAGACAGCATGGCATCGACTCCGTCTTCAGACAGGGAGAACTGCTTTGCCAACGCCTCCAGCGTACAGTTGGGGTGAGCCTGAATATAATCTCTCAAGGCAAACAAAATCATACAGCAATCACCCTTAACGCATTGCTGATGAGGCTTTGCCGCTTCAACAGCGCAATGGCTGCCGCCATCAAGACAATACTGCCAGCCATCCAAGACACACTGGTTACCGGTGTCACTGCCAGCATCATTGCCTGATAACAAAGCGTCGCCACCACAACCGCAAGCAGCATCGTCCAGCTGGCAATAAACACGGCGAAAGGCTTTCCAAACTCACGCACATAAGCGCCCATTGCTGCCACGCAAGGGGTATAAAGCAAAACAAATACCAGATAGGCAAAGGCGCTGGCCGCGGTGAAGTTGGCGCTAAGGTTGGCAAAAATACTCAGATCCACTTCCTGCTCTTCAGCAACCGCTTCTTTGTTTGGCAGGTCGCCCACTTGAATACCCAGTGGATCAGCGAAATTCAGGCCAACCAGATTTTCCGGTATGGTCTGCACAGCTTCAATCAGGCTACCCAGCAAATCATACTCTGTCACCTCTTCACTGGCGGGCGATGCATAGAGATTATTCAGCGTTCCCACCACCGCTTCTTTGGCGAAAATACCGGTAATAATCCCCACGGTCGCTGGCCAGTTATCTTCTTCAATACCAATAGGCGAAAAAACCGGTGTCACAAGTTGTGCCGCTTTCGCCAATACAGAATTTTCTGAATCCTCATTACCAAAGGAACCATCGGTACCCAGTGAGTTAACAAAGCTCAACACAGTGACCACAACAACGATGGTTTTACCTGCGCCCAAAACAAAGCGCTTCAGCTTCTGCCAGGTTTTCATCCAGATATCCCGCACACGTGGCCATTCGTAGCGTGGCATTTCCATCAGCAATGCCTCACTGTCGCCCGGGTACAGAGTTCGGCGCATTACCACACCGGTGAAAACGGCAACGGCAATGCCAAGTAAGTAGAGTAAGAAGACAACGTTTTGTCCGTTCTCCGGGAAAAAGGCCGCCGCAAAGAGCGCATACACAGGAAGACGCGCACCACATGACATAAAAGGCGCCATCGCCGCCGCCAACCTGCGCTCACGTTCCCGATCCAGTGTCCGGGTGGCCATGATTGCAGGGACATTACAACCAAATCCCAGCACCAGAGGGACAAAGGCCTTGCCGGGCAAACCAATACGCTGCATGGCTTTATCCAGCACAAAGGCCGCGCGTGCCATGTACCCCGAGGCTTCCAGTAGCGACATAAACAGATAGAGGCAGGCGATGACAGGAATAAAGGTTGCGACCGTCTGAATACCTCCACCCAGTCCGTTAGCAATGAGAGTTACCAACCAGACTGGGAGGTGGTCATCCAGCAGGTAGTGACCGCCATCAACCAGCAACGCACCAACACCGATATCAAAGAAGTCGATAAATGCACCACCAATGTTGATGGAGAACATAAACATCAGGTACATCACAGCAAAAAAGATCGGCAAACCGATGTAGCGGTTAAGTACCACATCATCAATGGCATCTGTGATGCGTGCTTTCAGCGGCACAATCTGGGTTTTGGTCGCACGGCATATATCTGCGACATGGGAGTAACGCACATCCGCAATGACCAAATCGGTATCCATTGTGTGGAGCACAGCGACTTCACGCTCACAGACCGCCAAAGCGTTCGGTGATGCCTGCCTTGCCAATGCGCTGTCGCCACATAACAATCGTATTGCATTGGCACGGGCATATTCGCCACCGTCCTGCATCAAAGCATCAGCAATATTAACAATAGTGCTTTCCAACTCCGCCCCATAATCAAGCTTCACTGCCTCCATCTCATCCGCTTGTTCGATGGCAGACAGAAGTGACGCTTTCAGGTTTTCGACTGAACGCATATCTGTGGCTGTCACGCACAATACCGGGCATTTCAACAATGAGGAGAGCTTATCAATATCCAGCTCAAAGCCTTGCGCTTTCACCACATCCATTTTGTTCAATACGACCACCATCGGGCGGCCGAGCTCTCTCAGTTGTAAAGTGAGATAAAGGCTGCGCTCCAAGCTGCTGGCATCGAGAATATTGACAATCAAATCACAAGGAAAATTAAAAAGGGCTGAGATTGCAATGGATTCATCAAGACTGTTTTCTCCATCCACATTATCTAAAGTGTAAATGCCTGGGAGATCAGTCAGTGTTGTTGACACCCCCTCCAGTTGCAACTGTCCCTGCTTTTTATCCACGGTTACACCGGCCCAGTTACCAATTTCCTGTCGCGAGCCTGTCAAACGGTTAAACAGCGTGGTTTTTCCTGAGTTTGGATTTCCGACTATCAGTAACTGCTTACTTTTCATGACCAACCACCTCAATGTGCTGTGCCAACGACAAGCGAAGTGCTATATCACATCCCCGCACCCTGATCTGGATGGGATCCCCCATCGGTGCGTAGCGCACAACACTGACATCGGTATCAGGCAACAACCCCATCGTCATCAGTTTTTTTCTTGAAACAGTGGGTACCGCAGAAAGGGAAATCACCCGCCCAACCATGCCGGGTTTAAGTTCGGTCAGCTTCATAATTACAACCAAAATGAGAATCATAAACATTTACGCGTAAAAGTATTGCAAATTGTTTCCCAAGGAAAGTTGTTTTTGATCAACAAAAGAAGGTGATAAATGGGTTAAGCCAGATTTGTGTTGTTCTCCGCTCGTCAAATACGTCAATTATGACGTTAACTTTGTAAATATCATGTCTACGCTTCTTCGTTGAAGCACATCTATATCCCTATTTTACCTGTCAGACTCGCAGTAAACCCGTCGTTAAAACCGTTAAAAGCAGATTTCTCAACATAAAAAACCGCCTTAAAATTTCGAGGAGGTGCAAATAAATAACGGTTATTTCATCGATTTGAAACAATGGCGGGAAATTACTGGCTGACTAGCGGGAAAAAACAGTTTAATGAACACACATCAGAACCTGATTCTAGGTAGTGTGTGGTCTCCCACCACTACCGGCAGCAAGCGAAGGTGTCTTTGACGCCCGTGGTATGGCCATCAGGCTATACCACGCTCTTTTTTTCTTACCTTCCTTGACCGACTGTTTCACCTTCACAACACTCCTCCCTGAATTGTGACGGCGTCTTGCCATACTTGGCCTTAAACGACTTAGTAAAGTAAGACGGCTCATTGAAACCACAAGCGACAGCAACATCCGTGATTTTGTCCCCCTGACACAGCATACGTTTTGCATTCTCAAGCCGCGTTGTAATCAATGCTTCTTTGAACGTTATACCAAATTCCAGTTTAAACCTGCGCTGGAGACTCCGCTCCGAAACACACATCGCTTTCGCCAATACAGACGTTGAATAATCAGGGTCATGAAAATGGGCATTAATCTCATCCATTGCAGCAGTCCGCCAACGATGGTGTTCCATCGATTCCTCGCTGCACGGCTCTGGGACAAGTATCTCAGTGAATGCCTTATTCTCCAGTAACGGGAGCCCATGACAAAAACGCCGGGTTGACTCCTGACGCATGTCTATCTCTATCACCTTCCGGTGAACGGTTTCACGTAGCTGCTTGTTCTGAGCTTTAATCGACGTATTTTTACGTTGGTAATAAAGCGTCATCAACATAATGAGCGGAATAACGACAAGAAAGACGTAACCAACCTGTTGATACCAGGGAGAAACCACCACAAAAGAAAGTAGCCTTATCTCATCAAGTCCGTTTTTTTCGTACCCGACTTTTAACGTCAACGTGTACTCGCCCGCATCCAGCGCACTAAACACTAACTGCTGATCATTCGTCGAGTACCAGTTGGGGTCTGAATTGCCTTCTAACCGATAAACCAGTGGGGAAATGGCACCAAAAGGCATGCGGCTAACCTCGATGACGACGGTGCTTTTAGTTGTCAGCTGCAAAAGATTATCCTGAGAAGGACCAAGCCGCCAAGGGATACCATTGACATACACAGCGCCCGGGGAGAGGCTCACAGAAGGGACTTTGAATAATGCATCTAGCGCCGGGTTAGGGATGACGAATACGCCATAGTCTCCCGCGATCAGCATGTTATCCGTTGTCTTCTGACAGACATGTTGTGTCGATTGGATAACTCGAGACGTTCCCTGAACAAAGCGGTTTGACCCGGTCAAAAGACTGTATTCATAAATGCCCTTGGTCGCAATAAAATATGCCATATCACCGTTTACAGATAAACACTTCACAGTATCATCTGGGGTGTTGGCGAAGACTTCATAAAGCATGAGAGCGCGGTTTCTGTCATATGTGTAAACCCCCTGATCGGTCAGCAGCCAAAGTTTGCCTGATGGCTCTAATTGCAAAGACTTAATGGTGCCAATCTCTTCCCGTGCCAATGCACGCTGAAACCGGCCATCGAAGTAAATATAAAGCCCATTGGTCGTACCCAGCCACGTCCCTTCCTCCGCAACCTCGGCTATCGACGTCAACCGGTTAGCCTCTGAGCCACTCCAATCACGCCCAAAATCCACGACTGTGCGGCTACGGGGCCAGAAACGTATCACCCGTTCCCCGGAGACCAGCCAGAGTGAGTGTCTATCTTTGAAGATCCTGTCTACTACCAGGCTATTTAAGGACCCAGGGACAGTACCAGGTCGCTCTTTCAAGGTGTCAGGGTTCATGCCTTTCAGTCCTGAACCGGATGCTAACCAGAGTGTATCGTCAAACAGTATCATGTCATTGATAACCATCTCTGATCTCACCACCCGTTTGGGTAACATGTCTGCATCTAAAGAAACCAGCTTATAATGCGTGGTCAAAAGATAGCCTTCTTCCCTTTCTTCAAGCCCGGTTAATTGATCTTGAGCAGGCTTAGAAGAAAGTAAAAACATCGGAAAACGGCGAATGTCTCTCGCTATCGACGACCGGAAGTGCAGCCTCGTCTCTGAAGACACCCAAAGCGTATCGCCTTGCCCTGGTACAATATCGGTCACCATACGCCCAGAGAAGCTGAAAGCATCATCATTGTCACCGGTTATCTCCTTGAAGGTGAAACTATCCCTTTTTCCCCCCCCTAAGTAGAGCCCCGACTCACCTCCCGCCCAAACGCCTTCATCGCTTGCAATGACATGGTTAATCTGCTTTCCATCCAGAAAGCGTTCTACAAGCATTCCCTGACGATACAGAGAGAGTCCTTTTTCATGTCCCAGATAAACAGTCACACCATCAGATGCCAGACTCAAAGCCTGCTCTCCCGATAACGATAAAAACAACTCACCGGATGCCACCACATAGAGCGCGCTGTCAGCGGTGCCCAGTAAGGTATTATCAAAAGGTAACAAACGCTGGTAACGGTTCTCTCCCCTATATATGGGATTGGTTGTCCCTGATTGGATCAGATAGAGATCTGTGGATGTGGCAACCCACAACCCCTCTGAAGTAGAGACAATGTCTGACACCTGGCCTGTTATCGTTTGCGGCGTTAGGCTATTGCTATCGATGTCGTAGCGGAGAAGCTGGCCTTTAGAAATAAGCCAGAGTGCGCCCTCAAACACGGCAATGTGTGACACATCAGCACCGATTGGTGTAAACGCTGAAAGTCTATGGTAGTGCAGTCCATCGTAGAAACTGACATCCCCACGGCTGTCCAGTATCCATACTCCACGTCCATCGGCATATTCAATGTCTGTGATCTTTGCGGGAGCATCGGGAGATGTATAGGGAAACGCATGGAATACTGGCGATGCCGAAGCCAGGTTTCCCCAAGTAAAGGCTGTCAATATCGCGATAAAGCAGTATTTATTGAGCGCAAGCAGGTAGCGGAAAAGTCGTGACATTGTTTTTTTTGGTGTTTTTTTAATGTCACTGTATTTTCTCAGATTTCCATCGGGCGACAGTGAAGCTTGCAATGGTTATGCGGCTAACATCTCACTGCAACCCGACGCATTGACGGTTAAATCGGCATGAAGCAAGAGAGATACTGACGCCCTAAACTGTTCAAAAAATCCACATAGTGATTTTTACCTACGGCAAAATCCGTTGCCAAGGGATCCAGCACCAGAATTTTGGTGTCAGTACCTTTCACCAGATTAGACACCATAGCCGGGTTAAACTGAGGCTCACTGAATACACACTGCGCCTGGCCCTTTTTAATCACACTCCGTATGGAAATCAGGGTCTTAGCACCGGGTTTACGTTCCGGATTAATAGTCAGGTGTCCGAGTGGATTCAAGTTGAAAGCATCTTCAAAATAGCCATAAGCATCGTGAAACAGGAAATACCCTTTATTGTCGATCGCGGAAAACTGTCTCAACAAGGTATTTTTTGTATTCTCCACCCCGGCAGAGAAATCTGCAAAGTTTTCTTCGTACACATCTGCATTCGTCGGATCAAGCTTGATGAGCGTATCTTTCACCGCTTTTGCAATCACCACACTTTGATTAGGCCCAAGCCAAATATGCCCATCAATACCTTCATGGCTGTGCCCATGATGGCTGTGGTCATCATGGCCGTGTATACTTTCATCAAAATAGCGTACTGGCATCCCCGGGTAGGCCGTTAACTGGACCGAATGGTTCTTCCCAGCTATCACTTTTTCAAGAAATAACTCCACTTCCGGTCCAACCCAAAACACTGCATCAGCCTCGTTAAGCCGCTTGATATCTGAAGGCTTAAGGGCATAATCATGGGGCGATGCACGGTCTGGCAACAGAATATCTACCTCGGCATAATTTCCGGCAATATCGCTGGCAATAAGGCCAAGTGGTTTGATCGTGGTAACCAGGTGTGGCTTTGCGACTGCTGAAAGTGGAAGGAGTAACGACAGGGCAATAATAAACGTCTTTGTACGACTCATCATCTCGTTGTCCGGCATATAGAATTTTAATCAGGCAAGAAATGTTATATTATAACATTTCATTTTTAAACTGTTCGTTCAAAATATGTCCTCAGTACTTGTCACACTCAACAACGTTACCGTCGTCTATGACGGCCGGAATGTACTCGATAACGTTTCTATCAAGATAGAAAGGGACAAAATCATCACGCTGATCGGCCCAAATGGTGCAGGAAAATCCACGCTAGTTAAAGCCGTGATCGGCTTAACCTGCCCAACAAAAGGCACTGTTGAGAAACGTAAAGGATTAAAAATTGGTTATGTCCCGCAAAAGCTGAAACTCAATGAAAGTCTTCCCTTGAATGTTGAACGTTTCTTGAAGCTTTCTCCGGGGGTGAGCCGACAAGATATCGAAGATGCATTGACTCTGGTCGGTGCCAGAAAGCTTCTACATGCCAACATGCATACCTTATCCGGCGGGGAGTGCCAGCGTATACTGCTGGCAAGTGCTGTGCTGAAAAAACCCGAGCTTTTGGTTTTGGATGAACCTGTACAAGGTGTTGATGTGTCAGGGCAACTTGAACTTTATAGATTGATTTCTACGTTGAAAGAAAAATTGAAATGCGGGATCCTGATGGTCTCCCACGATCTTCATCTTGTCATGGCCAAAACCGATGAGGTGATTTGTCTCCAACACCATGTCTGCTGTTCAGGTGAACCGGAAGCGATCTCTTCCCATCCTGAGTATGTCGCCTTGTTTGGCCGAAGAGAAAGTGAACAGCTCGCGCTGTATCATCACCAACACAATCATGACCATGACTTATCAGGCAGCTTAGTTGGGCCTTGCCAACATGGAGGCCAACACAATGTTTGAGTTTATTGCCATCCCATTGGTTGCCGGCATCTTGATTGCGGCAACGGTTGGTCCTCTGGGTTCATTTGTTGTGTGGCGTAAAATGGCTTATTTCGGGGATACTCTGGCTCACGGCTCTTTGCTCGGGCTTACGCTAGGCTTTATGCTGCAAGTTAACCTCAATATGGCGTTGATTCTTACCTGTGTCGTGATGGCTATTTTGTTGGTGAGCCTACAGCGAAAAAGCAATGTCTCTACAGATACGCTTTTAGGCATTATCGCCCACACATCACTGTCTCTTGGTTTAGTCACTATCAGCTTTGTGGATGATTTGCGTGTCGATCTGATGGCTTATCTGTTCGGCGATCTCCTGTCAGTCAGCGGTCCTGATGTTGGCTGGATTGCTGTTGGATGTGCGTTGGTGCTCGCGGCTATCTACCGACTGTGGAATCCCCTTCTTGCCATTACTGTCGATGAAGAAATGGCACGGGTCGATGGCTACAATGTCGACAGACTGAAACTGATCCTGATGTTGTTGGTGGGTGTGGTGATCGCAGTAGCGATGAAGTTTGTCGGAGCCCTTATCATTACTTCCCTGATGATTATTCCTGCCGCCACTGCGCGCCGGTTTTCAAGAAGCCCGGAGCAAATGGCAATGTTCGCCAGCGGTATCGGGGTGCTCGCTGTGCTCGGTGGTATTGCGCTTTCCTGGTTTAAAGATACCCCAGCCGGACCATCTGTTGTTGTGGCTGCCGCTGTACTTTTCTTTCTCAGCCAGTTTTACCGGCAAACTGAATAGTAAAATTTGCGTATAAAAAACCGCTCGATTGAGCGGTTTTTTTCGTCAGGCTGTTACTTACCAACCTGTGCGGGAGCGTAGTGCTTTACCAATGTCAGCCAAACTCTTAACCGTCGTGACACCAGCGGCTTCAAGCGCAGCAAACTTGTCTTCTGCTGTGCCTTTACCCCCTGAGATGATCGCACCTGCGTGACCCATACGCTTACCTGGAGGCGCAGTCACACCAGCGATGTAAGAAACAACGGGTTTAGTGACATTTTCTTTGATGAATGCCGCTGCTTCTTCTTCAGCCGTACCACCGATTTCACCGATCATCACAATCGCTTCAGTCTGTGGGTCTTCTTCGAACATTTTCAGGATGTCGATGAAATTAGAGCCTGGGATTGGGTCACCACCGATACCAACACAAGTAGACTGGCCGAAGCCTTCATCAGTGGTTTGCTTAACTGCTTCATAAGTCAGGGTGCCTGAACGGGAAACAATGCCCACTTTACCCGGCTTGTGAATGTGGCCTGGCATGATACCAATCTTACATTCGCCCGGAGTAATAACGCCTGGGCAGTTTGGCCCGATCATGCGAACACCCGCTTCATCCAGCTTCACTTTCACTTCCAGCATATCCAGTGTAGGAATACCTTCAGTGATAGTCACAATCAGCTCAATCCCTGCATCAATCGCTTCCAGAATCGCATCTTTGCAGAAAGGAGCCGGTACGTAGATAACGGTTGCCGTTGCGCCGGTCGCTTCTACCGCTTCTGCAACAGTGTTAAACACAGGCAGACCAAGGTGTGTTGTGCCACCTTTGCCTGGTGATACACCACCAACCATCTGCGTTCCGTACTCAATCGCTTGCTCTGAGTGGAAAGTCCCCTGACCACCGGTAAAGCCCTGACAGATTACTTTGGTATCTTTGTTGATCAAAACAGACATTATTTACCCTCCGCTGCAGCAACAACTTTCTCTGCTGCTTCAGTCAGTGAGGTCGCAGCAATAATGTTCAGGCCTGACTCAGCCAGTTTCTTCGCACCAAGTTCAGCGTTGTTACCTTCAAGGCGAACAACAACCGGGACCTTAACGCCAACTTCTTCAACCGCACCAATGATGCCATCTGCAATCAGGTCACAGCGCACGATGCCGCCAAAGATGTTCACCAGAACTGCTTTTACATTGTCGTCAGAGAGAATAATCTTGAATGCTTCAGTGACACGCTCTTTTGTTGCGCCACCACCGACATCCAGGAAGTTTGCAGGACTGCCACCGTGTAGGTTTACGATGTCCATGGTACCCATGGCCAGACCCGCACCGTTAACCATACAACCGATGCTGCCATCCAGTGCGACGTAGTTCAGTTCCCACTGTGCTGCGTGCGCTTCGCGTGGATCATCCTGTGAAGGATCGTGCATTTCACGGATTTTAGGCTGGCGATATACCGCATTACTGTCGATAGACAGCTTGGCATCCAGACAATGCAGGTTGCCCTGCTCAGTGATCACCAATGGATTCACTTCCACCAGCGCCACATCGCGCTCGATAAACAGTGTCGCAATCCCCATGAAAATCTTGGTGAACTGTTTAACTTGGTCACCTTTCAGACCCAGTTTAAATGCAAGCTGGCGACCTTGATAAGGCTGAGGACCTACCAGAGGATCGATCGCAGCTTTGTGAATAAGTTCAGGTGTTTCCTCTGCCACTTTTTCAATTTCCACACCACCTTCAGTCGATGCCATGAAAACCACGCGACGTGAACCGCGGTCAACCACTGCACCCAGATACAATTCCTGGGCGATATCAGTACATTCTTCAACCAGAATTTTGCTAACAGGTTGGCCGTTGGCATCTGTCTGGTAAGTGACCAGATTTTTTCCTAACCACTTTTGCGCGAATTCTTTGATTTCTTCTTTGGTGCTAACCAGCTTTACACCGCCCGCTTTACCGCGGCCACCGGCGTGTACCTGACATTTTACGACCCATTTGTCGCCACCCAGTTTGTCAGCAGCTTCTGCGGCTTCTTGAGGAGTATCACAGGCGTACCCTTCGGATACTGGCAGCCCGTATTCAGCAAACAGCTGTTTCGACTGATATTCGTGCAGATTCATGATGTTCTATCCGTGTTTATTTCCGTGTTATAAGTTTGTTTTGCTTTCCACACAGGGGGCTCCAGCCCCCTGTTGACCGACAGATGCCGGGCTGCAAAATTATACGTCAAGCAGCAGACGTGTTGGGTCTTCTAAAAGCTCTTTCACTGTCACCAGAAAGCCAACAGACTCACGTCCGTCGATCAGTCGGTGGTCATAAGAAAGGGCAAGGTACATCATTGGCAGGATTTCAACCTTGCCATCCACGGCCATTGGGCGCTCCTGAATCTTGTGCATACCCAAAATAGCAGCTTGTGGTGGGTTGATAATCGGCGTCGACATCAGAGAACCAAATACACCACCGTTGGTGATAGTGAAGTTACCGCCGGTCAGCTCTTCAACCGTCAGCTTTCCATCACGGCCTTTGATAGCCAGCTCTTTGATTCCTTTCTCGATCTCAGCCAGGCTCAGGCGGTCGCAGTCACGCAGTACTGGCGTAACCAGACCACGAGGCGTTGAAACTGCCATGCTGACATCAAAGAAGTTGTGATAAACGATGTCATCACCGTCGATAGACGCATTCACCTCTGGGTAACGTTTCAGTGCTTCAACAACCGCTTTCACATAGAAAGACATAAAGCCCAGACGGATGCCGTGGCGCTCTTCGAACACATCTTTGTATTGCTTACGAATGTCCATGATTGGTTTCATGTTGACTTCGTTAAACGTAGTCAGCATTGCGGTGCTGTTTTTCGCTTCCAGCAGACGTTCAGCGACGCGTTTACGCAGGCGTGTCATAGGAACACGTTTTTCACTGCGATGACCCAAGGCTGGCGTTTCTTCTTTCGCCGCAACCGGTGCAGGTGCCGCTTTCGCTCCGCCATTTTTCAGGAAGCCATCCACATCTTCACGGGTGATACGACCACCAACGCCAGTGCCTTTAATCTGATCAGGTGTCAGGTCATTTTCAGCCAGAAGACGACGAACTGCTGGGCTCAGCGCATCGTTAGACTCTTCAGTCAGTGATGCAGTGTGGCGTTTGTCTGGTGACGCCTCAGAGGATGCTGGCGCATCTTGCGTTGGTTCACCGGCAACCGCTCCTGGCTTAATCTTCGCGAGCAACTGCTTAGACAAAACCGTCGCACCTTCTTCTTCAATGATGGCTTCCAATATGCCGTCATCTGGTGCAGGCACTTCCAGCACCACTTTGTCCGTTTCAATATCAACCAGCACTTCGTCACGGCTAACCGCATCACCGGGTTGTTTGTGCCATGTCGCCACTGTCGCATCTGCAACAGATTCAGGTAGGTCGGGAACCAGAATTTCGATTGTCATTTCGTTTAATTCCTTAGCTTTCTAGTTCTTAATTCAGAGTAAGCGCGTCTTCAATTAACGCTTTTTGTTGTTTCAAATGTACCGACATATAACCTACCGCCGGAGACGCAGAAGCCGCACGGCCTGCATAACTCAACGTAGCGTCAGCCGGAATGGCCAAGCGGAAATTGTGCTGGCTGCTGTACCAGGCGCCCTGGTTTTGAGGCTCTTCCTGACACCAGACAAAGTCTTTGGCATTGACATATTCGCTGATCACAGCCTGCACATCTTCTTTCGGGAAGGGGTACAGCTGCTCGATACGAATAATGGCGACATCTGTAATTTCTTCTTTGCGGCGTGCTTCCAGAAGATCGAAGTAAACCTTACCGGAACACATCACCACACGCTTGACCGCTTTAGGATCCAGCTCGTCAATCTCTCCAATCGCTGGCTGGAAGTTACCGTCTGCCAATTCATCCAGTGTTGATGTACACAACGGATGTCGAAGCAGGGACTTCGGCGACATCACAATCAGAGGGCGACGCATTGGGCGGAATACCTGACGACGCAGCATGTGGTAAACCTGCGCCGGTGTAGAAGGCACAACCACCTGCATGTTCTGTTCAGCGCACAGTTGCAAGTAGCGCTCAAGACGCGCAGAGGAATGCTCTGGGCCCTGGCCTTCGTAACCGTGTGGCAGCAACATGGTCAAGCCACACATACGGCCCCATTTTTGCTCACCAGAGCTGATGAACTGATCGATCACCACTTGGGCACCGTTGGCAAAGTCACCAAACTGTGCTTCCCATACCGTCAGACCACCCGGCTCAGCCGTTGCGTAACCATATTCAAACGCCAGTACCGCTTCTTCTGACAACACAGAGTCAAATACCTGGAATGGCCCCTGTTTGTCATGGATATTGCTCAGTGGAACGTAAGTGCTCGCATCATTCTGGTTGTGCAAGACAGCATGACGATGGAAGAACGTGCCCCGCCCTGAATCCTGGCCTGTAATGCGGATGCGTTTGCCTTCATCAACAATGGTTGCGTAAGCCAGCGTTTCTGCCATCCCCCAGTCCAACGGTTTCTCACCATTTGCCATGGCAAGGCGATCGTTGTAAAGCTTATTGACACGGCTGTGCAGCTTGTGGCTTTCCGGGTAGGCGCAAAGGCGCTTACCCAGCTCAACCAAGCGTTGTTTGTCGAACTTATTTGGCCACTCCGCAGTCCAATCATGCCCCAGATAAGGCGACCAATCGACTGAGTGCAGTGCCATTGGGCGATACTCTTTCACCACAATCTCACCGTGGTCGAGCGCATCGCGATAGCCATTCACCAGTTCAGTGGCTTTTTCGATATCCGCAACACCTTTGTCAGCCAAAACGTCAGCGTATAGCTTGCGCGGCGTCGGGTGCTTTTTGATCTTCTGGTACATCAGAGGCTGCGTTGCATTTGGCTCGTCAGCTTCGTTGTGACCATGGCGACGGTAACAGACCAGATCAATCACCACATCGCGTTTAAATTCATTGCGGTAATCAATCGCCAGACGCGCAACAAATGCCACCGCTTCCGGATCATCGGCATTAACGTGGAAAATAGGTGCCTGAACCATTTTGGCGATGTCAGTACAGTATTGGGTCGAACGGGTATCATTCGGGTTCGACGTGGTAAAACCGACCTGGTTATTCACCACGATACGAACGGTTCCGCCAACCTTGTAGCCACGGGCCTGAGACATGTTAAACGTCTCTTGTACCACGCCTTGGCCAGCAATCGCGGAGTCACCATGGATGGTGATAGGCAGAACCATCGAACCATCTTTATCTCCAAGGCGATCCTGACGGGCACGAACAGAGCCCATAACCACTGGATTAACAATTTCCAGGTGTGACGGGTTGAATGCCAGAACGAGGTGAACATCACCGCCCGGGGTGGCGAAATCACTTGAGAAACCCTGGTGATATTTCACATCACCGGTACCCCAGGATTCACCGTGTTTACCCGCAAATTCGTCGAACAGTTCAGAAGGCTTTTTACCGAGCACGTTGACCAGCATGTTCAAACGGCCACGGTGTGCCATACCGACAACCACTTCACGCACACCTTGAGTGCCAGAGTGACGAATCACTTCTTTCACCATCGGGATCAGCGCATCACCACCTTCCAGAGAGAATCGCTTGGCGCCTGGGAACTTCGCCCCCAGATAACGCTCAAGGCCTTCTGCGGCAGTCAGTTCTTCCAACAGAGTGATTTTTTCTTCATTGGAGAACTGCGGTTGGCCAACCACAGATTCAAGACGCTGCTGAATCCAGCGCTTTTCTTCTGTGTTGGTAATGTGCATGTATTCTGCGCCAATTGAACCACAATAGGTTTTTTTCAACGCTTCGTAGAGGTCGGCAAGTTTCATGCTCTCTTGCCCGATGGCAAAAGAACCTACGTTGAATGACTCCTGAAAGTCATCTTCGTTAAGATTATGGAAAGACGGGTCCAGATCAGGCACACGCTCACGCTGCCAAAGACCTAGAGGGTCCAGGTTTGCTTGTTGGTGTCCACGGAAACGGTAGGCGTTAATAAGTTGAAGAACTTTTACCTGCTTCGCGTCGACGTCCGGATCACTGACTGATGCACTGAAATGCGCTGTCTCGGTAGCAAGCCTGCGGAAATATTCACGAACTCTTGAGTGGGGTTGCTCGGTTGCGTTGCCATTCACGACGGGCAGTCCATCAAACACTGCTCGCCATTCGCTATCTACAGACTCGGGGTCACTGAGGTACAGTTCGTAGAGGTCTTCTACGTAAGTTGCATTGGCGCCAGCCAAATGAGAAGACTCAATCCAAGCCTTCATCACGCCATTTTGCATTGTTATCCCTTAACCACTTAGTTTTTTATGTTGCTACGACCGGGGGTTAACCGGCGTTCCTTTTAAGCTCCCATGACAGGGAGCTTAAATTTTAAAGTATGTAGGTGTACAGAGGCCGATATTACACTGCGCGTTTAAGCAGCATTGAACGAATATGGCCGATTGCTTTCGTAGGATTTAGCCCTTTAGGACAAACATTTACACAGTTCATGATGCTATGGCAACGGAAAACACTAAAAGCGTCGTCCAGATCTGATAAACGCTCGTCTGTTGCGGTATCACGGCTGTCAATCAGCCAACGATATGCAGCAAGCAGACCAGCCGGCCCAACAAACTTATCTGGGTTCCACCAGAAAGACGGGCAAGACGTGCTGCAACATGCACACATGATACACTCATAGAGACCGTCAAGATGCGCACGATCATCCGGCGATTGCAAGTTTTCGCGCGCAGGCGGTGCACTGTCATTGATGAGATACGGTTTCACACGCTCATAGTTTTGGTAGAACTGGCTCATATCAATAATCAGATCACGCACTACCGGCAACCCCGGTAGCGGACGGATCACGATACTCGACTGGTCAGTCATCAGTGCTGACAGTGGTGTAATACACGCCAATCCGTTTTTGCCGTTCATGTTGATGCCGTCTGAACCACATACCCCTTCACGGCAAGAGCGACGAAAGGCCAGTGTTGGATCTTGCTCTTTCAGCAGGATCAATGCATCCAGCACCATCATGTCCGAGCCATCAGGCACTTCCAAGGTGTAGCCCTTCATGTGTGGCGCGTCATCAACGTCCGGGTTGTAACGATATACAGAAAAGTTCAGTTTCATAATCTTCTACCTCCCTTAGTAAGTACGCGCTTTCGGCGGGAAAGCTTCACGATGAACAGGTGTCATGTTGACATCACGCTTGGACATCGACTCTGTTTCCGGGTTGTAGATGGTGTGGCACAGCCAGTTTTCATCATCACGCTCTTGGTAATCAAAGCGGGCATGTGCACCACGGCTTTCTGTGCGGTAGTTTGCTGCGACTGCGGTAGAGAATGCGGTTTCCATCAGGTTATCCAACTCCAGGCACTCAATGCGCTGTGTATTGAATTCTGAGGAGGTGTCATCCAGACGTGCTTCTTTCAGACGCTCACGAATAACTTTCAGCTCTTCCAGACCTTTCGCCATTGCATCACCTTCGCGGAATACCGAGAAATTGTTCTGCATGCAGGACTGGAGGTCTTTACGAATTTGAACCGGATCTTCACCCTTCTGGGTTGAATTCCAGCGATTAACACGCGCCAGAGATGCTTCAATATCAGACTCAGACGCATCACGCGCTTCAACCTGCGCTGCCAAGGTTTCACCCAAGTGCAGACCGGTCGCGCGACCGAATACAACAAGGTCAAGCAGCGAGTTACCACCCAGACGGTTTGCACCATGGACAGAAACGCTTGCGATTTCACCACAGGCAAACAGGCCCTGTACTTCCACATCATTGCCGTTGGCGTCTTGCTTGATCGCCTGTCCAGACACCTGTGTTGGGACACCACCCATCATGTAGTGACAGGTTGGGATAACTGGAATTGGCTCTTTGATTGGGTCAACATGTGCAAATGTACGTGACAGCTCAAGAATACCCGGCAGACGTGCTTCGAGTACGTCTTTGCCTAAGTGATCCAGTTTCAGTTTAATGTGTGGACCCCAAGGGCCATCGCAACCGCGACCTTCACGGATTTCGACCATCATAGAACGCGCAACAACATCGCGGCCTGCGAGATCTTTGGCATTTGGTGCATAGCGCTCCATGAAGCGCTCGCCGTCTTTATTCAGCAGATAACCACCTTCACCACGGCAACCTTCAGTAACCAGTACACCGGCACCGGCAATGCCGGTTGGGTGGAACTGCCACATTTCCATGTCTTGCATTGGTACACCTGCACGCAATGCCATACCCACACCGTCACCTGTGTTGATATGTGCGTTTGTCGTGGATTGGTAAATACGGCCTGCGCCGCCTGTCGCCAGCACCGTTGCCTTGGCTTTGAAGTAGCAGATCTCGCCGCTTTCCATGTCCATCGCCGTTGCACCGACTACTGCACCATCCTGGTTTTTCACCAGATCCAGTGCGTACCACTCAGAGAAGATGGTGGTTTTGTTTTTGATATTCTGTTGGTACAGGGTATGAAGCAGCGCGTGGCCTGTACGGTCAGCCGCCGCTGCGGTACGTGCAGCTTGCTCGCCGCCAAACGCTTTTGACTGACCACCGAATGGACGTTGATAGATAGAACCGTTTTCAAAGCGGGAGAATGGCAAGCCCATTTTCTCAAGTTCGATAATGGACTGAGGGCCTGTTTTACACATGTACTCAATCGCATTTTGGTCACCGATGTAATCTGACCCTTTTACAGTGTCATACATGTGCCATTCCCAGTTATCCTCGTGGGAATTACCCAGAGCAACAGTAATGCCACCTTGGGCAGATACTGTATGGGAACGGGTCGGAAATACTTTAGACAGCAGCGCACACGATAAGCCCTGCTCAGAAATTTGCAGTGCCGCGCGCATGCCTGCACCACCCGCACCGATAACAATTGCGTCGAACTCTCTTACTGGAATACTCACTTACACACCCCACAAAACAAAAAAGCCAGTTAACAGATAGACAAACAGCAGCGCCACAATGCCAAACTGCATGAGCATTCGCAGTACGGTTGGCTTGATATAATCTGTCAAAACCTGCCACATACCTATCCAAGCGTGTATAAGTACGCAAACCAGCGCCAACATGGTGAAAACTTTGTTGCTTGTTTGTCCCCAAAACGCTATCCAGTTCTGATATGTCAATTCAGGGCCAAACGCAAAAAAGCCCACAATGTAGAGGGTGTAAAGCGTCATGATGATGGCAGTTGCACGGAGTAAAATCCAGTCATGGACCCCGTTTCTGCCGAATGAAGATACGTGTCCTACCATACTAAAATCCCCGCTAAAACAGACAGCACCGCAGTGATAATGAAACCCACTTTCGCACTCTGCGAACCACTTTCCAGTTCTTCAAAATGGCCCATATCCATCAACAGGTGGCGGATGCCGCCAACAATGTGATAGGCAAGCGCCGTCAAAATGCCCCATAGGACAAACTTGGCGAAGAAACTGTTTACGATGTCTGACGCGGCTTCAAAGCCACTTGGGGATGACAGGGACAGGCTTAACAGCCAGAGGAGGATGGCTACCGAAATGAAGGTGATGACACCCGACACACGGTGCGTAATAGACGCTATCGCTGTGATGGGGAAGCGAATGGTCTGAAGGTCGAGGTTTACCGGTCTTGACTTTTTTACTTTCACGATATGGCCCACTCAGCTCCATTGAGCAAATTATTGTTATTACATTCCCTGGCATCACATCCCGCCAAAGCATCGGAGCATCAGACCTACAACATCTAATAATACGATTTCACGTGCCACTGCTATTAACTGCAGTTCAAGCAATGAAATTCGCAAAGAAAATATCGATTTGAGCCCCGAAACGCTCCGGCTTTATGTAATATCCAGAGACCTGCCGCAGAGTATATGCCCCGTAACATTTAAACACAAACCAATAAAATTGACGGAAATCCCGAAACAGAGCATTAACTTAACGCGTACAGTTTTTTGATACTTGCGCAGACCCGACAAAGTTCACTTCTGCAAATTGACATCTTATGCAGCGATCGGTACAACAACGTGGTCCGTATCCGGGATAGGATTATAAAAAACAAAGGAGAATGTTATGGCAGAGAAGAAAGCTACCCTACACATTGAAGGGAAAGCACCTATCGAACTGCCGATCAAAGGGGGCACTGTCGGTCCGGAAGTGATCGATGTACGTGCATTGGGCGCAAACGGCTTTTTTACGTTTGACCCAGGTTTCGTTGCAACAGCGTCGTGTGAATCACAAATTACATACATTGATGGCGAAGCTGGCGTTTTATTGCACCGTGGCTACCCGATTGATCAATTAGCCAATAACGCTGACTATTTGGAAGTTTGTTACATCCTGCTATATGGTGAAGCCCCAACCCGTAAACAATACGAAGAATTCCGTCGTATTGTCACTCGCCACACCATGGTTCACGAACAGATCGCGAGCTTTTTCCATGGGTTCCGCCGTGACGCGCACCCGATGGCTGTGATGGTGGGAGTGGTAGGCGCACTTGCTGCGTTTTATCACGATTCTCTCGACATCAACAACGACACGCACCGTGAAATCACTGCGTTCCGTCTTCTGTCAAAGATGCCTACACTGGCAGCAATGTGTTACAAATATTCGATCGGACAACCGTTCATCTATCCACGCAATGATCTGGATTATGCTGAAAACTTCCTGCACATGATGTTTGCAACACCAGCGGAAGAGTATGAAGTCAATCCCGTTGTTGCCCGTGCGATGGACAAGATCTTTACGTTACACGCTGACCACGAGCAAAATGCTTCAACGTCTACCGTCCGTCTGGCGGGATCGTCCGGTGCAAACCCATTTGCATGTATTGCTGCAGGTATCGCCTCTTTGTGGGGGCCTGCACACGGTGGTGCTAACGAAGCCTGCTTGAAGATGCTGGAAGAAATCGGCTCAGTAGAGAATATTCCAGAGTTCATTGAGCGTGCGAAAGACAAGGACGATCCATTCCGTCTCATGGGTTTCGGTCACCGCGTTTACAAAAACTATGACCCTCGAGCAACGGTGATGAACGAAGCCTGTCACGAAGTGCTTGATGAACTGAAGATCAATGATCCACTACTGGATGTTGCCATGGAGCTGGAAAGAATCGCCCTTTCTGACCCTTACTTCATCGAGAAGAAACTCTATCCGAACGTGGATTTCTACTCCGGTATCATCCTGAAAGCTATTGGTATCCCAGTGTCAATGTTCACCGTGATTTTCGCGATGTCCCGCACTATCGGTTGGATTGCCCACTGGAATGAAATGCATGGCGACCCACAAAACCGCATTGGTCGTCCACGCCAATTGTACACCGGCTACGATAAGCGCGATTTCAAACCTTTGAAAAATCGTGAGTAATTTAGGTTTACCTAATGGAAACGCCGCTTCGCGGCGTTTTTTTATGCTTGCTGTCTGCGTCCTAAACAGGATTATCAATATCAATGAACGTGACATCAAACCCATGCTCGTTCGCGAGCCAGTCGCCCAGTGCTTTTACACCATACCGCTCTGTCGCGTGGTGGCCAGCACTGAAATAGTGAATGCCCTGTTCCCTCGCTGAATAGGTTGTCCGTTCAGAAATCTCGCCAGATATAAACGCATCCATTCCCTTGCTGGCGGCCAAATCAATAAAGTCCTGACCACCACCTGTGCACCACCCTACTTTCTTGATGGGTTTAGCCAAACCACCGTCAATATGTAGTGGCGCACGTTTTAACCTGGTGCTCAGCAATTCGCTGAACGCTTTTGCTGACATGGCTTCCGGCAGCTCTCCCCATACGGCAACAGAGTTTGGATTTCCGTCTTCCAAGCCACCAAACTGTTCAATACCTAATAGTTTCGCTAACTGCGCATTGTTGCCAACGTCAGGGTGAATATCCAACGGCAAGTGATAGGCATAGAGGTTAATGCCATGTTCAATCAATGCCTTGATACGTTTGAATTTCATCCCTTTAAGCGGCTCAGGCTCTCCACGCCAGAAATAGCCATGATGCACCAACAAAGCATCAGCCCCCTGTGCAATTGCCGAATCAATCAGTGCCTGTGAAGCCGTTACACCTGTCACGATTTTCCTGACGTTCGCTTTACCTTCTACTTGCATCCCATTCGGGCAGTAGTCTTTGATTGCAAAAGGTTTGAGATAGTCATTTAAAATCGCTTCGAGCTCGAAGTTGTTCATTATTCTTCCTGAATCTATAGGAGATTTTTCTCCATTCTACCTACCCTGGCAGTGCAGGTGAACCGTATTTGCTATATGCTTCCCAAGCACCACTAAAAAAGGTAAATGATGTTTGCAAACAATGCGCAGGTCGCTCGAGATGTGGCTTGGATTCAAACCACCTCAGACATTCTTTCACAGAAGCAGGTTTTCACCGTTTCTTCCGACTTTTGGTCTTCTTTGTCCTTCGACAGCTTCCCTTGCTATGAAGGGAGTCACCGGATTGGCTTTTACTATCAATGGTTGATCAAGCAATGCTTAAAACAAAGTATCCGCTACCAACTGCTGGCAGAGGAGCTACAGGTTGAAAGGGAAAGACAGACGCTTGGTGCGATAGATTTTGTGGTTGAAAATGCTTGCGGGGAAATCGAACACTGGGAAGTGGCCATTAAATTTTACCTCAGCGTTGAAGGAGAGTGGCGAGGACCAAACGCAAAAGATACACTGGCAAAGAAGTACCATAAAATGTCAAGCCATCAGCTGATGCTTTCCAGCACTGCTGAATATCGACGCCAATATCCTCAATTCCCGATTACAAAGCGACGGTTGTTGCTGCAAGGCAGATTATACATTAACCCTTTTCTCTCCAACGCAGGTATGCCAACACCGCAAAATCTAAACACAGCCCGGATGACTGGCAATTGGTGCTGGCCACACCAATTGCCTGAGGATAAGGATTTTTACGTGCTGGGCCGTAACCAATGGATAACATCGCCTTGTATTGAAACGCTCCCCGTCTTTACCCTCTCGGACACGCTGACTCGCGCCGTACATCTTATAGACGAAAGCAACAAACGGTGGTTTGTCGTACCAGAAAGCTGGCCTTCCTGTTAGATCCACCCAATAAGTAAGCCACCTGTTTTCGGTGGCTTACTTTAACAATACAGGGATGACTTACAGACCCGCAGCCCTGAACACATCACTGACAATACGCTGTGCTTCGTCTTGGATCAGGGCCAGGTGTTCATCACCTTTGAAGCTCTCACAGTAAATTTTATAGATGTCTTCCGTACCGGAAGGACGTGCCGCAAACCAGCCAAATTCCGTGGTCACTTTCAGACCACCAATCGGCTGACCGTTGCCCGGAGCATGGGTCAGCTTCGCCGTGATCGGATCGCCTGCCAACGTATCTGCCGTCACCATGTCAGCAGAAAGCTTGCTCAGCACGGCTTTCTGTTCACCATTTGCAGGGGCTTGCAGGCGTGCGTAACTGGATGCACCAAATTTCGCAACGAGCTCATCATAGTATTGCTGTGGGTTTTTACCTGTCACCGCAGTGATTTCCGCAGCCAACAGGCAAAGCAGAATACCGTCTTTGTCCGTCGTCCAGGCAGTACCATCCATGCGCAGGAAAGAGGCACCTGCACTTTCCTCGCCACCAAAGCCAATGTCACCGGAATACAGTCCATCAACAAACCATTTAAAACCGACAGGCACTTCACACAGTTTGCGCCCAAGACTTTCAACCACTTTGTCGATGATTGCGCTCGACACCAAGGTTTTACCCACACCCACATCAGCCCGCCATTGGGGGCGGTGTTGGTACAGGTAATCAATACACACGGCCAGATAATGGTTCGGGTTCATTAAACCAGTGGGTGTCACGATACCGTGGCGATCGAAGTCCGGATCATTACCAAACGCCAGATCGTATTGGTCTTTGTAAGCCAAAAGTCCTGCCATCGCTGAAGGCGATGAGCAGTCCATGCGAATAACGCCATCTTTATCCAGCGACATAAATCGGAAAGAGGGGTCGACATCGTCGTTGACCAAGGTGATATTAAGATCAAAGTGCGATGCAATCGCCTTCCAATAATCAATGCCTGATCCTCCTAACGGATCGACGCCAATACGCAAACCAGCCTTCTTGATTGCATCCATATCAACGACTGATGCCAGATCTTCAACATACGGCATCACTAAATCTTTTTCGATGAAGTCATCACTTGCTATCGCGTCAGCAAATGCCATACGACGTACACCCGCCAGACCTTCCGCAATCAATGTATTGGCACGTTGTTCGATAGCCTTAGTAATATCACCTTCCGCCGGGCCACCATGAGGCGGATTATATTTAATTCCACCATCTTGAGGCGGATTGTGAGAAGGGGTGATCACAATACCATCAGCCTTTTGGGCATTGTTTCTGTTATACGTCAGAATTGCGTGGGAAATTCCAGGTGTTGGTGTGTACCCCCCCTCTTGTTGGACAATAACAGTAATACCATTTGCCACCAGCACTTCCACGACAGAGCAGAAAGCCGGCTCTGACAGGGCGTGGGTATCTTTACCGACAAACAGGGGGCCGGTGATCCCTTTCTCGGCACGTACGTCTGCAATAGCCTGGGCAATTGCCATAATATGGTGTTGGTTAAACGTTGCTTTATCTGCACAGCCCCGGTGACCGGACGTCCCAAACTCGACCTTGTGTGCGGGATTGGCCGGATCAGGCGTCAGCTGGAAATAATTCGACACCAATAGAGGAATATTGTAGAGGTCTTGTTGCTGAGCGCGTTGCCCAGCGCGTTCATGGCTTGCCATTGACTCGCATCCTTTCTAAATGTTTTTAACATTAATCCGCTGAGAAGCATGGGATTTGCTGAATATTCGCTCAGCGGTCAGGGTCTGCATCCCCAAAGAACCTGAGGTAGTTGTTTGGGTATAACCCTAGATACAATTAAGGCCCGTCAGTGACAAGGCCTCTCGATTCTTTTTGAGACTACCAAGCAATAGGCTCAGATCTCACCAACCACTTTTTCTGTGATATCGCTACTAAAATTCATTTTGGTCATCAGTTGCTCGACCATCTGGCGTTTACGTCCCGTATTGGTATTGGTGATAACCCAAAAAGGCGTACCTGGAATGTGCTTAGGCTTGGTGGTTTTACCACTCTCAAGCAAGGTTTGCTCATTGTCAGCAAAATACACGCGGGTGCGCCCTTTCAGCGCAGTCGCTTCCGCAAACGCTTGACTATCAATGCGGTAAAGGGTCGAAAGTACCAGCATGAAGCGGCCGATCGCTTTCTCTTGTGCCGCAAATTCATCTGAGATCAACAAGGCGCGCATTTCTTTCACACGATCGACGGTCTCGTTTTTTCCCGCATCTTTGCTGACCACGATACCCTTCATTTGGGGGCTCGGCGTCAACGTCGCAACGGGTTGTTGCTCCACCTGCGGTGCCATCAGCAATCTACGCAGAATGTCCGATGCACTTTCACCAATATGCTGGGTCTGGCTAGCAATGTACCGGTATAGCTCTTCATCAACCTCAATTGTCTTCATCGTTTGATCATCGTGTCCTGTTTACAATTCAACGGTGCGATTATACAGAGTTAGACATACCCGAGCCACCTCAAGATGCTGGTTTCAGTGAGAATAACGCTCTTCGTGATCAAGGTAAGGTTTTGAGTCCTTCCAAGGATCGCTATACTAAGCTCTACTTCCCCAAATTGAGAAAACAGCGTTGCAACTAAACTACAAAATCCAGGGGCAAGGACAACCATTGCTCTTGATCCACGGCCTTTTTGGCAGCCTGGATAACCTTGGAGGATTAGCAAAGGTATTGGCTGAGCATTATCAGGTCTATCAAATTGATTTACCCAACCACGGCCTTTCACCACGCTCTGAACATGTCGATTACGTGTCTCAGGCGACTGCTGTGAAAGTGTTTATGGACCAACAGAAACTGGAGAAGGTGTCAGTTGTTGGTCACTCTATGGGCGGGAAAGTCGCCATGATGCTTGCACAGCTTTACCCCGAATACATGGCAGATTTGGTGGTCATGGACATTGCCCCCGTTGACTATAAAGTCCGCCGACATGATGCGGTTTTAGCCGGGACTGAATGCCTCAATGGCACAACCCATCCTGAGCAGGAAAGATGCGGAAGCGAAACTCGCTGAACACATTGTTGAGCCAGGTGTACGTCAGTTTTTACTGAAATCCTTAGCCAAACAGGAAGACGGAACATTCGGTTGGCGATTCAATGTGCAAGCACTGGAGACCCATTATCAGGATATTACTGGATGGCCAGAAAAAGGCACTTTTGAGGGCAATACCCTCTTCCTCAAAGGGGCAGATTCAGATTATATCTCCGCTGAACACCGCGAAGCCATTGAACGCCAGTTCCCCCGAGCCAAAGCCCATGTGATAGCGAATACGGGCCACTGGTTGCATGCGGAAAAGCCAGAGACAGTTGCCCGTGTGATCACTCGCTTTTTAACACACCCAGAGCGTTAACAGAGCACGCTCTCTTGTGCTATAGTGCGCGGCAAATATGGGTTCCAAACGGAGGCGGGAATGCTGTACGAGCACTTCGAATTGCTCGAGAAGATTGGGCTTGATCTGCTGTTTGCAGGTATTTTCTTTTTTATCGGCATGGCGATCAAGGATGTGCTCAATGAAGGAAAGGTCCCACCGTTTGGCCGCAAAATTGTGTGGCTGGTGCTCTTTCTTGGATGTGCAGGTTTTATTACTAAAGGCGTGATCCAGTTATTTTGGGAAGGCGTAGGCATTTAAACCTTGCAGCGGCCACACCGGCAAAGATTCCAACGGTAAGAAGGCCTGGCCTTCTTCTACACATTCGATTCTGGGCTGTGTATATTACGGCTCGATTAACAATAAGTAGGTATTCTCTATTATGGCGAGCGTAGGTCTCTTCTTTGGTAGCGATACAGGTAACACTGAAGCTATCGCCAAGATGATTCAAAAACAACTGGGCAAGCACATGGTCCACGTTCAGGACATTGCTAAGAGCAGTAAAGAAGATATCGATAACTTCGATCTGCTTTTGCTGGGCATCCCAACCTGGTACTACGGTGAAGCACAATGTGACTGGGATGACTTTTTCCCAGAGCTGGAGCAAATTGATTTCTCGACCAAATTGGTTGCAATTTTTGGCTGTGGTGACCAGGAAGACTACGCAGAATACTTCTGTGATGCGATGGGTACCATCCGTGATATCGTGGAAACCAAAGGGGGCACCATTATTGGCCATTGGCCAACCGAAGGCTATGAGTTTGAGGCGTCAAAAGCACTGGTAGATGATGAGACATTTGTCGGCCTTTGTATCGATGAAGATCGTCAACCTGAACTCACCGCAGCACGCGTAGAGAAATGGGTTAACCAAATCTACGAAGAAATGTGTCTGGCGGAGCTGGAAGGCTAAAAGCAAGCCCGCTTGAAAAAACGCGCCCAGGCGCGTTTTTTGTGCCTGTCGTCAACGCAACGCTGACGCCCCACGCCCTTCCCGGTATTTAGGTTTCTTGCGCACATACAAAACACGCCGGACACGGCTCACTACTTCCCCGCTGGTGTCAACCACATTCACGATGAACTCTGGAAACACTTTGTCGCCATTTGCGGTTGCCTGTTGAATAGAAGCAATGGTCTCTTCGGAAATCACAAACTCGGCAAACAGATCTGTAGATCCGGGTTTAATAAAGTTGATGTCCGCTTCTTTGTCCCAGACGAAGTATTTCTCGCCCAGGATCCCCATTAGCATTAACGCGTAAGTGGGATCAGTCATGGAAAAAATGCTGCCGCCATACTGGGTCCGGTTGGCATTTTTATTCCACCACCTAAGCGTTAAGCGAACCTTTACCCGACGAAAATCTTCACTGATTTCCAAGATTTTAATACCCGCGCCCCAAAAAGGTGGCCAGCAGTTGAGGGCGAATTTGACAATGCCGGGTTTGTAATATTTGTACACTGGAATTCCTTTTCTGGTCATACCAGCCAATACTGCCAGTTTTACAAAGCGGTAACAAGCCGCAAAACCAACCAATTAGGTCAGATATTTGTTCCTTTATACTGGCGGCGACTTACCACATTTGTTACGCTAACTGCCAATTTCCCCGTTCTCTCACACAGGGAAAAGCAATTACTTAGGAAAGAACCGGATGTCAGATAATAACAAGGCACTGAAAGACGCAGGACTGAAAGTAACGCTGCCTCGCTTGAAGATCTTAGAAGTTCTTCAGGAGCCGGACTGTCAACACATCAGTGCCGAAGACCTTTACAAAAAGCTCATCGATATCGGTGAAGAGATCGGGCTGGCAACTGTCTACCGTGTACTTAACCAGTTTGATGATGCCGGAATTGTTACCCGTCACCATTTTGAAGGTGGTAAATCTGTGTTTGAGCTGGCGACCCAGCACCACCATGACCACTTGGTTTGTCTGGACTGCGGTCGAGTCATCGAGTTTACGGACGAGGTGATCGAGCAGCGCCAGAGAGATATCGCAAATCAATATAATATCAGACTGACGAATCACAGCCTTTATCTTTACGGCCACTGCACAAAAAGCGGCTGCAAAGATGACCCCAGCCTTCACGACGCTTAATGTTTTTACGAATCCCACAGACAAAAAAACCGGAGCACATGGCTCCGGTTTTTTCGCTCAGTAGACATTAGTTCGCTTCAATTTTTGCCCAGGTATCACGCAAGCCTACAGTGCGGTTAAACACCAATGCTTCCGCTTTACTGTCTTTGCTGTCTGCACAGAAGTAACCCATACGCTCAAACTGGTAACCCTTTTCTGCTTCCGCCGCTTTCAGGCTTGGTTCAACAAAACCACGAACCACTTTCAGTGAATCCGGGTTAATGGTTGATGCAAAGTCATCTGCAGCACCTGGGTTTGGTACGGTAAACAAGCGATCATACAGGCGAAACTCTGCTTCAACACCGGCGTCCGCAGAAACCCAGTGAATAACGCCTTTTACTTTACGGCCATCTGCTGGGTCTTTACCCAGAGTTTCTGGATCATAGGTGCAGTAGACTGTGGTGATGTTACCATCAGCATCTTTGTCGCAACGTTCAGCTTTCACCACATACGCATTACGCAGGCGTACTTCTTTACCCAGTACTAAACGCTTGTATTTCTTGTTCGCTTCTTCACGGAAGTCTTCCGCTTCAATCCAGATCTCGCGGCTGAATGGGATCTCGCGCTCACCCATCTCTGGTTTATTCGGGTGGTTTGGAGCAGTCAGCATCTCTACTTTGCCTTCTGCATAGTTCTCGATAACCAGCTTGATAGGATCTAACACTGCCATCGCGCGTGGCGCACTTTCGTTCAGGTCATCACGCACACAAGATTCCAGCGAACTCATCTCAATGGTATTGTCTTGTTTGGTCACACCAATACGCTTACAGAATTCACGGATAGATGCAGGTGTGTAGCCGCGACGGCGCAGGCCTGAAATTGTTGGCATACGTGGGTCGTCCCAACCGTTAACCAGATTCTCGCTCACCAACTGGCTCAACTTACGCTTGGACATCACAGTGTATTCAAGATTCAGGCGGCTAAACTCATACTGACGCGGCTGACAGTCAATCGTAATGTTTTCCAGCACCCAGTCATACAGACGACGGTTGTCCTGGAATTCCAGCGTACACAATGAGTGGGTAATGCCTTCAATCGCATCTGAAATACAGTGGGTGAAGTCATACATCGGGTAAATGCACCACTTGTCACCGGTTTGGTGGTGATGGGCAAAGCGAACACGATACAGAACAGGGTCACGCATCACCATAAATGGCGAGGCCATGTCGATCTTCGCACGCAGGCAAGCTTTGCCTTCCGCAATCTCACCATTCTTCATCTTTTCAAACAGCGCCAGGTTTTCCTCTACGCTGCGGTCACGGTATGGACTGTGTTTACCCGGCTCAGTGAGGGTGCCACGGTATTCACGGATCTGCTCAGGGCTCAGTTCATCCACATAAGCTAGACCTTTTTCGATAAGCTCCACCGCATAACCGTAAAGACGGTCGAAGTAGTCAGACGAATAACGAACTTCACCAGCCCATTGGAAGCCAAGCCAGTTCACATCATTCTTGATTGACTCGACGAATTCGATGTCTTCTTTTTCTGGGTTGGTATCGTCAAAGCGCAGGTTGCACTGGCCCCGGTAGTCTTGCGCAATACCAAAGTTCAGGCAGATCGACTTCGCGTGGCCAATGTGCAGGTAGCCATTTGGCTCTGGCGGAAAACGCGTGTGAACAGTGTTGTGTACACCAGCGGCCAAATCTTTATCGATGATTTGACGGATAAAGTTAGTTGGACGAGCCTCAGACTCACTCATCAAAAATACCTCGTTGGAAGATCCAGATCTTGTACCCAGGCGATCTTGAAATGCAGCTGTTCAGCGCCTTGGTTGGATAGATTTTAAGTAATGCCCAATAATCCCCGATCATGGCTATTTACTCAACCAATACTGAACACTTGCACGCTATTTGAGTAAAAAAAAACCGGCCCCAATAAGGGCCGGTAGTTCTGACTGCTTAATTCGTTTAGAAATTAAGGCAGTTTTACGTCAGACAGATCTTCAGTGGTGCCGACTTTTTTCATTTCACCAGCAACGATTTCCGCCAATGGACCCAAAATAACTTGCAGGTTATTGGTGCCCAGTTTCACAACACCCATTGCACCCAGTGCTTTCAGTGTTTTTTCATCGATTTGGCTACCATCTTTCACGGTCAGGCGCAGGCGGGTAATACAAGCGTCAATGTTAGTCAGATTGTCATGACCACCCAGCGCTTTTAAGTATTGACGTGCCAAGATACCTGTTTCTGCTGAACCTTGTACGTCTGACGTTGCTACTTCGTCTTCTTCACGGCCAGGCGTCGCCAGATTAAACTTCTGGATAGCAACACGGAATACGATGTAGTACAGAACCGAGAATACCAGACCTTGTACGATCAGCATGTACCACTGGTTGGCAACGGGGTTTGAGGAAGAAAGTACCAAGTCGACAAGACCCGCTGAGAACCCGAAGCCCGCAGTCCACTGCATGCTAGATGCAATGAATACAGACAAGCCCGTCAACAGTGCATGCAATACAAACAGCACTGGCGCAACAAACAAGAATGCAAATTCAAGCGGCTCGGTGACACCTGTGAAGAAGCTGGCGAAACCTGCTGCAATCATGATTGAAGCCACTTTTTCTTTGTTCTCTGGCTTAGCAGTGTGGTAGATAGCCAAAGCAGCGGCAGGAAGACCAAACATCATTACCGGGAAGAAACCACCCATGTACTGACCAGTCACACCTTTGATTGCTTCTCCAGTCTCCAGTGCACCTGGTGTCCAGAAACGACCTAGGTCATTAATGCCAGCAAGGTCAAACCAGAATACAGCATTAAGTGCGTGGTGCAGACCCACAGGGATAAGAAGGCGGTTAAAGAAGCCGTAAATACCTGCACCCACTGATCCCAAGTCTGTGATAGCTTCACCAAAAGACACCAGTGCAGAGAAAACAACAGGCCATACGTACATCAGCACAAATGACAGCACGATAGCCGCGACAGAAACAAGGATCGGCACTAAGCGCTTACCGGAGAAGAATGCCAGCGCTTTGTGCAATTCTACGGTATAGAAACGGTTGTAGATTTCCGCAGACATGATACCGACAACGATACCAACGAACTGGTTAGCAATCTTTGAGAATGCAAGTTCATTGTTACCCGCAGAAATGTCTATCAGCCCAATTTGAGCAACCGCACCGGGGCTACACAAGGTTGTTACAACATACATACCGACCAGACCAGCCAATGCCGCAGCACCGTCCTTGTCTTTTGACATGCCGTACGCAACACCCACTGCGAACAACCAGGACATATTATCAATGATTGCGGCGCCTGCTTTGATCAGGAATGCAGCCAGCGCACTGTTCGCACCCCAGCCATTCGGGTCAATCCAGTAACCAACACCCATCAAAATTGCAGCAGCAGGCAGCGTGGCGACGGGCACCATCAACGCTTTACCTACTTTTTGGAAATAACCGAGAATATTCACCTTTGTTCCCCCTATAGTGGTTCTTTCTCAGATGTGTAATGACAACATGGGACTTTTTTTACTATCCAATATGAGTCAGGACGAGTTTATTTCATTAATTTCGCCCCGCAAATTAAAACGGATGCAATTGTGATTATTGTCACTCAAAACACCACGAGATCCGGTTTTTTGCTAGCACGATCATAAAACTTATTTTATGATGAAAACCAAGATACAATTCCGCTATCATGTATCACCAGAGTTTGAATTTACAGAGAGGTATCCCGTGAGACTTATCCCGCTAAAAACAGCATATGAAGTAGGCCTTTGGTCAGCGCGATATATTATTGATTCAATTAATAAATTTTCCCCAACCGAAGATCGTCCGTTTGTTCTTGGCTTACCGACTGGCGGTACCCCTCTGAACACTTACAAGCAGCTGATTAATCTTCATAAGCAGGGCGAAGTAAGCTTCAAACACGTTGTCACTTTCAATATGGACGAATACTGCGGCATCCCGGCAGATCACCCAGAGTCATACCGCAGCTTCATGTATAACAATTTCTTTAATCACATTGATATTCAAGAAAAAAATATCAACCTGTTAAACGGTAATACGGAAGATCACTTTGCGGAATGTCAACGCTATGAAGAAAAAATTAAATCTTATGGCAAAATAAACCTGTTCATGGGTGGGGTCGGGAACGATGGTCACATTGCCTTTAATGAGCCTGCCTCTTCTTTATCTTCCCGTACCCGTATCAAGACGCTGACCGAAGACACGCGTATTGCAAACTCACGCTTCTTCGATAACGATATCAATCAAGTACCTAAGCATGCGCTAACCATCGGTGTGGGTACCCTTCTTGATGCAGAAGAAGTGATGATCCTGATCACCGGTCACAATAAAGCACTGGCACTGCAAGCCGCTGTAGAAGGCTCTGTCAACCACCTGTGGACAATTTCTGCTCTGCAACTACACCCGAAAGCCCTGATGGTTTGTGATGAGCCGTCAACGGCTGAGCTGAAAGTGAAGACTGTTAAGTACTTCCAAGAGCTGGAAGCAGAAAACATCAAGAACCTGTAAGGTAAGGAAGTATTCATGTACGCACTGACAAACTGCCGTATTTTCACCGGTAGCGATATGTTGGATCATCATGCTGTTGTCATTCATAACGGCCTGATCCAGAACATTTGCCCAGAAAAAGCATTGCCAGAAAGCATGGAAACCCATTCGCTGGACGGTGCATACCTCACGCCAGGCTTCATCGATCTGCAGCTGAACGGTTGTGGCGGCGTCATGTTCAACGATGCAGTGACAGCGGACACCATCCGCACAATGCATCTGGCTAACCTTAAGTCTGGCTGCACCAGCTTTCTGCCTACCCTGATCACCTCTTCTGACGAAGATATGAAGGCTTCGGTCAGTGCCATTCGCGAGTATCAGGCACAATATAAACACCAGGCACTAGGCCTGCACCTTGAAGGTCCTTACCTGAACGTTGCCAAGAAAGGGATTCACAGTGTTGACTACATCCGCCGCTCTGATGATGCGATGATTGATTTTATTGCCGCCAATGCAGACGTGGTAACCAAAGTCACGCTTGCACCTGAATTAACCCCTGCCGAACATATCCGTAAGCTGGCAAACGCCGGCATTGTGGTTTCTGCAGGTCATACCAACGCAAGCTATGCAGAAGCTCGTGAAGGTTTCAAAGCCGGTATTACTTTCGCAACGCACCTGTTCAACGCCATGACTCCTATCGCGGGCCGGGAACCAGGTATGGTCGGCGCAATTTACGATACGCCCGACGTCTACACAGGTGTCATTGCTGACGGCTTCCATGTCGATTATGCAAACATACGCATTGCGCATAGGCTTAAAGGTGAAAAGCTGGTGCTGGTTACCGACGCAGCAGCGCCTGCAGGAGCCGACATGGATCACTTTATTTTTGTTGGCAAGAAAGTATATTACCGTGATGGTAAGTGTGTTGATGAGAATGGCACACTTGGCGGTTCGGCATTGACCATGATTGAAGCGGTACAGAACTCTGTCGAACATGTAGGCATCGCTTTGGATGAGGCGGTTCGCATGGCTACCTTGTACCCTGCCCGGGCAATCGGTGTGGATGACAAGCTTGGCGCTATCAAAGAAGGATATGTCGCCAATCTGACCGTGTTCGACCGCAATTTCAATGTCAAAGCGACTGTAGTTAACGGCGAATATTCACTGAATTAGGACATTTATGACAGGCGGACAAATTGGTAACGTAGATCTGGTAAAACAGCTGAACGGTGCCGCCGTTTACCGACTTATCGACCAACAAGGGCCGATTTCTCGAATCCAAATCGCTGATGTAAGCAGTCTTGCACCAGCCAGTGTTACCAAGATTACCCGCCAGTTACTGGAGCGCGGCTTGATTAAAGAAGTCGCGCAACAGGCCTCTACCGGTGGGCGTCGGGCCATCTCCCTGACGACCGAGAGCGCTCCTTTCCACTCCCTGGCAGTCCGGCTAGGGCGTGACCGTATCGAACTGACACTGTTTGATTTGGCCGGCACACCGCTGGCACAACACGATGAACTCTTCCACTACCCAGACCAAGAATCGCTGATTGAAGGGCTGATCGACAAGCTTCACCGCTTCCTTGCCATCAATCAGGATGTACTTAAAGAGCTTATTGCCGTCTCCATCTCCCTGCCAGGCCTGGTTGACGCCGAAGCGGGTATTGTCGAATACATGCCACATATTGCGATCAACAAATTACCGCTCAGCGACTTAATTCGGGATGAATTTGGTGTGCAATGTTTTATCGGAAATGATACCCGTGGGCAGGCATTGGCTGAACATTATTTTGGAGTGAGTAAAAATTACTACGACACCCTGTTAGTAAGTGTTCACAATGGTGCTGGTGCAGGTATCATCGTGAATGGTCAGGTGTTTCTCGGCTACAACCGAAATGTCGGTGAAATAGGTCATATTCAGATTGACCCACTCGGAAAGAAGTGTCAGTGCGGTAACTTCGGCTGTCTGGAAACTGTCGCGTCAAACCCCGCGATCATCGAGCATGCCCAGCAACTGTTGGCTCAAGGTCACGAAAGTATGCTTCAGGGCAAAAAAGACCTGACTGTATCAGACATTTGCAGGGCCGCAGTTGCCGGCGATGAACTAGCACGTCAGGTATTAGTCAAGGTCGGCAACCACCTTGGCAAAGCGATTGCTATGACCATTAACCTGTTTAACCCACAGCAGGTGGTGATTTCCGGTGAAATTACGGAGGCACAAAGTGTGGTCTTCCCTGCCATTCAGCGCTGTGTGGAAAACCAATCCCTGCGCACCTTCCACCAAAATTTGCCAATCGTCGCTGCGGGCCTGTCAGCAACACCTACGCTTGGCGCGTTTGCACTGGTAAAACGTGCCATGCTAAATGGTACATTACTCCAAATATTGCTGGAAGATTGATACCGATCTGATACTGAATTAGGTTCATATTTTGAATAATGTTACAAGGGCAGTGCTGGCGACCGGCATTGCCTTTGTTTTATTATTGCAATCTCATTGTCAATATTGATACCGAGTGACGCTTTCCACAGTCCAGCGCCTTGATACACCTAAAACATGTTGGGCTGAATAACATTTAACCACAAAAAGTTCTACAGACTCTGGGGACGTTTACCACTTTATGGATTTAGTGATTATTGCCGCCGCATTTATCAGCGGCCTTCTTATGTTACGCTGCCAGATGCCGCCACTGGTGGGTTTCCTGATCGCTGGCTTTGCCCTCAATGCAGCTGGTTACACCAGTACCCCTCTGATTCAGACATTGGCCGATCTGGGTGTCACTCTGTTGCTGTTTACTATTGGCCTGAAACTCGACGTCAAATCACTCCTCAATAAAGAAATCTGGTTTGGCGCCACACTTCACAATATCACTACAACCGCACTGTTCACTTTGTGCCTGCTCGGATTCAAAGCCATTGGCATGTCAACGTTTTCCGGCCTAGAAATAGGTGATCTGGCACTTATCGCCTTTGCCCTTTCTTTCTCCAGCACGGTTTTTGCGATAAAAGCGCTTCAGGAGAAGGGGGAAATGAACGCCACCTATGGCACACTTGCGATTGGCGTACTGATTATGCAGGACATCTTCGCGGTGATTTTCCTGACGATTACTTCAGGCAAAGTACCAGGAATCGAAGCCTTGGCCCTCTTTGCCCTGCCACTTGTCCGCCCGGTCTTTTTCAAGCTGTTGGATCACGCCGGTCACGGCGAGGTTCTTGTACTCTATGCTATTTTCCTTGCGTTGGTTGTCGGTGCAGGCCTGTTTAACGCCGTGGGTGTGAAACCGGATTTGGGGGCTTTAATCGTCGGCATGCTAATGGCTGGCCATGTCCGTGCATCAGAAATGGCAAAGTCTCTGTTCAACCTGAAAGAGCTGTTTCTGGTCTGTTTCTTCCTTAATATCGGCTTGTCAGAGCAACCTACCCTCCAGGGCCTTTTCATCGCAGTAATGATGCTGCTTTTACTTCCACTCAAAGGTTTGTTGTATTATTTCATCTTCAGTGGTTTTAAGTTCCGCGTCCGGACGTCGTTGTTTGCCACGCTCTCGCTGTTTAACTACAGTGAATTTGGCCTTATTGTTGGCGGTATTGCATACCAAATGGGCATCATGCCTGGCAGTGTTTTGGTCGCTATCGCCATAGCAGTCTCCCTTTCTTTTGTGCTTGCTGCACCTCTCAATACATTCAGCCATAAAATCTATGCCTATGCGTCAGGCAAGTTGCACGATCCCAGCCCCAACCTACTTCACCACAACGACCAGTTAATATGCTTAGGTAATGCCCGTGTAGTAATCCTCGGTATGGGACGCATTGGCACGGGTGCCTATGACGAACTGTCAGGCGATTACCCTGAAGCTGTATTGGGTATTGAAGCACGGGAGGACTCCGTTGAGCGACACAATAATGAAGGAAGAAAAGTGATATTTGGAGATGCAACCGACCCTGACTTCTGGTCCCGTGTGACGCCATCAAAACAAATTGAGCTTATCCTGCTTGCCATGCCAAACAGTCAGGCAAATGCCATCGCAATGGAACAGATCAATCAGCTCAATTTCAAGGGCCGGGTTGCTGCCATCGCACGTTATGCCGACGAGCTGGAACAACTTAAAGCACTTGGGGTTGATGAGGCTTACAATATCTATCGTGAGGCAGGTTCCGGTTTTGCCCGCCACGTGAAAGAACACCTTCACTGATAAAAATAACCTGCCAACGGTTTCCGCATGTTCAAAGCACCATCCCCTGTTGTGATTGGTGCTTTTTTGTTCTTCAATGAAGCTTTATTCACTAAAAGATACATTTCCCCGAACATTTTTTACCAACTTTACAGCTTTGTTATTTTTTTTCTCGCTCTGGCTTGCTTTTTTTATTCATGTTGGCAAATTGAACTCAAGATGAAATAAAACGCGCCCAATCAGGGCCGCAGCAGGAATTTGAGAGAGGGATTTATGTGTTCTGTTTTTGGCATCCTGGATATTAAATCAGATGCATCAGCACTTCGCAAAAGTGCATTGGAAATGTCCAAAAAGTTGCGTCACCGCGGACCAGACTGGTCAGGCATTTACTCCTCTGAGCGTGCAATTCTGGCACACGAACGCCTTGCCATTGTTGGTCTGAACAGTGGTGCTCAGCCTCTCTACAGCCCGGACGGCAAAGTGGTGTTGGCTGTCAACGGCGAAATTTACAACCATAAAGAGATTCGTGCCCGCTATAACGGCAGGTATGAATTCCAGACAGATTCAGACTGTGAAGTGATTCTGGCCCTGTATCAGGACATGGGCGCTGATCTTCTGGAAGAATTGAACGGTATCTTTGCGTTTGCACTTTACGATGAAGAGAAAGACCAATACCTGATTGGTCGTGACCATATCGGGATCATCCCGCTCTATCAAGGCTATGACGAGCATGGCAACTACTATGTTGCTTCAGAGATGAAAGCACTGGTTCCGGTTTGTAAAACCATCAGCGAGTTTCCTCCCGGTTCCTACTATGGATCAAACGACGCAGAGCCCGTTCGCTATTACCTTCGCGACTGGAACGAATACGCCGCCGTAGAAAACAACATCTCAAGCAAAGAAGAGCTGACCGCTGCATTGGAAGCCGCTGTAAAACGTCAGTTGATGACCGACGTACCTTACGGTGTACTCCTCTCCGGTGGACTGGACTCATCGATCACTTCGGCAATCGCGAAACGCTTTGCGGCAATGCGTGTAGAGGATGATGACAAGAGCGCTGCATGGTGGCCGCAGCTTCACTCTTTCGCTATCGGGCTTGAAGGTGCGCCGGATTTGAAAGCGGCTCGTGAAGTGGCTGAAAAGATTGGTACGGTTCACCATGAAATGACCTATACCATTCAGGAAGGGTTAGATGCTATTCGTGATGTTATCTACCACATCGAGACCTATGATGTGACAACGATCCGAGCGTCTACCCCGATGTACCTGATGGGCCGTAAGATCAAAGCCATGGGCATCAAGATGGTACTGTCTGGCGAAGGCGCAGATGAAATCTTTGGTGGTTACCTCTACTTCCACAAGGCGCCAAACGCAAAAGAGTTCCACGAAGAAACCGTGCGTAAGCTGCTGGCACTTAACATGTTTGACTGTGCCCGTGCGAATAAGTCTCTGGCAGCCTGGGGGGTTGAAGGACGCGTTCCTTTCCTCGATAAAGAGTTTATCGACGTGGCAATGCGCCTGAACCCGAAAGACAAAATGTGTGGCAACGGAAAAATGGAGAAACACATCCTGCGTGAGTGTTTTGAGCACTACTTGCCAGACTCAATCGCATGGCGCCAGAAAGAGCAGTTTTCGGATGGTGTTGGCTACGGCTGGATTGATACCCTGCGTGCTGTTGCGGAAGAGAAAGTCACTGACCAACAGATGGCATCAGCAGGTTTCCGCTTCCCTTACAACACGCCGCAGACCAAAGAAGCTTATGTTTACCGTGAAATCTTTGAAGAACTGTTCCCGCTGCCATCAGCCGCTGAATGTGTACCGGGCGGTCCGTCAATTGCCTGTTCCAGTGCCAAAGCCATTGAGTGGGATGAGAGCTTTAAAAACAGTGCCGACCCTTCAGGCCGTGCTGTTGCTGCCGTTCACAATGAAGCCTACGCAAAGGCGTAACCTTCAAATCGATAACCACGAAAAATCCGCCCTAGTGGCGGATTTTTCTTTATGAACATCGTTAATCACAACTTAGTTGGTGCTTAGGCAAGGCGATAAAATGATTTCTGCTCGGGAGCTTAGTCCGCTAAGTGACCGAGAGAAAGCATGAAATCAACGCCGCATAAGTGCCAAATAAGGCAGTGATTTAACGTTCCCAGTACGCTTCTTCTAACGAATCTTCCTTCTCCGGCAGGCCGCGTGACAGACGCGGCGAATGTTGTGCCAACACTTCATAGCTGACGCGGTTGGCATATTTACAAACCTGAGAAAAAGAGCTGTATGTCAGGAAAGTGTGCACGTGCTTACTGGAGTTTGGCACGTTTTCACGGTGATAACGGTTCGCCGACATATCATGAAGCAAGGCTGACAGGGCGCCGTCACCCGCACCGTTGGTATTCTTGATGCGTTCCGGTCCCCCCATATACGGCGCAATGTGCGAGTAAACCTTGAATGGGTTCTCACAGTCTGATTTTCTCATCGGGCGGCTGAACTCGTAGCGGTTAAATTCCGCAATCGAGCCGGGCAGCAGTGGCAAAGTGGTTTCACGCTTGGCGTCTTCCTCCGTGTAGCCCGCCATGTAAAGACCCACCGGGCCGGCAGTACACAGCACCATATCTACCCACTCCAGTGCTCTGTCAGCAGCCAGAAGTGGATCAGACTCACCTGTTAGAGCTTCCGCCTCTTCTTCGTTCATTGCCACCACAGAGACATGTTCCGACAAGAAATCACGCCACCATTGTGGATTACTTTGGATAACGTATTTGGTTCCCATGGTCATAACCACTGGCACATCATACTTTTTCGCGTACTCAATGGCCTTCATGGTTGCCTGCGGCATTGGGTCACCTTCTTTGCAGCGAACCAGATATGCGGTCAGCACCAACGCTGATGCGTTTTTGAAGATGTGCTCAGGAATGGAATCTGGGCGCAATTGGTTCATCAAGCCTTCACTGATGGCGAAGGTGCGTTCACCCTCGTCACTGATCAGCGTATAACAACGACCGATTGGTCCCTGAACCGCCTGAAGGTAGTTTAAGTCCATGCGGCTTGATGTGTTACACAGGTAACGGTAGGCATAACTCCCGATTGTGATGTCCTGACTCATGACCCCCAGCAGGATCGATTTGTCATCAGCCAGCGTAGAGTAGTTGTGCAGTGTATTGCCGATGGTACCGCCTGCAAATTCGTGACTGATCATGTTGTTCTCTTTCAGTTCTTGGTAAAGCGCTTCCGCGCGCTTGTCATCAATCACCAGAGAATGGCCCTTGCTCAGTGCGTATTTCGCAATAAACTCATCACCTACTTTCGCTTCAATATCCACCAACGTCTGATCGATACCGATAACATGAGGACGCTTCAACTTACGTTGCTCACTGGCTTGCACCAGAAGTGGATCGCGTGCGTGGACAGGAAAGTAATGCTTAGACTTGCGTTGGCCCGGGAATTTCATGATTCAATGTGTCATTGTTGTGGCGAAAACGAGAATTCTATCACACTAATTTCAACGGGGAACATTTCTGTTAAGCATATACCCCGCCTGAATACCTGCCAGGGTATAAAACAAAGCGCAATGGCAATATCACCAATGTGCGGTGTTTCTCTCCACCAGCATTTTCATCATCGCAATGTGCGCAGGTGAATCATTCAAACATGGGATATACCTGAATGTTTCGCCGCCGGCTTCGATAAAACTTTCATGGCACTGTTCTGAAATCTCTTCCAGGGTCTCCAGACAATCAGCAGAAAACGCTGGAGTGATCACATCCAAGCGCTTCACCCCTTCTTTCGGCAATTGTTCAAGGGTTTTGTCTGTGTAGGGCTGGAGCCACTCTTCACGGCCAAAACGGGATTGGAATGTGGTTTTCAGCGGTACGTCATTACCTAGCCGTGCAGCGAGTTTCTCCGTCGTCGCCAGACAATGGGATTGATAGGGATCGCCGTTGTCCGCGTAACGTTTGGGAATGCCATGATAAGAGCATAGCAGCATGTCAGGCTTGCCATGCTCTGCCCAGTGCGCTTCGACAGACTGCGCCAGAGCCTCTATATAGCTCTCTTCACCGTAGTAGTGATTAACAAAGCGAAATTCCGGCAATACTGACATCTGCTTTAACGATTTTGCCAGCTTGTCAAACACCGCGGCCGTCGTGGTGCTGGAATATTGGGGGTATAAGGGCAAGACAAGGATTTTCTCACAGCCACGTGCTTTCAGTGCTTCTACACCGCTTAGAAGGTTTGGATTTCCGTATGTCATACCGAGCTCAACCGGAAACCCGGTCTCACGCTCCAGCGCGTCTTTTTGCCGCATGGAATACACCATCAACGGCGACCCTTCTTCCATCCAGATAGTTTGATAGAGATTTGCCACTTTGGGGGAACGGGAAGGAAGGATAATGCCATGCAAAAGCGGACACCATAACCAACGCGTCATATCTACGACTCGCGGATCATGGAGGAATTCACTGAGGAACGCTTTGACTGCTTGAGCGGTTGGCGCTTCCGGTGTGCCAAGATTTGCCAACAACACGCCTATTTTGTTGTTTTTATTTTCCATTTCGTCCTGCAACACAGTTAGGTTTTCAACAGAGAATACCATTACTTTTCCCTAAGAGAAAAAGATCAAAAAAGGGCAATCCCTATGATTGCCCTTTTTTCAACGCATGGGGTATTAATCCAGTGCTTTTGCAATTTCTGCGCTTACTTCAGCCACTTGCTTGGTACCATCAAATTTCAGGTATTTGGTGTTGCCAGCTTCTGCTTCTTTTGAGTAGTAAGCAATCAGTGGGGCTGTTTGCTCGTGATATACACCCAGACGCGCACGCACGGTTTCTTCTTTATCGTCATCACGGACAACCAGATCTTCACCAGTGATATCGTCTTTACCTTCCACTTTAGGTGGGTTGTAAACCACGTGGTAAGTGCGTCCTGATGGCAAGTGCGCACGGCGACCACTCATACGCTCTACGATGACACTGTCTGGCACATCAAACTCAAGGACGTAGTCAATCTCTACACCGATATCTTTCAGGCCATCTGCCTGAGGAATCGTGCGAGGGAAGCCATCCAGTAGGAAGCCTTTCGCACAGTCTTCTTGTGCAATGCGCTCTTTAACCAGACCCAGAATGATATCGTCAGATACCAGTTGGCCTGCGTCGATAACTGCTTTCGCCTGTTTGCCCAGCTCGGTGCCGGCTTTGATTGCTGCACGCAGCATGTCACCCGTGGAAATTTGCGGAATACCATATTTTTCCATGATGAACTGCGCTTGAGTCCCTTTACCAGCACCTGGTGCGCCCAGAAGAATGATGCGCATAGTTATCCCCTTTCTTTACTTTGGAGTTTCGCAAAAACACGAAACATACACGGATATTGATACCTAAACAACCTTATACCCGACGTTTTCAACACAATTGGCGCTGATTGCCGCCTTTGTCTCCCAATGCCTGCATGATCTATGACACTGGGAATTTATAGGGAGTATTTTACAAAATGGTCTAGGTATGGATGCAACAAGCCCAGCAATCCCGCTGGGCTTGGTTGTAGTTATAACGAAATTGAATCGTTGTTCAATTAGCCTTTAGTCAGAAGCTGATTGACCGCACTCAGGAATTGGGAAGGATCATCCATTGAACCACGCTCTGCCAGCATAGCCTGGCCTAGCAGCATCTCCACCCAACGGCCAAAGACTTCTTCATCCGCCTCATCGGCCATTTGTTTAACCAGTGCATGTTCAGGGTTCATCTCAAAGATGTATTTCACTTCCGGCGCTTCCTGACCCGCTGCTGCTAACAGTTTCGCCATCTGTGTGCCCATATCAAACTGATCGGTGACAACAACCGCTGGCGTATCAGAGAGCTTAAAGGTCGCACGTACATCTTTCACACGATCGCCCAAATACGCTTTGGTACGCTCAACCACGGAAGCAAATTCTTTCTCGGTTTCTTCGCGTTTCTCTTTCTCGGCATCGTCTTCGAACTTGCTCAGATCCAGATCCGCTTTGGTGATCGCCTGGAACTGTTTGCCGTCGAACTCTGGCAGGTAGCTCATCAGCCATTCGTCGATACGGTCGTACATCAAAATGACTTCAATGCCCTTCGCTTTGAATTGCTCCAGGTGTGGGCTGTTTTTCGCCGCCTGATAAGAATCTGCTGTCAGGTAGTAAATCTTATCCTGCTCTTCTTTCATGCGCGACACATAATCTGCCAGCGATACGGTTTGCTCGCTGCTGTCAGTTGCCGTAGATGCAAAGCGAAGCAGACCAGCAATTTTCTCGCGGTTTGAGAAATCTTCCGCTGGGCCTTCTTTCAGTACCAGACCAAACTCTTTCCAGAACTTCTGGTATTTTTCTGCATCGTTACTCGCCATACGCTCAAGCATGGTCAATACGCGTTTTGTACACGCATTGCGCAGCGTCTGGGTCACTTTGTTATCCTGGAGGATTTCACGTGACACGTTCAGTGGCAGATCATTCGAGTCAATCAGACCACGCACGAAACGCAGGTAGCTCGGCATAAACTGAGACGCATCATCCATGATGAATACACGCTGGACATACAGTTTCAGGCCATGTTTGTGGTCACGGTTAAACAGGTCCCAAGGCGCTTTTGAAGGAATGTACAGCAAGCTGGTGTAGTCATTCTTACCTTCAACGCGGTTGTGGCTCCACTGCAGTGGGTCAGCAAAGTCGTGGGACAAATGCTTGTAGAACTCGTTATATTCTTCGTCAGAAATGTCTGATTTTGAACGGGTCCACAGCGCCTGTGCTTTGTTGACTTTCTCCCATTTCCCTTCGCCGGTCTCTTTACCTTCGTCGTCGCGCTCTTTCTCCCACATTTCAACTGGAATACCAATGTGGTCAGAGTATTTGCCGATCACATCGCGCAAACGCCACTCGTTCAGGAACTCTTTATCATCTTCGCGCAGGTGAAGGGTGATAGCCGTACCACGGCTCGCTTTTTCGATACCTTCGATGGTGTATTCGCCTTCACCCTCAGATTCCCACTTCACACCTTCAGATGCCGTCGCACCGGCTGCACGGGTAGAGACAGAAACCTTGTCAGCAACGATGAACGCAGAATAAAAACCTACACCAAACTGGCCAATCAATTGGCTGTCTTTCGATTGGTCTTCTGACAGTTGTTTAAAGAAATCAGCCGTGCCGGATTTGGCAATAGTACCCAGGTTCTCAATCACCTCTTCACGGGTCATACCAATACCGTTATCCTCGATAGTCAGCGTGCCAGCGTCTTTATCTACGCTCAGGCGAACACGCAGCTCACCGTCGTTTTCATAAAGTGCAGCATCTGAAAGCGCCTTGAAACGCAGCTTATCAGCGGCATCAGAAGCGTTGGAGATCAGCTCACGCAAAAAGATCTCTTTGTTGGAATAGAGTGAGTGGATCATTAAGTGCAGTAGCTGCTTCACTTCCGATTGGAAGCCACGTGTTTCCTTACTTTGTAGAGTTGCTTGATCGCTCATTTTAACCCCTGACTAACTTGTATTTTAGTTGTATCACTCCCTGTAAATATGGCCGCGATTTCTCAATTCAAGGGGAAGTATATATTTTTTGATTTCTTGAGCTGATTTTCTTACTTAAGGTATAATCGTCATAGTTTTTAGCCATTTCAGGCGCTATTTACCTCAAGCCTGAGGTTGACCCGCTAAACCGCTCAAGATTCGCGCAGGTAAAAAATCGAATGTTAAATAAATCGAACCGTTACCTTCTGGGTGAGCGTTTTGTTTTCTCTCCCAGTGACAGCTCTTTGATCGATCTTTATGAAAATGATGATTTGATTCGTCTGGGCAGTAACGAGTGCCGAGTTCTGATGGTTCTGATCGAAGAGCCACACGCCATTGTTACCCGAAACCGTATACATGATTTTGTATGGAGAAAGCAGGGTTTCGAAGTGGATGATTCCAGTTTAACCCAATCCATTTCCACCCTTCGCAAGAGCCTGAAAGATTCAACAAAAAGCCCGATGTTTGTAAAAACCGTGCCCAAACGTGGATATCAGGTTGTTTGCTCTGTTGAAGTGTATAACGAGCAGGAAGTCGAACTGCCCGAACCAGCTGCATCTGTCATTGATGAGACCGCAGCGAAAAAGGAGCCTGAGCTTCTTTCCGACAATACTGCCCAGACACTCCCTCTTCCTGACGCTGTTGCAGAGCAAACTGAGCCCAAAGTCTCCACCAACGCCACTGCCCCTGCGAAAATGCCATTGGGCTCATGGGTGGCGCTTGTTTTAACACTGCTCGTGCCACTGGCTTTTCAGATCGCATCTAATCCAAATCCAAAATCAGAAGCGTTTCGCGAGATCCTGACCATCGAGAACGTACCCGTTTATATCCCTGTGACGAACGCACGCATTTCTCAATGGCAGCCGATGGTTCAACGTTGTGTGGAAAAATATATCGGTTTCTATGGTAAGGAAAGAGAGTTAGAAGAAGTCATTGTGACGGGTGGTCAGGATAACCACATTTCCCTGAACTATATCCACAGCGCCAAAGATGCGGACGACAACATTACCTATGTACTTCTAACCAGCCAACAAGGGAGCGACGCAATATGCCGATGAGCCACAATATGCCAAGACGTCGCGATCAACTAAAGCGATATGGGCCTTTTGCCTTACTGCTGATCTCCATTATCGCCAGCGCCTGGGTATTCCTTGGGGAGGATATACGAACTGCAAACCTGTTGCTGTCGAAAGAATGGAAGTCACGCATGATTAACCACATTGAAGAGGCACACTACCGTGATGTCGCCGGGCTTACAGAGAGCGAGCAACAAAGCAACATGGTGTTTTTGCCGGACAATACTTATTCGCGTGATACGCAGATCGTCCTGAAAAACGAAGAGGAAAATACGCAGGTTGTCATGTCCATTTCCGAATCCGGTGAATGGGAGGTCAGTGGCGGGTATCTCAAACTCAAACTGGGCAGCATCAAGGATGTGACCACCGGAGACACGGAAGATTTTTCAGAAGAAGATCTGACATTGGTCCGTACTTTCTACCGTTTGGGTGCGGAAAAAGTGCGCCGTATAGACGTCTTGAATGACGGTTCACTGTTGCTGACCAGCCTGAATCACGGCTCACTGGTGCTATACAGCAAATCGTAACACTATGTAAAATATAGAAAAGGCCGCTGAGCGGCCTTTTCTACTTATCCTAAGCGGTGTCGCCCAATAATGGAATGGGAAAGCGTGGTGCCATCCACCAGCTCCAGCTCCCCTCCCATCGGCACGCCGTGTGCAATACGGCTGGCAATAACACCATGCTCACTACACAGTTCACTGATGTAATGTGCAGTCGCCTCACCTTCAACCGTTGGGTTGGTAGCCAGGATAAGCTCCGAAATTGATTCTGATGAAAGACGCTTTTCCAGCAAATCCAGACCAATGTCAGAAGGACCGATACCGTCCAGCGGTGAAAGGTGCCCCATCAACACAAAGTAACGACCAGAGTACTGTCCTGTTGCCTCAATTGCCGCAATGTCTGCCGGACTTTCTACCACACAGATTTGTCCGTTTTCCTGACGGCGGGGATTGGCACAGATAGCGCACTCCTCTTCTTCCGTGAAAGTACGGCATTTCTCGCAGTGGCCAATGTCTGTCATCGCTGACAGTAACGCTTCTGACAGCTTCACGCCGCCTTGTCGGTTGCGTTGCAACAAATGAAACGCCATGCGTTGTGCCGATTTGGGGCCAACCCCCGGCAAGCAACGCAAGGCTTCCATCAATTGTTCAAGCAAATGGCTTGTACGCATTCTTAGAACGGCATTTTAAAGCCTGGTGGCATCTGCATACCGCCAGTCACAGATGCCATTTTCTCTTTTTGCGCTTCTTCAATACGGCGCGCTGCATCATTGAACGCTGCAGCAATCAGATCTTCCAGCATCTCTTTTTCATCTTCTTCCATCAGGCTGTCATCCAGCTCTACGCGACGAACACTGTGGCTGCCGGTAATGGTGACTTTCACCAGACCTGCGCCCGCTTCGCCGGTCACTTCCATGTTTGCAATCTCTTCCTGCATTTTCTGCATGCGCTCTTGCATCAGCTGCGCCTGCTTCATCAGGTTGCCCATTCCGCCTTTACCAAACATATCTCTCTCTCTATTTTGCTTGGAGGTGCCGATGTGGTCATCGACAGCTCATTAGGTTTATATAGGTCTAATGCTCTCTTCATCAAGCTGCGCGGAGAAGCGCTGCAAGATGAAGCGAACGTTGGGATCTGTTTTCAAGCTCTGTGATGCTTGAGCGAGTTTTTCCGTGTACAACTTGTCCCGCCACTCCAGTGGCGTGGTACCTGCCTGCCCCAGCGTAACAGACAAGGTGACACCACCCCCGAGTTGCTGGCTTAATGCCTGAACCAGTGCTGTCTGAGCCCGCTCCGTATTGAGGTGAGCCTGCTCTTCTCGAAGACAAAGATGAATGTGATCGCCATTGCGCTCCATCGATGCGTTCAACGCCATCTGCTTCACCAGCCTCGGTGCGTCGAGCGCGGTTGCAATGCGACACCATTCATCCAGTTCGACAGACTCTTTTTCGAGTTTATCGCGCATTTCCGGTGTGCGCTCATGTTGCAACGCTTTTTTGATGTTATCCGGCGTTACCGTAGCAGGCCTATCGGCCTGAGCCTTTGTCAAGGAAGGTGTCCAGCGGTATGCCTCATCTTTTGGGCCAGCATCAACCTGTGGCTTCGCCTCTGCCTGAAAACTGGCGCGCTCAGCTGGCTTATGTTTCGCCGTAATGCGGTCAATGACCGACAGTGCATCACTGCCGGCAGATACCGCACTACTCTTTTTTGGCGACTGGCCCTCTTGCTGTCGAAGACGGCTTCTTAGCATATTGCGGGCAGCCAACAGACTATTGGCAGAAGATATCGTCCCCTGGCTTCCTGTTACTTGGGTGGGATGGGCCTGTCCAGACGGTGTCTGTTGCGGAAAACTGTCATAGCCAGTCTCAACCTCCCGCTGTGCTTCCATTTCCATGGCTGCCATATGGGAAGACAACTGAGGATCTTCCTGTGGTGGCGTAGACGCAACGTCCGGTGTTGGCTGGGTTGGTGGTTGCTGAACTGTACGGCTTGCCTCGACCTGTGCTTTCAGCATTGCCAACCGATCATTTGCCTGGGGGGATGCCGTAACAGGTACAGGCTGAGTTGTAGGTACTGATACAGCACTTGGTTCAAACTGCTGTGACGTTACCGGACGGAAAGCCAGCATACGCAGCAACACCATTTCCAACCCTGCACGCCCATCCGGCGCGTAAGGTAAGTCCTGCCGTCCTTGCAGTGCAATTTGGTAAAACAGCTGGACATCCTGTGGTGACACCAACTTACCCAGAGCAAGAATACGCTCTGCATCTGGTGATGAGCCATCGACAGATTCCGGTAACGCCTGCGCCATTGCTACACGATGCAATTGGCTGGCAATCTCTTTAAGCAGACCGTCCCATTCTACTCCGACCTCTGCGAGGTGAGTCAGACATGCCAATACATGGTTTGCGTGCCCTTCCGCAAGCGCTTCAAGCAGCAAGATAGCCTGATCGGTGCTGAGGGTACCCAGCATTTCTGTCACCTGCCTTTCCTGCACCACGCCATTGCCCAATGCAATTGCCTGATCGGTCAATGATAAAGCATCACGCATACTGCCTTCGGCCGCCCGGGCTATCATCGACAATGCCCGTGTTTCAGCGGGTACAGATTCTTGTTCCAGCACATGGCTGAGCTGATCTTTAATCTGGGTGACATCCAGGTGTTTCAGATGAAACTGAAGACAACGGGATAAAATGGTGACAGGCAGTTTCTGCGGATCTGTCGTTGCCAGCAAGAATTTCACATACTCAGGCGGTTCTTCCAGCGTCTTTAGCAGCGCATTGAAGCTGTGACGGGAAAGCATGTGGACTTCATCTATCAGATAGACTTTATAGCGGCCACGGGCAGGTTTGTACTGGACGTTATCCAGCAAGTCACGGGTATCTTCGACCTTGGTACGCGATGCCGCATCAATCTCGAGCAGATCAACAAACCGCCCCTGTTCAATTTCCTGGCAGGTCGCACACACACCACAAGGCGTAGAGGTAATCCCCTGCTCGCAGTTCAAACCTTTGGCAAAAATCCGGGCGATGGTTGTTTTCCCTACGCCCCGGGTACCGCTGAAAAGGTAGGCGTGGTGCAATCGATTATGATCGAGTGCATTGGCCAATGCAGTCAAAACATGGGACTGGCCAACCACATCGCGAAACTGGTGTGGTCGCCATTTTCTGGCTAGTACCTGATAACTCATGCGTGATAAATTCTGTCTGTAGTCTTCCGCCATGCTAGCACAGACACAAAAAGAGCGCGATCCTGCCGATCACGCTCTACAAGGCTGTTTGGTTCAAACGGTGAATTAATGACCGTCAAACTGGCAAATGCTGTATACATCAATGCCCATCGCGTGAAGGCGCTGCTCTCCACCGATGTCTGGCAGATTAATAATAAATGCGGCATGTGTTACATCACCACCCAGACGGCGGATCAACTTTGTCGTGGCTTCAATGGTTCCCCCCGTCGCCAACAAGTCATCGACCATCAATACTTTATCACCTTCCACAATCGCGTCGGTGTGAATTTCCAGTGTATCGGTGCCGTATTCCAGTTCATAACTTTCACTGATCACCTCACGTGGCAGCTTCCCTGGTTTGCGCACAGGAATAAAACCAATGCCCAGTTCTAAAGCCAGTGGTGCGCCAAACAGAAAGCCCCGGGACTCAGTGCCAACAATTTTGGTGAACCCCCGGTCTTTATATTTGTTGACCAGTAACTCGATTGTCGCTTTATACGCCTCTGCGTTTTCCATCAAGCTGGTGATATCACGAAACATGATGCCTGGCTTCGGGTAATCAGGGATGGTTTTGATACTGTTTTTGATAAATGCGATTTTGTCTTGGCTCATATTGATTCACTACACAGCGTGGCTTCTGATAATACTCTGGACGTTACTGGCCCCATTTTCGTGCTCGTCACCGAACCGTAGCAGGGGATGCGAAACCGCCATGTTATGTATTTTCAGGGACGCGGGCAACCGGTTCGATTTCACGTAAACGGTTAATCCATATTAAAAGTACAGCTGCCATCACTACCAACATGGCTTTGTGCCAAAGTTCAGGAACAATGACGATAGAAAATGAAAAGCTCAGCACAATAAACACACTCGCACGTCGCTTAACCTTTTTGTCTATCGCCCGGTGCTGTTGCCAGTTGTTAATTACCGGCCCGAATGTAGGATGACCATGCAGCCATTTCGCAATACGCGGTGAGCCCCGCATAAAACAGGCACTGGCCAGCAAAAGAAACGGGGTGGTGGGTAATAGCGGGAGAAAGATACCAATGACACCAAGGAAGACACTTAGCCAACCCATCGCCAGCAAAAGCAGTCGTTTAAACGATAATTTCACGCTTCCTCCCGGGTATTGTTTTACCGGCTAAACATACCAATCCACGTCAGCGTAGCGGGCAGTGTTGGGAGCAGTAATACCGCGATCATGCCCAGAAAATACGCAAAATTAAACGGGTCTTTAAAGTTAGCGTCCATCTTTATATATCCTTCTTGTTCTGACTATCATTAGAAATGAACCGCAATATACCTGTTTCGACGGCCACTAAATACCGACAAACCGTAAGGTCTATTGACCTTTGGGATTATCTCATTTTGTCTTGATATATATCAGAACAAAGACAGGCTATTTCACTAGACTGTTCGGTTATAATGCGCACCGAGACATAACAACAATGATTAATAAAAAAACTGTAGCACAACTACAACAAAAGCTAGCAATTGAGAAAGAAACGGTACGCAGCAGGTTGGAAGAAACGCTGATGAGCCTGACAGGACAAGATGTCACAAACGTACCGACTGCCTATCTCATCAAGCTGTGTCGACACGAAACAGCCCCATCCATTCATGCCGACGGCGTTCGTTTAGAGAAAATTGATGCTGCATTGTGTGCAATTCACACCGGGTTATTTGGTCTGTGTGCAGACTGTGAAGAGGAGATAGAACTGGATGATATTCTTTTCGACCCTACCGAATCGCGATGCCGATCCTGCCGCACTCACAGCCGTTATCACCACGCTTAATGTGGCCTCTCTTGAGGCCATGGTTCTTATAAGACTGCGTAAAATCAATCACAAAAACGCTATTGAAAATCTTGCTCAACCATCCATCTTTTGAATGATTTTTTTTCTTCATTAGTTGCTTTCGTGTACCAAAGTTTCAACTGAGAAAGCACGTCACCCTTTATACTGACACGACCATCATCTTCGAACGAAACAAGCACGTCTTCAAGATCTTGAGGTTTACCACCATCAAATACAATGCCATTTTCTCGATTATATTCAGCAATCACCTTTTCCATGTTGCCAAAAGACCCAAAACCACTTCCAGTGAGTTTCTCAGAGGCTAGCACAGTCACAGATCCTGCCGTTGGGTTTCTCAATTCCCAAATAGGCTCTCTAAAGAATGCCGTTGCCTGGCTTTCAAATTTAAGTTTGGGAATGCTTAAAACGACATCCTCTTTCCCCATTTCAAATTCCATCACATAGGGTTTTGATGTAAAAATCGTTGAGCGCGAACCGCGTTTCACTTCATCATCATACCTTGCAACGATTTGGTAAGTACCAGGAGAAAGCACTACAACCTTATCTGCGTGATCACCATAACGTTTAGCATCTTTTCCATTTATTAACAGTAATTCCAACCCATTCTCAGCACTTAACGTCCCAGCAAGCGCCCCCCCTGAGAACAAACATAACAACGCGAAAACCAGACCTTTTAGCATTTCTTTACCTTATACAAAAAAACCGCCCTACAGGCGGCTTTAATAATGACGCGATTAAACTTGGCTTAGAATTTTACTTCCATACCCAGCACATAACCTGTGTCAGTGTCTATATCAACATTGCCTACTTTACCATCTGCGACACCAACTTCTGCATACACCATTGCATTGCTGTGCAGCTTATAGGTGGCATTCGCGTAAATGCTGTCTGCATCCCCATCGAGATTTCCACCTTTACCTTTGCTGTCAAGGTAGTCATAGCCAATGGCAAAAACAAGCTTCTCACTGGCTTGGTAACCAGCTGAGATACCAAATACATCAACTTCATCACCAACAGCATTGTTAGTGTGTAGTTCGTAGTCTAATTGGCCGTAGCTGAGTGCCAGATCAAACTGGTCGTTAATCGTCCAATCCAACTCAGCGTTAAAGCCTTTAATATCTTCGCCATCTACGTCTTCACCATCATAGAAGTAGATGCGACCGTCAAGACCTTCATAACGCGCACCAATACGGCCACCGATGATCTGGCGACCATCTGTTACGTCCGACTTGTTAGTATCCAAATCTACGTTTGCACCTGCATAGAAAGTGCCGTTGTCGTAAACCCACTTGATAACTTGACCACCTTCAGTCTGAACAAAATCAATTTGCTCATAACCTAATTCGTAGTCTTTTTGGTTGCCTGCATCATCAGAAAGAAGCAGTTGGCGACCAAACGTAACCGTACCAAAATTACCACCCAAACCGACATAAAGTTCGTCGTTTTTCACTGTGCCGTTATCGTTAGAAACAGTAACACCAGTAGCAAACTGATCTTCGTATTTGAAGCCCATACCCGCCACTGCATTTAGACCGTCGGCCACTTCAATAGATGTGGTAAGAAGAAGGTCTGCATCATCAATGCGCAAGTAAGCATCTTCGGTTGTGCTGTAATCTTTGAAATACTGAATTTCTGCTGCACCGCTTAGGTCAACTGTGACACCGTCTGCATCGTAAAGGTTAACGCTTGCTTGTGCCGCACCAGCAGCCAGCAGAGCTGGAACTGCCATCGCTAGGATAGTCTTTTTCATGTTAATCCACTGCCTTTTCTTTATTAGTTTGGAATTCCTGTGTCGGAATTCCTTTTATGTTTGTACTTGTCACAGCGTCACGAAAACACGGAAACAAGTACGCTTAAACGTCGAAACTTAGAGTGCAGAGAAATCTAAAATCTGTCAAATTACATAAAAACAACATCAAAAAATAAAAAACACGATTAACAACAAACAGTTACAAAGCAAACATCGAGAAGGTTCACGAAATTGAAGCGATACCATCAAAAATCTTTAAAATTAGTCATACCACCACAACAGGTTAAAATTCTGTAAATTAACAATTTTTGATGGGTATTTGGAGTTATATTTTGTCATTAGGTGATTTATACAGTGAATGGCATTCCCTTTGGATTTCATAGTGATAGCTAATATTAGTTCAATTGATATTCGTGATATACATCGCATAAATTGAAATGAATAATCGAATACTTGAACTCTTTCACATTATCCATCCGTGTTATACTGCGCCTCCATCACCGTTATTGTGACAGCCATGCTTAGCCCATCCACCAAAAAAGACATCCGATCCAGCTACGAAAACCTGAAAGCACAATTGCAGAATTTTATTCCGAGGAAGGCACAAAACTATTTGGTGGCCGAAATCGCGAAAACCTTGGCCGGTGAATACCACCCTAAGCGCCGGATTTTGGTTGCAGAAGCGGGAACAGGCATCGGAAAATCCATGGCGTACCTGATGGGCTCCATTTGCTTTGCACTCAATAACAACAAAAAAGTGGTTGTTTCCACGGCTACCGTGGCCCTTCAAGAACAACTGATCGGGAAAGATTTGCCTCTTTTCCGCCGTGTAGTGCCACGGGAATTTAGTTTTGTTTTAGCTAAAGGGCGTCAACGTTATTGTTGCGGTCAAAAACTGGCTACCGTCGCAACCCCTGAAGCACATGGGCAGCAAACGCTGTTTACCGAAAAACCGAAACGCGGTGATATCAACTTGCTCAACACCCTGTATGACGCTTACTCGCGGGGAAAATGGGATGGCGACCGGGATGCATGGCCAATAACCATTCCTGACTATCTTTGGCAAACCATTGTTTCAGACAAGCACACCTGTCACTCCGGGCTGTCTGCTCATCGCAGCTGCCCGTTTGCCAAAGCGAGGGAACATCTGGACAAAGCTGACGTTATCGTAGCGAACCACAGCCTGTTAATGGCCGATCTCGAACTGGGTGGCGGCGTCATCCTCCCTGAGCCAGAGCACGCACTGTATATGATTGACGAAGCCCATCACCTGCCCACTATCGCCCGGGACTTCTCTGCAGCCTCAGCCAGTTTAATGGGGGCGGCTTCATGGCTGGAAAAGCTTAACCAGAGTGCATCAAAGATTGCCAATGGGGGCGACATCAAACGAAGCGGGCGCTTTCTGGATGCCCTCCAGTCAGGTATTCAAGTATTGGTCCCGTCTTTGCGCGGCGTGCGCGATATGCTGGGTGAGTGCTCACTGAATAAAGACGGGATCTATCGATTTACTGACGGTGAACTGCCGGAAGCACTCCAACAGGAAGCGAAAGAAATACAAAAAGCGGCTAAAAAGGCCAATCAGTCCCTCGCAAAGCTTCACGAGCTTATCTCTGAACGGGTTAAAGAGGGCGACATAGCGTCCCGTCTTGCCGATCCGCTTTTAGCCGAGTCTGCATTTTTCTTACAGCGCCTCGAAAACCTTGAAAAAGTCTGGACATTGATGGCACAACCCAATTCAGAAAAAGGTGCTCCCTTGGCCCGTTGGATCCAGCGCTGCCCAGAGCGGGAAACTGACTTGATTGTTCATGTGTCTCCGCTTGAAATCGGTTGGCGACTGGATCAGTTGCTGTGGTCACGGGCGGCAGGCGTCTGCTTGCTGTCCGCGACGCTTCGCGCGCTTAACTCATTCTCTTATTTCTGCCGCCAGATAGGGCTGGATGAACATGATGGCACCCGTTTTCTGGCACTGCCCTCCCCATTTAATTACCCGGAAAATGCCCGTCTGGTAGTACCTTCCATGCCCTGTGAGCCGCAGGATGACAGGTTTACCGAGGTGCTACCCGGTGTACTTATGAAATACCTGGAAGGGGAAACAGCAAGTCTTGTACTGTTTTCGTCATACTGGCAAATGAACCAGGTGGCAGAGAAGATGCAGGCAGAAATGAAGATACGGGGCTGGTCCCTGCATGTTCAGGGAGAGGCTTCGCGGACCTCAATCCTTGAGGCACACCGGAAGTGTTGCCAAAACAGACAAATCAGTGTGTTGTTCGGCACCGGCAGTTTTTCAGAAGGATTAGATTTACCGGGAGAGCTGCTGACCAACCTTATTATTACTAAAATTCCGTTTGCCGTCCCCACCTCACCGGTAGAAGAAGCCCATGCTGAATATCTGGAGCGAAAAGGCGGCAATGCCTTTCTACAGATTTCAGTGCCAGAAGCCAGTAAAAAGCTCGTACAATCAGCGGGTAGGCTACTGCGTAAAGAGCACGACTCTGGTAGAGTTGTGCTGCTTGACAGACGGGTTGTGACCAGACGGTACGGAAAAGCCCTTCTTGACGCGTTACCTCCCTTTAAACGTGTGATCGAACACACCTAAAAAGAATAAGAAAAATGCTCGAACTTCTGGATCCAAACACCATCATCATCCTCGGGTTGGTGGCTTTTGCTGCCGGCTTTATTGACGCAGTAGCCGGCGGAGGCGGTATGTTGACCGTGCCTGCCCTGTTGTCTATCGGGCTGCCGCCCCACATTGCCCTCGGAACAAACAAACTCTCGGCCACCTTTGCCTCATCGACAGCGGCATTGACCTATTACCGGAAAAAGCTCTTCTCTCCCCGTTTCTGGTCTCACGCTTTTCTCGCCACCTTGATAGGGGCGGTATTCGGCACACTGGTGGTTGATTACATTTCCACCGATTGGCTGGAAAAAGCACTGCCTCTCGTCGTGCTTGCCACCGCAGTGTATACCCTTTGGCATCCACAGCCGAAAGCAGAGAGTCATTCACTCCCCAATGACGTTCCCAATCTCAAGAAGAAACAATGGGGGCAGGGCTTTACCCTGGGGTTCTATGATGGCGTAGCAGGGCCAGGCACTGGTGCATTCTGGACCGTGTCATCCATGTCGATGTACAAGATGAACATTTTGCTGTCATCTGGTCTTGCCAAAGCGATGAATTTCACCAGCAATTTCACCTCCCTGGTAACATTTATTATATTGGGGCATGTTAACTGGTCTATCGGTCTTACTATGGGGGCTTGCCTGATGGTGGGGGCTTATATTGGTGCCCATTCTGCTATCCGGTTCGGAGCCAAATTTATTCGCCCAGTGTTTGTCTCCGTGGTAATGGTACTTTCGGTTAAACTGGCCGTTGACGCCTGGTTTTAAGCCTAAGCAAAACACAGAGTAACCTATGGATTTAACTTCCCTGAAAGTGCAACTGCAAGCACTGGCCAACAGTGCCGCAGACATCGACCGGAAACGTGGTGAAAGTGCCAACCCCCTGTTTGATGAGCGCCTGTTTTCCTGTCTGGCGCGTTTGCTGACGCCGTGCGTGATTGAGGCAAAAAGTGTCGTGGACACAATTGAACGCGAGCAAGCCAACGGACGACTCACCGCAATGCGGGCTGAGTATCTTTGTGAAAAGCTGCTGAACCAGCTAGGTGCCTTGCAGCGGGAAATAGCCACCCAGTCTCTCCGCCAGCAAGAAAAAGCCATGGCCCCCAAGTACGGTGCGTCCATCAGTCAACTTTATCAGGATCTCGCTCAACACCAAGGCTGGGAACGCCGTTTAAGCGATATGATCAGGGACGCAGAGGCCAGGCTCGACACCTGCTCATCGTTTATCGAGCAGCAGCAGGCTCAAAAACAACTGCTTGTTCTGGAAAAGCGTCTTGCCCGTTGCAAGGAGGCTCGGCAGAAAATTGAAAAACGTATATCCTTCCGAGAACGCAAGGGCTGAATGCACCATGTTACCTGTGATCTACCACCCGATTTACTCCGACTTCCCCTTGCCGGAAGGCCACCGCTATCCGCTTCAAAAGTACCGATTGCTGCGTGACTATCTTGATACCCATGCCTTCCCTGTGACCGAATACCGCCCTCGCCCAATCAACAGCGAGGTGCTCAAACAAATCCATGATGCCGGATACGTCGAGGCCTTGGTCAAAGGCACATTACCGTTAGTCAAAATGCGTCGGATTGGCTTTCCCTGGAGCGAAGCACTTATCCAGCGCAGCCTGACATCTCTCGGTGGCACAACACTGGTGGTGGACAAAGCCATTAAACATGGCGTTGCGATTCATTTAACCGGCGGTTACCACCACGCCCATTATGATTTTGGCAGTGGGTTTTGTCTCTTTAACGATCTTGTTCTCGCCGCGAGCCACGCGCTGACCCATGAAGGTATCGACAAAGTACTGATTGTCGATTGTGATGTGCACCACGGCGATGGCACCGCAACCCTAGCTGCTGGGCGCAGTGATATCGTGACGTTCTCTGTTCACTGCGAGAAAAACTTCCCATCACGAAAGCCGGCATCTGACATTGATTTGCCATTACCCATGGGAACAACATCAGACGCCTATTTATCGGCGTTTATCCCCTGTCTTACCCTTGCCCTGGCACAATATCAGCCCGATCTGGTGATCTATGATGCCGGTGTCGATATTCACCAAGACGATGAGCTAGGCTACCTAAACGTTTGCCAACAAGGAATCGCGGAAAGGGATGCAGCTGTGCTGAAGGCATGTCAAAAGCATAATATCCCCGTTGCGGCCGTCATCGGTGGTGGGTATCGCACAGAACAAGAGACACTGGTGCCCCTTCACGCTGAGCTTATACGCGCTGCACTGAATAGTTATTTCCCAACAAGGAGCCCATAAAAATGAGCAACACTGGCTTAGAAAATGCCCCGGATGACATCAAATTAGCCGTTGATTTGATTTATTTACTGGAAAGTAACGGGATTGATCCGAAAACAGCACTTAAAGCGATAGATATTGTCAAATCCGATTTAGAGCGAAAGCTTGAACAAATAAATGATTAACGCTTTGAATAATTGAATATTTACCCAAGGCACCCGGTATCCAACTCCGACAACAATTGTTAATTACCATAGCTATTTGTGTTAAAAAAGAAGCCTTTTATTAAACTAAACGCCTAAATTTTAATCTTTTATTGAAATTTACAGATGCCTCACGACCAAAATTAGAGTATTATCCCGCCGTTTTAATTTGTCTTTTTCGTAGAAAGAAAGACAAAAGCGGTCAGATCTTACTCAAATGAATTTGTAGTTTTCGTAACAGAAGTACAAATCCACTGACCGAAGATCTCTGCATGGAGACGTCGCCAGGGCAAGCTGTTTGCCCAGGGCAGAGAGCAGAAAGGTGGTTTCAGATCCTCTGTCTCCTCCTTGTCACTCGACTGCCACTTTATACCCAAGCAACTTGAAGATGCTCGAATTCAGGTTATTTGGGTATACATTTGACGACATTAGAGTTTGTATATGACGGAACTAAAAGAACTATTCGTTTCCTTTATTGATGCCGGGAATGGCTTGCTGTGGGGAAGCGTGCTCATTTACCTTTTGATCGGCGCAGGGCTTTATTTCACTTTCCGCACCGGTTTTCTCCAATTCCGCGCATTTGGCCACATGTTTGAGCTTATCAAAGGCAGCCGTGAAGGCGCTGATGGCGGGATCTCTTCCTTTCAGGCATTCAGCACCAGCCTCGCCGCCCGCGTCGGAACGGGAAACATGGCAGGGGTAGCTGTTGCTATCTACCTGGGCGGACCAGGCGCAGTGTTCTGGATGTGGGTAACCGCACTGGTCGGTATGTCCACCAGCTTTGTCGAATCTACCCTTGCTCAAGCGTACAAAGTCAACCACAAAGATAACACCTTCCGCGGTGGTCCAGCGTATTACATTGAAAAAGGCCTGGGCCAACGCTGGCTGGGTATCACGTTTGCTATCTGCTTAATCATTGCCTTTGGCCTGGCTTTTAACGGTGTTCAGTCGAACTCCATTGCTGCCGCTATGAACACAGCGTTTGGCGCCGATCATACCTGGGTGGGTATTATCCTCGCGCTGGCAACCGCTCCCATCATCTTTGGTGGTATGCGTTCTGTTGCCCGCGTCGCAGAACTTATCGTTCCCTTTATGGCAATCGGTTACCTGCTTGTCGCCCTTTACGTGATCTTCATGAACATGACTCTTCTTCCAGATGTCTTCCATGCAATCATCACCAGCGCTCTGGGGATCGAACAAGCCGCAGGGGGTGCCATAGGTGCGGCGATGATGCAAGGTATCAAACGAGGGTTATTTTCGAACGAAGCTGGTATGGGGTCTGCACCAAACGCGGCGGCCACTGCCACAACGCGCCCGAACCACCCAGTGGCTCAAGGCTATGTTCAGATGCTTGGCGTATTCATTGATACCATCGTGATCTGTACTGCGACCGCTTCTATCATCCTGCTGTCCGGTATGCTGGATACCAATAGTGACCTAACGGGCATTGCTCTGACCCAGGCGGCGCTGGTTGAAGAAGTGGGCGCATGGGGTGCTGGCTTTATTGCTATCGCTATCCTGCTGTTTGCATTTACATCTTTGATTGCAAACTACTCTTACGGTGAATCAAACATCGAGTACATTTTCAAGAGTAAATCTGTTGTCAATATCTACCGTATAGCAGTGCTGGCGATGGTTGTCATTGGTGCAGTCGTTGATCTGCCAACTGTGTGGGCATTTGCTGATTTGTCGATGGGTATGATGGCAATCATCAACCTGGTGGCCATTCTGGCACTGTCTGGTATCGTATTTGCGCTGTTGAAAGATTATGAGACCCAACGCAAAGCAGGGAAAAAACCAACGTTTGACCGCACTAAGTTCCCGAAACTGGACAAACAAATCGACAAAGACGTTTGGTAATACCTTCGGTGATCGCCGACATAAAACACAACCTATCAAAAGGGAGCCACTGGGCTCCCTTGCTTTTTCTTCCGTTTGGTTTATTCAGGTATCGACTTTAATATCCGCAACGCTTCTTTCGCGTGCTCAACGGCATCGCGCCCAATTGATGTTAAATAGCCACCGTCTTGTGCTGTGATCAGCTTTTTTTCATAAAGACGTTCTGTGGCGGCTACAAGGCCAGGATCTGCATCACTGTGAACTTTGATGCCCATGAGATCGGAAGAGAGAGAAAACTTCACCAGGACGTTCATTTCGTCAACCAGTTCAGAGGTAAATGGCATAGCGCCTCCAACATTTATCCGTGTTTCGTTATCCCCGAATATAGTTGGTCGTGACAAAGAGAAATTGTGCCGAGATCAAGAACTCTCCGATAAGATCACCCCACGCGGATGATAAAGCACAGAACTTTGAATCACGCCACATCATGGACACTGTTGTTTCCCCAGTGCGTTCCTGACATAGTTGCCAACAACGTAACCGTGATTTGCCAAAGAAGCGAATGGTCCTCCTTCTTGCAACGGCTCACCACTACTGAAAAAAAGAGCAGTCATCAAGACTGCTCTTTTCGAAGAAGGGAGACAACGCCGCTGTTTAGGCTTGGATACCGACAATCAACCAAGGGGCGTTTGGCAATGTCATGTCACGCTCCAAGTGCCAGATATCGGTGATATCCTCTTCAATGCCTTCATGGCGATCACAGTAACGGCCACTGAACTGAAGGCTCAATTGTGCACGTTTACCGTCATAATCAGCACGCACAATTTCCGCATCCACATACATCACTTCTGTATGCTGTTCACCGTCCAGTTTGCGGCGTTCTTCGGCCAGATCGTTATAAAGCTCAGGCGTCACATATTCCTGAATGGTTTCCAGTTCATTGTGGTTCCATGCGCCTTGCAATGTGCGGTAATGCTCACGCGCACCATTAACAAATGCCGACATATCAAAATTTGGCGGGAAGTTGAACGGTACATCGTTATTCACCGCGCCAAAACCACCGGTTGAAGAGGTCGCAGCAGACTCACGGAATTGTGGTTGCTCATGATAATAACCTTTCTTCTGTGGGGAGGGGTTACCCGCATAAGCTTGCTGGTGCGGTCGGTTAATCGAACCATTCTTTGCCGCCATCAAGCTCTTGAAGATCTTAAACAACACAAAAGCGATCAGCGCGATGATGAGAAAGTCCATGACCTGGAAGCCTTCAAATGCACCGCCAAACATCGCAGCAATCAAACCACCTGCCAGCAGGCCACCGAGCAAACCGCCCATTAACCCTTTCTTCGATGACGATTTTGCTGCTGAAGCAGGATCGCTTTGCTTATTGATCGAATTGGTATTGGTCGGTTGGGATTTGGGTGCAGGTGCCGTCTTAAAGCTCTTACCAAAAGACTTACCACCACCAAACTTCTTCGCTTCTGCATGTGGTGCCGAAACCACCATCACAAACATCAGCGCAAACAGACTAAAAAAGCGTTTCATTGCAAACCTTTTGTTTCAATGTTAGAGAACGCAACAAGCGTAACGTATCCTCATGCTATGCCAGTAGAAGCGAAAGTCAAACCTTGATGCACATGAAAAATGTTACCAATCGTTTAAATGCCTTTAATGGGTTGACAGGCATCCCCAACCGGTATTTCTCCTTTGGGCAACTTTTCACGTAAAATACAACAAATCTTAAAGGAGATAGCGTTCGTCAATGAATCATTGCGTTACCATTTCTTATCCTCTAAAAAATGAAGGTTAGTGCTATGAACGATACACACAGTAAAGTCGTTGGATACATTTTGTGGATTTTTGGCTTTCTTGGTGCACACCGTTTTTATTACGGCAAGCCCGTCACTGGCACTATCTGGTTTTTTACCCTGGGATTGTTGGGCATTGGCTGGCTGATTGATCTGTTCCTGATCCCATCCATGGATCGTGAAGCCGATCTCCGCTTCCACAGTGGGCAATGCGACTTTTCTGTCGCCTGGATTTTGCTGACGTTTCTCGGCATATTCGGTATTCACAGGATGTACATGGGCAAATGGCTGACCGGTATTCTGTATCTGTGTACTGGCGGCTTTTTCCTGATCGGTGTTATTTATGATTTCTGGACATTGAACGATCAAGTGTCGGTCAAAAATGCAGAAATCTTCAGCTAATCAGCTCCTTGTCAGCCTCTCAGTTATTGACTTTTCGTCAAACTGAGAGGCGCGTAACTTGCCCTTTGCTGACCCCACTTCTAGAATATCGAACATTGTTCACTATTTGCAGCAAGATGTAATGGCCCGCAGGAACGATCACAGTCGCGAAGAGTTGGTAGAAATGACTCTTCGTTGTGTTGAAGAGCACTTAGACACCCAGCCCTACCATAATCTGAGTTTGCGAAAAATTGCCGCTCAGATTGGTTATGTGCCCAGCACGTTGGTCAATGTGTTTGGTAGTTACAACATCTTATTGCTTCATGTCGTGGCAAGGACACTGGATGATCTTCGCTCGCAGGCTGCGCAGAAACTGACAGAAGTGACCAATAGCAAACAGGCATTATTCACCCTCGCCCATTTATACCTGGAATTTGCATCAAACAACCCGTACCGCTGGCAACTGGTTTTTGAACACAGTATGCAAGGTGACAAGCTGCCAGATTGGCAAAATAACCGTATCCAGAACATGACGGGAATACTTGAAAGCTTGCTTAAACAGCTGTCCCCTTCGAAAACCGACGAGCAAGTGGTCGAGGCAAGCCGCGTGCTGTGGGCGGGTGTACATGGTATTACCCTGCTAGCTGTAGACGACAAGTTTTTTACTTCTGTCCCGGTCAATGGTGCTGAGCTCATTGATAACCTGCTGACAGGCTACCTCAGAAGCTGGACAGATACTTAACCGACCGTCAGGAAGGAAAAGATGACAACCCAGACCGGGCTTTTAAAACAGCGGCGTTTTTTGCCCTACTTCATCACCCAGGCCTTGGGTGCATTCAACGACAACGTGTATAAAAATGTGCTGCTGATTCTGGTCGCCTTTGCCGGTCCTGGCGTCATTGGGTTCAGTACTGATCTCTTTATCAATCTGGCGGCAGGGCTTTTCATTCTTCCCTTTTTCCTTTTTTCCGCGTTTGCCGGTGAACTCGCCGATAAGTTTGAAAAATCCCGATTTATCCGCAGCGTGAAACTGCTGGAAGTCGGCATCATGGGGCTAGCGGCCATCGCATTTATCGTTGAAAGCTATCAGGCTTTACTGGTTTTATTGTTTTTGATGGGTACCCAGTCTGCATTCTTTGGGCCCGTAAAATATGCCCTGCTACCGCAGACCCTGAAGCCACAAGAGCTGGTGTCAGGGAATGCCCTGGTCGAAACCGGTACTTTTCTGGCTATTTTGCTCGGCACTATCGTTGCAGGGGTGATTGCCCATCAGGAAGACGCAAGGAATATTGCGGCCATCGCTGTGGTGCTATTTTCGGTGTTGGGTTATCTCAGTGCGCGGCGCATTCCCGACGTTGCAGCAGGCAACCCGTCTCTGAAAGTCCGCTTTTCGCCGATTCGCCAAATGAAAACCACCCTTGGCATCGCTCACAAGGATAAAGTGGTATTGCAGTCTATTCTGGGGATAAGCTGGTTCTGGTTTTTGGGCGCAAGCTACCTGACACAGTTTCCCAACTACGCCAAGCTGTTCCTTGGCGGCAGCGAAGCGACCGTCTCCTTCCTGCTGACCCTGTTTTCTGTCGGTATTGCGGTAGGTTCCCTGCTATGCGACAAACTGTCCGGCCACCGTATTGAGCCCGGTATTGTGCCTATTGGTACGCTGGGCCTGACTCTTTTCGGTACCCATCTGATGTTTTCTACACCGCCGGCTCCCTCCACCGCCACGACTTTTTTGGGTTTTGTCGCTGATCCCTCCCTCTGGTGGGTGTTTGCCGATTTGCTGTTGATTGGTGTTTTCGGGGGTATCTTCATTGTTCCCCTCTATGCCATGATGCAGACACGGGCGAAAGAGAGTGAACGCTCACAAGTCATTGCTGCCAATAACATCTACAACGCCCTTTTTATGGTGACCAGTGCCATCCTTGCCATGGTGTTACTGGGGGTTGCCGGACTCTCTATTCCGCAGTTTTTCCTGATACTGGCACTGCTCAACCTCGTGGTCACCTTCTATGTCGGCAAACAGGTGCCCTTGTTCGCGCTTCGCTTTGTTATCTGGTTTTTGAGCCACAGTTTTTACCGTGTCACCCACCGAAACCTGCACCATATTCCTGAAAAAGGCGGAGCGCTGCTGGTGTGCAACCACGTCAGCTATGTCGATGCCCTGATATTGGCCGGTGCCTGTCGGCGCCCGATCCGCTTTGTCATGGACGAAGACTACTATCGCCTGCCTGTATTGCACTATTTTTTCCGGGCCAGCCGCGTTATCCCCATTAAGCTGACCAGCACCTCTATCCGCAACGCTCTGAAAGAAGTGAAAAAGCAGCTGGATGACGGCGAGGTAGTCTGCATTTTTCCTGAAGGCCAGTTGACCCCAGACGGTGAAATCCAGCCCTTTAAGCGCGGGGTGGATTGCATTTTAAAACAATCCCCGGTGCCGGTTATACCGCTTGCGCTCCGGGGACTGTGGGGCAGTTACTTCAGCCGAGAAGGTGGCCGGGCACTGCTTAAGTTTCCGCGCCGGTTCTGGTCAAAAGTGGAAGTGGTTGCGGGTACACCAGTAGCCCCGGAAGACGCGCGCTGCGAGCGGCTGTTTAATGACGTGAAAACCTTGCGCGGTGATGTTTGTTAGTGTTCACTCATTAGGGTCTGTTTACCTTTGGCGACTGATTTGACAGCCATTCTGCCAATACCTTTCGCGACAGCTTTATGCCCCCTTCCCCGAAATTGGTAGGTAATGTCAGTACGCTTCTTGGCACTTGATGAGGTGGAAACATCGCTTTGGCTTTTTGCAAGAACGCCTGTTCATCCACCTTGCCCTGAATAATTGCCACTGGCACACTGCCCCATTTCGGATCGGCCTGTGGCAGGATAAAAACCTGTTCGATCCCTTCAAAGGATGACAACGCCCTTTCAATCGATTCAGGCTGCACATTCTCACCGCCACAAATAAACATATTGTCCAACCGCCCCAGAATGCACAGCTCGCCATCCCGCCACTCGCCCCTGTCTTTGGTGGCAAACCAGCGGTCAGCGAGAGGATGAAGCTGCCCCTTGATAAAATAACCTGGCGACCGTGTCTTTCCGCCAACCAACACTTCGCCATCAGCCGATAATCTGAGCTCACGGTTGGGCAAGGTTTTACCGACAGAGAAACGTCCATCCGCCCGTTTTGCGGTGATGGTAGACGCCATTTCTGTCATGCCATAGCCACACCAACAGCGAATCCCCTTTTGCTCAGCATCATCTACCAGCGGTTGCGGGATCACCGCTCCACCCAGCAACACCGAATGCAAGGACTGTGGTCTTTCCGCCCTTAGCAATCGTTGCAACTGGATTGGTACCAAGGAAGCATGCGTTGCTCCCTCCAAGGCCATCATCAGGGCATCGCCTTTGGTATCCGCAATTTTCAGGGTGGCCCCTTTACATAACCACCGCCAGACAATGGCAAGCCCGGAAACATGGAACAGCGGCAGGGAAAGTAACCAGCAATCTTTGTCGCCAAACGGCATCAGTGAAAAAAGGCCGTCAGCACTGGCCAAGTGATTCGACGCAGTATGTGTGACCGCTTTGGGTGTACCGGTAGAGCCGGAGGTTAAAACCAGTGTCAGGAGACGGTCGGCATCAAAAGAGATACCGCTTGGAGTTTGTGATGCGCCAAGGGCGACCGCCATCGGATCAATCACAGTCCGAATACCGGCATGGTCAAGAATTTGGTGGGTTAAACCATCAGGAAAAGCAGGATTGAGCAGCAACGTGCGCAGACCTTGCTGCCATGCAGACAACATCACCAACAAGGTCTGGTAGTCATTGCGTGCAATCAGGGCAACATAATCCCCTTTACTGGCCGGGAGCGGAGGAACTTTCGCAATATCCTGATCCAGGCGCTGCCATGTCAGCGCCTTTTTTCCAAGATACAGAGCCGTGGCCTGTGGCTTTAAAGACAACCAGTGCTGCCAGGGCCAACCGGAAAAGGTCAGCGTTGTGCCTGCCATACCACGTCACATGCTTTCAGTGTGGTCAGTGGCAGTTCACATCCCGGCCACGCGGTTTCCAGTTGGGTCTTGAACAGGGAAACCGTATCCAGCCCCGGCAGGGTATCCGGCGTCAGCCAATTCGCGATACGGGCGAGCTGATTGAGGCCAAAGCTGGATTCAATGCTTGAGCTTATCACCACCTCAAGCCCTTTCGCTTTTGCTTCATCGACCAGCTTCCGCACGGTTTGCAGTGAGCCAACTAAGGTAGGTTTAATCACAATCGCCGAGACACCTTGCTGTTTTTTCACCTCAAAGCCATCCTCACGCACGGTTTCATCCCAGGCAATGGCAATGCCGGTTTCTGCCGCAAAGTCGAGGCTTTGTTCTGGTGTCTGGCAAGGCTCTTCCAAAAACGCAATCCGCGTGCGGAAAGCCGGATTCACGTATTTGGCGAATTGTGCCGCTTTGGTTGGGGTCCACTGGCGGTTGGCATCAAGGCGCAGACGTAAGTCCGGGATCACTTCCAGGAACATATTCGCCACCATGCCATCACGGATAGGTTCATATAAACCCACTTTGATTTTCGCCACTTTTTCCCCGGGCAGCGCAGCCAGCTTTTCCACCAGCTCATCGGGGTCTCCGCTACACAGCGGGGCCGACAGGTAGTTACCTTCGCCGGGAATATCCCCGTTCAGCTCAGCGATCGCGACGGAAAGACCAAACGCCACGGATGGCGACAGATTATTCCAGTCAATGTCACGATCGTTGAGCCAGTCAGCGAGGCAAACCTCCAGTTCTTTACTGGCCTGTTCAATAGATTCAACACTGAACTCCGGCAAGGGAGCAACTTCACCACGCCCGATACGATCATCGACCCGAAGCTCAACAATAAAACCGTCCCGCTGCACCAGACGGGTGTGACGCAAGATCACACCACTGTCCATCGGCAACGCATAACGGTAAAGCGTTGCTTGTTTCATGCTGGCCCCTGTTATGGGTTACGCGGGAATTTATCGAAGTCCGGGCGGCGTTTTTCATTAAACGCATTGCGCCCTTCCTGACCTTCTTCAGTCATATAGAACAGCATGGTTGCGTTACCAGCCAGTTCCTGGAGACCTGCCTGACCGTCGCAGTCAGCATTCAGTGCCGCTTTCAGGCAACGAAGCGCCATTGGGCTGTGTTGCAACACTTCACGGCACCAGCGCACGGTTTCACGCTCAAGCTCAGCATAAGGCACAACATGGTTCACCAGCCCCATATCGAGCGCTTCCTGTGCATCATAGAAACGGCACAGGAACCAGATCTCACGGGCTTTTTTCTGGCCAACAATACGCGCCATGTAAGAGGCGCCCCAGCCGCCGTCAAAGGAGCCGACTTTCGGGCCTGTCTGACCAAACTGTGCGTTATCCGCTGCAATGGTCAGGTCACACATCATGTGCAGTACATGACCACCACCTACGGCATACCCGGCAACAGACGCAATCACCGGCTTCGGACAGGTGCGAATTTGGCGTTGGAAATCAAGTACATTCAGGTGATGGGTGCCATCTTCGTCGCGGTAACCGCCGTAGTCGCCACGGATTTTTTGGTCACCACCGGAACAAAACGCATGCTCACCCTGACCACGCAGCACAATGACACCAATTTTTTCATCGTAGCGCGCATCGGCCAGTGCTTTGATCATTTCTTTTACCGTTTTTGGACGAAACGCGTTACGCACTTCCGGACGGTTGATCGTAATACGGGCGATACCATCGGCAGATTTTTCAAAAAGAATGTCTTCGTAGCCTTCAGAGCAATCGCGCCACTCTACCGGTGCATACAGTTCCTGTTCGGTTAAACCTGTTGTTCTTGCCATAGTGTTACCATTCAAATCATTGGTTAAATTGTGTCGGTCAGTTGTCTTACCAACCGGCAAAACAGCGAAGGCTGTTCTGCATGAATATTGTGTCCGGCGTCCGGGACAATAGAAAAAGCCAGTCCCGACTGCGTCGCCAACGCCTGAAACTTCGCGTCTTTCTCACCACAAAGGTAATGCACCGGGATGCCACTCGTTCGCAATGGTTCCAGTAAACATGCTTGTTTGGACAAAGATGTAGCACGTAGCATGCTGGCCACTTTTGTACCGAGATTATCACTGCGCAAAGCGACCAAACTTTGTCTTTGCGCATGATTTAGTGAGGAAAATACCGGTTGTTGATACCAATCTTGAAGCACATCAACAATGGGCTCATTTTCAAAGCGATATGCCCACGCCTCGTCATGCTCCTGCCTCGATCTCCTTTCTTGCTCCGGTAAACCGGGATGACCGTTTTCAACAATCAGCCGTTGAAGCGATAGTGATGGGTCACTGAAAGACGAAGCATAGTGAACACTCAGGTACATCGCCACCCTTGCCCCCAGTGAATAGCCCACCAGCGAAAAGGGCTGGTGCAACACCTGCTTGATAGTCTCCGCCACTTTTTCGCAGGTATCATCAAAGCCAGTGACTGAAATACCTTTACTGCCGCCATGTCCGGGCAGATCAATAGCGAGACAGAGGAAATCGTCGGTCAGCAAATCCATGACCGGTTGCCAGTCACGACAGTCGCCCAGTAAACCATGGAGAAAAACAAGGACCGGCTTTCCAGCCTGCCCTTGCAGCGAATAAGAAAGGTGTTCAGAACAGCTTGGCATCAGCAATTTCGACAAATAAGGACTTAAGATCCTGACCACATTGCCCGGCAGGTACCTTGAGCTCAATCAAGGTGGTGCCTTCGCCCCGCTGCGCCTGCAGACACGCTTCGCGCGCACTGTCCAGTGTGTCCGGGCAGACATAGGACAATCCAAACATGGCTGCCGCATGACGGAATTCAACACCATGGGGCATGCGATAAAAGGCCTCTTTCTTCGCGTCTGGTACCGGCAACATATCAAAGATGCCGCCACCATTATTGTTAATCACCACCAGCGCCAGCGGGTACGGGTTTCGTGTCAGCAAGGCAAGGCTGTTGAGATCGTACAGAGCAGACGTATCCCCCACCAGCATCACCATGGAACGCTTACGGCTTCTCTGTACACCGCAAGCGGTTGCGATTAAGCCATCAATTCCTGATGCGCCGCGGTTGGTGTAAACCGCGCAGGGTGGCAGCTTGCAGCACATATCCAGCAGGCGGACAGCCATACTGTTGCCGATAAACAGGTCACTCATGCCATCCAGCCAGTTGGCAAAATCTATTGCTAATGCCAGCTCAGAAAGTCGGCCTGCATCACTTTCTTTCTGCCCGATCAGGCTTTGCAAGTAGCATTCACTGGCCGACAACAACATACTTGCCCAGTTTTTATTGGCTGGCGCTTGTGTCTGGTCGCTCATCTTGGCGGCCACCGATTCCGGCGATGCGACAAACCTCGTGCCTTTGCGGTTCGAGGGATCCAATCGTCCGGGATGGTTTTCCACCAGCCAGTATTGCCCCTGAAATCCCTGGATAAACTGTCCCAGACGTTTAGACACTAACCGACTGCCAAACTGAACCACAAGCTCTGCCTGCGCCAGCACCGCTTTACAGGCGGCGTTTTGTAGCCAGATATCAAACCCGGCATAACCAGACCCTTCACAGGCCTGCGGGTCGCACAGCAAGGGCCAGCCCAGTTTTTCTGCCAGCCTGCTAATTGCAAGCCGATCAGCCTGTGTGACTTTCCCCACCACCAACACACCTTTTTGATGCTGAAGGTGAGACCAGCCGGACAATGCTGGCGAAAAATCAGGGATCGCGGCAGTAAAGCGCAGATAGGGCTCAGTGCCCAAAAGCCAATCGCTGATCGGCGATAAATATTCATCCGCCCCTTCTACGTCACCGTATAGCGGTTCAGGGAAAGGACAATTGATGTGATAGCTGCCGCCATCTTGGCTTTGGCGATGCAGGCCTTCACTGATAGTGGAAAGCAGCCATCCCGGAGAAATCTGTTCCGTCGGTGAAGGCAGGTTGGTTGCAACCTCAACATGCTCACCGAAGATCCCCGGCTGGCTGATAGCTTGGTTGGCCCCGCACTGGATAAGCTCAGGGGGCCTGTCCGCAGTCAGCAGCACCAGCTTTTCACGTGTCAGGCGCGATTCCGCCACGGCGGGTAACAGGTTGGCGACTGCAGTACCTGACGTGACAATCACTGCCACCGGTTTACCTGACGCCTTTGCCAACCCAAGCGCCAGAAAACCCAGGCCGCGCTCGTCAAAATGGGTGTGTAACCGAATAGCAGGGGATGCTGTGCGCAACAGTTCGGCTTCCAGTGTCAGGGGCGTTGATCGAGAGCCAGGTGCAATGCAGATATCTGTGACGCCAGCACGTTGCAGCGAATGTAGAACCAGACGTGCCCAGATACGGTTGATTGTCGCGGGTGTCATCCTGCTTTTTTCTCCATCAGGTTATCCGGTGATGGGCCAAGCAGGTTTCTCAATGTTGCCATTTTCCGGTCGAGCTCTTTCCACTCACTTTCCGCATCAGAGCCCGGCACAATACCGGCACCGGCAAACAGGTGGATTTTGTCCGCCACCACCAACGCGCTGCGGATAGCGACACAAAATTCGCTTTGTTCCTGGCTCAGGTATCCCACCGATCCGCTGTACCATCCGCGCGCGAAAGGCTCATGTTTGACGATAAAATCCACCGCCATATCCCTGGGTAACCCCGCGACAGCAGCCGTAGGTTGCAGCGTATCAAGCAAGGTGGAGGATGAAACGTTCTCCTCCAGCACACCTTCAATATCGCGTTTCAGGTGTTGCACATTACGAAGACGAACCAGACGGGGGGTCTGCTCTACATCGACCTTGTCGCTGTAAGGGGCTAAGCGTTGAGTGATGTCATCGACCACCAAGCGGTTTTCATAAATGTTTTTGTTGTCATTTAACAGCCAGGTTGCCAGGAACAAGTCTTCTTCCGCATCTTTTCCACGGCCGATGGTACCTGCCAGGGCTTCGGTATATAACTCACGGTTATGGCGCCAGAAAAGCCTTTCAGGGGTCGAGCCGACAAAACAATGCTTTTCATCCAGCGCAAGCATGAAATGGAAATTGGAAACATTCAGATCACGCGACGCTTTTAACAGGCTTGCCGCGGACAAAGGACGGTCTAAATCCAGAATCGTTTTTCTCGCCAGTACCACTTTTTGTAGGCTTGTTGTTTCAATAGACTCCAGCGCCTCGTCAATCATGGTTGACCAATCACTGAATACTGGCTGATGCACCGTCGCCAGTACCTCACAGTCGGGTTTCCCGATGTGCTGGGCAGCACACGATAGCCGGGACAGGGCTGCTCGTACTTTTAGCAAATCATCACCCAGGTTCACCCGAATTTCCCATGCGGTGCCACTTCGGGTCACTTCGATTTGAGGAAGGAAAAAGAAAGATTGCAGACAACGCTGGTTGCGCTCGGTCCGGCCATCAAACGAACGTCCACCCCAAACACGCTGACCTTTCGCCAATACCGCCTCCGCTGAGGCAGGATCCGAGAAGGTTCTCACCTGCCCCAATGCCAGAACTTCTTCGTTGGCATCACGGGTTTGCCAATAAAACTTGGGAAACAGGGGTTGAGCATGAAGCCAGTCCATCGAATCGGTATGCGCCGGCCAACAGAATGGCTGAGCGATCTGTGATGGTAGTGGCGACATTGTCGACAGGGATTCAACAAGCCTGGCGATAGCATGGCTTAAATCGGTCAAACTAACCTCTCTTTCACTCACAACCTGGAAGGTAAAGTCCGATTCCCTGGGCGACCTGTTAACTTGCACGGCGAGGCTGCGAAAATGTTCAACTCTGGGTTTGTCAGGTCATCCTGCGACGAGCGGGCAAAACACCGCTATATCGGTCATTTCCCCATCACATTTCGCTGTTATACGACAAACTCGAAAAATTTCCTGTTGGAAAGACATTCTACAACCTTATTGATTATGATGAAAATCGAATGTTCCAGAATAATATCTGGCACAAACCGGATTTAATTACTTATTTTTCTTCTTTTCATGATTTATTGCTATTCACTACTTATAAATGATTGTTCGTTAGTGTAATTTACTGCTATTGAGATACTTTTCGTTCAGGAATCATGATGAAAGAAATCGGGATGTCGACAAAGCTGGATAACGTCTGTTACGACATTCGTGGTCCAATAATGAAAGAGGCAAAGCGCCTCGAAGAAGAAGGCCATAAAATTCTCAAACTGAATATTGGCAACCCTGCCCCCTTTGGCTTCGACGCCCCGGATGAAATTCTGGTTGACGTGATCCGAAATCTGCCAACTTCCCAGGGGTACTGTGATTCTAAAGGGATCTACTCTGCACGTAAGGCGGTGGTTCAACACTACCAGAAACGCGGTATGCTGGAGCTGGATGTTGAGGACGTCTATCTGGGTAACGGTGTGTCTGAGTTGATTGTGATGGCGATGCAGGCACTGTTGAACAGCGGCGACGAGCTGCTGGTGCCTTCGCCGGACTATCCACTGTGGACGGCGGCTGTATCGCTCTCTGGCGGTAAACCCGTTCATTACCTGTGTGATGAAGCGTCAGACTGGTATCCGGATCTCGATGACATCAAAGCGAAAATCACCCCGAATACCAAGGGTATTGTTCTGATCAACCCGAATAACCCGACCGGTGCCGTTTACAGCCGTGATTTTCTGATGCAGATTGCTGAGATTGCGCGCCAGCATAATCTCATCATTTTTGCCGATGAAATCTACGACAAGATCCTGTATGACGGTGCGCAGCATCATTCCATTGCCCCACTGGCGCCAGATGTGTTCTGCGTGACCTTCAGTGGCCTGTCGAAATCTTACCGTGTGTGCGGTTTCCGCTCAGGCTGGATGATCCTGTCAGGCCCGCGTCACTTAGCAAAAGGCTACATTTCTGGCCTGGATATGTTGGCCTCTATGCGTCTTTGCGCCAACGTGCCGATGCAGCATGCTATCCAAACTGCGCTGGGCGGCTACCAGAGTATCAATGAACTGATTTTGCCTGGTGGCCGGTTGCTGGAACAGCGTGATAAAGCGCATGAACTGTTGAACCAAATTCCAGGGATCAGTTGCGTGAAACCGAAAGGGGCTCTGTACCTGTTCCCTAAAATCGACACCAAGAAATACAGCATTCACAATGACGAAAAGATGATGCTGGATTTCCTGCTGCAAGAAAAAGTGTTGATGGTGCACGGCACCGGCTTTAACTGGCACAAGCCGGATCATTTCCGCATTGTCTCGCTGCCGCGCGTCGACGATTTGGAAGTGGCTATTGGCCGCTTTGAACGCTTCCTGTCGACGTATCGTCAGTAAGAAAAATAGGTACTGGGTACTGGGTACTGGGTACTGGGTACTGGGTACTGGGTACTGGGTACTGCAAAAGCTTGAGCTATATCGAAATAGTTTCAAGCTTTTTGCTTTTCTCAGGACCTAGGTCCGCTCTTCGTTCTTCCCAGGATCTTCTTTCCAAATCAGCGCGAAAACCACCCCTACCAACGCTCCGGCCCAATGCGCCTGATACGCAACACTGGCACCAATCAAATGTGCTGTTATGGCATCACCACCGGAATAGGCGTCATAACCAAGCTTGGCGAGCACAACCGTCAACAGCAGCCAGCCCAGCGGCACTTTATGCTGAATGTCCCGGAGGATGCCCCAGACAAACAGGCCATGCAGAACCCCAGAAAATCCGGCATACCTATCAAAGGGAGCGAAAAACATCACACCGCCAATCACTGCCATCATCACCCCAATCATTGGTATCAGGGAACGGCTTGCATAATACGGGCGGAGAATAAATACCAGACCCACCAGCCCTGCAAGGTTCATGGCTAGATGGACAGCATTGGTGTGCGTCAGGTTTCCTGTTACGATGCGCCACCATTGTCCGACAAGAATATCTGAACGATCCCACACCATGAGTTGGTGCAGTGCAGGAATTTGGGCAATAAGTAAGGTGATGGCGAGCACGCCAACAAGCCTGAGTTGGGTCACTGCGAACTCCAGATGTTGAGATTGTTTGAGTATAAAGTACCGTGGTCATGAACCAGAAAGCCAGCCGATATTGTCCGCAGTGCGGAAAAGCACAAAAAGCCTGCATTTGCCCGTTTATTCAACGGATTGACTGCGATGTGCCGGTGATTGTTCTCCAGCACCCGTCTGAAGTCCATCAAGCGATAGGCACCGCCCGGATCCTCTCCTTATCACTGCCTTGTTGTCAGCGCATTGTGGGAGAAGATTTCACCGATAACAACACACTCAACAGCTTGCTTGGCAGCGACACGAACTACGCCCTGCTTTATCCCGCCGAACATGCGCTGCCCATCAACACCTGGCAACCGCAGGAAAGCCGAAAACGCGGGCTTATCTTGCTGGATGGCACCTGGCGAAAAGCTTTCAAAATCTACCAGCTCTCCAAAAACCTCCAGACACTGCCCTGTGTCAGCCTGAATGACATTCAAAAAGGGAACTATCGTATCCGCAAATCACCGAAAGACGGTGGACTTTCTACCGTGGAAGCCGGTTTTTATGCCCTGTCGGCACTCACTGGTAACAGACAGAAATACCAGCCGCTGATGACCGCATTCAATGAAATGATTGAGTTTCAGATTAAACAGATGCCGCCCGGGGTATTTGAGCGGCATTATGGGGGGGAAAGATAGGTTCTGGGTTCTGGGTTCTGGGTCCTGGGTTCTGGGTTCTGGGTTCTGGGTTCTGGGTTCTGGGTCCTGGGTCCTGGGTCCTGGGTCCTGGGTCCTGGGTCCTGGGTCCTGGGTCCTGGGTCCTGGGTCCTGGGTCCTGGGTCCTGGGTCCTGGGTCCTGCAAGGCAGACTACGACGTTAAGCTTGCTCTTCCTAGGCCCTAGGACCGCTCTTTGATTTTCCCAGGACCGCTCTTTGCTCCTCTCCCAGGACCTTCTTTTCCAACTCACCTAATCGGATACAACGGCCCCTGACTCGAAGCGGTAAACATGGTCGCATGAAGCCGTTGCGCATTACCGTCCGTCATGCCTGAGATGTAATCCGCAATAGCCCGCCGACCACTTCTCCCTTCTGCCAGCTCTTTTTGCCACTGGGCGCGGGTAGCCATGGGCAGCAGGCGTTTGGGGTCAGCATCAAAGGCATCAAACAATTCCATCACCAGCTGTTGCCCTTTATATTCAATCACCTGTAGTTCCGGTTTTTTTACCACAAACTCACTGACAAACGCTTTCAGTACCGAAAGCACATGGTCCATGACGTCGCTGAGTCTGGCGTTCCATTGTAGAAGTGGCTCTTCAAAGCGGTTCACCCCATCCTGGACTGCCGGTTCAATCGCAATCGACGTCAGTAAGGTATTGACCAACGCGCCGATGGCATCCTTGCGTTCATAGTGGGCGCCAAACATCTGGTCACTCAGGTGGCTGATATGAGCTTCAAGCCACGGGTCGCCGCATTCAGCAAGTTTACTCGCGACCGCCTCCTGCCACTGGTCACGGCCAACAATCCCCATCACGATGGCATCTTCAAGATCGTGTACGCCATAGGCGATATCATCTGCCAACTCCATGATGGAACAATCCAGTGATTTGTATTGTGTGCGCCCATGCTGATCAGATGTTGCCACTTTTTTAAGTGACTGAAAAAGCGCAGCATCCGCCTCTGACAATCCCGCCAACACCCATTCAAAACGCTCAAGATCGTCCTGGTAAATCCCCTTGGCCGGATGCCATTCTGATGCTTTCAGATGGCGAAAATCCGACACGTCCGCAGGCAACGCCAACCGGCGGAGGTGGGCTATCGGAGCGGGGTATTTCAACAGTCCCAATAAAGTTCGGCGGGCCAGATTCATACCATCATGTTCAGTGTAAGGTTCAAGCAAGGTGACAATACGGAACGTCTGGGCATTGCCCTCAAAGCCGCCATCATTCCGCATCAGGTAGTTGAGCGCTATCTCACCACCGTGTCCATAGGGGGGATGCCCAATATCATGCGCCAGACATAGGCTTTCCAATAGACTGGTTGGCGGCAGGATGTCACGAAACTCAGGCTGCTTCTCTTTAAGTTGGGCAAGGATACCGGTGCCGATTTGCGATACTTCCAGTGAGTGAGTCAGACGCGTGCGGTAAAACTCGCTGTGCTCTGCCCCCAGAACCTGAGTTTTCGCCTGCAAACGGCGAAATGCCGCTGAATGTAGTATACGGGCCCTGTCACGCTGGAACACCGAGCGTTTATCGTTGCGGCGCATTTTGTTCTCTTGTGCCTGGCGCGCTTCCCAGGCCGGTGACAACATAAACTCACTCATCACTGATCTCATCCAGGGAAAGCTCAAAACTGGGGGCGAACGTCGTCATAAAATACTCGGTCGCGTTGCTGCCTCGCTCACTCAAGGTTTTTTCAAGGCGGCGCTTAGCTTGCTGGAATTCATGGTTACCGGCAGAAAGCTCTTCCAGACATTTCAGGTAAGCACATATCGTATCCGCCTGTTTCACCAACCGATAGTCACGTTCATCAATGGCAGTACTGTCAATCAAGGGGCGATAGTCTTCACGAAACGCCTCGGGCAGCATGCTGATCAGCTTGTCTTCGGCGATACGCTCGATCTTTTTGTATTCCTCGGCAATCGCGGGATTAAAATATTTCACCGGTGTAGGTAAATCTCCCGTCAGCACCTCACTGCAATCATGGAACATGGCAAGCAATGCCACACGCTCAGGCGAATACTTCCCACCAAATTTCTTGTTTTCAATCAACGCGAGGGCATGGGCGACAAAGGCAACCTGCAAACTGTGCTCTGAAATGTTTTCATCGGAGATATTGCGCATCAAAGGCCAACGGTAGATCAATTTCATACGGGCAAGATGGGCAAAGAAATGGCTGGTTTTCTGACTCATAACTTCCTTGACGTCATTTGAGAAACGAGCTCCCATTCTGTTGTCGTCAGCACAATTTCTCAAGTTTTGTTTGGATTGAGTCCATTATTGGGGAGAGCGTGCTCCCCGACACACTACGGTAGGGATATTGGTTTTCAGGGTTAAAGCACGATACGATCGCGGTTTTTATCAACAATTGATGTCCCGATGCCTTTTACGCCTTTCAAATCATCGACAGATTCAAATGCCCCATTAGCATTGCGGTAGTCGATAATCGCTTGTGCCTTGGCTTTTCCGATCCCATCCAAATACTTATCTAATTCATCCGCTTCCGCTGTATTGATATTCACTTCAACAGGTGTCACTTGTTCACCATCCTGGGCGATGATCGGTGGGGAAAGAAGAAGAGAAAGAGCAAAGACTATTGCCGATACAATCGTTTTCATGTCCATATCCTTATAGGGTTAATTGATATCGTCAACATAACGGATAAAAGAGAAGAAACGAGAAGTCGACAATGAAAAAACGACGGAGGACAAATTGTCCTCCGTCAGTGCAACTTATCAGTTACAGTCTTGCTGGTAACCAGTTCAAATTGCGTTGATTACTGCGCTTCACTGTCCAGGGAATACACGACATTGGTGTTTTCTTTCAACTGGGCAATCACAGACTCAAGATCAAGGTTCGCCGTCGCGCGGATCACCCGCTCTGCCAGCTGGCTGTCAAGGCTGATGGATTCCGTTGCAGGCTCTTTTACCGCATCCAGTGCAACCACAAGCACATCACCGCTTACTGCACGGGTCATGCCATATTGCGCTTTACCGTCAGCAGGCGCAGCCATGGTGAATGCTAAATCAACTACTTCACGCTCTGGGGAGACACGGGTCAGCTCAGTTTCATCACCAAATGCATAACCGGATGCCTTAAGGCCTGCATCGTTACCCTGACTCAGCTCAGCAACCAGAGTGTTGGCTAATGCTTCCGCCGCCTCTTCCCCTTTCTGGCGCTTCAGTTGTTCTGTTACCTGCGCTTCCACCTCGTCAAATGGCAGCACTGTCTCAGGGCGCACTTCATCGACACGGACCACCACAACATGCTCTGGTGCGATTTCAATGAGTTCTGAGTTCAACCCGTCGTCACGCACTTCAGGCAATTGCAGCGCCTGCACCACTTGTGGATTTGCCAACACACCTTCAAGCTCCTGCAGCGAAACAAACGCGGTACGTTCAACCTTCGCATTCACAGCATTGGCCGCGTCTTCCAGATTATCCGGCATTTCAAACGCTTTCTCTGCCAGCTCATTAGACAATGCGTAGAATTTCTCTACGGCATGCTGTTGCTTAAGTTGCGCCATGATATCATCACGCACTTGGGCAAAAGGTTTCGCATCTGACGGTTTCACATCGTCAAGCTTGATGATGTGAAAACCGAAATCAGATTGCACCACGCCGGTAATATCCCCTTTGTTGTTCAGCGCAAACGCCGCTTCTTCAAACGCAGGATCCATCACACCTTTGTCGAACCAATCCAACTGCCCACCCTGCTCGGCACTGAAGGTATCGTCAGAGCGGGTTTTCGCCAGTTCGGCAAAATCGGCACCGGCATTGAGCTCAGACAGCACGGCTTCCGCTTTTTCTTTCGCCGCGTTGTCGTCACCTTGGATCATGATATGGCTGACTTTACGTTGCTCAGCCGTCCCATAACTTGCTTTGTTCGCCTCGTAGTACGCTTTCGCTTCGTCTTCGGTAACGCCAGCCACATCAGCAATGCCTTCTCCAGAAAGCTCTACATACGCAATTTTGAATTGTTCAGGGCGGACAAACTCGGCAGGGTTCTGTTCGTAATACGCTGTTTTTTGCTCCGCAGTAATGTCTGCTTTTTCTGCAAAATCGGCCAATGGCAACGTCAGGGTACGGACAGTACGGGTCTGCCCTTCCAGCTTATGCAGGGCTTCCAATTCGCCTTTCAGTGCAAATTCGGAGCTGATCAACGCATTCACTAACTGCTCACGAACCAAGTCCTGGCGCACATAGTCTGCAAATTGATCAGGGGTCAGGCCGTTACGGCGCAATGATGCCAGGTATAGGTCGTTGTCAAACAAACCCGTTGCACCACGAAATGCGGGCATCTCACGAATGGTTTGTTTAATTTGATCATCGCTCACGCGAAGACCCAGGTTTTGGGCTTCCTGATCCAGCAGCGACTGATTCACCATACGCTCAAGGACATTGAAACGGAATTGTGCCAGGTAATTCGGGTCACTCAATAGTTGGGAGAAAAAGTCACCGGCTTGTGCCTGCATTAGCGCACGTTCATTTTGGTAAGCTTGCTCGAATTGGTTGCGGCTAATTTCCTCATTCCCCACCGTGGCGGCAGGTTGTACCGAACCACTGGCAAGGTAACCACCAACACCAGCGAAAACAAAGGAAAAGATAATAAGGCCTAAGATGATCTTAACCGCGATGCTGTTTACACCCTCGCGTAGTCGCTCCATCATAACGTGCCGTCACTCCTGCTTATTGAAACGTTCGTTTTTTACACACCTTCTCTTGCACAGAAAAAAACCGATACACCGCTGTATATACCGTCAGTTTGTACCAAGAGAGGTTGTTTCGATTAAAACTAAAAAAGCGCATCGAGAGATGCGCCTTTACACTCTGATTGAGCCTGATTATACGCTGATGCCGCACACATTACAGCTTAAAACTAGGACAGCTGCGACAAAGAGCAAAACGGAACGTTTAAGATTAGTTAACTGCGTCTTTCAGCGCTTTACCCGCTTTAAAGCCAGGGACTTTAGCGGCTGCAATCTTGATTTCTGCACCCGTTTGAGGGTTACGACCTGTGCGTGCTGAGCGCTCACGAACAGAAAAAGTACCGAAACCTACCAGAGCGACTTGCTCACCTTCTTTCAGGCTGTCTGATACTGCTTCAATCAGCGCATCCAGAGCTCGACCTGCTGCTGCTTTAGACAGATCGGCATTTTCTGCAATTTTATCGATTAACTGCGACTTATTCACTTTTTTCATCCCCTTTACAAACGAACCACAAATCCCATTTTTTGCGGAGACGGTTAATATTGACCGCCATTGTTATCTCAACAAGACCCAAAACGCTGTAGCTGTTATGAATTAAGGGCTTGCAGCGTTTCCCTTAACTTAGCCCCCAAAAAAAACGCTGACAAGCCTTTTGCCGGCTGTCAGCGCTTTACGTTGCTTAATTTTGCTGCACGTCACTCTTTTGTGGCGTAACAAGCTCGATTCCGAGAGGGTTGTCCTGCAACGCCAGGATGAGAACATCGTCTATCCAGCGTACTGCATGGATATTGAGGTCCGCTTTGACATTATCAGGGATCTCTTCCAAATCACGCTCGTTCTCTTTCGGGATAATCACCGTTTTAATACCGCCACGGTGTGCCGCCAGCAGTTTCTCTTTCAAACCGCCAATCGGAAGCACTTCGCCGCGCAGGGTAATTTCACCGGTCATCGCCACATCGGCACGTACCGGATTACCGGTCAGGCTGGAAACCAGCGCCGTACACATCGCGATACCCGCACTTGGGCCATCTTTCGGTGTCGCCCCTTCCGGTACGTGAACGTGGATATCACGCTTTTCATAGAAATCGCTGTTGATACCCAGCTTATCCGCCCGGGTACGCACTACAGTCATTGCCGCCTGAATGGACTCCTGCATCACGTCACCCAGAGAACCGGTTTGCGTCAACTTACCTTTACCCGGCATCGACTCGGTTTCAATGGTCAGCAGATCGCCGCCGACCTCTGTCCACGCAAGGCCGGTTACCTGACCAATGCGGTTACTCTCATCGGCTTTGCCGTAATCAAAGCGCTGAACACCCAGAAAATCTTTCAGGTTGTCCTGTGTGATGGTGATGTTTTTCAGTTCTTTGTTCAGCAGAATTTCTTTCACTGATTTACGGCACAGCTTGGAGATTTCACGCTCAAGACCACGTACGCCCGCTTCACGGGTGTAGTAGCGAATAATGCCGATAATTGCCGAGTCTTCGATGGTGATTTCGTGTGGCTTCAAGCCGTTACGTTTCACCTGCTTCTCAACCAAATGCTGCTTGGCAATGTTGAGTTTTTCATCTTCAGTGTAACCTGACAGGCGAATCACTTCCATTCGATCCAGAAGTGGGCCCGGAATGTTCATCGAGTTTGATGTCGCGACGAACATAACGTCAGACAGGTCATAATCCACTTCCAGATAATGGTCGTTAAACGCATTGTTCTGCTCCGGGTCCAGCACTTCCAATAGTGCAGATGACGGGTCGCCACGCATGTCAGACGACATCTTGTCGATTTCATCAAGCAGGAACAGCGGGTTTTTCACGCCCACTTTGGCCATTTTCTGAATAAGCTTACCGGGCAAAGAGCCGATATAGGTGCGGCGGTGACCACGGATTTCCGCTTCATCGCGCACGCCGCCCAATGCCATACGGGTATATTTACGGCCAGTGGCTTTCGCAATCGACTGCCCCAGAGACGTCTTACCGACCCCCGGAGGCCCAACAAGGCACAGGATAGGGCCTTTAAGCTTGTTAATACGGTTTTGTACCGCCAGATACTCCAGAATACGCTCTTTCACGCGCTCAAGGCCGTAGTGGTCGGCGTTGAGGATTTCTTCGGCTTTTGCCAAATCCTTTTTCACTTTTGAACGCTTCGACCATGGCACACTCACCATCCAGTCGATATAGCTGCGAACAACCGTCGCTTCTGCTGACATCGGCGACATCATTTTCAGCTTCTGCAGCTCTTGCTCGGTTTTCTCTTTCGCTTCCTGAGGCATTTTCGATTCTTCAATCTTTTGCTTCAGGCTTTCGAATTCGTCTGGCGCATCATCCAGCTCACCCAGCTCTTTCTGGATGGCTTTCATCTGTTCGTTGAGGTAGTACTCGCGCTGGCTCTTCTCCATCTGCTTTTTCACGCGACTGCGGATGCGTTTCTCAACCTGCAACAGATCGATTTCTGACTCCATCATGGTCATCAGAAATTCCAGGCGCTCAGCAATGTCGATGATTTCCAGCACCTGTTGCTTGTCGTTGAGCTTCAGCGGCATGTGCGCGGCAATGGTGTCAGCCAGACGGGCAGCCTCATCAATGCCATTCAACGATGTCAGCACTTCCGGCGGGATCTTCTTGTTCAGTTTGATAAAGCCTTCAAACTGACTGATCGCCGTGCGCACCAGCACTTCCTGCTCACGCTCATCCATTTCCGGCGTCAGCATGTATTCCGCATCAGCCATGAAGAAATCGTCTTCATGGAAGGTCTTGATTTCAGCACGCTGTAAACCTTCGACCAAGACTTTCACCGTACCATCAGGCAGTTTCAACAACTGAAGAATTGAAGCGACGGTACCGACCTTGTAAAGATCTGCAATAGAAGGGTCGTCAGTCGCGGCATCTTTCTGCGCGACCAACAAAATTTGCTTATCATTGTCCATCGCTGCTTCAAGGCAACGGATGGATTTATCCCGTCCCACAAACAGCGGGATGACCATGTGCGGATAAACAACCACGTCACGCAAAGGCAGGACCGGAATATCAATGCGCTCGGAACGCTCCAAGTTCATATTTTTCTCTCTTCCGTTTTCGTTACTACTGAGTATATGGGGATAGATTGTCAGGATTCAACGGCATAGCCAGCAGAAAGTAAAAAAGGGAGCAAATGCTCCCTTTTTTTGCGCTAGTTTGTTGGTTAAATGAACAATTTAACCCTATATGGGGTACGATTTATTCTGCCCCTGCTGCCTGATTTTCCGACGTTTCATAAATCAGCAGTGGCTCAGATTCCCCTTTGATCACCGATTCGTCAATCACCACCTTGGTGACACCTTTGCTCGACGGCAAATCGTACATGGTGTCAAGCAACACAGCTTCGACAATTGAACGCAAGCCACGCGCACCGGTTTTACGTTCCATCGCTTTCTTGGCAATGGCGGTCAGTGCATCATCACGGAATTCAAGCTCAACGCCATCCAGCTCCAGCAATGCTGCATACTGTTTGGTGAGGGCATTTTTCGGCTCACGCAGAATTTGTACTAACGCGTCTTCATCCAGCTCACCCAGAATAGCCGTAACAGGAAGACGACCGATAAATTCGGGGATCAATCCGTATTTCACCAGATCTTCCGGCTCAACCTTACTGAACAGATCGCTCAGGGAAGCTTCCTGGTCTTTCGAACGCACTTCTGCGCCAAAACCGATACCACTGCCTTTTGCCACACGCTGATCGACCACTTTGTCGAGACCAGCAAATGCACCGCCACAAATAAACAGGATCTTAGACGTATCGACTTGCAGGAATTCCTGTTGTGGATGCTTGCGCCCCCCTTGTGGTGGCACGGACGCAATCGTCCCTTCAACCAGCTTCAGCAAAGCTTGCTGAACACCTTCACCCGACACGTCACGGGTGATAGAAGGATTGTCGGATTTACGTGAAATCTTGTCGATTTCATCGATGTATACGATGCCACGTTCTGCTTTCGCGACGTCGTAATCACACTTCTGGAGCAGCTTCTGGATGATGTTTTCGACATCCTCGCCCACGTAACCAGCTTCAGTCAGGGTGGTAGCATCCGCCATTGTAAATGGCACATCCAGGAAGCGCGCCAGCGTCTCAGCCAGCAGCGTCTTACCGCTACCTGTTGGACCTATCAGAAGAATATTACTTTTGCCCAGTTCGACGCCATCAGCCGTGGTATCACCATTGCGAAGGCGTTTGTAGTGGTTGTACACCGCTACAGAAAGCACTTTCTTGGCGCGATCCTGTCCGATAACATAGTCATCAAGATGCGCCCGGATCTCTTGTGGCGTCGGAAGCTCATTACTGTCGCGCTTAGGCATGACCTCTTTTATTTCTTCACGAATGATGTCGTTACACAGGTCAACACACTCATCGCAGATATAAACAGAAGGTCCAGCAATTAACTTGCGTACTTCATGCTGGCTTTTGCCGCAGAAAGAGCAGTAAAGCAGTTTTCCGCTGCCACCGTCTTTTCGCTTGTCTGTCATTCGCTAACCTCTTAAGGCCTTCGCCTATGTTTGCCATGATCTGAGTCTATATCATCCCGGCCGAAATTTCCGACCATCGAAAGACTCAATTCCGGGACAAGAAACGTCAGGAACGCCTAACTGTCTCAGAATTCAATTATTAATCGCGCTTATTTAAGACCGCATCAACCAGACCGTAATTCACTGCATCCTGCGCAGCCATAAAGTTGTCACGGTCGGTGTCACGCTCAATGACTTCGAGCGGTTGACCGGTATGTTCCGCTAACAGGGTGTTCAGCCTGTGCTTGATAGTCAGGATTTCCTGCGCGTGAATCTGAATATCCGATGCCTGCCCCTGGAACCCACCCAATGGCTGGTGAATCATTACACGGGAGTTAGGCAAACAGTAACGTTTACCTTTCGCCCCACCCGCCAGCAGGAATGCCCCCATTGAACACGCTTGTCCCATACACACCGTGCTTACATCCGGTTTAATGTACTGCATTGTGTCATAAATAGACATACCTGCGGTCACTGAACCACCGGGGGAGTTGATGTAAAGAAAAATGTCCTTGTCCGGATTTTCTGATTCCAGAAACAGTAATTGCGCAACCACAAGGTTTGCCATGTGATCTTCCACCTGACCGGTCAAGAAGATCACACGTTCTTTCAGAAGACGGGAATAGATGTCATACGAACGTTCACCGCGGGAGGTTTGCTCGACCACCATCGGCACCAATGCATCCATGATAGAAGGCATTCCGTTTTTTTCTTGAAAGCTCATAGTGTTATATCCCTAAAATAAATGGCCCGGATGAAATGATTTCATACGGACCATTGTTATCAGAAGAGTGAATTCTAAGTCAAATGTCCACTCAGCAATTCTAGCACTTATGCTTGAACTGGGTTCATCAGCTCAGAGAAAGATTGTGCTTTTTCAGAAACGTTTGCTTTCGCCAGCAGCGCTTCAATCGCTTGTTCTTCCAGCGCCAGGTTACGCATGTTGTCCATCAAACGCTGGTCTTTCTCGTAGTAAGCAACCACTTCAGCTGGATCTTCGTACGCAGACGCCATTTCTTCAATCAGTGCTTTAACGCGCTCTTCGTCAGCTTTCAGCTCTTCTGACTTGATCACTTCGCCCAGCAGCAGGCCAACTACAACGCGACGCTTCGCTTGTTCTTCGAACAGTTCACGTGGCAGTTCTGGTGCATTTTTCATGTTGCCACCAAAACGCTGAACCGCTTGCTGGCGCAGAACGTTAACTTCCTGATCGATCAGGGCTGACGGTACGTCGATGTTGTTGTGCTCTACCAGGCCATCAATCACTTGTTCTTTGATCTTGTTCTTAACGGCTTGCTTCAGCTCACGCTCCATGTTTTTACGCACTTCTGCTTTCAGGCCTTCAACGCTGCCGTCTTCAACGCCGAAACGTGCAACGAATTCTTCCGTCAGTTCTGGCAGTTCCTGTGCTTCTACTTTGATCAGTTTGATGTCGAACTTCGCCGCTTTCCCTTTCAGGTTTTCTGCGTGGTAGTCTTCTGGGAAGGTCACGTCGATAGTGAATTCCTCACCCGCTTTCTTACCCACGATACCGTCTTCAAAGCCTGGGATCATGCGGCCTTGGCCCATCACCAGTGCAAAGCCTTCCGCTTTACCGCCTTCGAATTCTTCGCCATCGATAGAACCGGTGAAATCCATGGTAACGCGGCTGGTTGCTTCTGCTGCAGCATCCACTTCTGACCAAGACGCCTGCTGCTTACGCAGGGTTTCGATCATTTCTTCAACGTCTTCGTCTTTTACTTCAGTCAGTGGTTTCACCACCTCTACTTTATCCAGATCTTTCAGCTCGATTTCTGGATACACTTCAAAAGACGCTTTAAAGACCAGATCTTTGCCTTCTTCAGTGTCAACCGGTGTGAAGGTTGGTGCACCTGCTGGATTGATTTTTTCTTTGATGATGGCTTCGATGAAGTGACGCTGCATCACTTCGCCCATCACGTCGTTACGTACAGCTTTGCCGTACATGCGTGAAACCATCTTCAAAGGCACTTTACCTTTACGGAAACCATCGAAGCGACGATTTTTAGCAATATTGCGAAGTTCTGCAGTCACAGCGTCTTCGATGTTTGCTGCTGGAACGGTGATAGTCAGGTGGCGCTCTAGGCCTTCTGTGGTTTCAACGGTAACTTGCATTGTATTAATAACCTCAAAACTTACTCAGGGTCGCTGAGTGATGTTGCCCGGCTCCTGCCGGTAGCATCCTTTCGTGCTACAGCGAATCTTCGCCATAGCGCCTGTGAATCTGGATACACAGCACGTTTGCACAGGTATCGAATAACCTCAAAAGATGAGGCATGATTTTTAAGACGCGCCATTATAGCGGCACCGCCCTGCTGAGTCGAGACAGGTCAAGACCATCGTGATGTTTCTGTGAGATTGGGGCGGGAAATAAGGACTGGGGACTGGGGACTGGGGACTGGGGACTGGGGACTGGGGACTGGGGACTGGGGACTGGGGACTGGGGACTGGGGACTGGGGACTGGGGACTGGGGACTGGGGACTGGGGACTGGGGACTGGGGACTGGGGACTGGGGACTGGGGACTGGGGACTGGGGACTGGGGACTGGGGACTGGGGACTGGGGACTGGGGACTGGGGACTGGGGACTGGGGACTGGGGACTGGGGACTGGGGACTGGGGACTGCAGGATTTTGGATAGTGCTTGGAGAAAGTCAAGCTCTTTGCTCTTCCTAGACCTTTCTTTTCCTAGGTCCCAGGATCGCTCTTTTGTTTACCCTAGGGCCTAAATTATCAACTTCGGGAAGTTACGGTTAGACGCTTTCGGGGAAAAATTGCGATGAGAAAATGTAGGAGGAAGAAGCAGAAAGTGGCACGCCCTACAGGATTCGAACCTGTGACCCACGGCTTAGAAGGCCGTTGCTCTATCCAACTGAGCTAAGGGCGCACTTGAATCACATCGCAGTGTGGATGTGGGGTAGGATTATAAAGGCCGGAGTGTTGGCGTCAACGGTTTTCCTTGCGTCTTACTGTTAACTGCCTAAGAAACAAACATGGTGACTTATCTTCATACCGCTCGATCCATTTTCATTTCACTGTTTCCTTCCATTAACAAATAAAGCACGTGCCAACGATAAAATCATTTCATCGTCCAGAGTCTTGTGCTTTTGTCGTCCACAGCAGATATTGCAGCGCCATCAATATCATTATTAAGAAGAAAGAAGAATGAGCGAATTTTTGAATATTTCCCCGTTTAGTTGGGCTGGTGTGCTCGCATGTGCCGCCTGCGGCTGGGTGTTGGGTCTGGAGCGTCAACTCCGTGGCAAACCTGTCGGTATTCGTACCGCCATTCTGATTATTCTTGGTACATATCTTTTTATGCGTCTGGCCACGTCCCTGTCTGACAACTCACTTGACCATGCCCGGGTATTGGGCCAGATCGTGACCGGTGTCGGCTTTTTAGGCGCAGGCGTGATGATGGCGCGAGATGGACAAGTTCAGGGGGTCACCTCTGCGGCCGTCGTTTGGTTAATGGCCGGCCTTGGCTTGATTATCGCTTTTGACTACTGGCGACAGGCGGTGCTGCTCTGTGCATTTGTGTTGTTTGTGTTAGTTGGGATAGACAAAGTAGAAACCACCTTTTCATCGCTGACGAAAGGTGTACACAGACGTTGGGAGAAAAAACGCAAAAAGCCGGCAAATCATGCCGATGTTGTCGATTGAATGACAAACGCACAGCACCGCCACCTCCATCAGTATTTTTTCTGATTACGATAAAATTATCTCTCTTTACGTTTATTGGTGGCGAAATAATAATCGCGCCAGATCGCAACACTTCAGAAACAAAACCTGTGCTTCCTGCGCAGGTTTTTCAATTCAATTTCAGACGATTAAGGAAAAACATTGCAACAGAATCCTGTTATGCAGGCTGATCGCAACAGCCCACTGGTACCGGTTCTCAGCCTGAGCCTGTTTGCCGTCGCATCAGGTTTTCTGATGAGCCTTATTCCGCTGGCCCTGGAGGCCCGCAGCATGTCTGTCAGCCTCGCCTCCTGGCTGGCGAGCGTGTTTTACGCTGGTCTTCTGGGCGGGGCGCTGATCAGTGCGCGCATTGTCGGCAAGTTTGGTCACCGCCATGCATTAATCGCGTTTTTGCTGATTGTTGTGAGTACCGTCGGCCTGATGGCATTCAGTGCCTCAGCGGCTGCCTGGCTATTCGCCCGTTTTGTGGCAGGCGTTGCCGTTGCAGGCGTCTTCGTGGTGATCGAATCCTGGCTGCTGATGGCAGACACAGAAAAAGCACGTGCCAAACGTCTGGGCCTGTATATGGCATCACTGTATGGTGGCTCCGCACTGGGTCAGCTGGGTATTGGGCTGTTCGGTACAACTGGGGCGATGCCACTGATGGTGGTTGCAAGCCTTTTCTCTGCGGCCATTCTGCCACCTTTGGTGTTTAAAAAAGGCCGCCCCAAAGCGATTGCCCACACAAGCATTAAAGTGAGCGAAATGAAAACCTTGCCCTCGGCTGCCTACATTGGCTGCATCGTTTCTGGTCTGGTATTGGGCGCAGTGTATGGCCTGTTACCTCTGGATCTGGAAAGCAGCTACAGCCACGATAAAGTCGGCGCATTGATGGCGATTGTGATCCTGGGGGGCATGGTGGTGCAGCCACTGGTAAGCTGGTTAAACGCCCGTATGGATAAAGCCTTGCTGATGGCGCTATGCTGCTCTGTGGGCCTGTTATCCATTGCCATGATTGAAATTGCCACCGTGGCAGGCGGCGTAATGGCGGGTATGTTTCTGCTGGGCGCATCCGCTTTTGCGCTCTATCCTGTGGCGATCACCCTGGCTTGCCGCTATGTTGACGAATCAAAAATTGTGGCTGCCGCCGAGCTGATGCTGTTGAGCTACAGTGTGGGTTCCGTGATTGGCCCGGTATTAGCAGGTAAAGCCATGGCGATGACAGGTGGCTTGATGTTTTACTTTGTGGTGTGCTTTGCCGCAACGCTGCTTTATATGCTGCTGTCTACCAAACGTAACCGCCACACAGGAACAGATGGCGTCGACGAAGCCATGTCTGTTGATATGTAGTGCCTGTTGCCATGTATTTATCCAGCAAGGCGCAAACCGATTGCGCCTTGTCCCTTCTTCCCCTGTTTTTCTTCTGCCATTAACCTGCTTCTGTCGTTTACTGCGCAGCAAACGTGCCAGACTTCACGTTGCAAGGTTTCCCATACAGACTGAGGAAAAACACCCTTTACCGTACAGCGGACGCAATTTCTTGGCGTATTTTTTTGACACTCATCACAAATACAACCTGAAAACGCTTAACTTACTCTTTTACAAGAAAAAGACTTAGTACGAACAGGGAAACATCTAACCATATCGCGTTCTGTATTAATCGTCTTGTCTATTTTTTCTAGCAGCTTTCTTCCTTTGTTTGCCAGCTTTATAGACTCAAAACAACCAGAAAAAAAGACAACGACACAAAATCGTCACCAAACCCGCCTTTTAGTCACTCACGTTGTATCGCGTCTTTTTATTAATCAACAAATTCAATAGGTTATTAATTTTACTTACTAATTAATCAATATTGTTTTGTACATTTAACACTCAATTCTAAGCTCAAGATGAAAGGTCTCTTTTGTGGGACACATCACAGTTTAGGAGGTGTTGTATGTTTCTTTGGTTACGCAACCTGTCCACCGCGATTTTTGCTCTCATTACATTGCAAGGCTGCTTCCTTACCAATGGTCCGTTAGAGTATGCCGATGAAACCAACGCTCCTTCTGTCAACTATCTCCCCATTGGCGTGCCCTTTTTGCTGGGCGGTCATGGATCCAGTGTGCCTATCTCTGAAGAACTAAGCTTGACTGCAAAACATATCGCCAAACTTGATTACAGCGATGTGGTGGCTTATCACCCCGATTGCGATGTGGCCGTCATTAAAGAGAACAACCAAGGCAAAACCATCGCCTCTCTCGGCACCGTGTCACAGGCAGAGTCGGTGACAACCGTGGGTATGGGTTTGACGGGCAAGGTGCTGGTTGGCAAAGGAAAGTACTATCTGGATGTCAATTTCGTGGACAGTGCGATGTTTGCCAACTGCCCGGCCAGTATCACGGATGCGCCGGTTCAGTCTGGTATGAGTGGCGGGGGAACTTACAACCATCAGGGAGAACTGGTGGGGATTGTCTCGGGTATGTCCGGTTCAGGGTTCAGGCTGCTTGATGGCACATCACTGGGCAATGAAAGAACCAGTATCTTTGTTTCCACGCTGCACATCCGCCCCTGGTTGGTCAATGTGGTTGAGGCCTACTACGACGATTCAATCAAGAACCTCACCGCCTCAAAGATCACCGTCTCAACACATTTTCTGGGTGATAAATCACATTAAACGCAAACGTTTGCGGTGTAGCCATGTCACATTTTTTTTGTCAAAATAGCGACACTTTCCCGTCTCTCTTTGCCAAAGGAAAAACATGGCCGCTCAAATCATTGATGGAAAACTCATTTCACAAACCGTTCGTCAGGAAGTTGCTGCGCGTGTAGAAGCAAGAAAAGCCGCGGGCTTGCGTGCACCTGGCCTTGCTGTGGTGTTGGTCGGAGACGACCCGGCATCGCAGGTTTACGTCGGCAGTAAACGCCGCGTGTGCGAAGAAGTGGGGTTTGTCTCAAAATCGTATGACTTGCCCGCTTCCACCCCAGAAGCTGATCTGCTGGCGCTGATCGACACGCTGAACCAAGACCCAGAGATTGACGGCATTCTGGTCCAGCTCCCGCTGCCGGCACAGATGGACCCCACCAACGTCCTCGAGCGCATTCATCCAGAGAAAGATGTCGACGGCTTCCACCCTTATAACATTGGCCGCCTGTGCCAGCGCATCCCAACACTGCGTTCTTGTACCCCTAAAGGTATCATCACCCTGCTGGATCGCTACAACATTCCACTGCGTGGCAAACATGCCGTGGTGATAGGCGCATCCAACATCGTCGGCCGCCCGATGACCATGGAATTGCTGCTGGCAGGTTGCACCACCACCACCTGCCACCGCTTTACCAAAGACCTGGAACACCATGTTCGTCAGGCAGATTTACTGGTGGTTGCCGTAGGTAAGCCGAATTTCATCCCCGGTGAGTGGATTAAACCTGGCGCGGTAGTTATTGATGTGGGTATTAATCGATTGGAAGATGGCAAGTTGGTAGGTGATGTGGAATATGCGGTCGCCGCAGAAAGAGCCAGCCATATCACCCCCGTTCCCGGTGGTGTGGGGCCAATGACTGTCGCCACACTGATTGAAAATACACTGCTGGCCTGTGAGCAGTTTCATGCCTGATTGGCGTTTTTGACTGAACAAGCAGGGCAGCCTGTGGCGCTGCCCTGAAATAAAAGGAGAGTTTTAGCCGTTCAGGCCGTTTCTTCAATAAAAGGCGTTTTACCCATCCATTGACGAATTTTTGATGTGATGCGGAAGATATAGCTGATGGTCATAAAGTAAACCACAAACAGCGCCAGGAAGCCGATAAACATCGCGGTTTCATTGACCTGATAGATTTCACCGGCCACACCGATCCCCGCAAACGTGATCGCCAGAAGGCAAATCACCCCCAGTGTCATGCGTGGCGACAATCCAATACGCTGGCAAATGTGGTGCAGATGTTCACGATCCGGTTGAAATGGCGAGTGCCCTTTACGGATGCGACGCGTCATGATGGTTGCCATGTCCATCAATGGCAGGGCGATAAACCACAACGCTGCCACCGGGCGAATGGTACTGTCGCTTTCGCCTTGAGAGGCACGAATAAGAAACCACACCACAGTAAAGCCAATCAGCATGCTGCCTGCATCGCCCATAAAAATCTTAAACCGCGGCCCCAACGGAATACCGAGGTTCAGCAAAATATACGGAATGAGCGCCGCAATAAACATCAGGCAGTTCAAGGCAAGCGAGGTATGACCATGCAGCCAGAACATCATCGCCAGCGCACTGAATGATACCGACGCCAACCCGCCCAGCAGCCCGTCGATGCCGTCCACCATGTTAAAGGCATTAATGGCCCCGATCACCGCAAGAATCGTTACCACATAGCTCACCCAATCCGGCAAGACTAACGGCACGTTACCGGCAATGCTGCCAAGGTGTTCAAGGCCCAGCCCCGCAAAGCAGATCATAGACAGGGAAATGCCCGCCTGCACCGCAAGACGCACCTTAAAACTGATATCAAACTTATCGTCCAGCACCCCAACCGCAATCAACACGGCACCGCACCCCAGATATAGCCAGTCTTCTTGGGTGATATCGAGGTATAACAGGGAGGCCAACAAAATCGCGCTATAAATCGACACGCCCCCCACCAAAGGGATCGCCCCTTGATGCAGCTTGCGCGCATTCGGTTTATCGACCAAGTCAATCTTTTTAGCCACCTTCCGGAAACAGAAAAGCAGCACAAAAGACAGCAGAAATGTGGTTAAGATTGGCAATAACATGATGTTTTCGGTTTTGTTGTTGGAAAAATAAGGGCTCAGGAATAGAGCCCTATGGATGTAGAGAACAGAGATAAGAACAATGGGATATTCGATGCGAGATACGAAAGCTATTCAGAAACTTGCAACTGTCATCTAGTCACAGCCGAAAAGATCCCGGGTATACACCTTCTCCATCACATCTGATAGTTCTTCCGTCATACGATTTGAGACAATCACGTCTGCTTTCGCCTTGAACGCGTCTAAATCGGTGATCACTTCTGAATGGAAGAATTCTTTTTCTTCAACGATATCGACAGCAATAACATGGTAGTTTTGCGTCAATAACATCGCATTGGACAGGCCGACATAGCCTGTCCCAGCAATGGCAATCTTCATGGTTATCTTGCAGATTTAAGCAAAGGCAGTAGTTTGAATTTTGGTCAGCGCTTGCGTTACAAGAAAATGAGCTTGTTGTTCACTATCTGACTCAGCATAACAGCGAAGTTCAGGAGCATTCCCTGAAGGCCTAAAGTGAATGATATCGCCATTCACTAAAGTAATGCGCAAACCATCCGTCAGATCTGTGCTCTCTACTTGCACATTTTCAAATCCCAACGATGCCAGAAAAAGTTCAGATTTTGCTTTAGCTACTTCCAATATCGCTACACTTTTTTCGGTTGCAAAATTCTGTATACGATCGCTATGCGTATAGCGCTTCGGAAGCTGTTCAACCATTTGAGAAATAGGAGTACTTCTTGATGCTGAAAGCAACATCAAAGCAGGCAGAACCGCATCTCGTGTAGGTAGCGCTTTAATAGTAACACCATCAAACACCGTATCTGTCCCTAGAAGGAAGCCACCATTTGCTTCAAAACCAGCAACTGATTTGTAAGTTTTCGCCAGGTCATCAAACTCGGCAATCACATACGGCGAACCGATTTTAGTGCGCGTAGTGTGTGTGAAAGCCTCCGAAAGCTCTACTGCAGTATTGCAGCTGACGGGTAGTGCTAACGCTTCAATACCCAGTTCTTTCGCACACAACAACCCTAGAATATCACCTCTCAACCAGTTCCCTTTCTCATCTGATACTAATGGCCTGTCACCATCGCCATCTGTGGAGAAAATAAAATCCAAGTCATGTTCTTTCGACCAATTGAATGCTTTCAGTTTGTCAGATTCTGATACCGCTTCAGTATCGATAGGAATAAACTGATCACTACGTTCCAGTGAAATCACTTCTGCACCCAAGCTTTCAAATATTTTTGCGTACAAGTCACGCCCAGCACTAGAGTGTTCGTAGATGCCAACTCGACGCCCCTTTAGAAATTGAGAGTTAAACAGCGAAGTGTAGCGCTCTATATAAACTTCAGCTGCTCTTGTACTGATATCTAACGCCGACCCATCGCTTGAGAGAGTAAACTCCACACCAGCATTCAAAATCGCGATTTCATCATCTTTAGTAATTTCTCCATCAGGACGATAAAACTTAAGGCCGTTGCGATCGAAAGGTATATGACTGCCTGTTACCATAATACAAGGAATAGCGTCTTGCATAGCAACATAAGCCAATGCGGGTGTTGGAACTACACCATAGTAGATTGGGTTTAGGCCCATTTCTTTTACTGCGTTGATAATAGCCTTAGCTATTTTTGGGCTGCTAGGTCGATTATCAATCGCAATAGCAACTGAATCAAAATTAAATTTATCACGTATTGAACCAATAAATGCATAGGTAAACGCAGTACATACTTCGGGGGTGAAATCTTCAACCAAACCACGTGAACCACTCGTACCAAACTGAACACCAGAGCCAGTTATTACATTGGAAGTAATAAACATGTTATGACCTTTTAAAAAACTGAGGGATCTTGGAAGTATTCTTTAATATAATTGCCTTAAACCAAGGAATATTATTATTTTTTAATGCGCGAATATCTTCATTTGTTTTTCTAATAATATTCGATAGGTTGCGATTACTTGCACCACCAACACGCATTTTGATCAGAACTTTTGGGAGATAGGACAATTTCACCTCTCTCACCCACAAATATCTCAAAATAGAGTCATAGTCTGCTGATATTTTGTATGAAAGATCAAAGTAACCATGTCTGTCATAAAGTGACTTCTTCATATAGAAAGTGGGATGTGGCGGCATCCAACCGCTAGTCACTTTTTCCCTGCTATAAGGCTTTGACTCCCAATTCCTTAATACTTTTTCAATATTTAACTTATCGACATACTGGAGATCAGCATATACTGCATCAGAGCTCTCTCTATCGAAGGTTGATACAATATCAGCCACAGCATCAGGATATGCGAAAACATCATCAGAGTGTAAGAATCCGACGATATCACCTGTTGCAACACTTATTCCCTTATTAAGGGCATCGTATATACCGGCGTCTTTTTCAGAGATAATAGTTTTTACTCGTGTACAGTTTTCTGAGATCACATTCAGAGTATTATCTGTTGAATCACCATCAACAATGATATACTCGATGTTTTGATACGTTTGCACTTCAAGTGAGCGAAGCGTGTCAATGATAGTGCCTGCACTATTATATGTAGCTGTAATAATACTTACTTTCATTAATACCCTACGCCGTAATTCTCGATACGTACAACATCATCCTCAGAAAGGTAGGCACCTGATCTCACTTCAATAAGTTCCAATGGAATTTGCCCTGGATTTTCAATGGAGTGAGGCTCTCCAATAGGAATGTAAGTTGACTCATTTTCTGTCAGGAGAAAGCAGTTTTTCCCGTTTCTTACTTTTGCTGTGCCCTTTACTACAATCCAATGTTCTGCACGATGGTAGTGCATCTGCGTGGCTGTTTTTTCACCTGGTTTCACCGTTACGTGCTTAACATGGAATCTATCACCAGCAGCTATTTCATCATGTGTTCCCCAAGGACGGTAAACTTCCCTATGTTGCAGGTGCTCATAGCGCTCATTATCTGAAAGTTGGTTCACGATACTCTTAACATCTTGAACCTTGTCCTTATGAGCAACTAAAACAGCATCTTTAGTTTCGACCACCACCAAATCCTTGACACCGACAGTAGCAACAAGCTTACTTTGAGAATACACATAGCTGTTCGAAGTACTTTCCGTCAGCACGTCACCTTGAATCACATTGCCTTCACTGTCTTTCGGACTGACTTCCCATAACGATGACCAAGAGCCGACATCACTCCACTTCGCGTCTAGAGGCACAACCGCTGCATCGTTTGTCTTTTCCATCACCGCGTAATCAATAGAATCACTCGGACATTCAGAAAAGATATCTGCTGGAATACGGAAAAAATCCAGATCTTCTTCAGCGTTATCCAAAGCCTTTCTACACACTCTCAGGATCTCGGGTGAGTAATTTTCTAATTCCCTAATGAACTTTGATGCCTTGAATAAGAACATCCCACTGTTCCAAAAACAATCACCACACTCGCAGTAATATTGAGCAATATCCAGAGAAGGCTTTTCAACAAATGCATCGACCCTGAAAGTATTCTCACAAATAGATTCACCACTACGAATATAGCCATAACCTGTTTCTGGACGACTTGGAATGATGCCGAAAGTGACTAACTTTCCATTCTCTGCACTCTGTTTGGCCACTTCGATAGCATCAACAAATGCTTGAGTATCTTGAATAACATGGTCTGCTGCTAGTACCAACAATAAAGGATCTTCACCACTCTCAATTGCCTTTAATGCAGCCAGTGCTATTGCTGGAGCGGTGTTTTTTCCCATGGGCTCAAGAATTATACTGTTATTATTGATATTTGCTTTTCTTAACTGTTCAGCAACGATAAATCTATGTTCTTCGTTACAAATAAAAATCGATGGTTGGTGAGCTAAGCCTTGAAGTCTATTTACTGTTTCCTGCAACATTGTTGCATTCTTGGTGAGAGACAAAAACTGTTTTGGGTATAGCGTTCTGGATAACGGCCAGAGGCGACTTCCTGAGCCACCTGCCATAATGACGGGTAATAACATAGTTTTACCTTGTAATTATTTGTATAAATCTGAGAAATAGGCTTTAGTATTTCCATGTACCTTTGTACTATCTAACAGATCGTCAATATTCCACCATTTATATTTATTGTGCTGGTCTTGCGGAAGTTCAGACAATGATAACTCTGTGCTTAATTCATACCCTAAAACGACATAATGCGTGGAAAATTTCTCACCACTAAAGTTATCGTCATAAAGATGCTGATAAGGACCAATAAACTTAGCGTTTTCTATGTGAATTGGTTTACCTAGTTCTATACATGTAAGACGTAAAAATGCTTCGTCAAATGTTTCGTCTTTGCAAATACGCCCACCAGGGACAAACCAATAGCCCTGAGCAGGGCGATTGCTTCGAAGTCCAAGTAAAACCTGATTGATGCTATTGCGCACAATAAGATCAATCGATACTAATGGGGTAGATGCAACGACCGTTTTGAAGGTATCAATATCTAATCGTTGCGTCATGGTTATCAGTTTTTAATTGCGGAAGGTGTGTTGATTGTCGAGAAACCATTGATAGGTCTTGGACAGACCAGTTTCTAGATCAACCGAATATCTCCAACCCAGATCAGCCAAGCGTGATACATCCATGAGTTTTCGTGGCGTACCATCCGGTTTAGTCGCATCAAAGAAAATAGTGCCTTTAAACCCTACCACCTTCGCCATCGTTTCGGCCATTTCCCGGATTGTACAATCGACACCAGTACCAACGTTGATGTGAGATAGCATCGGCTGAGTGCATGCTTTATATGTGTTGTCTGGCAGTTCCATCACATGGATACTGGCAGCAGCCATATCATCAACATACAAAAATTCTCGCATAGGTGTGCCTGTTCCCCAAACAATAACCTCTCGGTCATTGTTTAGTTTGGCTTCGTGAAAACGGCGCATTAGTGCGGGGATGACATGCGAATTTTCCGGATGGAAGTTATCGTTAATACCGTATAAATTGGTCGGCATGACACTGCGATAATTACGACCATATTGACGGTTGTATGATTCACAAAGCTTAATACCTGCGATCTTTGCAACCGCATAAGGCTCATTTGTTGATTCAAGCACCCCAGTCAACAAAGATGACTCGATCATAGGTTGTTCTGCAAACTTTGGATATATACAAGACGAACCCAAGAACAACAAATTTTGGACACTATGACGATGAGCAGAATGAATAATATTGCATTCTATCATCAAATTTTCATAGATGAATTCAGCGGGAAGAGTATTATTGGCATGTATACCACCCACCTTTGCAGCAGCTAGATACACTTCTTCAATCGCGTTATTAGCGAAAAATTCATCAACGTCTGATTGGTTGAGTAAGTCCAACTCAGCTCTATCTCGAACGACCAACTCTACATCATCACGTTCTGACAATTGACGTACAATTGCAGAACCCACCATTCCTTTGTGACCTGCTACAAATACTCTTTTCTTTTCCAATGCCTCTCTCCCTTAATTCTCAAGAGAAATTGCGACGTCAAAGCCATGCTCTTTCAGCAGGACGTGCTGCTTAGCTTTGTCAATGTCGGCAGCTACCATCTCTGCACACATCTCTTCAACCGTAATTTCAGGAACCCATCCAAGTTTTGCTTTTGCTTTTGATGGGTCACCAAGAAGCGTTTCTACTTCTGCCGGACGGAAAAACTTAGGACTAACGCGGACAATAACGTCACCAACTTTTACAGCAGGTGCCTTATCATTATCGACATCAACAACTGTCGCGACCTCGCCAACACCTTCACCAGAAAACTCGAGTGTAATCCCTGCTTCCTTAGCTGACATGCGGACAAACTCGCGCACCGAAATCTGCTTACCCGTTGCAATAACAAAATCTTCTGCAACTTCTTGCTGCAGCATCATCCACTGCATACGTACATAGTCTTTCGCGTGTCCCCAGTCACGAAGCGCATCCATGTTACCCAAGTAAAGGCATGACTCCAGACCTTGAGATATGTTTGCAATAGCTCGAGTGATCTTACGCGTTACAAAGGTTTCACCACGGCGAGGAGATTCGTGATTAAATAGAATGCCGTTACAAGCGTATATTCCATATGATTCCCGGTAATTCACTGTAATCCAGTAAGCATACATCTTAGCAACTGCATATGGTGACCGCGGATAAAAAGGTGTTGTTTCACTCTGAGGGATCTCACGCACTTCACCATATAATTCTGATGTAGAAGCCTGATAAAAACGGGTTTTCTTTTCTAGCCCATTAATTCGGATTGCTTCCAAAAGGCGGATAGTACCTAGCGCATCTACATCCGCAGCATATTCAGGGGACTCGAAAGAAACAGCGACGTGGGACATAGCCCCTAAATTATATATCTCGTCTGGTTGAATTTCTTTAACCAACCTGATTAGATTTGAAGAATCCGTCAAATCTCCATAATGTAACCTCAAATTATCTTTGCTGTTAAAAACCGCATCAATGCGTTGAGTATTATATGAGGATGAGCGCCTGATAATACCATGAACTTCATAATTCATAGAAAGTAAAAGCTCACAAAGGTATGAACCATCCTGCCCATTAATACCTGTGATTAGCGCAACTTTTGTGTTATTATTTTTCTTCATTTTTCTTTCTTGTATACTTATATTCTAAAAATTTAATGTCTATCATGTATTCATAAATTGATCTTAGCAGACAAAATCTAAAACCAGCTTTACCATCCAAAAAACCAAACCTAAAAAAGTAAAGTAAACAGAACACTACCAGAGGCCTAAATGGCAAACGGTAAAGGATACGTTTTATAAGCCTACGTCGGTTCACTGCATCTTTAATCGATAAAGTATTAAACTCTAAGACCTCATCGTTATCATCGTTTTTTTGGATGCTTTCCATTGATGAATAACGATTATGTTTCTCAAACCACCACTCCATACCTTTTGAAAATGGATAATGTAGTAAATGCCCATTCAAATAACCTATTCCACCTTCAGTTATATATTCCTCATTTATTTCTCTTTTTATACTAACATCTGAAATCTTCATTAGACGTCCAAACCACGTTGGGTAACCACTGCTTCTTTTTATCCACCCACCAAAAAAGAAGTCTTTTCGTCTAAATCTATAAAGTGATATATCAGAACTTGGAACTGATGTTACCTTTTTGATTTCAGAAAGCAATGTATCATCAATCAATTCATCAGCATCTAACATTAACAACCAATTATACTTATAGTCTATTTCTTTCAAACCAAAGTTTCGTTGAGAAGCATAGCCTTTAAATTTGTTTTTTATCACTCTAACGTTAGTATATTGACTAGCTATGAATTCTGTGTTATCTGAACTGTAAGAATCTAAAACTACGACATCGTCACACCAAGATAAGCTGTCTAGACATTTTTTAATGTTTAATTCTTCATTGAGTGTTAGTATTAAAACTGAAACAGTCATAAAAACAGCTCTCTAAGTCGAATATCAATAACACTTTCCGAAAAATTATTTTCAAATAAATATTTTGCATTTTTTGATACAGTTTCCGTAGTTTTTGTATCATCTAGTGCCATTTTCATAGTGTTAAACAAAGAGTCAACATCATTATCAGTAATAAAAGCAGCGGAATATTCAGATAAAAGAGTAGAGAGCCCAACATGCCTCGACACAATAGAAGGCATAGAGAATCTTGCTGCTTCGATGATCACCATTCCAAAATTTTCAGAGTGTGACGGAACAACCAAAATATAGTCATCCTTATAAAAAGCCTCTAACTCTTCCCGTGCCAGACATCCATGCCAACTGATTTTGTTCCTCGTTGAATCGCCAACCTTAGAAATAAGGTCTTTAAATGAAATCCCTTCTTCTGGACCAATAAGTTCGAGCACTAGTTCTGGGTATAAAAAATTAATTTTTTCAAAAGCTTGCACAAGAGAGTCTACGGCCTTTATATAGTTTAGTCTTCCAACGAAAAGAAAGCCTTTAGGACGAACAAATGGGCTCTTTTTTTCATAATAAATCGGGCAGTCCTCAACCGGAAAAGGAAGCAATTTGAATCTATTGCAAATATTTGGGAGTAAAAATCTAATACCTTCCATTTCATCTTTAGTAGCAACTTGAATATACTTTGCCTTAATGATGCTTTTCTTTACAATTAACTTTAAAATTAAGTGCTTAACGATCTCGTGTTTCAAGATAAATTTCTCTGGGTGCAAAGATCCATGAGGGAATATTGTATATTCCACACCTCTTGCTCTGCACATCATAGGAGCCAAAAGTACAGGAATGTTCCAGATCCCAGAAATCAGAACATGGTCAGTACCCTTAAGTTTAAAAAACAAATCTAACAAAAGTTTAAAACTTAGAGAGTAGTTTCTCCCAATGCTATACTCATAATAAGTGACCGGTATATTTTCTAGTAAATGAGTGCATGTTTGGGATATTTTATTTTCCAAACCTGCATTGGTAGTCATAACTTCTAATTCAGTGAATTTTGAAATCAGCTTATCTATACCAAAATCAGCGGTGACAGCACCTCCCATTTCTAGTGCTGGGAAGTAAGAAGAAGATACCCTTATAAACTTTTTCCTCCTCAGCAAGCGCTGAGCCAAAGAGTCCTTCTTTACATACGACAGATATATCAATGAATACATCACTTGTTGATAAGATATTTCTTTATTCTGAAAATGAATTTTCAGACATTCTAAACTTATAGTGTTATTTTTTATTCTATTGCAATTATAACCTAACCAAGAAGAAACCTGATCAACATAGAATGGAGAAAAATCAGAGCAAAACTCCCAATCTATTAAAATGGGCTTGCCTACTTTTGATACAAAAAAATTTTCTGAACCTATATCATTGTGATTCCGACTAGTTATGACATTTTCTGTAAATTCAATATTGATTTCAGAAAGATTCTCATTTATTGTTTTAAAGAAATCTTCTTTGCTAATTATGCTGCTAGATTCAAACTTAATATCTTCTAATACTTTCTCCATGTTTGGATAAGTAAAGATATCACACTTGAAATAATCAGAGCTGATAGGCTGCACAGATAAACTTATAAATAGTTCATTTTCCAACAACAAATGAACATCTGGGACTTCAAAATTAATAGATTTCTGACCAGAGAAAAAATAGAGCCAATGAGCCTCGTTTCTTATTCTATCTCTATAGTTTTCAAAGCTAAGTTTAGTGAAGCTAAGACAGTTTCCTTTATGATCGTAAAACTTTATATAGTATCGTTCCCTTGATGATTCTGAATTAGACCAAAGAACAGAAAACAGCTCAATATTGAAATATTTCTCTAACCTATCTTTAATTATGGAAACTGCAAGTTCAGTTTTATCATCTAAATGTCTACCAATTGATAGCATTGAACAAAAATAACAAACAATCTTAAAAATAGCTCTTTTTAAGGTATTAGAACTAAACCCATTAATAGTTCTACTTATGGACTTTTTATTAGTTTTTTTTTGCCAAGCGAAAACGACCTTGTCTTTATATCTTATTGAAAGCATTTTTACAAAACTTATTAAGTTAGAATTCTTAGGATTTGGATGTATGTTGCATCAATACCTTTTGATGCATCAACTTCAATTATATTAAAACGATTTTTTAACTTAATAATTTCTTCATTCTGTCTTTGTATTTCCTCAAGAGATAGTTCAGGCTTTCTATTGTATATATCAATAGGGTTTTGATGCAGAAAAAAAACAAAACTTGGCTTTGGGATCAAACAATGAAAAACTATCGGCATCCACTTTGGAAGATTAATATGTTGTCTCTGATAAAAGTAATCATAATAATATCTAGTGAATATTATATTTTTCCTTTTACCATGAAAATGACCAAGGATGTAATCCAAAAGATACCACATAAACAAAATCACCTCCTTAAATAAAGAGTTTGGTCTATGTTTCATACCTGCCATGTATTCTCCTTCTTTATGTTCATATTTATTTATATAGTCTTTACCACAAATTCGGCACATGGCTTTATTGATAAACTTTGCTTGAGGAATAATACCAAAATTTTTAGACCTAATCTCATCATAGCAAGCTTTATTACTGATAATCTTTTCAGCGATTGTAGTTTTCCCACAACCATCAGGGCCTATTAAAACGATCACTTTTTTCTCCAATTATAAAAGGGAAGGATATTGCAGTAAACAATAATGGGTATAACCACCCTGGATTAAAATCTCTTACTGACTGAGCTAAGTAGTATGACAACATAGTCAACATAATAATTTTGAATGTGGACACGTAATTGTTTTTTCTTATCCCGCTATCACAGAACTCCGATAGAAAGCCAAATAATATACCTATAAAAAAAACTCCTGGAATACCGTAAAGCATAAAATATCTACCTATAGCAGTAGGTGTAATATTAGACCCTTTATATAATCCTGCATCTCCCAAACGTAACTTATTATAAAATGCGAATGATGGGTCTAAGTACTTACCTTCATAGTAAAATCTTGGTATAGGATTAGTGACAAATTTGAGCGTAGTCTCTATCGGAGCTATAATTGTGCAAGTAATGGTTGACTTACATGCTAGAGGAAATTCATCTTTATTGGAAAGTATAAACGCTAGCTCTCTATTTAAATTGAAACCTTTTAATTCAAACTTAATATCTTCGGAATTTAACACTCCCTGGTCACGAATACTAACCATTGAGAATATTAATAGTAATGAAGCTAATGAAAATACAATAACTTTTACTTTTTCTTTTATTCTAAAAGATGTATATGATATATAGAGAAACAAAGATGGAACAATAATAAACCCGACTCTAGTGCGCCCTCCTCCGCTTGCAATAATCAGAGTTGATAGCAAGAGTATTAAAATAAGTAATATCTTCCCCAAGTTACTCTCATAACATTTAGCACATAATAGATATGCAGAAATAACTCCCGTAGCGATTAGAAAGTTACTAAGAATAGATAGGAAATTGGTATTAGCTACCGCTTGAATATCAAATTGAGAAAAGCCATCTTCTCTACCGCTTAGTAGCAATATTATCATGCCATTAAGCCCATTTTTCAGATATGGATAGAGTCCTAAAGCAAAAATAAACAGTAACGCAAGATATCCAAACCTTTTTAAATCAGTGTTACTTCTTATTGACTTAGTCTGTGACGTTACACCTAGTAAGCTAACTCTATTATAACGCAACGATGAAAAAAACAATCCTAAGTAATAAGATCCCATAAACAAATTTACAACATGAAAATATTCATACTTTAGGTAAACACTTGGCAATGATTGTTCAAACCACGTGGGCATGATTTCATATTTAAAAAGGTAAATAAAGGGTTCAACAATAATGAACAAGATAAAGAAAATTAAGAACAATATCTTTGCGATATCTTTGTTATGCAATGACTGTATTAACGATAATACTATGGGTAGTGCAATTATATATAATGTTGCATCACCTCCCAGCTTCAAGGCTACCATGATCGAAAGAAAAAAGTATAAGCTGCTGAGGGCGATATAAAAGCAAGAATTTATAAACATATCATCTATATTCTAAAATACTTTTGTACATTGCATGATACTTTTCAACCAGTCTATCCCAGCAAAATTCACTCTGTACTAACTCATATGCGTTATTTATCATTTTTTTTGATTCGTTTCCGGTTGAGATACTGAGGGCTTCTGTCATTTTATCTGCAATATGTACTGCTGTTGGCTCACACATAAGAAATGCTTTATGTTGAGAGTAATATGATATGTTTGAGGTTCTCGACAGTACACATATTTTCCCTTTAGATAGTGCTTCCAATATGGAAATAGAAGAACCTTCAGACTTAGAAACATGAGTATATATATCTATTTTCTCTTGGAAAGACTCTAGATCTTTACCATATTTAGGACCTATTAATTTTACTTTATCTTCAATTTTTAAGGATGAAATTAATTTATTTACCAACTTACCATACGTTCCATCATAACCTCCTATAAGATATAACTTTAACTCATATTCTGATTCTAATGAAACCATATGGAATGCTTTCACTAGTTCAAGTATGTTTTTCTCTTCAGCTATTCTACCCACAAAACCAAAATTTATTTTATTTTTTATATTTTTTTTTAAGTCTATTTTTGATGGGATAAAATCAATCCCATTGCTGATTATTCTATATCTAGTATTATTGGTATACCCACTTATTTCATACAACTCTTCAGGACAAAGTGCGTGGATTGCATTGGCTCCATCTAAAAATTTTCTTTGAAGAATACTATGAAACAATCTCTTGGCAATGTAATTACTTCCTCTAACTCTATCAAAAGAAAAACCAGAGTGCGGAGATATTACATATGGTAATCTTCTATCTTTTATTTTTCTTTGTATTTCTATATTATATATGGACCACACATTATGATAATGTATGATACTTATTTTCTTATCCTCATTAATATAATTAACCAATGTGTTCACAGTCTTACAGCATGTAACTTTTATTCCTTCTCTTTCTATTTGCTCGATCTCCTTTGTGTTCTTTTTACGAACAGTTATCACCTCGATTTCAACATCATGTTTTCTTTTAATTCTAGGTAACAAAGAGAGAAGAACCTTATTAATTCCATTTGAACTAATAGGATTAAGTGACCCTAACGTTATGTGAACAATTTTCATTATTTTTATTTTATCCTTAGTGCTAGTGTCGAAATAGATGACTGAATTACTGGTGTAATTACCATTATAAATAAAATAGATGACAATAATATATCGCTCTGCATATCAAAATTGGTTAATATAACTAAAAACATTGTTGATAACAGAAAAACAAGTGAATTATACATGTATACTTTTGTTTTTCCTTTATGTCTGAGTTCTGTGTTTTTTATTCTTCCTATGGCTTGTACCAATACAATAAAAACAAGCATAGGGAATAGCTCGCCATGAGCTAAATAGTCTTCTCCCCACACCTTGCTAACAATTATCTCATACGTAAATATCGAAATAAGAGTTAATGTAATCGAAATATATAGGATACATAAGAATACACTTTTCGATATTACATTAGCTAGATTTTTATTTTTTGCTGCACTAGCAAGATGAGTCTCAATATATTGGAGAATTAGCGGTATAAAATTCGTTGCAGATCTGAATGCTAACAAAGAACCCACTATTCCAACACTGACATTAATCAAAGCCATATTAATTATCATATTATTGACACAGCTAGAAATTGCATTAACCAATAAGTAATTATACGTCTTCTCTTTTGTTGAAACCGAGTTATATCTATACTTTCTTAAATATAGGAAAAATATTATACACATTGGTAGAAAGAAAGCAATTGATATACTTTTCTCTACCAATATAAGAGCAGCTACACTTAGCCATCTAACTATCTGAATTAATATCAACTCCATTACGGATTCGCTTTTTATCAGGCTTATTTTTAAATATTCGAATCCACAATAACTTATTGTAAATATTAGCCACCTCATGACTAATTCAAATGTAACTTCTTGTTTTAAATTTGAGATGTACACTAACCAGAAAATGGGTATACACAAAACAATTAATGCAAACTTCTTTATAAAGGTAGAAGATGCTTTAAAAGAATTTATTTTTTTTTCAAATGATACTTTTGGTAAAATTATCCATTGTAAGAATATAGTATATACTAACTGAACTCCAGTATACATATATGCAAAATTGCCAAAGCTTTCTATTCCAAAATATTTTGAACTGAATAAAAAAAATAAAAATGTTCCTCCACTACTTAAGAACTGTTCGACTATCCCTAATAATCTTAAATTCTTAGTTATTTTGAGCATAAATTTCTGACTTTGTTTTTTAAAATCACTTGAACTCGAATGAAATTGGAAGTAAATCGACTTAAGTTAAAATCCCCACTTTTTATTTTCCTTTCCAAATAAAAAGTGGCAATACTTGGCATTATTTTATTTAGATCACTTCTAAACCTGCCTATATTTTTGCTTTCTAAAAGAACCTCATACATACATGTATATTTTTTATTGATAAACCCACCATATAAGAAAGAGTGGTGAAATGTTACATATGCAGATTCATATTCTTGACCTTTCCAAATGGGCCACTCATGTAGTGTAGCATTGTTGATTAATTCATATGTATCAAAAAACTTAACACCTTTCCAACAAAGTTTAAAATTTAGATCCAACTCTAGCCTAAAATTATCATTATGAATTGTAGTCTTGTAGCAATAATCTAGTTTACGATCAATCAATAACTTCAATCCAAGTTCATTACATACTGCTTCAAGTGATTCAATCCAGATATTTATATCGCTTTCATTTACAATGATATCAATATCGTTACCTGATAGTTCAAATGGTAGTTTGTCATAATTTCTTATCATGACAATTTTCAATCCATTACTATTTATTTTGTTGCCCAATATGTTGAGGAATTCCCTAAGGTCAATATTCATAATTAGTCAATACCATCAAAATCTTGTTTTTTCACGTTCACATTAATCAAGTTATTTTAAAAATGAATAATCAGGTTTTCACCTTTAAGTGGCGTTGTTTCCTAAATCGTTGAACTAATCATCGTCGCCAAGATCAGATCATTCGAACCTCAAAACGAGTGACAGATGATGGCAAAGCCAATTACAAAATCAGCAACTGGAAGCAATACAATCAGGAATTAATTAGATTGACGTAAGACAGAAGCGTATAGAAATGAGACAAAACGCTAAGGTATATACCCATTCAACTTGAAGATGCAGGATTGAGCACTTGAAAGTTATCATTAATACGAGACGCTAAAGAGCCTGCGATTTCTGGAAGGATCACAGTGAAAAATCGGCCAATGGCAGCTTCAAAATCCCGTTTACTTTTGAAGTAGACATTGTTCCTTACCTGCTCGTTCATCACTTTCCAAAGCCGTTCTATCGGATTGAGGTTGGGACTGTAGGGCGGTAAATAGTGAAGCTCGATATTCAGCACAAAGGCGGCGTCTCTTACTAAGTCGCTTCGGTGATACCCTGCACCATCCAGAATGAGGTGGAGCTTATGCGTCAGTGGGTAGCTTTCTCTCAGCTTGCACAAAAACCTAACGATGTTTTCGCTGTTGATGCTCTCGTCATTATCGATAACAGTGCGGCCAATCTCAGAGAGATTTAATGCCCCCACAATGTTGAGGCGACTGCGGCTTCCCGTGGTTTCAATCGCTTTGTCCTGCCCAGTACGTATCCAGCCATGAGAGAGTTTGGTGGCTTGAGTAGGATGAACCGCATCCATGAACAGGATAGTTTCCTCTTTGCCGCAGCTGGACTTAAGTGCCTTGTAGGCATCGACAAATTCTTGCTGTTTAGCCTCATCAAACCTGTGAGGGACACCTTTAGGCTTTTTATAGCTAAAACCGTGGTGATGCAGCCACTTGTTCATGCCAGCGACGGTATAGCAGACGCCGAATTGCGCCAGAACATAGGCAACAATCTGGTGAGTATGGTGATAGGTCACCTCTGTTAAGTGCTCGATGAGCGCCATCGTCTGTGAAGCCGATAAGCGACTGCTGGACCCACCATTTTCAGGTTTGAGTTTCTCGGACTGCGCGTAATCGTGAAGGTGACGGAGAACGGTTGTTTCATGAATGCGCAAGGCTTGGGAAATCATGGCAGTACTCCAACCTTCAGAAGCAAGCAGTACCGCTTTAATGCGGTCACGCACTCGACCATTATGCGTTTTATCGTGCTGGTTTTCGAGTTCATGTTTTTGCTTGTAGGTCAGAGTTACTTTCATGGGGCGTAGCATGATCCTCATACCAATGAAAATCAAGCATCTTCAATGATCACGGGTATAGGCGCCATTTTTATTTATAACTGTAATTGTAATACCCGTAATTTCCGCCATAGGCATTGCTGGCTTTTCGCTCGACTGCATTCAGAATAAAGCCTTTGACTTCAATGCCTGCTTTGGCAAAACGCTCGTTGGCGACGTCAATTTCTTTCACCGGGTTTTTACCAAAGCGGCCGACCATTAGCGTGGTGCCTGCGTGTGCACCGATAATAGAAGGGTCAGTCACAGCTAACACCGGCGGGGTATCAATAATCACCAGATCATAATGTTCTGATGCCCACTCGGTGAATGCTTTAAAACGCGGATGCATTAGAAGCTCTGCCGGGTTAGGGGGGATTTTACCGCGGGTGATCACATCCAGGTTGTCTACACCACTGGATTTAACAACCGCTTGGATTTCCGCCTGTCCGGACAGCATATCTGAAAGGCCGTTATCCCATTTCAAGCCGAAGTGGCGCTGCATGTAGCCTTTACGCATGTCGGCATCCACCAGCAGTACCTTTTGTCCTGTTTTGGCAATCACGGCCGCAAGGTTGGCGGAAACAAACGATTTACCAATGCCTGGGCTTGGGCCTGAAATCATCAGGATGTTATTTCTGGCTTCCATCATGGCAAAGTGCAGGCTGGTTCGCAGGCTTCGCAGTGCTTCAATGGACAGATCCGCAGGGTTGACTTCTGCCAGCAGCGCCTCTTTTGCTGCAAGACCCTGCTGTTTTTTGATTTTCTTTTCAATCTCCTGCTGCCCATCAGAAAGTGGCAGGCTGGCATATACTGGCAGGCCAATGGCTTCGATGTCATCTGGGTTTTCAACGCCTCGGTTAAAGGCCACTTTTAGCAGGGCAATGCCCACGCCCAGCATGCCACCCAACAAGGTGGCTAATACCGCAATCAGCGGTTTTTTCGGTTTGACGGCGCGTGTGTAAGAAGCCGCTTCATCCAGAATGCGCACGTTGCCCACCGTGCTGGCTTTAACAATTTTCAGTTCCTGCACTTTATTCAGAAGCTGCACGTAAATTTGCTGGTTAACTTCTACATCTCGGGTTAAACGCAGCACTTCACGCTGGGTTTTTGGCAGTTTCTGGGTTTGTTTTATGATCCGCTCCCTTTCTTGCAGCAGCGTTTGTCTTTTATCCAGCAGCGCGGAATACACAGGGTGTTCTTGAGTGAAGCGCTGGCTGATTTCGCTTTCTTTAAAGGTCAGCTCATTTAATTGCTCTTCGAGTTTAACCATCACATCCAGTGTTGCTTTTGCTTCCAGACTTAAATCGACCGATTCATTTTTCTGGCGGAAAGCGTTCAGCTTGTCTTCTGCGGCGGTGAGCTTAAATTTGATGTCTGGCAGGCTTTTGTTTAGAAATTCCAGACTTTTCTCTGCTTCCGCCGCATTACGTGCCACGTTTTGCAGGAAGTAGTTGGTGGCAATATCGTCAAGCAAGGCTTCAATCAGGGCGCGATCTTCCCCTTCAAAGGAAAGCTGCAGCACACCGCTTTGCTTGCCGCGTTCGCTCACGCCCAGATTTTCCTGCAACCATTGAATGGCATCTAACAGGCTGCGCTTGGTTACCGAAAAGCTGTCATCGTCTTCCGCTTTCAGGCTACGCACCATTATACTGAATCCGTTCTGTTGGGCGGGCTCGCCGACGTTACCCACCAGCACTTCACGACCATCGCTGTTTTCCAGTCGGTATGTACCCCGCTCAGCGTCGGTAACAATTAAACGAAACGCGGTTTCTTCTTCATGCTCTGGCAATTCAAAACGGGCAATATCAATGCGTTTTTCGCTGTCTGTCAGGCGGGCAATGCCTTTCCCTATCACCGGGAAGTAGTCAGGCTGTGCAACTGTCGTCAGGTTAAATTTGTCAACGGTTTTACCCAGCACCATCCGGGATTTGATGATTTCAATTTCCGTGGTGGATGATGATTCACTGGCAAACAGCTCGCCCATTTCACCCAGCGCGGGTAAACCACTGCTTTTTTGTTCTACCTGGATCAGCGCATCGGCTTTGTAAATGGGGGTTGCCAACAGTGCATAGGCCACGCCAAACACGGCAAACAGGGCTGTTACGGAAATAATCATCCAACGGGCATCAATCAGAATGCCAAACAGCTTGCCCAGATCGATTTCGTCAGAATCTGTCGTTCGGGCTTGGGAAATGTGTGATGTAGTCATAAATGCCAGTTAAAATTGTTGATTATAGCGATATTGGGCTCGGGGTAGAGCGAAAAAAAGGGACTAGGAAAAGCCGGTCCTGGGCCCTGGGTAGAGCTAAAAGCGAAACTGGGAAAAGCCGGTCCTGGGTCCTCGGTAGAGCTAAAAGCGAAACTGGGAAAACCGGTCCTGGGTCCTCGGTGGAGCTAAAAGCGGAACTAGGAAAAACCGATTCTGGATCCTAGGTAGAGCTAGAAGCGGAGCTAGGAAAATCCGGTCCTGGGTCCTAGGTAGAGCTAAAAGCGGAACTAGGAAAAACTGGTCCTGGGTCCTAGGTAGAGCTAAAAGCGGAGCTAGGAAAATCCGGTCCTGGGTCCTAGGTAGAGCTAGAAGCGAAACTAGGAAAAACTGGTCCTGGGTCCTCGGTAGAGCTAGAAGCGGAACTGGGAAAATCCGGTCCTGGGCCCTAGGTAGAGCTAAAAGCGGGAGCTAGGAAAAGCCGGTCCGAAAACAATCCTAGGTCCGTTCTTATATTTCTCGTTTTGCCCTTAACGTCCTTTACAGCTTTTTCGCCCAGGCTTTTGCGGCTTCGTCCAGTAGTGTCCAGGCGAAGTCGAAGGCTTCTCGGCTTTGTTTGTGTGGATCGGGGATCTCTTTTTGTCCTATCCATTGACCGAATAGCATGGTTTTCCCTCTTGCCGCGGGCGCAATGTTGCACACCGCGTCGATATGGCCTTTTTCCATTACCAGGATCAAGTCATATTCTCGGGCCATGGCTTCGGTGAGTTGTGTTGAGGCGTGTCCTTCCAGGCTGATACCGTGCTCAGCCGCCACTTGCGTAGCCATGCTGTCAGCCGGTCTTCCTGTCAGTTTACTTTTTTCAACGGCAATGCCCGCGGAATCAATCTGTTTCCCGGGCAGCAAGCTTTTTAGAAGGTATTCGCCTGTAGGGGAACGGCAGATGTTGCCAACACAGACGACAAGGATTTTGTTGAACATAGAATTTAAAGCCAATTGTGGGTCCTGGGTCCTGGGTCCTGGGTCCTGGGTCCTGGGTCCTGGGTCCTGGGTCCTGGGTCCTGGGTCCTGGGTCCTGGGTCCTGGGTCCTGGGTCCTGGGTCCTGGGTCCTGGGTCCTGGGTCCTGGGTCCTGGGTCCTGGGTCCTGGGTCCTGGGTCCTGGGTCCTGGGTCCTGGGTCCTGGGTCCTGGGTCCTGGGTCCTGGGTCCTGGGTCCTGGGTCCTGGGTCCTGGGTCCTGGGTCCTGGGTCCTGGGTCCTGGGTCCTGCAGGATTTTGTTTAGATTATTTTGTTGTCAATACAATAGCTAGCATCTGCTTCTTTCACATTGCCAGCTCGATACTTTATTAGCGAAGCGATCATCTTGCTTACAGATTTCGCTTTGCCCAACAGACTGTTAGATATCGCTTTATCCAAGTAACCGAAGTCTCTGGCAAGTAACAGCTGAGTATAGAGTTCACCACAAGAACCTTTAGCGATGTACAAAAACCTCACCGATTCTTTTATGGTTTCCCGCTCTTCGCCTTCTGCGATATTTGACGGAACCGATACTGCAGAGCGACGAATCTGGTCTTTGAGTGAATAGTCCTTACAATTCCCTATCGCTTTATATGCTTGAGAAGCAAGTGCAAAAGCTTCTTGCCACACTCTCAGCTTTTCGTATTCCATACGTCCACTCTTTACTTTCCCAGATCCCGCTCTTCATACACTTCCCAGAACCCAGGTCCATTCTTCCCCAAGTCCCGCTCTTAATGCATTTCCCAGGACCCAGGTCCATTCTTCCCCAGATCCCGCTCTTCATACACTTCCCAGGACCCAGGTCCATTCTTCCCCAGGTCCCGCTCTTAATGCATTTCCCAGGACCCAGGGCCGTTCTTCCCCAGGTCCCGCTCTTAATGCATTTCCCAGAACCCAGGTCCGCTCTCCCCCAGGTCCCGCTCTTAATGCACTTCCGAGAACCCAGGTCCATTCTCCCCAGGTCCCGCTCTTCATACACTTCCCAGGACCCAGGTCCGCTCTTCCCTAGGTCCCGCTCTTAAACCCTAAGGCCACGTCTTCACCCTTAATGCACCTTCGGTCAGTTCATTAAAGCCGGTGATGGTTGGCAACAGCTGACGGATCACACGGTTCCAACGGGTGATAGGTGCGGCGGTGACATAAACAATGTCGTAAGGTTGCAGCTCAAACTCCGTGCCAAGAACCAGTGCAGAGGCGTCTTTGATATCAAGCTGGTAGATGCTCGCAATCTTCTGCGCCTGCTCTTCCTGTTCCTTCTGCACTTCTTGCTCTTTCCGCTTTTCAGCACGGATCACAAACACGCCTGTGGCATCGGCTTCGAGCTCATTGATACCGCCGACTTCACTAAGGGCTTCTGTCAAACTCATGCCGGCGCGATCAATTTTGAGCAGTTTGGGTTCGTTCACTTCGCCCATCACGAACACTTTTTGGGTGTCATTTCTTGGCACGTGAACAATGTCCCCCGGTTGCAGCAAGCGGTTTTGGGTTAAATCGCCGCGTTGCATCAGGGCATACAGCGAGACGGTTTGCTCCTCGCCATTTCGTGTCAGGCTAACATTTCGCCAGTCTGCATTTTCTGCCAAACCACCGGCATTGTTGATGGCGTCCAAAAGGGTTAACGGAATATTGGTGATCGCCTGTTTGCCGGGTTTATTGACTTCCCCGGTGATGTAGGTTTTCTGCGAGCGAAATGCTGCGATATTGACATCGACTTGCGGGGTTTCAATAAAACGCGCCAACCGCTGGGCAATATCATCACGGATTTCGGTGACGGTCTTCCCTTCTACTTTTACCGTACCGATGTAGGGGTAAAAGATGGTGCCGTCAGCGTGTACCCAGTTTCCGGATTCACTGGAGCTTCGATACGAACCAGCTGGAATAGTCAACTCTGGGTGATCCCAAATGGTCACGTTCAGGATATCCCCCGGGCCCACGCGGTATTCGTAACGGGTGAGCGCCGCATCCAGCTCCGGATTGGATTGGGCTGCTGCTTCGCTTTGTTTGAACGAAGAAATCGTGGATGGCTCCAGCCGGTGAACTGTCACCCACTGGTCGATGCCCTTATCCTCTTCTGGTACGTCGGCATGCGGCTTGCCACTCACGGACAAATGGCTTCCCGGCATCGCACATCCCGTCAAAGAAGTGGCCACTAATGCGCTTATTAATACTTTGCTTATCTTCATTAATCTAACAGTTTCCTCTCGCGTATCGTGCGCTTTGGACACGCTACCGCCCTTAGGTGTCGTTCCTAATCTACGCGGGAGCTCAAATTTTGGTGTGATGTTTAGACTGTGTGCCCATTATCTGTAGATAAATCGAACATGAAACATATGTCTCATTTTTAGGGCGCACAGAGTGTAACACTAATTGCGTATAAATTTGTACGGGTATAAACGTAAAATTTTTACAGCCCAAACGCGTGTTACAAAGCAAACAAACAAAGATTAACTAATTGTTTTTAAGTTGAATAATTTCAGATACAACGGAAGGAGCGAATGAAGATTGAGGGATTTACAATCAGGGAAAAGAAAAATAAGTGTGAATAATGTGTCAAAAATTAGGCGGACATCATCTTTAGGTACGCGCACTTTTGCCTCTTTAAGCACGTGTTGATATCAGAGGTAGTCAGCATTAGCACCTTCATTTCTCGACGCTCTTTTCTACTCAGCACAGCAACAAGGGGCAATTATGCTCCAGCGATGTCTCGTTTTCTCAAAATAGAAAATGAAATCTCATTTTTGAGTCATGTTTAGGTTTACTTACCTGTGTCAACTGTTTAGCATTTCAAGTACCTGGTTATTTTTTATAGACAGGCAATACATTTTTGATACGGAGTATCCTTATGAAAAAAACAGCGATTGCAGCCATTGCTGCAATGTTGATGTCTGTTCCTGCGCTGGCAGCAACTGAAACGACGACATCAACAACTGCGACCACATCTGGTTCAGCGGCAGGTTCTGCGACTGCAGCAACCGGTGCAGCGGCAGGTGGTGTAACGGCAACCGGTGTTGCGATTGGTGCAGCTGTCGCAGCCGCTGCCGTGGTTGCAGTTGATGCGTCAGACAACGACACAGCAACAACGACATCCGTCACTACCCAAGGCTAATTTGCCGTTGGGTTGTAATGAAACCGGACAGTGAAAGCTGTTCGGTTTTCTTGTTTTTAGATACCGCAGCCAAATTGCGGGTGACAACGTAGTATGAAGATGAAACAACCCCTCACCTTTTCAATGCTGGCGCTTGTTTTTGTCAGCCTCCTCTCTGGGTGCAGCCAAAAGTACCAAGACGTTCAAGACACGCTGTCACTGGCACTGTTTGGCTATGACGATGTTACTTTGCCACCAGAGCAGGTTATCGATCTGCCGTATGCCAGCCTGTACGCCACGGTTGAAGGCAGCGCACAGGCTTTTCTTGTGCTTGCCTATGCAGAGAACACCTTTTCCACCAACCCCGCACTTTCTGGCACTCACCGCCTGAAATGGCTTTCAGCCAACAATGAAATGCTGGTGACCGAAAGCGGACGGCTGGTAAAAACTGTGAACCTGCTTGGCGGCAACCTGACGGCCAGTTATGGCGACGAAGCCGATCCTTTGGCTCTAGGCTTGTTAAATGCCAGCACGCCCAGAACATGGGTCAGACAGGTTGACTGGCAACCAGGGAATTACAGCGGTGTAACGCTCAATGCTGTCTTTGAGCCCCGTGGCCTGCAAACCATTATGGTGAATGAAAAACCGGTGGAGGCATTGCTGTTTATCGAATCTGTCAGCGCCGCCGAGCTTGGTGTGCAGTTTGAGAACGCGTTTTGGATTTCTCCCTCAAGCGGGCGGGTGATCGCCAGTCGACAAACCCCTGCGCCAGGCTTGGCAGACATTGAAATCACAGTGCTAAAACCCTTTGCCGGTGAGGAATAACGCTATGCTCTCCTTTTCTTCTTTCGTGTCTGGTCGTTTCCTTCGCTGCGCATTACCTGCCGTGCTTTGTCTTCCCCTGATTGCGCAAGCCAGCGACAACACGCAGGTATTCGTCACGCCGTCTATCGAGGGCAAAACCGGGTTCACTCTCACCTTTGAACATCCGCCCCGCGTGTCCCAGCTGGTTTCCGAAAGCGCTGCGGTTATTCGCCCCCACCTTGCCGCCGGAGCGCATCAAAGCAATGTGATTGACTGGCAAGGGGCTGCGCTTTTCAACCATGTGCTGTCACCAGAAACGGCACAACTTCTGGACAGCGTGAAACAGGATTTAAAGACATTACGCGCTGAATGGGCAGATGATCCGACGTATGCCAATGCGGTCGATGCGTTGATTGATTATGTCGAAAACGCCACGTTCCGAGAACGTCTTCCCCTTCCGTTGGATGAAGACCATTACCTGGCTGGCAGTCACACTAATCCTCTGATAACAGGCAAGGTGACATTGATCCTGCCTTCGCGTGCTAAACAGGTATCTGTGATTGGAGCGGTTACCCAGCCACACACTTTGCCTTTCACTGCTCTTACCAGCGCACGCGAATACCTTACCCAGTCACCCACGCTAAACCGCTTTGGGATCAGCGATGTGGCGGTTATTTCCCCCAATGGTGAGTTGGCTATCCATCACACCGCCTATTGGAACGCACAGCACCAAAACGTTGCGCCAGGGGCGGTTATCTTTGTGCCTTTTCAGCGGTTGCCCTTCGGCCTTGCGTCGCTGAACGATACGCTTCCACGTCTTCTTCAACATCGGGTGATGTAGTCATGTACCGTCGATTTTTCCAATTATCCACCTTATCACTCGCGGTACTGCATGCCCTGCCGGTTATCGCGAACACTGTTTCCCTGCCACCTTATCAGCCGACACAAAGTGATTTCGGCGGCGTCGGCCTGATGCAAATGCCAACCGGCCGTGTTGCGCCGGAAGGCGAGTTTTCTCTGGGTGCCACGTTTAACCATGATTATCACCACTATCATACATCCTTACAGTTGATGCCGTGGCTGGAGACAACTATCCGCTATACCCAGGTGCCTGAGCGCCTTTACAGCGGTGATGTGAACTTCAGTGGTGACACCTATTACACCGATAAAGGCATTGACGTAAAGCTGCGCCTTTGGGAAGAGAGTTACTGGTTGCCGGAAACCTCGGTAGGACTTCGCGATCTGGGGGGAACCGGGTTGTTTGATGGCGAGTATATTGCGGCCAGCAAGCATATTGGGCCACTGGATGTCACATTAGGTGTTGGCTGGGGTTATCTGGGGAACCGTGCAAACCTTCGCGGCAATGATCGCGGTGATGTCGATTGTGGGCGGGATACCTCTTACAAAGGCAAAGGGGGCAGCTTTGATTACGATCGGTGGTTTACAGGCTGTATGTCTGTGTTTGGCGGTGTGGAATACCAGACGCCTTGGGAGCCACTTCGCTTGAAAGTGGAGTATGACGGCAATAACTATGCCTCTGATTTTGCACCCAATATAACGCAAGATTCCGACTTCAACTATGGCCTGGTGTACCGCTTTGGCCGCTGGGGAGACATTCGCGCCAGTTATGAGCGAGGAAACACCTGGACGCTGGGCTTTACACTCAAAACCAATTTCAACACCCTGTCGCAACACTGGATAGATACTCCAACACCGACGTATAACGGCAAGCAGGAAAACGATGTTGCTGACATTGACTGGGATAAAGTTGCCGTTGATTTAGCGGACATTGCAGGTTATCGCGATACTCAGGTTTATGCCGACAATGATTCGGTGACCGTCGTGGGCAATCAGTCTAAATACCGTAACCGCGACATTGCCCATGAAAAAGCGGCGATGATCCTGGCAAACACAGGATCTACAGCCACGCACTTTACGCTGATTGAAGAAAAAGCCAACCAGCCTATTACCCAGACAGTGATTGACGCAGAGGCTTATCGCAAGGTAGCGAATCAGGATTATATCGGCGCCAGCGTGACAGATGCCACGCGGCGGGTTGATCCCGGTTCGCCAAGAGGAACGCTGCAGGTAGACACCCGTAAGCCCTGGTCTGTCAGTGTGTCACCCAACCTTCAGCAGTCAATTGGTGGCTCTGAAGATTTTTATATGTTCAATGTGGGAATTGCGGCCGGGGCCAGTTACTGGTTTGGCGATCATGTGGAGTTGAGTGGCGGCGTTTACGTTAACCTTTACGATAACTATGACAAATTCAAGTACGATGTACCGCCTGATGGCACAGATCTGAAACGGGTTCGTACCCTGGTTCGCCAATATATCTCTGACAACACAGTACGTGTGAATAACTTGCAGCTGACGGCGTTTGATAAGGTTGGTGACAGTGTCTATGTTCAGGCTTATGGCGGTTATCTGGAAACCATGTTTGCCGGTGTCGGGGGGGAAATCCTGTACCGTCCGCTGAACAGCAACTGGGCGTTTGGCATCGACATGAACTATGTGGCCCAACGCGATCCGAATTCTGAGTGGGGAATTTTTACCCAGGAGCGCCATTTTGACCCAACGACAGGCCGCTATTACCGGGTACAAACCGGTACACCGACAGGGCATTTCACCACCTATTACCGCCCGGAGTGGCGCTGGTTTGATGATTTGCTGATCAAAGCGAGTATCGGTAAATATCTGGCAGAGGATGAAGGGATCACCCTGGATATTTCAAAGCAGTTTGACAGTGGTGTGATTGCCGGTGCTTATGTTGCCAAAACCAACCTTTCGGCTGAAGAGTTCGGCGAAGGCAGCTTTAACAAAGGCTTTTATATTTCCATTCCGTTTGACATTTTTACCGTTAAACCCAGTGCTAACCGCGCCTATATCGGCTGGACGCCCCTTTCCCGCGATGGTGGCCAAATGCTGACGAGAAAATATAGCCTTTACAGCATGACAGATGCACGCTACCCCCGCTCGGAGTTCACCCACAAGTAGTGAATAACGAGGTGACGAACAAACAGGTAGCAAAATAAAACGGCGAGAAACGGGAGCATTCCCGTTTTTCGCCTATCTTTCTTTTCCCATCACTACCCGCTCTGCCAGTCCGCGCTTGCCTATTTCGTTTGCCAGTGCCTCCTGAGCGTCGTGATCCCCGTGAACAATACGCACCTCTTTAGGCCTTGTTGGGATCCCCTGAATAAAGGCAAGCAGATCGGCTTGGTCCGCATGGGCAGAATACCCGGACATGGTGTGTATATGGGCATTCACCTCAATACATTGGTTGTCGATTTCCACCTGGCTTAATCCCTGCTGCAACTGGCGCCCCAGTGTGCCTCTTGCCTGATAACCCGCCAGAATGACATCCGTTCTGGCATCCGGTAACAAGGCTTCCAGATAGTTTAGAATGCGCCCGCCATTACACATACCACTGGCAGCGACCACAATGGCAGGCTCTCCGGTTTGTTTCAGACGGTTGACGAGCGCCTGGTGATCCTGGTGGGAATCAATGGTAATGCATTGCTCAAATGCCAGTGGGTGTCTGCCTGCTTCTACCCGCCACTTGGCTTCTTCTCCCCACAGCGCTTTAAACGTCCGGTATTGTTCCGTGACCTTGGCGGCCATTGGCGAATCCAGCACCACGGGAAGGGTTGACCATGCCTGCTTTTCAGCCTCATTCAGTTGTGTGGCTATGATGGCTTCTATATCGAATAACAACTCTTGGGTGCGCCCAACGCTGAATGCAGGTATCAAAATCACCCCACCATCAAGCAGCGATCGGTTGATCAGTGCTTTTAGCCTTTGGGCGCGTGCTTCGATAGACTCATGAATGCCATCCCCATAGGTACTTTCAATCACCAGGATATCTGCACGCTCAGGCGACACGGGATCAGGCAGCAATGGCGTATGACTGGGACCAAGATCGCCTGAAAAAACGAGGCGCTCCCCAGTCGGCAATGTCACTTCTACGTAAGCAGATCCAAGGATATGACCGGCAGGCTGGAAGCGGATATCGGCAACAGGGTGAGATTGGCGCTTGATACTGTGCCAGGTGCCATAGTGAACGGGAACAATCAGTGATTGTATCAACCTGAGAATACGTTGCCTCTCTTTATGGTTGAGGCCCAACTGCAACCGCAATGCATCATCCAGCATTAAGGGGACGAGGCTTGCCGTAGCGGATGTGCAATAAATGGGTGACGTAAACCCAGCGGCAAGCAGCCAGGGCAATCGGCCAATGTGGTCGATATGTGCGTGGGTTAAGATTAATGCATCAATATCCTGCACATCAAAATCTATCTCTAAAGCGCGTACTTCATCGCCCTGAAACAGCCCACAATCGATAAGGAGCTTTCCATTTTCGGTGGTCAATTGGTGACAAGAACCTGTCACACCGGTTTTGGCGCCGTGATGAATGATGTGCATGTTACCGATCCCGTGTGGGTTTTCATTTCACACCATGATGCCCGAGCGGGGAGAAAAATAATCCCTCACAGACAAAGTCTGAGAGGGATGGTAAATTTCAGCATGCAAAAAAGTAAAGCAATGATATGCGCTGCGATGGCTAACGTACTGAAGCCGTTTCGTTACCTGCTTCTGATGGCATAAACAGCCAGGCACCAGTAAACAAGGTAAACAAATAGACCAGATGCGTGTGATGGAACGGCACATCGGTTAGACCCGCTAACGCGACCATCAACATCAAACTGCTTAGCAGCGGATCGAGCGAAAAACCGACTCCGCCATGGGGGGCAGAAGATGTAACATAGAGCAGTGGCGACACAAACCACGCTAACAGCACCATCAACCCAAGAACACCGTACCGGGCCAAAGTATCAAAATATTGGTTGTGCAGGTGGGGAGGATTAGAGTCTCCACGGTTGAATCGCGCACTGATATCTTCCCGAAGTGCATCATCGCCTACACCAAAAATTGGCGCTTGGGATACGATTTCTTTTCCTTGCAGCCAAAGGGTAAGGCGAATACCAATCGATGTATTAAAATTGCCATTGGCAATCTGCGTGAATTCGTACTCTGTGACCGCAATGCGTTGTTGAATTTTGTCTTCAAAGGCTTTGTATCCCAGCCCACACAACAGTGCAACCGCTAGCAGCGCCATCAAATACGTGCGAAAGGATGGCTGGACAATACGCAATACCATATACACCATGACCACTGGCAAGAATAAAATCACGCCGCGCACGTCTGTTAGCACGATTGCCGTGCCAGCCAACGCAACACCCAACCAGGAAACAATGCGCCATGGCCATGATTTCGCCATCAAGCATTGGTGTAATGCACCCAGCACCATAAATGCACAAAACAAGGCATAAGGGATCGGGTTTGTCGCTACACCAACCCGCTGTATGCCTAAGCCCCAAAATTCATACATGGCATTCAAGCCACACAAGATCGCTGCGAAAATCAACATCCTCGTCAAATAGTGACGGGGTAGCTGTGCCCAAGGGAGCATAAGCAGGTAAATCAGGCAGGTCACTAACGTGCGTGAAAAAGCAAATTCATCCCCCCGCAGCAAATGTGGAAAACCAAAGTAGAAAAAGGCCACGAGACTGGTAATCATTAGTGGGCGGGTGCGCGCAGCCTGCCAATTTTGCTTAAGGGCATCACGGTAAAACCACAGACAATACACGCAAACCAAGGGGATCAATCGGGAAAGTATTGATTTGGTTTCCGCGATGTTAAATATGCCAAGAAACAAGACGGCAAGAGGGCTAAGCAAAAATAGCGCCTCAAGACGCTGTTTATTGAATGGGATAATATTTTGAAAAGTGATCGCTGACATCTTCAACTAGCAGAAAAATAATATATGTAAGTTTAGTAGGTTATGGACATGCGCACAGGATGTGCGCAATATTTCAAGAGGTTATTTGACGTTTAGCGCCCGACATTTTTTCCAATACATGATCGAAAGCATGATTTTCTTATAGAGCGTATACAGTTCGCGGGATAACTTACGGTAGAACGGCGGTTTTTCCATTTTTTCAAATTGGATAGTTGATTCGTTACCAATGTGATCAGCCATAAAACATGGCTCTAACTGGTAGGAATATTGCCCATGAATGTAATTGGCACCGACAAAACAATCAACAGGGAAACACCAGCGGTGTTTAATCAATCTGGATGCCGCTTTTGGTGAAATAGCATAAGCACAAAGACCTCCGTAGTTATCCCTCATCAGGTGAAGAGAAAACTCACCATCTTTGATTACCTCAGTAGTAGCGCTCCCCTTGCAGACAGATTGCATTCTGATAAAACCGTACTCGTTGGCAGCCATCAAGGCGTACTCAACAATGCTTTTCGCGTTTTCATGAAGTTCAATGTCATCTTCGCAGATAATGATAGGCTCACCAAGCTCTATACATTTGAGCCACAATGCATAATGACTGGCATAACAACCCAGCTCACCTTTACTTGGCGTTTTGCCACTGGTTAACCAAAGGCGTTTACGATAATCATAATCAGCCGCAAGCTCAGGTTCTCCCAAATGCCCATCCACCGCATCAAAGAACGTAAACGCAATGTTTTTTTCTGCCATTTCTTTAGCAATCTTTTCACGGCGTTCAACACTTCTTTTCAGGCTAATCACATAAACATTTGACACGGACATTAGAAACACTCTTGGGGTTTTATCTGGGGGCGCAGTCTATCTTAGATTGCAGAAAATGGCGAGTTGCCTGGGTTTGTTATGTTACGTTTCACCGAGAAGCCGTAGGCAAAAACACCTATGAAGGGAAATTAATATGGCTAAAAACGCTTCTCTCACCAAGAAACGATAAGGAAGTAGCAGCAAGGGATACAGTAGTGGCCATTATGGCTGCTTTTTGACCCTATCACCGGCACCACCACCAGTGATGGTTTGAACAATGTAAGTAAAATAGCGCTTCAATGTAAGACACTGAATCATCTTCTGGTCCCATTCTGCGAGGCGTTTAGGTGCCGACATATCTATATTATTCACCTGAGCCAGACCTGTAATGCCTGGCAACACCTTAAAAACCCCGCGGCTCTCCCGCTCTGCAATCAGCTCCTGTTGATTAAACAAACAGGGACGCGGCCCCACCAGGCTCATCTCTCCTTTCAGAACGTTGATAAGCTGAGGCAATTCATCCAGTTTTGTCTTGCGAAGAAAGTGACCAAGTTTCGTCACAGAGGAAGCGCTGGCGAGATGCGTCGCCACCGATTCAGTATCAAGCGCCATGGTCCGAAACTTGAACAGCATAAACGGTTGTTGATTTTTGCCCACACGCGTTTGACAAAAAATGGGAGACCCCGTGTCGAAATAGCCCAAAATGATTATGAGGATAAGTATTGGTAACAGAATCAAAAAGCCAATAAAGGAAACCGTCAAATCTATCACTCTGTACATCAATTACCTCTCACCATTTTTCATAAAGTCGTCGACGGTTTCTTGAATGCCTTGCTCAAAGGAAAAGGGAGGTTGCCAATCTAGCGTGCTTCTAGCATGTTCGATATTCATTTGCAGATTGTCATATAGCCTGTGAGAGACCGCTTTTTTTCCTGCCAGCGAAAGTAAGCTTGTCATGATGCATTTAGGTACAGGTAACAACCGGCTTTTTTTACCCATCGCGTCACTCAGTGCACTCAATAGCTGGGATGTAGACACATCTACACCATCTGACACCAAAAATGTTTGGTTCGCGGCTTTTGGTGACGTACAGCATAGCAAGATAAAGTCGGTAAGGTTGTGAATGTACACCAAACTTCGCGCATTACCGGTTATACCAAATGGCAAGGGGATCCCTTTTTTTACCCATGACATCATTGCACGAAAATTCGCTTTTACACCCGGTCCATAGACCAATGGCGGACGAATAATCACCACTTCCATTCCTGTACTCTTCGCGATTTCCCTCAGGCTTTGCTCGGCGAGATACTTCGATTTGCCATAAAGATCGGATGGAGGCTGAGTGACCCTTTCTGTAAAAGGGCAGCCAGTTTCCGTTTTCTCTCCATTAACCTTAATAGAGCTGAGAAAAACAAAACGCTTTACACCAGAATTGGCTGCTTGTTGTGCTAAAGTGAGCGTGCCTTCCACGTTAACGGCATGGTAAGTATCGGTGAGGCTTATGTCTGGCTGATGAACAAGAGCGGCGCAGTGAACAACTACGTCGATCCCACATAAAGCGTCCAGCCAATCAACGTGTTGGGTTAAATCAGCGACAAAGTCATCCTTTTCCCCAAACGTTCTTACGTGCCTGATGTATTCTATCCCTTCTCTTTGAAGTAATTTGATAAATTGACTGGAGACAAAACCTTGACCACCGGTAACTAATAATCTCACATTTTACTCACAACACTATTTCACCTTGGCGATATTGTACCTACACTTAAGTAATAAAAGTCAACGCTTTGCTACTGGCTACTTCCACACTAGGGCCATATTACGTGTCATACTGATGACATCATTCCAGCTCGCTTTCTACTTCTTTAGGACGAGTCTAAGCAAAATGTAACGTCAAAAGGGCTCGAGTAAATGCTCAAACCAGTCAAAATGTTTTTGTCGACACCTCGCTACAAAAAACGCGGACTCAGTATCGCATATGACTTTCTAGCGATATGGCTCTCTCTTTATGCTGCTTATGCCCTGCGATTGGATAAACCAATACTAGACCTGTCACTGGAGCAATACACAACCTTTGCGTGTACGGTATTCGTCACGCTTGCCGTATTTGTTAAGTTAGGGATGTACAGAGCTGTTCTGAGATACATCACTGTACCGGCGTTGGCTAATATTTTCTTGGGGGTGTTGGTTTCATCATTAGCTGTACCTGTATTTGGCTTTTTATTCCAGGCATTTGTACCGAGAAGTGTACCTGCTATTTACGCCGGACTGGCAATTCTGGCTCTGGGCGGCCCAAGAATTTTACTTCGCGCTTTTTACTATCATCAGTGGAAAAGAAAAAAGCCTAATGTGCTCATTTACGGTGCGGGTGCTACTGGACGAGATTTAGCTTATGCCTTGCAGCAAGGTAATGAATATCACCCAGTAGCCTTTCTCGATGATGACCCAGGTAAACGCGGAACAATACTGCTGGGACTCAAAGTCCACAAATTTGGTGACTTTGATAAATTGCTGACGCATTACCAACCCGTGAAGATTTTACTGGCCATCAACAATATCGACAAAGCCGATAGGATCAAACTGGTTGAAAAACTGACTGCATTACCTTTAGAGGTTCAATCCGTACCTTCTTTAGATGATCTGGCAAGTGGTAAAGCCAAGATTTCAGAACTGAGAGATTTAGATGTAGCTGAGTTGCTTGGTAGAAAGCCCGTTCAGCCAATCGACTCATTGCTGGCGAGATGTATTAAGAATCGTTCGGTGATGGTTACTGGCGCGGGAGGTTCTATCGGTTCTGAACTATGTAGACAAATCATAAAGCAACAACCTGATCGATTAGTTCTTTTTGAACTCAACGAGTACAACTTATATAAGATTGAGAGGGAGTTGAAACAAACCAAGCTGACCCTAGGCTTCAATACATCAATTATAAGTATTCTAGGATCAGTACAAGACAAGACGCTTGTTCAATTGGTAACGGAACAACATAAAGTCAAAACAATATACCATGCAGCAGCATTCAAGCATGTCCCACTTGTCGAAGCCAATATCATTGAAGGCGTACGTAACAATGTGTTAGGAACATGGTTTTGCGCTGAAGCCGCAATTGAAAGTGGTGTTCAAGACTTCGTGCTTATTTCTACCGACAAAGCTGTGAGGCCTACAAATGTTATGGGAGCCAGTAAAAGACTGGCGGAGTTGGTATTGCAATCACTCTCAGATAGACAGGATACAACATGCTTCTCAATGGTACGGTTTGGTAATGTTCTCGACAGTTCTGGTTCAGTTGTCCCCCTATTTCGCGATCAGATTCGAAAAGGCGGCCCTGTAACCGTTACACACCCGGATATTACTCGCTATTTTATGATGATACCGGAAGCTGCTGAGTTAGTTATTCAAGCCGGATCCATGCGAAAGAATGGGCAAGTTTTCGTATTAGATATGGGAGAGCCCGTCAAAATACTGGATTTGGCAAGGAAAATGATCCATTTGATGGGCATGAAAGAAGTAGTGATGGACACTAATGATGGAAAAGAATGCAATTCAGAAGACGAAATAGAGATTGTATTTACAGGGTTAAGACCCGGTGAAAAATTATTTGAAGAGCTCTTAGTGGGTGACAATGTAGAAGGAACGATTCATCCTAAAATAATGACAGCCTGTGAAGACAAGCTTAGCTGGGGAGAAATGCAACGGCTTCTAGAATATATTCAAAAGCTCAGTGACAAATACGACGACGATAGTATGATTAGATTACTAAAGGAAGCTCCTCTAAGCTTTGCCCCTACAGTTGATGACTCTAAGCTTATTCAGTTATCTAAAAAGCGAAGCGAATACTCTGCAAGTAAAAGGCGTAATCTATTGTGAAAACTGTTATCACCCCTAAAATTATAGATGAGACTATAAATGTAACAACTTCTTTTCCTATGATATATCGGATCTTATACCGTTAAACTTTGATCCAAATGGAGTGGGAATAGCACATCACTGGTTTATTGATCATTTATTATAGGCCAACTACATAATATCAACTACACTTTGACAGTGCCCGCTCTTAATGGGATTTAACAAACCGTTAACAATGCTGCGTTCTTCTCTGTAATAGTTTTCATTTTTAATATACTGATCAATTTCTCTAAGCAGAGATTTAAATGTAGTTGGTTTAGGCCCAGGGCTAAGAGTACAGTAGTCTATGGAAAATCCTATTTTACTTCTATACTCCTCAAAATCATAAGGAATGAAAACAATAGGTTTATCTAATAGTAAATAGTCTACATATATACTTGAATAGTCAGTAATAAGAATATCATATTGATTTAAAACGACATTAATATCGTCAATTTTTTCCTTAGTTAGGATTGTTATATTGTCTAACCGAGCTATATTGTCAGGAAGTTTAGATTCAAAATTTGGATGTAATCGTAAATGCAATTCAAGAGCTCTTTCAGAGAGAAAAGAACTCAAATCATTTGGTGAGAAATCAATAAAAGGAAATAAAAGTGTATCAGAAAAAGGTCTCCAAGTAGGTGCATAAAGAATTTTTTTACTACTATTCATCTCATCTTTAATTGTTAAATTGTCATTTCTAGGTTGACCCGCACGTACTACTTTCTCCTTCCCCACACCAATAAAGTTTGACCAAGCAATATCGAACAAATCGGAACTAGATATAAAAAAGCTGAAGTTAGTCCTAACCATTCTATAATAAGCCTTTTTTAGCCAGTTAGAGTAACCTTCAAGAAGACCAATAGCCTTTATTGGTGAGCCATGACCCAAATGAAAAACTTTTCTCCGAAAGGAATGAAATACACCTCCAACTGGAGTTTCTAATGAAGATGTGAACCAATATTTTGATGTCAATATATAATAGATGTCAGAAAATCTACTGTTTCCTATAAAATGGTCACCATATTGGTGTAGTAATAACTCTCTCTTTTTTTTATCTGCAATAACAAATTTAACCTCAAATTCTGGATAATTGTTAATAAGAAAGAAAAAAAGTGTTTTTGTATTATGATTAAATTCAGTGTTAAATTCAGAATTAAGTGTAACTCTCAAACTATTTCTATTCAAAAATAATGAAATAAATGATGGAATCAAACCAGATAACATAATCATTAATCTATGAGAATTGTACTTTCTATTGTTCATATTCTTTTTAATTTCTTCTTAATGGCTTGTATTTTATTCAACATTCCCTTAGTTGAATTGTTAGCAATTCGTGAAAGTAAAAGTAACAATATAGCCCAACCAACTGATAGTTCAGTAGCATGGAAGGAAAAAACAATTCCACCAAATAAAAATATAAAAAAAGAACTGCTTATTATGTTGTTTGCTTGTCCTTTCTCTAAATGCATTCTATCAAGAAATCGAAACTTATTGTTAGTATAAACAAAATACTTAACAATAAATAAATAAGAAATCTGACTTAGTAAAAAAATAAAACAAAACGTTGGAGAGACAAAAAAGAAAAGTAATGTCGATATTGAAAACATTATTATATCTCCAATAATTCCAGAAAAAACTCGAAAAGAGTAGCAAACAAAACCATTTCCATATTCACCATATTTTGTTCTATATGTTTCATCAACAAGCTTTTTTTGAGAGGTCTTTTCCAAACGACTAGTATAAAGTTGAACTAATATATTAACCAAATAAACACTTGAAATTAAAAACACCAAACCTGTAACAAATAGTTCTGAACCATATTCACCTCTAAGATCAGTAAACTTACTAATCTGACTAACACCAGACATTAGCAGAAAAACTTTAATTGGAAGAAACATTACAAGCATATTTAGAAATCCACCAAGAAAATAAAAAAAAGACAATTTATATACTTGCACACCAGCCAAAACATAATCAAGGGCATGTATTTCTCTTATTATATAAAAATCTTGAATCAGGCGCCGAAATATAATCTTGATGGCACTAAAAAATTTCATCTTATTTACTCAAACTTTTAAAAAAATAGTTGTCGATATAATAATCTGAACTATTTACCAAACCATCTTTGGAAAACTCATCCTTCAGAAAGGAAGAGTTAGATGTATGAGTATCACAACTCATTATCTTCTTTATTAGTTCCTCAACAGTATCACAGCATATATCTGGCACTACTTGCCTAATATCAAAATAAACACCACGGATATTGTTTGAATAATCTCTATAATCTGTCTGAAAAAGAAATATATTTCTATTAGTTAGAGAAAAATCAAACATTATACTTGAGTAGTCAGTGACTAAAACATCAGTAATTAACAACAGCTCTGTTATATTCGGGTATTTAGATACATCAATGAAGGAACTATTACTTTTTATATTTGATGTAAAATAATGCCCTCGAAACATTAATACATACTCGTCACCAAATGTATCTACAAAATTTTCAACATCAAGAAGGTTCCGCGTGAAATATTCACCATTCAAATAATTAACATCCCTGTATGTTGGGGCATATAACAAAACCCTCTTTCCTAAAGGTAACTCTAATCTATTCTTTAGCTGCTGGATAAGTTGTTGGTTTTCTAGTTCTCCCAATAACAAATCATTTCTAGGTAATCCAAACTCTAATATCTGATTCTCTTTCAAACAAAAAGCTGATTTCAATTTTTCAGTTAGATAGCTAGAATTTGAAAGAAAATAATCAGTTCTTTTACCTTCAATTCTATATGCCTGTTGTATTGATTTTAAAGAACTAGTTGGGTGGTTATCAATTTCTATATCAAAACCTAATCGCTTTAGGGGGGTTCCATGCCATGTTTGAAATAATACCTGGTTATTCTTCTTGAAAAGTAAAAAAGGCAACCGGCAATTTGCCACCCAATACTTTGAAGTGAAATACTCTCTATAATATTGAAATGTACCAAACTTAACCCACTGTATTTTATTGCCATTTTCAGCAGTAATTTTAGTCTTTATCTGACTATCAAAAACAATAACAATTTCCAGATTACATTTTTTTTTGTTCAGAGAAATTAATAGATAAAGAGGCGAATCACATATGAATTTACCATTAAAACTTTCAAATATAATTTTTCTTTCATTTACTAGAAAAAAGTGGCTTAATATTCTTCCTAAAAAACAAATTATCTCAATACCTATTGTTCTTAAAGTACTTTCTATCCTTACACCCAAAAACTTTCTAAAGTTTATACTTATTTTTCGTGTCATGTTCAATTCGTGTCACTTCCTTTTTAACAATATTCACCAACTCTTCCATTGAACAAGTGCCAGGTTTCATTAAGTACCTCAAGTTATCAAACCATATATCTTTATATTTATTAACTCTATATTTTTGTAATGGATCTACCAACATACCGATGGTATCGGTTGTCGAAAGTCCTGCAATTTCAAGAACAGTAGTTCCTGGCGCTAAAATTAAATCTAACTGGTTCATAAGATATAAGACTGCCAAAAAATCATCTTTTTGATTTATCGGAGGGATAAATAATTTTTTATGATTTGATTTATGATAATATTTTATGTCTGATTCACAGAGATCATATTGAAGAGATATGACTTTTACATCATTTGTATCCTTGAAAATTTTATCTATCAATTTTATATCAAATGTATCTATCCCTCTAACACCATCATTATACATACTTCTCCATGATACCCCTACCAAAAGACCATTAGATAATTTCAAATCGTCAATAAAAGAAGACAACTCTTTTGATGGTAAATACCCGTTGAGTATTCTTAACTTATCTATTTTTGTAGGCTTGGAAAAATTCAATATCGGCAACAAACTAGTTATAAGTGTAAACTGTTCAACCCCATCTATCAGATAACCTACATTATTATCAAGAATATGGTGTAATTTTATATGTTTTAATTTATTAAAATGAATGATATTCTGATATGTAACAACCTTATCTCTGATTGAAGGAATGAAACTAACATCCGGATAGAGTCTATTAAAAAGATTAAATAGCCTCGGATCGCATGTAAATGTTATTTTATGGAAGCCTAATTCTTGTAAAATTGGAATAATTGTGCAGAAACGTATATCATCCCCTGGCCCCCAGGAGTTGATAATTAGAAGTTGTTTTTCTTTATCAATATTTAGAACTGAATTAACAAAATTATTAGAATATTTTCTCCCAAGAAACTCTGCCATATATCTGTTTTTCTTTTCGCTCATTCCTTCACGAACCATTTCTAATGACAAAAAGAACTCAGTCTTTAGCTTGCTTGATGCACGTTTAAAAACAATTTCATTAATTAGACCAAGTTTCGTTTCTTTATTAGATAAAATAAATGATTTCAATACTATATCAACGCAGTGTGTAGGTAAATTGAAAAATTCCCTCTTTGATGATTCATACAAATTAACATTTAAGTCATAATTCATTGAAATAAAGTTGGAGTATATTATATCTATAACATTCGAGTATTCGTATTCACTATCAACGATTTTATAATAATATAATTCGAATAACTTTATTTCATCAAAGGATAAAATTCTACTTAATTCATCAACAAAATCATTTACATCAATTCTATGTTCCTTAACCAATCGAAGAAACATATAAAAAGAACAACACCTTGGATCGGCAACAATAGAATATATCATTAAGATCCTTGCATTTTTATTATCACCAGACAAGAGTGCAGCTCTTAATAAGGGTTTTACTAAACCTAAACTATAAAAAACATCCCTGTATTGATTTATAACTTTGGAGTAGGAAAAATAATCTGAAGTAAGATAATATTTCTTCGCCTGTTGTATGCTAAATAAACTTAAAAACACTCTTATTGGTTGGAATAAATTAATTGATTTATCTAATATTATATCATTATTAAATTCGATAACATTAAATCTAATGAATATTTTTTTCAAATTAAACTTCTTAAGTAGATGAAAGTATTTCATTTATAAGCCGTCTTGTATTATTGCTATCATTAAATTTAAAAAAAAGTTTATTATCATTTCTATCGTTATTTATATCTTTAAAGGATAAATTATCAAAGTAATACTTTAATTGAAAAAAAAGAGAATCACAATCGCTAGCTATTTTCCCTTTAAAAATTGATTTAATAGGATATATTGTTCCGCGCTCATCTTCATATTCGTCTTTATCATATGTAAATAGAATTATACGTTCTGAAATGAGAGAATAATCTATCCAAACACTAGAATAATCAGTTATCAATATATCTGTATGCTTAAGTATCGTATTTGTAATAGTAAATTCACCTCCCTCTATGATCTGTTCTCTAGAATTTAGAATGTTTAATGATTGTATTTTACTGAACTTGTGTGGCCTAACGATAAGTACCGCATTATTTTTACTCAAGATTTCTGATAAACGAGACTCTTCATAAAGGTTAAATGGAGCTACTTCATTATTTTCGTACCAATTTCCACGATATGTTGGCATCCAAGATATCACAGTTCTACCTGCTATTTTTTCAATAAGAGTTTTTTCTTGAGGATCATCAAACCATTCTAATTTTTCTGACAATAGAATATCATTTCTAGGTAAACCAGATATAATGCATTTATTAGGTTCAACTTGGAAACATGCAGACATAACAGCCCTATCTAACTCAGAAGAACAAACTAATCCATCAAGTTTTCTTGCTTCTCTTTTTAAGAAAGAAATATTAAAACGACTACTATCCAAATATCTAATATTCTTTACTGGTATACCATGCCAAGTATTATAAATTTTTCGATTACAGCTACTAATATATCTTGGGATTGTATGATCAACAATAATAACATGACTTCGCATCATGTGGAAAAGACATATCAATCCATTTTTGGTTATAGTGACTTCATTATTTTTAAGACATTTTACAACATGATTTTTATGATAAAAGCTAATATAGCTATTTATACATAAAAGATTAGCATCTAGTACATTTGTTGATGTGTATAAGGTTATATATTTTTTATTTTTTGTAACAAATAAGTCAATGATAAAAAGAGTACATAACTTTACTGCATTCAAAAGATAGCTCATAAGCCTAAATCACATTTCAACTCTAGTTAACTTATCGAAAAAGTTAAGTAAATAAGTATTATTCATATTTACATTATAATCATTAAATAATTTTGTATATGCAGTAGATATAATTCCTTTATTACATGAATTTGAAAATTCATTTACCTCATTTTGTAAAACATCATAATTAACTTGTTGTTCGGATATACTTGCTAAGTCAATATCATGTGTATATTTAAAACAACCTGTGAAATTTCGATACCATGCCATACCGAAAATGACGACGGGCTTACCCCCACTTAAAGATTCCCAACCAACTGTCCCTGAGATCGTAGCAACAATTTTGCAGCTTTTGAGTAAATCATATGTGGAAATATTCTTACTTACTAATTTAGCACTTTTGACTTTCGATAACCTTTCATAAAACGATTTCTCTCTCATATAATGCCCTTGCTTTGGATTTTCTTTAACATAAATCATCCAATTATCAGGTAAGACCTGAGAAAGATTCTCAATGGCTAGAAGTTGATCATTATATAAACCACCTAATGCAGACGTTGTGAGCTCTGGTTGATAGTGCAATGGAAAGTAGACAAATTTTTCGTCAAGGTTTATATCAATAGATTCTGCTACTTTACTATGCTTTAAGTAAAACCTTGAGTGAGAGTTATATACAATCTTAGATCTTAACTTCTTCTTTCGATGATCAATAAGTTTTTCAAAATCATTCTTATTTTTGAATTTCTTTATTAATTTCCGTATTTTTCTACTGTATAGACCAATTTTTCTTACTATTCCCTTTACTACAAACAGACTTGATGTATCTCCTTTTTCCATATAGAAAAGCTTTTTCTCAAATTTTCTTTCAAATGAATAATCTCCTGCATTTGTATACGTAATAAATTTTTCATAGTAACCGAAATCAGATTTCTTCTTATAACAGAAAAATCTATTTGGTATAATTGTTTGATAGAGTATATTTATATCCAACCCCATTTCCTCCGCCAAAAAATATATGACATGATCCATGCCTTGATGAGGTGGATTATTAAATATAACTTGACTAATATCATGATGTTTAAATGTGGAGTAAAAAAAATTTAAATAATATCTAATAGCACATAAATAATCAGAGTGCGTTTTATCCTCGTGTGCCGTTATAGCATTTTTTTCAAATTTACTTGAGTATCTGTCATAATTAAAAATAAACTCATAAAAATGATTACTTATAAATTTCTCCATCCAACCTAATGGTAATATATAATTTTTTTCAGGTGTTGCACTTCTCGATACCAACCTAAATATATTATAATTTACAGAAGATTTTGACACATGAACCTTTTTAATTCTTAAGGTCTTAGAGATATAATTAATATACTTTACTTCCATATTCTGGAAAAAACCCCAAAACATTGTATTATGCCTTAATGTTCTTATGTTTAAATCCATGTTAAACTCTTTCAATTAAATCACTTTCTAGTAACTTTCTAGAACATTCTAAAATTTCAAAATAATCGTGTCCTGTTATCATTGCGATATCAAAAAGAGAGTTACTTCCATCTGAATACATTAGAACATCTCTCAAAGGCATAATTTGATTTACTGTGTCTTTAGTACTTACTGTTGGATAAAGTCCTCGCTTACCAAGTTGTGGTTCACATAAAAGTTTACAATGGAAAATTTCATCCGTTTCAAGTATTTCAATACACTTACTTACCTTATCGAAAGCTCCTTCCAATCCGCTAGGTGATATAAGCTTCATATTATCTAGCGATGTGTGATACTCATTATACTCCGCATACTTCGACCGCATTATAGATACTATTGGTAACTCAATCCCGGGACTACAGTATTGTCTCTCATCACTACCTCGTTCAGAAAATGAATACTTTGAATATTTATCAACATAATTATTCATTACATACTCAGCAATTCTGTCTACTCGAGTATTACCATATTTACTCGGCATGAATGAGTAAGATTTTTCATCACCCATACAAGTTAATATAAAACCTGCTACAACTTTTTCCTTTAAATCAAGGTGATTTTTACTAAGGTAACTAATTGCACCAATAGTTTCTGGTAGGAAAAGAACTCTGTAGGAATAATTATTATCACTTCTACAACTTATGTACTTAGCTAATGCTACTGCATTAACAGGCCCAGACAGTTCATTATTAGCCATAGACGGATGACAAATATAAGTAGAAAGTAAAATTTCTTTATTACTTTTTCCTTTTATATAAAGTTCTCCATAATTCATAACTCCATCGAAATGTTTGGAGTCAATTTTCACCTTTACTATTTTATTAGGTGTTTGTAGTAACACTTGACGTTGATTGTGTGCCAGACAAAATCCCCAATTTTTTTTATAGTATGATGTTATATAAGGAATTGCATCAGGTTGGTTAGGTAATGAATATAGATTTTTATTTAATTCATCAATTGTCATATACCTATCTATTGGTATTGAATATCCTACTAGATGAAGGTTGTTTTCTTTAAAGTCAATAATTCGATTACCATCTATATCTTCCACATAAGCAGACTTTACATCCCATTCCTTGGGTATCACCCAGTCAAACGCTTTATCACCACTTAAAAAAAAATTTATTTCCAAATCTGGTAGTTCTCTTTTTAAAATAGAAAGTGTTATCCTAACACCTTTACCAGTTAAGCTTCTATTGATTGGAAATAACTCATCAGCAAGAGAGTACATATACTCTCCAATATTATTAATTTCAAACATTACTTGTTCATTCTATTCGTTAACAGCCAAGGATTTTTAACGATTTCTTTTTCTACAAGATGAAAAGCATCATGCATGGATATACATCCAATTATTCCCCTACCCACCTTTCCTTTACATAAAGTCCCTTTTTTACAGCTAATTTATTAAATTCTCCAAAATACGCTTCACTATTTTCAATATTATGGTTACGTACCCATATTGTGCTTCTTACTTTTTTTGTCACTCCATTAATGATAATTTTTCCTACGAAAGTTTTATCATATCTATAAGGAACATTTAAAGATCTTTCGACATAGTGAAGAAATGTTGACCCAGCATCAAAATTAATGTTAAGTATTTTGCCGTTTCTTCTTAACATCTTGCCAAAGACTCCCTTCTCACTATAGGTATTTTCTTGTGTTTCTCCACATATATCATTAGCTAATAGACCTATGGCAGCTACAGATACTGAAGGATCATGATTTCTAATGCTATTTGGGAGGTCTTTTACATACTCAGAAAACATGCCGCAGTTTGACTTACTATTTTCAGGATCAAAGTCTGTATTTTCTGAAAATGAGTAAGTAAATGTAGGAACGACTAAAGTCCCTTCTTCTTCACCAATAACTTGAATTAATGCATCCAGAATTATCTGTAAAGCATCTTCCTTATTTTTTGCTCCTTCAGGCATTCCTAAAAACCCTACATTAGTATGACAAAACACCAAGTCTCCTTTTTCAATACCGACTTGTTTAAAGGTATTTTTCAAGTCAGTTTTAGTGTAACAATGCTTCAATTTTTACTCCTTTAATTCTCCAATAATCTCACATAATCCATTTATTGTAGAAAACCTTCGATCTTCAAACTGAGTTTCAGAAAAATGTATTTCAAACTCACTTTCACAAAACTCCATTAATAAAATCACATCGAATGAGTCAATTAAATCTTGATCAAAATAATTCAACTCCAAGCTAAAATCTTTTTTTCCGGATACTGATTTAAACCAATCGATCACTTTAACCTTTATGTCCATTAATTAAATATCCTCAATTGCAAAACATCTAGCAGGGGCACCATCTCCGTCCTTTATCTTTAATGGTGCAACGATGAGCATTACCTCTTTAGATGCAATTTTTCTTATATCAACCAAATATTCTACTATTACTGTGCCAGCACCCAGCAAAATTTTATGATTTGGAGCATCTTTTTCTGCTCCTCTTCCATTTAATGGATTATCTGGTTGCGGTGTATCAAGGGCAAGGAGAATACAATCGTTATCAACAAGCCACTGACAAGCATCTTCGGAAAAAAAAGCATGATTAATATAATATTTATTTGTATTTAGTTTTAAATCCCAATCAAATCTTGCTATCAACCGTTTAGGGCATTTATTATTCAACAAGTATATTAATTCATCTTTTGTTATTTCATGTTTTTCAGGAAACATTGTACAGTCAATTATCGTAGCTTTACCATTTAAATGATCAAGAGGTATATTTTCTATTGTTTCGCCATCATTAATAAAATGCCTCGGAGCATCAATGTGAGTTCCAGTATGTGTACCCAAAACTATTTTTCTTGTTTCTCGATTTTCTATCCCATGTCTACCAAGCTGGGTAGATTCATAAAACGGATGCCAGTGTGCAGAAAATGTTTGCATTCCTTCTTCAAGTGTCATAGATAAATCAATTATTTTCATCTTGCACCTCTATAAGTTCAATTATTAGCCCACTTGGTGACTCTACAAAACAAATGTTAAGATTCTTTTTATTGACGAAGACATCAAATATATTTGTTATCACTTTAACTTTAGACTTTATTTTATCTTTTAAATCAGTAATATTCTTAACAATGAAAACAAATGATGTAATACCTTTAAGGTCAAGTTTTTGTTCTTTAAATTTTTCATTACTTTTAATTATATTAAATTCCAGACACCAATTTTTTATTGGTCTTTTTAGAGATATTTTGTGTCCATTTACTGTTAGACCTAGTAACTCCCAAAACTCAAGCTCTCTTTCTATATATTGGTTATTTACAAAAACAATGACATCTTTACCATATTCAATTCTGTCTTGAATATCAAATTCAATAACATTATGATTAATTAATTCGATACTGTACTCGTCATTGTGCTTTAATAGTGTAATATCATGATTTGGAGCATAGTGTCTTAAAAATGGTTTTTTAAAAACATTATTTGAAATATTTTTCTCTTCAAAATCAATTTTATATCCTTTATTTACCAACTCACTTGTTTTTTTATCTACATTACTACAATTATATGTCAGGTGTGAAAATCCAATTAACATAAATTCAAACTCTTAATTAAATCACTTTTTATAACTTTTCCAGTCACAGTTTTAGGAAACTCTGTTAATGTTATTATTTCCTCTGGAAATAATTCAAATGGGAGTAATAATCTTAACTGGCTAGATAACAATTCTTTATCATAATCTTTTTCTGGTATAATGAATAGTATTGGTACTTCACCCCAAAAATCATGATTAATACCTACAACTGCAGCGTCAAATACCCCATTACATTTTAGGGCATTTTCTTCAATAAATACAGGAGATATATTTTGCCCACCTTTTATTATGATATCTTTTTTTCTTCCAATAATTTCAAGACACCCGTCCTTAATTATTCCCAAGTCTCCAGTATCTTGACCTAAACCTTCTGCATTTATATAACCTAGCATTGACCAAGGTGATTTAACTATTATAGACCCATCTTTTTCTTCTATTTCTACTTCAATGTTATCTAAAACAGGTCCAACATTGCAGCTATCACCACTTCCTTTCTTAGCACATGCAATGAACAGTTGCTCACTTGTGCCATAGCTCTCTAGCACTTCAATGCCTAACTTTTCTTTTACAATATTTTTTGTCTTTTCAGGTAATGGAGCGGTTCCAACAAATAGAGTTGGATTGTTTTTTCTAACCCAATTTATTACTCTTTCGTCTCGCAACATTTTTATACTCAACAGCAGCATTGAGGGGCTAAGCCAAGCATAATTAATATTATGTTTTTTCATTCTCTTGAATAATGTAGCAGCATTGGCAGCAGTGAATGTCTCGTTTAATACAATAGTTCCACCCGCTAGTAACGGACACAAGAAAGAATTAAGTATACCAGCCATGTAATACTTAGGCATAACATTCAGCATTCGTGTACGTTCATCAAGCATGTTATGATTATTAAATGTGTTAGCAGATCGTAATAAATTACCTAGGCTATGCACGACTCCTTTGGGAACTCCTGTTGTCCCAGAAGTAAATGTAACAAGAGCAGGTAATTCCATTATGCTCTCATCAAATGGGGCAATACTTTTAACCTTTTTATCTTTTGAGTAATTTCCAAATAATTCTAATTCATTTACAATTGCTTTTGGATTAAAAATATTTATTATCATCTTTTCATAAGATTTATTTACTGAGGCTGATAAAGGGCAAACTATGATGCCCCTCCAAAAACAAGTCAAAATCAGGGAAAAAAATTCAAGATCATTATCTATCTTTAAACAAATACGATCTCCTTTATTCCAACCTAACTTGTCAAATTCATCACTATAAAATTCAATTCTATGCATTAAATCTTCATAAGTGATAGTTACTTCTTCAGTTTCAATGACAGGATTCTGTGTTCTTAATGTAAGATTTAGTATCATAGGGATGCCTGTTCATTTATAAAGTAGTTTTTATAGCTTGGTTTCCAAGCCCCCTTCTTATTATTTTCTTCAGCGATTAGTTTAGCGTGTTTTTCTACTAACTCAGCATTTGCGTTCACAATATCTTCCGAACAGACAGACACTATCAATAGCCTAGGATCAACACGATATTTTACTGACATATCATGTATTGTTGGCATGTAACTTGAGTGGAATAAAGATATGCCAGAAACAGTATCTAAAGAAGTTAGGCCACGTTTTTCAATTAATGGTTTAATTAATTCTTCACCAATATCCATAACAACTATTGGGTCAATCTTTCCCTCGATCCCCATCCGTGCTAGGCACCCTAGCATTTGTTCTGTCGTTGTGTTTCCTGCACTTCTACCGAATCCCTGTAATGATGTATCAATAATGGAGGCTCCAGCATTTAAAGCAGCCAGTGCATTTCCAATACCCAAGCCTAGGTTGTTATGCCCATGAAAACCTACGATTGCATTTGTATTCTCCGCTTTTATTGCTTCCACATAATTCTTGACTTCGTTAGGAAGCATCCCCCCAGCAGAATCAACTACGTAAACAACATCTACACCCATTTCAAACGCGGCAGATGAAGCTATAGCTAACTTTTCTGGTTTCGATGTATATGATTTCATAAAGTTAACACAAGTCATCATACTTAGTGACTTAGCTTTATCTATGAACTCCGAACTCTTAGGAAAATCTTCAATTGTTGAACCAATACGTATAAAATCCATATCATAATCTGATGCAATATCTAGGTGATGTTTTTCAGCAATACCAGGGATTGCAAACATCCCCCACTTACCATTTTTCACATTATTAGCAGCAGCTTCCATATAAACTTCGTCTGTTTCTAGAGCAACTCCAATATTTTTCTCTGATGCCCCAAGACCTACTCCATGTCCTACTTCTATCAACTCAAAGCCAGCAGTATCAAGTGCTTTACATATATCAGAGGTTTGTTTTTTAGAAAATTGAAAATCAATTTCATAGCTGCCATCACGAAGGGTACATTCAAGTATTGTTGGGATATTTTTCATAAGATGCTCTTAAGTTTAAATTGTAAATTATTTTATAAGTTTCGATTTTAAATAAATCTAACCTATTGGATGTATTATTAATTTTCTAATCACACCAGATTACTAAGAAAATATAATTAATAATTATTTCCCCTGAAAAAGCCGTTTTTATCGTAAAGACTCAAGAAAAAATAAGGAAGCTGATATATCTGCTTCCATTTTCTTCAGACAGCCGCGCTTGCTTAGCAGCAATAGTACCCTTGTCTGATAACAGGTCTTCGATGGCTCATTATCTGCGCTACAATCCCGACCCAAAGACGCCGCAGCTTCTTAAGGAACATTCTCAGGTTCTGCCCTGCACTACAAAGTACGGCGTTGATGGCATCGCCCAACTCACCCAGTAGGGAGTTTCCTCCTAATAGATCGTCTGTCTTCATGTGCCCAATGTGCGGCTCTGTCGCATTTCGTCGTTTAGGCTTTTGTTTCTCATGCACCGTCAAGCCTCTCTTTTGACCTGCTATGTGAATGGTAAAGCAGTCATCTCCCTGCTTCAGATAGCCCCGGTAATCTCGATCAACCAAGACCTTTTCTGCCTGCCGAGAGGCTTCTCCCAGACTGCGAAACAATGTATGACCATCATAAGGGCGACCAGGGAACGCCTGACTACATAACACAAATTGCTCCTTCAGCGTGGTGACAATCTCCTCCTTCACTCTAAACTCATAGTTCTTGTGCGCCTTGACTTTGGCGATACACTCAACTTCCGGCGCGTGCAGACGGTACAACTTGTTTTTGCCTGTTTTCCCTTGTGTGAGAAGGCGCTCCGCCTGACCCAGTTTCTCTTCAAAAACGGGGGTAGATGAGTATGTTTAACCGATTGGCGCTGGATATCCCGGGTCAGCCCACCCAAATAGGTCTTACGCCGTTTGACCTCCCGATGCATTCGTTTGAACTGCCGGGCATGACCGTAGAGCCCGACTTTCAAAAGGGCACGCTTATCTAATCACGCATAGATTTGGCGAAGACCAATACCTTGCTTCTGAGTGAGTTTGGCCAGATGTCCACGACACCGTTTCAACAGCTTGGCATCGGTGGGAAACGCGACGGCCTTTTCCATCACTGTGGCATCAACCACCACCTGTTTAAAACTCGATGGCTTGACGGTTTCGGTCTTCACACCGGCATCAACAATCAGTTGAAGCAACGCTTTGCCCACTCTTCATCGAGACGTTGGCGAAAGCGGGTCATTGACGAGGGATTTATCGGGAACTGATGCTCAAAATACACATTGCCGCAAACGTACTGACAATAGGAGTTTTCTACCCATCGGGCACAGACGTCCTCATCGGACAGGACATAGACATGTTTGAGGTAATGGAGCCCACACATTAATCGTATGCTGTTACCAGGTTGCCCTTCCTGATATAAAGGCTCGAAGGCAACATTGAGTGATTGCTACTAGTCAATCAATCCAGCCAGTTTCACCAGCTCGTGCCTCAGGTTAATCATGTTGACCAATTCAAGGCGGAAGAGGTCATGTTCTGTCAGTTCAGGCGTTTTCGGTTTCATTTTCGTCACCCAAACAAGAAATATATTTATTACTTGTGCAATACCGATAGTTTCAAAATGTATTCAACTTATCTACTAGAGTAGAATCATATGGTTAAGTTATACAGAAAAAAGATAGAAAAAATTAAAACTAATTATTTTCCCATCCAAGAAAACATCATCCAACCAATCGAATTTATATATCTATATGGCAGCATCATGAAATAAACCATTAACAATAAAATCATAGTATAACAAATTATATTTTTCAGAAATGTTCAACTTTCAATGCAGTACCAGCTTTAAGATCACAAACCGCTTTTTTCCCAAGTACAACCTCATAATATCTTGGTGCTAAACCAAATCCTGGACGAATACTTCTTATATTATTGGCATCAAAAATTTCCCCTTGTTTAATATCTTGAACAACATATAAGGAGCGCCTAAAATTCACATTATTTTTTTCTGCTTTTGTTCTTTCATAATTAACTTTACCCAAAGTGCTCCAAGCTATCTTCGTATCACGACATAGTTCAGTAAGTTCATTGGGCTCAAGTGAGAAGCTATCATCTACACCACCACCATTTCTGTCCATTGTCACGTGTTTTTCAATCAGGCACGCACCCAACGCCACAGAAGCCAAAGCAGTCACATTATCAATTGTGTGATCAGAAAGCCCTGCCAGTACACCAAAACGCTTACTCATATCAGCAATTGTTCTTAGATTATACTGCTCTGCTGGAGCTGGATATCCACTCACACAATGCAAGACGACCAGTTCCTGACAGCCATTATCCCTCGCCATTTGAATTGCTTCTTCTATTTCTCTCTCGTTTGCCATGCCAGTAGACATGATCATCGGCTTTCCTGTTTGCGCTACCCGTTTGATAAGTGGCAAATCAATCAGTTCGAATGATGCGATTTTATAAGCAGGTGATTTTAATTCTTCTAGGAGGTCGACTGCTGTAAAATCAAAAGGTGAACTAAAAATCGTGATATCAAGCTCTTTGGCTTTTTCGAAAAGAGGTTTGTGCCAATCCCAAGGCATATGAGCATTTTTATATAAGTGGTAGAGTGTTTGCCCATCCCAAAGCCCACCGCGAATTTGAAAGTCTTCCGTATCACAATCTATTGTAATTGTGTCATGGGTATATGTCTGAAGTTTAATAGCATCCGCACCAGCTTTCTTGGCCTCTTCCATAATCTGATAAGCACGGTTAATATCACCGTTGTGATTCGCTGACAGCTCTGCAATGATATAAGGCGGATAATCTGGGCCGATTTTACGGCCATTTATAGTAATAAATGGTTTCATCATTTAACCCCATTTTTTCTAATAAACGTTTCTTCTGAGCATCGATCATAACCGGCTTTTAAGAACAACTGTTGTGATGCCAGATTATTTTTCAATACTGTAGCGTGGATTGTTATATTTTTATGTATCGCATCAATTCTAGCCAACGACATCTGTGCAATACCTTTTCCGTAATGGTCGGGATCTATGAAAATAGAGATGAGATAATTTGTCGTTGATATTCGGTCAAGTCGCAATGCCCCAACCGGTTTTTGGTTTTTTGAAAAAGTTATTATGTAGAAGTAGTTTTGAATGCAAGTAAGTTTTTTTCGCATCCATTTTTCATGCTCATCCCAGGAAGGTCTTTCTGGATTTAGTGCATACTTACGCGTTTCAGGATGGCATTGCCACTGATAGACAATGGGAATATCATTCTCATTCGCTCGTCGTAATTCAATGCTGTGATCATCTTCTGAGCAAAATATTCTCTCTATACTCTCTACAACACGGTTTGTACCAAGCCCATCGCATATTGCTAAGTTAGCATCACGATATTTCAACCAATTCTGTTTAATCTTATTAAAGGCTGGTAGTAACTCAGTTTGAATTGCGTTTAGCTGAACTGCCTCCACTGCACCTTGATGAACCAGCTTTTCACAGTTTGTTTTTTGATTATCCGCGAGTGGGATGACTACGCTAGGGAGCCCCAAACATGCCCGCTCCCAGCTTGTTGTCCCAGGTGCACCAATGGCTATATCATTTAATTGCATCAAATCAGCAATATTCTCAGTGAAGTCATGATGAACAACATTGTCATATTGAGCAGTCCATTGGACAACCTCTTGATAATGTGGGGCTCGCGAGCTCAGCAGAACCGTAATAAAAATATCTTCTTGGTCAATAAGTACGTTAAGGATTTGCAAAGTCGCGTTCGGTACATCTACTCCCCCCATCGACACCAGTACATTAATAGGAGATTGCAGTTGATGACCATCCAATACCATTTCGCGTTTTTTCGCAAACATTGAGGCCAATAACGCAAATTCACTGCCTGCTAATACCACTGCTGCATTTTTGTATTCACTTGCCTTTCGTCCCAACGTCTGATCAATGATGATTTCAGCATTATGGCTGCGCACCAGATCATCAATCGCAATAACTTTGCATCCTAAAGCTTCTCTGGCAACACTTTGCCATTCTTCAGCTATGGCATAGTGATCTGTAACGACAACATCCGCGTGAGATACACGTGCCAAAAAGTCCGTAACGTCATCTAATTGAGAACGTTGTAGCCAAGACTGATAGCCCTCTGGAATATTTTCAGCTCGTTGCGATTCCCGTGCTCCGTTAAGTTCAGTGACCTGGTGACCACGCTTTTTAATGTAAGAAATTAAATCTCCAGGCAATGGCTGACATGCAAACGACACTTGGTGCCCTTTTCGCTTTAATGCATCCGCTAAAACCAAACAACGCATAATATGGCCACTACCTATATCGAATGACGCATCTGCGCGTATAACAATTTGCATACGCTACCTACCTTTTTTCCAAAAGGGAAAACAAAGCTTCCGCAAAGTGCCAATCTTCAATAGTATCGATATCTTGTACACAATTTCTTGGCAATAAAACTATTTTTGAATGTTGCGCAAAGATTCTTTTACGCTGTAGGAAAGCATCTGCTTTTCCCCAATAGAATTGGCCAGCATCATGATATGCCTCTTCCAAATCTTGGGATCTTGCCGATTCATGTTCTGGAGAGAACATATTGACGCATCCTTCAGAGTTCAGCTTAATCGCCCTCTGAATAGGGAACGCAAATGTCGCTGCACTGAATACAAACTCAGCATTGGTCTGTATCAAACGATCGTACCCTTTTTTTAGATACTCACCGGTCACGAATGGGGCTGTTGCGTAAAGACAACAAACGGCATTTAATGCCACCCCTTGTTTTTGATACCACGAAACAGCATGATGCATGACGTCCATCGTTGTTGCATGGTCATCAGAAATATTTTTTGGACGCATAAATGGCACTTCAGCCCCAAACTGTTTCGCTACTTCAGCGATTTCATTATCGTCAGTCGAGACGACAACTTTATCAAAACAGTCCGCGTGCAGAGCAGCTTCGATAGAGTATGCAATCATCGGCTTACCATGAAAAAGCTTGATATTTTTTCGGGGGATTCGCTTACTGCCTCCCCGGGCAGGAATAATTGCAATATTCATACATTAACCTTTCAGTACATCGGACAAAGTACGAATCACTTCATCCTGCTGCTCATTGGTCATGGCATGAAACATCGGCAAAGAAATAGCTGTTCGGTAATACCTTACAGATTCAGGGAAATCATTTTCACTAAACCCCATCTTTTTGTAATAAGGTTGAGTATGAACTGGAATGTAATGTAAATTAACACCAATACCTTTTTCTCGAAGATTCTCAAACACTTCTTTATGAGTAAGGGATATTTTATCCAGCTCTAAACAGATGACGTATAAATGTAATCCGGAGTAAGTGTTTTCTAACTGATAAGGCAGTACAACTGGAAGCTTTTTCAATAGGTCGTTGTATCGTGCAGCCAAACGATGTCTTGCTTCGATAAACTGCTCCAAACGCTGCATTTGGGTGATGCCCAACGCAGCTTGTAATTCAGTCATACGGTAATTAAAACCAAGGGCAATTTGTTGGTAGTACCAACCTCCATGGCTTTCCTCCTCCATCTGTTCCGGATCACGAGTGATACCATGACTTCTCAGAAGCGCCATCTTATCTGCGAGTGCTTTGTTGTTTGTAACAACTGCACCACCTTCCGCTGTTGTTACTATCTTAACTGGGTGAAAGCTGAATACAGTGATATCTGAATATTCACAGTTTCCTATTGGCTTATCATGGTATTTGCCACCGATCGCATGAGAAGCATCCTCAATAACTTTGAATCCATATTCTTTCGCCAACTTTCCGATCGCTTGCATGTCACATGGCTGACCGCACAAATGTACTGGCACTACAATTTTCGGCAATGTCCCATTAGCTTTCGCTTTGATTAACTTTTCTTCCAGCTTTTTGGGGCACATATTGTAAGTAGCTTCATCAATATCAACGAAATCAATCTTTGCACCGCAGTAAAGCCCACAATTCGCAGAAGCAACAAACGTAATAGGTGAAGTCCATAGCCAATCACCCTGGCCTAAATCCAATGCTATACAAGCGATATGTAGCGCTGAGGTAGCACTGTTCACTGCGAGCGCATATTTTGCACCCGTATGATCTATGATAGTCTTTTCAAACTCAGGAACTTTCGGTCCTTGGGTCAAAAAATCAGATTTCAATACCTCTACAACGCTATCAATATCTTGCTGCGTAATATCTTGTTTGCCGTAAGGGATCACTTTTCATCTCACACAGTAAAATTCGGATCAACATGTTCACGAACCAGAGACCTTAAACTTTCGACGGTCTCCCACTCTGTGTTAGTACCAGAATTGTACTTAAACCCAAATGGCACTTTTTCTGCTTTATGGTGAGCCAAATATTCCGACTCTGTGTAGGTGAATGAAACTGATGGCAAAATCGCATAGTACTTGCCTAAGTCAATAGTATTTAAAGAATCGGTATCAGTGATCATTTCTTCGTGTAATTTTTCGCCTGGACGAATACCGACAATCTTAATCTCACATTCAGGAGCTATCGCTGTTGCAACATCCAAAATTTTATATGAGGGAATTTTTGGAACAAAAATTTCTCCTCCAAGATGATGTTTAAGTGCATACATCACCATATTAACACCATCTTGCAGTGAAATATTAAATCGAGTCATATCTTTGTGAGTAATTGGTAAGTTCCCCTCTGCACGTTTATTAAGGAAAAAGGGAATCACTGACCCACGTGAGCCCATAACGTTACCATAGCGAACAACACTAAAGCGAATATCCTTTGAGCCTTTAATATTATTCGCGGCTGTGAAGAGTTTATCCGAAACGAGCTTTGTTGCACCGTATAGATTGATTGGGGCACAGGCTTTATCTGTAGAAAGTGCAACAACGTCTTTTACACCACATTGAAGTGCTGCATGTATAACGTTCTCAGCACCATCAACATTAGTTCTGATACACTCTGTTGGATTATATTCTGCGGTATCAACTTGCTTGATCGCGGCGGCGTGTATAATGACGTCAACACCTTCACAGGCCTGAATGAGACGCTGCTTGTCGCGCACATCCCCGATAAAGAAACGAAGCTGTGGATATTCATTTATAGGGTACTGTTGTTTTAACTCAGACTGCTTCAGTTCGTCACGTGAAAAGATAATAATCTTTTTCACTTTTGAGTATTGTCTCAAAATAGTTTTAATGAATTGTTTACCGAAAGATCCCGTGCCACCTGTAATAAGTACATTTTTATTGCTCAGCATATTAAATTCTCAATTTTAGTCTTGCGACATCGTTTTTACAATTTCAATCACATCATGAAGAGAACGCTCAATCTTCTCTAACTCATTTCTATTCATCGATGATAATGTTTTCTTGATTTGTGTCGTGGAAATATCCTCTGAGCGTGGAAGGTAAATTACCTCACAGAAATCTGACAAGTAATCAAACTTCCCTTTCCAATCACTTCCCATAGCGAAAACACTAGCATCATATTTTTTTATATCCTCAAGCTTTTGCTCCCAATAATTCTCAGGAAAAACTTCATCAACATATTTACAAGCAGCCACAATTTCTGCTCTTTCTTCATAGGAAAAAAAAGATTTCTTTCCTTTAAGTTCATTAAAACTATCAGAAGATATCCCTACAATAAGCTTGTCTCCAAGCTCACTAAGCCTTTTTAAAAGCCGGATATGCCCTACATGAAACAAGTCGAATGTTCCGTAAGTTATTACTGTTTTCAATGGACAACTCCATGACAAACTAGTTGAGGAAATTTAAATCATGATCTAAATAACTGTTCCTAATTGTAGATCTCAGGCTCTGGCAGGCACTTTGCTCAGGTATTGTCGCTTTTAGCTGGCAGCATGTGCTGCAACTGATCTTGAATCACATTGCCGTAAAGCCTTGTAATTTAATAGACCATAACCGATGTAACACTATTAGGGTTAGCTATTTAGTGTAGGATTGAAAATATAAGTAATTAAAACATTGGCCATCAAGCGTTGTGATATCTGTCAAAGTTCCTTCTTTGATCTAAATCCATCAATCACGCTACCGCCCCTAGGTCTCGTTCCCAAAACACGCGATAGTATCGATGTTCAATACTGCTATTTCTTACGGATGACTTTATTTTCTGTAGAGACTTCAACCTGACGACTGATGAGATTGATCAATAGAATTGAGCGCAGCTCGCCATCCGCTTCCTTGTAAATGGCTTCGGTTCCCTCGAATAGACCTGATAGCACTTCCACTTGGTCACCAGGTTTGAATACATCACTTAATGCTTCGCGCTGCTCATCACTGTCTTCATGTGCCATCAAGTGAGTGATAAGTTCGGCAGGAACGACTGTTGGCATCAGGCCTTGTCTAACAAAATCAACAACGCCACGAGTAGAACGCACAGTCGTAAAGGAGATTTTTTCAGGATCGAATGAGGCAAAGACGTAATTAGGGAAGAGCGGTTCCAACTCGCTGGAGCGCTTGCCACGACGGATTTTTTCCACCATCACTTGTGGATAATAGCAATCGACGCCCTGTCGTTTTAGGTGCTGCTCTGCGCGTTGTTGCTCGCTGCGTTTGCAATAGAGCAGATACCATGGATCCATTAAAATTTGTCCTCGTTGATTTCTTTCGCTAGCCAGTTGTTACAACGTCTTTGAAATGCAACTAATGAGTATATTCGGCTCGCCTTTCAGCAGCAACACCCTCTCCCTTTAACAAGGCAAATAGTCTGCACTGCATCATAGTTTCACTGCATAATTGTTTGCTTTTTGAGCAGAAAATAGAAACCGCCCGGATGGGCGGTTTCGACATGATAACGCGAGGGATTAGGCGTCCAATCTTTGGATGTCTAAACTAAAACTCGTCAATCCAATCTCACTCAGTGATACCCGTACACTTCCGCCCGATAAATCAATTGTCTGGAAACGTATGCTAGCGGCGTCGATACCAAGCAGGTTGTTATTTTTTACAATCACGGCTTTTCCCGTTCCATCGACCACCGCATTTAACCCCGCTGACAACACATCCAGCTGATTGTCCGACGCATTTAAAATACCAAACATGGCGCGAATTGGACTGGCATACGTAGAGCGCTTTATCGCATATTCGATTTGATGAACAAGATGAATGAATCCTTTTTCATCAGCAATTTGTGAACGAAGGTATTCGTTGAAGAAAGCGCGGATCATTAAAGTCGTCGCTGTGCCGTTTTCACCGGCAGAGGCACTGTCGACCATGTAAAACGCCATCTTACCGTCCATCATCCAAGTATAATCAAGCACAATGGGACTGATATCGGCAGATTGCAGTGAGTGATAAGACAACCGCCAATCACCTTGTTGCGAATCTTGCTCTGGCATCAGTCCCATCAATAGATCTCTGGCGTTGCCTGGGTTATCCAATAAGTCTTCCAGGTGCCATTTCAATTCTTCTGTCAATGGTTGATCGCCATCTTGGGACACCTTAAACCATTGCTGAGAGAAATCTGCATCGCTACTCACTCCACCATCATTTTCTTCAAGAACGGATAGGATGGCAGATTTGACTACCATAACGTCCTCAATGGGTTTTATCAGGAAGTCTTTCACTCCAAAGCGTAGAGCTTGGGCAACATCAGCCATCCCCCCCGTGCCGGAAATTACTATCACTGGCAACATCGGGTATTCCATGCTGACTTCTTCAACAAATTCCAACCCTGTCATTACAGGCATAGAAAGATCACTTAGCAAGAGGTCAGGAATTCCCTCCCGCAAAGCCTTTAGTCCGTCAAGGCCGTTTTCAGCTTCTCTTACTGTGCACCCTTCCTTACGAAGAAAGTGACTGATAATCCGGCTAAAAATAGGATCATCTTCAACAATGAGAACCTCTTTTCCTTCTAACACTTTATGTTCTCCTGTTTCCTTTGGGCTGCTGACGCTGAACGGGAGCGCGTTAGCTCCTAATAGAATAGTTTGAAAATCAGGGCCAGGTTGCTGCAAACACACAATAGTTGCCTTAGAAGGGCTTAACTTTCTGTATCCAGAAAAGAAAATATTTCATATATTTTCTGCTTTCTGACACAGTCAACCGACTTCAAGCTCCCTACTTATTGACATAAGACAACGAAATTCAACACCTGTTAACTTCAAATAGTTAAAATACCGCTTTTTGGTGAAGACTCTCGCAACATCGTGAAACCCAATGAAATTAGATGATCTGAATCTCTTTCGGCTAATTGTCGAGAATGGTAGTTACACACAGGCATCAAAAAAAACAGGCATTCCTGTCGCAACACTGACCCGCCGTATTCAGGCACTTGAAGAAGATATCCAAATAAAGTTACTACATCGTGATGCACGTAAACTGGCACTCACGGAAGCGGGACAAAGCTTTTACGATACGTGTTCACCACTTCTTGAACAGTTATTGGAAGCTACGGAGAGCTTGTCGGAGTGCTGCCATGGCACATCGGGTACGTTGAGACTTGCTGCTCCCTCAAACATTGCCATGAAAATGCTACAACCGATGTTGAGTGCATTTCTCAACGCCTATCCTGATATCAAGCTGGATCTGTCTTTATTCAGTGATACCACGCCCTCCCACCTTGATGATCGCCACGCTTTTTTCAAGATAGGCCCTCAACGTGATTCCACCATGATAGCGAGGCGGCTCCACACTGTGCGGGATATTCTGGTTGCCAGTCCGGAATACATTGCATCTCATGCCCCGATCACCGATGCAACAGATTTGTCCAAACACGCGCTGCTCAAAGGCTGGCCCCTGATGCGCTGGCGTTTATCAAACGAGAGTGGCGAACAGCTTTGTCTTTCAGACCAAGGACGCTTCGAAGCATCAGAGCTCAGGGTTGTGAGGGCAGCAGCAAAAGATGGATTGGGGATCGCGTTAATCCCTGATGTGCTGGTACAAAAAGACATTCAATCTGGTGAATTGCAACAAATCCTGCCTGACTGGACCACCGAGCCAAGGGATATCTTCCTGATGTATCACGACAAAACCCACCTGCCTGCAAAGCTTCGTGTATTTATCGACTTTTCGATGCGTTATTTTCATTCTCCCAATAAGGAAGAGGGATGTTGATCACCCTGTGTCCCAGTTTCGATAAGTGATTACAAGCTGTCACACATTTCGCAATGAAAACTTGCGAACTGCATATTGCAGCACTAAATGTTATTAGTATGTAACAACACGATCGACGTCTGATTGTTGTTGGATACATAATGCTGGTGACCGCGACTGGAAGGAGCGACTTATGGTTCTGGGACATCTGTTCGGCCTCTATACACATCCAAAAGAAGAATGGAAAAATATTGACGATCGCCATGAAGGAGCACTGAGCAGTTTAGGGCATGCTGCTATCATGGCGCTTATCCCTCCCCTTTGTGCATACTATTCAAGCGTACATATCGGTTGGCAAATCGGCGTAGGTGACCCCATTTTTCTGACACAACAAAGTGCAATCATCATCGCCTTCGCCATGTACTTCGCCCTTATCACTGGTGTGATGGCACTGGCTTACCTGACACTCTGGATGAGCCGCACTTTTGGCTCAACCCCAACCTATACGCAGGCATTGGAGTTGGCAGCTTATACTGCGACCCCCATCTTTATGGTTGGATTAGCAGCATTGTATCCGGTAGTGTGGTTTGTCATGCTTGTTGGGCTATTGGGTATCGCCTACTCAGTGTATCTACTTTACACTGGCGTACCAATTATCATGCATATTCCCGAAGAGCGTGGCTTTATTTACGCCAGTTCGGTAGTAACCTGTGGGCTGGTTTTACTGGTAGCGATTATTGCCAGTTCGGTGATCATGTGGAATGTGGGTTTCGGCCCGATGTTCGTCCAATAACTGTTTTTAAATGTGCACGTGCTTTTTAGCAAACACAAAAAACGCAGCTCGTTGGCTGCGTTTTTTGTGCATAAAAGCAGTATCCCCTTATATCGAGGTTAACTCTCGTTATAAATCTCAAGGTTTGCTAATTCTTGCTGCTGCTCACGCAACGCCTTGGCCTCATCATTTCGCAGGCTTGACAGGTATTCCAGATATTCCTGATTGATATCACCGGTCACATAGTCACCACTGAATACCGAACTCTCGAAACGTTTGATATCCGGATTGCCTTCACGGACCGCATCCTCCAGATCGTTTAAATCTTGAAAGATCAGGCCATCGGCGCCGATGGTCTTACAAATTTCATCCACTTCACGACCGTGGGCGATCAGCTCATTGGCGCTTGGCATGTCAATACCATATACATTCGGGAAACGGATTTCCGGTGCAGCAGATGCCATGTACACACGCTTGGCTCCCGCTTCCCGTGCCATTTCAACAATCTGCTCTGATGTCGTACCGCGTACAATAGAGTCATCCACCAACAGTACAGACTTGTCTTTGAATTCCGAACGAATTGCGTTCAGTTTACGGCGTACTGATTTACGGCGTAGATGTTGGCCCGGCATGATGAAGGTGCGGCCAACATAACGGTTTTTCACAAAACCTTGACGATAAGGTTTATCCAGTACCTGGGCGATCTCCAGGGCAATATCGCAAGAGGTCTCTGGAATAGGGATAACCACATCAATATCCAGATCGTCCCACTCACGACGAATTTTCGCCCCCAACTTCTGGCCCATTTTTACCCGTGCACCATACACCGACACTTTATCAATGAAAGAATCAGGGCGGGCAAAGTAAACAAATTCAAAAATACAGGGAGACAAAATGGGATTATCCGCGCACTGGCGGGTAAATAACTGACCGTTAAACGTGATGTAAATGGCTTCGCCTGGTGCCACATCACGCACGAAGTCAAAACCCACGGCATCCAAAGCCACTGACTCAGAGGCCACCATATACTCTTCGCGGCCATTTACGTTGCGTTTGCCCAAACATAACGGGCGAATACCGTTCGGGTCGCGGAAGGCGATCAAACCATGGCCGATAATCATTGCCACCGCCGCATAGCCCCCTTTGACTTCCTGGTGCACTGCACGAACGGCTTGAAACACATCTTCTTCGGTCAGTGGATGGGAAGCAGCTTTATCAATTTGGTGCGCAAGGACATTGAGAAGTATTTCTGAATCGGAAGTGGTGTTGAGGTGGCGGCGGTCATGGGCAAATAACGACTCACGAAGCGCATTGGCATTGGTAAGATTACCATTGTGTGCCAACGTAATACCGTAAGGTGAGTTAACATAAAATGGCTGTGCCTCCGAGGCACTTGAACTGCCTGCAGTAGGGTATCGAACGTGTCCGATACCCACTGTACCCTGTAGCCTTTGCATGTGTTTAAGCTGGAAAACATCCTTCACCAAACCGTTCGCTTTCCTCAGACGAAAACGGTTATCGTCAATAGTGACTATCCCAGCTGCATCCTGACCTCGGTGCTGAAGTACTGTCAATGCATCGTAAATCGACTGATTAACCGGGGTCTCACCCACGATCCCAACAATCCCACACATGTATGCTGTTCCTTGTAACGCAAAATTGAGCCCAGGAAACGTCACAGGTTTCTCCGCCAGTCTGAATGCCGCCGGAAAAACGTTAGATCACCTTAGGCAGAAAGCTGGAGCTTTGCTCCAAATATGTAAAAAACCACTCAATCACTACCCCAAATTTAGGGATTAACTGTGATTGCTTCCACTCTGGGCTGTTGGCAACGCCCGTAAATGCATCGAGGAAAAACAGTAAGGCAGCAACGATTAAAACGCCCCGTATTCCCCCAAAAACAACCCCTAACACGCGATCTGTACCTGAAAGACCTGTTTTTTGTACTAACTGGCCAATCACATAGTTAACAACCGCACCAACAATCAAGGTCGCAATAAACAGTGCCGCTATCGCCGCACCATTACGAATCATGTCATCATGAATGTTAGTAAAATAAGCCGCCAGTTGCGGGTAAAAGTTGCTTGCAACAAAGAAGGCGCCAAACCAGATCACCAGTGACAGTGCTTCTTTAACAAATCCACGGACCAAACTAATCAGAGCAGAAAAGCCGATCACGCCAATAATGAGATAATCTATCCAATTCATTGCTTAATCATCTGAGCGATTCGCGCGCATTTTAACAGAAAAAATGACGACGCAAACGTTTTCTTATGGGTTGAGTGGGTTAAATCTAAGCAGTTGGCCTTTCAAACCTGTCAAAGACTCCAAATCTGCCGTCATCGACTCAAGCTTTTCTTTGGAGACATCCGGCCCGACTTCCACTCGCGCCAGATCACCTTCTTTAATGTCCCTTGGCATTAATTGAGCAGCATATCCTTTGCTACGAAGTGTCGCGACCAGGTTTTTCGCATTCTCAATGTTACGAAACGTTCCGAGACGGATGATCCAGGCTGAATCACTGTAGCCTTCTTTCGGTGGTGTAACTGTTTGTGTCGCTGTTTCCAATTCACTGGAGCCATTATCGCCGTCAATGGTCACCGCAACCGGTTCAGACGGCAGAAAACTCTCCACTTTTTCCGGCGCTTTGACTGGCTGAGCAAACACAGCATCGTCAACATTTTCACGAAGAGGAATAGCCTGGTAACTCTCTTCATAATGTGCCTTCTCACCGTCAAAGACATCCGGCAAGAAGATAACCCCGAGAGACACCAGAATAAGGGTACCGACGAGTCGGTTTTGAAACTGGGTTGCCACAATTACTCCTCTTTACTGAGGTAATCGGCGATTTCACCGACGGTATGGAATGAACCAAAAACAATCAGGATATCTCCCTGCCACGCCAAGGCTGCCTGCGCCGCCTGAAACGCCTGTGTCGGAGACTCAAAACCTTCAATGCCCGTTGGCAGATACGCAGTGATTTGCGTCCACGGTGCGGCGCGCGGGCCTCTCAACGAGGCCGGATACCAATGGTCGACGACTGGTTTCATCACCTCGATTGTCGCGGCAATATCTTTGTCATGGAGCATAGCAACAACGGCGTGAACTTTGCCGTTTTTTTCCGCTTTCAACACATTGAGCTGAGTGGCCAGATACGCGGCAGAATGTGGATTGTGCGCCACATCCATCAGAATCAGGGGGGATTTTGATACACACTCCATACGCCCTGCCAGTTTGACGGACGACAACCCATCAACAATATGCTCATCAGTAACAGTCAACTCCGATAACCCAAGCGCCATCAACGCCGTAGCGGCATTCGGCAATGGTAAGTTAGGTATCGGTAAGCCACACAGATCAAACGCACCACAATGCCAGTGCCACACATCGCCTTGTTTTTCATAATGGAACTGATACCCGACCTGATGCAGGTTGGCACCAATGTCGTCGGCATGGGCCGCGACACTCGCCGGGGGCTCAGGCTGACCACAGACTGCTGGTTTACCACTTCGGAAAATACCCGCTTTTTCAAAACCAATGACTTCGATGTCATCGCCCAACCAGTCCACATGATCTATTGCCAGGCTGGTGATCACCGACACATCATGGTCAACCACATTCGTCGCATCCAAACGGCCACCCAGCCCTACTTCCAGCACTACCACATCGACCTTGTTATCGAGAAACAACCAAAGCGCAGCCAGCGTACCAAACTCAAAAAAGCTCAGGCTGGTGTTGCCACGAAGTGCCTCGATAGCAGCAAAGGCTTCTGTGTGACGCTCATCATCCAGTTCCTGCCCGTTAATACGCACACGTTCATTGTAGCGAACAAGATGAGGAGAGCTGTATACACCGACCTTGTATCCAGCGTTGAGAAGAATGCTTTCAATGATGGCACACGTGGAACCTTTACCGTTGGTCCCTGCCACCGTAATCACTTTGGGCGCTGGTTTGGTGAGCTTACCTTTATTGGCAATCAGAGAGACGCGATCCAGCCCTAAATCAATGGCACTGGTATGCAACGACTCTAAATACTGCAGCCATGCAGTCAATGGCGCTGTCGCGCCTGGCGTAACAAGTTTTGACATTCCGTCTTCTTTCTGTGTTTTCTATACCATGCGATAGTTGGGTCCAATCATATCAGCTAAAAGACAAAGAGCGCCATAAGGCGCTCTTTTGATGTGACATGCAGGTGAACATTCCACCTACTCTTTTTCTACCGGTTGAGCTTCAATCACTTCACCTTCCAACGGCTTGTCAACCGACACCACCAGCGGTGATTCATGATGGGTCATCTTCGCCAGCAAACTTGCGATACGCTGACGCATTTCACGGCGATCGACAATCATGTCAATCGCACCGTGCTCAAGCAGAAACTCACTTCGCTGAAAGCCTTCCGGCAGTTTCTCACGCACAGTTTGCTCGATAACACGCTGGCCTGCGAAACCGATTAATGCCTTGGGTTCACCGATATTGATGTCGCCCAACATCGCAAAACTTGCTGTTACGCCACCAAAAGTGGGATCCGTCAGGACAGAAATAAACGGTAAACCTTTGGCAGAAAGGCGCTCAAGTGCCGCACTGGTTTTTGCCATCTGCATTAACGACATCAGCGCTTCCTGCATACGGGCACCGCCACTGGCAGAGAAACACACCAAACCACAGTTATTTTCAATGGCCGCGTCAACCGCTCTCACAAAGCGTGCACCAACCACCGCCCCCATTGAGCCGCCCATAAAGGTGAACTCAAACGACGCAGCCACTACCGGGATTCCCAATAGCTCTCCTTTCATCACGATGAGGGCATCCTTCTCGCCACTTGACTTTTGTGCGGCGGAGAGACGGTCTTTGTATTTTTTCGAATCACGGAACTTGAGCAAATCTTTCGGCTCAAGCTCATCACCGATTTCAACGCGGTTGGCTTCATCAAGGAAGGTGTCCAGACGCTTACGCGCCGTCATACGCATGTGATGGTCACATTTAGGACACACATGCAGGTTACGCTCAAGTTCGGCGTGGTACAGCACCTGCTCACAGGATGAACATTTGGTCCAGACGCCTTCTGGAATAGATGCCTTACGTGAAGAACCGATGTTGCTTTTTGTCAGAATTTTTTCAAGCCAGCTCATGAACGACCTTTTCAATTGGAACACTCGCCGCTTACAACATAACTGTGCACTGTTCCGTTCATCATGAACGCGCATTCGGCATCAGTGGGCAAGTGGCCTGGATATCTACGAATTCAACGGAGAATTAAAACACAACTTGTTAAGACTTTGGACAAAAAACTGGTACTACCTATTGATTGTCTAATTTCTGTCTCCCTTGTTCTGTAACAAGAAGACAAGTTTTCCTTAAAGCTGTTCATCTGGCAGAAACAGTGGCCCAACCGGCGAAGAGGGCAATTCAAACGCTGGCGGATACTCCACCTCGACCAAATAAAGCCCTTCCGCCTTGGCTGTTGCCGCGGCCAGATTGCGATCTTTCGCTTCTAGCAGCCATTTTATCCATTCAGGCTTTTGCTCTTTGCGGCCAACCACAATCAAGCTGCCTGTGATGTTCCGCACCATATGGTGAACAAAAGCATTGGCCTTGATATCAATGATCACAAAACGTCCCTGACGAGTCACATTGATATGGTGCACATTACGCCACGGGCTCTTAGACTGGCATTGCACCGCCCGGAAAGAGGTAAAGTCGTTCTCGCCCAGCAGGTACTGCCCTGCCTCGTGCATCAGGGTTTCATCCAGCTCACCGTGATAATGACTGACACCATGGCGAAGAATACCCGGGCGTAACGCATGATTATAGATGATATAGCGATAACGGCGCGCCGTGGCAGAGAAGCGGGCGTGAAATTCATCAGGCACTTCTTTGGCCCAACGCACTGCAATAGTATCAGGCAAGTGGGTATTCACCCCCATGGTCCAGGCACGCAATGGCCTTGAACCTTCGATATCGAAATGCACCACCTGGCCCGTGCCATGCACGCCAGCATCGGTTCTGCCAGCACATTGCACTTCGACCGGTTGATTGGCGATTTTGGACAGGGCTTTTTCAAGGTGTTCCTGAACGCTTGGCACCTCACGCTGACGCTGCCAGCCGTAAAACTGGGAACCATCGTATTCCACACCCAGGGCAATTCTCATCGTGTTTTCTCTGTCTTGCTGGTTAACTAAGGCGGCGCATTATATACCCAAATTCCGGGTAGAGGCAGTATCCCGCCGAGCCTCTGCATAATCCCCCGGATAAAACAATAGCGGGATAACCCGCTATTGTCGTTTTGCTTTCCTGATGATGGAGATCAGTTCAGGTTCTCAATCATCTTTCTGGCTTCTTCTTTCAGGTTTGGATCGTTGCCCTGCATCACCTTTTCAAGAAGCTGGATAGCGCCATCAATGTCATTCATCTCCAGATACGCTTTCGCCAAGTCCATGTTGGTTGCCGCTTCACCGGCGCTGTCAACATCCGCAGGCTGGATATCACTCAGGACATCCGGGAAGTCTTCCAGCCCGACATCCAAATCCATTTTCATGGAATCTGGATCTTCCTGGGGCTCGCCATCATCTTTCATCAGCTCATCGATACTGATGTAGTCCTCTTTCAGCTCGCTTTCTTCAACCAGTTCACTTTCAACATCATCCAACAGGCCATCCAAATCGCCTTCCAGATCCATGGATTTGATCTCATCGCCCAGCACTTCCGGCTGTTCTGACCAATCTTCGCTTTCCAGCTCTGGCTCCGGTGCCTGCTCTGCACGCCAGACATCACTTTCCTCTTCCGGAATGTCGGGCTCTTCGGTTTCAAAATCACCAAGCCCTGCGGGCGCCTCTTCCCGATCTTCAGAAAGCAACGCTTCCATGTTAAGCCCGGCGACCTGATGGTCGTCATCTTCCATCTGCGCCAGGTCATCAAGCTCAGCAGCGCGGTATGGCGCCTGTGAAACCGGTGCCGATGGTTGGGTAACGTCTTCACCCTTGCTAAATTCCTCTAACTCCCGCTGCTCTTCCAGGGCTGCACCCAATGCAGCATCTTCATCAAACTCACCCAGCTCATCCAGACTGATAGGGTCAACATTCGGAAACGCCAGAGTGTTATTCTCGGTGGCTGAAAATGCCTCCGGTTGCTCTTCTACCGGCTCATCTTCGGCAGAGGGTTCTTGGGGTTCTTCGGCACTTTCTTGTCTCTCATCATCTTGTGCCCCATCAAGTTCAACAACGTCTGTGTCATCGGTCTGGGACAGCTCGATGTCATACTCACTGGCAGCATCTTCTTCAGTAAACTCGGGCAAGTTTTCCAAATCCAGCGGCGCATCATCATCGTCCTCTTCTGGCCGTTCGTCACTGGCAGGCTCAGGCTCGCCTTCACTGTCAGCCAGCGCGGCTTCCTCGTCGTACTCTGGCAACGACGAGAGATCCAGTGGCTGTTCCCCTTCCTGCTCTGCCTCTGCTTCAAGCTCATCCGGTTGAACCGGCGTATCCAACGCATCTTCATTTGACAGCGCTTCTGGTTCAGCCCTTTCATCAAGCAGGCTGTCCAGAAGATCCATATCTTCTTGTGTGGCATCAGGCTCTTCGACAGGTACATCTTCAGCAGCAGTTTCAGTCTCCCCATCGCGCACGCCGTCAATGTCATCCTGTTCAAGCACGTCATCAAGCAGCTCTAACTCTGATTCTGAGGCTTCAGGCGTTAGTTTGTTCTCCGGTGGTGCCGAGTCTTCAACCAGGGCATCGAGCGCTTCCATTGAGCCTGTGTCATCCTCGCCCATTGCTTGTGCCGGCTCTTGAAGAGCTGTCTCTTGCGCGGCAGCTGTCTGGTCTGCCTCTTCTTCTGCTTCTACGTTGGCAAGATCACCGACAGGCTCTGTCACTGACTCTTCGCTGGCATCAATATCAAGTGCGTTGTCAAAACCGATCAGATCTTCGCTGAGCAGGTCATCGTCGGCGACGTCATCGAGTAATGCACTTTCGTCATTGAGGTCGTCACCGTCATCAACCAACTCGTCAAGAAGCACATCGGTTTCACCCAAGTCAACCTCGTCTTCCTGTGTTTCGGCCAACATGTCACCCAGCAGGTCGTCGTCATCAAGGGTTTCATCAAGCAGTGCACTCTCATCAAGTGGGTCAAGACCATCATCGCTGATCAGCTCATCCAACAAGGCATCCGTCTGTGACAGATCCTCGGTGTCCTCGCTTTCCGGCGATAAATCCGCCAGCCCGCTTGGTTCATCCGCGTCAAGAAGCTGAGCGTCTTCTTCGAGAAGATTGTCGTCGAGCATTTCATCAAGCAAGGCGTCCGGATCTGTAACCACTTCATCGTCGTCAGCCTCAATGTTGTCACTGGCACTGTCAGCGTGCGCATTACCAATCAGGTCATCGATATCATCATCAGAGAGATCGATATCCTGTGATAAGTCCACTTCTGGCTCATCATTCAGCACGTTATCAAACAGGGCTTCGTTCGTTTCCGGTTCGCTGTCATTTTCCGCAACGGGCTCAGGCTCAGCGGTTGACTCAGGTTCGGTGTCCGGTTCTTGCCCCGTCTCAGGTTCACCGGCATCCCCGGATTGTTCCGCATTCAAAAGTGCATCGATATCGTCAACGTCTTCATTGCTATCACCGCCCAGGGATTGTTCCCACATTGCTGCAAGGGCTTCGTCCGGACTGAGTTCGGGCGCTTCAGACTGCGAAGACATCTCATCGAGCGCTAACTCCATGTCTTTCAGGCCAATTGCGCCATCAGCGCTGGCCTCAACATCCAGATCTGTACTGATGTCAAAATCATCATCCAAATCAACATCCAAGCTTGATGTATGATCGTCTTCTGCCTGGGTGTCCTGGGTATTCTCTTCCGACAATTCGAACGAATCGGAAAGGTTAATATCATCAAGATCTGAGCCCGATAGATCATCACCGAACAATTCATCAGCGTCAGTCTCATCAGTGACCTCAAGCTCATCGTCTTCCAGTATCAGATCGTCAGTTTCATCTTCGACATCAGCCACTGTGGCTACTGGTACCTCTGGCATTTCGCCATCCAGCCCTTCCGGTTCTTTGACATCCATGTCTTCCTCTTTACGCCGACGCATAATAAAGAAGGCGGCTGCACCAATGACCAGTAGCGCGGGAATAATGGCCATGGTTGCAAGCATCAGGGGGCTTGCCATCAGTGATTCAAAGAATGAAGGCTCTTTGATTTCCATCTGTTCCTGACGCATACGCTGCATATCGAGAAACTGTCGGATCTCTTCTGTCAGGTCTTCATCCGCAGACATTTGGTCTTTAAGTGCCACCAGTTCATTTTGCACTTCTGCCAGGCGGATCTTCAGGATGTGGTTGCTTTCAACCAGCTTGCCCATTTGCAAATCCGATTCATTGATTTGCTCCTGTACCGCATCCATGGTCGGTTTTTCAGGAGTACCCGCCCTATCCGCAGAAGGCGCGGCCTTCTCCTTCTCCGCCATTGGCTTATTCTCAGCCATAGTATCGGCTGTTTGCGGCTTTTCAGGTTCTGCCATAGCCGTTTCAGGCAGAGGCTTGGGTGCAGGTTTTGGTGTCACAGCCGGTGCCTGAACCTGCTGGCTCAGCGGCTGGTTGGCAATACGCTGTGCTTCTTTACGGGCCTTATCTATCTGCAACCGGCTTGCTACATCGTCGGTGCTTTCACGGCGGATTTCCGTGAGTGTCGGCATTTGCAGTGTGCTGCCAGGGATCAGCCCGTGAATATTGTTATCTTCAAAAGCAGTCGGGTTAAGGCGGAAAATGGCGCCTAACGTCTGGTAAACGGTGACACCGTTGTTAGGTTGGTAGCGGGTGGCGATAGACCACAGGGTATCAAAGTCACGTGTGGGACCGACGGTTTGGCGGCGGTTCACCGTGGAACGTTGAACAGCGGACTGGGGCGCCAAACGCTCAGCCGCGCTCGGAGGCGGGGATTCTTCCACAGGACCAAGAATGCGGATAGCGGATTGCGCAGAGAATGTCGCACCAAGGCTCAGTAATAATGACGAGACAACAAGGGTTTTGCCGAGACGACAGCCCGAGAAGGTGGATAAGAGAGTTCGCTTTATCGCGTTATAAAAATCTGGGTCAGACACTGCCCGCATTCCCCTATGGCAGAAAAAACTCGCAATCACAGCACTTCTTTTACCCGTTGAAATGATGGGGGCAAGGCGTTAACCACCTGCTGCGATTGATATTACTGGTTATTTCCCTAACTATATCGGAAGCCCAGCTGAAAACTGTAGTGTGGGAAGATAAAACTGTGTTTTGTGATCAAACAACCGGCAACAAATCACTGCTGCCGGTTGTTTTAGTTCACAAGCCAGGGGTCTGTTGACCTTTGGTAAGAAGAGAAGGATTACAGGTAATCGCGGATAAGCAGTTCCGCTATTTGTACTGAGTTGGTTGCCGCCCCTTTGCGCACGTTGTCCGCGACCACCCACATGTTGAGGCCATTTGGATGGCTGATATCATTGCGCACCCGACCCACCATCACATGATCTTTGCCAGTCGCCTCTTTGACCTGGGTTGGGTAGTCTTCACCGTAGTAGACTTCGACCCCTTCCGCTCGGGACAGCAGATCCATCGCCTCTGTCGCGTCCAGTGGTTGCTGGCACTCAATATGAACCGCTTCTGCATGGCCATAAAACACCGGTACGCGCACACAGGTTGGGTTGACCGCCACTGAGTCATCACCCAGGATTTTCTGGGTTTCCCACACCATTTTCATCTCTTCTTTGGTGTAGCCGTTATCCATAAACTCATCGATGTGCGGCAGACAGTTGAATGCGATCTGCTTTTTGTAGGTGTTAGGCTCCGCTTCCTGGCTGTTCAGCAGTTTCACCGTCTGGCCTGCCAGTTCATCAATACCTTTTTTACCTGAGCCGGAAACTGACTGGTAGGTACACACGTTGATACGCTCAATACCCACAGCGTCATAGATAGGTTTCAGCGCCACCAGCATCTGGATGGTCGAACAGTTCGGGTTGGCAATGATGTTACGGTTACGAAAATCGGCAATCGCTTCCGGGTTAACTTCCGGCACCACCAGCGGCACATCATAGTCGTAGCGGAAGCGTGAGGTGTTATCAATCACAATCACGCCTTCATCTGCAGCAATGGGTGCCCAGCGGTCTGACAATTCTGCACCGGCGGAAAACAGGGCGATTTGCACCTGGCTCCAGTCAAAGTCTTCCACGTCTTTAACGCGGACACTCTTTCCGTTAAATCGAATGGTTTCACCGGCACTGCGCTCACTCGCCAGCAAGTGAAGGTTGCGCACAGGGAATTTACGCTCTTCCAACACCTCGATAATAGTGCGCCCGACCGCGCCTGTGGCACCTAAAACAGCGACGTCATAAGCCACATCGAATTCTTGTGTCATGATTATTCCTCTACGGTAAAACCTAAATGAGCGAGCGACTCTAACCCAAACCCGGCCTCGCCCGCTACTGTAATTGCACTGTACTCACGTCTGTCCCAGTAATTCTTTCGCAAGCGGTCAAAGCTTGCGCGTTGATGTTCAACATCCGCCATGGCACGACGAAACTCAGCGTCATCGCGGCGGATGTCATAAATCAGCTGGCACAGCGCCATCAGGTCGCTTTCATCCCAGGGTTTGCTGAGTGATACCTTCGGAATTGGTGCAACCGGCAGCAAGGAAGCCGCTTCGACTTTTTCTTCCTGGATACCCAGGAATTCACAGTAGCTGTTGTAAATCATGGTGGTGCCACGCGCTTTGCCTTCCAGCCCGTAGCCTGCAACATGCGGGGTGGCAAATGCCAGCAGTGGCAGCAGCTCCAGATCGACTTCCGGTTCAAACTCAAACACATCCAGCACCGCAGTCAGCGCTTGTGTTTTCAGCGCCTCTTTCAGGGCATCATTGCTCACCACTGGCCCACGGGCGGCATTGATCAGTATGGTGCCGGGCTTCATGGCTTTCAGTTCAGCATCACCTACCAGATGATAAGTCGGGTGCTCTCCGGTTTTGGTCAGCGGGGTATGGAAGGTCAGCACATCACACTCGTCGATGAGTGTTTGCAGGGAGTGAAATTCGCGGACGTCACCTTCTGCCTCTTTCAGCGGGTCACACAACAGGTGGGTGATGTTCAGCGCAGAAAGGCATTTCGACAGGTAGCTGCCAACCTGACCTGCGCCAACAATACCCACTTTCCGCTCAGTGATTGAAAAGCCCTGCTGCTGGCTCAACACCAGCAGTGCACTGATCACGTATTCGGCGACGCCGACTTTGTTGCAGCCCGGCGCGGCGGTGAAGAAAATGCCCTTGCTTGCCAGTAAATCGACATCAACATGGTCAGTGCCTGCGGTTGCGGTGCCGACAAACTTAAGCTTGTTCGCTTTCGCCAGCAGTACTTCATCAACCTTAGTAACAGAGCGGATCATCAATGCATCAACGTCAACCAGATCGTCGGCAGTCATTGTGCGTCCTGCCTTGGCAGTTACTTTGCCCAGCTTGCCGAATAGCTCAGCAGCATATGGCATGTTTTCATCAATCAGAATGTTCAACGGCGTGTACCCTACATATGTTCCATTGACGCTATTGTGACGCTTTTCAGCGTCAGATAAAACGAAAAAACCCGGTCAATTGACCGGGCAAAATCCAGGATCTGAAAGATATAAATCGGCTCTCAACGATATATACCTGCGTCTGTTAAACGTCCCGGAAAATTCTGGGAGCTGTTGGCGCTTACCCCTCGTATTTTTTGATCACCAGCGTGGCGTTGGTGCCACCGAAACCAAAGCTGTTGGACATCACTGTTTTCAGCTCTGTCTCACGGGTTTCGGTCACGATATCCAACCCTTCCGCAGCCGGGTCCAGATTTTCGATGTTGATGCTCGGTGCGACGAAATTGTTATCCAGCATGATGGTGGAATAAATCGCTTCGTGAACACCTGCCGCACCCAACGCATGGCCAGTCATGGCTTTAGTCGCTGAAATGGCTGGGCTGTTGTTACCGAACACTTCCTGAATCGCACCCAACTCTTTCACATCACCGACGGGCGTTGAAGTACCATGGGTATTGATATAGTCAACACTATCAACGTGTTGCATCGCCATCTTCATACAACGGATGGCACCTTCACCGGACGGCGCAACCATGTCATAGCCATCAGACGTCGCGCCATAACCGACGATTTCACCGTAGATTTTCGCGCCACGTGCCAGTGCATGTTCCAGCTCTTCAATCACCATCATGCCGCCGCCACCAGAGATAACGAAACCATCGCGGTCTGCGTCATAGGTGCGGGAGGCTTTTTCAGGATTGTCGTTATATTTGGTCGACAATGCGCCCATGGCATCAAACATCATGGTCAGTGACCAATCCAGCTCTTCACCGCCACCTGCGAAGACAATATCCTGTTTACCCAGTTGGATAAGTTCCACTGCGTGGCCGATACAGTGTGCAGAGGTCGCACAGGCAGAGCTCATGGTGTAGTTCACACCGCGGATTTTGAACGGTGTTGCCAGACAGGCTGAAACGGTTGAAGACATCGTACGTGGCACCATGTAAGGGCCAACACGCTTCACGCCTTTTTCACGCAGCGTATCAACCGCCGCGACCTGATTGATGGAGGAGGCACCGCCAGAGCCGGCAACCAGACCGGTGCGGTCATTTGAGACCATATCTTCTGTCAGGCCGGCATCTTCAATCGCCTGCTCCATGGACAGATAAGCGAAGCCTGCGGCATCACCCATAAAACGAAACTTTTTACGATCAATGTGATCAGCAGGATTGAGCTTTAAATCACCCCAGACATTACTGCGAAGCTTCATGTCTGCGAACTGTTGGGAAAAGCTAATCCCTGATTTACCCGTCTTTAATGACTCCAGCACTTCTTTAACGTTGTTACCGATGCTGGAAACAATTCCCATACCTGTAATTACGGCTCGTTTCATCTTTTGTTCCTACAATTCGAGTTCGCACCGATGATAGCGGTTTTGATCCGCTAAAGTGGTCAGCTTTCCTAGTGTACAGTTGTACGCTGAAACTTTTCCCATACTGACACAGACACGCTGCCTGTTCTGTATATTCTGTTGGATTGGCGATAGAATCCGCGCTCTATGTGCAAACACCGTTTTTATTAAGGTAAGGCCTGTGACCCAACCCCGTATTGAACATGCCCAAATTCACTGGAATGACGCCGGTACGCCGGTCTCAGACAACTTTGACGACGTCTATTTTTCCAATACCAACGGGCTGGAAGAAACACGTTATGTGTTCTTGCAACAAAACCGGTTGCCGGAACGCTGGCATGATTTTGCCCGCGACCGCTTCGTGATTGCCGAAACCGGGTTTGGTACTGGCCTTAACTTTCTGGCTGTCTGGCAATGGTTCGCCAGGTTCCGACAGGAAAACCCTGATGCACAGGTGAGCCAGCTGCACTTCATCAGTTTCGAAAAATTTCCGGTGTCGGTAGCCGATCTGGAAAAAGCCCACGCGGCATGGCCAGAACTGGCGGAGTTTGCCGACGCGCTTCGCAAACACTACCCAGCGGCCGTGCCGGGTTGCCACCGTCTGGTACTGGCCGACGGCATGATCACCCTCGACCTGTGGTTTGGCGACATCAAAGATTGTATGCCGCAAGTATGGACATCCGATGACGGTATTGTGGATTGCTGGTTCCTGGATGGCTTTGCGCCAAGCAAAAACCCGGAGATGTGGAGCCAGACGCTGTTCGATGGCATGGCACGACTGGCGAAACAGGACTGTACCGTTGCCACGTTCACGGCCGCAGGTTTTGTCCGTCGAGGCCTGATTGATGCCGGCTTTGAGATGAAGAAAACCAAAGGCTACGGCACCAAGCGCGACATGATTATCGGCACGGTAGTCAAACGCCACCAGCCTAACCAGCAAGCCCCGTGGTACAAACGGACAGCGCCACAAAGCAACAACAACATCGCCATTATCGGCGGTGGCGTGGCGAGTGCGACGCTGGCACTGGCACTGGTTCGTCGTGGTAAGGCTGTGACACTTTACTGCGAGCATAACAAACCGGGGCTCGCCGCATCGGGCAACCGTCAGGGTGCGGTATACCCGCTGTTAAACGGCAGCAACGATGCCCTTTCACGCTTTTTCGCCCCCGCATTCCTGTTTTCCCGCCAGTTTATTGAACAGGCCGCGGAAGCTGTCGTTTTTGATCATGACCTTTGCGGTGTGACCCAACTGGGCTGGGATGAAAAAAGTGCCGATAAGCTGGCGAAGATGCTGACCGGCGGTTTCCCGGAGCCCCTGATCCACGGCGTGACCCAAGAAGAAGCCGAAGCACTGACCGGCATAGAAACCGGGCACAGTGGAGTAACTTACCCCCTTGGCGGGTGGCTGTGTCCGCAGCAATTAACTCAAGGGCTGATTACCAACGCGGAAAAAACCGGACTGCTGACCTGCAACTACAATACCGAAGTCACTGATATCAAGCGTCAGGGAGAGATCTGGGCCTTGATATCCAATCAGGGGACATTTACCCACGATACTGTGGTGATTGCCAACGGCCACAAATTTACCCAGTTTGCGCAGACCGCGCCGATTCCGGCGTATCCGGTCCGTGGGCAGGTTTCTCATATCAACACCACGCCGACACTGAAGGCGCTGAAAACCGTCCTCTGTTATGACGGTTACCTCACACCTGCCAATCCGAAAAACGATACCCACTGTATTGGTGCGAGCTACAGCCGAAACGATGTGTCGATGGATTTTCGTATGGCCGATCAGGCAGATAACAAGCAGCGTCTGGTGGACTGTATTCCTGCCCAATGGCCAAAAGAGATTGATACCAACCATGGCGCTGGCCGGGTGGGCATTCGCTGTGCCAGCCGCGATCATCTGCCGTATGTCGGAGATGTGTGCGACTTTGACGCGTTGAAAAACGTTTACCGCGATTTGCGTGACAAAAAAGACAACGCCGAAGATGTGCCGGTCTACCCTAACCTTTACAGCCTGCTAGCTCTGGGGTCACGCGGTTTGACCTCAGCACCGATTCTGGGTGAGCTGCTGGCATCCCAGCTTTGTGGTCATCCGCTGCCACTGCCGGTGGATGTGCTCAATGCCCTGCACCCTGGACGTATGTGGGTAAGAAAGCTGCTGAAAGGCAAAGCACTGTAAATCCTGAGTTCCACAAAAACAAAGAAGGCGCCACCCGGCGCCTTCTTCTGTATTGTTGTAGTGCTTAGCCTGCCTGTTCCTGCAAGGATGCCCAGAAGTTGCGCACCAATACCTGATCAGACGGATTCAGTTCATTGGCATTGCTTTTCAGGCTTTCATCAACGCGCGCTTTCAGTGTCGCCACCTCATCCATCCCTTCCTGCTCGCAATCCGCTGCCGCCAGCGAGATATGACCACGCAGGTAGCCACTGGCAAACAATTCGTCATCAGACGCGGTTTCTACCATAGCATCAATCAAGTCGAGGATTTTCTCTTCATATTCTTGGATCATTACTCACTCTCTGGGAAGTCGTCGGGCGTCAAAGGGGGTCGATTATAGAACGTTCTCAATGCATCTGAATAGGTTTTGGCACGTGCCGGCATGCCCTGCTCCAGATAGACCAGTACCTGTTCCCGTACTTTTGCGGTAAATGCGGCGCGGTCTGGCTCAAACGAACCATTGAGGTTGTCACAGCTCACCCGGAAACGATAGCCGCAACTGGCTGACAAAATCCATTCAACCGCCTGAGGTTTAATTTCAACCTTTTCAAATTCAGCCTGGGTTTTCTCATCCCGCCCATCAGGTTGATACCAGTAGCCATAATCTTCCAGAAGCCGTCGCTCCGGGCCGGCAATACACCAATGCGCCACCTCATGCAGCGCAGAGGCGAAGAAACCACGGGCAAAAATGATTCGGTGACGCGGGTTTTCACTGTCTGCGGGCAGATAGATAGGCTCATCACCCCCGAGTAATAATTCAGTATTAAAAGATTCAATAAACGTTTGGTTAAAAACAGAAATCAGGTCGTTGTAATCGTGTTGCATCGGGTGAATTGTAATCGTGAAGTTACATCAAATCAGGATATGGCAGCATTTTACCTGTCTATGAGGTCAATGTCGCAGCAAAAAGCACCGTTTTAGGTCATTTCACCTGCCTTATTGATGAATTCAATTCATACGTGGGTTCACAACCTTTCATTGGATTGGGAGATTAATCGCATCTATGATTGCGCTAAATCGCCACTTTAAATGCAACTGACTGAATACCATGCTGTTATCGACCTTGTACATTGTTGGAATTACCGCTGAAGCCATGACAGGTGCGCTGGCCGCTGGCCGTCGAAATATGGACTGGTTTGGTGTGATGCTGGTCTCTGCCTGCACAGCGATCGGGGGCGGCACCGTGCGTGATATTTTGCTCGGTCACTACCCGCTGGGCTGGGTAGCAAACCCACATTATCTGGTGATTGTCTGTGTTGCCGGCATTCTGACAACCTGGATGGCATCATGGGTTGCCCGTCACCATCGGCTTTTCGTCCGGCTCGATTCTCTTGGCCTGATTGCTTTCAGCATTATCGGTTGCCGCGTGGGCATGGATATGGGCCTGTCACCGCTGATTTGTATGGTGTCTGCATTGGTGACCGGTATTTTTGGTGGTCTGTTGCGTGACTTGCTGTGTGCACGCCAGCCTATGGTGTTACACAAAGAGCTGTATGCGTCGGTGGCATTTTTTGCCGGTGCCATGTACTGGGCACTGATGACTTACGGCAGTCAGTTTGGCATCGATGAAAATACCGCGACCCTGTCTACGCTGGTAACAGGCTTTGTCTTCCGCATGTCTGCGGTCAAGTTTGGCTGGTGCCTGCCGGTGTTTAGTTTTGAAGCGGAAGAACAAAGTGTCCTGGGAAAAGAAGGTCCTGGGTCTTAGGTCTTAGGTCTTAGGTCTTAGGTCTTAGGTCCTGGGTCCTGGGTCCTGGGTCCTGGGTCCTGGGTCCTGGGTCCTGGGTCCTGGGTCCTGGGTCCTGGGAAACGATAGTACAGAAAAGAGAAAATAAAAGGGGCTGGTGGCGCTAAACCATCAGCCCTTCTTCATGTCTTGGCCTTTGCTCTTCCTAGGATCTATTTTCCTAGGGCCCAGCTCCTGCTCTTCCTAGGCTCCAGTACCGCGAAGCTCTTAAATCTTCGGTGTGGTGGTCTGCACCCCTGCATTTTGGGCACGGTGGCGTAGCAGGTGATCCATCAGCACAATGGCGACCATAGCTTCAGCAATCGGCACTGCGCGGATACCCACACAGGGGTCATGGCGACCACGGGTAACCACATCAACCGTTTCGCCATCAACATTGATGGTCTCGCCCGGTACCGTGATGCTTGAAGTTGGCTTCAGGGCAAGGTGTGCAACGATATCCTGACCAGAAGAAATACCGCCAAGGATGCCACCGGCATGGTTAGATTTGAAACCTTCCGGCGTCAGTTCATCACGGTGCTCACTGCCGCGTTGGTTGACCACGTCAAAACCATCACCAATTTCCACCCCTTTTACCGCGTTGATCCCCATCAGGGCATAAGCAATGTCCGCATCCAGGCGGTCAAAAACCGGTTCTCCCAATCCGACAGGCACATTACTTGCCACTACCGTCAGTTTGGCGCCGATGGAGTCACCGTCTTTTTTCAGGGTACGGATCAGTGCATCCAGCGCGTCCAGCTTAGTGTCATCTGGACAGAAGAACGGGTTTTGTTCGACCTGATCCCAATCAACGTTGTCGATGGTGACATCCCCCATCTGCGAGAGGTAACAGCGGACTTCAATACCAAACTCTTGCTTGAGGTATTTCTTCGCGATGGCACCGGCGGCCACGCGCATGGCCGTTTCACGCGCAGATGAGCGGCCACCGCCACGGTAATCACGATGCCCATATTTCTGATGGTAGGTATAATCGGCATGGCCCGGACGGAAACGATCTGCAATTTTGGAGTAATCCTGCGAGCGCTGATCGGTGTTTTCAATGATAAGGCCAATCGACGTGCCAGTGGTTTTACCTTCAAACACGCCTGAGAGAAATTTCACCTGATCCGGTTCGCGGCGCTGTGTGGTGTATTTTGAGGTGCCCGGACGGCGACGGTCCAGATCAACCTGTAAATCGGCTTCTGAAATTTCCAGTCCCGGCGGGCAGCCGTCTACGATACAGCCCAACGCCAATCCATGACTTTCACCAAAGGTGGTGACCCGAAAAACCTGACCTATTGAATTGCCTGCCATGACTTCCTCTGTTTCATCCCGGCTGACGCTAAACAGCCGCTCTAGCATGCACTTAATGAAACATAACCGGGATTGAGAAGCAAAAGCTTTTTTATTGTCCCGACAGAAACACCCGCGAATACTGGGCTGGTTTCAACAAATAAAGCAAAAATAGCTCTCCAAATACAAAAAAGGCCGAAATCCGTGATTTCAGCCTTTTCCCTGGGTTAAATACCGGGTTTAGTCTTTGTAGATAGAAAATTCACCGGCAACGCTGACCAAATCCTGATAGGTCATCATAAACACGCCGTGGCCGCCATTTTCAAATTCCAGCCAGGTCAATGGTAACTCAGGGTATTGCTCCTGCACATGCACCATGGAATTGCCGACTTCACAAATCAGGATCCCCTGCTCTGTCAGGTAATCCGGCGCGTTGGCAATAATGCGCCGCATCAGCTTCAGGCCATCCCTGCCGGCAGCCAGCCCCAGTTCCGGTTCGTGGCGGAATTCATCCGGCAGCGCGTTCATGTCTTCTTCATCCACGTAAGGCGGGTTAGAGACAATCAGGTCATATTTGTCTTTAGGCAGATCGCGGAACAGGTCTGAGCGGATAGGAAAAACCTGTTGTTCAAGGCCATGTTCCTGCACGTTCATTTCTGCCACTTCCAGCGCATCGCTTGAAATGTCCACCAGATCCACTTCAGCGTCCGGGAAGGCATAGGCACACGCAATACCGATACAGCCACTGCCGGTGCACAAATCCATAATGCGTGTTGGTTCAACCTCCAGCATAGGGCGGAACTGGTTCTGGATCAGCTCACCAATTGGTGAACGTGGCACCAGCACCCGCTCATCGACATAAAATTCCAGACCACAGAAATAGGCTTTGTTGGTCAGGTATGCCACGGGAGTGCGGTCATTAATGCGGCGCATCACCCGCTCGACAATACGCAGGCGTTCGCTGGTGGTCAGGCGCGCATGTTGTGTTTCCGCAGGCACATCAATGGGCAGATATAACGTTGGCAGCACCAGTTGTACGGCTTCGTCCCATGCGTTATCCGTACCGTGCCCATAATAAATGCCCCCAGCGTTAAAACAGCTTACTGTCCAACGTAGCATGTCCTGCAGTGTACGCAGTTCATTGACGACTTCATCAACAATAATTCTATCCAAAATGGCCTCCAGTAGCCTCATCGCAGCGCGATAAGGCCAATTCCAACAGGAGAGCAGACATTGTTCTTATTTTAAGTACAATGCAGCTAACAAAATTTGGAATTGACTTATGAGTAAGAAATCCCCGATCCCAGACGATGATGATTTGTCATTGTTCCGCGATGCGGTGAAAGGCGTTAAAAAACTACAGCAGGATACCATAAACCCGCCCAGACGCCAGACAACAAACCGAGGACGCAACAAGCAGTTAGCGTCGACCGCCCGCGACCATGCCTTCTATTTTTCTGACGAATTTGAGCCTCTGCTGAAAGAAGACGGGCCTACCCAGTATGCGCGTTCGGACGTCTCGAAGTACGAAGTGAAAAGGCTACGCCGTGGTGTATATGTGCCGGATATGTTTCTGGATTTACATGGCATGACACAACTGGAGGCCAAGCGTGAACTGGGCGCTTTGATAGCAGCCTGCATCAAAGAAAGCATTAGCTGTGCCTGCGTGATGCACGGTATTGGTAAGCATATCCTGAAACAGAAAACGCCGCTGTGGCTGGCCCAACACCCGGATGTGCTGGCTTTCCATCAGGCACCACTGGAATTTGGTGGCGACGGTGCCTTGCTGGTATTAATTGACATCCCGGAGAAGTAACCGGAATGGTGAACAGAACAAACGCTCAACAGGGCGTTTTTTCTGTTTAAAACTGAATGCATTTCCTGTCTGTCAGGACGCACATCCCATCAGCTGTGACGGACTTTTCATCCAAAGCACTTCGCCCTTTCCGGTTGCTGCATCATAGTCAATGCAGGAGACCGAGGATGTCGGAAACATCGGCGGTTGCATATCCGCGTCAAATTCTGCGGTGAGGTAGCCAACCAACGGTAAATGTGAAACCACCAGAATCGAAGAGGGAGCGTCCACCGACACGAGGGCACGAAGATAGGAAGCCACGTGTTCGCTGTCACCATATGGCGTGATGCCATCTTCTGTCAGTACCCGCTTCGCCGGTGGCAGCACTGTTTCACATGCCTGCCAGGTCTGCTGGGCGCGCAGGTATGGGCTAACCAGCACCAAATCCAGTTTTCCGTCTGGCAGTGCCTGTGCTAACCAGCGCGCTATATCGACAGATTGCAGTTCACCGCGTTCAGTCAGAGGGCGTTCTTCATCACTGGCGGCAAAAGTGTGCGCTTCACCGTGGCGCATAATATAAATTCGCATATCACAACAGCTGATTTTGATTATTCTTGGATATGCTACCAGCCAAGTCTCCGTTCTGGAACGACAGACCGCACAGATGTTTGCCTCAATTTACTTAGGTGGTCATAATTAAGACCTTGCTACTACTTGCCACTAGGGTCTGTTAACCTTCGGTGGTCAACAGATCCTACGCATAAAGGTGCCTTGTGCAAATCAGTCCCAACGATCATCGTAGCTACCGACTCATCACTCTGGCGAACAAACTGAGGGTCCTTTTGGTAGAAGACGCACAGGCGACCCGCAGTGCTGCCGCACTGACCGTAAATGTCGGCCACTTCAACGATCCCGAAGAGCGGGAAGGTCTTGCGCATTTCCTTGAACATATGCTGTTTCTGGGGACAGAAAAATATCCGGTTGTCGGTGAGTTTCAATCCTTTATCAGCAGACACGGGGGCCACAACAACGCCTGGACCGGTACCGAGAACACCACGTTTTTCTTTGACATCCAGTCATCACATTTCGAAGAAGCACTGGACAGATTTGGCCAATTTTTCTCAGCTCCCCTGTTCAACGCAGAAGCCGTAGATAAAGAGCGTAATGCAGTGGATTCAGAATATCGCCTGAAGCTTCAGGATGATGTCCGCCGCATTTATCAGGTTCAAAAAGAGACCATCAACCCAGCACACCCTTTCTCTAAATTTTCCGTCGGTAGCCTCGATACGCTGGCTGACCGTGATGGGAGCCTGATCCGTGATGAATTAATTGCTTTCTATAAGGCCAATTACAGTGCGAACCTGATGAACGCCGCCATTACCGGCCCGTATTTGCTGGATCAATTGCAAACACTCGCCGAACAGGTGTTCAGCGCGATACCTAATCATGATCTGGCCCCTTTTGTCCCTGATGTCCCCTTTGTCGATAAAGCGCAGACACAGCATTTTGTCAGCATTGAGCCGCTAAAAGATGTACGCAAACTGACACTGGCATTTTCCCTGCCAGCGACCGACGAACATTACAAAATCAAACCCCTTTCCTATATTGCCCACTTGTTGGGGTATGAGGGGGCTGGCAGCGTGATGTCGCTGTTGAAAAATAAGGGACTTATCAACAACCTCTCCGCCGGTGGTGGGATTAGCGGTTCGAACTTCCGCGAATTTACTGTCAGTGTCAGCCTAACCGAAGTAGGTCTCAGTAAGATTGACGATATCGTCACCTACATCTTTCAGGCGATACACCTTATCCGCGAGCACGGGATGGATGAATGGCGCTATGCGGAAAAACGCGCAGTGCAGGAAATGGCATTCCGCTACCAGGAACCTTCACGCCCTATCGATACCGTGAGTCATCTGGTGCTCAATATGCAGCACTATCAGGATGATGATGTGTTGTATGGCGATTACATGATGGAAAGCTATGACGAGACGCTGATCCGCCAGATGCTGGGGTACCTGACACCAGAGAACCTTCGCCTGACCCTGATTGCCAAAGGCGGCAAGCATGACCGTACCGCGAACTGGTATGACACGCCGTACAGTGTCAACCCCTTTACCTCGGCCCAGCTTGAAAAATGGCGGGCACCCCATATTTCCCCGACCCTGGCACTGCCAGAGCCAAATCCCTTCATCAGTTACGAACTTGACCCAGCAGAGCTGGAAGCCCCCGATAGTACCTTACCGGAAATGGTCCAGGAGTTGCCTGGATTCAGGCTCTGGCACCTCCAAGATACCGAGTTTCGGGTACCCAAAGGGGTCGTTTACGTTGCGATAGACAGCCCGCATGCTGTGGAATCGATCGAAAACCTTGTGAAGACACGTGTCAGCGTCGAAATGTTGATGGAGTCCATCAACGAGACCGCTTACCCCGCAGAAGTTGCAGGACTCAACTACAACCTATATGCCCACCAGGGCGGCGTGACGTTAACGCTCAGCGGCTTTAACGAAAAACTGCCGCTACTGATGGATTTGGTGCTGGAGAAATTTGCCAACCGCGAATTCAAACCGGAACGTTTCGATGTCATAAAAACCCAGTTGCTCCGTGGCTGGAAAAACGCCACTCAAAATAAGCCGATTAACCGCTTGTACAACGCCATGACGGGGATTTTACAACCTAATAATCCGCCGTATGAAGCCCTGATTGAAGCCTTGGAACCGCTACAGGTTTCTGAACTACCAGACTTTGTTCACCGCGTAATGTCTGAACTGCACGTTGAGATGTTTGTTTACGGCAATTGGCAAAAGCACCAAACCCTGGCACTTGGAAAAACCATCAAAGATGCTCTGCACGTCCATGACCAGCGTTATCAGGAGTCTATTCGCCCTCTGGTACTGCTCAAAGGTGCGGGTAGTGCGTCGTATCACTTAACGTGCGACAGTCAGGATTCCGCAGTGCTGATTTACTACCAGAGCCATGGTACTGCGCCGAAGGATGTGGCCCTATTTACGTTTGCACAACACTTAATGTCAGCCATTTTCTTTAATGAGCTTCGCACCAAGCAGCAACTGGGTTATATGGTCGGCTCCGGCAATATGCCACTTAACCGCCACCCCGGGCTGATTTTCTATGTGCAGTCCCCGTTGGCAGGACCAACCAAATTGATGGAAGCCATTGATGATTTTCTCAATGCGTTCTTTCTGGTATTGCTGGAACTGAATGAATCTCAGTGGCAGGCCAGCAAGCAGGGCCTGATAGCCCAGATCGAAGAGCCTGACGCCAACCTACGCGCCCGGGCACAGCGTTTGTGGGTCAGCATCAGTAACAAAGACAGTGAATTCACCCAACGACAGCAAGTAGCGGCAGCAATCCGCAACATGGCGCGGGCTGATATGGTGAAATTTGTCGTGGAGCAACTAAAGCCGAGAACCTCTGATCGCTTGGTCATGCACAGTTGTGGCAGTGCTCACCCCAACCAGTGTGGCCCAGAGGGACTGAAAGAGATCTCGTCCATTACCGCCTTTCGCCGCAACCGCCTTGAACGGATCAGCTGAGTAGAACCTGTCCCCATTGCCGCTTTCAGGAAAAAGCATTAAAAATCCCCAGATTGTATGTCTGGGGATCGTTTTTTCGGACGTAAGCGCTATCGCTAGTGGAATGTTTTTCCTTCACCTGCCATAACCTTGAGCAACTCACAGGGCGCGAAACGCTCGCCATATTTGGCTTCATGCTGCGCCAGCATCTCCACCAAGCGTGGGATACCGATATGATCCATATAACGGAAAGGTCCACCGAGAAATGGCGGGAAGCCAATACCAAAGACCGCACCAATATCACCATCACGCGCCGACTTCACCACACCTTCGTCCAGACATCGTGCCGCTTCATTCAGCATCATCAGCACACAGCGAAGCGCCAGTTCATGGGAAGACAGCTGGCTTTTCAGCTCCACACCCAGCAGGGTATAAACACGCTTGTCTACTTCTTTCTTCTTGCCCTTGTAGACGAAGAAACCTTTACCGCTCTTACGCCCTTTGCGGCCATCGTTGAGCATCACATCGAATACATCCGGCGCACGGAAACGCTCACCCAGTTCATTAAGCAGGATTGGGCTGATTTTGGCACCGATATCAATGCCCACTTCATCCAGCAAGGTCACAGGACCCACCGGGAAACCAAAATCCAGCAGGGCATTGTCAATATGCTCAACCGATTCACCGGAAAGCAAGGTCATCGCCGCTTCGTTCATATAAGGCGCAAGAATACGGTTGACATAAAAGCCAGCTTTGTCGGCCACCACGATCGGGGTTTTGCCTTGTTTCTTGGCAAGCTTCACCACGGTCGCAACCGTTTCTTCTGACGTATCCGCATGGGGGATCACTTCCACCAACGGCATTTTGTCTACGGGCGAGAAATAATGAAGGCCGACGATATTTTCAGGACGTTTCGCCCCTTGCGCGATTTGATGGATGGGCAGCGAAGACGTATTGGTGGCAAAAAGGGTGTCTTCACTCAGGTTTTCTTCTACTTCAGCAACCATCTGGTGCTTCAGCTTCAGATCTTCAAACACCGCTTCGATGACCACATTGTTGCGGCTCATGCCGGAATAATCCGTCGTACCACTGATGCGGTCCATCATCTTTTGCATTTCCGCTTTGGAGATAATGCGGCGTTTGCGCTTCTTATCCAGCAGGTTATAGCTATAAGCCTTCGCATTGAGAATGCCATCATTGCCGACATCTTTGATACGCACTGGAATATTCGCTTTCGTCGCCGTCACATTGGCAATGCCCGCGCCCATGAGACCACCACCCAGCACGGTCACCCCTGTCACCAGGCGCGGCTCAGCATCTGCACCGGTTTCTTTTTTCATCGCTGTGGTGGCGAAGAAAATACTACGAAGCGCAGCAGATTCTGGCGACATCACCAGCTCACCGAAGCACTTGGCCTCCAGCGCCAGCCCTTTCTCAATGCCTTTGTCCAAGCCGTACTTGATCACATCAAGAATGGCTTCAGTTGCCGGGTAATTGCCGCGGGTTTTCTCACGGGTTTTCTTGGCGGCCTGCTCAAACACCACGGAACGACCCAGTGCGTTGCCGCCCATCGCCCAGTCCTGCCAGGTCCCTTTGCGCTTTGGCTTGCCTTTTAATGCCAGCTCTTCAGCGACACGAAGCAAAACAGACGGCGGCACAACATCGTCGACTACCCCCATTTTCTTCGCTTTCTTGGCTCGAAGCTGTTTGCCGGTCAGGATCATATCAAGCGCACCTGCCACACCTATTAGTCGTGGCAAACGCTGTGTTCCGCCAGAGCCAGGCAGCAGGCCTAACTGTACTTCCGGCAACCCCAGACGGGTTTTGTCATCGTCTGTGGCAACCCGGCTGTGGCATGCCAACGCAAGCTCAAGGCCACCGCCCAGACAAGGGCCATGAATCGCAGCGACCACATGGAAAGGCAGCTTTTCAATCCGGGAAAACAGCTGCTGGCCCTGTTCGGCAATGGCCTGTGCATCTTCGGCTGTCTTGCAGGCATCCAGCATACGGACATCCGCGCCAGCCACAAAGTTATCCGGCTTGGCGGAGTAAAGTACCAGACCTTTAATGTCACCCTTGTTTTCAAGCTCGCTCAGAATGGCACTGACTTCATCAACGAACGTTGCTTGCAGCGTGTTCATACTCTCGCCAGGTACATCAATGCTCAGCCAGGCAACACCGTCGTTGCCATAGCGCAGCGAAAACGCACCGTTTGTTGAGGTTGTTTGTTCCGTCATTATTCCGTCTCCAAAATCATCGCTGCACCCAAGCCTCCCGCTGCACAGGCTGTATTCAATGCTAAACCACCGCCACGGCGGCGAAGCTCATTCAGGGTCTGGGTGATCATGCGCGCACCGGTTGCAGCAAAAGGGTGACCATAGGCAATCGACCCACCCAGCACGTTGAACTTGTCCATATCGATGTCACCAATCGGCTGGCTACGACCCAGTTTCTGTTCGGCAAAGGTCTTTGACGCAAACATTTTCACGTTTGCCAATGTCTGCGCCGCAAATGCTTCATGCATATCAATCAGGGTGAGATCAGCCAGCGAAATACCAGCGCGATCCAACGCAATCGGTGTGGCGTAAGACGGGCCCATCAACATATCGTGCTCAACCTGGATTGCCGAAAATGCGTAAGAGCGGATGTAACCCAGCGGGGTTAAACCCAGTTCTTTTGCCCGACCTTCACGCATCAGCATCACAGCGGCGGCACCATCGGTCAGCGGCGTACTGTTTGCAGCGGTGACGGAACCATGTTTACGGTCAAACGCCGGACGCAGTTTCGCATAACCCTCAATGGTCGAATCTTCACGGACGTTATTGTCTTTATCAATCCACTGACGATACGGTTCAGGGAATGCCGTCATCACTTCATCACGCACCAGGCCATCAGCCCAGGCTTTTGCCGCTAAAGTGTGGGAGCGATGCGCCAGCGCATCTTGCTCCTCACGGGTGATGCCATGGCTTTTCGCCATCTGCTCAGCGGTTTGCCCCATGCTAAGGCCGGTTGAATATTCCGCCACAGCGGGAGGCACCGGTGTCAGATCTTTAAGGGAGAGTTTGCTCAGGAGTTTTAAGCGCTGGCCCATGGTTTTGGCTTTACTGAGTGCCAACAACGTTGCGGCCATTTTCTTTGACACACCGATAGGCAGCACAGAAGAAGAGTCTGCCCCACCGGCTATCCCAATATCCACCGCACCAGCCATGATGCTTTCAGTAACATTGACCACAGACTGAAAGCTGGTCGCACACGCGCGGCTAACGCTGTAGGCATCCGTATGAACATTCATGCCGGTGCCTAACACAATTTCTCGGGCAATATTAGGCGCTTCTGGCATTTGGACAACCTGTCCAAACACCAGTTGGTCAATAAGTTTGGGATCGATGTCAGTACGATTTAGCATTTCGCTAACAACCATTTTGCCGAGATCAACAGCCGGTACACCGGCATAAGCGGTCGATTGTCGTGCAAACGGGGTACGTAATCCCGCCACCACAGCGATACGTTCACCCTGACGCGTTGTCAGGTTCTGGGGAGAGTTCATTGCCGCTCCTTGGTAATAATTAGAGGTCAGACCAGAAAGAGTGTAACCAATTTGTTATCGAATTAAAACGTGCGTTTTAATTAATTCCGTTCAACAAACATAGATCGTAGCGACATTTTTGGAAATAAGGGCTCGATGAAAGATGCACTTTGCGGGCGGATAACTGAGAGTAAAAAACAAAAAAAACCACACTCAATGAGTGTGGTAACGTATGTGGAAAGCAATCACGTGTTAAATCAATTAACGTAAAGCCAATTGCAAATCAGGTCATCGACCTGAGGAGAAAGTAAAGTCAGCCTTCAAAAAGGAAGTTTGTCATCTTGCTCAACACGGTGCCACGAAACAAGTTCGGTAAACCAACGAAGCCTGTAACACGTCACCAGATGACAACGCCTACTATACCGACACCTCAACAAGTGATGTTGAAGCAGATCAATTTTTTGTTTGATTACCCACGATCTTTGAATGAGTTATCAAAATAATGAATAGAAATACGCTGCAGTAAGGCATCACTAAACAACCATGCGCATAAATTCACTTTTTACACAGGGCTCAATATCGAGAAAAACAACTCATCAGTAATCCTTATTTGTCATTTTGTTTTGTAAAACTACGGACACTCGTAGCCAGATGGTAAATATTGACCGGATGGCACACGATCTGAATCCTGCATCTTCAGGGGGTTTGGGTATAATTATTACTATATGACTTTGCGCTTTTTTCAGTACCATCGTCACCCAGAGCTGGCGTCTGCGCCTAAGCCAATAAATTTAGGACGATAAAATGGTTTTACATTTTTTTGGAAATAAAAAGTCCGAGTCCCAGGTCTCTAGTGATATGGAAAAACAGAGACGATACGAAGCGCTCGTGAGAGCCTGGCACAGGGATCTCTATCGCTACGCTTATTGGTTGACGAAAGACCAACATGTGGCGGAAGATTTGGTGCAGGAAACCTGCCTACGTGCATGGCGCTCGCTTGATAGCCTTCAGGATGACAATGCCGCTAAAGCCTGGCTGATTACGATTCTTCGGCGGGAAAACGCACGTCGGTTTGAGCGTAAACAACTTGAATTGGTCGATATTGACGACCATCAGGTTGCCGACAATGCTCGCCCCAGTGAAGAAGCGTCGATAGAGCAGCAGTGGCTTCATAAACAGATCTTGCGTTTGGCCCCCGAATATCGCGAGCCATTGGTATTACAAGTTGTCGCTGGATTCAGCGGTGAAGAAATCGCAGAAATTCTGGATCTCAATAAAAATACCGTCATGACGCGCTTATTCAGGGCAAGAAACCAATTGAAAGAGTCTATGGATAATCAAACACCAAGTCAGAGAGGTGCGCTAAATGGATGAGCTCGAATTCCGTCGCCGCATTCTGGCCGATCCCCAAGACAAAGACCCAGAATTGTTATCAGCAAGATCCGCCTCACCTGCCAATCAAAAGCTGGCTTCAGAACTGGATCAACTGGATGCATTGCTCGATCAAACTCTTCGCGTTGAAGTACCGGATGATCTGGTTGATAAAGTGTTGTTCAAGCAAAGCAGTGATGTCACAAGAGAGGCTCGTCAGCCTCGTTTTCACTTGGCTATTGCTGCTTCTGTGGCTTTTGCGTTTGGCATCATGCTGGGCCAGTTTAACTGGCAAGCACTGCCTGTCTCACCGGGACAAACCAAGTTGGGACAAATTGCGTTAGCACACTACTACCACGAAGAAAGCTTCATCAGCGGCGTGTATGAAGGGGCCAGCCTCACACAAGTGAATGCCAAGCTTGCACCACTCGGTCAGTCTTTCAACGGTAAATTACCTGGGGAAGTCTCTTACATCAATCACTGCAGTTTTGCCAATAACCATGCCGTTCATATGGTGATCAAAGACAATAAAGGAGAGAATTTCACCGTCTTCGTTGTGCCTCAAAAATCCCCAGCGATAGAAAGCTACAGTGACGGCAACATGGAAGCAGTATCTATGCCCGCTGCAAATAACAGCAGTGTGATTGTGGTAGGCAAAGAAGGCTCAGACATCATACCTGTCGCTAAGCAACTCAAATTACACCTGAACCAGAAAGCCTGATACAAACTATTACAATTAGAGGAGAGTAAGGTGCTCTCCTTTCTTTTTCCTAAAATAACAGACACCTACGCACTGCTATTTCGATTACAATACACTGTCTTATAACTGGTCAGATTTCCAATCCAGTACCTTCACAATAGAATCCGCGCACCTTTTTTATAAGCATAAAAAACCAGAAAAATTATAAATCTCACTGGATTAATTCATATTATGAATAAGAAGCGTCTGTTTATTCGTTCAGCAGTAGCCATGGCTGTTGCAGTAAGCTCCACGTCAGCACTGGCTGCTGGCTTCCAACTCAATGGTCAATCGGCCACCGGTCTTGGCCGAGCATTTGCCGGTGATGCCGTGATTGCCGATAACGCATCAGTCATGGCACGTAACCCCGCGGCAATGGCACTGTTTGATTCCCCTGAACTCTCTTTGGGCGTCATTGCCATCGACACCGATGTGGTTGTTAAAGACACAACTTACTCAACTCCTTTGGGAAACTCTGCGCTCAATGAAGAGCAAATCGGGGACATCTCGTATGTGCCAAACCTGTTCTATGCCCACCCTATCAACGATAAATTCTCAGTCGGTGCTGGCATTTACTCCAACTTTGGCACTAAGACTGAATTTGGCAACACATACGCAGCCAATGAATTCGGCGGCCTGACAGATCTGAAAACCGTTAATGTCGGTTTGAGTGGTGCCTATCGTATTAACGACCAATTCAGCATTGGTGCAGGTATCGACTTCATCACAGGCTCAGGCAAATTAAAACGTTCGGGCTTAGGCATGGGTAGTGCGCTTCTAAACGTTGACGCAGAGGGTGAAGGTTTCGGCTGGAATGCAGGCGTCGTTTATGAGCTGAATGATAACAATCGTTTTGGCCTGAGTTATCGTCACAGCCCCGATATCAAAGCAAGTGGCAACATGGTTTATATGGCGGGCTTGCAAGACATGAGCGGTGATCTGGTGATGCGCCTACCAGACATTGCCGAGTTCTCCGGTTTCCATCAGTTGAACAATAAATTTGCTGTTCATTACTCCGTGCAGTGGATTGAATGGAAAACGTTTGACACGTTAACAACCACCAACGGTACCGTGCTAAATGAGTATCACTGGCAAGACGGTTGGCACTATTCTCTCGGTGGTACCTACACCGTTAACGAAGATTGGGCACTGCGTGCGGGTTATATGTATGACACCAGTGCGCAAGATAGCAAAAAATCCATTTCAGTGCCTGATTCTGATCGCCAGTGGTTATCTGCAGGCCTGACCTACAACTGGAGCAAAAAAGCAAGTATCGATCTGGGCGTCACTTACCTGATGGGCGAAGATATTCAGGTAAAAGAGTCAAATGGGATCACCAGCATCAGTGCAACCACTCGTGCAAATGCCTGGTTATACGGTATCCAGTACAGTTACAAGTTCTAATCTGAATTTATACCGAATGTAAGGGGAGCAATTGCTCCCCTTTTTGTTCGCCCAAATTTGTAAAAATCAGGAAATATTCCATTGATAACAGTACATTTCAGCGTACATTAGTGCGCTTGATTGGCAAGAAAAACAAACACGTGTTCGCCGAAACTCAGCGTACACCTGTTTCCATTCAATTAAAAATAGAATTTATAACTACAACAAGAAAAATAAACAAAATATATCCCCAAAAACACACAAAACCTTCCGTCAAAATTGCATATTAGAGTGGGGGAAGTACCCTGTAGCGACCTATAAATTAAGTAAAAACTCTAATGAATAAGAATAAATTTCTACCGCTGGCGATTGCTGCAGCACTTGGCTCACTGTCTTCCACACCTATAATGGCTGCGGGCTTCCAGTTGGCAGAATATTCGGCAACCGGCCTAGGCCGCGCTTATGCCGGTGAAGCAGCAATGGCAGACAACGCATCAGCACAATTCCGCAACCCGGCGATGCTGACTTATCTGGACGGCACACAGATTTCTACTGGAATGATCTATGTTGACCCAAATATTGATGTTGAAGGAACAACGACAAGCCTAACTGGAACCCAAACAGCGACATCCTCAGAAAATTTTGCTGACGCCGCGTTTATTCCAAACCTCTATCTGTCCCACCAGCTGAATGACAAGATTTACCTGGGCCTGGCGCTAAGCTCTAACTTTGGTATGAATACCAAGCTGGATGACAACTTTAAAGGCACCCAGTTTGGTAACGAAGCTTCTGTAACCACTGTCGAAATCAATCCAAATATCGCTTACAACATTAACGACCAGTTCTCAATAGGTGTCGGTGTTCGTTATGTGTTGGGTGAAGGCAGCATTGGTGCGAAAAGTTCTGGTGGTCAGGTAGCCCCCGCAGGAACTGCTCTCAAATATATGGAGGGTGATGACACAGCATGGGGTTGGCAGGCAGGTGCAGTCTGGCAAATTAATGACCGTAACCGCATTGGCTTTAACTACCGCTCAAACGTCGATCTAAAGCTGGATGGCTATGCGACAGGTTTGGCATTTGGTTCTACATCGGCCCAGCTTCCAGGAAGCATGGAGCTTACACTGCCTGCAACCGCAGAAATGGCAAGCTTCCACCAACTCACCGATAAAGTGGCTGTGCATGCCAGCATCAACTGGACCGATTGGAGCACTTTCGAAAAACTGGAAGCCAATATCCCGTCTCTTTCCCAGCCCAACCAACCGGTTAAACAGGAAAACTGGGAAGATAACTACCGCTTTGCTATCGGCGCAACCTATCAGCTGAATACCAAGACACAATTGCGTTCAGGTGTGGCTTATGACACCTCCGCAGTGAATGATGTAAACCGTACCATTACGATTCCAGAAACGGATCGCCTGTGGTTAAGCCTGGGTGCAGGTTACAACTACTCTGATAACCTGACGCTGGATGCTGGCGTTACTTACATTTTTGCCAAAGATGCTGATGTGAAAGAACCGCGCAGAGGTATCAGCTCAGATCTGGGCTCTGTATTGTTCGGCGGTGCTTTTGAAGGCCAAACATCTGGCAATGTCTGGCTGGCAGGTGTGCAGGCAACTTACCGCTTCTAAGCCTTCTGTAAACAGTAAACACAAAAATGCCACTCCTGTGAGTGGCATTCTTTGGTTAAACCCTGTCAATAATCATCAACTTCATCTAACAGATCATCGTTCAGGTATTGATCATCGAGCTCAATCTCATCAGAGACGCCGCCCCTTGCCTTAAACGCTTTATTCTGTAAATAGGCATCACGGGCAAAAGCGTAAGGGTCCGGCGAGCTGTTTAGCAAACTTTCCTGCTGCACCAATGCCGCCCTGTCCTCCATACCTTCAAACAACCACTTGAGCACAGATTGTGGAAATGTTAACAATGACAAAGGGGGATACAAGCCATCAACGACATCGCCCGCCCCTTCCCGTAACGTGATGGGGCCATAGACAGGAAACATAAAGTAAGGTCCCTGACCAATATCGTAGTATCCCATGGCATCCCCAAACTGGCGATCACCCAATTTCTGGATATTTGCGGCAGAGGCGATATCAATAAGGCCACCAAGACCAAAGACAGTGTTTAGCCAGAAGCGGTTGAAATGGGTAAGCGCAGCCTCCCCATCCAACATTACGATACTGTTGACCATACTGGCTGGCTCTTCAAGGTTACCTAAAAAGTTGGAAATACCCGTTCGGGTCCATTCTGGCACATAATTGACGTAGGCCAGTGACACGGGCTTGGCAATGTAAGGATCAAGATAATCGTAGTTCACTGTCCACATTACGCGGTTAAAACCCTCAAAAGGATCACTGGGATGAGAGACATCAAACGTCTCATTCGTTTCTGCATCAGCGTGAGACTCTGCGGGCGATTGGGCACAACCACTGACAAATACCAGCGCGCCAACTGCCAGGATAAGTTGTTTCCACATTGTTACTTTTTGCCCCTTAGGTAAAAAAGAGGCCGGTTTACACCAGCCCTTTATCATTCTTTTTGACAGTATAAAACAGTTATGACTTTTGGTTAATCACTAACTGAGCACTACCCCCCAGCTCAAATGGCGAGGTTTCCCCAAACCACTCGCCATCACGTGTCATGACATTCCCGTCGTTATCGATACGCGCTTTGACCATAACTTCTGGCAAAGAAGAAAGCAAACGTTCCGGGATCATACTGTCTGTGTCTGTTAGCTCTACCTTAACCGGAAAACGGCTGAGTGGCAGGCGTTTGGCAGCAACTGGCATTGGTGCACCATCCGCAGAATGAACAGAAACAATCAATACGCCTTCACTTGGTAGTTGGACTTGCTCATCAAGCGAAATAGTCACAGTCACAGATCCACCCTTGCCAATACCCATTTGTGCTTCAGCACGCTGGATACTGCGTTCCAGCATGGAGATCCGCGGATCATCAGCAGGCAGTAACTGTTTCATCGTCGACCAAGCACCAATCGCTTCGTCGTAGGCGCCGCGTTCGAACGCATCAAACGCCAGCAGTGAAAACGCCTGAAGGTTACTGTGATCCTGTTTGATCACCTCACGCAGCAAATTACGCGCAACATTGCCGCTTTGTTCATCACCAGACAATATCAGTGACTGGGCGTAGCCGACCTTAACATCGCTATCGTCAGGCATCAGGTTGTATGCTTTCGCCATCGCCCCTTCCGCCGTTTGTATGTCACGGTTTGCCAAGCCAATGCGACCGAGTAGCAGCCACCCCATTGCGTCGTCTGGGGTTTGCTGGAGCCTAGTGCGTAACGACAACGTTAGATCGGCCATTTCCTGATCGGTCATTGGCTCGTCGGATTCCGACATCAAACGCTTAGAAAGCTCAGGCAAACGTGATGCAGTCTCTTGCCAGGACACCACTTCGCGATAGTTACCCATGGTGCTATAAAGGCCATAGCTCATAACAATCAAGATAAGGATACCCGGCACCAGCACTATCAGGGGCACTTTATGTTGCGACATGTTTTTTTCGCTGACAGGAATATCGTCAAGTAAGGATTGTTTCAATTCCAGCGCCAGTTCGCTCTGGTTTTCTACCAGCCCTTCTTCCGCCTCTTCATTCAGTTCGGCCATACGATCACGGAAAAACGCCTTGTTCAGCTCGTCACGGCTTGCTGTTTCATCCTGATCTTTGCCGCGATAAATCGGCCACACAAACAGGCCAACAGAGACGAGTATCATTAAGGCGGTAATTAGCCAGAACCACATTTCAGTCATCCGTTGTTATCCTTATTATTGTTTTGCGCAGCACCTTCATTGAGCAGAGCATCCAGACGCGCCAGCTCTTCACGGCCAAGTTCTGCGTTAGTTGTTTTTGCCTTGGGTTTTCGGCTACGCATGACCAGAACAGTAAAACCTACGATCACAAACAGGGCGGGTCCCGCCCACAAAATAAATGTAGAGGCCGTCAACGGCGGATTATAAGTCACAAAGTTACCGTAACGCGCCACCATGTAATCAACAATTTCGTCTTCGTTTTTTCCCTGTTTGAGCATTTCATACACCTTCAGGCGAAGATCTTGTGCCAACCCGGAGTTGGAATCCGCAATGTTGTTATTCTGACACTTAGGGCAACGCAACTCTTTGCCGAGTTTTTTAAACGCCTCTTCTTGCTCCGGTGTGTCAAACTCATAGATTTCGATCGCCGCAGACACGGAAAATGCCGCGCCCGCAGCCAGCAGGATTGCCAATAAAAACCGTTTCATCAGCCTTTTGCCTCCGCTACCAGCGCTTCATACATAGGACGTAGGGTATCGTTCCAGTTACGCTCATTCACGTCACCCACATGACGGTAACGGATGATCCCGTCAGCATCGATAAGGAACGTTTCCGGTGCGCCATACACCCCCAAATCCAGTCCCAATAGGCCATCACCATCGAACAAGCTGACGAGGTATGGATTCCCCAGACTGTTCAACCAGCCAATCGCTTTCACGCGATCATCCTTATAGTTAAGGCCAATGATTTTGACACCTTCGGCAGCCAGCTTGTTCAGGTAAGTATGCTCGGCATAACAGGTTGGACACCAGGTCGCCCACACATTCAGCAGTAAGGGCTCGCCATGGAAAATATCCTGATCGTATAGTTTCCCAGCCTCGGCCAGATCTTCAAGACGAAACGCCGGCACAGGTTTACCGACAAGAACAGATTCAAGTTTGGTAGGGTCGTCACCCTCTGCGTTTTTACCTAACTGCACAAAGAAGACCGCCACCAGCAACATAAACAGTGCAAACGGAATAAAGAGTAAAGGTTTCTTCACCTTTAAGCCTCCTTGACCGGCTCGGCAGACACTGCCGATTTAGCCTTTTGACGAAAACGATAGCGTTTATCTGACATCGCAAGCAGGCCACCTATGGACATCACCAGTGCGCCTAGCCATATCCAGCGGACAAACGGTTTGTAATAAATACGTACTGCCCATGAACCATCATCCAGGCGCTCACCCATTGCCACATACAGATCGCGTGTGACACCACGGTCAATCGCCGCCTCAGTCATCATGGAACGCTGCACATTGTAGAAGCGTTTTTCAGCATGTAACGTGTTCACGCGTCTGCCATTTCGGTAGATATCGAAATCAGCAATATAACCATCAAAGTTTGGGCCGTCTTTATCACGCAGGCCTGCAAAATGGAATTCGTGGCCTTGAAGTACGATACGATCACCCGGCGCCATTTTTACATCACGTTCAATATCGTAATTTTGCACCATAGCAATACCGAGAACGGTGATCGCCAGACCAACATGCCCAAGCACCATCGCCCAATGACTGCGGCCCAGTTTCCCCAGACCCGTTACCAGATCATGACGGTGGGTTGCACGCTGGTAGACCTCAATAGCTGACAAAATGACCACCCAAAGCCCCATCACTGCACCCAGCGCAGCCAACGGCATAAAGACATCGGCGAAGACCGCAACCAGTGCAACGCCCAGCACGACAGACACAATGCCGCCAAAGATAAGCTCTTTCTTCACATTCTTCAGGTTGTCACGTTTCCAGCGAATCAGTGGACCGATACCCAGCAGGAAAACAAAAGGAACAGACAACCAAGTGAACAAGAGATTGAAGAAAGGTTCACCGATAGACACTGAACCCAGCCCAAGCTGTTTATGCACCAGCGGCAACAGCGTCCCTAACAGAACCACCACTAATGCAGCCACCAACAAAATGTTGTTTGCCAGCAGCGCGTTTTCACGGGAAACCAACTCAAAATTACCGCGCACGCGGACGTCTGAAGCACGCAAGGCGTAAAGCAACAACGAACCGCCGATAACGATAACCAGAAATGCCAGAATGAACAGGCCACGGGTAGGATCAGACGCAAATGCATGCACCGACACCAGTACGCCGGAACGAACCAGGAATGTCCCCAACAGACTGAGCGAAAACGCCGAAATAGCCAACAGAACAGTCCATGCTTTGAAAGTACCTCGTTTTTCCGTGACTGCCAGCGAGTGCATCAGCGCAGTACCGGCAAGCCATGGCATGAATGAGGCATTCTCTACCGGATCCCAGAACCACCAGCCACCCCAGCCAAGCTCATAGTAAGCCCACCAAGAGCCCAGCGCGATGCCCAGTGTCAGGAACACCCAAGCTGCTGTCGTCCAAGGACGTGACCAACGCGCCCAGGCGGTATCCAAACGGCCCGCCATCAGAGACGCAATCGCGAAGGCGAAGGCGACTGAGAAGCCCACATATCCCATATAGAGCATTGGCGGGTGAACGATAAGCCCTGGGTCTTGCAACAACGGGTTAAGGTCACGGCCATCCACCGGGAAGTAAGGCAGGGTACGCTCAAATGGGTTAGAGGTCAGGATGATAAACAGCAGGAAGCCGACACCAATCATTCCCATGATCGCCAGCACGCGAGAAACAGATTCAAGCGGCATACCACGGCTGAACACCGCCACCGCAACCGTCCATCCTGCCTGGATAAGCACCCACAGTAACAATGAACCTTCGTGCGCACCCCATACTGCAGTGAGGCGGTAGTACCAAGGCAAAGCACTGTTTGAGTTACTTGCCACGTAAGTGACCGTAAAATCATTGGCGTAAAACGCCCAGCTTAGAGCGAAAAAAGACATCAGCAGCATCAAGAACATGCCGATGGCAAGTGGACGCGCAGAACGCATCATTGATTGGTTTCCAACGTGAGCCCCCCAGAGAGGATAAATACTCAGCAAGATGGAAAACCCAAGAGAGACAATGAGGGCAAAGTGCCCTAATTCTGCAATCATTAGTAGCTACCCTGTTTTTGCTGCTCGGTGTAATCAAGCGGCGTGTGAGCCTTATCCATCGCTTCTGCGATTTCTGGTGGCATGTATTCTTCATCATGTTTTGCCAGCACTTCATTCGCAAACACGGTACGCTCATCAACCAGCACACCCTGTGCAACAATGCCCTGCCCTTCACGGAAAAGATCCGGAAGAATGCCTTCAAATTCCACCGTGACTTCCGGGCCAATATCGGCCACACGGAAACTCACTTTCAGAGACTGGGGATCACGTTGAACGGAACCATTCACCACCATACCACCGATACGCAGGCGTTGACCAACTTCGGGTTTAGTACCATCCGGCTTACCATTAACCAGCTCTGTTGGCGTGTAGAACAAATCCATGTTCTGGTTCAGTGCATACAACACCAAACCTATCGTGGCACCTACACCAAACACCAGGGCAAGCGCCAACCCCAGTCGTTTCTTGCGTCTCGGGTTCATAGCGTGTTCTCCATTTTTTGGGCATTCTTAATGCGTTGCTCTCTGGCAACTTTGTTCTTAATGTCTTTAAAAAGTTTCCTGCGGGTGAAATGTGTTGCCAAAGCAACCCACGCCATCGCGGCAAACGTAATCGCAAAGGAGCTCCAGACGTAAGCGCCGTACCCCCCCATTGCCAGAAATGAAGAGAAGGAATCAAAATGCATAGCTTATCCCCTTTCAACCAGCTCGCGAACCCAAGGACGGTGCGCTTCGCGTTGTAGAATATTATTTTTCAATGCCATCAGGGTCACAGCACCAAAGAAAAATGCAAAACCAAAAATGTTCAGCAATAGTGGCCACAACATGTCTGTTGCAATCGAAGGCTTGGCAAACTTGGTGATTGTCGCGCCCTGATGCAGTGTGTTCCACCACTCCACCGAAAAATGGATGATAGGCAGGTTAATCACGCCCACAATAGCCAGAATACCAGCCGCCCGACTGGCTGTACGGTCGTCATCAAAGGCATTGTAAAGCGCAATCACGCCCAGATAGAGGAAAAGCAGGATCAGTTCAGAGGTCAGGCGTGCATCCCACACCCACCAGGCCCCCCACATGGGTTTACCCCACACTGCGCCAGTCACCAATGCGATAAAGGTGAACACCGCTCCCACAGGAGCCATCGCCGCTGCGGCCCAGTCTGATGTTTTGATTTGCCAGACCAAGCCAATAAGGGCAGCAATAGCCATCGACATATACGCCCCCATCGACCAAATTGCCGCAGGAACATGAATATAGATGATTCGAAAGCTGTCACCTTGTTGATAGTCTGACGGTGCAAATGCCAGTCCCCAGACAGTACCGGTGATCAGGGATAGCGCAGCTAAAACCGTAAACCACGGCAACAGCGTGTTACACAGTTGATAGGTTGCCTCAGGCTTAGCATATGGATGAAGCCATTTCCACATTGCAATTTCGCTCTCAGTTAAATATGTAATAGTTATTGAATACTCACGCGCAGAGCAGCGGAAACCGCAAACGGCGAGAGTGTTGCTGAACCAACCAACATCGCCCCTAAAATAGCGAGTTGACCGTTGATTGGAAATCCATTTGTGGCCATATCAATCGCGGATGTCGCGAAAATAAGCACCGGAATAAACAGCGGTAAAACAAGCAGGCTGAGCAATGCGCCCCCCTTTCGGAGCCCGACTGTCAGTGCAACACCAATAGCGCCAAGAAAGCTCAACGTTGGCGTGCCGATAAGCAGGGTCAGAACCACCGCCTTGTAAGCTTCCCAATCTAAAGAAAGTAATACCGCCAAAAGCGGACTAATGATCAATAACGGCAGGCCAGTGAGCATCCAGTGCGCCAAAATCTTGGCAAACACCAGCACAGATAAGGGCTCTGGCATTAGCAGCATCTGCTCCAGCGAGCCATCCATAAAATCATCGCGAAACAGACGATCTAAAGACAACACCGCAGCCAGAAGAGCTGCGACCCAGATGATACCGGGGGCAATTTCCGCCAATAGGTTGGGCCCAGGCCCAACGCCAAGCGGAAACAAAGTGATCACAATAATGAAGAACCACAGAGGGTTTAGCATGTCAGACTGACGACGGAATGCGACAAGCAGTTCACGCCTGATCATGTAGAGCATCGCTGATCCCATTACGCCCCCAACCTGATACGGCGCAACGTTGGGTTGCCACTGAACATATCCTGATGAGTGGTAAACAACACCATCCCCCCACTATTTACGTGTTCTTCAAATAGCGTCTCCAGCACCTTTACTCCCTGTTTATCGATCGCGGTCAATGGCTCGTCAAGCACCCAGAGTTTGGATTTACTGATCCAAAGCCTTGCCAACGCTACCCGGCGGTTTTGACCTGCTGAGAGCTGCGCTGCCGGAACATCTTCGCGCCCGGCAAGCCCCACACGGGCCAGAACATCCCAAAGCACACTTTCATCGGTATCACCGTGCATACGCTGGTAAAATGCCAGGTTTTCAAAGGCGGTCATTTCGCGCTTTACGCCCGTACTATGCCCCAGAAAAAGTAAGTTTCCGTAAAACGCTTCGCGCACCCGACTGACAGGTTCTCCCTGCCAGAGCACATCTCCCGACTCCGCCAAACCCAAGCCTGCAATAATGCGCAAAAGCGTGGTTTTTCCTGCGCCATTAGGCCCTTCAATCTGAACAAGATCACCCGGTGATAACGTAAAGCTGAGATCTTCAAACAACATCCGTTCGTCGCGAATGCAGCTTAGCTGGCGCACTTCCAACATGAGAAATAGGCTTTCCCGGTAAAGTAATGAAAAATTTGCTCGATAATATCATAGAGGCGTTAAAAATCGTTAACCGACAGGTCTCGCTAATGACAATAAAGTAATCAGATCCTACTCTCAGTAGCATGGTCGGGTATATGCCCTAAGCGTTACCAAATGTGAGCAAACATGAAAATAGACAATATCAGCCACATCAATGCATTAGCTCAGGCATCCCTTCGCAATATCCCCCTGAAAAACCGGTTAGTATCAGGACAAAGCCCTACCCTGAGTGCAATACAGCAAGACAACAAAGCACTGCAACAGTCACAATTATCGCAATTACTTGGTTTGCTGAACCTTTTCCCCCTAATCAAACGCACTGAACTGGAACAATCACCCTATGCGACGTTAATGGCCACACTGTTAAAACAGATGATGATGCCTTCTGATCCCAAACTGGCAGCAACATGGCTAGCCAGCAAAGCACCTGACAAAGCATTGCTTGAGGCGCTAAAACGGCTTGATACGTCATCCCCGGACGCCGAAAGTAACGGCAAGCTCAAAGCAATGTTGATGTTGTTGGCAGAACAACGTGTCAATGAACAAACCAAACCCGGCGATCACCACTGGCTTTTTCCTTTTAGGGATAACCTTCTGTCCCCGTTACATATTCAGGTAGAAAAGAAGACCTGTAAAAAGCGTAAAAAGTTGCGCTGGTGCGTAACCGTAAACCTGACATTGTCGAAAAGCCGCCACCTGACGGCTACCGCTGAACTGGAAGGCAATGCTCTGGCACTCTCTTTTTCAACAGATTCAGAAGGCTTATGCCATCAACTCGAACAGGCGGTACCTTTGTTGGAAGAAAAACTTCGCCAGCACCATGTGGTGCTGGCGCGCTGCGACATCACCCCATTGGATGAAAGTACGGCAGAAACTGTGTCATCAGGAGTGGATATTCAAGTATGAAAAAGCCCAAAAGTGCCATTGCCTTAAAATATGATGGCATCAATACGCCCAAGGTCTCCGCCAAAGGCTATGATCAACTGGCTGAAATACTGATTGAGGAAATGGAGAAAAACGGGGGATTGATCCACAGCGACGAAGCATTAATGAACTGGCTGTCAGCCTTGGAAGTGGGCGATGAAATTCCAGAACAGTTTTACCTGGTGATCGCAGAGCTCATTGCGTTTGCCTGGTACCTGGACGGCAAAACCCCGCCCGGATGGGAGGGGTTTGTGGTAAACAAAACGGTATAATATCTACCTTGTTGCCCGCTGTTTCCTGATGCTTAGCAGAAGTTCAGCTTCTGCTTTGGGCAAATCACACTCTTCCATCAACTCGCGAAGGTCTGCGCCCAGCTCCACCATTTTACTGGCCCGGCTATAAAGCCGACCATCCTGGTCATGCATTTCCATCTCGTTTTGCTTTTCCAGCAACTCGTCGAATCGCTGTGCAAGCTCTGCGAGTTTCTGGCTCATGCCAATAGAACCCGCGCGCAGTTCATTAAACTGCTTAGACAGACTTTCATGTTGCTGGCGGGCATTCTTATACAACAGCTCCATAGCCTGAAATTTTGCCTCCAGATTCTGGCGCGCTGCCTTTTCCCTACGAAGCAACAACAAAGAAACAACCGCAACACTGAGTGAAATCCCCAGTGGTAACCAATACTGCACAATGTCGGGCATTACAGCATGGCCATCTCTGACCACTCTTCATCAGAGAGCAGTTTGTTCAGGTCAACTAGGATCAACAAATGGCCATTTCGGTTGCTCACGCCTTGAATAAACTTGGCGCTTTCATCTGTACCCACACTTGGCGTGGTATCAATTTCAGACGTTTTGAGGTACACCACCTCTGCCACACTGTCGACCATGATGCCGATCACCTGGGATTCCGCTTCGATGACAATCACACGGGTGTTGTCTGACACTTCACCTTGCACCAGACCGAATCGTGAACGGGTGTCAATCACTGTTACCACGTTACCACGAAGATTAATGATGCCCAGCACATAGTCTGGCGCACCCGGTACCGGTGCGATTTCGGTGTAGCGCAATACTTCCCGAACCTGCATGACATTAATGCCGTAGGTTTCGTCTTCCAGCTGGAAAGTCACCCACTGCAAGACCTCGTCATTCACGTTTTCTTTTTGAACTTCAGCTACCTGAGACATTTATTTTCCTCTTTACGTGCTGTGCTACGTCATTTACGCCAACGCATTGGCATCAATACCTTGATTCAGCATGGCAATCAGCGCTTCAACGTGGATCAAAGCGCACATCTTTTCTTTTACCAAACCAGCCAACCAGGGCCGTTTGCCAGCTTGCTCACGCCATCGCACTTGTTCACCACTGAGTGACTCTGTCCCTAGAAGGGCATTACAAGCCAAGCCCCATTTACTGTTACCCAAAGTCACAATATAACTATAGTCTTCGCGATGGCTGTTATCCGTTATTTTTTCTGGCATTACCCACTTCGCGGTATCAACCACGTCCAACTGTTGATCCCGTTCAGTCTGAAGGCCCAAATACCAATCCGGCCTTCCAATCAGGTGGTTACACTCTTTAAGCCGGTGAATTCCGCCCAGTTCCGCGAGTGGGACTGCGTAAACCACACCAAACGATTCAAAAAACAACACCTGAAAAGCATATTCTGAGGCGATATTCTGCCAAGGCGGTGCTGTATCCTCATCGGTCTGAACATCGGCTTCACATTCGGTCTCAGTCGCTATATCAACAGAACCTGTCACTTCTTCAGTAACGGTTTCCCCAACGGCGATCTCGAGCTCTGGCTCCGTGAAGACATCTGTGTCAACAGTAGTATCAGTGACAACCTCTTCTGTTACTTCAGTCGCCACTTCGGTTACAGCTCCAGTAAGCACCTCAGTATCCACATCAACGGCTAACTTGCTGTCTGTCGATACGTCTGTTTCCGTCAAGATTTCGACTTCTACTTCCATATCCTCGTCCAGCTTGAGCTGGCTGAGGAGTTTTTCAACCGATGACAGATCGCGCTTATCCTCGGTCAGTGTTGTCCCACTGAATTGTCCCACTGGCTCAACCACTACAGGCTGAGGTGCCAACGTCGCCTCTTCATCGATTGCATGGTCAACCGCTTGCAGCGCCACATCCGTGTGATCTTGCGGCAGGGAATCACCTTCCTCCAGCAAGGCATCAAAATAATCATCCAGTGCCTGAACACTGGACATGGCACGGCTATCTTTCATCCTGTTCCAGTCTCTCCAGATAAGAGAGCAGCGTTTTGTAAGCAAACACGCCGCGACAATTTTTTGCGTAATACGAAGGCGGCATATGCTTTAAGCTTGCATCACGGAATTTAGTATCAATGGGCACAGCAGACGTCCAAACTTGATCCGGATAACGCACTTTCAACTCCTGCAAGGTTTCTAGCGAAGCACGGGTGCGTTTGTCATACATGGTCGGCACAATGCACACTTTAAACGTAGATGCCCGCGACTTTTGCATGATTTGCAAAGTACGCACCATACGCTCCAAGCCTTTCATCGCCAGAAACTCGGTCTGTACCGGAATAAGGATACGGTTACTCGCCGCCAGCGCGTTAACCATCATCACGCCGAGAATGGGTGGGCAGTCAATCAGTGCGTAATCATATTCATCTTCCAGACAAGCCAGGGTTTTCTTCAGCATAAGCCCCATGCCACCACGGTTGCCCATGGCGCGATCAAGCGTCGCCAATGACATGTGTGATGGCAGGATATCGAGATTTTTGTATTCAGTATTCAGGATCAGCGGTTTGACGGTATCCCGGTTTATCTCCTGCAATTGAAAGAGATCAAATAAGGTGCGGGGAAGCTGCTCCGAATCGTAATTCAGGTACGTCGTCAGCGATGCGTGCGGATCGGTATCAATCAGCAACACACGCTTGTTTTTTTCACTGAGAAGCCCAGCGAGGGTAATGGTGGTAGTGGTTTTCCCCACGCCCCCTTTCTGGTTTGCAATGCTCCAGACTATCACAGCCGCTCCTTAAACAAGATTGAGCTCAACGAGAATACGCTCAGTGATACGATCCAACGGCAAATCTTCTGTTGAAATACCCGCTTTCGCGACCGCTTGCGGCATACCATAAACAACACAGCTCTCTTCATCCTGCGCCCAGACTGTTGAGCCCTGTTGTTTCAACAATCTTGCCCCATCACGGCCATCTGCACCCATACCGGTCAGTACCATTGACAGCACCTTATCGTTATAGATTTTTGCTGCTGAGCCGAAAGTAACGTCGACACACGGTTTGTAGTTCATCCGGTCACCGCCATCGATAATTTTCACCCGTGCAGCGCCCGGGCGGCCATCAATCATCATTTGCATTCCGCCAGGTGCGAGATATGCGGTTCCTGGCTGAAGTGGATCGCCATCTTGCGCTTCTTTCACCGTGATCTTACAAAGACCGTTAAGACGCTGGGCAAACGCTGCGGTGAAGGTTGATGGCATATGCTGGATCAGCACAATAGGCAACGGGAAATTGGCAGGCAAGCCACACAACACTTTTTGCAACGCCACCGGGCCACCGGTAGACGTACCAATCGCCACTAATTGATAGCGCTTACCGCTGGTTTTAAAACGACCGGCAGGTAAAGGTCGTGCCGTTGTTGAGGGTGTCAGCGTGCTGCCAGTAGCAGCACGGGTTGGTGTCGATGTTGCCGCAGCAGGACGTGCCGCAGTCGGCGGACGCCTCATGAATGCACGTTTTCGAGCAATCTCATTGACTCGCTGTTGCAATAGGCTCACGGCCTCATCGCGGTTACGCGCAATGTCTTCGAATTTCTTTGGCAGGAAGTCGAGAGCACCCGCATCCAAAGCGTCAAGCGTGGCTTTCGCCCCATCGTGCGTTAACGAAGAAAACATCAGGATAGGCGTCGGGTTACTCTGCATGATCTCGCGAACTGCAGTAATGCCATCCATCACCGGCATCTCGATGTCCATGGTAATCACGTCAGGTTTCAGCGTTGCCGCTTTTTCTACCGCCTCTTTCCCGTTCACTGCACAGTCGATGACTTCAAGGCGGGGATCCCCGTTGATGATTTCACTCACGCGGCGGCGGAAAAAGCTTGAATCGTCCACCACCAATACTTTCACTGCCATGTCATTCCTTTTTGGTTATTATCGGCCAGCGTATCGTTTAAGCAGGTTCGGCACATCAAGGATCAACGCAATGTGACCATCACTGGTAATGGTGGCCCCCGCCATACCCGGCGTGCCCTGCAATAACTCATCCAATGGTTTAATAACCACTTCTTCCTGACCAATCAGTGAATCCACCACGAAAGCGACTGGCTGGTGACCCATCTGGATGATGACCACATGACCCACCTCGCGGTTGGCGATACCACGACGTGGGCATAACCAATCCTGCAGGTAGAAGAGTGGGATCGCTTTCTCACGTACAATCAGCGTCAGCTGACCATCAACCGTATTGGTTTTAGAGAGGTCAAGGCTGATGATTTCATTCACATTTGACAGCGGGAAGGCATAGGGATTGTTTCCGATCCCCACCATCAGTGTTGGCAATATCGCCAGTGTCAGTGGAACTTTGATTGAGATGATGGTGCCACGGCCAAGCTCAGAGTCGATCGAAATCGTACCGTTTAGCTGGGTAATCGCGGTTTTCACTACATCCATACCAACGCCACGGCCGGAAATGTCTGAAATTTCCGTTTTGGTTGAGAAACCTGCGGCGAAAATCAGGTTATAGGCTTCGGTGTCACTCAGGCGGGCGGCAGCATCCGCATCCATTACACCGCGGTTTACCGCAATAGATCGCAGTTTGTCCGCATCCATACCGCCGCCGTCATCTTCGATGGTCAGGAGAATATGGTCACCTTCCTGTGAGGCCGCTAAGGTAATGGTCCCGGTACGGGGTTTGCCTTTTTGCTCACGCACATCCGGCATTTCGATACCATGGTCAACAGAGTTACGCACCAAGTGGACCATGGGGTCAGCCAGTGCTTCAACAAGGTTCTTATCCAGATCGGTCTCTTCACCGCGCATTTCCAGCACAATGTCTTTTTTCAGGCTTCGCGCCAAATCACGGACAACGCGGGGGAACCGGCCAAACACTTTCTTGATGGGCTGCATCCGTGTTTGCATTACCGCGCCCTGAAGATCTGCAGTGACCACATCAAGGTTGGTCACGGCTTTCGCCATGTTTTCATCGTCACTGTTTGCACCCAGGCTCACCAGACGATTACGCACCAGCACCAGCTCACCTACCATGTTCATGATAGTGTCGAGAGTTGATGTATTCACACGTACAGTCTGCTCAACCTGAGGGGCTGGCGGCTTTTTGTCGTCAGCTTTGGCAGGCGGCTTCGCCACAGCAGCAGGTGGTTTAGCAGCAGCTGGCTCTGCTTTCGGAGCAGGAGCAGGCTTAGGCTCTACCTTCGGCGCTGGTGTTTTGGGTGGCTCTGGAGCGGTCTTTGATGCTTCACTGGCGATAGGACTCTTGCCTTTGCCATGAAGATCATCTAACAGCTTTTCAAATTCATCGTCAGTGATTTCGTCACTGTCCGGGCTTTCCACGGACACATTTTGCGGAGGAGGTGTCGCCGCATCACCAGCTTGTGGCCCTTTTCCTGTGCCATGAAGATCGTCGAGTAGTTTTTCGAATTCATCATCGGTAATGTCATCACCACCGGATGAGGCTGCATCAACCGACGGTGTCGACGTACTGTCACCGGCTTGTGGTCCTTTGCCTGCACCGTGCAACTCATCCAGTAAGCGATCAAATTCATCATCGGTGATATCGTCAACAGAATCTCCGGCGATTGCTTCTTCGCCTTCAGCAGTGGCTTCGTCGACGGGCTCTGGCTCTGGCTCTGGTTCCGGTTCTGGTGCCGCCGCTTCCGTATCTTCGTCCTCAGAGGCTGGGCGACTGTATTTGTGTAAGGCTTCTATCAGCGAGGGTTCTGCAGCAGGAACCGCTTCACGCTCCTGAACACAGGCAAACTGTTCGTTAACAGTATCGAGCGCTTGAAGGATGGTATCCATCACTTCTGATGTCAGCTCACGGCCACCGTTACGCAGGTTGTCAAAGATGTTCTCTGCACCGTGGCATGTCTCAACCAGTTCAGTGAGTGACAAGAAACCTGCGCCACCTTTAACCGTGTGGAAACCCCGGAAAATTGCATTAAGCAGATCCCGGTCATCTGGGGTCTTTTCCAGATCAACTAACTGCTCAGACAATAATTCAAGAATTTCACCTGCCTCAATCAAAAAGTCCTGCAGGATTTCTTCATCCATTTCAAAGCTCATAACGCACCCCTAGAAGCCCAGACTGGAAAGTAGGTCGTCAACATCATCCTGACTCTGCATCACTTCCTTCTCTTGACGCTCTTGTTCAGAGATAACAGGACCTTCCGCCTCAATGTCAGATTGTTGTTCTGTTTCTGGTTCTTTGTGATCTTCGTCCAGACCAAATGCCGTCAGGATTTCAACCAATTGTTTTTCTACTTCTTGCACCAATTCAATGACACGGCGGATCACCTGACCTGTCAGGTCCTGAAAATCCTGCGCCATGAGGATTTCGGTCAATTGACTATGGAGCTTGGTGGTATCCCCTTCTACCTGTGTCAATAACCCGTCGATTTGGTGACACAGGCCTTTGAAACTTGCAACGTCAATCCGCCCCCCCATGAGGTTATTCCACTGGGGTCTCACCTGAGAAAGGCACTCTTGCAGGTTATCGGCAATAGGAAGCGTGGCTTCAACCGCATCCATGGTGCGGTTTGCTGCATGTTCCGTTTTTTCCATGACAAAGTTCAGGCGATCTTTAGCATCTGGGATCTCACTATTCGCCAGATCACTGATACGTGGATCTAAACGGAAATTTGCCAACGAATCATGAAGTTGCCGAGTCAGTTTACCTACCTCATTGAAGAGCGGATTACGCGTATCACTGGTCACTTTCACCAATAATTCGTTCGCGGCGTCCTGATTCCCTTCTTCGAGCAGACTGACCAACTCTTTAGCTTGGTCGAGTGTTATCATCGTCTCTTTAGTCCTTCACTGCGCGAATCGGGAAATCACATGCGCTCGAAAATCTTGTCCAGCTTTTCTTTGAGCGTAGCGGCAGTAAATGGCTTCACGATGTAACCATTTACGCCAGCTTGTGCAGCTTCAACAATTTGTTCACGCTTCGCTTCTGCAGTGATCATCAAGACTGGCAGATGTTTGAGATCATCATCAGCACGGATGTTCTTGAGCAAATCAATGCCCTGCATGCCAGGCATATTCCAGTCAGTGACGACAAAATCAATACCGCCCTTTTTAAGTATTGGCAGTGCTGTCAGGCCGTCATCTGCTTCAACGGTATTGTTGAAACCCAGATCACGAAGGAGGTTTTTAACGATACGTCGCATTGTTGAAAAGTCATCAACAACGAGGATTTTCATGTTTGTGTCCAAAGTGGCCTCCGGTGAGGTTCCTTATTATTGTTAAAACTTACTTCGACCAAGCGGAAAGCTTGGTCCGTAACCGCTGCATTGCCTGATTCTGAATCTGGCAAACCCGGGATTCGCTGACCCCGATAATGGCCCCTATCTCTTTGAGGTTAAGTTCCTCGTCATAGTAGAGAGAGAGAACCAAAGCTTCTCTTTCAGGAAGGCCGCGGATGGCATTCGCAAGATGCGATTTAAAGCTGTCCCCGGCTACCTCCTCAAAGGGAAGGTTTTCGTCGCGATGACTTTCTGTAACGAAAGCATCTTCTGAAACACCCAGGTCAACGATACCAATCAGTCGTCCTGCATTAATGTCATTCTGAGCCTGATGGTACTGCTCCAGACTCATACCTAGGCGTTTCGCAATTTCTTTGTCTTTTGGATCCCGCCCTAATTCGCCTTCCAATTGGGCAATCACTTCGCTGATTTGGCGATTGTTCTTATGAACAGAGCGTGGTACCCAGTCTCCTTTCCGGATATCATCCAGCATGGCACCACGAATACGGATGCCGGCATAGGTTTCAAAACTGGCCCCTTTAGAGGCATCATAGTTTTGCTGCGCCTCCAGTAATCCCACCATGCCTGCCTGAATCAAATCTTCAACCTGCACATTCGGCGGCAAGCGGGCAACCAGGTGATGGGCGATGCGCTTCACTAGTGTGGCGTATTGTTCAAACACCGTTTCCGTCGAAGCGCCTGTCCTGCTATAGGTGAGCGCTTTATTCACTGAGGTAATCCCCCGCCGCTTCATCCCGAACTAACAACCGCTCTACAAAAAACTCCAAATGCCCACCTGGATTGCGCGGTACAGGCCAGGTCAAAGCCTTATTCGCCAGCGCATTCAATGCAAGCGCCGCCGGAGACTTTGGATATGCATCGATCACCACACGTTGCTTCTTCACAGATTGACGCACATGCTCATCTAATGGAACACACGCTACTAATTCTAGATTAGCATTTAAAAATCTTTCTGTTACCCGCGTTAATTTTGTAAATAAATCGCGTCCTTCCCGATAACTGCGCACCATATTGGCAACAACCTTGAAACGCGTCACACCATGTTCACGGCTTAGCAGCTTGATTAGCGCGTAGGCATCGGTAATGGATGTCGGCTCATCACAGACCACCATCAGAACATCCTGCGCTGCCCGGGAGAAGCTAAGCACCATGTCAGAAATCCCGGCTGCGGTATCCACCAGCAAGACATCGACATCCTCGTCCAGCGTTCCAAATGCCCGGATAAGTCCTGCATGTTGGGCCGTGCTCAATTCTGTCATACCACGCATACCAGAAGAGGCTGGGATGATTTTCATGCCATGGGGCCCTTCCAGAATGATGTCTTTCAGATCACACACCCCCTGCATAACATGGCTGAGGTTCTTCCCGACACGCAAACCTAACAAGACATCAACATTTGCCAGTCCAAGATCCGCATCCAACACCATGACCTTTTTTCCCTGTTTGGCTATGGCTGCAGCCATACCCAGTGTGATGTTGGTTTTGCCTACACCACCTTTGCCACCTGTGACGGTAATAACTTTAGTGCGAGTCGGGTTTGTGAGGCGGCGGAGGCCGCTAGCTTGATCGTGCATGGTTGTCTCAATCATAAAAGTCCGCCGCATTCGACTCTGGTACATCATGACTCCAGAAATGATTTCGCTGCTCTGAATCTTGATCCATCAGCTCACTCGCCTTATTAACCAGGTATTTCCCATTTGCCTGACGAATGTCTTCAGGCACTCGCTGTCCATCTGCCAGGTAAGTGACCGGAAGGGCGTTTTCGATGGTTACACTCAATAGCTCTCCCAGACTGAGGGATTCGTCCAGCTTCGTCAGTACACAGCCTGAAAGCGGAATACGTCGGAAGTGATCAATCGTCTCCTGCAGCACCCGGCGCTGGGAAGTTGCAGGCAATACAAGGAGACTTCGAATGTGTGAACCATTGTTCTGAATCAGCGTATCAAGTTGTTCTGATAGCCTAAGATCGCGCTGGCCCATGCCTGCGGTGTCCAATAAGATCAGCCGACGGTGACGTAGCTGATACAGGATATCGGCCAGCTCATCCGCATCTTTAGCCACTTTTACCGGGCAACCTAAAATTCTGCCGTACGTTGCAAGCTGTTCATGGGCGCCAATACGGAACGTGTCTGTGGTTACCAGTGCAATATCTTCAGGACCGAAGTCCATCGCTGCTCTTGCTGCCAGTTTTGCAATGGTGGTGGTCTTGCCAACACCGGTTGGGCCAAGCAGGGCAATCACACCGCCAGACTCCAGCAGGTTTTCACTGGTGGTAATCACCTGATCAGCCACCAGTTCAAGTAATTCAGACCACGCTTCGTTAGGAGGGGTATCTTCCGGAATATAACCCGCGAGTTGGTCAGCCAACACCGGTGAAATGCCCATTTTTTCCAAACGTTTTATCAACATGGCGCGAAGCGGCTCTTTACGCTCCACTTCCTGCCACATCAATCCGGAAAGTTGGTGTTCCAAAAGGTTACGGATGGTGGCCATTTCCTTGCGCATCGCTTCGATTTCTTCATTGCCAGGGCGTGTAGTCTGTTTTCGGGATTCACTGCGGGTTGAAAAACGGTCATCACGCTTTGGATCACGGCGGTCCACTTCATCACGTTTTTGACGATAAAGACGGTCAAGCTCCTGGCTTTTCTGTTGCTGCTGACTGCGTGAAAACCCGTTTGAAGTGTTGTAAGTGCCATGTCTGCTGCCATTGGCCTCACTATGTTGTCGACGGGATGATTGGACGTCATGCGAGCTTTCGCTATTGCGAAGGCGGGCGTCATTCTGGCGTGCCAGCAATGCACTCAATGAATCGGCTTCCTGCTGGGACTCAGCAGCAGGTTTGCTGTCCGTAAGTTGTGACTGGTAACGGTCCAGCAAACTGGAAAACTTGCTGCCCAGCGCACTACCCAATGGCTTACGTGCTGCTTCCTTATTGATGTCACGGCGAACATGGACAGTGTCATCGGCCAGTCGACGGGCTTGATGGGCGCGATCCATGCTTTGCGCCATCTGAGTTCTGGCCGCTTCTTTACGCATGTCACGGGCAGGAGCATCAGTATCCACTGCCGCCACGATTTCGACGCCACCCGTCACTTTTTTGTTCGACATGATCACCGCATCGGCACCGAGTGCTTCTTTCACTTCGGCCAAGGCTGTTCGCATGTCTTTGGCAAAAAATCGTTTAATTTTCAAAATCGTCGTCCTGAGTTACTAATGCGTACATCAGTTGCCAACCGCCCTTACAATTCTTATTTGTTTTTCATCCGGCACTTCCTGATAAGACAGGACACGCAACGATGGGATGGTATTTTTCACAAACTTGGCCAGTGTTGAGCGCAACACCCCGGAAGTCAGTAACACTGCAGGCTCCCCTTGCAGCTCCTGGTTCTGGGTGGCCTCTGACAGACTCTGTTGCAAACGCTCTGCCAGACCCGGTTCAATACCTGTCGATTCACCGCCTGATGCCTGCATAGTCTTATGCAATATCTGTTCCAGCTCTGGAACCAGCGTAATTACTGGCAGTTCAGGCGCTACTCCATTGATTTCCTGAACAATTAATCGTCGTAATGATATGCGTACTGCTGCGGTTAAAATGTCGGGATCTTGACTCTTCGGTGCATACTCGGAGAGGGTCTGGATAATCGTCCGTACATCACGGATAGGAATGGCTTCATTGAGAAGGTTTTGCATCACTTTGACCACTGCGCCCAGTGAGATTTGTTCCGGGATCAGGCCTTCTACCAAGCGTGGTGACTGTTTCGCCAGCATATCGATGAGGTTCTGCGCTTCTTCATGCCCCAGCAAACGCTCAGCGTTGTTAGTCAGCATCTGACTGAGATGGGTCGCCAATACGGTCGCCGAGTCCACCACGGTGTAACCAAGTGCCTGCGCATGCTCACGCTGGGCTTTTTCAATCCACACAGCTTCAAGACCAAACGCCGGATCGACCGTGCCTTCGCCATCCACTGGGCCAAAAACCTGACCAGGGTTGATAGCCAGCTCTTTATCCGGACGAATATCCGCTTCACCTACCGCAACCCCCATCAGGGTGATGCGGTAGCTGTTAGGCGGCAGCTCTAGGTTATCGCGGATGTGTACCGGCGGGATCAGGAAACCAAAGTCCTGAGACAGTTTCTTACGCACCCCTTTCACACGGTCAAGCAATTCGCCTCCCTGATCACGGTCAACCATAGGGATAAGGCGATAGCCCACTTCAAGACCAATCACATCAACAGGCTGGACATCATCCCATGACAGCTCTTTTGGTTTTGGTGCCACCACATCCTGTTTTGGGGCTTCCTCGGCTTCTTTTCTGGTCTTGGCCTGCTCTTTGGTTTTCCAAAACGCAAATCCGCCACAAACCAGTGCCAGCGTCAAAAAAGGGATATGCGGCATACCGGGAACAATCCCCATCACCACCAGAATGCCAGTGGCAATGATCAGTGCTCTTGGGTTATCGACCAGCTGAAAAACAACCTGCTGGCCCATGTCTTCGTCAGTGTTTTGGCGGGTCACCATGATGGCGGCACCAATCGACAGCAACAGCGATGGGATTTGCGCGACCAGACCATCACCGATGGTCAACAGGGTGTAGATTTCAATGGCGTCAGAAAAACTGACATCATGCTGGATCATACCGATGGAAAGGCCACCGATAATGTTGATCGCCAGAATTAAAATACCGGCGATGGCATCCCCTTTAACAAATTTTGACGCACCGTCCATCGAACCATAGAAATCTGCTTCTTTGGTCACTTCCTGGCGGCGTGTACGCGCCTGCTCCTGATCAATCAGGCCCGCATTCAAATCGGCATCAATTGCCATTTGTTTACCCGGCAAGGCATCCAGGGTGAAACGTGCGCTGACTTCAGAGATACGGCCTGCACCCTTGGTGACAACCATAAAGTTGATGATCATCAGGATAAGGAATACGACTAAGCCAACGGCATAGTTACCGCCAATCACCACAGAACCAAAAGCGTCAATCACCTGTCCCGCTGCTCCCGGCCCCTCATGACCATGCAGGAGTACCACCCGGGTTGATGCCACGTTTAGCGCAAGGCGCATCAGGGTGGCTATCAGGAGGACTGTAGGAAATGCGGCGAAATCAAGCGGCCTTCGCGTATAGACCGTCACCAACAGCACCACCAGAGAAAGCGCAATGTTAAAGGAGAACATCAGGTCGAGCAGCAATGGTGGCATCGGCAGCACCACCATCGCGAGAGTAGAAAGTACCAGGAGCGGCGCACCGATAGCGGGGAAAGCTTGCCCACGCTTAAAAGGGATTTTGTCCTGGACCTTGTCGTAGAACGGCAAAGAAAGCTTCATGTGTCGTTTTATGTTCTTCAGGGCTTCATGTCTTAAACCTTAGAAGCAAAAAACGAACCACTTTTAAAATTACCATTTATCAGCCAGTTATAAGACGATATCCATTCAGTGTCACATCAGCGACGTAAATCCGGCGGTATTGGTAATTGTTGGTCAGCCAGCGGTTTGGGTTTACGTCCCCGTCCTTTTCTGTATTGCTTAAGCTGGAACACATAAGCGAGTAATTGTGCGATGGCGGTAAACAGGCCATCCGGGATTTGCTGTTCCAGCTCCGTGCTGTAATACACCGCACGGGCAAGCGGAGGCGCAGGCACAATGGTGATGTCATGTTCTGCAGCAATTTCACGGATTTTCAGTGCCAGGAAATCAGAGCCTTTGGCCACCACCACCGGGGCTTTATCCATTTTACTGTCATAACGCAGGGCCACTGAGTAATGCTCCGGGTTGGTGATCACCACGTCAGCCGATGGCACTTCCGCCATCATCCGTCTTTGTGCCATTTCCCGTTGTAGCATCCGGATACGCCCTTTCACCTCGGGTTTTCCTTCGGTTTCCTTGTATTCGTCTTTTATCTCTTGCTTGGTCATTTTCAGTTGTTCATTGTGCTGCCAGATTTGGAACGGCACATCAATGGCGACCACCACCAGCAGAGAACAACAGATCAGCAACACGAAATTGAGCAGGATATCCAGCGCGTGATAAAGGTTAGTGGGGAAGGTTTCAATACTCAGTTGATAGAAATCATTGAGACTGGCCCACATAAGATAAAACGCAACGCCAGACACCAATGCCACTTTGAGGATAGACTTGATAAGCTCAACCCAGCTTTGCTTACCAAACATGCGTTTGATGCCCTGAAGTGGGCTCATTTTTGACAATTTGGGCCTTGCCGCCTCCCACGAAAAAGAGACGCCTCCCAAAGCCGACGCACCAATCAGGCCTGCAATAAACAGCATTAGCAGAATAAAGGTGATAGGCCAGAAAATATGGAAAATGGCACCATAGCCGATAAGCCCGAGCGAGGTAACATCAAAAATCTCCTCACGGGTGAGCGTAAAGAGTTTTCGCATCATCGCCATCAAGGCGTTACCCAGGCTCTCTCCAAACCACATCAGTGCCACGGCGCCTACCACAAGCACGGCGACGGATGCCAATTCTCTTGAGCGCGGTACCTGACCTTTTTCCCGCGCCTGCTGTTGCCTTCGGGGTGTAGCGTCTTCTGTCCGTTCCTGACCATCATTCTCTGCCATCAGACACCTCCGCCGACAGCACAGTTGAGACGGATGAGATCACAGATGGCATTCACCCCTGTGTCCCAGTGGTTCAGGTAATGCGGCAAGATACCGTTTAACAGATACATGCAAATCAACAGGCCCACCAGCAAGGCAAACGAAAAACCAAGCGAGAAGATATTGAGCTGTGGCGCCGCACGGGTCATCACACCAAAAGAAAGGTTCACCGTCAGCAATGCGATAATGCCCGCCAGCGCCATCCCCAGAGCCACACTGAACATAATGCCAAACCAGCTTGCCATCGCGCGGTAATCAGCAGCACCGAGCATGTCACCCACTGGCAGGGTTTTGAAACTCATCACCACCAGGTTAAGCATCTGCAAATGCCCATCAGTAGAGAGAAAAATCATGGTGGCGACGAATAGGTAAAACTGACCCAGCAAGGGGGTATTCTGGCCGTTGGCTGGGTCCACCATGGAGGCAAAACCCAGACTCGATTGCATACCGATAATCTGGCCCAACAACACAAACGTCTGGATAACAAACTGGGTCACCGTGCCCATAGCAATACCAATCAAAATCTGCTGGGCAAGGATAACAAAGCCACCAAAGGAGACCAGTTCGACCGTTTCAGGCACCCGGGGCAATGCGGGCATCACAGCAAATGTAATGGCCAGGGACAGATACAGGCGAACGCGAACAGGCACAAAACGGGCACCAAAAAACGTCATCGTCATCATCATTGAGGAGATGCGTGTAAACGGCCAGAAATACTGCGCTAACCAGTCGAGAATGATACTTGTCGGATACTCCATGCCCTTGGCCTGATCAGTAGAGCAGCATGGGGATTTCTTCCACCAGCCGGAAAAAATACTCCATCAGCATGCGCGTCATCCAGTGACCGAACACCATCAATGCCACCAGTGTGGCAATTAAACGCGGCAAAAAGCTCAATGTCTGTTCGTTGATGGAGGTGGCAGCCTGAAATATTGCCACCAGCAAGCCGACAATCAGGCCGGGAATGATGATGGCGCACACCATGATCAGAATGAGATAGAGCGCATCCTGAAACAGTTCAACAAAAGCCTCTGGTGCCATAACCCACTCCTACCCGAAGCTGCCAGCGAGTGTGGAAAGGATGAGGTTCCATCCATCCACCAACACAAACAGCATCAGCTTGAACGGCAGCGAGACGATCATTGGCGACAGCATCATCATCCCCATCGCCATCAGGACCGAAGCCACCACCAGATCGATAATCAAAAACGGCAGGAAAAGCATAAACCCAATCTGGAACGCCGTTTTAAGTTCAGAAGTAATGAAGGCCGGAATTAACACCGTCATCGGCACCTGTTCGGCTTCCGTGACCTGTGCACCGGACATATTGACAAAAGTTTCGAGATCTTTAACCCGCGTCTGTTGCAGCATAAATTCGCGCAATGGCACCTGCACGCGATCAAACGCCTCGCGCGCCGTGATCTCCTCATTGAGGTAAGGCTGAACAGCGGCGACATTCATCCGGTCTATTACAGGCGACATAATAAACAAGGTCAGGAACATGGCGATGCCGATAATAACTTGATTTGAGGGGGTCTGTTGCAAGCCCATGGCCTGACGCAAAATCGCCATCACCACCACAATCCGGGTAAAGGAGGTCATCAAAATCACGATGGCTGGTAGAAAGCCCAGTGCTGTCATCAGCGCCAGGATTTGCAACGTGACTGAATAATCTTCAGTGCCGTCCGGGTTGACGGTCATGGTCAGCGCTGGAATGCCGCCGCCATTACGAGCTTGGATCAGGGACGCTTCCCCGGCATCGTTAATCAGGGTTTCAGTGACAGTTTCTGTTGCCGGTGCCGGTTCTTCTTCCGCCAGTACAAACGGTGTGACAAATATGCAACAGAGCGCCAGAAAAATGGCAGTGACAGATTTAAGGCGCATCATTTTTCTTCAGTATCTGGTTAAGTTGGGAAGAGAAAGATTTCGCAGGTTCACTTTCTTCTATCGGATTATTCAGGGTTTTGAGCAAGGTGATCTGCTGGGGCGTTACCCCGACCAGCACCTGTTCACCATTCACATCCAATACCAACACACGCTCTTTTTGACCGAGCGGCAGCTGGCTGACAACTTTCAGCCCGGCTTTGGCCCCCATCAGGGATGGAACCTGCATACGCTTCAGCACCCAGGCCAAGCCAAAGATCACGCCAATAACCAGCACCAATGCCCCCAGGGTTGTGGCAAGATCCTGACCGTCGGGTGCGGCTGCATGGGCCGCCGGGGCAAACATTAATCCAATCGCAATTCGTTGCAGGGAAACCATGAACTCTCTTTCTCAGCCTGTCTCATTCGGGTTATAACCCCTTCCAAGCAAAATTCAGGCCTAAAAAAACGCCCACCGCAATGCGGCAGGCGTCAAGCCTTTGAATCCATTTATATATCGGGTTAGCGCAGCTTTTTAATACGTTCTGTTTGGCTGATCACGTCCGTTAACCGGATACCGAACTTGTCGTTCACCACCACCACTTCGCCGTGGGCAATCAGGGTGCCGTTTACCAGCACATCCAGCGATTCCCCGGCCAGGCGATCAAGTTCCACCACTGAGCCCTGGTTCAGTTGCAGCAAGTTGCGGATATTGATGTTGGTACGGCCCACTTCCATCGAAATGGTGACTGGGATATCAAGAATCGCATCCAGTTTACGGGCCTCGTCAGCATTGATGGGGGGCGTTTCATCCACCAGTTCATCCAACGGGGCAGTCTGTACATCATCACCGCCTTCCACTTCAGCCTGTTCAGCCAGCGCTGCCGCCCAATCGTCTTCTACATCACTCATGATTATCTACCAACGTGTTAATTATTCTTCCGTTGCCTCGCCTAAGTCGCTAATGTCTTCCAGCAACTCAATCGGTTCGTCTTCCAACAAGGTGACATCACTCTTCATCACTTCAGGACGCTTAAGCTTGTCGGTTATCTTGATGGCCAGATTGTCATTCGACTGCCCCAATTTGCCGCGAAAAGTCGGCAAATCCTCAATGTAAACCGTGCAGGCGTCCGGCATTTTTACTGGAATGACATCACCGGCTTCCATCTCCATCAAATCGCGTAGAGAAAGCGTGGTTTCCAGCAATTTTGCTGTCAGCGACACTTCCACATCCATGACTTCATCCTGCAGCGCTTTTGACCAGCGCTTGTCAGTATCCATCTTGTCGCTCTGAATACCGGCATCCAACAGTTCACGGATCGGTTCTACCATGGAATATGGCATCACCACATGGAAATCACCACCACCACCGTCAAGTTCAATATGGAAAGAGCTGACCACAATCACTTCGGTCGGGCTGACAATATTCGCCATCGCCGGGTTCACTTCCGAGTCCAGATATTCAAACTCAACTCTCATCACCGGCGCCCAGGCGTCTTTGTAGTCTTCAAAGATCAGCTTGAGCAACATCTGGATAACGCGGCGCTCGGTTGGCGTAAATTCACGCCCTTCAATCCGGGCATGAAAACGCCCGTCTCCACCAAAGAAGTTTTCCACCAGAATAAACACCAGTCGCGCTTCCATGGTGATCAATGCTGTCCCTTTCAGCGGACGGAAGCGAACCATGTTCAGACTGGTGGGTACAAACAGGGTGTTCTGGTACTCACCAAATTTCACCATTTGCACACCATTGATCGACACTTCTGCGGTTTTACGGATCATGTTGAACAAGCTGATCCGCATATGCCGTGCAAATCGCTCGTTGATCAGCTCCAAGGTGGGCATGCGCCCACGGACAATACGGTCCTGCGACGAGAAATCAAAATTAGACGCGGCACCGACGTCTTCACTGCCGGAGTCCTGGTCGTCCTCTTCAACATCATCTACACCATGAAGGAGCGCATCAATTTCGTCTTGACTGAGGAGATCGGTCACATTGCACCTATTGCATTACAAAGCCAGTAAATAACACCCGCTCAACCACAGGTTTGCCGGTAATTTTTTCCATTGCAGCCTGCACGGTATCGACAGCCTGCTTGCGCACTTCCACCTGTCCTTGTGGTGTACGCAATTGCTCAACGGTTGCCGCCCCAAATGTTGTCAGAAGGCTGTGTTCAACCAAAGGCAGATTTTGCTTCGCCAGTGTCTCATTCTGGTCGCCTCGCACCATCAACTGGACTTTCACCTGAACCAGTCGCTGCTGCGAATCCCCGGTGACGTTAAACACAAACGGTTGTGGTAACGTCACGTAAATTGCCTGCAAACTCACAGGTTCAGGCTCTTCCAATACGATGTCGTCCTGTGCTGCGCTATCGCTCCCCATCAGGAAAAAGAACGCACCACCGCCACCTCCGAGTAAAAGCAATGCGGCAACGATGATGATGATCAGTTTCTTTTTACCGCCACCACCGCCGGCTTCGATATCTTCATCTGCCATGAGTGACCTCAGTTAGGATTAATTCCATTATCTATTCCAAAACAAGCGCATCAAATGTGCTACTTTAAGCATAATAGTCAACACGATCTTTGGCTGTGTTGACGTAGAAATCGTGGTTTACCACTGAATGATCGGCATCCTGCTCCTCCCCGTGGGAGATCCGGGATGTTCCGCCTTGTCCATTCTGCCCACCCTGACCATCACCTGATGACGCCTGGTTACCCGCAAACGACTGCCTGCCACCGGCATCTTGCTGCTGGACAGAGGACTGCGCCAGTTGCAGGCCTTGTTGCTGCATCATTTCACGAAGGCGCGGCATGGATTGCTCCACCACATCGCGGGCGGCTTGGTTGGCAACCGTGAACTGTACCGATGCCTGGTCCTGGTTTACGGAAAGCTTTATCTGCAACCGCCCGAGCTCAGGAGGGTCAAGGCGGATATCAACATGTTTGAGGTTTTTCGACATCATCATGTTCACCCGCTCAGACAGCGCATTCGCCACCTCAGCCTGATTCTGGTTCATCTGCAAAGGCGTTTGGACCGTGGCAGCATCGAGTTTAGCGGCTGTGGTACTGGCAGTGTGACCAAGGCTTGACGCCAATTGTTGCGCCAAGTGATCCACTTTTACTTCCGGCCCCCGGTGCGCCATTTCTGCCACTTGTTGAGCCGCAGTCGATTCAAGCATCGCTTGGCTGGTTACCGGTTGTGTCTGGGCTGGGCTGTTTTGCATCGCGGCTGGCGTCCAAGGGATTGCTGCATATGCAGGGAGCGGCACTGCCGGTTGTGTCTGTGGATTCACCGCCGCCTGTACCGCCGATGCAGCCTGGCTTATATTTGTCTGAACAGCCGATGCCAGACCTTTTGCCTCAACAGCCGGTGCTGAGCCTTTGGCCAGAACATCCACCAACGCTTTTTCCGGTTCACCACTCACCTTGGTATCAGCCAACTGAGTGTGCTGGGTAGGCATCACAGTATCTTGCTGGACTTTGGTCGCAACCCACTCAGGTGCCACCTGAGCCGGCGCATCGGCAGGACTACCAGGTTCGCTCGCTTTCGCTGTCGATACACGCAAAGCATCAACCTCATCAATCAATTCCGTGTCGCTGAGAGGCTGAATATCAGATTCATGGGCACGGATAAAAATAGGGGCAGTCTCAGTATCCACGTTGGCAAGCATGTGCTGAATCAAGATTTTTTCTTCATCCGTGAGGTCGCTGACAGGCTTGGACAGCAGCGCATCAACCACGATCCCGGCCGATGGCCCTGATGCTGTATTAGCAGAATATTTGATATCCGTATCGTGGTTCACAGCTCCCTGAGTATTTGATGACTGAGACAGCATGTCGGTATCTGCTAATTCATTACTTACTGATTCAGTGCTTACTGATGGCTGCGGCAAGCTTTTGCCATCAGTCTCCACCACGCCTGTTTTTATGGCCTGCCATTCCGGTGAAACATGTTCAGGAGTAGCCTGAAGTGCCTGGTTTGACGCATTCAGCCGTTGCAGCAATACTTCTCCATCTTTTTTCGCTACATGCTTACGACCTACATCCGCAAGAATTTCATCGTTTTCGGCTGATGCCGCGACCCGCTCATCACCAGCGTCAAAAGCTTCATCATCCAGCGCCAAGTTTTCGCCGTCTGTCCCTTCGGTTCCAGACTGCAATGTCGCAAGAACCTGGTTGATGACGTCTTCACTGGCGGTGACATCTTCCGTTACCGACACACCTTCCCCGGTTGCGTTTACTGATCCACTGTCACCAGACACCAGCTGAGCCAACGTAAAAAAGAATTCTTCCCCTTTATTTTCAATCAGTTCTGGAGACACAACGCCTTTACCTTCGCTGACAGGCGCGTTACTGTTCGATAAACCGGAAAGTAAAAAACTGGTTTGGCTCATAATGATCCCGCTTCAGGCACGTTGTCATTTAAGGCCGGCATGTATATCCGGCAAGCTATGACGAAGTAAAAGCAATTTTCAGGCCAAAATGCTAGAACGTGGATTTCTGACGGGGATAAATAAGGGTAGCGAACTCATCCATCTGCTTTTGCTCCAGACGTTCTGCCCGCATGCTTGCTTCCTTCTGGCGTTTCTCCACCAACCATTCCAACGAGTTGGTTTTTTGGCGACACGTCTGCCAGTGCTCTCGACAACGTTCCACATTGTCTTCAAAATCCACCGCCACCTGGCGCTGTTTTGCCAGCGTTTCATCAAGCTGGACGATAAAGCGGTTGAGGTGGCCATAACTGCTGGCACTCAGTCCTGATTGACCTCGTTCAGACAACTGACGGAAATAGTCGAGGCGGTAGCGCTCAATTTGCGCCACTTGCATGTAGTAGCTTTGCAATTCCTGTTGGGCTGCTATCAATGCCAGATGAGCATGACGCTCCTGCTCTTTGGCCTGTTCAATGAGAAGTATCATCGCGCCGTCAGACATGCATCACCTACTACTGGAGCGTTAAACGTAACATATTGACACACATGTCGTACGGCACCACCTCTTTCATGCCCTGCTGCAGGTACATATCCAGACGCGGCTTTAACGTAAAAGCCTGATCAATTGCCTGATCCGTGCCCGGTTTATAAGCACCGATTGACACCAAATCCTGATTTTTGCGACACACGGACAGCACTTGCCGCACGGCACGGGCCATCAGCATATGTTCATCATTGACAATGTTCGGCATCACGCGGCTGACCGAACGTTCAACATCAATGGCTGGATAATGGCCTGCATCGGCCATTTCACGGGAAAGCACAATGTGACCATCGAGAATCGCCCGCGCCGCATCGGCAATCGGGTCCTGCAGATCATCACCTTCTGTCAGTACGGTAAAAAAGGCCGTGATCGACCCCTGTCCGTCGCTGCCATTTCCGGCACGCTCTACCAATGCAGGCAGTTTGGCAAACACAGACGGCGGATACCCTTTTGTAGCCGGTGGCTCGCCAACCGACAACGCGATTTCACGTTGAGCCTGAGCAAAACGGGTCAGTGAGTCCATCAGCAGGAGAACATCCAACCCCTGATCGCGGAAAAACTCAGCAATGGTCAGTGCCGTCTGACAGCCTTTCAATCGCATTAACGGTGATGCATCCGCCGGCGCAGCAACCACCACTGCACGTTCACGACCCTCTTTCCCGAGGATCTCGTCAATGAATTCTTTGACCTCGCGGCCACGTTCACCAATCAGGCCAACCACGACAACCTGTGCCGTCGTGCCACGAGTCATCATGCCAAGGGTCACCGACTTACCAACACCAGAACCGGCAAACAGACCAATACGCTGGCCCTTACCTACGGTGAGCAAACCATTAATGGCTTTAATGCCCACATCAAGCGGCGCATCAATGGGCTTTCTTGCCAGCGGGTTAATGACAGCAGGGGTGAAAGGAGCCGTTTGGCCGGTAAAAATGTCGCCCAGCCCATCCAGTGGATTGCCAACGCCGTCAATCACACGGCCAAGCAATTCAAGGCCTACAGGTATGCCCTGCTCGCCGATGATGGGGGTCACTCGTGCGCCGGGCAAGACACCAGAGATTTGTTCGCTCGGCATCAAATAAAGGGTTTCGCCTGAAAAACCAACCACTTCAGCGTCAACCGTGCCGTTGAGCGTTTCAACTTTACACAGGCTGCCAACCGGCGCACGACAGCCAATGGCTTCCAGGGTTAAGCCCACCACCCTCACCAGCTTGCCTGAAGCAACCGGTCGGATAGATAAATGGTCTGTTTTCAGGGCACTCAAACGTTCAGACAGGTTGAGCATTATCGTCTCCTGCCTCATCACAGAGGTCTGTTGTCGCTTCGTCGACACGCTCAGGTTCAGACTGACTCGCCTGTGAGTCAGTCTGAACCGGATCTTCCTGTACTGGCTCAGTCTCCAGTATTTCAGGAATATCGCCAGTTACCACTTGTTCTGCCCCCTGAAGAACATCAGCTCCCATCCCATCTTCCGGCGGGTTAGGGCCTTTACTGATATTTTGCCCGGCAAAACGGCTCAACATTTCACAGATACGATCTTCCATGCGGTAATCCACCACAGAATCGCCGCAGGCAACCTGAATATCACCACGGTTGAGAGAAGGTTCAGCAATCAAGTGCCATTCCCGTTCTCGGAGTGATTCAACACTGTGTGCAGACGTGACCACGTCTAAATCTTCAGGATGCAAATAAATGGTGATTTGACGTCCGGCCATCGGCAGTGCATTGACCGCCTCACGCAGTGTGTTAAGGATCACCTGTGGATTGGTTTGTACTTCCGTTTGAATCACCGCTTTTGCCAGATGCAGCACCATATCTACAACCTGATTTTGCACCTGGTGATCAACTTGTTCTAAAGGAAATGCCAGTTTGGAAAGGATAGTGTCGAGGTGCTGGCAGCGCGTTTCGATCAGTTTTTGGCCTTCTTCCAGCCCCTGTTGGTAGCCTTCTTCTTTACCAACTTCGAACCCTTCGGTTTTCCCTTCTTCAAAACCGGCTTCTTTTCCTTCAGAAAATCCCGCTTCACGGCCTTCGGCCATGCCTTCTTCGACGGCAGACTGGCGGATTTCATCCAAAGCATCCGCAGTCAGCATTGACAGATCAAGCTCCGATTCCTGATCATCTTCAATGATCTCAGACGGCTCCCAACCTGGATCGTAGTTCATCGCCGTGTCACGCGGCGGTGCATCAACCGGGTTATAGTCAGGAATATCCCAACGCTCGAGAACGTCTTCTGACTGTTCGCTGGTGCGAATATATCCGCGACGACGCTCTAAACTCATGCAGCTACCTTATAAAACTCAGTGTTCAAACGTAATTGATGTTGACTTTGCCCCTGAATTACAGGAATTCGTCTGCACCGCCGCTGCTCAACATAATCTCGCCGGCATCGGCCAGTTTGCGCGCAACAGACAGGATTTCTTTCTGTGCGGTTTCCACATCGGCCACACGAATTGGCCCCATGGCTTCGAGATCGTCCAACAGCATTTCTGCCGCACGCTTCGACATGTTGCGGAGAATTTTGTCGCGTAACCCTTCTTCGGCACCTTTGAGTGCCTTGAGCAGGGCTTCCTGTGGGACGTCTTTGAGAATTGTCTGGATACCACGATCGTCCACATCCGCCAGATTGTCGAATACGAACATCAGATCCTGGATTTGCGATGCCATCTCTTCGTCGGTTTGACCAATTTGTTCCATCAGTGCCGATTCGAGTGAATTGTCCATGTAGTTCATGATGTCGGCAGCCGCTTTCAAGCCGCCAATCTTCGCAGCCTGCGCACCGGCCTGGCCAGCAAACTGTTTCTCCATGATTTCATTCAGCTCATGCAGTGCCGCTGGCTGGACTTCTTCCAGATTGGCGATACGCATGACAAGATCGAGCGCATCACGTTCTGCAAACTGGGTAAGAATTTCCGCTGATTGCTCTGGCTCCAGATACGACAGTACGATGGTCTGGATCTGTGGGTGCTCGTTAATGATGATGGAAGCCACCTGACGTGGATCCATCCATTTGAGCGAATCCAGACCTTTCGAGCCACTGCCAAGGACAATCTGGTCAACCAGATTATTCGCTTTATCTTCACCCAGTGCAGCAATGAGGGCATTACGAACGAAATCTTCACTGCCCATACCAATAGCAGTAAAACCTTGAATATCTTCAAGAAAAAGACGATGAACAGCATTTACCTTATCCTGACTCAGTTCAGACAACTGCGTCATGGCTCCGCCCACTTTCTGGACCTGTTTCGGTTCCAGATGACGGATGATGCTGGCAGCATCCTGCTCAGTCAGGCTGAGCAGGAGAATGGACGCTTTTTCTATGCCTGTCAGCTGCGACACATCAAAGGTGTTATCAGACAACTCTTTATCATCTTTAGCCATCGTTACTTACCCAACTTTTCACGACCTGCGCAGCAAGGTCTGGTTCATTTGCAACCAGTGCACGGACTGCCTTGAGCAGGTCTTCATCTTTATGCAGATCAGGCAGGTTGAGATTCGAAGAACTCATACCAAACGTATTCGAACCATCAAGATCGGCCCCAATCAGACCAATATCGTCATCCGGACTCAAAGGCAGTCCATCCGGACCCAGCATTTCACCATTTGGCCCCAGTAAGGCGTCATCATCTTTCGTTGGGTTGATCAGTTTGGACATCGCAGGGCGAATAAGGACCAATACCACCACGATAATCACCAGTGATGCCGCCAGCCAGCGAACCCAATCATTGAAGTTTTCATGCTCCCAGATAGGCACATCACCCAGTGAAACCACTTCTGGTTCGACAAAAGGTACGGCAAGTACTTCCAGAATATCGCCACGGTTTTCTGTATATCCAACACCACCGACCAGCAGACGGCGGATTTTCTCCAGTTCGGCATCGCTGACAGGTGTACGGGTAATTTCACCGGTTTCCGGATTGGTCGAGGCAATATAGTCAACCGCAACCGACACGGTCTGGCGGGCAATGGTGCCGGTTTGCCCACGACGGTGGCTGATCGTCGTATCCAGTTCATAGTTACGCGTTGCTTCGCGGCTCAGTGACCCTTTATCGCCAGCGCCCCCATTTCTCAAATCCTGAATATCTTCCGGGATAGACGAATCGACAGGCGGCTGATTACTCAGGGCGCCCGGAACGCCGGCCACATAATCGGTGTTGTTGTAATTCTCGCGTGTATACTCACTGCGCGTTGACGGTGTGGCCGGGTCAAAGCGTTTGCGGGTTTCTTCAACGGCGCTGAAGTCCATGGTCACATCGACCTGAGAGGTATAATTACCCAGCCCCAGCACCGGGATCAAAATCGCATCGATTTTCTCGCGAAGCGCCTGTTCCTGCTTACGCTCAAGTTCATATTCCTTGCGGCGTTGCGAGGCTATTGGATCCTGACTGCCAGAACTGAGCAGGCGGCCATGTTGATCTGTGACCGTCACCCGGGAAGGCTTGAGGCTCGGCACAGCAGAGGCCACCATATCCACGATGGAGTCCACCTCTTCCTGCCCCAGCTGGGTCGTACCGCGAACCGTCAGGAATACCGTTGCAGACGCTTCCTGATTGTGACGAACAAACACGCTTTGCTTAGGCATCGCCAACAAGACCCGCGCTTTGCTGACCGCGCGGATTTTTTCAATGGCAGCAGCAAGCTGGCGCTCACGGCTCAGTTTGAGACGCTCACGTTCCAGCTGCTGGGATACACCAAAGCCCATATCCTGCATCAAAATATCGTCACCTTCTTCGGTGGCGGAATTCAGGCCGGCACGGCTGAGGTTAAGCTTGATGCTGGAGTAATCCTTGGCAGGCACTCGAATGGTATTGCCATCCAATGTGTAATCAATTTTCTGTTGATCAAGATGGTCAAGAACGGGGATCAGTTCTTCCGTTTCGTAGGTGCCGAGCGGACGCATTTCCGGTTCCTGAACCCACATAAACAGCAGCACAACAAGAGAGATACAAATGGCAACAGCAGCAACGAGGATCAACTGACGTGCAATATCCATCCCCCCCAGTGGGCCGGTGGGGGTCACGTCACGCTCCATCATATCAGGATCAGCCAGCGACGTTTCGCTGTCCGCCGTAGCAGGCAATGCCGCAGCACCGTCATTCAAGGCAAGTTGTGTATTGTCGTTGTCTTCCGCCACAATCAGGTCCTACTTCCCTTAAACAGGCATGTTCATCAGTTCTTTGTACGCTTCGACCAGCTTGTTACGGGTCTGTACCGTCGCTTCGAAAGCAACACTGGATTTATTACGCGCAATCATCACGTCTGACAGGCTGACATTGCGGTCTCCCTGGTCAAAACGCGTTGCCAGTTCACCAGAAGTCTTCTGCATACCATTCACGTGGTTGATGGCAGTAGACAAAAGCTTGCCAAAATCCTGGGAGACTTGTTGACCGGTCGCAGCACGGGCGGTGTTCTGCGCTTCCAATGCCATGGTCTGCATTTCATGCTGCATCGGGGTAATTTTCATAGGTCGTCCTCGCTGTCAAAACTTTGGCAAATCCCGCCAATCTGGGCATTTGAAGTTATCCAACTAATGGATATGCAATTATCACGCCAAGCAGAAAAATATCATCACGCTATGAGCAATTTACATCACTGCGGAATGTCGATACCTGCGTCGCGCATTTTGGCAAGCTTATAGCGCAAGGTTCTCGGGCTGATCCCCAATCGTTCTGCCACATCTTTGCGTCGCCCCTCACAGGCACGAATAGTGTCGAGAATAATGGCAAACTCCTGATCGCGAAGCTCACTGCCAAGGCTGTCAGCAGAAGCAGGCGCAGGCTCACCACGGTATGCCTCATTATGGTTTGATAATGCGCGGCGCTGAATACTGGGTGGTACGGCATCACAACCCGCAACCAGATTTTGCAGGCTGCCCGCATCGTTCCAGTCCACGCCTTCTAACAGGATGTCACCAGCATCAATGACACCCTGATGACAAAGAATAAGCGCCCGCTGCATCACGTTATCCAGCTCACGGACATTGCCCGGCCAGCGGTAATGCGTCAGCTTTTCGGCGGCCTCCTGAGTCAGCAGGGGCGCGGCTTGCCCAAGCTTGCAGCAATGGCGTGTTAAAAGGTGTTCTGCCAGCGGGATAATGTCACCTGTGCGCTCACAAAGTGGCGGCCACGCAATGGGAAACACATTCAGGCGATAGTAAAGATCTTCACGGAAATGACCTTCTTCCACATACTGACGCAGATCGCGGTTGCTGGTCGCCAGTACACGGACATCCAGCTTAATGCTTTTCCGGCTCCCCAGACGCTCCACTTCCCGTTCCTGAAGGACACGCAGCAGTTTGGCCTGGAGCGCCAGATCCATTTCACTGATTTCATCGAGCAGGATAGTCCCACCCTGAGCCTGTTCAAATTTCCCCGGGCACGCCTGCACAGCGCCGGTAAACGCGCCTTTTTCGTAGCCAAACAGGGTCGCTTCCAGCATATTTTCTGGAATGGCGGCGCAGTTAATGGCAACGAACGGCCCCTCCGAGCGAACTGACTGGCGGTGGATGTGGCGGGACATCACTTCTTTACCGGAACCGCTCGGCCCAAGAATCATCACGTTGGCATCGGTTTTCGCCACGCGGTCTGCTAACGCAATCAAGGCCCGGCTTTTCGGGTCAGCCACCACGGCATCGCTGTTGTCTGTTTTGACTGGCGCATAACGGCTCACCATGTTGAGCAGCACTTCCGGTGCAAAGGGTTTTGCCATGTAATCAATCGCACCTTCTTTCATGGCTGAGACTGCATCCTGAATATTGGCGTAGGCCGTCATCAACAATACAGGAAGGTTGGGGTAGTTGAGCTTGATATTTCTCAGCAACCCCAGTCCATCCATGCCCGCCATCTGGACATCAGACACCACAATATCGACCGTTTCATTTTTCAGCAGTAACAGCGCCTGTTCGGCACTGTCTGCCTCCAGCCACTGATAGCCTGCCAGCGCGAGTGTATCCACCAAGGCTTCACGCAAACCTTCATCATCTTCAACGATAAGTACTTTGCTCTGATTCATTGTGTTTCTCCTGATACCTTTTGTTGCGCGATGTCGACATTATCTGCCAGCGGTAGGCAGAGCGTAAAACAAGCCCCCTGGCCAGGTTGGGATTGCAATGTCAGCCTGCCTTTATGGGCATGGCAGACCATTTGGACTACCGCGAGTCCAAGGCCAGTGCCTTGTTGTCGGGTAGTGAAAAAAGGTTCGAGAATTTTGCTTTGTAGTCCGGGGGCAATACCGGGACCATTATCCGCAACCGACAAAAACAGTTGTCCCTGCATGACTCGGGCATCTACCACCACCTTGCAGCCTTTACCCGCAACCTGAATCGCGTTGACAACCAGATTGGAAAGCGCACTTGCCAGAGCATTCATGTTGCCAAGCAGCATATGGGATTCATCATCACCGTTGATCTCAAAATCCACCTGCTGACTGCTCACCAAGGCTTCCACCATAGGTTCAAACTCATTGAGCAAGTGTTCCAGGGTGAAGGTGTTCACCACTTTGTTGTCGCCGCCTTTAGCGAAAAGCAACATGTCATTTACCTGCTTTTCCAGATCATGCAGCCTGTCTACCAGTTTCATCTGAAACCGCTGACGGGTCGGTTCGCTCAGGTTCGGTGTGCTAAGGTTGGCAGCATAGAGCAATGCGCTCGATAATGGCGTCCTGACCTGGTGGGCCAACGATGCCACCATTTTTCCAAGTGAAGACAGGCGCTGTAGATCGCTGACACGTGATTGCAGCAGGCGGGTTTCTGTCATATCTGTGATAAGGATGAGTTGGCCGGAATCTGAGGCGGAAATGGCCAGTTTTACGCGACGGCCATCGCGGAGTGATACTTCATGGCCGTCATCCTCACGGGGAGAGAATGCCCGGTTAATCACATCCACCCACCGTTCTTGCTCAAGCGGAGTGCCCAATAGATGGTGCGCTTCCGGGTTGGCTTCCGCCACACGACCGAAGGAATCGAGCATGATGACGCCAGCTGGCATGACATCTAATACTTGTTTGTATCGGAGAACCTGCTGATTAACAGTTCCCAGTGGCGAATTATTGGCTTCCATGATGCTTAATGCTTTCCGCTCTCTTTTCTGACGCTAAGCAGCCTTAAGCAGATTACGTGCCAAACATAAAGTCTTTTAAAATCAACAAATTAAGATAAATACAAATAAAAAAGCGAAGTCAAAAAAATGACTTCGCTTGCATATTGTCTAACACCGTATTTCAACCGGTAAATGCGTTTAGGCGATATCTTCTTTATTCAGGCCATATTTACGCATTTTCTCTACCAGTGTTGTGCGTCGCATTCCCAGCATATCGGCAGCACGCGCCACAATCCCCATCTGCGCTTCAAGCGCCTGACGGATCATGTCAACTTCCAGATCAGCCAACATTGCTTTCAAATCCACACCTTCAGGCGGCAATCCCGCTGCCGAAGGATTAGTAAAGCCCGGCATATCATCTGGCTGCTCATCCATGGCGAATACAGCATGGAGTGCATCACGCTCCAGATCTTCCTGATCTTGAAAAGCGCCCAATGTTTCTGGCTGGAATTCAGGAATATCACTGTAACGGTATTTATTCGGCAGCCGGTTTACATCAACCATTTGCCCCGGATAGAGAATAATCATGCGCTCAATCAGGTTCGCCAGCTCACGAACATTACCTGGCCAGTCGTGTTCCATCAAGGAACTAATGGCTCTTGGGGTAAGGTGCATCTGATTTCCACCTTCAGCTTCCAAACGTGCCATCAACTCCTGAATAAGCAGTGGAATATCTTCAAGGCGTTCGCGCAAGGCAGGCATCTCAATCGGGAATACATTCAGACGATAAAAGAGATCTTCACGGAATGTGCCTTCATCAATCATGGTATCAAGATTGCGGTGGGTTGCTGCCACCACACGAACGTCAGCACGAATGGTTTTATTTCCACCCACCCGCTCAAAACAACGCTCCTGCAATACACGGAGCAATTTCACCTGCATTGGCTGCGGCATATCACCGATTTCATCTAGAAACAGTGTGCCACCTTCTGCCATTTCAAAGCGGCCTTTCCGTGCAGAAATTGCACCGGTAAACGCCCCTTTTTCATGGCCAAACAACTCACTTTCCAGCAGCTCTGGTGGGATTGCGCCACAGTTAACCGGCACAAACGGGCCTTTTCCACGTTGTGAGTGGTAGTGAATGTTACGGGCAACCACCTCTTTACCTGTGCCTGACTCGCCCAAAATTAATACGCTGGCATCAGTTCCAGCAACTTGATCAATAAGATGACGAACATCGGCGATCGCGTCACTGCGACCCACCATGCTTCTAAATAGCGTATTTTTTCGGCTAAGTTGTGGAATATCGAATCCGCGTTTACCCGAAAACTCCTGACAGTGTCGGAGTGCATCGGCAAGTTGTGGGTAATTTAGTGGCAGTTCAAGTTCACCGACAAAATTTGGCAATCCTGACAATTCCGTTTTATGTTTCGCAAGCGCAATAACGGGAATATGGTTATGAATCGCTAAATTATCAAGCACTTGTGACAAGCGCTGGGGTGAGTGAATATTACCCAGAAAACAGGCACCTTCAACCTGTTTCCAGTGCGAATCATTTAGCTTAGTGGTTGAACATAGCAGGCATTGCTCACCAATAAACTCCAAGATAACGCCTAAATCATGACGAAACTGTTCATCATCCTCGATAACAAGAATCTTCGTTAAACCTTGCATGTGTGAGATATATCTGCCCTAAAACCTTCTAAGTTATTGGCGCAACGGATGTCGCTAATAACTGAATAATGTCACCATTGTAATTGTTGCTTGCTATATGACAACCGGAGACACAATAAAGCTGTGACTCCAGTGCCAACACAGATATGATTTTAGTGAATTCAGTGTGGTTTTATGCGTCTGCAGAGGTGATATTGTGATACTCAGCGGGTATTTGATCCCACGCTGATTTTATTTCGCGCAAAATATCAATGACATCATCAATAGGCGCTTCTAAATTATCCCGGTTTGCTTCCGAGACCTGACGGATCATAAAATCGTAAAGCGCATCAAGGTTGGAGGCAATTTCGCCACCATCATCCATGGATAAACAGGTGCGCAGACTGATAATAATATCCAGCGCCTTCCCCAAACGTTCACCTTTCACAGCCACGTCACCTTGAGACATTGCGGCTTTCCCCTGAATCAGGCGTTCTATGGCACCTGCCATCAGCATCTGGATCACTTTGTGTGGTGATGCGGCACTTAACTGGCTGTCTACGGAGACTTTTTTGTAGGCCTGAAGTGACCCTCTCATAATGTTCCTCACCTACTCAAATTTTTTGTAAAGTTGTACTGACTTACGCCCTTTTTTAAATTGATTGACTTGGGCTGCTGCACTGTCACGCTGTGTTTTTATAAGGATAAATAACCGCTTGGTGCGGGCAGTCGCTTCCGTCCAAACAGCGAGTCCAGGTTTTTCTGACGACACAGTAATTTCAGCCAGGCATTGTTTTCTTTTATCCAATAACCGTGCCATCTCGTCTGAATCGACAGATTCTGAATACAATACAGCAAGAAGCTGCTCATCAATGTCAGACAGTTGAGATAACAAGGCTTGCATATTCATCCTGTCGTTGTTGGCATAATGCTCATCATGGCTGCCAGTTGGGATTGCATTTGGGCCATTGCACTGTCCATGGCAGAAAACTGCTTTAATGTGCGGTTTTCTAAATCTTCCATCCGGCGATCAAGGTTGTCCTGCTCGTCCTGCAGTCGGATACGCTGATCACCCAAACTGGTTTCACGGTTACGAATCGCACCGTCCACCCCGGTAAAGTTTTGTACGGTTTCTTCCAGCTTGCGGGCAAACCCTTGGTTTCCGCCGAAAAAGCCTTCAAGCGCACCGTAATTACGCGTCAATTGTTTGTCTAACAGGTCGTAGTTGATTTCCAGCCGCCCTTCCATGGTCGTCGAAATACCGAGCTCACTGAGTGTTCTCAGCGAATTCGGCGCCCCTTCAATCGGCGACGAAAAGAGTGAACGCATTTGATTGACGGCAGAACGGATCACGCTGTCGCCCACTAACGGACCACCTTGCCGGGTTTCCGGATCATATTTCGACAATGCCTTCGTCACCTGGTAAAAGGCATTGTACGCATCCACAAACTCTTCCAGCGAGGCTTTTACTTTATCTCTGTCCTCTTCCACCTTGATGGTCACAGATCCTTCAGGTGCAGATGTCAGTTGGGCTACGTCAATATTTACACCACGGATGGCATCAGAAAACGTATTGGTATCACTGGTAACAGAAGCAAGGCCATCAATCAAAATCCGCGCGTCCAATGCTGCCTGCATCTCATTCATGGAATTGGTGGCGCTGGCGGGGTTATACGCCAGTGCCTGCAAAGGCGAGGATACCGGTGCATTGACGGTAACAGAAATCTGGTTTTCCGCCCCGGTTTTATCGCCCCCCAGAATCAACCGCGCTCCGCTGTCATCGTTAATGACAGACGCTTTGATACCGGGGTTATTGGCGCTGCTGTTGATTGATCGCACAACGTCCAGCAAGGTGCTGCTATTGGCATCAATATCGATAGTGGTGGTGCGGCCGCCCAGACTGAGTGTCAGTTGTCCGGCACCAAAATCGGTATCAGCATCCAAACCGTCAGAGACCAGTTTATGGGACTGAGCAAGTTGCTGTACATCGATGGAATATACGCCGGTAACGGCTTGGTGATCGGCGGAGGCGGAGACAGCCTCTTCATTGCTTGAAACTGTGCTCCGCGCCGCGAAGGTATTGTTACGGCGAAAGTCGTACATCAAATCTTTCATCGTATCGAGGGAAGTTTTGAGCCTACCGTAAGCGCTGATGTTGGTTTCAACATCATTCAGGCCCTTAACGATTCGCTCTTGTTTGGGCGAACGCTCGGCTTCAACAATTTTGTTGACGATGGAGTTGATGTCGATACCACTTCCAAGGCCTGTTGCGCTTACACCCATGGTTTACTCACCTCAGTTATACCTTTTCTGCAACCAGCCCCCTGGCATGAAGGGACAGTTGCTGTGCCAGCTCTAGCATTTCCTTCTCTGGAATTTGTCGGATAATGTCGCCGCTACTCATTTCATAAACAGTGACAACACTTCGTCCAGATTGCTCATCGAGTCGGAAAGATAAGCCTTTGTTAAAGGTAGACACAAACTCATCCAGTCGCTCAACCAGCATTTCGAGCTGTTCTTGCTGTATCTTCCGGGTATCTTCAAGCCGCTGGACTTGCTCTACCCGATGTTGAGACAGCTTTTCAACATTCTCGGCCATCTGCTGCTGGTTTGTGATATTGGGTTGCGCCCGCTCCACAGTTTGATTACTAGCAATTTTTGTGCCGGACTGTGGGGTCACATGGGACAGGGATGACGTCGAAACGGATGATAGGTCCATCGTAGTTCACCTCCTGTTAGCTATTGACGGTGAGGGGCAAGCTCACCGTCATTTTCTCGCCGTTAGCCTAACAGGCTCAGTGCAGCTGACGGTGCTTGCTTCGCTTGTGCAAGTATAGACGTACCGGATTGCTGCAAGATCTGAGATTTAGTGAACTGCGTCGTTTCTTTCGCAAAATCAACATCTCGGATGCGACTGTTAGACGCACTGACGTTCTCGTTAACATTGTCCAGATTCGCTATTGCATGGCTTAAGCGGTTCTGTTTTGCACCCAGCTCAGCACGGTGTGAATCGATGTATTGCATCGCATTGTCCACCAGGCCAACTGCACGCTGGGCACCACCGACTGTACTCACATCGACATCTTGGACAGTTTCGTCAACTTTTGCCGCACCGGCAATACCCAGAGACGTTGCCAGAGCTCCGGTAAACGCCACGTCCGAGCCAGAAGCCGCCACGACTTGTAGTTCGCCGTCTTCCGTCACAGAGGCTGAAACTTGACCATCTGCCTGACCATTGATGTAGGTTGCCACTTCTTCTACGTCATCGCCTGCTTTCGCAGAAACGTTGATGGTTGCAGTCGTACCGTCAGCATTGGTGATAGCCATAGACAGGGTTGCACCGGCAGTTGCTGTCCACGCTGCCATGTCCACAGAAGCAGCAACCGTCGCTTTATAGGTTGCACCACCCATCAGGGCCTCATCTGCACGGATGTTCTTGAACTCCATGAAGACAGCTTCACCGGCATCAGCACCGATTTGGAACGCTTTAGTGCCAAACGTACCGTTCAGCAGTTTCGCGCCACCGAAAGAGGTGGTTTCTGCAATACGGTTCAATTCGTCTTGCAGGGCAACGATCTCTTCTTGAATCGCCCCACGCTCTTGGGAACCGTTCGCACCGTTCGCAGATTGCAGTGCCAGATCACGCATACGTTGCAGGATATTGGTGGACTCTTCCATCGCACCTTCTGCCGTTTGTGACATCGAAATACCGTCGTTGGCGTTACGTACTGCAACATCCAGGCCTCGGCTTTGCGAAATCAATCGGTTAGAAATTTGCAGACCGGCTGCGTCATCCTTCGCGCTGTTAATACGGAAACCCGAAGACAAACGTTCCATCGAAGCGTTCAACGAATCCGTTGAACTGTTCAAGTAGCGCTGAGCGGTCATTGCAGGCACGTTAGTGTTTACTGTAATAGCCATAACTATTCTCCTTTGGTACTAAGTCCGGCTTCCGCCCAGCAACCCAGGGAAAACCAGTTCTAAATCTCTCACACCCCATGTAACGGCCCGTTTGGAAAAACCTTTACACTTTTTTTCCTATTCTCTTACACCTTCGTGATGTCGGTGAAAGACCGTAATATCATGGCGCTATGAAGGTTTTCGCCTTCGGGAGAAAAAACTTTAGTGGGGAATGAGAAAAATTATTCTGGCATCTTGACGATTCAATAAGAGTGCTTTAGATACAAAGTGTTAGAAAAATCTAGTGTGTTGCAGAGCTGAGATTGAAAGAAGGGAAAACACAAAAAAAGCGGCAATGACTTGCCGCTTTTAGGGAGGTTGCTGTCTGCTACTGGAGCAGGTTGAGTGCGGCCTGAGGCAATTGTTTTGCCTGTGCCAGGATAGAGGTACTTGCCTGCTGCAGGATTTGGCCTTTGGTCAGCTCGGTTGTCTCTTTCGCAAAATCGGTATCACGGATACGGCTGTTCGACGCAGACACATTTTCCTGAATGTTAGACAGGTTACTGATGGTATGGCTTAAACGATTTTGTTTTGCCCCCAGATCAGCTCGTTGGCTATCAATATACTGCATGGCAGAGTCAATGATCCCCACCGCCATCTGTGCCCCGCCCACATTACTGACATCAATATCCTGAGCCGTGATGGCAGAACCCGTACCGGTAACCAGCCCAAGGGATGTGGCCAGCGCGCCACCAAAGGTGACATTACCTTCCAGTTTTTCTTCGGCAATGAATATCTGCAACTGACCATCATCGTCAACAGAGGCGGTCAGCATCTCATCGGACTGACCATTAATATAGGTCGCCAATTCCTCGATATCGTCGCCCGCTTTGGCATCAATATTGAGATTGATGGAGTTACCGTCTTTGGTGGTAAACGCCAATGTCAGGGTTGATGCTGCTGCCGTCACTCCCCAGCCTGCCGTTTTCGCCGACGTGCCGATAAACTCGGTTCCCCCCATACGGAAATCATCAGCACGGATACTGGTGAGTCCCATGATAATCGCTTCACCGGAATCAGCACCTATCTGAAAAGAAGCTTCACCAAAAGAACCATTCAGCAGACGGCGGCCACCAAAAGCAGTGGTTTCCGCGATACGGTTAAGTTCGTCCTGAAGTGCTGATACCTCTTCCTGAATCGCGACACGTTCAGAGATACCGTTCGCACCATTTGCCGATTGCAATGCCAGGTCGCGCATACGTTGTAAGATGTTGGTGGATTCCTGCATTGCACCTTCTGCCGTTTGGGCAATTGAGATGCCATCATTTGCGTTGCGCATTGCAACGTCCAGGCCACGGGTCTGGGCAATGAGTCGATTCGAAATCTGCAGACCAGCAGCATCATCTTTCGCACTGTTGATCCGACTACCAGACGACAAGCGCTCCATCGACGTGTTTAACTCGTTTGTCGACTTGTTCAGGTAACGCTGCGCAGTCATCGCAGACACGTTGGTGTTAACTGTTACACCCATTTTGCTCTCCTTTGACTTTCGCGTATTTTGCGAAACAGCCTCCCCGCGACATAGTTGTCCGAATGTTGAGCGGGACCAGCCTTCAGTTCGTTATCAGGAACGGTATCAGTACCACCGACACCTCATGCTGAAACTTATTCAATTTGCATGCCAACTATTTAAAGTTGTTATTTATCAATGAGTTAATGCGTTACAATTTAAGGTGATATAGCTAAACGGCAAATTTTTTACATTTATCCTCAAGAAAATCGGCAACTTGCCGCCCCAACCTTTGCCTCCTCATAAACATAGCACCAGTTCCCGGAAAGAAGAGGGGTGAATCACATTTTATACTCCGACGTTTTTATCTGATGAAACAGCAACAAACACAGCTCTCCATGAATAATGCGTCTTCCGGCACGGTATTTGCTGTCTTTAGTTCTCAATAAACGTCATATTTTTTGCGCGAATACAGACATGGATCCCTTATGAACAATCCCTCCCAAACCAATGAACTTGGTATGACACTGGAACAGGCGTTTGAGCATGGTGTTTCGCTCTACCAACATCAAAAAAAGTGTGAAGCCCGAGAGGTGTTCGAGCAAATCCTTTCTCATGCGCCGGATGCGTTGCCGGTTCTGCAGGTCTTGGCTGTGTTAGACAGTGAAGACGGAGCCTGGCAGGACGCCCTGAATAAGCTGAATCATGCCCTGTCAGTCGAGCCCGGCAATGCGTCCATCCTGTTTGACAAAGCCGCGCTATTGGCCCAACACGGCATGAACAGAGAGGCGCTGGACATCGTAGACGCATTGTTAGGCGCAGCGCCTGACCATCAGGAGTTGCTGGCAATGCGGCAACAACTTACCGCCGCGATCGGCAAACGGGGTGAAAGCCGCCGCACGGCAAAACAGTTCATCCAGACCCGTGCGCACAAAAATGCGGTGATAGAGGCAGAAGTGCAGGAAACCCTGACGCTTGCCAACCAAATGGTGGCAAGCGGCAACCTGGAGCAAGCGAAACAGCTTTTTAATGCTGTGATCAGCGTTGCCGGTGATAACCCAGCAGCGCTGCTTGGTCTGGCTAAGCTTTATATCGATGAAGAAAAGTTCGGCCTTGCCCGCCAGAACCTGTTGCGCGCCTTCAATGAAGATGATGCTGAAAAAGAAGTTGTGGTGCTTCTTAGCCACAGCGCCATCAAAATAGAAGATTACAAAGCCGCACGAGAGCATGCCCGGTTTGGCCTTAGCGCCTGGCCAGACGAACCGTTGTTTTGCCGCCTGACCGTACTGAGCTACGAACGGGAAGAAAACTGGCTGGAAGCATACCGACAGGCGAAAGCCTTTCTCCGGCGATACCCTGCCGACAGTGATTTGCTGAACAGGCTGGCAACCGCAAGTTTCCTGCTACTGCGTACACGCCACAACTTTATACCGGCAGCGATTCTGGCGTGCCAGCAGCATATTGAGCAGGCAGCCCGTGTCGCCGATGAGGCAAACAGGTTACGTCTTTCTACCTACCTGGCTGAAGTGCTCTGGTACAAGGGTGAGGCAAACGCCGCGAAAACCTTGCTGGAAGACTACATTGCCAAGCATCCCGATGATATTGAAGCGGGCTTTAACGTCAGTTTTGTTTACCGCACCTTGGGCGAATGGGAAAACTATTACCGTGCCAATGAGCTGGGCCTGACCTGCCACCGCCGTCTTCAATACAGCGGCGATATGCCACAGTGGAACCTTAGCCGACCAAAAGACGATGTGGTGTTGGTCATGCCAGAGCAAGGCGTCGGGGATGAAATTCTCTACTTCCACAACCTTGGCATGGTGTTGGAAAACGCAAAGAAAGTGTATGTAGCCTGTGACCCACGTCTTGCCTCTATCTTATACCGCGCCTATCCCGAGGCGGAGATGGTGCCTATCCAGCGTATTGAAGGCGAAGGTATTCATATCCCAGAAAACGTGATGAACAACATCACGTCATGGGTTGCTGGCGGCAGCCTTGCGGGGATGTGCTACCACCAGTATGGCCGACACGTCTACCAATCCCGTTATATAAACCTGTCGCAAGAGACCCAAACTCACTGGCATGAAAAGCTGGCTGATATTCGCAGCGCACATCCGGGGAAAAAACTGGTTGGTCTCTGTTGGCGAAGCGGGCTTACCGCAGCCACACGTAACATGCATTATCTGGTTGCTGAAGAAGTGGCATATCTGGTGAAACAATGCCCGGATGCCGTATTTATCAACCTCCAATACGGCGATTGCCGCAAAGAGCTGGGTAAGATTGAGAAACTGTCCGGCGTGCGCATCATACAACTGGATGGGCTGGATCTACGCGATGACTTTGAAAGCACCGCCGCCGTTATCAGTGGGCTGGATGCCGTTGTTACCGCAGGTACGGCTGTTCACCGGCTCACCACGGCTGTCGGCACACCTTGCCACGTTTTCTTTGCTGGAACCGATGACGCAGACTATACACAGCCAGAAGCACTAAACAGCGATAACGAGCTTGGTTATTTCTATCCGCCGATGCTGGAGAACAAATATCCTTTGTTGGAATCTATCGCCCGCCATCTCCACTCTAACGACTAAACACCCCAAACAAGAAAGGTCAGCCGGTGCTGACCTTCTCTTTTTCTTGTCGATTACTATTACCCGCAACGACTACAGGCAATTAGGCATCTGCGACCCAATCAGCAGGGCATGGCGGGCGTCGGGTTTCTCTTGCCGACAGCAGCAACAAGCCAAATGCCACCGCGCCGGCAAGCAACATCGCCAACATCACGCTGTGATAGTTATAAAGCTCTGCCACCACGCCAACTGTCATGCTCGATGCCAGACTGGCAACCATAATCGCGCTGTTGAACAACGTCGTTGCCACCCCCATCTGGTTTGGCATTTTGTTCTGGATAACGACCATACCCAGACTGGCACTGATACCGACAGCCAGGCCATTCAGCAATTGCAGCGCATACATTTGCCAGAGCGTATCAGCATGAAACAACAGGGTATAAAAGAGGCAAGCGGCTGCCGCACTTAACACCATCAGGCGCTGTGGTGCCATTTTCGCGGCCCAAAGCCCTGCCAACACCATCACCGGGATTTCGACAAACGCTGCCAGTCCAAGTAGCTGGCCAGCCACTGCCCCTGCCATTTCAAGCTCTTTGGTGACATACAAAGGAATCGACATCACATACATATTATTGGCCATAAACAGCATAAAAACGGCACACAGGTACAAAGGTGCGCCCGGAATCTTATGCCAGGGCTGGCGCATTGCCGACCCATCACTACTTTCTGTCTCATTCAGCTTGGTTGACGGGAACCATCGCCAGACAATCAACAGCGAAATCATCATGTTGGCAGCCGCAAACATAAATGCACCGTTAAAACCAAACGCATCGTAAAGAATAAACGCCAGTGGCGGACCAATCACCCAGGACAGGGATATCATGGCACGCATCAGCGACACAAACAGGGTACTTTTGTCACCGAGGTTTTTATCCGCAAACTCACGGCCAATCGCAAAAGTCTGTGGCAACGCTGCCGCCGTAAAGCTGGAAATGAAGATCATCACCGCCAGTGCCAAATAAAAATCCCGAATCACCATAAACAGCATCATAACGACAATAAACGCGCTTTGAGCCAATAAGATGATTTGGCGGCGATCCCACCCCACATCGGACAACTTGGCAATACGCTGCGAGACTACAACGCCACTTAGAATGGAAATGGCCATAAATATCCCCATTTGCAGCGATGACGCATGGAGTCCATCGACAACAAAAATGCCCAATAGGGGATAAAAAAAGCCGCCACTCAGGCCAGCAAACAAACTGACCAGCAGGTAACACAATGAGGATTTACTGGTTAAAAAACTCACGTAGGTTTTCATTGCTCTCTTCTTACAAAAAATGGGACGGACGGTTATATCTCAACAACCCGAAGCTGCAGTTTAAGAACAAATATGCATGCTGTGTGATATCCATCCAGCAACCACTGATACTATTCATTCAACTGCTTCCAAGCTTCTGACAAACTGGGTAAAACAGTATTAAACTAACATTCAGTGACAGTGCACGATGAAACCCACCATTGAGCGCGTGCAAAAAGATGTCAGCCCTAGCTGGCATTTTGCCGATTACCCCTGCACACAATCCAACATTGGCATGCAATGTGGCTGGCACTACCATGATGAAATTGAGCTGGTGCTGTATTTCGACCCGCTTAACGTTTCCCCCGGTAAAATCATCATTGATGACTACATCGGCGAGGCCTCTCACCACCATGCCTATCTCACCGGCCCCGGCTTGCCGCACATGCTGACCCGTGTCGCGTCTACCGCCACGCCAGAGCGCCCCAGCAGCTCCCATGTACTCTGGCTTGACCAGGCCTGGGTTCAATCCCTGATAACCACGGTTCCGGCACTGTCCGCCGTCAGCGACATGCTGGCGCGCGCCAACAAAGGGTTGAAACTATCCCAGGCTACATTCTCAGCGTTATACCCATTAATGAAGGGGGCATCGACCCTGAAACCCGCCGCACAGTTTGTGCGGGTGGTCGACATCCTCGTTTTGCTCAGTGAAGACAAATCCGCGCAAACGCTGACCTCTCGCCCGTTCTGCTTTTATGTAGCGAAAGACACACCCATTCTCGATAAACTGGAAAAAGCGCAGCAGTTTATCGCCGGCAATTACCACACGCAAATCTCCGTGCAGGACATCTGCCGTCATCTTCACATGAGTGAAAGCTCGGTCTACCGGATGTTCGAAAAGCACTTCGCTGACAGCTTCTCCAATCACCTTAAAAACTACCGGCTGGGCAAAGCCTGTGAGCTGCTGGTTCGCTCAAGAACGCCCGTTTCGGTCGTGGCTGAGCGGGTGGGATTTTCCAATCTGTCGAATTTCAACCGGCAGTTTAAAGCCAGCAAAGGGATGACGCCGACAGCGTTCAGGGCATTGTTTGGTTAAGGTGAAAGAGCAGTTTAGAGAGTCAGGATCCTAGGTCCTAGGTCCTAGGTCCTAGAATCCGGTTGTAGATGGCGTTAGATGTAATTAAACAAGGAGAGATCTTTGGTCTTGGCAAATGCCTGCTGAGAGGCCTGCAGCGCCAGCATATTCTCGTTCATGTCGATCACTGCGGTGGAGTAATCCAAATCCTCCATGGTGCCGAGTGAACGGTTCAGAACCAGTTTGAAGTCTTTATGCATGCTCTCTTGCCTGTCGAGGGTTGTCAGCCGGGTCCCCACTTCAGAACGCGCCTTGTTGAGGTGCTTGAACGCCGCGGAGAACTGCTCTGTCACCTGATGCAATTCAGCGGTGGCCGACGCATCAAATATACTCTCGTAGGAAAGCTCAATGCCTTTTTTGAATGCATCAAACACGTTAAAAGTGTCCTGACGCTCCAGCACAATTCTGTCGCCATCCAGCATCTCACCTTCAAAGCTAAGACTCAGGGTTCCCCATTGCACACCGGTTTGCGGATCGTACACCCCACTGCTGACCACATTGCCATCCTGCGTCAGCTCATAGGTGGTCTGCCCCGCACCATCCACAGTGAAGCTGACTGCATATTCGGCGTTATCGGTATTGTTGCTGTTTTTCGCCTGCGCCAGCAGCAGCAACGATCCGCTGTTTAATTCATACTCGGGCTGATAATCGCCAAACGGGTTTTTGATCGTCATAAACACTTCATCACCCGGATCGCTGGTTTGCACTTCGACCGCCGGCGCAACCTGCGCGGTACGGTGATAGCTGTCCCCGGCATATCGTACATTCAGGGCACCATCACGGTAAAAAGGCTGCTTGCTCGACTGGGTGCCAGAAAACAGGAAATTGCCCGACTCATCTTTCGCATTGACCAGATTCATAAAGTTGTCGTAAAGGCCTTTCAAGTCCTGGCGGTGCGCCGTACGGTCATCTTCAGACAGGGAGCCGTTGATCATTTCCATGGTTTTACGCTTGGCGCTGTCAACCAGTTGCTCGGCATCATCAATGGCGATTTCAGCACGGGTCTGGCGGTTTCGTGCCAGGGTGATGGAATCTACATACTGATCGAGCTGCTTGTCCTGTTGGCGAAAGTTCTGGATATAAATCGACGACACAGGATCGTCCCCGGCCGTCAGCACCCGCTTACCGGTCGCGAGCTCATCCTGGTTATCCTGCAACTTCACCTGTTGGCGCATCAGGTCATTGGACACTGACTGGTAATTGTGAAAACTGGCAATACGGCTAATCATCACTCAGATCCTTATCGGGTTGCATTGAGCAGGGTTTCAAACGTTTCGTTTGCCGCGGTCATGATTCTTGACGATGCCATATAGGCATGCTGGAATTTCATCATGTTTGCCGCTTCTTCGTCGAGGTTAACCCCGGAAATTTCAGCCACGCGCCCTGCGGCGGCGTCATGCTCAACACGGCTGACATCTTCAAGCCGTGCAAAGGAGGCTTTCTGCACGCCCAAATCGGTGTTCAACCCTTCATACACATCAATCAGGCTCGAACGGCCACCATCCATCAGTTTCAGGGTTTGCAGCTTCTGCATCCGGATCAGGTTGCCATTTTCACCATCGGCGGGCAGAAGACTGACGGCAAACACATCTTCCGGCGCAGCCCCGTCTGTCAGCTCAAAAGTCGTACCATTCACTGTGACCGGCGCTGTTGGCGGATACGCCTGTGGTGCAAGCAGGATATTGCCCTTCATATCCAGCACCGCAAACTGAGTAGCATCCGGTGAAATAGCAACCTGGAATTCCTGCTGTGCCCCGGGTTGGGTCACTTTCAGATCTCCCTGCCCGGTCAATATCGATTTTGAGCTGATATAGCTTTGGGCGGCAATTTTTGCCGGGTCTTCCATCGTGACGTGAATCTGGCCAGCACCCTGCCTGACAGGGCGAATGATAACCCGCTCTCCGGCAACCAGCCCCACATCGACCTGAATACGCAGGCCATCATAGTTAATCGACGGTGGCGAGCCGGATGGGGTCACCGCTACCGTGTTCTTTTCCGGATCAACCAGGGTGTATTGGCTGCCATCAAATTTCAGCTGATAATCGCCAATTTTCAGCTGCGCCAAGTCGTCAATATAAACCTTAAGCGCTGCGGTGGAATCTGACGCTTTGACAATACGATCCCGGGCAAAATCATCGCTGTTGAAATCAACAAAGATGTTTTCTCCTACCTGCCCCCCAAGATCATAACCTTGCGATTGCAGCTCATTGATTGACATAGCAAAACCGGCTGCAAGGCGGCCCAATTCATCACGCGCTTGTGCCAGCGTATTGTCACGGAATTCAAACATCGCGCCAAGCCTGCCACGGATGTCGGCATTATCGATAGGTTTCAGGGCTTTGCCTTCCACCAGCGCAAGACGGCGTTTCTGGTGATCAGGTGTGCCGGGCACGGTTTGCAGCTCACTGGAGTGCAACCCGGAAACCAGCGTATGCCCGCTGCCAATAATCACATTGTAAAGCCCGTCATCACGTTGGTTGACGCTCACCTGGGTATACTCTGACAGCTCGTTAATCAGCTTTTGGTGACGGTCAAGCAGGTCATTGTCTGCCGCCTGGGCTTTCAGAATCGCTTTGTGGATATCCACAATCTCCGCACCGATATCATTCATCCGTTTCAGGGTGGCATCGATTTCTACCGTGGTATTGGCTTCCTGGGATTGCAGTACATTGTTGATATCATTCAAACCTGCTGCGACAAGGCGGGATTTTTCAAGCACCACTTTACGGGCCCCCATATCACTGGGGCTGTCGGCCAATCCTTTTACTGCGCCGTAGAACTCATTCATGTTCTCAGGAATTTTCTTGGCCGCGTGAGACATCATGTCATCGAGCATAGTGAGTTGGCTGTTGCGGGTTTGGGCATGTGCCAGTGCCGAGGTGGTGATGTTGTATTCGTTGACCGCAAATTTGTCATAGTTCCGGCGAACAGCAGCGGCATGGACACCCTGACCCCATTGGTTTGCCGACCAATAGGCAGAGTCGTTGGCTCGCTGCTCAACAGACTGACGGCTATACCCGTCAGTATTCACGTTTGAGATGTTGTGACCCGTTGTATTCAGCTGCCGCTGTGCTGTCAAAACGCCCTGAGAACCGAGCGTCAGCAGATCAAACCCCATTAAGCCCCCGTATGCGCAAACGCATAACTTACGAAATTGTCTATTGAACAGAATAATTCAAGAATCATGCCATGGCATTTTTATGTTTTATTTCAATAGGATATAAATATAATGAGGTAGAGTGGTGTTGTTTTATACATCACATGGCAAGGGGTTGCCGCAATGCCTGTGCCTGCCGGGAATTGGAAGTTGCCAACACTCACAGCTTGGCGAAAAACGTCATGAACCGAGCCAGTGCCACAGGCCAAATGAAAAATTGGGTAACAGATCAATACCGGCAAATGACTTCACCAGATACAGGGACGTGATCACCACAGAAAACAGTAAAAAACCGCCCAATAGCAGGGCGATAATCCGTCCGGCAAAGGCCGCTTTCTGTTCTGGGCGAGTCAATTCCCGTCGGTTGCGACCAAACAGGAATACCAGATAATAATTCCAGCCAAAGCCCCCTAACATCGTTCTGAAATCAATCACATGGCGCGCTTTGGCCCGTGTCCCAAACCTCAGTTTCAGTTGAAGCAACTGGGCGTCGGTAAATGAGTCAGCAACGTCTTTGGGTGTTTTTTCAAGAAATGCGCGGATAAAAGGATCGCGGCGGATAGCTCCCCTAGCATGACGGGAGAGGGGCTGTGCTGCAGGCTCTGGCCTGTTGTCCTGGTTGGATTGCTGTTCGGTCATTTCCCTTCACTTTCCATTGTCGCCAAGCGTCGATGATTGCCAGGCTGGCCGGAACCATACGGTCGGGTGCGTTAACAGCGCAACCACTCCTTTACCTACTGCGGTATATTTATTGCGCCATCATGCCTTTCACACGGTCAAACACGCTGAGCACTTTGTCAGCATACTGTGGATCAGTCGCATAGCCGGCCTGATGCAAACCCCGGATGAACTGTTCCGGTTCTGCGGTTTGCTGAAGCGCGGTTGTGTAACGCGGGTTACGGTTCAGAAAGCTGACATAGTCAGCAAAGCTGTCTTCATAGGAAGGATAAGCGCGGAAGGATGCCATTTCCTGCACCGGGATATCATCATGGAACTCCAGGGTCTGGGTCGCCACCTTGTTTCCTTCCCAGCGCGGATCTGCCTTGATGTTGAAAAGGTTGTGGCTGGAGCCCCGGGCGTTGGCAATCACTTTCTTGCCCCACCCTGTTTCAAGTGCCGCCTGGGCAATCAAAATAGCCGGGTCAGTACCGAGCGCACGTGCCGCTTTTTTCGCATAAGGTGTCAGGCGACTGACAAACTCATCAGGGGTTTCAAACGGTTTGCTGCTTTCCACTTTTGGCGCAGCATTCTGTTGAGCCAGCATGTGAGGGCTTGGAATCACCGTGTCATCAGAAAGTGGAGACAGCACTTGGTCTGCGGCTTCATCTTCTGTCATGTTCGGTGCGGGGGGCATTGTGGGCTGCAGGCGAATACGTTCGCTGGCGCTGTTGTTGCCGACATCCATCGGCTCGCTGTTTTGTAACCCTTTAAACTGCTGGATAATCAAATCAGCAAGCCCCAGTGAGCCTTCACGGGAAAGGGCACTGGAAAGCTGCTCATCCGCCATTTGCTCATAAAATTTTGAAGTGCGGTTATCGATAAGATCCGACTCGAATGCCTCATTGGCACTGCGCATCGATTTAAACAGCATTTGCGTAAACAGCGCTTCAAACTGCTCGGCTGCCGCACGCAGAGCATCATCTGATTGCTCACCACTCGCCGCTTTCTGGCGAAGAACATCCAGTCTGCTGAGATCGTGGATAAATCCAGTGTCTAAAGGTGCTTTCATGGCTTAAATCACTATCAGTTGACCGTCGATGGCACCAGCCTGTTTCAGTGCCTGCAGGATGGCCATCAGATCCGAAGGTGCCGCGCCGACACCGTTCACAGCACGGACCAAATCATCCAGTGTGACACCCGGTTTGAAATGGAACATACGGCCATCTTCCTCTGTTACTTCCACTCCGGAATCTGGCACCACCACCGTTTCCCCCCCGGAGAAAGCCCCCGGCTGGCTGACTTGCAGGTTTTCATTAATGGTCACTGTCATACCGCCATGGGTAATTGCTGCAGGGCGAAGGCGCACGTTTTGCCCCACCACTATCGTTCCGGTGCGGCTGTTAACGATAATTTTTGCCGCCGCATCTGCCGGTACGAACTCGAGATTTTCAACGGTAGACAGGAAGGCAACACGCTGGGACAGATCGCGCGGCGCACGGACACGCACAGAAGCGGCATCCATAGCAGAAGCGGTATTCGGTCCAAGGAAGCTGTTAATGGAATCGGCCATACGCTGGGCAGTAGTAAAATCGGATTCAAACAGGTTAAAGGTAATATGATCACCCCGGCCAAACGGTGAAGGCACTTCCTGCTCCACGGTTGCGCCATTTGTCACCCGGCCCACAGTGGGCGTGTTACCGACGATGGATGAACCGTCGGCACCTTCTGCACTGAAGCCACCGACAATCAGGTTACCCTGTGCCACTGCATACACTTTACCGTCCAGGCCTTTGAGGAAGGTTTGTACCAAAGTACCGCCACGAAGGCTTTTCGCTGAACCAATAGAAGAAACCGTGATGTCAATTTTCTGGCCTTGCTTGGCAAACGGCGGCAATTCAGCACTGACGGCAACAGCCGCCACGTTTTTGGTTTTTGGTTTGGTGCCCGGCGGTAACTGGATGCCAAAGTTTTTCAGCATCGCATTGAAGCTTTGATCGGTAAACGGGGTGCTCTCACCGGTGCCGGCAAGACCGACCACCAACCCGTACCCCACCAACTGGTTACTGCGCACTCCCGCAACTTCCGACACATCTTTAATGCGCGCAGCCTGTGCTGCGGGTGCAATTAATAGGGCAATCAAAAACAGCTTCAGCCAACTCTTCACGTCAAATCTCCGGCAGCCGGGTTAGGTACTACAGAACGACATTAAAGAATCGTGCCAAGAATCCCTGATCTTGCGTATCCTGACGATCCCCGGTACCGGAATACTGAATGCGAGCGTTGGAAATGCGTGTTGAGGCAATGGTGTTTTCCGGCGTAATGTCATCCGGACGAATCGTGCCGCTCAAGCGTATATATTCATCACCGGTGTTCAGTGTCAGCCACTTCTCTCCCCGGATCAGCAGGTTGCCGTTAGACATGACGTCCACCACTTCCACCGAAATCGAACCGGAAATGCTGTTGCTCTGATCTGCACTGGTTGAGCCACTGGTTGAATTGTCATGGGCAGCCGCATACGACAGGTTACGCTCGCCAATAGTGATTTCCTCGCCACCCAATTCCAGCGGATCCATGCTCAGGTCGCTGGATTTTGCCGCATCGCTGCTGGCGCTCTTTTTCGCCTGCGTTTTCTCTTCCAGCATCACTGTGACGATGTCGCCAATGCTGCGGGGCTTGGTGTCATCATAAAGATCCTGCGCACTGACTGCGCTGAACAGAGAACCGGTTGCGGTGGTGTAATGTTCCGGCTGGCGCACAGGATAAAGAGGTGCCCAGCTCGGATCACCAGCTACTGGGTCTTCACGCTCACGCAGCAAGCCAATCAGGCCTTCATTGCCCGGATTGGTACTGCCTTCAACCGCATCCGTTTCCGTTGTTCCCTGCACGACTTCATTCTGGTTTTGTCCCAGCAATGTGTCGGTATTTAACAAGGTACACCCTGATACAGTTGCCAACATCATGGCTGTCGCAATGAGCTTTTTCATCCGCGCGTTACTCCCTTAAAGTTGCTGGTTGACGTAACTCAACATCTGATCGACAGACGAAATCACCTTAGAGTTCATTTCATAAACCCGTTGCGCTTCGATCATGTTCACTAATTCTTCGGTTACGTTTACGTTGGAGGTTTCCAGCATTGATTGTCTGACGCTGCCCAATCCGTCAAGCCCTGGCACACCCTCTTGTGGGTCACCACTGGCGCCTGTAGGCAGGTAAAGATTCTGGCCAATCGGCTCAAGGCCACCCGGGTTGATAAAATCAACGGTGGTGATCTGGCCAAGAATGGCATTTTCCTGTTGTCCACGTAATCTGGCTGAGACTTCACCGTCGGTGCCAACAGTCACCTGAATTGCATCTGGTGGCACCACAATTTCTGGCTCCAGCGGATAACCAGCACCGGATGTCACAATCACGCCTTCATCGTTCAGCGTGAACTGGCCGTTACGTTGGTAGCCGATATTACCGTCTGGCAGCAAAATCTGGAAGAAACCATCGCCCTCAATCATCAGGTCAAGCGCGTTATTGGTGGTTTGAACGTTGCCGTTGGTGTGAACGCGCTGCGTTGCCACCACTTTGGAACCAGCACCCAACATCAGGCCACTGGGCAGTTCCGTGTTCTGGGAGGATTGGCCACCCGGCTGGTTGATGTTTTGATAAAACAGATCTTCAAAAACCGCGCGGGACTTTTTAAAGCCAACCGTTGAGGCGTTCGCCAGATTATTCGAAATGGTCGAAATATTGGTCTGTTGTGCGTCCAGGCCGGTTTTACTCACCCACAATGCAGGATGCATACTGAATTCCTCTCAATTAACCCATGCGCAGCAGAGAGTTGGAGGCTTGATCCATTTCCTCTGCGGTTTTCATTAGTTTGACTTGCATTTCAAAGTGACGTTGAAGGTCGATAAGCCCGGTCATTTCATTGATAGGATTGACGTTACTGCCTTCCAGCGCCCCCGTCAGCAGGGAAACGCCTGCATCAGCTTCAAAAATGGTGCCAGGATTCACCGGTTTGAAGACACCATTTTTGTCTTTGAAAAGCTCTTCGTTATTTGGGCGGACAAGCTTAATGCGATCCACTTCTTCCATCGCTTCCGGTGGCGCGCCCTGAGGCAACACAGACACCGTGCCGTCAGAGCCGATTTCAATCTTGGATACCGGCAGTGGTAGGAAAATTGGCGCGCCGCCTTCCCCCAGAATCAGGTGACCATGGCCGTTTTGCAGCATGCCCGTCTGATCAACTTTCAGGTTCCCCACGCGGGTATACCCTTCCTGACCGGTGCCATCCAATACCGCCAGCCAGCCGTCACCTTTTATCGCCACGTCAAGTTCGCGGCCAGTGGTAATGGTTGAACCTTGGGCAAAACTGTAACCGGGACGCTCTGTCATATTGAACACCCGGGTAGGCAAGCCTTCACCATATGCCTGCATCGAGCGGGCTTGCTCCAGATCGGCACGAAAGCCGGTGGTGCTGGCGTTCGCCAGGTTATTGGCACGCAGTTGCAACGCTTGCATATCTTGTTTGGCGCCACTCATGGCGAGAAATAATGCGCGATCCATTCAGACGTTCTCCTCTCGCTTATGCAATCAGTAAAGCAAGAAGAGTGCCAGAATATGATGCCGCTAAATTACAACATGTTAGAGAGGGATTTGACGAGAAAGAGGGGTAGAAAAAAGCAGTGTTAGGAAAAGAATTGCCGCCCGGCGATCGGGCGGCAAAAGGACTCAAACCAATGCTTAACGAATCTGTAGAATCGTTTGCTGCATCTGGTTACCCACTTCCAGCGAACGGGAGTTGGCCTGGAAATTACGCTGGGCAGTGATGAGGTCCACCAGCTCCTGGGTCATGTCAATGTTGGATTGTTCGATAGTACCGCTTTTCACTTTACCGAACGCACCCTGCATGGCCTCGCCCCATATTGCTTCACCGGATTGCTGGGTCACTTTCCACTGGGTGTTCCCTGCCTGCGAAAGACCTTGCTGGTTCGAAACGCGCACCATAGCGACACGGCCCAGCGCCACGTTTTCACCGTTGCTGTATGTCGCCATAATGGTGCCTTTCGGGTCAATATCGACTTTCGCCAGATACCCTGTGGTTGCACCATCTTCTGTGAACCTGCGCATCTCGAAAGGCGACGCATACTGGGTAGGCTCTTCAAAGTTGATGGTCAGGGATTGCGTCCCATCCGCGCCATTCATCTCAAGACCAGCGCCACCTGGACCAAACTCAACGGTTTGGATGGGTGCACCACCATTGACAGCATTGACTGAACCATCACTGTTAAACTGGACAGAGTGACCCACTTGGCCGCTTGCACTGGTGAATTCACCGGAGGTCAGGCTAAGGGGTTTCTCACCAGTGGCATCTGTCGCTGTGTAATATACCGCCCATTTGTTCGGGGTGACGTTATCTTTGACGTAGTAAGTGGTCAATTTGTATGGTTGGCCCAGTGAGTCAAAAATCGTCGCTGAAGTTGATTTGTTATAGGTATCAGGATCTTCAGGGTTAAACAGAGCAGGATCTTTTTCCGAACCACCCGCCGGCAAGTTGAGGCCAATCTCGACATTTTCAGACGCTCGGGGTTGGCCAAACTGATCGGGCACGTTCAGTGCCCGTGGTTCAAAAGAGCCAACCTGTAAGGTCTCACTGTCAACGTTGTAACCCAGCAGGAACTGCCCTTCAGAGTTAACGATGTTATTGTCCTTATCCAGATGGAAAGCGCCATTGCGGGTCAACACGTTATCCTGGGTCGCCAGCTTGTCATTCGCCACGGAAAAATAACCGTTACCGCTGATACGCAAATCCAGCGGGTTATTGGTATATATACTGGAACCTTCGTGGAACTGTTGCGCCACAATCGAGGTTTGTACACCGCTACCTGTGGTGGTCTTTGCGTTAGAAAAGATAGATGCAGAGTACACATCACCAAACTCAGCACGCGACTCTTTGAAACCAAAAGTATTGGCGTTCGCAATGTTATTACTGGTGGTGTTCATGTCTTTTTGAGCCGCCGCCAGGCCACTCAGTGCGATATTTAAAGCCATTGCTGGAACTCCTCTGTCCTTTAGCCCTTGCTCACGTTGCCAAGACTGGATTTGCCTACTTCAAGCACTTCGGTGAGTTTGACCGGAGATGCATACCCGGCGATGTTCAACATCACGTTGCCGTCACCATTCCCCAACAACACACTGTTTACGTTTGCGTAAGTAGAAAGTTCAAGATCCTGAGACTTGCCATCAATGTTGCCACTGACGTTCATGGTGTAATTGCCCTCCGGCAGTGGATTGCCGGCATCATCTTTGCCGTCCCACTCGACCCGGTGATCACCAGGCGACTTGGCGCCCATATTGAACGTTCTCAATAGTTCACCGCGGGCATTCTGGATGCGGACAATCACATCATTCAGCGCCTGCGGCAGTTTCACCATACCGGCAATACCCCCCTCTACAGATTTAAACCCTTCATTGCCCGGCACCAATACATCTTGCCCAACCAGAGAAGAGGCTTGCAGCGCCTGGCTGGATGTCATCGCAGCATTCAGGGAGCCAAACTGTTCGTTCATTTTGCCAATACCGTCGACAGTCGCGAATGATGCCATCTGGGCAATCATCTGCTCATTGTCCACCGGTTTGAATGGATCCTGGTTTGCCAGTTGCTTGGTCAGCAATGACAGGAAATCTTCTTGCTTAAGGTCAGTCTGGCCTGTGACTTTTTCACCAGTATCACCACGCTCTGCACGTTGTTTTTCTTGCAGCGCTTTGAGCTGGTCGATATAGCTCCCTGCTCCACCTGCGCCGTCAATAGGATTCATAGTGCCTTACTCCTACCTTATTTGCCCATTTGTAGGGTGCGCATCAGCATTTGCTTGCTGGCTTCCGCAACTTCTACGTTGGTTTGATAAGAACGGGAGGCCGAAATCATATTGGCCATCTCTTCCATCACGTTGACATTTGGCTTGTAAATATAACCATCCGCATTCGCCATTGGGTGTTCAGGGTTATACTCTGCGCGCAGCGGTTTCTGGCTTTCAACAATGCCTTTTACCTGTACAGGGACACTCGCGCCTTGTTGGAAACGGTTAAGTTCAGCGGCAAAAACAGGATGACGCGCTTTGTACGTTTCAGCGGCAGAGCTGCTGACAGAGTTGGCATTCGCCAGGTTACTGGATGTGGTGTTAAGTCGGACTGACTCTGCACTCATGGCAGAACCGGTTACGTTGAACACATTAAAAAGACTCATCCATTATTCCCCTTTCAACGCCTTGGACATGTTTTTGAACTTGGATCCAAGGAAGTCCAATGACGCCTGATACTCAAGCGCGTTTTGCATAAACAGGTTACGCTCTACTTGCGCGTCCACAGTGTTGCCATCGCCAGTATCAGGCTGGTTTGGAATGCGGTACATTTTCTGGCCAGTGATCTGTGAGGAGGCAGGGATATGCCGCTCATTGGTACGACTCAGGCCAAAGTTTGCCCCAGAGGTTGCCGCCTGCAGTGCCTGTTCGAAATCAACATCCTGCGCTTTATAGCCTGGAGTATTGGCATTCGCCAGGTTACTCGCCAGCGTTTCCGCCCGTTGAGCACGCACTCCCACCGTGTGTTGATGAACGCCAAGCGCTTTGTCGAATGTTATCGCCATGTGGCACCTCCAAAATCTTATGCTGGATATTTTGCAAATTGGATGCCAACTTTATCGCCTACACACTTGGGATTATTTATGTTTTAAAGACAATGAATTGAAAGGATTATGGGTAAGTCAGGGAATACAAGCACAAAAAAGCGGCAACATCTGTGCCGCTTTTTCTGTGAGGAGCTTTAGTGAATGAGGAGCTCTGCCTTATTTAAGTTTATAGATAATACCGGGGTTACACCGAATCATCTCAAACCTGTCCGTCAGGCCGGTTAAAGACTCAGACGCCCCCAGCAACAAGTAGCCCCCGGGGTTGAGACTGCCAGCCATCTGGTTGAGCACTTTAGATTTCATCTCTGGAGAGAAGTAAATCAATACATTGCGGCAAAAAATGATATCGAATTTGCCCAGCATGCCATAGCTTTCCATCAGGTTTTGCGGTTTGAAAGTGACCATGCGCTTGAGCGTCTCTTTCACTTTCATTCGCCCTTCACCGGCATCTTCAAAAAACTGGCGTTTCCGCTCAGGCGATAGACCTCGGCTAAGTGCGAGGTTGTCATAAACACCGGCGCGGCAGTTTTCGAGCATGGTGGACGAAATGTCTGTCGCAGTAATCGAAACATTTCCCAGCATACCCGGTTTTTTCGCCTGAACTTCTTGAATGGTCATGGCGATAGAGTACGGCTCCTGTCCTGAAGAACTGGCCGCAGACCAGATTTTGATTGGCCTTTTACTTTGCGCCACTTCCGGCAACAAACGGTTTGCCAATACTTCAAACGGGTAGGCATCCCGAAACCACAAGGTTTCATTTGTCGTCATGGCGTCAATGGCTGACACCGCCAAATCGCGGTTACGGTTTGTTAGAACAAGTTGAAACAGTTCGGACATCGAGGCCAGTTTGTAGCGAGTAAGAAGCGGGCTGAGTCGGCTTCTTACAAGGTACTGCTTACTGTCACCCAACACGATGCCGCATTTGTTTTCGAGATATTTACAAAAATCACGATACTCTTGATCTGTAATCGCTATATTCGTCATGGATTAGTCTTCTTGACCTTTTACCGCGCTCATCACAGCTGCACCCAGTTCATCCGGGTCAAACTTGGCAATGAATGCATCTGCTCCAACGCGCTTCACCATCGCTTCATTGAAGACACCACTTAATGAGGAGTGCAATACTACATGAAGATCTTTGAGGTTAGCATCTTTTTTAATTTCAGTTGTTAAGGTGTAACCATCCATCTCTGGCATCTCAATATCAGAGATAACAAGCGCCAAATCACTGATGGTACCGTCTGCCGTCATGCCTTGCAGTTTTTCGAGGGCATCGCGACCATCGTGGGCAAGCAAAACATTGTAACCAATACTTTCTACGGCCCGCTTCACCTGACGGCGTGCGACGCTCGAGTCATCCGCAACTAACACAGTGGTTGGCTCTGAGCCTCCTTCTTCGAACACAGGCTTGTTCGCCAACAGTTCTTCACTGATTTCTTCATTGACAGGCGAAATCTGGTTCAGGATTTTTTCAACATCAAGGATCTCGACAAGCTCACCCTCGATTTCAGTGACTGCTGTCAGGTAGTTAGAGCTACCGGTACCTTCTGGTGGTGGCAAAATCGCTTCCCAATGCATGTTAACAATACGTTCGACAGAGCCGACTAAAAAACCTTGGGTTGAACGGTTGAACTCAGAAATGATGATAAAACGGTTTTCCGGATCCGTGATAGGCAACCCCCCCGTCGCAAGGCTCATATCAATAACTGAGATAGTTTGCCCACGGATGTGGGCAACCCCCTTTACGAGTGGGTGAAGATTGGGCATGGAAGTCAGCTTAGGGCACTGGAGTACTTCCTTTACTTTAAAAACGTTGATGCCGTATCGCTGCTTACGCATCAAACGAAAGGTCAACAGCTCCAAGCGGTTTTGTCCGACCAGTTGGGTACGCTGATTGACCGTATCAAGAATCCCCGACATAAGATAAACTCCATTTGCCCTGTTCTAGTTATCGTATTGCAGCAAGCAACTTCCTTGTTCCACACATGTTGGCATGCGAATTGAAAGACTCACTGCATCTAAATTCACCACACTAACCAATATGTGACATATGTGTTATCAACGATTAGTCTGGCTCTTTATCGGCACATTTATTTATAGCTTTAGCTCAATTATAGCCGCTGCACCGTCAAGTCAACTCGATACAGTAAAAGAAGCTGCCGAAACGTATGTCGAGACACTGATCACTGCACCGGAATATGGTGAACTTGAGGTCCGTGCTGGCAACCTGGATAGCCGGTTACAGCTTTCCCACTGCCCTTCGCCTTTGCAAACAGAGGTGCCGGGACGTCAATCCCTCAACAAAAGTGTGACCGTTCTGGTGAGCTGCAAAGAAGATAACTGGCAGGTCTATGTGCCTGTACAGATCCGCTTGCTGACACCGGTTGTTGTGGCAAAAAGGCCACTTGATCGTGGCGTGACGATTGCCAAAGAGGATCTGATTATCCAACTGGTCGATGCCCGTTTCCAGCGCGGTCAAACGTATACTGACAACGCCACTCTTCTCGGTTCCCGGGTGAAGCGCGTTGTGGGGATTGGTGAGCCCATCAGCGGCAATGATATTTGTATGGTTTGCCGCAATGACGAGGTTATCATCACAGCAGCGGGTAACGGACTGAATATTATTGCAAAAGGCACGGCATTAAGTGACGGCGCTCTCGGAGAACAAATTAAAGTCCGCAATACTAAGTCGAACCGAATCGTCGATGGTACAATTACAGCAGTCGGTCAGGTGATAGTAAAATTCTAACAAGGCGCAATTAAGTGCTAAAGTTCATAGTAATGCGGCCGATACCGTGAGCAACAGAAGGTTCGGACAAAGATAAGGCTTTATTATGGCAAGTATCGATCATCTGCGTTCTGGTCAGCCATTGAGCACGAACAGAAGCAACCAAAGCAAGACCCAAAGCAGTCCCGCTGAAAACAGCTCGGCTGGTGAAGTGCGCAATCATCGTGGCGATGCGTTTTCTATGAGTGACGAAAGCCGTGCAATTGGCGCGCTAAACCAGCAGATGGCCAGTGAGACCCATTTCGACAGCGCAAAAGTCGCTGCCATCAAAGCTGCTATCGCAAACGGCTCTTATAAAGTCGACGCCGATCGGCTGGCTGAAAATATGATGAAACACGAAGACGATCTTCGTGGGATGAAATAACTTACCATGTCTGAGGCCTTCACTTTTGAGCAACTTCTTCAGGTTCAGGCAGACAACGTCAACGCGCTACTAGACGTTATGGAACAGGAAACCACGGCCATTGCCTCCAGAAAAGCTGCCGATATTGACGCCTGCGCTAAACACAAGCTCTCTCTGATCCAAGCTATCCAATTACGAGATGCACAGTTGGCAAAATGCCCAGAGCTGCAATCGTTATCTGACGATAACCAAGCAATGATTGCCACAATCCAATCTTCCCTGGAAAAATGCCACCAGCTAAACGACGTGAATGGTGTCGCGCTGCAACGGGCTCAGTTGAGCATGCACAAACTTCGTAACCTGTTCCAGGAAGCTGCCGGCAAAAATGAAATGACTTATGATGCCGATGGTCAAGCATCAGGCAGCCGCACACTTGGCACCAACATCAAAGCCTGATTTCGTCCAAATACCTTCCAAAACGCATCAAAAAAGCTGCTTAATGCTGCTTTTTTCGTGTAAACCTTAGGGGATTTTGGATCTCAGAAAATGATCGCATCGTTTCTCGGCACATGGTGCGACTCACCATACTCAGCCATTTTCCTCATCTTTCGTAAATTCAACTGAAGCTCAGTTACATAGCTGTCGCCCACTTTATAGCTGGCAACCACTTCTGCCGCACGAATGATGCCGTCTGATGCCCCGTGGGTTTTGTCCACGCCAAGCTGTTGATCGTCAATTTGGGTATTGCCGCCGACACGGATCCCATAAACTTGTTCTGACAGTTCTTTATACGCTTCCAACTTCGAAGCGCGCATTGCTCGAAATTGCTTCTCTTCTTCGGTTTTACCCCGTTGAGCACTGATTGACGCTGTCCCCACCGCAGTCAACAGCTCATCTGAACGAATTTGGGTAATAGGTTGGCAAGCGGTCAATACCAGCAGCATTGCCAGGGATAACCAGGTTTTCATACTCGCTCCTGAGTTATGGTTTCAAAATAATGGTGTCGGTGGGGTGTTTGCGCTGATCACCACGAATGATCACGCCGTCTTCTATACGCACTTTACGTAATGTATCAATATCACGCCCTATACGGTCGGAAGGAAGAAAGCCCTGCGCCGACGCAACAACCACACGGGAGCGCATACCAATAATTCTTGCATTCACCAATACACCGCCGCCCTGTCGCAACATCGTGCCCGTCAGCACGTAATCAATTTGTTGCTCAGGGTGCAATTCTTTCCAATCGCGGCTCAGAGAAAAATCGCCTTCTTTGGTCACACGGATAGACCCGGTATTTTTAAAGTCAATAAGCGTGAATCCACGGCGCTGCATCTGGTAAATCATGCCTTCAGTCACAGAATTCCCCAGCCAGTTGGTTTCATCCATTTCTTCAACATCAACAAAAGAGACCACCGCCATCGGGGTTCTTGCTGTCAGATAGTTGTTGGTTTCCAGCAACTCATCCGCCAAACCGTCGATAAAGTAATCCAACGTGTGTCGTGGGGTTTGCTGTAACAGAAACTTGCTCCCCGAGTACGGTTCTTTACCGTTATAGATCGGGTGATAAGCACAAGATATGGTTGCTAGACTCAGTAATATCACTATCCAGTTTTTCATTATTGTCTGGCTCCGGACACATTTAAAGGCTGACCGATGACGTGAGGGGCAAAGCCCAAGTCCACGATTCTTCCCTATTTTCAGGAACATTATTTGCATTCAGTGGTTATGTTTTCGCTTTTTTGGCTAACCACCTTGCCGCTTTTTGAGCGATGTATTCTGGTCTAGCAATTTTTATACCTATTATTGGAACTCTAGGTTATGCGCAATAAAATTCTTAAGCCTCTGGTCGCTTGTATCGCGCTGGCATCCGCGTCTGTCAACGCCGCATGGTATCAAGTCACCGGGGTCAGCACAGTGTTAGAGAGTGGGGAGCAAGCAAGGGAACGTGCGCTCGAAGATGCCATTTACCAAGCATTAAAATTCTCCGGTGCTGACATTGCCGGCCTGACGGCAATTCGTCCTTATTTAAAAGAAGCCAAAGACAACTATTTGTTCAGTGGCGACGAAATCCGCCATATTCAGGTGCTGGAAACGAAAGAAAGAAGCGGCGTCATGAAATTGACAGCGCGGATAGACATCTACCCAACGGCAAATGCTTGCCACAAGCACCAATACAAAAAAGGGTTGTTGATGGGAAGGTTTGATATTGTTTCTCCCCAACATGCCGCCTTGGGTGGTATTTTCCAGTTTGGCGATGACTTCACGGTTCTTTTACAGCGCCAGTTTGAGACACAGGGACAAAGCTTTGTCGTTCAGGGGATCACGCCTTATGCCATTTCCCCGACCCAGCCAAATGTTGCCGCAATGGTGGCGGAAGACACAGGCGCACAGTACCTGCTTGTCGGCACCATCACAGACATGACAGCAACGATTGATCAAAATCTACTGAGAAACGATCAGACAAACCGGCAACTGGCGCTTTCTATTGATGTGCTGGATGGAAAATCCGGTGAGGTAATTTATCAGAACATCTATCGTGACATCGCCGCCTGGCCGTTTGAACGTAACAGTAAGGTAGATACCAAAACGGCGCGCTTCTGGGCGTCACCCTATGGTGAAATGGCGCAGCGCATGAGTCGCAATATCTTACTGGATTTGGAAAGCAACTTAGCCTGCCATGCAGCGACACCGGAAATCGTTTCCATGAATGGTCAAACAGGGCAAATCAATGCCGGGCGTCTCCATGGTGTGAAGCATGGAGACAAACTGGCCGTATGGCACAATGCTTCGTTTACCGACCAATACGGCATGTACCGCACCCAGTTGAAGAAAAGTGAAATCGAGCTGACTGTCACCCGGGTGTATGAAAGCTCTGCAGAAGTGGCCGTTGCACCGGTAGAATTTGGCGGCAGCATCCAGATCGGTGATTTGGTGACCAAACACACACAGTAAGACTTTTAAAACCTTAACGTTGGGAAACAATTGGGTATACTAACAGCCTGGCACTGACATTACCCAGAATCGGTGCCCAATGCTCTCATAGCTCAACAGGATAGAGCAGTCGCCTCCTAAGCGACCGATCGGGGTTCGAGTCCCTGTGGGAGCGCCATTGATTTCCCTTATAATCGTCCACTCATACCCTTCAGCTTAAGCCTTTTCCTTCTCTCATTCCAAGGAAAGAAAAACGGGCCACAAAGACCCGTCAAAAGTAAGGAAAACGATTTAATAGGTTAGAAGTAGTACTCAGCACCAATCAGGATATTAGTGCCATCATTATCTTCGTTTGCACCATAGTAATCATATGATCGCACATCCATATACAAGTAAGTACTTGGCAACAAGTAGCCGAGACGACCTGTAATTGCCTGAGAACCATCGTCAATACCTTTATCCGTATCGGACGTTGCGGCATAACCTGCTTTTAGAACCCAGGTTCCGTCAATTACATATTGTGCAGTAGCAGAGTATGCATCTTGGCTGTTATCTGTCAGGCCATTCTCCATGTGTTTCCACGCGGCAGTCAGGGTAACATCACCTAGGAACACACTACCACCAACGATAGCGTAAGAAATGTCGCCAGCCTCTTTGGTTCCTTTTGGCGTACCTGGCTTACTTTCCCACTCATCTTTATCTTTATTGTAAACCCAAGACGGATCCGTAGCGGCCACATCTACCGTGTATTTGCCTTGATCATAGTAACCAGCATGAACACTAAAAATATCAGTTGAGTAGGAAGTCGCAATACTAGCAACTAAAGCATCGGTGGTTGATCCCATGCCACTCAGGGTAGCCTGGAAATTAAAACCACCCCAAGTTGCAGAATCAAAACGGAATACATTATTTGCACGATCTTCAAAAGCTATGCCAGTTGGTTTTCCGTCTTTTACTTCACCTAACGCGTTATGCCAATCAAATACGTTCCCTAGACCAGGGTTAGAATGCGGCCAATCGACATAGTTGTATGCAGCGATTAACTGACGACCAAATTTGAAGCTACCAACACCATCAAAATCTAGGCCAAGGAATGTATCGCGCATACCGAATGCGCCATAATCAGTATTGTTAGCATCGCCACTTTCTATTTGCCAAATGAAGTCTGGGCCAAAATCATCAAATGCGACTCGGCCTTTAAAACCAACACGTGATTCGATAACCGCTTGCGCGGCGCTATCTCCGACTTCTGGATTTGTTAAATGCATGAAGCCTGCTGCTTGACCATAAAGCTGTACGGCTTCGCCATGCAGATCAATTGCTGCATTTGCTGAACAAGAAACGGCAGCTACCGCTACAGCCATACCTAACAAAGAACGTTTGAAAGCTATTTCCATGGAAAACTCCTTAAAAAGTGTTTTACCGGCAGAGAGTTGCGTTTGCTCTTAGTTGGCCGCCGAAAGCAAACGACACCGATTTTGTTTATTGATTTCATATATCAACGAGGCGAAAGCTTAATTCGGAGCAATAAAAATAAAACCTGAGGCTTTAAGAAGTTTGAAATGCTTCAAAATCAAAGCATAAATTAATATATTACCTTTCAAATCAATTAATTAAGCAAAATCCAAAACATAAAAAGAAGGTAAATTTTACCTTTCTCTTCCTTCAATAGATCTGTATCACGGAAAAAACGTGTAAATGTGGGAACCTTTTTATGTCGAGGTAAAAAGAATATCTAATAGGTTGACCTGTCTCTCATTTCTTATTGAGAAGTCTCCACATCTATCGGACAATCTGACAAAAAAGCCCTCGATATTTTCGAGGGCTTTACGAAGAGCAAGAAAGTCGGTGATTACTGGGCTTCGCGCTCAGCAATAAACTGGAGTGCCTGTTTGATGCGGGATACAACACGCTCTTTGCCCACCAGCGTCATGACTGCATCAACAGACGGTGACTGGCCTTGTCCCGTAATAGCAACACGAAGCGGCATGCCAACCTTGCCCATACCAAGCTCAAGCTCTGCACAAACATCCGCAATCAATTGATGAAGGTTTGCAGTGGTCCATTCGCCCAAGCTTTCCGCTTTTGCCAATGCCAGCGCCAATGCCTCTTTTGCCACAGGGCGAAGATGCTTCTTCGCAGCATCAGCTTCAAACGCATCAAAATCCTGATAGAAGTAGCGACACTGTTCAGCCAGTTCAACCAAGGTGTTGCAGCGTTCACCCACCAGCTTGATCACATCTGTAATTGCCGGTCCGTGGGCAGTATCAATGCCTTTTGCATCAAGATGCCATTGCAGGTATTTGGCGACGTACTCTGGCTCGGATGTTTTAATATAATGGTTGTTCAACCACAGTAACTTATCGGTGTTAAACGCAGACGCTGATTTGCTGACTGACTCAAGGCTGAACAGATTGATCATTTCTTCCAATGAGAAGATTTCCTGATCGCCATGAGACCAACCCAGACGCACCAGATAGTTCAGCAACGCCTGTGGTAAATAGCCCTCATCACGATATTGCATGACACTGACTGCACCATGGCGTTTAGACAGCTTCGCACCGTCGTCCCCCAGGATCATAGAACAGTGCGCAAACTCAGGCACTGGTGCACCAATTGCTTTATAGATGTTGATTTGACGGGGCGTGTTGTTGATATGGTCTTCACCACGAACGACCTGAGTAATACCCATGTCCCAGTCATCAATCACCACACAGAAGTTATAGGTTGGGCTGCCATCAGTACGGCGAATGATAAGATCATCCAGTTCACTGTTTGCAATTTCAATACGGCCGCGGATTTTATCTTCAAAAACCACAGAGCCTTCTTTCGGGTTACGGAAACGGACGCAAAATGGCGAGTCTTCCGTCGCCGCCTCATTCGCAGCCATCACTTTGGGGTGAGTTGCATCGTAACGGGGCTTCACGCCAGCTGCCATTTGCTCTTCACGAATTTCGTCAAGCAACTCTTTCGGCGCATAGCATTTGTAAGCTTTACCTTCAGCCAGCAATTGATCGATAACCTCGTTGTAGCGATCAAAACGCTTGGTTTGATAATAAGGACCTTCATCCCAATCAAGACCCAGCCACTCCATCCCTTCGATAATCGCATCGATAGCTTCTTGGGTTGAACGCTCAAGATCAGTGTCTTCAATACGAAGGACGAATTCACCGCCAGCGTGTTTGGCGCAAAGCCATGAATACAGTGCAGTACGGGCACCACCTACATGCAAGAAGCCTGTTGGGCTTGGAGCAAAACGAGTTTTAACTGTCATGTTAATCCTATAACGTTTAGCGTTGTTAAATTGAACGGAGGCATTTCCGATTGGCGCTTATTGTAAGCGCACAGACTGAAGTGAACAATCTCTGCTGCTGAGGATATTTACAAACGGGTGACGTTCATGGGCTTATCTGCACACGTTTAGCTTCGAGACGAAAAATAAGGTTCACATCTTATTTATCAACAAAAAATGTAAAATACCTCTAACATAATTGCGAGTCATATAACAAATAGTCAGGAGAACAATGATGAAAAAGCTAGTAGCTTTGATTGCTATAGTGGGTTTTACTTCTGTTATCAGCGTAAATGCTCAGGCCAATAGCTCTGGTGGATGGGCGACGCAGGCAGGCCCCTTAGTAAAATGTAAGATGAGCGGCGGGAAAACCCAATATATCCCTACCCTTTTATGCACTGCAGAAGGTGGTAGTTTTGATAGAAACCCGGGCAACCAGTTCTGACGTAGCAACATTAAAAATAGCAAAGCAGGCTTAAAGCCTGCTTCATTGCGTATGATGTTCCGGACTCAAGATCGAACATTCTGCACTGCCCAACTCAAGAATTTTTTCTGCTCTTCTGCGCTCATTCTCAAAAAGTCAGCTTGCATCAAAATTAAAGCGTTCTCATTGGACAGTTCAGCATTTTTGACAGGATAAACCGATGAGTTAGATTTTTCATTGATGTCGGAGGACGCCTCAGCTTTGGTGTCAGCCATAGACTTGCTGTAACTTAAACCACGTTTTTCATTAAACTTAACCAGTTCTCTTTCATAATCGCGTAAAAAACCTGGGCCTGCAGGCAAAATTTCTTGTTCAGACTCGATTTGATTACCGTTTAAACTGACCAATGTAAATGAAGGGTTTTGCTTAAAGTCTTTTATTTGGCGCTCTGCGGTGATATCTCGTGAAGGCATTATCGTCAGATCGGTGTCGCTCGCATCAAAGGTGATCACTAAAGGGTCTGTCTTAAATTTATCAAACTCAGAACCAGAAGAAACTAGCTTAGAAACACGAACCACAAGCTGGTTTGTGCCATTTTCTAATTCAAATTTAGATTTTGATATTACTGAAATAGGAAGAGCTTCACCATTAACGACAAGTGCTTCTACATCTTTGTGGAGATTAATAGTCACTTGTGAAAAAGCCAGCAGCGGGGTTAATCCACCAAGAAAAACTATTGATTTGAAAATACGTTTCATACAGCCCTCCATGAAAAAAGCGAGCGTCATATGACGCCCGCATCAATAGTACTACGAATGCTTCAAAACTTAGAAGTAGTATTCAGCACCGATCAGGAAGTTTGTAGTTTTGTTTTCTTCAAACTTCTTGTCATCTTTGTTGTAGCTTGCCATGTCATAGTTACGTACATCGAAGTACAAATATGCGCTTGGCAAAAGGTAACCGATGCGACCGGTGATTGCAGTGTCAGAATCATCCTGAGTGTAACCAACTTTGTTGTCAGAATCGGTAGTTGCAGCGTAACCCAGCTTGAATACATATTGGCCGTTAGCAATGTATTGGGCAGTTGCGGAATATGCATCTTGCTCGGCATTTGTCACGCCATTTTCCATTGATTTAAATGCAGCAGTCAGAGTTACGTCACCGAGATACAATGCACCACCGACGATGTAGTAAGATAAGTCGCCCTTCTTATCTATAGAAGCCGCCTTACCTGGAACAAGTTTCTTTTCACCTGTTTCAGGATCGAACTCGTAAGAGTCTTTTGTTGCTGCAACGTTCTCTTCCCAACCTTTTTGGTCATATACACCGGCATGCACTGTAAACATATCCTGAGAATAAGAAGCAGCGATGCTCGAAACCAATTGATCAGTTGAATCGCCCATACCACTTACGGTTGCTTGGAAGTTAAAACCGCCAAAGCTTGCTGAGTCGAAACGTAACACATGGTCAGCACGGTCACTGAAGCCAGCACCGATATCATTATTCCAATCAAAAACATTGCCAAGACCAGGGTTAGAGTGCGGCCAATCAACGTAGTTATAAGCAGCTACCAGTTGACGACCATACTTGAATGAACCTACACCATCAAAGTCGAAACCCAAGAAGGTATCGCGAGCACCTAGACCGCCAGTGTTAGTGCCGTTGTTGGCATTGCCGCCTTCCATTTGCCAAATAAAGTCAGGGCCGAAGTCTTCAAACTGTACACGGCCACGGAAGCCAATACGTGATTCGATGTCAGCTTTAACAGAGTCGTCTTTGCCGTCTGGGCTGGAGATAAAGATGCTACCAGCAGCTTGCCCGTAGAGTTGAACCGCATCACCTGCCAACTCAATTGCGGCATTTGCGCTACCAGAAACTGCAGCCAGAGCTACTGCTGCACCCAATACTGAACGCTTAAACATTTTTTCCATGGAATTAACTCCTAAAAAGGGATTTTTCAGAATTCCAAGTCATCGCTGTTATGGTTGGCCGCCGAAGCAATGACTTGTTTATTCGATTTTCTAAAACGCTTCATTTTCATCGCTTTAGATTTTTCATCACCGATTGAACTCTCCCTCAACCGATGAATCTCAGACTACTTGCACATAAAAAAACATCAACGAGAACTTTATTTGTTATTAAAAAAATATGACTCGGTGCAAAGTTCCCTTATGTTCGTGATCGAGATCGACAATTTAGATAAAAAACAAAAGTAAAAATAAAAAATTATTATTTTTCAGCTATTTGATTGAATTCCTGTATTTAAAAATCGAACCAAGAATACCTATTGAGATCACTATCACATCTTAGATTTAGAAGTGATTAGACTGGGTTTGCGGTATAAAGCAGCAGAAAATTCAAGGTGAAAATTATTAAAGATGGCTCGCAAAAGCGGTGATTATGCGGGATAGCAAACGCCGGCATTAAGCCGGCGTAAGAGAGGGAGTAGGTTGGTTGAAATTAACGTGACAACAGTCTCATCATTCCATCTTCATCCACTATTTCAATGCCAAGCTGTTGAGCTTTGGTTAATTTTGACCCCGCCGCTTCACCAGCAATCAGCAAGTCGGTTTTTGCTGAAACGCTGCCCGTGACTTTCGCACCCAGCGCCTGAAGCGCAGCTTTGGCATCGTTACGGGACATTTGAGACAAAGTACCAGTCAAAACAACGGTTTTACCCGCCAATGGCTGGGGTTTATTCTCGTCCGGTTGCTCAATGGCAGGCCAGGTAATACCGCACGCCAACAAGGCATCAATGACTGTCTTGTTGTGCTCTTCATTGAAGAAATTCACCACATGTTTGGCGACAATCACCCCCACATCCTGCACTTCTATCAACTGTTCTTCAGTTGCTTCACGAATCGCTTCAAAGGTGAAGAAGTGGTTTGCCAGGTTTGCCGCAGTTGCCTCGCCCACTTCACGGATACCCAGGGAATAAATAAAGCGTGGCAACGTGGTCTCTTTCGCTTTTGATAATGCATCAACCAGGTTTTGCGCTGACTTCGGTCCCATACGATCAAGCATGGTGACCTGACCAGCGGTGAGCTTAAACAAGTCTGCCGGTGTCTTGATAAGTTCTTTTTCAATCAGTTGCTCAACGATTTTGTCGCCAAGGCCATCAATATCCAGCGCCTTACGTGATGAAAAGTGTTTGATAGCTTCCTTACGTTGGGCGCGGCAAATCAGGCCACCGGTACAACGCGCCACAGCCTCGCCTTCTACACGCTCGACCTGGGATTGACAGACCGGGCATTCATGGGGAAACACCACCTCTTTGGCATCATCAGGACGACGGCTTTCCACTACACTGACAATTTGCGGGATCACATCACCTGCGCGGCGAATAATCACGGTATCGCCAATTTTTACGCCAAGGCGTGCAATTTCATCCGCGTTGTGAAGTGTTGCGTTTGATACGGTCACCCCCCCCACAAACACAGGTTCAAGTTTGGCGACGGGGGTGATTGCCCCAGTGCGGCCTACCTGAAATTCCACATCCTGTAATACCGTGATTTCTTCCTGGGCAGGAAATTTGTAGGCAATCGCCCAACGTGGCGCGCGGGCAACAAAACCAAGGCGTTCCTGGGTATCAATATTATCAACTTTGATCACCACGCCATCAATTTCGTAAGGCAAATCATTTCTGCGCGCGGCAATGTCCTGATAGTAGGCTTTGACGTTTTCCAGCCCATCGACCTTTTTCACTTCCGGGCTGAGTGGAATGCCCCATTGTTTGAGCTGTTCCAGACGGCCTACATGTGAATCACCAAAAGCTTCAGACATCACGCCAACGGAATACGCGTAAAAGCGAAGTGGACGTGTCGCGGTGATTTTCGGGTCAAGCTGGCGAAGGCTTCCCGCTGCGGCATTGCGCGGGTTGGCGAAGGTCTTTTCACCTTTTTTGATATTTTTTTCGTTCAGTGCTTCAAAGCCATCTTTGGGCATAAAGACTTCACCGCGCACTTCAAGGCGCACTGGCCAGCCTTCACCTTGTAACAGCAGGGGAACGTTGCGAATCGTGCGCACATTGTGGGTAATGTTCTCCCCCACTGTGCCATCACCACGGGTGGCCGCCTGTACCAGCACCCCATTTTCATACATCAGGCTGACCGCCAGACCATCGAGTTTGGGTTCACAGCTAAAGACAAAGCGTTCTGTGGTATTCAGCCGGTCACGCAGACGCTTTTCAAACGCTTCCAGCTCGCCGTCATCGAACGCGTTATCCAAAGACAGCATCGGGATTTCATGGCGAACCTGCTCAAAAGCACCCAATGGCGCTCCACCGACACGCTGGCTTGGCGAATCAGCTGTCACCAGTTCAGGATGTTTCGCCTCAATCGCCAATAGCTCCTGCATCATACGGTCGTATTCCGCATCCGGCAGTTCCGGTTTATCTTCAACGTAATAGAGGTGGCCGTGATAGTTAAGCTGCGTTTTCAGCGACTGCAGTTTTTGTTGAATGTCTGTGGTCATCAATGCTTGCTGCCCAAGGTTATCTTCGCCACGTATGGTCGTGGCTTCAGGTTCAAAATGGCAGTTAGTATAACCGAACTCGCCAAAGAATCGCGCTCGTGAAATAGCGCTTGTTGCCTGGCGTCCACGGGATTATGATGCTGTTAGTTTTATCAATGGGCATCACAATGCATTTCCTGGCACAAAGACATCCGCGCATTCTGGGCATTATGCTCACGCTGCTGCTCGTCTTTTTTTCTGTGCCTTCCCTTGCAGGTGCCACCCAAAACCCGCCTGTCATGCCGGAACCCTTTCAGGAAATCACTAAACCGGCTTCCCAGGATGTGCTCATTCCCAAAAACGATGGGCATCAAACGCCAATCACAACGTTGACGTCATTAACGATACTCCGGCACGGTTCCTGGCTTCCAGAAAAGCTTGCCAATGCTGAGCCGGAATATGAGCTTGTGATTGAGTTGGCAAGCACTGCCACACTGCTCAATTATCATCACAGCAACGAGACGTTAAGCCCCGGGAATGACTGGACACGATCTCCCCCTGTCACACGACACCGGATTGCCGGCTGGAAAGACTCTAACCTCCAATATCGCTTTATTTCGCAAGCGCAAGCCTGAGCCTCAAATCTACGCTGATCCCTGTCAGCACACCCAACATGGCCGCAAATCACATTGCGGGCTGAAGATTTGATGTATTTGCCGTAAACAGTTTGCGGTAACGAGCGAGAGCTATGCAGAAAACAACACAAAATCGAGCAAATCGAACAACTCTGCTGAATCACTATTCAGCATGGAAGTATGTGGTACTGGTCACCACCATCATTGTCATGCTGTTCAGCGCACTGCCTTCCTGGTTTGGTGAGCATCCCGCCATCCTTATTTCACACAAAAGCACCACACCGTCAGCTGTCACTATCCAAACCCTGATGAATAACAAAGACATCGGTGTGACACGTATTGACCAGAAAGACAATACGACCACCGTTGTGTTGGAAAATGCCGACCAGCAAAATGTGGCAAAACAGATCCTGGCAAAACGCCTGCCTGAAGAGGACATTGTGGCCCTGGCAATGGTACCGGCGGCGCCCTCTTGGTTGCTCGATATGGGCTTTAAACCCATCAAACTTGGCCTTGATCTTCGCGGTGGCGTTCAGTTCCTGTTGGATGTTGATATGCAGCAGGTTTTCCATGCCCACGCAACCCAAGCAGCAGATGATATCCGTGACCATGCCAGGGAACTTCGCGTGCGCGGTGTGCGCGTTCAGGTGAACAGTGATGGCAACGTAAAGATTGTTGCACCTTCAGGCCACGCTGAAAGCGAGCTGCGCCAGTTCCTGCGTGAGCAATATCCACAATGGGACGTCAAAGGCCAAGGTGACAACACCCTGATCGCCAGCTTGAAAGAAACTGAAAAGCAAACGCTCACTAACCTTACGGTTCAACAGAACCTTCAAACCATGCGTTCACGCATCGAAGAGCTCGGCATCACAGAGGCGGCGGTTCAACGTCAGGGCGACCACCGCATTCGCATTGAGCTCCCCGGTGTGCAAGATCCTGCCGCCGCTAAAAACGTGATTGGTGCGACAGCAAGCCTTGCATTCTATGAGGTCGTCAGTGACAGCAAGCCGGGTTCGATAGTGATCCACGAGCAGGATGGACGCCCTGTTCACGTTAACCGTAAGCCGGTACTTTCCGGCGATCACATTGTCGATGCGCGTGCAAGCATGGGTGAGATGGGTATGCCGGAAGTGAACATCTCCCTTGATTCCACTGGCGGCAAGAAAATGTCGGACTTCTCCGCCAAACACATTGGCAAACCGATGGCGACCGCTTACAGCGAGTACAGCCGCAACGCGGAAGGAAAAGCAGAACAGACCACGTCCATCATCAGTGTGGCGACGATTCAATCCCAGCTCGGTAACCGGTTTCGGATTACCGGTGTTGGTACGTTATCTGACGCACAGGATTTAGCATTACTGCTGCGTGCAGGCTCCCTCACCGCGCCAGTCACCATTGTCGAAGAGCGCACCATTGGTCCTTCCCTCGGTGCAGAGAATATCCAGAACGGTTTTGCAGCGCTGGCAATGGGTATGGGGCTGACGCTTCTCTTTATGGCAGTGTGGTATCGCAAACTCGGCTGGGTCGCCAATCTGGCGCTGATCATCAACATGGTCATGTTGATTGGCTTGATTGCCCTGCTTCCAGGCGCAGTACTGACATTACCAGGGATTGCCGGCCTGGTACTCACTGTTGGTATGGCAGTGGACACTAACGTGCTTATCTTCGAACGCATAAAAGAGAAAATCCGTGAAGGCAGAAGCCTGGCGCAATCTATCGATTTAGGGTTCAGCAGTGCGTTCGCCACGATTCTGGACTCCAACATCACCACGCTGATTTCGGCAGCCACTCTTTACGCCATTGGTAATGGCCCCATTCAGGGTTTTGCCCTGACGCTGGGTTTAGGTTTGCTGACCAGTATGTTCACCGGCATTTTCGCCTCCCGGGCGGTGATCAATCTGGTTTGGGGTAAGGATTCACGTCGTGGTGTGAGGGTATAACCATGGTGACAATGAAAAATGCAACGAAACTTCGCCGTATCGGCAGTCTGATCTCCTGTGTGCTGATGGTACTCTCTGTTTTTTCCCTGGGTACCAAAGGGCTGAACTTTGGCCTCGATTTTACCGGCGGCATGATCAGTGAAGTTCGGCTTGATCCAGCGCTCACGGCAAACCACATTCAGGACAAACTGGAAGCTGCGCTCCACCAGCCTGTAACGGTAGTATCGGCAGGCGAGCCCGGTGACTGGATGCTACGTTACGCCGCCCCAGAGATGCTGGCCGAACAACCAGAACTGAAACCTATCCTGACGTCGTTCTCGCAAACCGTGGAAATGATTAATGTCAGTCTTGTCGGACCGCAAGTTGGACAGGAGCTGGCTGAACAGGGAGGATTGGCCGTACTGATCACCCTGCTGGTGATCCTGGGTTATCTGAGTTTCCGCTTCGAATGGCGTCTGGCATCCGGCGCACTCCTTGCGCTGGTACACGATGTGGTACTGCTGCTGGGCTTTTTCTCCTTCACCGAACTGGAGTTTAACCTGACTGTGTTGGCGGCATTGCTGGCAGTTCTGGGCTACTCACTCAACGATTCAATCATTATCTCTGACCGGATCCGCGAGTTGCTGAGAGCCAATGTGATCTTGCCTATTACTGAACTTAACAACCGTGCAATCGCCAATACGCTCTCACGTACCCTGATCACATCGGGCACCACACTGATCTCAGTGGGTTCACTGTGGCTGCTGGGCGGAGAGCCGCTTTATGGTTTCTCTGTGACCATGTTTATCGGTATCGTCGCCGGCACCTGGTCGACCATGACAGTGGCAACCATCATTCCTGAAATGACCAACCTGCGCCCTGAGCATTACATGCCCACACCGGTGTCTGAAGAGCCTTAATCACCTCATTCCAAGCCCGCCTTTGCGGGCTTTTTTACATTTATTTGTACTATTTGGGTCTTTTTACGGAAAGAGACTGAATGCTATTGCGGCCTTAAGACTCATAGAATGTCAGAGCCACTTGCAATCTCGCCCGGCGCCCAACAAAATGCCTGTGGAAATCGGAATAACATTGAAGAAAATGCATAGCAGGTCGACAAAACATCGCGCACAGTGGGCACTCGCCTTTGTTTGGTGGGTGATTTTCGTGTGCCTGTCGCAAAACGCCGGCCTCTTTCACGTATGCCCCCTGAAAACAGACGCCGTCCCCGGGCTTTCGCAACAAACCCCACAGGCAAACGAAAGCACAGCATCAGGCGATTGCGAACTGACAGAACACATGTTGTCTTCATCGACATTCAACTGGGACAACATCACACTTTCTCTTTTAGTCCTGGTGCTCGCATTTGCCGGTGCTTGGACTCAAGCTCAGCAGTGTGGTCAGCGCGCAAGGCCTTGAGAAAGCGACAGTTCGTAAGCAGTTTCTGGGACGTTCGGGCCACGCCCACTATCGTTGTCGTCAAAGCGGGCAAGATTGCCTCAATCACTACAGGGATCACCACACCTCCCGGTTTACTGGCCCGCCTCTGGCTGGCATAACGCATTCAATGAAAGGCTTTTACTAATAAAAAGAGACTGGCACCGATAAAAACGCCCCCTCAGTTGTTGAGGGGGCGTTTTTCGTTAACTCTTCCCATTACGCATGGGCGTGGAAGCGTTTAATTTTTTCACGGTAACTATCCAGACGCTGTGGCGTCATCATGTTACGGTTGTCGTCAGTCACCAGTCCCCCAAGTTGATCGGCAACCTGCTGCGCGGTTTGTAACATCAGCTTAAAGTTTTGTTCCGCTTCGCCATAACAGGGCAACGTCATAAAGAAAGTAATCCCCGGCGTTGTAAACTGATGAATCGTTGCCAATGGAAAGCTACCTGGATTGAACATATTCGCGGCACTGAAAAGCACTTTTCCGGTACCGGCTAAATCGGCATGGCGGTGGAAGATCTCCATCTCACCGAAGATCATGCCATGCTGTTCCAGGCAGTTGATCAGCTCTTCGCCATTAAACTCGGCATTGTTGCTGGCCTGCACATTCATGATCAGAACCTGCTGTTCAGGCTCTTTCGGCGCGTCTTCGACCATTTCCTCTGCAATAGGCTCAACCGTTTCCACCAGCTCGCTGTGCAAAAGCTTAGCATCCTCAGCGACTTCCTTTGTAAGCCCAGTTTCTACGTCTGGAGAGTCTACAACAGGCTTTTCTACAGTTTGTGGCGTTTTTTCGAGATCAACATCGGCATCAGCCGCAGAGAATGTCGGCAAAGGTAAATCTTCCTGATCTTTTTCCCGAACAGCGGTGGTTTCATCCTGCCCGGCAAAAAGAGGATCGACATCAGGTTTTTCCCCGAAATGTAACCCAGGCTCTTTACGCTCTGTTTTGGGGTTTTCACTGCTGCCAGCTTTGAGCACACGAATAGAACCAATTCCATCCTGGTCAAACCCTGAATCGTCCTTTTTCCTTAACTTGCCAATGGGCTTTTCACCAAACTTGGCAGGTTTCTCTTTACGGCTGGTCCACAAGCCATGGAGCAACAACGCGGCGATAGCCACCGCCCCCAAAATGATTAAAACAAGGCGCAATTCCTGCATCATTTAATCTCAGCATTTATCCAATTAACGACGAGAGTCCGCGAGCGGTTGTGACCTATCTAAACACCTCGGTACAACCTTTGGCAATGTCGCACATACAAATTGCTGACTACTGTACCAAAAAGCGTGTAAAAGTTAACGTCCATACCGCGAGAACACTGAAAAAGTCACTGCTCTCACAGCGAAAACACCCCGCCAGCATACATTAAACAAATTCACTACCCTGTTTGACAATATGATGGCTCAATAATTCACCAGTGGTATAAATTGCCACTTTATGGTCTAAAAAGATAACATAAGTGTATACATCATCTCTTCGCGTGACATTAACGAAAAAACCAATATCTTCAACACTGGCCACACACGGTGGTTGAATCGGACCTTTTCTTCATTTTACCAGCAAGAGAGGTTTCAATTGGATCAAATCTTGCTTAAGCAGCCCAAAATCATATTGATTGTCATCACCTCAACGTTCGAAACTCGCTTTTAGATGTTTGGGTAAACAAGGAGACACTATGACCCCAAGCCAGATGGCCAAGCAGCCGGTTTCCGGTGCCAGTTACTTTATCCGCGGTTTCTCCCTTGCTTTCACACCGGGGATCCGTCGCTTCGTGATTATTCCTTTAATCGTCAACCTGCTGTTAATGGGCACATTGATTGGCGTTGTCCTCTCGCAGCTAAGTGACTGGATAAACGGCTGGTTATCCTATCTGCCAGACATGCTTAACTGGCTTTCTTATGTGTTGTGGCCCTTGCTTGCCATCGCGGTGCTGGTGATTTGCTCTTATTTTTTCAGCACAGTCGCCAATTGGATAGCCGCCCCCTTTAATGGCCTTCTTTCCGAGCATCTCGAAGCCAAACTTACTGGCAAACGCCCACCCGATGATGGCTTGACAGGCATCATCAAGGATTTGCCACGGGTGTTTAAACGAGAATGGCAGAAACTGGCCTATTACCTGCCGAAAGCGCTGGGATTATTACTATTGATGTGGATTCCCGCTATCGGCCAGACACTTGGCCCGGTACTTTGGTTTTTGTTCAGTGCCTGGATGATGGGTATACAGTACTGTGATTATCCATTCGATAACCACCGTGTCTCTTTCCCTCACATGAAGGCGACACTTCGTGAACACAAAGGCTCTACGATGAGTTTTGGCGCCTTAGTGATGGTGTTCACCATGACTCCCATTCTCAACCTCTTTGTTATGCCTGCCGCCGTTTGTGGTGCAACAGCGATGTGGGTAGATAAATACCGCAGTGATCTTGCCAGATACTAAGTTCTTATTCCTGCAAGAAAAAAACACCTTTGTCTCAATAGGCAAAGGTGTTTTTTCTTTGCACGCTATATTTTATGCACACTGATTCTAAAAAATACGCGATAACAATAAGATATAACTAACGATTCCTTTGCTTTAAACCAAATATGGATATGCTGAAATGCGTCAATACCGTGCAAACCGAAGGAACTGAGAAGATGGGTAAAATTTACGAAGATAATTCAACCACCATCGGCAACACGCCGCTGGTAAGGCTAAACCGTGTATCTAACGGCAAAGTGCTGGTAAAAATTGAAGCGCGCAACCCGAGCTTTAGCGTTAAGTGCCGTATCGGCGCAAACATGATTTGGGATGCAGAAAAAAGTGGCAAACTGAAACCGGGCGTTGAGCTGGTTGAACCAACCAGTGGTAACACTGGCATTGCGCTTGCCTATGTTGCGGCAGCCCGGGGTTACAAGCTGACACTGACCATGCCAGAGTCAATGAGCCTTGAGCGTCGTAAACTGCTGAAAGCGTTGGGAGCAAACCTGGTACTGACTGAAGCCGCGAAAGGCATGAAAGGGGCCATTGCCAAAGCAGAAGAGATTGTCGCTACCGACCCAGCAAAATTCCTGATGTTGCAACAGTTCAACAATCCGGCAAACCCGGAAATCCATGAAAAGACCACAGGCCCGGAAATCTGGGAAGACACAGAAGGCGAAATCGATGTATTTGTTTCCGGTGTCGGTACGGGAGGCACCCTGACCGGTGTAAGCCGTTACATCAAAAAAACCAAAGGAAAGGCCATCACCACCGTGGCGGTTGAACCTGCAGAATCACCCGTCATTACCCAAACTATTAATGGTGAAGACGTGCAACCTGCCCCACACAAAATCCAAGGCATCGGCGCAGGCTTTGTACCGGGTAACCTGGATTTGTCACTGGTAGACAAAACGGTACTGGTCACATCAGATGAAGCAATCGCAATGGCACGCCGCCTGATGGAAGAAGAAGGCATCCTGGCAGGTATCTCTTCTGGTGCAGCCGTTGTGGCTGCTAACAAGATTGCTGCTTTGCCTGAATTCGCAGACAAAAACATTGTCACCATCCTGCCAAGTTCTGGTGAGCGTTATCTGAGTACAGCTCTGTTTGCCGGCATCTTCACAGAGCTCGAAAATCAGCAATAACAGCCATCGGGCACCTAGACCCAATCATATGATTGGCAACGATAAAGCCCCCTTTGGGGCTTTTTTGTTTGATTTTTTAAGCTTGCTCTAGTAAAAATTCCTCGCCCTTTATTTTTGGGCTCAAAAATAATGAGCGCCTCACCTGTGAGTCAGGTGTCGTTTTGATCGAAAATGTCACAGAAGTTTGACTTGGATTAAGCTAGGGCACTCAAATCTTGGTTAGTTTATCGTCCATCGATAGCCAAAACTGACCAATCAGTTTAAGCTAACCGAATATTTAATACATAAACCTAAATAAATAATGTATCGGGGTAAAACATGTATCAAAAGCAAGTAGAAATCACTGCTGAAAACGGTCTGCACACTCGTCCTGCGGCTCAGTTTGTTAAAGAAGCCAAGAGCTTTGACGCAAAAATCACTGTAGAATCTGGCGGTAAAGAAGCTAGCGCTACCAGCCTGTTCAAGCTGCAAACTCTGGGTCTGACCAAGGGTACTGTTGTTACTATCAAAGCGGAAGGTGCACAAGCTCAAGAAGCCGTTGATCACCTGGTTAAGCTGATGGACGAGCTGGAATAATCCAGCTCTATTTCTATCCATTAGTATTTCAATTGATCAATGTAGGATAAGGCTATGATTTCAGGTATCCTGGCATCTCCTGGTATTGCTTTTGGTAAAGCGCTGCTACTCCAAGAAGACGACATCGTCATCAACAAAAATCCAGTTCCAGCTGACCAGCTAGACGCAGAAATCGCACGTTTATACGACGCACGCGAAAAATCTAAACAGCAACTTGAAGTGATTAAAAACAAAGCGCGCGAAACTTTCGGCGAAGAGAAAGAAGCGATCTTTGAAGGTCACATCATGCTGCTTGAAGATGAAGAGCTAGAAGAAGAAATCATAGCTTTCATTAAGGACAACAATGCTGCTGCTGAATACGCAATCTATAGCGTCATCGAAGAGCAAGCCACTACCCTAGAGTCTTTGGACGACGAATACCTGAAAGAGCGTGCAACTGACATCCGTGACATCGGCTCACGCTTTATCAAAAACGCACTGGGTATCAACATCGTTTCACTGAGCGCCATCAATGAAGAAGTGATCCTGGTTGCTAACGACCTGACACCGTCTGAAACCGCACAAATCAATCTGGACTATGTGCTGGGCTTTATTACTGACATCGGTGGCCGTACATCACACACGTCAATCATGGCCCGTTCTCTGGAATTGCCGGCGATCGTGGGCACCAACGACATCACTAAACGTGTGAAAAATGGCGACATGCTGGTGCTTGATGCCATCAATAACCAAATTGTGATAAACCCAAGTGAAGAAGAACTAAACAAATTCAAAGCGATCCGTGACACTTTCTTGGCAGAGAAAGAAGAGCTGGCAAAACTGAAAGATTTGCCAGCTATCACCTTGGATGGTCACCAAGTCGAAGTCTGCGGTAACATCGGCACAGTGAAAGACTGTGACGGTGTAAACCGTAACGGTGGGGAAGGTGTTGGCCTGTACCGTACCGAGTTCCTGTTCATGGACCGCGATGCACTGCCTACTGAAGAAGAACAATACAGAGCGTATAAAGAAGTGGCAGAAGCTATGCATGGCCACCCTGTGATCATCCGTACGATGGACATTGGTGGTGACAAAGATCTGCCATACATGGATCTGCCAAAAGAAATGAACCCTTTCCTGGGTTGGCGTGCGGTTCGCATCAGCTTGGATCGTCGTGAAATTCTTCGTGACCAGCTACGTGCAATCCTGCGTGCGTCGGCACACGGTAAACTCCGCGTGATGTTCCCAATGATCATCTCTGTCGAAGAAATCCGCGAGCTGAAAAAAGCGATTGAAGAATACAAAGCAGAACTGCGTGCTGAAAGCCTGGCATTCGACGAGAACATCGAAATTGGTGTCATGGTTGAAACACCTGCTGCTGCTGCAATCGCTCACCACCTTGCAAAAGAAGTTGACTTCTTTAGCATTGGTACAAACGACTTAACCCAGTATACTCTTGCGGTTGACCGTGGTAATGAGCTGATCTCTCACCTTTACAACCCACTGTCGCCAGCGGTACTGACCGTTATCAAGCAAGTTATTGACGCTTCTCATAAAGAAGGGAAATGGACGGGCATGTGCGGTGAACTCGCCGGCGATGAGCGCGCAACTCTGCTGCTGATGGGTATGGGTCTTGATGAGTTCAGCATGAGTGGTATCTCTATCCCACGCATCAAGAAGATCATCCGTAATGCTAACTTTGCTGATGTTAAAGCAATGGCGGAAGAAGCACTGGCAATGCCTACAGCAGAAGAAATCGCTGCTCACGTAGAAAAATTCATTGCCGAGAACACTGTCTGCTAAGATAGAGCAGCAAAGTATTGATAACGCTTAGGAGCAAACACTATGGGTCTGTTTGACAAACTGAAGAAGCTGGTTTCCGATGACAGCAACGATGCTGGCGCAATTGAAATTATCGCACCACTGTCTGGTGAAATCGTAAACATCGAAGACGTGCCAGACGTTGTTTTCGCTGAGAAAATCGTGGGTGATGGTATCGCGATCAAACCAGCTGGCGACAAAATGGTTGCACCAGTAAACGGTACCATTGGTAAGATTTTCGAAACTAACCACGCATTCTCTATCGAATCTGAAGACGGCATCGAGCTGTTTGTTCACTTTGGTATTGATACCGTTGAGTTGAAAGGTGAAGGCTTCAAACGTATTGCTGAGGAAGGTCAGACTGTGAAAGTTGGCGACCCAATCATCGAGTTTGATCTGGCGATGCTGGAAGAGAAAGCGAAGTCTACCCTGACTCCTGTTGTTATCTCTAACATGGACGAAATCAAAGAGCTGAACAAGCTTTCTGGTACAGTTTCTGTTGGTGAAACACCAGTACTGCGTATCAAGAAGTAACGCTTGTTGTGCTAGAAAAAGCGCAGCCTTCCCGGTTGCGCTTTTTTGTGTCCAACATTTGGGCGAACATCAACTGCCCAATCAGTTATCAGTATGAACCAGCCAACTGATATACATGAAGGCCAGCATTCAACGCATCAATATCTGCACTGCCGATATAACTCACCGTCACTGGAGAACAAGGCATCAGGGTGAAGCTGCTGTCACTGAAACGCCCTTCCCCTTCATACTCAAGGTGGACAAAGAAAGCAGGCAGATCGCTTGTTAGCGTCACCAACAAACTGCCATCACACTCTGCCACATCCACGGTAATATCAGCCTTTGGTAACGGTAAGCGCTTGTAGATATCATCAAACCAGGTATTGGCAAAACGGGTGCCTTCCACGTCAATCTCGACATGGAAAAAGCCCTTGTGTTGACGCTCGTTGATCATGTTGCGGTCACACTGCCAAACCATCTGGTTGTCGTCTTCGCCCAAACACGCCTCTACCGGCCAGGTATCAATCACCTCACCCAGCCAGTCGTACCAAGTCACCTGACCATTCACTTCACAGCGTCGATGCTCATCGTTTATGAGGTGTAAATTCAGTGCATTGTCTTCTTCCACAAACACGGCAGCCTGTGGGGCAAAGAAACGCTTGGCGTGGTAGTGAAGCTGTTTCCAGCGGCCGGTGTATTCGATGCTTGACCAGGAACTGACAGGCCAACAATCGTTAAGTTGCCAATAGAGAATGCCCCGGCATACCGGCTTATTGGCACGCCAGTACTCACTGGCAGTTTTGATTGCCAGCGCCTGTTGTACCTGACTGAGATACAGCATTTGCGCAAAGTTTTTCGGAAAACGGAAATAGCGGGTGAACATTTCGGTGATGATACTGTTGCCTCGGCCGTTTTTTTGGTGTTGCTCAAATGTTGGTGATGTAACATTCCAATCTTCTTGCGCTGCAAAGGTTTTCACTGTTGGCAGTGATGGCCAGGACTGGTAACCAAACTCACTGCAAAAACGTGGTTTGATGTTGTGGTAGGCATCGAAGGATTTGCCGGAGTGCCACACATCCCAGAAGTGCATGTCGCCTTTATTGTCATCATGCCAGGCATCACCGAAGTCTAGCTCGCCATTGCATGGTGAACTTGCCCAGAATCGGCGCGATGGATCTTCTCGCTCCACCACGTCCTGCAGCACGCGATTGAGGCGATCATAGTTAACGACGTATTTTTCACGGTTGGATTTTGATTCCGGATACCAGCCAATCGCACCAATCACTTCGTTGTCACCACACCACAGGGCCAGTGAAGGATGGTCACTCAGGCGACGTACCTGATACACCACTTCCTGCTCAACATCTTTGATAAAGCTAGGTGTGGAAGGATAAAGGGCACAGGCAAACATCAGATCCTGCCAGACCATCAGGCCAAGCTCGTCGCAAAGCTCATAGAAACAATCACGCTCGTACATGCCGCCGCCCCAGACACGGATCATATTCATGTTGGCAGCTTTGGCATCTTCCAGCAAACGGCGGTAACGCACCGGCGTCTGCTTGCCCGGCATCGCATCCAGCGGGATCCAGTTAGCCCCTTTTGCCATGATGGCTTTCCCGTTCACCATAAAGGTCATCGCCGAGCCGGCCTCGTCCTGTGTGGTATCAAGGTGTAGTTCTCTTAAGCCTATACGTTTGGAGATCTGCTGACCATCCACCGACACAATAAGTGTGTAGAGCGGCTGGTTACCGTAGCCTGCTGGCCACCAGCACTCAGGATCAGAGATGGAAAAAGTACATGCTGTTGTGCCACGGGTGACATCCAAAAACTGTGTCCATCGCTCTCCGGAAGGCGAGATGAGCTCGCAGACTGCATTAACAGCATTAGGAGTCAGGGAGGAACAATCGACAGACACTGCCAAATCGCACTGGCCATTGCTGTGCCATTGTTGGGAAGTTCTGATGTGATTCAACCGCACCTGATTCACGGGCTGAAGTCGAACCGAATCATAGATACCGCTAGCCAAAAGGCATATTCCCCAATCCCATCCTGCATGGCACTGGGTTTTACGCAGCGTATTCATATGGGGGATCTGGTTATTGCCTTCAGCCCATGGCACGGGAAATGGAAGACGCCCAGCACGCGCCTTGGCTTCAAGATCGGCGCGCTTTAGCGTCACTGTCAGGGTATTGATACCTTCATGGAGGTGATGACGAATATCCGTGCGGTACTCACGAAACATATTACTGCACAGCAGGACCACTTCTCCATTGACGGCGACAGAGGCCACTGTATCGACCATGCTAAGGATAAGATCAACCCCGGACACTTCCAATGATCCGGCCGCCAGATTAAATGACGTTTCCAACTGCCAGTCGTGCTCACTGACCCATTGGACCAGACTTTCATTGCAGCCATAATAAGGATCGGGAATTCTCCCTGCCGCCAACAAAGCACTATGAATATCACCGGGGATTTGGATAGGGACAGAAATCTCACCGTCCGTTAGGGATGTCAGGCGCCATTCACCATTAAGCAATATTTGGGTCACGCTATTTCTCCGCACTCAGTAAAAGAGAGTTCGCGAAACGTCATGTTCTGGAGACGACAATCAGGGAGATTTCCAACGACTCTCTAAAAAGAAGAACAAGGCAGAGAACACCATAGAAGCGGTTATCCGTCGAGAGAAAAACAGCAAGCCATGAAGGACAATTATTGATTCCAAACGCTGGCTCAAAGAATCGAAAAACGCGGTTTAAGCAAGGTCACAAATTGACAAAGAAAAAGCACCGGCCTGCGGTGCTTTCATTGTTATCAGGTGTTTTCAATACATTGAAATATCAGATATTTTTCAATATTTCCATTGAAGGCGCATAGAAATAAGCCCCCGTCACTGGCGTGGTGAATCTAAGCAGCATATCGGTTTTGCCATCACGCTCACCAAACATGCTCTCCAATAGGGTTTTATGCACGTGTTGTGTGCGGCAATACGCCAGAAACAGCAGACCGTGCTCACCGGAAACAGAACCGTAAGGCAGGCTGTGGCGCACCATTTTCAGCCCTTTACCGTCTTCTTTGATATCAACACGGCCGACATGCGATTGGGCTGGCACATCGTCAAGTTCGACAGAATCCGCCTTGGTCCGTCCAATTACTTTTTCCTGTTGTTCAACAGACATCGGTTCCCAGGCAGCCAGTTTGTGCACATAGCGTTGCACCATCACCACACTGCCACCCGCACATTCGCCCTCTGCGATAATGGCCACATTGCGGCGTGCCTCTTCCCCTTGCGGATTTTCAGTGCCATCGATGAAACCTGTCATATCACGGGAATCGAGATAGCGGTATCCATAGGTTTCATCTATCACATTTACCAATGATGCAATCGGTGACAGGAACTTGCGTAGCAGGAAGAAGTTAAGGTCATGGCGGTTTGAGTGCGCATGCAAGAAAATATCGCAATCAGTGGCTGGAGCATAAGTATCACCCTCGCCAAGCGGTCGAAATTCAGTAAAGTTTTCCGGTGTGGCAATCTTGTTTGCCGCACAGAATGAAGGCGAGAAAGAAACGGCCGCTTTCAGATCTGCACCGGGCTGCTGCGCATTGATTTCATCAACAAGAGAGTGAAGCGTACGACACTGTGCCAGGACATCAGAGATAGCGCCCGTCACCTTTAATACTGTATAGAGCGCAAAAGGCCCTGTTTCAGCGACAATTGCCGGTTGAGAAACCGCCATGTGTTACCTCCAAAAAAACTATTTGTTCTCATTTCAGTGATAAGAAATAGCATATCACTGGTGAGAGTCAGAGGCTTTGTTTTAGATCGGGAAAGTGGGCTTTGTGTTCTTACACCGACATAATTTCAACCTTCAGAGAAGCAAACTCATCCAATTGCTCGTTACTTTGGTTGATGGAAGCGGGCGTATTTAACCCAGCGCTCACCACGGGGGACATGATAGTACGCCATCCACCATCATCACACTGCTCCTGAACCAAAAGGGAAATTTTCACTTCATCAGCCGTCACTTCCAGTAATTCAGCTTTACCAATGATCGCCCTTGTCTCTTCACCATTGTCAAACAACACTGTCTCTTCACCCGGCACCAAAGAGACTGACGTCTGCGCACGGTGCTGTTTTCCTGCTCTATCCATCTCAAAGTGCACATCAACCTGCCAATCAGCCATGGCCAGTGGGCTTAGCATTGCGCTGAACAAGACAAGCCCTTTTTTCCACTCATTCATTTTTTTCTACTCTTGATATCGGGGCTTTAAACAAAAACTGCATGCGGCGACTCCTTAACAGGTAAAAAAACAGCCAAACCGCTATCAGCAACATCAGCGCGCCATGCCAGTGAAAGGCCCAATGTTCTACCATCAGGTGCCTTACCTGCAGTATCAGATCACCGGACAACGCAGCTAAAAGAATGATTTTCCCACCCCGCCAAATCCGCCCGAAAAAGGGCGGGTAACGGTGAAGGTTCCCTGCCACCAGCATCAGTGCGACAGCCGGAAAACCCAGAGCCAATCCCAAATAGAATACGTCATGGCTGGGATAAAACAGTGCGAGCAAATCCTTGCCTTGCTCACGGCTAACGCCTGCGACCACAAACACCAGCCAAGCTCTTGCCAGAAAAAAGCAGGTCAGCCAGAACATCAGGTTTGGCTTGGCATTGCCGTGTTTGTCATAGTCGTCAGGAGAGGGGTACAAAAGCGTGTTCATCAATTTATTGTCTTTAGGGTTATTGTCTGTGACACCTGATGGCGATCAGACACATTAAAAAACAGTGTTCATAACCCTCCACATCACTCTGTCAGCAATTAACATAGCAACCAAGCCCTAGCACATTATTTTGCGGAGTGGCGCAACAATTTTCAGCCAAGGCTTTTATCTTGCTCCCATTTATCCAAGAGTGACGGCAGTGCCGCTGACACTCACCATCAACATACCGCCATTCGGGCCGACGACCTCATAATCAAGGTCGATACCCACAACAGCATTGCCACCGACTTCCCGCGCCCGTTCACGTAATTCCTGAAACGCAATCTCACGGGCTTTTGCCAACTCTTGTTCATAAGCGGCAGAGCGGCCGCCGACAATGTCGCGGATGCTGGCAAAAATATCTTTAAACAAATTGGCGCCAAGAATAGCTTCTCCTACCACCACGCCGTGATACTGTGTGATTTCCCGCCCCTGCACTGTCGGTGTTGTCGTTAAAATCACTTGTTCTTCTCCTTTTTAACTGGGTTATCACTTTGACACGATTCTCAGATTTTGGTTTCGTGACAAATCGTTATCATCGGTATAATCCCTTACTACGTACTGCAACAAAAGATAAATATACGATGAGTAATGCGTCGCCATCACCGGAAACACAACAAGAAGCCATGAAAATTGCCAAGGCCACCCAAAAACCGGGGCAAACCAAGGAGCAGACCAAGCTTATTGCCCAAGGCATCGAGAAAGGCATTGCGTTATACAAAAAACAACAAAAAGCCAAAGCGCGGGAACGTGATAAGGAACGGAAAAAGCAGCGCAAACAAAAGCAGTCGATTGTTGGACATGACCATAATGTGACTGAAACCGAACACGCTTCGCCGACATCACGCAACCTTCTGCCATGGGTACTGCTGGTGCTCAGCTGGGCGGGGTTTGCCGTATTCGTATTGAGCAACCAATAACAGGGACATCGCCATGAAAAAAACGCTTTCTACCGCTATTGTCGGTGCCACACTCTTATTGATATTTGGATGCGCACAAGGAGATGAAAGCGTGACTGATAAATCCCGAACCCCTTGCGGCGACAAGCCTAATTGTGTGTCGACCCTGGATACCCGTGATGCATTCCGTGTCGAGCCCTTTGAACTGGAACAAGGAATGTCACTGGCACCGGTACTGGAGGTCGCCCTCGGCATGCCGGGCACCCGTTTGGGAACCCAGGAACCGGGGTACGCGCGTGTAGAGTGTGTCAGTAAAATCCTGCGCTTTGTTGATGATTTAGAGCTTCGTATTGATGGCAACCAGCTTATTGTGCGTTCTGAATCCCGCGTGGGGTATTCGGATTTTGGCGTGAACCGCAAGCGTGTTGAAACTCTGCGTAACGCATTGAAGGAGAAAGGGATCATCAAGTAAATGGATATCCCTGCACTTAAAGCTTATTGTGAATCATTGGTTGGTATCCGGCATGATACCAAATGGGGCGGCGTTGATGTTTACAGCGTGCACCAGACCAAAATGGTATGCATCTTTTACGATGGTGGGAAAATGGCCTGCAAGGTGCCGGAAGATTTATTCATCATGATGGCAGGGATCCCTGGTTGTCGGCCTGCGCCACACCTGGCAAGGGCGGGATGGATAGAATTTGGCGAACACTGCCCCTTGCCAACCGACGAGTTACAAAACATCATCTCCCGCTCGTGGCATTTGGTAGTAAACAAGCTACCCAAGTATGTTCAAAACGCCCTGAGGCCAGGAACACTCGACGCATCGTAAACGAGAAAACGCAGGCTTTTGTTACTGCGTTTTTTGTTTCACACCGTCAGAGTCCCCATGATCTCCTGCTTACGCTCCTCAACCCATTCGCGCTTGAATGGCCCCCAGTCAGTCAGGCGATAATAACCATCGTTATGGCGGCGCCCATCCTGAATAAAAGAGAGTTCAATACCTAACCCGGCCAGCGATTTGATCACATCTTGTATCGTACGGCGTGGCCAACCTGTGGCTTCAATTAAACGCGGAACGTTAGGGCGTTCCATCTCTTCAACCAAAAAAGCGAGATACAGTCTTCTTGCAAAAACCGGATTCAGTTCCATTGAGACCTCCTAATTATGACTGTTTCCCATTATTCAATGAATTGCAAAGGAGATATTGCGCTTGATCAAACTGAATGCGCATTCATCTGGGCACGTGAATCCATTCCCCTTCATTCAGGCCGGAAGAAATCACGACCCAGTGAGTGTCATTGAGGACGAAATGCTCTCCTAGCCGGACAATCCTGCGCTCCAGAGGCTTACTCTCATCTTGTTTTATATTCACATAACGAAGCTGACCAAGGGAAACCACTGCACTTTCCGGTACGGCCAATACTTGCATTGGCGTCAGAGGAATAGCCACGCGGCCAAACATCCCTGGATACAAATCTGTCTTGTCCTCGAAACCAAACTTCACCGTAAAGCTTCTTGATGCGGCATCGGCTGCGGGCTCTATTTCCAGTGCTTGCGCTTTCCGGCTCCCCCCGCTGGCATCCAGCACCACATCAACAGTCTCAGACGCTTGAACATAGGAAAGTACGGATTCACTGACCGCCGCCTCCAGACGAAGCGTGTTGGGGTTATAAATAGACACCAAATTGCCCCCTACTGTTGCAATGTCGCCCTGATCCACGTCCCGATTGCGGATGACGCCGTCAAACGGTGCAGTGATAACACTGTACCCCCGTGTCACTTCTGCCTCGGACAAAGATGCCCGGCGGCCAGCCAGATCGGCGTTTGCGGTCTCAAGTCGCATTTTGATCGCATCGCGTTCTGCAACAGGGAGCAATCCTCTTGCTACCAGCTTGCTGACCCTTTCATCATTGAGCCGGGCATCATTGACCCTTGCCTGTGCTGACGCCAATGCCTGTTGTTGTTGGATCACTCTGGCACTCAAATCTTCATTTTCAAGCCGGATCAGGATATCGCCAGCTTTTACTGAATCACCGGCATCCACCAACACATCCGCAACCCGGGCATTAATGCGGGCGGAAAGGGCCGCTGACTGGTGCGCCTGCACCGTGCCACTGAATACCCGCTTCTGCGGCATAGTAATCAGCGACACTTCAACATATCCCTCACTGGGGATTGGCGCCGCTACGGCTTTCTTTTGTGGTAAATCAGGGGTAAACACACCGGCCATATAGGCAAATATTCCGGCCATAACGACGAGCGACAGGGTCAATGCGATAGCTTTTCGGATCATAGTGATACTCCTTGTTCGTCTGTCTCTGGCGTGTATTGTTTTCCGGAAGAATGTGAAGGGTGGATCATGAAATACACCACGGGTACTACCAGTAGCGTAAAGATTGTTGAGGCGAGAATGCCAAAAATAATCGCCCAGGCCAGTCCATTGAAGATGGGATCTAAGGTGATCACAATGTTCCCCAGCATCGTGGTTCCTGCCGTCAGCAAAATAGGACGCATCCTGACAGCACCAGCCTGATAGAGTGCCTCTTTCAGCTCTGCACCTTCCGCCAGCGCCTGGTGAATAAATTCAATCAGTACCAGAGCGTTGCGCACCACAATGCCAGCGAGGGCAATCATGCCTATCATGGCAGTCGCAGTGAAAAGCACAGGATTGGGAATACCGTTGATCTCAGAGGTAAACACATTGAGCAGCCAAAAGCCGGGCATAATGCCTATCATGGTCAGCGGAATCGCCAGCATGATCACCCCTGAAACGCCGGGTAGCCCGGTCTGGATAACCAACACGCCATACACACCCAGCAGGGCGACGGCAAAGGCAATACCGAGATCGCGAAAAACATCCAGGGTTATCTTCCATTCCCCTTCCCCACTCCATACCACGTTGAGGTCGGCAGGTAACTGCCAGCCAAGCCCCGCACCGTTTGAGAAGTAATGACGCGATGACAAATCACGGACTTCGCCGGGCTCCTCGCCAAAGTCCACCATCATGTCGGCAACTGCTTCAGCAGGTACACGGCCGGTTGTCTGTCCATAGACATACACCACCGGCTTAAGGTTTTTATGGAAAATGGTATGTTCGACAGGCGCTTTGACAAATCTTCCCAACTCACTGAGCTGCACGAGCGGACGCGGGGCGGCTTCAATGCCGTGCTCGGTCAGTACCTGGGCTACTCCTTCCCTTCCACGCACATACAGCGAAAGTATCTGGTTCAGGCTGTCACGCTGACCGGCGGGTAATCGCATCAATATAGGCAGAGGTGACACTTCATCCGCCAATTGCATTTCACCGATAACAAAACCTTGAGTGGCAGCCTGAATGGTGTGGTTAATATCCGACACCGCAATGCCTGACAACGCGGCTTTTTCTCGGTCAACCTCAAACCGCCAGACCTCATGAGGATCAGTAGAGGATGTAGCCACCTCAGTCACAAAAGCCTCCTGACGCATCCTCGCTGCCACCACATCACCCGCAGCTTCAAGCGTGGTGTACGGGGTAAAGGCGTCACCGTAGATTTCAGCCACCAGAGTGGCTATCACCGGGGGGCCGGGCGGAACTTCAACCAGCTGGATATCAGCCTGATGCTGTTTTGCAATGGCTTCCAAACCGTCACGCCAGCGGGTGATCATTTCATTCGATTGCTCGCGACGCAGGGTCTTATCCAGCAATACAACACGAAGCTCACTCTGGTGCGGTTCTGCACGAAGGAAGTAATGGCGCACCATGCCATTAAAATCCATCGGGGAAGCCAGCCCAACGAAGTGGGAAACCGACACCACCTCGGGCTGTTCCAGCAAGTACCCAGCCAGCGCCTGGCTCACCGCCGCAGAAGATTCAAGTGCCTGCCCTTGCGGTAAATCAATCACCACCTGAAACTCGTTTTTATTGTCATGGGGCAGCAATTTCAGAGGCACCATACGCAAGGCCGGCAAGGAGACAGCCAAACCAAACAGTACCGCGATCGCTACCAAAAACGAGATCCGCCGGCCCCGGGTTGCCAGTATGGCTGACAGTACTTTTTTGTAACCGCGATACATCAGGGTCGATTCCAGGTGGTAGTGCCCTTTGTCTGATGCCGTTTTCAGCAACTTGAGCGCCAGCCAGGGCGTAATAAAAAACGCCACAACGGTCGAGAAAATCACCGCAACCGGCACGTTGAATGCCATAGGTGCCATGTATGGCCCCATCATGCCGGTGATAAAAAACATCGGTAGGAAAACAATCACAATGGCGGCTGTCGACATTAACAGGGCGCTGCGGATCTCAGCCATCGCCAGCGCTATTGCCGTAGTGCGTGACAGACCTTTACGGCGAAGATAGCGATCAATGTTGTCAATCGAGGCAATAGGGTCATCGACAATCAAACCAAGCGCCAGGATCAGGGCAAACAGGGTCACCCGGTTGATGGTGTAGCCGAAAAGGAGGTCAAGAAGCAGTGTCGCGCCATAACTGACCGGAATGGCAAGGGCTACTACCAGTGCAGCACGCCAGTTGAGGAACAGCCCGACAAACACCACCACTGTCAGCACGGCCAACCCCAGACTCGACACAAGGTTGGTCACCTTGTCATCAGCGGTCTGGCCATAATTACGAATCACATCGATGTGAACCCCCTGAGGCAGCCATTCAGCCTCAATGTCCTCAAAGGCCGCCAGTACATCTTCAGCCACCCACACCGCGTTGGCACCTTTGCGTTTAGCGACAGAAACAAACACGGCTGGCCAGCTTACACCCGGCTCTGCGTCAGGGTGCGCCATGCCAGGGGAATAGAGGGTGTAACTGGAAGGGATTTCTGGACCGTCAGTGATGTCAGCGACATCCCTGAGGTAAACCGGTTTGCCATTCACCACATTGACAACCAGTGTTTCCAGCTCACTGGCCGACTGGAAAAACTGGCCTGACTCCACGGTATACACTCGGCCGGATTCGTTAACCTGCCCCGCCTTTTGGTGGACATTGGTCACTGACAGCGCCCAGCGGACATCATCAAGGGTGGTTTGGTAAGCGGCTAATGCAGTTGCATCAAACGCCACCTGAATATTACGAGGAAGCCCCCCTGTCACTGTCACCTGGTGAGTTTGTTCTATGGCTTTGAGCGATTGTGTCATCTCTTCCGCGAGGCGGCGCAATGCGTAACTGTCAGTGGTGTCGGGGTTGGTCGAATAGAGCGCGCCGACCACAATTGGCACATGATCAATTTCAATCGGCTTGACCACCCAGCTTTCTACGGAACCGGGCAACATATCCTGGTTGGCATACAGCTTAGTGTAAAGCTTGGTCAAGCTGTCTTCGCGGTTCTCGCCGACATGGAAGCGGACAATCACCACGGCTTTCCCTTTCATCGATTGCGAGTAGACATACTCCACCCCATCGATTTGCGACAACAACTGTTCAGCAGGTTCAGTGATCTGGTTTTCTACCTGACGGGGCGATAATCCCGGTGCAGAAATGATCACATCAGCCATCGGGACAACAATCTGAGGATCTTCTTCCCGCGGTGTCATCATCAGTGCTACCACTCCGGCAACCAGTGCCAGCAACATCAACACCGGTGCAAAGCCGGTTTGCATAAACCAGCCTACGATGCCAAAGCGCCTATTGTTGTCCTTGTCTGCAATCATCCCTTACTCCCCTGCGCTGTCATCAAGCTTTTCGTTGTCCTTCACCGTTTTTCAGGTGCGGGGGACATCACCACACCAGGCGCCCTGAATGGCGTTCACCAGCCCTTCGACACGGCTGTCACCAATGCGGTAGTACACCGACTGGGATTCTTTGCGGGTGGCAACCAAGCCAGCCTGTCTCAGCACAGTCAGGTGCTGGGAAAACGCTGACTGGCTCAGGGTGCTGTTTTGCAGCATCTGGGATACATTCCTCTCCCCATCACGTAATTGGCACAACACCATCAACCGTTCCGGGTGAGATAAAATTCTCAGCACTTTAGCCGCCTCTGTCGCCTGTTCCTGAAGATTTTGCGCCATGTTCAATTTCCCCTGACCTGCATACCTTTACATTAGAGTTAACTAAACAAACAAATATTAGTCAAATCTAATACAGAATATTTTGAATTATGTTTTCAGGATTCAGGTGTCCAGCACCATAACCATTGTTGCTGACAATACTGCTGCGCCTTGCTTTCAACACAGTGCAATGTCAATCTAGCATCCTCAATGAAACGCGACTGAGGAAACTGTGAATGACCACAAAGGTTTACGGGATAAAGAACTGCGACACGATCAAAAAAGCGCTGAAGTGGCTGGATGCAGAAGGCAAACCGTATACATTCCATGATTACCGTAAAGACGGTATCAATCAGGAAATGCTCAAGCAATTTGTGGAAAAACTGGGCTGGGAAGCATTGGTGAACAAACGTGGCACCACGTTCCGCGGACTTTCTGAAGAGCAAAAAAACAACCTGGACGAATCAAACGCGATAGCATTGATGCTGGTGCATCCTGCCATGATCAAACGTCCACTGCTGGTGCACAACGACACCTATCACCTTGGTTTTAACGCCGAGGAATACAACGCCATTTTTAACAACTAACCCCGGGACGATTGACCCGAAACAAGAAAGGATACGCAACACAATGACAGACAGTGCAGTATTGTCTCTGGCCAAGGAGCTGATAGGCCGTCCATCCGTCACCCCGGACGATGCAGGGTGTCAGGAACTGATGATTAAACGCCTCGAAGCACTGGGGTTTACGATTGAGCGCATGGTGTTTGAAGACACCACCAACCTCTGGGCACGCCGGGGGACGGAAGCGCCGCTGTTTGCCTTTGCCGGTCACACCGATGTTGTGCCTGCAGGGCCTGAAGACCAATGGCACACACCGCCGTTTGAGCCTACCGTGATTGATGGGTATCTGCATGGTCGCGGGGCTGCTGACATGAAAGGTTCGCTGGCAGCAATGGTGGTGGCGACAGAGCGTTTTATCGCGGAACACCCTGATCACAAAGGTTCTCTGGCATTTCTGATCACCTCCGACGAAGAAGGGCCTTTTATCAATGGCACCACCCGTGTTGTTGATACCCTGATGGCGCGCGACGAACTCATTGATATGTGTATTGTCGGCGAGCCAAGCAGCACCCATGCCGTGGGGGACGTAGTCAAGAACGGCCGCCGGGGCTCTATCACCGGAGACCTCACCGTTAAAGGGATTCAGGGGCATGTTGCGTACCCGCATCTGGCCAATAACCCGGTTCATCAGGCACTGCCTGCACTGGCAGAACTCACGGCGATGCAGTGGGATCAAGGAAATGAGTACTTCCCACCAACCAGCTTCCAAATCCCGAATGTGGCAGCCGGTACCGGGGCCAGCAATGTCATTCCGGGGGAATTCCACGTTCAGTTCAACCTGCGTTACAGCACCGAGCTGACGGATGAAGATATCCAGCGCCGCACCCATTCGGTACTGGATGCGCACGGCCTGGACTACGATATTAAGTGGACGTTTAACGGCAAACCGTTTTTGACCGACGCCGGATCTTTATTGGATGCCGTGGTGGAAGCCGTAGATGACGTTAACCACGAAAAGCCCCAACTGTTGACCACTGGCGGCACATCAGATGGCCGCTTTATCGCACAGATGGGTGGACAGGTGATTGAGCTTGGCCCGGTGAATGCCACTATTCACAAAGTGAACGAGTGCGTTAACGTGGCCGATCTCGAAAAGCTGACTGACATGTACCAGAAGGTACTGGAGAAAATACTGGCAAAATGAGTTGGACCCTTTCCTCCCTGACAGGACAAACCCAGGACCATCTGCTTTCACTGACAGATGGTCGGTTGGTGCACCACAATGTAAAAGCCGACTTCCTCAAGCTGCAAACCGCAGCAGAAAAAGCCGGTTTTACGTTAACCATTGCCAGCAGTTTCCGAGACTTTGCCCGCCAGCAGATGATTTGGGACAACAAGTTTCACGGGCTGCGGCCCATCCTTGATAGCGAAGGTCTGCCACTGGACACCGCTTCACTCAGCGAGGAAGAAAAGGTACGTGCGATATTGCGCTGGTCTGCCCTGCCCGGCGCCAGCCGTCACCATTGGGGCACGGATATCGATATCTATGCCTCAAACCTCTTGCCTGAGGACGTAAACATCCAGCTGGAACCCTGGGAATATCTCTCAGGCCACCAACGGCCTTTTTTTGAATGGCTGACAGCCAACATGGAACATTTCGGCTTCTACCTTCCCTACCGGGAAGATCGGGGAGGCGTGGCTTTCGAACCCTGGCACATCAGCCATGTTGCCACCACACAGGGCACGCTGGACATTCTAACACCGGATGCACTGCGCACTGTGATCGCATCTTCAGACATCGCCGGGCGGGAAACTGTCCTTAATGCGCTGGATTGGATATATTCACAATACGTCTCCAACGTGTGCGAGGTCTGATCATGGACATCCTTACCAACCCGTATGTGATCATCTTTATTGTGGTCGCTGTCGTGGTCAGCAATATCATGGCGCTCAAATATACGGCCAACGCCAAATTCGGGATGAAACAGAAGCCCAAACCAAAAGATGAAAACCAGAATGGCGAGCAGAAAAAAGAGCGAAAACCTTATGATGATGAAGACAATGACGACAAATCCTCCTTCTGGTAGCGCCTTCAAGGGCGACTGACTTTCGCCTTTCTTCTATCCAGACTCCCCAAAAGAAAAAATTAAGCAAACGTTTGCGTTTTCGATAACAGCCCTGTTCGAGTTCTGGTATTATGCATGCGTTTGGAGGGTGAGAGTCAGGAGTCGCCGCTCTCACCGCATTGCAGTCATGCCCGTGACGACCGCCGTCCGGCAGCTTTTAGATAGGAATGCCTCAATGAGCCTTGCGGATCAAGTTCTCGCCATTAACGACGATCTTCCCATTCGTACCCATCAGCCCGTTCACAGCGGTAAAGTACGCTCTGTATATTGGCTGACCGAAGAAGACAGCAAACGTCTGATCCAGGAAAAGAAGTATGACGTAGCCCCAGACGCGCCGCTGGCTATCATGGTGATCAGTGACCGCATCTCTGCATTTGACTGCATCTGGCACGCGGAGGGAGGGTTAAAAGGCGTGCCGGGTAAAGGTGCTGCACTCAATGCTATCTCCAACCATTGGTTCAAGCTGTTTAAAGAGCATGGACTGGCCGACAGCCACATTCTTGATATTCCCCACCCTTTTGTCTGGATCGTGCAAAAAGCCAGACCGGTTAAAATTGAGGCGATTTGCCGCAAATACCTCACCGGCTCGATGTGGCGCGCTTATGCCAAAGGTGAACGTGAATTCTGTGGTATCGAACTGCCGGAAGGACTGGAGAAAGACAAAGCGTTACCAGAGCTCCTGATCACTCCCTCCACCAAAGGCATCCTTAAAGGTATTCCTGGCGTGCCGGAAGCGGATGACGTGAACATTACCCGTAAGAACATTGAAGAGAACTTTGCTGCGTTCAATTTCTCATCTGCCGATGATATCAGCCGCTATGAAACCCTGCTAAAAGAGGGATTTGAGGTGATCAGCCAGGCACTGGAGGCCGTCGGACAGATCTTTGTTGATACCAAGTTTGAGTTCGGTTATGTCACCGATGCACAAGGCCAGGAAAAACTGATCTACATGGATGAGGTCGGCACACCAGACTCATCACGCATCTGGGATGCCAGTGAATACAACGCAGGTAATATCGTTGAAAACTCGAAAGAAGGGTTCCGCCAGTTCCTACTGAACTACTTCCCTGACCCGGATATTCTGCTGAATAAAGACCGAATGCCTGAACGCGAAGCTCTGGCACGTGATAACGCCCTGCCCGTGGACGCCTTGATGGATATTTCCCGCACTTACATTGATATTGCAGAAAAAATCACCGGTAAGCCGATACACCTCAGTACCAATCCAAAGCAGGAAATCATCACTATCCTGAGAGAAGAATACGGCCTCATCGATTGATTGTTGCTGAAAGGAAAGACAAAAAGAGGACGCCTGAACGTCCTCTTTTTACATCCTACTGAACTTACTCATTGTTCAGACGTTCAATTGCTGCGGTAAATGCCGGTACCATCCCCGCCAGAACGTCCTCCTGCACAGGTTTGCCTGTGTTGTCAGTCACGTTGACAGAGGTACGGTTCCCCAAATCCCCGAGCAGGATGTTGTATTTCTTCTGGCCAAGCTGCAACGGCAACACGCCTATCTCTTCCCAGAACTCATCATCGGGTGATGTGAAATTCACGCTCAATGTGCCTTGGGAACGGTTGCGTTCTTCAATAGTGAAACCCAGTTCATTAAGCATCTCCGGGAAACGCTCCCAGAATACATCATAAGCTGCACGGGCGATGATGACCGGCGAACCGCCACGGTCTTTGCCCAGACTGATTGGAATGTTTTTCACTAATTCAAGCGCACGTAAACGCGCTTCTTCGCGGAGATCTGCGTCATAATGTGCGGTGATCATATTGATCATCTGCGCGTTGTAACGGTCACGGGAAGCCTGAGTCAGATTGTCCGACGAACCATTACGTTTCCATTCCACCATCTCAATATGAAACCCTGAACGCCCACGCGCCTGCACCGGTTTCACCACGTAGCGGCTCTCAATCACTTCTTCATCTTCATCAATGGCCCAGCGCACCCAATCTGTCTCGATACCTTCCGGCGATGAAGTGCGAACCGGAATGTGCGATTGGGCAACCATATCATCGATGGTTTGCCACAAACGTGCGGTCTGCTCTTCACGCGGCACCCAAACCGTTATGCCTTCAGCACTGCGCTCGTAACGCGCACCCGGGATCAACTCAAGGATTTGCTGCGGTGGACGAATATCAATATCCCGGCCCACTGGCCCCTGAAACTCCTTGGCAGGGATATGATAGGCGTTGGAAAAGTCCGGTTGTTGATCTGGCAGGCTTTTCCAATCGGACAGTGGCGCCGCTTCAAGGTATTTAAAATCACTCGACGCCTGGCGGCGCGAGTCAGCGCCCGAACAGGCCACCAGCATGGTAGCCATCACAGCACTCAAGCCGAGCTTAAAAACAGGTTTCATTTAATCTCCAAAGAAGCGTTACAGCACGCCTGCATCCAGCAGAGCCTGCCTTACTTTCGGCTGCAGCTTCGCATTCAAAGTGGTCAACGGCAGACGCAAGGTCCCATCAGCAATCAAGCCCATTTCATGCAATGCCCACTTTACAGGGATGGGATTCGCTTCAACAAAAAGATCTTTGTGCAGAGGCATCAGCTTCTCATTAATCGAACGGGCTTCATCGATCTCGCCTGCCAGTGCCAGCCTGACCATTTTCGCCATCTGCGCCGCAGCAATATTATTGGTAACAGAAATCACACCGTGGCCACCCGCTGCAATAAAATCCAGGCCTGTTAAATCGTCACCACTGAGTAAGATAAACTCTTCGCCACAAAGTTCACGGTGAAGACGAACACGATCCAAATCACCCGTTGCATCTTTGATACCGACGATGTTATCGAACTCGGCAAGGCGCGCTACCGTTTCCGGCAACATATCTGCCACGGTGCGGCCCGGTACGTTATACAGAATTTGCGGCAGTTCGCTGGATTCTGAAATCGCTTTAAAATGCTGATACAGCCCTTCCTGGGACGGCTTGTTATAATAAGGCACCACACTCAAACATCCTGCAATGCCGGTGCCTGCAAACATTTTGCTGAAGGTGATCGCTTCATGCGTCGCATTGGCCCCCGTCCCGGCAATCACCGGAATACGGCCGTCAGCGAATTCGAGAGTCTTCAGAACAATCTTGATGTGCTCTTCAACGGTGACAGTCGCTGACTCGCCTGTCGTCCCAACAGAGACAATAGCGTCTGTGCCAGCATCGACATGAAAATCAACAAGATTTTTTAAACTGGTGTAATCAACTTCACCAGAGCTATCCATCGGTGTGACCAGTGCCACGATACTTCCTGAAAACATTTCCATCTCCAAAAACGCGTTTTGTTCCATGGTACTTTTGGCGAGGGGCAAAAACAAGCTTGCTGACGGGGCTTATCCCCTGTGTTTGCACGGTTGATTGCCATCAAAATGAACGATATTGTTCGCGTGAACGTAATGCTTCTCGCGACAAAAAACAAAAGGAAGAAACATGCAAACGCTCGAAGCCGGTGCACCAGCACCTGAATTTTCTCTGCCAGATCAAAACGGAAACACCGTCTCTCTGAGCCAGTTCAAAGGCAAAAAAAAGGTACTGGTTTACTTCTACCCGAAAGCGATGACGCCGGGGTGCACCACCCAGGCTTGCTCGCTGCGTGACAGCAAGGCAGAGCTTGATGCATTAAACACTGTGGTGCTGGGTATCAGTCCGGATCCGGTGAAAAAGCTGAAGGGCTTTGAAGAAAAGAAAAACTTGAACTTCACCTTGCTTAGTGATGAAGACCACGCCGTGGCTGACGCTTTCGGCGTTTGGGGTCGCAAGAAATTTATGGGTAGAGAATACGACGGTATTCACCGCCTGAGCTTTTTGGTGGATGAAAACGGCCATATTGAACATGTGTTCAACAAGTTTAAAACCAAAGACCATCACGACGTGGTCATCAACTACCTGAAAGGCGAGTAAAAGCCAAAGGCCGTCAGCTGACGGCCTGTTGTTTTTTCAGGGGATTATTTTCCGGAAATGGAATGGCGAACGCCTCCGGGTATCCGCGTAATGCGGTTAGTTGCTTGGCCTTTTCCACCACGTTGTTTTCAGTCAACGATGCAGTCAGGCTCAGTGATGCACTATCCCAACCCTCTGGCAGGGTTACCCACCCCTGTTTCTCGAAATGTGCCAGTATCCGGTTTGCTGCCTGTAATGCCGACGAGGCTTTGACCAGCTCAATCCGCGCATAACGCTCACCTTCAAACGATGCATCAGCAGCGCGAAGGCTAGGATCGTCACCCGGGATCTGCTGCGCACCGCACAGTGGCTTTCCGCCCACTTCAGCTTGCTCAAACGCTGGCAGCCATCGACTGACATGGGCAATGGCACGTTCGGTCCTCTCGCGGACTTCCGACCATGCCCAGCCACCATCTGCTTTTACCACCATGCTCTCAGGCAAAGGCGGAAAAGCAGAAGATGCATCACTTTTCACCAAGCCGCCATCAAACAAGGTAATGTCCTGTGTCATGCCATGCAGTTGAATAAAACCCTGCGGATAAGGGGTCAGCTGCGCCATGCCCTGAGGCGTGCCACGCTCACCATGAACAATGACTTCCGGCCACTGCCCAGGTTGTGACGGCCAATGGGCGATATACGCAGCTTTATATTCCACCCAGCGTCGTCTCGGTAGTGAAGCCATATCATCAAGCTTGCCGGTTCGGAAACCCGCAGCATTGATAACAAAATCAACCCGGAAGGAGACCACTTCGCCATTGTCGACAGCCGCTTCAATCAGCCAGCCATCTTGCACAGGAATCAGGTTGGTCACCTTGTGCCCAAATCTGATTTCACAATGTGCAGACTGCTCCAGCCCCAATGCCGCTGTTGCCGCCAAACGGAATACACTCAGTCCATATTCCTGTACCACCACCAGCGGGTATTTGAAGCTGTCGTGTGGCATATAGTGCGCCACCGGGATCATCCATTCTTCCGGTGTTTGCGGGAAGGCTGGCAAGGGAAGGCTAGCAAGCCGTTCCATGTCCTCTCGGCTGAACAGGGTATAGTAGTCGTTTGGTGCTCCCAATACAGCATTATTGGGGTCTTGTTTGACAAGTAAACGATAATGCTCAGTAAGCACATCGAGGCGGTTTAGGAGGGTTTCCGGTTCACCGGGGTCACTGACGGGCACCGCGATAACAGTAGGACGCCGGTTGACCGAGTGAGGATACGCACGGACAGTCGCGATGGATTGTTCAAGCAGGGCAATGCATTGCTGCTCAGAAATTTCCCGATACAGGTTACCACCGGCATGAAGGTGGCAGATTGGCGGGCCACTGACAAGGCTTTCACCGGCTTCAAACAACAGGGCTTGGATCCCCATGTCAGCAAGTTTCAATGCCGCCGTTGAACCAGCGACTCCACCACCCACGATGCCAACAGTGAAGGTGTTGTTTGACGCCAACGCACGACCTTCAGCACACAAATCGACTCTATCTTTCATTCTAATCGCTTAACCACCACAGCCAGTCAAATGAACGCTGGCGGAAAATAAAGAGAGACCTACATTCAGGTCTCTAACAGTACTTATTTTATCACGGCCAAGATCATTTTAGTTGTTCGTTTCCGCCGTCACTTCCCCGTCAGGATCGTGAGACGGTAATGCATGCCAAACCGCTTTCACCAGTGTCGCCAGGGGGATTGCAAAGAACACGCCCCAAAATCCCCATAGCCCGCCAAACACCAGCACCGCGACAATAATAGCGACCGGATGGAGGTTGACCGCCTCTGAAAACAGGATAGGCACCAGCACATTACCATCCAGCGCCTGGATAATACCGTAGGCCAGCATAAGATAACCCAGCTCCGGGCTTATCCCCCACTGGAACAGGGCAACCACAAAGATAGGCAAGGTGACTGCGGCCGCGCCGATATACGGGATCAACACCGATAGGCCGGTTGCCACACTGAGCAACACTGCATAGCGTAAATCCAGAATGGCGAAAGTAATATAACTGGTGATCCCCACGATGATGATTTCTGTCACCTTTCCCCGGATGTAGTTGGAGATCTGCTCGTTCATCTCCACACCGACTTTGTTGGTCAGGCGGCGGTTTCGCGGCAGCAGGGAGGTAAATGATCGCATCATTTCCTCTTTGTCTTTCAGCAAGAAAAATACCAACAGTGGCACCAGAATGAGGTACACCGCCAATGTTGCTAAACTTACCAGTGAAGCAAGCGAGCTTTTAACCACCGTTTCACCCATGCCCAGCACACGGCTTTGCACGGTATCAATAAAAGTGTTCACCATGTGTGGCTGGATAAGCTCCGGGTAGGCTTCCGGCAGATGTGACACATAGTCTTGGAAACCACTGAACATGGTCGGAATGTCAGCAATCAGGTTGATGATCTGGTTCCAGATGGTTGGCATTAATCCGAATAAGGCCAGGATCATGAAGCCGACAAAAAGCAGCAGCACAAGGATCACTGAGAGGGTACGGTTCAAGCCCAGCCTGACCATTTTGGCCACAGGCCACTCGAGCAGATACGCAAGCACAATGGCAACAAGGAGCGGCGCCAGCAAGTTACCGAAGAAGTAGATGACAACAAAGCCAATGACAAGCAACGCGATCAAGCTGACTGCGTGCGGGTCTGAGAACCGTCGCTTGTACCAACGGTTAATCATTTCTAGCATGTATTTTCCTGTTTATAATTTAGTGACATTCAGCACCGTCGCTCCCTGAACAGATTGACTCTCAAACACAAACCCATGTTTTTCCAGATAACGGGGGATGTCCTTCAACGCGCCACTGTCCGCGATGTATAGCGCTATTTGCTGTCCCTGCTTCAATGAGCCGCAGGCTCTTTTCGCCAGGAGCAACGCCATAGGGCAACGCTGTTCACGCAAATCAAGGGATTGAATTTCCATTCTTTCTCGCTGACCGCTATTATCGACGGCATTGTATACTCAAACAACGCGGATAAGTAGTTTGGGGATCTGGAAAACCTTGCTATGAAGCTCAGAACCTCTTACCTGCAACGTTGTCTACCTATTCTGTTCCCGTTTTGATTTCGCGTGCTGGAGGCACCCACGTCAGTCATGCAGCTTTTCAAAAAAGCCACAATCAGCCTTCTTATTGCGTCGCTTACCCTGACTTCACCGGTGATGGCGACGTCGTACACCGATCTGCCTGATATCGGCACCGCAGCGGCAGGTACCCTGACTGTAGAGAAGGAAATAGAGTACGGCGATGCATATATGCGCACGCTCCGAGGCAACCTGCCTATTGTGAATGACCCGCTGCTGGTGGAATATATTTCCGCGCTCGGTGCATCACTGGTGGCCAACGCCAATGATGTGAAAACGCCTTTTGATTTTTTTCTGATACAGGACCGTGACATCAACGCCTTCGCATTCTTTGGTGGTCACGTTGCCCTACATACAGGGCTGTTTCTCCATGCACAGAGCGAAAGTGAACTGGCTTCCGTTGTTGCCCACGAAATCGCCCACCTGACCCAACGCCACTTAGCGCGGGCTATGGAAGAGCGGGCAAAACAGACGCCGTTGACCATGGCAGCCCTTGTCGGATCCCTGATGCTGGCAGTTGCGGCTCCCCAAGCCGGCATTGCTGCCGCACAAGCGACCGCGGCGGCCTCTATCCAGGGACAAATCAACTATACCCGCAGTAACGAGAAAGAAGCAGACCGCATTGGTCTGGAAACCCTGTCGCGCTCAGGGTTTGATGTTAATGCCATGCCAACGTTTTTTACCCGCATGGCTGATCAGTACCGCTTTGCATCCAAACCACCACAGTTTTTATTGACGCACCCCTTGCCGGACTCGCGCATTACTGATTCACGATCACGCGCTCAACAATACCCAAAACGTACGGTCCCCTTATCGCCGGAATACCATCTGGCCAGGGCCCGGGTCATCGCCCGTTTTGCCGGTATTGACCATGCTGCTGCACATGATTGGTTTGACCGCCAATTGAAAAAAGCCTCTCCGGCGCGGGCACAGTCGCTAAACTATGGCAAAGCTCTGGTCTACATCGGCACCCGCGAATTCGACAAAGCCAGCAAGCTGCTGGCGCCACTTTATAAAGCGCAGCCCAATAACCGCTTTTACCTCGATGCGATGACAGATCTCGATGTCGCGCAAAAGCGCTACGACTCAGCACTTAAACGCTTGGACAAAGCACTGGAAAGCCAGCCTAACAATGCCGTTTTACTGTTAAACCGTGACTATGTGTTGGTTGAAGCAGGCCGGTATAATGCGGCGATAAAAGGGCTGGTGAAATTCACCCACGCTCACCCAAATGACACTAACGGCTGGTCATTGCTGCGCAAAGCGTATGACAGTGAGGGGATCCGACACGGTGCGCTTGCCGCACAAGGCGAACTGTATGCGCTTAAAGGGCGATGGCACAAAGCGATTAGCAACTATACACAAGCCAGTCAGCTTGCAGAACTTGGCAGCCTTGATCAGGCCCGCTACGATGCACGTATTGACCAACTCAGGGTGCAGGAAGCGCGTGGCGCTGAGCTGAAACTCTGAGTCAGGCATTTAATAACAAAAACTAAAGGAGCTTTCATGTCAGTCACCATCTACCACAACGCACGTTGCTCAAAGAGCCGCCAGACTCTGGCCTTGCTGCAAGAGAAAGGCATCGAGCCCGAGATCGTGGCATATCTTGACACCCCACTGTCTGCCAACACACTCAAAACCCTGCAACGCCAGTTGGGTTTTGATTCTCCCCGTCAGATGATGCGCACCAAAGAAGACATCTACAACGCGCTGAAACTGGCAGATGCGACCGACGAACAACTGATCCAGGCGATGGTAGACAATCCAAAGTTGATTGAACGTCCGATTGTGGTTGCCAATGATAAAGCAGTAATGGGACGTCCACCAGAAAACGTACTGACCATCCTGTGATGACAGACATTCTGGTTCTTTACTATAGTCGTCACGGCGGGACGAAAAGCCTCGCCCGCCTGATCGCCCGTGGCGTGGAGGCCACTGGCGCAGTGGCAAGGCTTCGCACAGTGCCTGAGCTTGCCGTTGCCGGAGAGACAGTGGCTGAAACCATCCCTGACGATCCCTATGTTACCCTTGATGACCTCAATGCATGTGACGGACTCGCTCTCGGCAGCCCGGTGCGCTTTGGTAATATGGCTGCGCCGCTAAAGCATTTTATCGACACCACGGCAAAAACGTGGCTGGCCGGCACCTTGATAGGGAAACCTGCTATGGTCTTTACCTCAGGCTCGATGCTCCACGGCGGTCAGGAAACCACACTCAACACCATGATGCTGCCCTTATTACACCATGGTATGGTGATTGTCGGCCTGCCTCACTCTGAGCCAGCACTTCACACCACACAGGGCGGAGGCTCGCCTTACGGACCATCGCACATCACTGCCGAACACCGGCGCCAACCGGATGTGGATGAGAAAAATCTGGCGATTGCGGGTGGGAAACGTCTGGCTGAGATCGCCTCACGTCTCAAAGATTGATAAAAGGAGTTATCCGTTGTTTTCTTCGAGTTCAACACTCAGGCCGCTGGCTCTTGGTGCTTATCTGGCGCTGATCGGCTGGGTGGCATTATGGCATGGCGTGATTTCGCCCCATCCCCATGTCAATCCTATCGGTATTACGATAGCCTGGCTGGCACCGCTATTGTTCCCCTTAAAAGGTATCGTGACAGGAAAAGCCTATACTCATGCATGGGCGAACTTTATCCTGATGTTTTATTTCCTTCACGCCCTTACTATCCTTTGGGTGGATGAAGGCGAGCGCTGGCTGGCAACCATCGAATTGATACTGACTTCATTCTCTTTTGTCTGCAATGTGTATTTTGCCAAACGTAAGGGGCAAGAGCAGGGGTTGGGATTGAAAAAGCTCTCAGAGGTCGAGAAAGAAGAAAAAGCACGTTTCGGGCAGTAACCCGGATTGCGGCAAGGAATAAATTCAAAAAGCAGGTGACCCCACCTGCTTTTCTAGTTTTACTTTTTTGATTCTCTTTGGGATACCGCTATCCGACCCACTCGTATTGGATAGCGGTTTCAACCGGTACTGCCTCTGAAGCGGGCTCAACCGGGACAATCACCCCATCTGCGTTTTCTGTTATCTCAGGCATATTGTCAACCACCGATGCCGGCGCAACTTCAACGCGGCGCAAACGGCGATCAACCATCATCTCGTTATGGAAAATATCTTCAGACGCCAGCAAACTGATGCGGAAAACCACTGCGCCATCCGTGATTGATTCCAGACGTAACGTCGCTAACGAGTTCATCGCTTTCAGGATCCGCTCAATCACAAAGAAATCTTCAGCATCATCCAGACCCGAGATTTTCAGTAACTTGGTACCGCTGTCCGCCGCCCCCAGGTTTACAGCCAAACGCTCCGCATAGAAATCAGCAATATCGTCAATCATGGCCGCAAATGCCTGCTCCGGAGAACCAGAAGCCCGACCTTCTATCGGCGCATCTTTACCAATGCCTGCAGCATTAGGGAATAACTGCCAGTTGATGCGGTTGTTGTGTACCTTCACGACTGCGACGCCTGCTGGGTTGTAACGGGCACTTGCTTCGGCAATAGGGCCGGTGAAACCACCCCAGAGATCGGGAATCGACACCGCAACAACATCATCAAAGTCCCCCACGGGGATCAGCACTGGCAAACCACGGCGCTCACCTTCTGATTTCAGTGTATTAACCAATGGCGAGGCTGATTGCTCCCAAACCACGTTGCGTTGGGATCCATTGTCTTCCACCAGCCAGAAAAGCACTTCCGGACGTGGCGTTCCCCAGTAGGTTGCCTGCGCCTGTGTCAGCAAGGTACGGACTTTTCGATCATCAAAAGCAAGTAACAGCGCGCGCTGACCGTCTATATCACCATAGCCAAGCTGGGTGATGTATTGATTTACCGTTGGCAACGCCTTCTGGATTACTGGGTTATTATCCACATCAGACTGGCCGGAGGCACGGATAAGTACATCAACAAACGCCGTCTCTTTCGCCGCCTGTTCCGTTGCTGTATCACTGTCATTCAATACCACTTCTGCACGGAACAATGAAGCGGCCACAGCACTGGTTTGCCCCAATGCGAGCGTCAAAACGAAAATGAAAGTTCGTAACATAACTTTGCCAGATAACTCGATGTTTAAACGTTGATCATAAAGTGAAGCCCTACAGTCAGCAATGGCTAAACACTGAAATTGCGTCATCTCCCCAAAAGGCTGAGCCACTCCCCCATCTCTTTTGTGCTTGTGACTGCGTCGCTACTATTTTGACAAAAAGTGGGAGGTTCTGTGTTTCTCGTCGACTGTATATAACAACTTACTGCAATGCCCTTGAAAACCATGATAGTATCCCGCGATTTTTTTAAACTTCAGGAAGGTGCGTCATGATGCAAGTTTTACAAGGGGCACAAATGCTATTTGTTGCCTTTGGCGCGTTAGTGCTGGTTCCATTGCTTACGGGACTTGATCCTAACGTTGCGCTCTTCGGTGCCGGTATTGGCACCCTTCTCTTCCAATTGATTACCAAACGCTCTGTCCCCATTTTCCTCGCATCCTCTTTTGCCTTTATTGCCCCTATCATGTACGGCGTCCAAAGCTGGGGTATTCCAGCCACCATGGGCGGACTCATGGCAGCCGGTGCGGTGTATGTTCTGATGGGCAGCATCATTAAAGTACGTGGTGTTGGTTTCATCCATAAGCTACTGCCGCCGGTCGTGGTTGGCCCGGTGATTATGGTGATTGGTCTGGGTCTGGCACCGGCAGCCGTCAACATGGCAGTGGGTAAATCCGGCGACGGTGCCATCCAGTTGATTGACGGCTCCGCAGCGCTCTGGATTTCGGCAATATCACTGATCACTACCATTGCGGTGTCGGTGTTCGCCAAAGGTTTCTTTAAACTGGTACCGATTCTGGCGGGTATCGTTTCAGGGTATGTGGTGGCACTCTTCTTCGGCGTGGTGGACTTTTCGCCAGTACAGAATGCGGCCTGGCTTTCCATGCCAAACTTCACGGTACCGGAGTTCAACATCAACGCTATCCTGTTCATGATCCCGGTCGCGATTGCTCCGGCAGTAGAGCACGTGGGTGACATGCTGGCGATTTCCCATGTTACTAACAAAGACTACCTGAAAAAGCCCGGGCTTCACCGTACCATGACTGGCGACGGCGTAGCCACCATGGCAGCCTCTCTGTTTGGCGCACCGCCAAACACCACCTATAGTGAAGTCACCGGCGCCGTGATGCTGACTCGCGCATTTAACCCAGCCATCATGACCTGGGCGGCAGTGACAGCCATTGTTCTAGCCTTTGTTGGCAAACTGGGGGCGGTTTTACAAACCATTCCTGTCCCTGTAATGGGCGGCATTATGATCCTGCTGTTTGGTTCTATCGCCACGGTCGGCCTTAACACACTGATCAAAAACCAAGTTGACCTTCACAAAGCGCGTAACCTGGCGATTGTAGCGGTAACACTGGTGTTCGGTATTGGCGGTATGGCATTTGGTATCGGCGAGTTCAGCCTGCAAGGCATCAGCCTGTGCGGTATCGTGGCGATTGTACTGAACCTTATCCTGCCGCACGACTTAGGCGAAACCCATGTTGTCGACAACGCACAGATAGAAGATTAACGCATTACGCGGAGACGAAAAAAGGCTTCCGGTTGGAAGCCTTTTCCATATTGTTAACTCGGTTATTTGGTACCGAAGATCTTGTCGCCTGCATCGCCCAGCCCCGGAACGATGTAACCTTTGTCATTCAGTTTTTTATCGATAGCAGCGGTATACAGCTCAACATCCGGATGTGCTTTTTCCAGTGCTTCAATACCTTCTGGCGCTGCGACCAGTACCAGCACCTTAATGTGCTCACACCCATGCTCTTTCAGCAGATCAATTGTTGCAATCATTGATCCACCGGTTGCCAGCATTGGGTCAACAACCAGCGCCATACGCTCATTGATATTACTGGCAAGTTTGTGGAAGTAAGGTACTGGCTCCAGCGTTTCCTCGTCACGGTAGATTCCCACCACGCTGATTCGCGCACTTGGGATGTGCTCCAACACACCATCCATCATACCAAGACCCGCTCGCAGAATTGGCACAACGGTGACTTTTTTGCCCTTGATACGATCAATTTCTACCGGACCGTTCCAGCCTTCAATGGTCACTTTTTCCGTTTCAAAATCAGAGGTCGCTTCATAGGTCAGAAGACTGCCTACTTCTGTCGCCAACTCCCGGAAACGCTTGGTACTGATGTCACCTTCGCGCATAAGGCCGATTTTGTGCTTTACCAGCGGGTGTTTAACTTCGACGACTTTCATGACAGACTCCTGAAAAAAAACAAATTCATGGGATTATACACAAGAAAACCCAATCGAATAGCTACAGACAGCGGGTTGTTTCTTTTTCATTCAAAGTCGCCACTTTGAACCTAACGCAAACGTTTTCCTTTTTGAAATACCACTGTTAAAATGGCGCCGCTTTTTAGTCCACAACTCGGTAAGGATCCCCCGTGAGCGATAATAAGTCTTCTCTAAGTTACAAAGATGCAGGTGTAGATATCGATGCAGGTAACGCCCTAGTCGACAGAATCAAAGGTGTTGTTAAGCGCACCCGTCGTCCTGAAGTGATGGGAGGTATCGGTGGTTTCGGTGCACTTTGTGAACTGCCTTCAAAATACAAACAGCCGGTACTGGTTTCAGGTACTGACGGTGTAGGCACCAAACTTCGCCTGGCGATGGATCTGAAAAAACATGACACCATTGGTATCGACCTCGTCGCCATGTGTGTCAACGACCTGATTGTCCAGGGCGCTGAGCCCCTCTTCTTCCTCGACTACTATGCAACGGGCAAACTGGATGTTGATACTGCCGCAAACGTGGTGACCGGCATCGGTGAAGGGTGTTTGCAAGCAGGTTGTGCACTGATCGGCGGTGAAACAGCTGAAATGCCGGGTATGTACCACGGAGAAGATTACGACGTGGCAGGCTTCTGCGTAGGTGTGGTGGAAAAAGAAGACATTATTGATGGCTCAAAAGTCTCACAGGGCGATGCCATCATTGCCGTGGCGTCTTCCGGGCCTCACTCAAACGGTTACAGTTTGATCCGTAAAATCATCGAAGTATCCGGTGCGGATGTCAATACAGAGCTTGAAGGCAAAACTCTGGCTGACCACCTGCTGGAACCCACCCGTATTTATGTGAAACCAGTACTCAAGATGTTGGAAAGCTGTGAGGTTCACGCTATTTCCCACATCACCGGTGGCGGTTTCTGGGAAAACATCCCGCGCGTTCTCCCTGACGGCACCAAAGCTGTGATCGACGGTAACAGCTGGGAATGGCCCGCTATCTTCAACTGGTTACAAGAGAACGGTAACGTGACCGAGCACGAAATGTACCGTACCTTCAACTGTGGTGTTGGCCTTGTCATTGCGTTACCGGCAGAGCAAGCGCAAAAAGCGATTGATATCCTAAATCAGGAAGGTGAAAACGCCTGGCTGTTGGGTTCTATAGAAAAAGCTGTAACCGGTGAAGCACAGGTTGAGATCAAGGGGTAACCATGAAAAAGCTGGTTGTTCTGGTTTCTGGTAACGGCTCCAACCTGCAGGCGATTATCGACCGTTGTCATGGACAAAATGGCGTTGAAATTGCCGCTGTGATTGCCAACAAGGAAGATGCCTACGGCCTGATCCGGGCAGAAAAAGCGGGCATTGATGCCTTGGTCGTGACCAGCAAAGGAATGCCAGACCGAAACCAATACGACAGTCAGCTGATGGTGGCTATTGATAAATACGCGCCAGACCTGATTGTGCTGGCAGGTTTCATGCGGATTCTAACACCAGCATTTGTCCGTCATTATCAAGGAAAAATGCTGAACATCCACCCTTCGCTATTGCCAAAATACACCGGCCTCAATACCCATCAGCGTGCTATTGATGCCGGAGATAAGGAACACGGAACGTCAGTGCATTTCGTTACTGAGGAGCTAGATGGCGGCCCAGTTATCCTTCAGGCCAGGGTACCCATTTTTGATGATGATGACTCTGAAAGTGTGTCTGCCCGCGTTCAGGAGCAGGAGCACCGAATCTATCCACTGGTGGTTAACTGGTTCTGTCAGGGTAGGCTCAAGATGGCTGATGGGCAAGCTATTCTGGATGGTGAAACCTTAGGCCCGTCAGGCTACGCAGCCGATTAACGCCTTTTTTCCGGATACAACACTGAATACAAAAAACGCGCCTTTTGTGAAAGCGCGTTTTTTATTATCTGGAAGCGTGGGGACTAAGCAGACCCACTGATCGTGTTTTCTGATTGCAACGCAATTTCAGCGCGGTTACAGGTAATCACCTCACCGAGGTGGAACACACAATATTCCCCTGGCTGCATTTTGTGCCAAGTTTCATTGTTGGTCAGAGGTTGGGTTGCAATCACTGTCACCACATCATTGGGGGTGGTTTCTTCTTGGAAATCAACCGTCACTTCCTCATCAATCAGGCTTGCTTTTCCAAACGGCGCACGGCGGGTGATCCAGTGAAGGTTATTGGTGCAATAAGACATCACATAATCGCCATCACTGAACAGCATGTTGAATACACCAAGCGCACGCAGCTTGTCACAACGGCTGGCGATAAAACGGAACACGTCTGTCATGTCTTCCGGCTTGTCTGGATAGTGCTGCTCAATTTCATGCAACAGGTAGCAAAATGCCTTTTCACTGTCCGTCTCACCCACCGGCTTGAAATGTCCCGTTGGCAGGTCTTCATACCCGGTCAATTGACCATTGTGGGCATAGGTCCAGTATCGCCCCCAAATCTCCCGGGTAAAGGGATGGGTATTTACCAGGCTGACTTCGCCACGATTGGCCTGTCGGATATGGCTGATTACGGCGCAGCTTTTTATCGGGTAACTCTGAACCAGCTCAGCAATTTTTGAATCACAACTTGGGTTAGGATCTTTAAAAGTCCGGTACCCTTTGCCCTCATAAAAGACAATCCCCCAACCGTCACGGTGGGGGCCTGTTTTTCCCCCACGCTGAATCAGACCGGTGAAGCTAAAACAAATATCGGTGGGTACATTGGCACTCATGCCAAGCAGTTCACACATCCCTTTACGTTACCCTTGTTGTTCCATTTCTTTTTCAACCAGCTGGATCAGGATGTGAATGATCTTGATGTGCACTTCCTGAATACGGTCGGCATAGCCAAAGTGTGGCACCCGAATTTCGATATCAGCCAAGCCCGCCATTTTACCGCCATCTTTACCGGTCAGCATGATGGTCTTCATGCCTTTTTCTTTCGCCGCATCAATCGCTTTTAATACGTTGCCTGAGTTGCCGGAAGTGGACAAGCCAAACAACACATCGCCTTTTGAGCCGACAGCCTGCACATAACGTGAGAACACGTATTCATAACCAAAATCATTCGACACACAAGAGAGGTGACTAGGGTCTGAGATCGCAATTGCCGCGTAACCCGGACGGTTTTCACGATAACGGCCAGTCAGTTCTTCGGCAAAATGCATTGCATCACAGTGTGAACCACCATTTCCGCATGACAGCACTTTACCACCGGCTTTAAACGAATCGGCCAACAGCTTCGCCGCCGCTTCAATATCAGCGATATTTTTGTCGTCACTTAGAAAGGCATTCAGCACCTGGGCCGCTTCGTTAAGCTCTGAGCGTATAAGATCTTGGTACATGGGCAATTCTCTATTTATGTTGATTGTTTCCCCACCGTACAACAGATACCAAAGGGGAAGATTAGGTTGCAGGGCAAGCGCCCAGAAAAATTAGATGCAGTGTACCTGTAAAAGAATAAGGCTGTCGATAATCCGCCTCACCTTATGATTTTCCCAAAAAACAATTGCCTGAAAATCACACACTGTTTCTTTCTATGCACCGATTAATCGATGCGCACACTTTTATTGATTTTTCGTTTTACATTTTTGCAAAAATCTGCTTACAATTAAGTGGTATGACCTCTTACCATTTAAAGTTGGGTTGAAGGAAAAGGAGATCCAAAAATGGCGACAACCCTGTACCTGATAACGTTTCTGGCACTGATGGCGACACTGGCATACCATCGTGCTGGCTTGAAACTGTTTACCGCTGTTGCAGCGGGGATGTTAATTGTTGGCTCTGTGTTGGGCATAGTTGGCCAGATCAGTTGGCTGGTGTTTATCGCGATAGCCATTCCCCTAAATGTCCGCACTTTCCGTGAGTCCTGGTTGAGTAAACCAGCACTGAAAATGTTTAAACGCGTAATGCCGGAGATGTCCCAGACAGAAAAAGAAGCTATTGATGCCGGCACTGTATGGTGGGAAGCCGACCTTTTCCGTGGTGCGCCTGACTGGAACAAACTGCATGATATTCCCGCACCGCGTCTCAGTGCAGAAGAGCGCGCTTTCCTCGATGGTCCCGTTAACGAAGTGTGCCGAATGGTCAATGACTACCATGTCACCCATGAACTCGCAGATCTTCCCCCTGAGGTTTGGCAATACCTGAAAGACAACAAATTCTTCGCCATGATCATCAAGAAAGAATACGGTGGTCTGGAATTCTCTGCCTATGCGCAATCGCTGGTGCTGCAGAAATTGACCGGTGTGTCCGGTGTGCTTTCGTCAACTGTCGGCGTACCAAACAGTCTGGGGCCGGGTGAGCTGCTACAACACTATGGCACCAAAGATCAAAAAGACTATTACCTGCCCCGCCTCGCCAATGGCCTGGAAATTCCCTGTTTTGCCCTCACCAGTCCGGAAGCAGGGTCGGATGCAGGTTCCATCCCAGATGAAGGGATTGTGACCAAAGGCATGTGGCAAGGTAAAGAAGTGCTTGGGATGTCAATTACCTGGAACAAGCGCTATATCACTCTGGCACCGGTCGCCACGGTATTGGGCTTGGCATTCAAACTGAAAGATCCAGATGGCCTACTGGGTGACAAACAAGATATCGGCATTACCTGCGCCCTAATCCCAACTGATATTGAGGGTGTAGATATTGGCCGCCGTCACTCCCCGCTAAACCTGCCTTTCCAGAATGGTCCAACCCGCGGTGAGAATATCTTTGTACCGCTCGACTTCATCATTGGCGGTCCTGATATGGCAGGCCAGGGCTGGCGTATGCTGGTGGAATGTCTGTCTGTTGGCCGTGGTATTACCCTGCCTTCCAACTCAACCGGTGGCCTGAAAACAGCTGCTCTGGCGACCGGCGCTTATGCGCGCATCCGTCGCCAGTTCAAACTGCCTATCGGTAAGATGGAAGGAATTGAGGAGCCGCTGGCACGTATTGGCGGGAATGCTTACGTAATGGATGCCGCCAGTGCATTGACAGTCGCAGGCATCGATTTGGGCGAAAAGCCATCCGTGATTTCAGCTATCGTGAAATATCACTGTACCCACCGCGGCCAACGTGGCGTGATTGATGCCATGGACGTTGTCGGCGGCAAAGGGATCTGTCTAGGACCGAAAAATTTCCTCGCCCGTGCTTATCAGGGCGCCCCTATCGCGATCACCGTAGAAGGGGCGAACATTCTGACCCGCTCAATGATTATCTTCGGTCAGGGTGCGATCCGCTGCCACCCATTCGTACTAGAAGAAATGAATGCCGCTTACAAAGACAATGAACAAGAAGCTCTGGCCGGATTCGACCAGGCATTGTTTGGCCACGTCGGTTTTGTTATCAGCAACCTGGTACGCTCAGTGTGGCTTGGCCTGACCGACGGCCGCACGTCCTGCGTGCCACGCAAAGATGAAACGGCCCGTTATTACCAACAAATGAACCGCTATGCTTCAAACCTTGCTCTGCTTGCAGATGTCTCGATGGCTGTCTTGGGTGGAAACCTGAAGCGGAAAGAACGCCTGTCTGCGCGATTGGGTGATGTGCTGAGCCAGCTATACCTGGCTTCTGCAACCATGAAGCGCTATGCAGATGAAGGATACCAGAAAGCGGATCTGCCACTGGTTCACTGGGGAATGCAAGATGCGCTGTATCAGGCTGAAGAAGCACTGGATGACTTTCTTGCTAACTTCCCGGCACGCTGGGTTGCCATGCCGCTTCGCGTTCTACTGTTCCCGTTTGGCATCCGTCGCACCAAACCCAGTGATTCACTGGATGGAAAGGTCGCTGCAATTTTGCAAACGCCGGGCGACACCCGCAGCCGTATTGGCCGTGGTCAGTTCCTGGAAGCGTCTGAACACAACCCAGTAGGTAAGATTGAAAAAGCCTTGCTGGATATTCTGGCCGCAGAGCCTATCTACCAAAAAGTATGTCAGGCGACCGGCCAGAAACTGCCCTTTATGTTTCTCAACAAGGTGGCAGACATAGGCCTTCGTGAAGATGCTATCTCCGAGAAAGAGGCCGAGATCCTCCGTATTGCGGAAGAAGGCCGCCTCGAAACCATTAACGTTGATGATTTTGACCCAGCGGAACTTGCCACCGCAAGCAATACTCTGGACAAAGTCGTTCACGCCGCCTAAAACAAAGCGTCAAACGTAAAAAGGAGAAGCCGGATGCTTCTCCTTTTTTTTCTTTAACCGTCACACATTATGTCGCTTTATCCGAATCTTCAGGAGGTGGCGCTTCCAGCGCTTCTTCGGTTTCTGTCGCCAGCTTTTTACGTTTAAGCATACGCACCACAAACCAACCAGCAATGGCAAGCACCAGCAAGAGAATGTTGCCGCCAATAATGGTGATCAGCGCCATCTTGCGATCTGCCTCGCGCTTTTCTGCCGCAATGCGTTCATCTTCAATACGCTTTCTTTCGGCCTCACGCGCCTCACGTTCCTGCTTGGCCTGCTCAATGGCTTCATAATCAGCAACGGCAAATGTCTGCTCTGGCAGATGGAACGTCAATGGACGGCCGGACAGCTTTTCTGTGCCGTAAATCCAGGCATGCCATGTATGACGGCCGGGCTCTTCAAAGTTGTCGATATCGAGCGTCAATGCTGCGTTTTCACCGCTCACCACGCCCTGATAAACGGAAGCTTTCCCTTTGGGATCGGTAAATTCGGAATGGATCGCAATCGATCCTGGCTCAACGCTCGCAATATCAGACTCCACCAGCAAATTATGCGGCAGAGCTTTCTTACGGCTCTGTTTGAAGGTGGCCATCAGTGGCGAGGGATAGACCAACACTTCCTGCTCAAGGGTGCGGAAAAACACCCCATTACCAGATGTCACCCGGGCCCGGTACTTACCGGGAGGCACATTAATAGGCAATTCAACAGTAAACACGCCATCACCAGCATATTCATCCAGTCCGGCACCATCATCTTTAAACTGCCCCAATGAGACTGATTGCGGGCGCTGGTCGACAGGAATGTCTTCAACGCTTTCCAGATACTCGGTGAAGGTGACTGTCAGTTCCACACGATCAAGAAAGTCGCGGAGATTGAGTGGCTTATCACCCTGCATCAAACGGGCAGTGAATTTGAGGGATTCGCCCTGATAAAGTCTATCCGGGAAGGTATCAACCTTCATGCTGAGTTCAGAGAGGATACGGATTTTATTTTCGGGCGTAACCCGGCCTATCGCTTGCCAGGGACCGGGCATTGGATTCATTACAGATACAATGTCCATATCCGCTTCCTGATGCCAGGAGACATTATCTGGATGGCGCCATGCATAGAGCTTGGCGCCATCTGGCTGAACAAGAATGACCGGTCTGCTAGGATTTTTACGGTAAATAACAAACGCGACCTGGGTGATGGTGGAATCGATGCGGAAACGGTTGTCCAACAACCGGATATCACGATTCGATGTCTGCTCCGCAACGGCATTGAACGCCGTCAGCATAATGAGCAGAAACCCAGCCCACCTTGTTTTCATACACTCTCCTGTTGCCTCCAAAGGCAGCTGCCTTTCTTTTCAATGACATCCAGCTGCGCTTCATGTTCTTTAAGTTCATCGGCAGAGGCTCGGATAATCTTTAGCTTTTTCGTACCGGCTTCAACACGGCGGATGGCTTCTCCCCCACTGTCCTGATCGCTTGATTCGCTACCACCAAACTTGAGCGTGGTCTGACCGCCTGTCATCAACAGGTAAACATCGGCCAGGATCTCGGCATCGAGCAATGCGCCGTGAAGCGTACGGTGCGAGTTATCTATGCCATAGCGTTCACAGAGCACATCCAGGTTGTTTCGCTTGCCTGGGAAGATTTTCTTCGCCATGGCAAGGGTATCGGTCACCTTGCAGAAGTCACCTGTTTTACCGATAGAGGGGTCCAGCATCTGGAACTCATGGTCCATAAAGCCGGTATCGAAGGGCGCATTGTGGGCAACAAGCTCAGCCCCTTTGATGAATTCCAGAAACTCCGCATGAATATCGGCATAGGACGGTTTGTCCCGCAAAAACTCATCGGTGATACCGTGGACGGAGATCGCTTCCGGATCGATCTCTCTGTCGGGTTTGATATAGACGTGAAAATGACGACCGGTCAGTTTGCGGTTAATGATTTCAACGGCACCGATTTCAATGATGCGGTGTCCTTCGTAGTGCGGACCACCTTCACGGTTCATACCCGTGGTTTCGGTATCGAGAACGATAATTCTGTCGTAACTGGCTTTCATAGCGGCACTTGTGTCAGACTTGGCAATTAATTTCCACAGATACTAACAAATATGGTCAAGCAGGTAGAAATTTTCACGGATGGATCTTGTCTCGGTAATCCAGGGCCCGGTGGTTATGGGGTTGTTATGCGTTATAAACAACACGAAAAAGAGCTGAGCGAAGGGTTCTCGCTCACCACCAATAACCGGATGGAACTGCTGGCAGCAATTGTAGGTTTAGCTAGCCTGAAAGAATCCTGCAACGTCACCCTGACAACCGACAGCCAATATGTGCGTCAGGGGATCACCCAATGGATACACAACTGGAAAAAACGTGACTGGAAGACGGCGGATAAAAAACCGGTGAAAAATGCAGACCTTTGGCAACGCCTTGATAGTGAAACCCAGCGCCACACTGTCGACTGGCAATGGGTAAAAGGCCATGCAGGTCATCCTGAGAATGAGCGCTGCGATGAACTGGCAAGAACAGCGGCAGAAAACCCGACAAGCCCCGATACCGGTTACCAGCCAGATGCCTGAGTCTGTCGGCTAACTCCATGGTGTTAGCTTCAGTTGTCACCGATACGATAGTTCAGGCTAACCGGCGATAACTGCTTCTTAAGCTTCCATTTCGGTTTAATTGGTTTCAATGGGTAAGTGCGTTTACGGGCGACGATAAAGTACAACGACCCGATGACCGGAAGCAATTCTGAGCACGCGTTTTCAAACCACACTCCACAGGTTCGGTGACGCGTAGCAGGGAGTAGCCCAAAACAGGACGTGTCGACAATTTCATAGTTCAATAGACTCAACCAATCCCTGATCCGCAATGGCGTGAACATTCTACCATTCCAGGGCAACTTATTCTTGCGCCAGGGTATCAAACGACCGATCCCCATCAAACTACTGGGATTTACTCCTGAGAGGATCAGGTAACCATCGTCTATCATGACTCTGTCAATCTCACGCAACAGCCGATGGGGATCATCGGTGTAGTCAAGCTGGTTAGCCAACACGCAAACATCGAACGCTTTGTCTACAAATGGCAGATCGTAGTTATCGGCCTCCATATTGCGCAGAGGGTTGAGCTTGTCAATACAGACCTGATGCTGGATGTTACAATGCCCAGTCACAAGCTCACAGCTAAGGCCACCTAGCTTTAGCATGTGGTAACCAAAGAGGCGGGGCAACCATTCATCCAAACGCGTTTGTATATGCGTGCAAACCCACTCGCCGTGTGCGAATTGGTCCCACGTATAAGGGTATTCCAGTGGGCGTTGGCTGCGTGCTGGCTTCATAGTATTTTTTAAGTTATAGCTGGAGAAATTCAATGCTATCTGTAACAAGCATACCTGCATTCAATGACAATTACATCTGGCTGCTAAAAAATGATGACAATCATTGTGTTGTCGTCGATCCAGGCGATGCCGCGCCAGTTTTGTCAACCTTGAACCAAATGAAATTAACGCTAGATGGCGTACTGGTAACCCACCATCATCATGACCACATCGGCGGTATTCAACAACTGCAAAAAGCGTTCCCTGACCTGACAATTTACGGCCCTGATAGTGATCGCTTTCCTATGGTTACCCATCCGTTGAAAGATGGAGACCGTTTTACCTTGTTCAATACCCTCTTCACTACCATTCAGGTTCCTGGACACACTCTCGACCATATAGCCTATTACGCAGAAGGAATGCTGTTCAGTGGCGACACCCTATTCTCTGGCGGTTGTGGCAGGCTGTTTGAAGGTACGCCGACGCAAATGCATCAATCTCTGACACGTCTGGCTTCCCTACCGGACGATACTCAGGTGTTTTGTGCACATGAATACACACTATCTAACCTAGAATTTGCCCATGCTGTGGAACCAAACAATATTGCACTTAATGATTATATTATTGATGCAAAGAAAGTTAGGGCGAAAAATCAGCCAACACTACCAAGCTCTATTGGTCTGGAAAAGCGTATAAACCCATTCCTCCGCTCTCATATCGACAGTGTTAAAGACGCCGTGGTTCAGCGCGCGAGTGATCTAACAGATATCGAAACTTTTGCAGCACTCAGACGCTGGAAAGATGAATTTTGATACAAATCACTTGTTAGTGAGAATTGGTATTGTGTATAATATTTGACCGTTTTTTTTGATAGTGCAGAGAGTGATGATGTTCCGTTACGTGTTAGCAGGATCGATGTTTCTCGCAGGATGCCAAATTACCGGCCAAAGTGATGTCGCGACCACGACTAATACACCAAAGCAACAAACAAAAGCTCTTCTCACAACTGACAGTATGCAAACAACTGTCAGCACTGATCATGTCAAGGAGGTTGTGCCAGCCATAAACCCACAGGCGCTAGAAAATGTTTGGGAGCGGATTGCCATCCAGCTAAAGATGGAAATTCCTGAGAATGAGCGTGTGAAACACTACCGAAATTGGTATTTGAAGCATCCGCAACATATGAAGATTGTGGCGGAGCGTGCTGAGCCTTTTCTCTTCCTCATTACTGAAAAAGTGGAAGCAAGAGGCATTCCTCTAGAAATTGCTTTGCTACCTATAGTAGAGAGTGCTTTCGACCAGTTTGCGTATTCCCACGGAAGAGCTGCAGGCCTGTGGCAATTTGTACCTGATACCGGTCGACGTTTCGGTCTCGATCAAAACTGGTGGTATGACGGTCGCCGCGATGTTGTTGCATCTACCGATGCTGCATTGGATTTATTGGCATACCTTCACAAGAAATTTGATGGTGACTGGCTTCACGCCTTAGCCGCTTATAACACAGGAGAAGGTCGGGTTTTCCGTGCAATTAGAAACAACAAAGACAAAGGCCTACCTACCGATTTCTGGTCTCTCTCATTGCCAAAAGAAACCAGCGGCTATGTGCCGAAGCTGCTTGCTATCGCCGATGTGATAAGAAACCAAAAGCGCTACGGGGTAGCATTACCCGCTATTGCGAATAAGCCCGTTGTTGAACTGGTAGAACCCGGTGTGCAGATGGATTTGGCACTGGCAGCCAACTATGCTGGGCTCTCCTTATCTGAGCTCCAAAACCTGAATCCAGGTTACAACCATTGGGCGACAGCGCCGGAAGGGGCAAACCATCTGCTGCTGCCAAAAGAAAGTGTCACACGTTTTAACAATAACCTTGCTGAAAATAATAACCAAGGCATCAAAGTGACTCGGTACAAAGTTAAACGCGGTGATTCTCTGGGACTGATTGCCCAGCGCCATAATACAACCGTCAAAATGATACAACGTGCCAATAGTATAGATGGTAGTAATATTCGTGTTGACGAACACCTACTTATTCCAACATCGCTTGAAGATGAAAGTCTGTATACGCTGAGCGCTCCCCAGCGCTTGGCTAAACTGACCAACCAAAAACATGGTGACATCAAACTCACTCACACAGTACAAAAAGGTGACAGTTTATGGTCTATCGCTAGGAAACATGGCGTGTCCCACGCCTCTCTAGCACACTGGAACGGGATGGCACCGAAAGATCCTCTGCGAACAGGCCAAGATCTGGTCATTTGGAAAAAAGCAGAGGAAAACGCACGTATCCGTACTGTTGTTTACCAAATCCGTGAAGGTGACTCATTGAGTGGTATTGCTGCGCGTTACAAGGTATCCGTTTCCGATTTGGTGAAATGGAATTCACTGAAGAAGAACTCTTATATACAACCAGGGCAAACACTGAAGCTGCATATCGATGTGACGAAAGTCAGCGCATAACCTTCTTACTTCTGAAAAAGCGCACAGTGTATTCACCGTGCGCTTTTTTATTTGCCGGTTTACATTACCATCGGATGACGTTTCATCATGCGAATCCCTTCTCGCTTAAAACAATCTACCAATGGATTTTCTGCCATGTCCGCCCGCCAAACAAAAGAGAGTGAGCGGGAAATATCCAAGTCCGGCACCGTCAGCGCTACCAATTTACCATTATCAATATATCGCTCTACCTCCAGATAGGGGAGACACGTCAGATATTGTCCATGAGCAACCAAGCTACGAATTACCGGAACATGCTCATACTCCCGCCACACATCCAGATCAGCAATATGTCCCGCGATAGCCCTTTCAAATGCCATTCGAGTCCCTGAGCCATGCTCACGTAGGATCCACTTCGCCTGCTCCAATTGCGCCATACTCACGCGCTCACATTTAGCAAAAGGGTGGTGGGCAGCTGCAACAATGGTAAGATGATCAGTACACCAAGGTTCTTGATGTAGACGGCAATCATCAACACGCCCCTCGATAATCCCCAGATCATAACGGTAGTCCAGCACACCTTGGATGATAGAACTGGTACTGTGCACTTTCAGGGAAATTCGAATTTCTGGAAAATCATTATCAATAATACTGATAAGGTCTGGAACCAAGTGCTCGGCAGGGGTTTGGCTCGCCCCTAGCCGGATCTCCCCACTCAACAAATGCTGGTCGTAAAAGCCCAGCTCAATTTGTTTGGCGTCCCGGAGCAGCCGTTTAGCCTTTGGGCGCAGCCAAGATCCCCAATGTGTCAGGATAAGGCGCTTTCCTTTTCGTTCAAAAAGAGGCCTTCCTAACATTTTCTCCAGCTGTGACAAAGACATACTGGTCGCTGACTGGGTCAAAGACAACATATCTGCAGCCTGACTGACACTGCCACAATCAGCCACGGCATCAAAAACTGCCAACTGTTTAAGTGAATAGCGCATCACTTCCCTCCCCAGAAAAGCGGCGAACATTAAACCTCTTTATTATTATGGATTTATTGTACCTACTCTAAAAAAATCATCAATAAAACTGAATATAAAACAAAGGATTATCAATTGTACTACATGTCGTACCCTCATTTAGTCTGAAAAGGAAGTCAGGCATTTCGCCTGCCTCACAAAAGAAGGAATACACTATGAAACCAAGCAAGAGGGGAAGCGATGTCAACCGCGTATTCTGATCACCACTTCGTCTCAGTAAAAGGATTCTCCGCAGCCGAAATGATGTCTGAGGCTGAAAGGTATGCACTGAAAAAAATCAGTAAACGCAGTAGTGCAACCATCAGCCTGGCTGTACTGGCAGGCGCCTTTATCGGCCTTGCTTTTATGTTCTATATCACAGTAACAACCGGCAATGACACGACCAATTGGGGCACCAACCGTCTGATTGGCGGACTAGCCTTTAGCATGGGGTTGATACTGATCGTTATTTTTGAAGGCGAGCTGTTTACCAGCACAGTGCTTTCCAGCATTTGTTGGGCCAACAACCAGGTTGGCATCACTAAACTTTTCAGTACCTGGGGCAAAGTCTATGTCGGTAACTTTATCGGTGCGATGATCATAATGATATTAGTAGCAGCAGCTGGGCTATATCAGCTTGATGGTGGCCAATGGGGATTAAACGTACTGAATATCGCCCAACACAAATTGCATCATACCTGGCTTGAAGCGTTCACTCTGGGCGTACTTTGTAACATCTTGGTATGCACTGCCATTTGGTTAACTTTTTGCTCAGCAAACCCTGCAGTGAAAGCCGTCATGACCATGTTGCCAGTCGCGATGTTTGTATCAAGCGGGTTTGAGCACAGTATCGCAAACATGTTTATGGTGCCTTTAGGCATCGTCATTGCCCACACCTCGCCTGACGCGTTCTGGATGCAGTTAGGTGTGGAAGCATCGGCGTATAGCGATCTCACTGTGTCCCACTTTATCACCAATAACCTTGTTCCAGTGACACTCGGCAACATTGTAGGCGGTGCCGTCCTGGTTGGACTCGCCAACTGGGGAATTTATAGAAAACAACTACAACAGCCAGATATGCAAGCTGTCAACTCGCCAGTGACTCTTCACGAAGCAAGTAAGGATTCCACTATGATGAATAGTATAAAAGTAAAAGACTTGATGAATACCACTCCCATCGTCCTGAAAGCCAGTGATCGCACCGTAGATGCTATTGATGTCTTGCTTTCCAATCAACTGACTGGCGCACCGGTTTGTGACAGCCAGAAACATGTGGTCGGTTTCTTCTCTGTCCATGATGTGATGGTGAATTTATGGTGTGAGGATTACCTGCCTGATGCATCACAATGCGTTGGCGACCTTATGAATGAGGAAGTCACTGCATTGAGCAGCAATGACAGCTTGGTAGACGTTGCAGAGTTTCTGGTGGTCGACAGAGAAACAGCGTACCCGGTATCGGACATGGGTATCGCAACCAGCCTTTCTTATAAGCCTCTGAAAGAGCGGGTACGTGAAGCAAAAATCAGTAAGCCTCACATCCTGCCAGTGCTTGAGAATGATCGTCTGGTTGGTGTGATATCCCGTTCAGATGTGCTTAAGGCGATGCGTCCCCTATACAATATGGCTGACGTTCCCAACGAAATGTCGAGAGCCATCTAACCGCAAAAAGGAGGCAGCGTTATTCGCTGCCTCCTTTTTCTTCTGCAAAGAAAAGTCTCACTTCAATCTTGGCGTGATCAGACGCTTCTGTTTCTACCGACCTTGCACTCTCCAACCGCATGCCACGATAAAAAAAATGATCCAGAGGATGATTAAAAACCCTCAGTCGTTGATCCGGTTGGAAACGAGCTTCCAGTAACCCTAATGTGCCAAGTTTAGTCTTTACTACTGACTGTCTTTCATTGCTCCAGGTATTCAAATCACCAGCAACGATCAAGGGACCTTCTAGTGACTTGACAGCCTCAACCAAGGCATCCAACTGCTCAGAATAGTCTTTGACACCATAAGTAAAGTTGATACTGTGCAGATTAATCACTGACAGAATCTCACCATTCGACAGTTTGAAAGCACTGTAAAGTGCACTTTTTGGCAAACGCAGATATGGCTCAATCTTGGTGTAAGCACAAACGGTTTGCGGCTTAGCCTTAGACAGTGTCATTACTCCCGCTATCTCGCCATTAATTGCAAAGGCATAGGCTTGGTTACTGTGCCATCCGCCCTGTTCAATATACGAGATCATTTCAGGCCTACTCTGTGCTTCTTGAAGTAAAATCACCTCATTTTCTGCAGCCAGCGATTTCAATTCGGTATCCCAACCATCCAATTGCTGCTTATAAATATTCCAGACAGCGATATTCAATGGCATTGATGCATCAATAACAGAAGCATCCTGGTAATCATGACATCTCACTTTCCCATGCCCATGAGTCGAGGCAAGTTGTGGAGAATCAGGGACATCAATAAAAAAATAAGTAAACGCGATACCGCAAACAAAAAAGACAGAGAAGAGAATAACCCAGAGACTACGTAATTGTTTCATTATGTAATCGGTCGCTCAGCATTTACATTTAATAGGCAAAGTCAGAAGAATACACACAAACGACCATCCGGGACAGTGTAATCTTCCGTCAAACATTTTCAATATACGTAACGCAAAAAGGCCATCCTTGCGGATGGCCTTTTGACGTACTTTTTGTCTTCACTTTCTTAAAAAGTGAAAGAAAATTAGACGCCTGGCGATGTCCTACTCTCACATGGGGAGACCCCACACTACCATCGGCGCTGCTCTGTTTCACTTCTGAGTTCGGCATGGAATCAGGTGGGTCCAAAGCGCTATGGTCGCCAAGCAAATTCTGTATCGGGGTTCTCGGTCCTGGGTGACTAGGCCCCGGGAACGCCCATTAAAATCTTGGAAAACTGACCGCGGTTGCTCTTCCTAGGTCCTAGCAACCGCTCTCTCTCTTTACACACTCTTTGTGTTCTTACTTGAGTCCGTCAAAACCCCTTGGGTGTTGTAGGGTTAAGCCTCACGGGCAATTAGTATCAGTTAGCTCAATGCCTCACAGCACTTACACACCTGACCTATCTACGTCGTCGTCTCCAACAACCCTTTAGAAGGCTTTTAGCCTTAGGGAGAACTCATCTCGAGGCTCGCTTCCCGCTTAGATGCTTTCAGCGGTTATCAATTCCGAACTTAGCTACCGGGCAATGCCACTGGCGTGACAACCCGAACACCAGAGGTTCGTCCACTCCGGTCCTCTCGTACTAGGAGCAGCCCCTCTCAATTCTCCAACGCCCACGGCAGATAGGGACCGAACTGTCTCACGACGTTCTAAACCCAGCTCGCGTACCACTTTAAATGGCGAACAGCCATACCCTTGGGACCGACTTCAGCCCCAGGATGTGATGAGCCGACATCGAGGTGCCAAACACCGCCGTCGATATGAACTCTTGGGCGGTATCAGCCTGTTATCCCCGGAGTACCTTTTATCCGTTGAGCGATGGCCCTTCCATTCAGAACCACCGGATCACTATGACCTGCTTTCGCACCTGCTCGAACCGTCATTCTCGCAGTCAAGCGGGCTTTTGCCATTGCACTAACCTCACGATGTCCGACCGTGATTAGCCCACCTTCGTGCTCCTCCGTTACGCTTTGGGAGGAGACCGCCCCAGTCAAACTACCCACCAGACACTGTCCTCACCCCAGATTATGGGGCCAAGTTAGAACATCAAACATACAAGGGTGGTATTTCAAGGATGGCTCCACGGCAACTGGCGTCACCGCTTCCAAGCCTCCCACCTATCCTACACATGTAGGCTCAATGTTCAGTGCCAAGCTGTAGTAAAGGTTCACGGGGTCTTTCCGTCTAGCCGCGGGTACACAGCATCTTCACTGCGATTTCAATTTCACTGAGTCTCGGGTGGAGACAGCGTGGCCATCATTACGCCATTCGTGCAGGTCGGAACTTACCCGACAAGGAATTTCGCTACCTTAGGACCGTTATAGTTACGGCCGCCGTTTACTGGGGCTTCGATCAAGAGCTTCTCCCTAAGGATAACCCCATCAATTAACCTTCCAGCACCGGGCAGGCGTCACACCGTATACGTCCTCTTTCGAGTTTGCACAGTGCTATGTTTTTAATAAACAGTTGCAGCCACCTGGTATCTGCGACTGCCCATAGCTCCATCCGCCAGGGACTTCACCGCGGGCAGCGTACCTTCTCCCGAAGTTACGGTACCATTTTGCCTAGTTCCTTCACCCGAGTTCTCTCAAGCGCCTTGGTATTCTCTACCCGACCACCTGTGTCGGTTTGGGGTACGGTTACTGATAACCTGAAGCTTAGAGGCTTTTCCCGGAAGCAGGGCATCAATGACTTCAACACCGTAGTGTCTCGACATCGTGTCTCAGTATATAGCGAGCCGGATTTGCCTAACTCACCTACCTACGCACTTGAACCAGGACAACCGTCGCCTGGCCCACCTAGCCTTCTCCGTCCCCCCATCGCAGTTATCAGCAGTACGGGAATATTAACCCGTTTCCCATCGACTACGCCTTTCGGCCTCGCCTTAGGGGCCGACTTACCCTGCCCCGATTAACGTTGGACAGGAACCCTTGGTCTTCCGGCGAGGAGGTTTTTCACCTCCTTTATCGTTACTCATGTCAGCATTCGCACTTCTGATACCTCCAGCATGCCTTACAGCACACCTTCTACGGCTTACAGAACGCTCCCCTACCCAATGTGCCTAAACACACTGCCGCAGCTTCGGTGTATCGCTTAGCCCCGTTACATCTTCCGCGCAGGCCGACTCGACCAGTGAGCTATTACGCTTTCTTTAAATGATGGCTGCTTCTAAGCCAACATCCTGGCTGTCTGAGCCTTCCCACATCGTTTCCCACTTAGCGATAACTTGGGGACCTTAGCTGGCGGTCTGGGTTGTTTCCCTCTCCACGACGGACGTTAGCACCCGCCGTGTGTCTCCCGGATACTACTTACTGGTATTCGGAGTTTGCAAAGGGTTGGTAAGTCGGGATGACCCCCTAGCCTTAACAGTGCTCTACCCCCAGTAGTATTCGTCCGAGGCGCTACCTAAATAGCTTTCGGGGAGAACCAGCTATCTCCGGGTTTGATTGGCCTTTCACCCCTAGCCACAAGTCATCCGCTAATTTTTCAACATTAGTCGGTTCGGTCCTCCAATTGATGTTACTCAATCTTCAACCTGCCCATGGCTAGATCACCCGGTTTCGGGTCTACGTCATGCAACTGAACGCCCAGTTAAGACTCGGTTTCCCTACGGCTCCCCTATACGGTTAACCTTGCTACATAACGTAAGTCGCTGACCCATTATACAAAAGGTACGCAGTCACCCTATCCCAAAGCACTCAAGCCTACTGCTTGATTTTTGAGGTTTGTCGTTGCAAACAACGCAACGACAACAGTGTGAATTCACTTCACGCTGTCACCTTCATGCTCGGATAAGCACTTTGGTGATAGGGCTCCCACTGCTTGTACGTACACGGTTTCAGGTTCTATTTCACTCCCCTCACAGGGGTTCTTTTCGCCTTTCCCTCACGGTACTGGTTCACTATCGGTCAGTCAGGAGTATTTAGCCTTGGAGGATGGTCCCCCCATCTTCAGACAAGATAACACGTGTCCCGTCTTACTCGTTTTCACTCACTGTGCGTTGTCGTGTACGGGGCTATCACCCTGTATCGCGCCACTTTCCAGTGGCTTCCACTAACGCATAACAAGCTTAAGGGCTGGTCCGGGGTCGCTCGCCGCTACTGCCGGAATCTCAATTGATTTCTTTTCCTTCGGGTACTTAGATGTTTCAGTTCCCCGAGTTCGCCTCATTAACCTATGGATTCAGTTAATGATACTGGCTTATGCCAGTGGGTTTCCCCATTCGGAAATCCCAGACTCAAGTGGCTGTTACTGCCTTATCTGGGCTTATCGCAAGTTACTACGTCCTTCTTCGCCTCTGACTGCCTAGGCATCCACCGTGTACGCTTAGTCACTTAACCCTACAACCCCAAGAGGTTTCGTAGGTTCAAACAACCAAGGTGTTCATTTACATGAACGATTTCGCCGGACTCAAATTCCAAGAACACATGAATGTGTTTGGTGTTAACTCCTAAGAGTTAACCTTTGAGAACTTTTACAAACAATCTTTATTTCCGTAGAAACAAAGTTGTTTAGTCAGCTTTCCAGATTGTTAAAGAGCATGTGATGTGTTCTGTCGAACAACCACTTTTTAAATATTCTCGTAAGAACACTTAAAGCGTGGTGGAGCTATGCGGGATCGAACCGCAGACCTCTTGAATGCAAATCAAGCGCTCTCCCAGCTGAGCTATAGCCCCATCGAGTGGCCTTTTTCTTTAAGCAAGATGAAGTGTTTCGACGTTTAGTTCGCTAAACGAGAAAGGCTTCAATGCAGCATAAAGAAAAAGTGGTGGGCGATACCGGGCTCGAACCAGTGACCCCCTCCTTGTAAGGGAGGTGCTCTCCCAACTGAGCTAATCGCCCACATTGTTTGTTTTACATCCCCAGTGGTGAAGATGGTGGGTCGTGCAGGATTCGAACCTGCGACCAATTGATTAAAAGTCAACTGCTCTACCAACTGAGCTAACGACCCAATGGCGTCCCATAGGGGAGTCGAACCCCTGTTACCGCCGTGAAAGGGCGGTGTCCTAGGCCTCTAGACGAATGGGACACAACCTTTGTTGAGGTTTGGGTACCTCAACCACTCTTTACATTTTCAACCTATACAATCTGTGTGGACACTCTCATTCATAGTATCAGTAAGGAGGTGATCCAGCCCCAGGTTCCCCTAGGGCTACCTTGTTACGACTTCACCCCAGTCATGAACCACACCGTGGTAAACGCCCTCCCGAAGGTTAAGCTATCTACTTCTGGTGCAGCCCACTCCCATGGTGTGACGGGCGGTGTGTACAAGGCCCGGGAACGTATTCACCGTGGCATTCTGATCCACGATTACTAGCGATTCCGACTTCATGGAGTCGAGTTGCAGACTCCAATCCGGACTACGATGCACTTTCTGGGATTCGCTCCACCTCGCGGTCTCGCTGCCCTCTGTATGCACCATTGTAGCACGTGTGTAGCCCTACTCGTAAGGGCCATGATGACTTGACGTCGTCCCCACCTTCCTCCGGTTTATCACCGGCAGTCTCCCTGGAGTTCCCACCCGAAGTGCTGGCAAACAAGGATAAGGGTTGCGCTCGTTGCGGGACTTAACCCAACATTTCACAACACGAGCTGACGACAGCCATGCAGCACCTGTCTCTCAGTTCCCGAAGGCACACCAGAATCTCTTCCGGCTTCTGAGGATGTCAAGAGTAGGTAAGGTTCTTCGCGTTGCATCGAATTAAACCACATGCTCCACCGCTTGTGCGGGCCCCCGTCAATTCATTTGAGTTTTAATCTTGCGACCGTACTCCCCAGGCGGTCTACTTAACGCGTTAGCTCCGAAAGCCACGGCTCAAGGCCACAACCTCCAAGTAGACATCGTTTACAGCGTGGACTACCAGGGTATCTAATCCTGTTTGCTCCCCACGCTTTCGCATCTGAGCGTCAGTCTTTGTCCAGGGGGCCGCCTTCGCCACCGGTATTCCTTCAGATCTCTACGCATTTCACCGCTACACCTGAAATTCTACCCCCCTCTACAAGACTCTAGCCTGCCAGTTCAAAATGCCACTCCCAGGTTAAGCCCGGGGCTTTCACATCTTGCTTAACAGACCGCCTGCATGCGCTTTACGCCCAGTAATTCCGATTAACGCTCGCACCCTCCGTATTACCGCGGCTGCTGGCACGGAGTTAGCCGGTGCTTCTTCTGCCGCTAACGTCAAGTAACGCAGGTATTAACTACGCTACCTTCCTCACGGCTGAAAGTGCTTTACAACCCGAAGGCCTTCTTCACACACGCGGCATGGCTGCATCAGGCTTGCGCCCATTGTGCAATATTCCCCACTGCTGCCTCCCGTAGGAGTCTGGACCGTGTCTCAGTTCCAGTGTGGCTGATCATCCTCTCAAACCAGCTAGGGATCGTCGCCTTGGTGAGCCTTTACCTCACCAACCAGCTAATCCCAACTGGGCCCATCCTGACGCGAGAGGCCCGAAAGTCCCCCTCTTTGGTCCGAAGACATTATGCGGTATTAGCCACCGTTTCCAGTGGTTATCCCCCTCGTCAGGGCAGGTTCCCAGCCTTTACTCACCCGTCCGCCGCTCGCCGCCCATGAACGCACCCGAAGGATTGCTCATGTCGCTGCCGCTCGACTTGCATGTGTTAGGCCTGCCGCCAGCGTTCAATCTGAGCCATGATCAAACTCTTCAATTAGAATCTTTTCTGCCCTTCCTCACTTTGAAAAAGTGAACAAAGGCGGCTCAACGAATACTGATATAAATTGACTGTGCTCTTATTGGTTTTCACGTTTGAAAACGTGAAATCAAAACAGCTCAAGGCTGTACCAATTTGAATTGGTCACTCAGTTCGTTGATAAATCTTTTGTCTATCAATGACGAGTGCCCACACAGATTGCATAGGTCAAATTGTTAAAGAGCCTTCTCAGCTTCGCTGAGCGGAGTTGGATTTAAACGCAACTCTTTTTTTGAGTCAAGCACTTTTGCTTTCCTCCAGCCAGCAGGAAACTTCACAGTGCTGACGAGGGGCGCATTATAGGGGGAAATTTTTTGTTGGCAATACCTTTCTTAAGAAAAATCACTTTTCAGTCAAAAGAGAGCGAAACCTCGCCATAATGAGCAGAAATACAGCAAAGAAACATATCCAGTGATGTCTATAGCTCCTCTCATACTGAATTTGTTACATCATTCGGGGCAGTAAAATCATCAACTTCAATGATCCTATGAGCAAATATAAAAAATACCCTCGGTCTTTGAAGTACTGAGGGTATTGTTCATTATTAGTAGGATAACTTAACGGGTCGATGTGCTAGTTCGTTGATGTTATCTCGCTTAAGAACCTGTTGGATTTACGAAGGAAAGGCTAAATCGCCTCTTCATCTTCTTCACCAGTACGGATGCGCACTACACGCTCCACATCAGTCACGAAGATCTTACCATCACCAATTTTGCCAGTTTGTGCTGTTTGTACAATGGTCTCTACGCATTGCTCTGCTACGTCATCTGCCACCACAATTTCCAACTTCACTTTGGGCAGGAAATCCACCATATATTCCGCACCACGGTACAACTCAGTGTGGCCTTTTTGACGACCAAAGCCTTTGACTTCAGACACTGTCATACCCGTAATACCGACTTCAGCCAGCGCTTCACGCACGTCGTCAAGCTTGAACGGCTTGATAATCGCTTCGATTTTTTTCATATCGCATTCCCTTAAAGTCTGGATTAAGCAATCGGCTCAATACGTTAATTGTAACCTTACCGTACCCGGTTGGCGCGTTTTTCACGCATAATTTAAACAAGAGGTTTCTTCCATGCCATGCTGTTGGCATCGTCACAGGCAAAAGGGGGCTGATAGCCAGAGTTGGCCAACAACGCCTGCATCGGTCTGCGACCAATCACTGCACTACAGTCCACTTTCAGTTCAAATGTCACCGTCGATGCATATGCTTCCAGCGCATTGAGCAGGGTTTTACCAATGCCCTGCAGGCGACTTGCCTGATCCACTTCCAGCAGGGTCAGCGTCGCTTCCTCGACCATAAGTCCATTGTGACGTTTTTGATGTTGAAGTACTGCCACAGCAACGGGTTCACCGTCTTTTTCAGCCACTAACATCGGGATCTCCTGAGTGACTTCAGGTGCATTCACTTGCGCCAGAGAAGGAAAACGGCGCTTTAGGGATTCCGGGACTTGTCCGGATGGAATAAGCGTAAAGCTGATCGCACTGTCCATTGCATTTCTCTCCATAAAATTGCCAAAACACTTTACCCTCTCGCCAATACTGGATGCAATCAGATAAAAAACCGCCACCAGAAGGTAGCGGCTTGTGTCACACGTCTAGGTTTTAAACCATGCTGGTCAGCCAAGCTTCACGCGGGCATTGCGGAACATGCGCATCCAAGGGCTGTCCTCTCCCCAGTTGTCTGGGTGCCAGGAGTTTGCCACGGTACGGAATACACGCTCAGGATGTGGCATCATGATAGTCACACGACCATCGCGGGTCGTAAGGCCAGTAATACCGTTTGGCGAACCGTTAGGGTTTGCTGGATAAGACTGGGTCACGTTGCCGAAGTTGTCCAGATAACGCAGTGCAACCGTGCCGGAGGCCTCAATGGCGCTCAGGTGTCCTTCATCACGCACTTCCACACGGCCTTCACCATGCGAGACAGCAATTGGCATGTGAGATCCTGCCATTCCACTCAGGAACAGAGATGGACTGTCCTGAACCTGTACCAGGCTGAAGCGTGCTTCAAAACGCTCTGATTCATTGCGGACAAAGCGCGGCCACAGATCCGCTCCCGGGATAAGCTCGTGCAGGTTGGACAGCATCTGACAGCCGTTACACACACCCAGTGCAAAAGAATCACCACGGTGGAAGAAACGCTCGAACTGGTCGCGAGCCTGCTCGTTGAACAAGATAGATTTTGCCCAACCTTCACCTGCGCCCAACACATCACCGTACGAGAAACCACCACACGCTACGAGGCCGTTAAATTCGTCCAATTGAACTTTGCCTGACAGAACATCACTCATATGGACGTCTTTGGCATCAAAGCCTGCACGATCAAACGCAGCTGCCATTTCCACGTGGGAATTCACACCCTGCTCTCGCAAGATAGCCATTTGCGGACGCGCACCGGTTGCGATAAATGGCGCTGCAATATCTTCCTGTACATCAAACGTCAGACTTGCAGAAAGCCCCGGGTCAGCCACGTTTTTCTTCGCTGCAAACTCTTGCTGTGCACAATCTGGGTTATCACGCATAGCCTGCATCTGGTACGTCGTTTCCGCCCAAATAGTGCGAAGCGCAGTACGGTTTTGCTCCAGAACCAGTGCATCACCGTTCCAGATACGGACAGTATCATCATCATTCAGGGTACCGATAACATGGCTGCACGCTTCCAGACCGTGTGCAGAGAACGTTGACAGCACAGAGTCCAAATCTTCTGTGCGAACCTGCACCACTGCGCCCAGCTCTTCGTTGAATAGCGCAGCCAATTCGTCGTTGCACTCGCCTTCTGCCGACAGGGTATTAATGTCTACTTCCACACCCACGTGCCCGGCAAACGCCATCTCTGCCAGTGTGACGTAGAGACCACCATCACTACGATCATGGTAGGCCAACAGTTTCTCTTCCCGCACCAGAGCTTGTATCGCATTGAAGAAACCTTTCAACAATTCTGGATTATCAACGTCAGCAGGTTTGTCACCCAGTTGCTTGTAAACTTGCGCCAGTGCCGTTGCGCCAAGACGGTTTTGTCCCTGGCCAAGGTCTACTAATACCAATGCGCTGTCGCCTTTGTCGGTGCGAAGCTGTGGCGTGACTGTCTTGCGGATGTCTTCCACGCGACCGAAAGCGGTAATAATAAGCGACAGTGGCGAGGTATTTTCTTTCTGCTCGCCATTTTCTTCCCAGCGGGTTTTCATCGACATTGAGTCTTTACCCACAGGAATGGTCAAATCCAACGCCGGGCAAAGTTCTTCGCCCACGGCTTTCACTGCTTCATACAAACCCGCATCTTCACCCGGGTGACCCGCTGCTGCCATCCAGTTTGCAGAGAGCTTGATACGCTTCAGATCGCCAATGTCAGCACAGGCGATGTTAGTGAGTGCTTCCGCCACCGCCAGACGCGCAGACGCGGCAAAGTCCAGCAGGGCAACCGGCGTGCGCTCACCCATGGACATGGCTTCACCATGGTAGGTGTCATAACTCGCAGCTGTTACCGCACAGTTTGCAACTGGCACCTGCCAAGGCCCCACCATTTGATCACGCGCAACCAGACCGGTGACGGTACGGTCACCGATAGTAATGAGGAAGGTTTTCTCTGCCACTGCCGGTAAACGCAGAATGCGTTGGGTTGCCTCTTCGAGGTTGATACCGTCACGGGCGATTGCCTGACCTTCCACTTTCAGCGAAGTGACATCACGGTGCATTTTCGGTGGCTTGCCAAGCAGAATATCCATCGGCATGTCGATTGGCGTGTTGTCGAAGTGGCTGTCTTCCAGTGTCAGGTGACGCTCTTCAGTCGCTTCACCAACGACGGCATACGGCGCACGTTCACGCTGGCAAATCGCATCAAACACGTCCATGTTCTCCGGTGCAACCGCCAGCACATAGCGTTCCTGTGATTCATTACACCAGATTTCCAACGGGCTCATGCCCGGCTCATCATTGGGCACATTACGCAGCTGGAATTTTCCGCCCCGTTCACCATCATTCACCAACTCAGGCAGGGCATTGGAAATACCGCCAGCACCAACATCATGGATAAAGGCAATCGGGTTTTTCTCACCAAGCTGCCAGCACCGGTCAATCACTTCCTGACAACGACGTTCCATCTCTGGGTTTTCACGCTGTACCGAAGCGAAGTCCAGATCTTCTGATGACTGGCCTGATGCCATGGAAGACGCTGCACCGCCCCCCAGACCGATATTCATCGCCGGCCCACCCAGCACGATCAGTTTCGCCCCAACAGGGATGTCCTTTTTCTGAACGTGCTGCTCACGGATGTTACCCATGCCACCCGCAATCATGATGGGCTTGTGATAACCACGCACCTCTTCGCCATTATGCGATGTAACTTTTTCTTCGTAAGTACGGAAATACCCCAACAGGTTTGGACGGCCGAATTCATTGTTAAACGCCGCGCCACCCAATGGGCCTTCCAGCATGATGTCCAGCGCATTCACGATACGATCCGGCTTACCAAAATCCGTCTCCCAAGGCTGCTCATAACCCGGGATTCTCAAATTGGAGACAGTAAAGCCTACCAGTCCCGCTTTTGGCTTGCCGCCAATACCTGTCGCCCCCTCGTCACGGATTTCTCCTCCCGAACCGGTTGACGCTCCCGGCCATGGGGAAATCGCCGTTGGGTGGTTGTGGGTTTCCACTTTCATCAGGATGTGTGCGTCTTCCTGATGGTAGCTGTACTGGCGGGAGTCAGGATCGGGGAAAAAGCGACCAACCTTAGATCCCACCATCACGGCTGCGTTGTCTTTGTAGGCGGACAGTACGTAGTCGCTGTTGTGTTCAAAGGTGTTTTTGATCATCTTGAACAGGCTTTTTTCCTGATCGACACCATCAATCGTCCAGTCTGCGTTGAAAATCTTGTGGCGGCAGTGCTCAGAGTTGGCCTGCGCAAACATCATCAGCTCGATATCGTTAGGATTACGCCCAAGTTTGGTGAAGTTTTCCACCAGATAGTCAATTTCGTCTTCCGCTAATGCCAGACCCAGCTCAAGGTTGGCTTTCTCCAGCGCCTCACGGCCACCAGATAAAATATCAACCGCAGTCATCAGTGCAGGTGTCGCTTCCTTGAACAGCGTTGCCGCATCATTCATATCAGCAAACACCACTTCCATCATCCGGTCATGAAGCAGCCCAGCCAGCTCTTTTTGCTGATCTGCCGATAAGTCAGCTGACAGTTCAACATAATAAGCCGTGCCGCGCTCAAGACGTTTGACTTGACTCAGGCCACAGTTGTGAGCGATGTCAGTGGCTTTGGAGGACCAAGGAGAAATGGTGCCGGGGCGAGGTGTGACGAGGAAAAGGGTTCCGGTCGGTGTATGCTCGGCGATGGTCGGGCCGTAAGTAAGCAGGCGATCCAGCTTTTGTTTTTCGTCTTCACTCAAAGGAGTACTGAGATCAGCAAAATGAATATACTCAGCATAGAGGCTGGTCACTGGCAAATCATTACTTTTGCAGCTTTCCAGCAGTTTTTGGATTCGAAATTCAGACAGAGCGGGGGAACCACGCAAAATTTCCATGTGCGTACGTCTCTCGGTTAGCGATGGATTAAAGTGATATTGGCCTAACCCCATGATTTATCACATAAGGAGTATTTATAGCGGTCATGCCGATATCACTTATAATGGCTTCGGGCCGGTATTATAGGGGAAAATAGTGAGCGATGTAACACTTGACGCAACCGTTTGCGCAACTTTTTTTGCCTTGCTATTTTTGCGCAATGATTCACCACAGATGTTGATGACCTATCATTTAGATAACAGCAGTTGGGTATACTTCCCTGCCACTATTCGCTACATTCGCCAAGTTGTAATTACCGCTTAACTTTCAGCTTTAAGCCAGCTTTGATATAACAGTCCCCAAACTCTAGATGTAGGCATAATTTTTTGAACGAGAACGCTGTAAAACGAACCTATCAACTGCTTACAGGCCTTTTTCTGGCGCTTCTTCTTGCGGGATGCGAATGGAAGTATGATGACAGAACAGCACTGGAAAAAATTCGTGACCGTGGTGTTTTACGCGTAGGTACGCTGAATAACAAGCTTTCCTACTACATCGGCCCAGATGGCCCAACCGGTCTGGACTACGAACTCGCCTCCCAGTTTGCTCATAGCCTAGGCGTCAAACTTGAGATGCAGCCAGCCTATACGCTCTCAGGCCTGTTTCCGGCCTTAGAGCGCGACGATGTTGATATCATCGCCGCCGGCTTAACTATCACCAAAGATCGGCTCGAGTATTTTCGCCCTGGGCCGGCGTATTATTACGTCACCCAACAGCTGGTGTACAAAAATGGCCATTGGCGCCCGCGTAAAGTGACCGAAATAAACAAAGGTGGAGCCCGTGTTGCGGTAGTGGAAGGCTCCAGCCATGCACTCACCCTTCAGACCATTCAACGTGAATCCCCCGAACTTGAGTGGGAGAGCGTCACAGATGCCGATGATGATGAACTGTTGAAACAAGTGGCCGACGGCAAGCTCGACTTCACCATCGCTGACTCCGTGGATATCGCCCTAGTACAGCGCACACACCCTTCGATCGCCGTTGCCTTAAGCCTCACAGAGGAAGAACCGATAGCCTGGTTTATGAAAAAATCACAGGACGACAGTGTTTATGCCTTGATGATCGAATTTTTTGGTAAAAAGGCCAAAAACGGCGAACTGGCGGCACTGGAAGAAAAATATTTTGGCCATGTCGACAGTTTTGACTTTGTTGATACCCGTGCCTTCTTACGGGCTATTGATAAAAAGCTTCCCAAGTGGGAACCACTGTTTAAAAAATACGCCGATGAATTTGACTGGCGTTTGCTGGCCGCGCTTTCCTATCAGGAGTCACACTGGAATCCACGCGCCGTTTCACCAACCGGTGTACGCGGCATGATGATGTTGACCCTGCCAACAGCAAAATCTGTCGGTGTTAAAAACCGGCTCGATCCGGAGCAGAGTATCCGCGGTGGCGCTGAATACCTTCGCAAAATGCTCCACCGCGTGCCGGACAGTGTGAATGAGCACGAAAAAATCTGGTTTGCATTGGCCTCTTACAACATCGGATTTGGTCATATGATGGATGCGCGCCGACTAACCAAAGCCCAAGGTGGCAACCCTGATTCTTGGGCGGACGTGAAAGAGCGCTTACCTTTATTGGCTAAGCGTCAGTACTACAAGCAAACACGCTACGGATATGCCCGCGGCTATGAAGCACTGAGCTATGTAGAAAATATCCGTCGTTACTACCAGAGTATCGTCGGCTATGAACAGGACGAAGCACAGGCTATCGCCAGCGACATGGCAGATAACCTTGATGGGTTACAAACCATCAAGGTTGATGAGCCAGATGACACTGTTAACAATGAGACAGAGAGGGTTGAAGAGCAATCCATTGGCGGTAAAAAAGCCACTGATGCCAAGTCGCAGGAAGAAAACGACAAATCCGGCTAAGCTTGTAGCATTGTCATCATCTATTCACACTCAGTGTTTATAAATGCAACTTCAGAGCGCAGAACATGACTGCGCTTGTTTATTCAAAGGAAGTGCGGATGTTTGCGAAAAAACGAAAAGCCCAAGCCAGTTTTGCCCGTAACTCCAGTGCAGCATTAAACCGCCGTAAGCGTAAGCGTAACGTCGCCCTGAAAAAAGTGCTGTGGCGACAGCGTACATTCGCAATCCGCGAATTTGCCATGATGGACGAACGTTATTAACTGCTGGTGTTTCTGGAAGGATCCTGCACCGCTTTGCGCGCTTCTTTCTCTGCTTTTTTCTCCTGACGGCGACGGCGGAAAAAGGCCTGCAGTTGCTCACGGCATTCCTCTTCAAGCACCCCGCCCTGAAACTGTACATGGTGATTCACACCGTCGTAACTCAGCAAGTTCATCACACTCCCTGCCGCCCCCGTTTTATAATCCGGCGCGCCGAAAACCACCTTACCAATCCGGCTGTGCACCATGGCTGACGCGCACATTGGGCATGGCTCCAGCGTGACATACAGTACTGCCTCTAACAGGCGGTAGTTTTGCAGCTTTTTTCCCGCCTGACGCAGTGCCATCATTTCAGCGTGTGCAGTGGCATCATGTTGGCCAATCAGGCGATTCCAGCCTTCACCTACTACCACACCGTTATGGACCACCACAGCACCGACTGGCACTTCTCCTTCTGCTTCGGCCTTGGCTGCCAACGCCATCGCACGGCGCATAAACTGCTGATCTAATTCACTCTGTGTCACGGTATTTTAATCTCAAGCTTACTCTGCGGTGGAGTATAACACTCACTGTTTGTTAGGGTGATACGCCAATTTCGCTGCCAGAAAATCCACCAGCAATTTCACCCGGAGTGGCTGTAAGCGGCGGTGAGGAAACAAGGCCCAAATCCCTTCTTCCATGTCCTCATAGGCATTGAGTACCTTGACCACTTTTCCTGAAGCCAATGCATCGTTCAGGTAATAGTCAGGCAACTGGATAAGCCCTTTGCCACGAATCGCCGCATCCAGCAAAGCAATACCACTGTTACAACGAAGCAATCCCCTGACCCGCACCGAGCGCTCTTTCCCCTCTTCACGGAATCGCCAGTAATCATGCTGGCCACGAAGACAATTGTGCTGAGCCAATTCTGACAGGGTATGTGGCGTGCCATGTTTAGAGAGATACGCCGGAGAACCGCAGACAATCAGGCGGCGGGTTGAGAGACGTTTGCACACCATGGAGGAATCAGTTAAACGTCCCAGACGCAAAGCGACATCACAGGAGGCGTCGACAAGATCCAAGGTGGCATTGGTCAGATCAACATCAATCTGGATCTCAGGATACGCATCCATGAAGTCAAGGATCAGCGGCATGACGACCTTTTCCCCATACGTCACCGGTGCAGTCAGCTTGATGTGGCCGTTGGGTGTTTCATGTAACTGGGTCACCGCGATCTCGGCTTCTTTTAAACCATCGGCCAATAGCCGGCAATGCTGGTAGTAAATATCCCCTTCTTCTGTGGTTGACACCTTTCGCGTGGTTCGGAATAAAAGCCGGGTATTTAAACGCTCCTCCAACAGGGAGATCTGTCGGCTGATATGTGCCGTCGACGCACCGAGGCGCTTTGCGGCTTTGGTAAAACTTGCCGTCTCCACTACCGCTAAAAACTCTGAAACCCCTTGCCAATCTGACATTGTTCCCTACCAGTAAAAGTCTATTGCCACTAAAGTGGATTATCACACAAACAGAAACAAATAGACTAAACGTCACACTTAACGTGTCACAAAACTGAACTCGCTACCCCTGCATATATCACCTAGGGTTAGACGATAAGGGACTGACCAGATCAAAAAGAGGATGTATTCATGGCAGAACAATTTATTAAGTCGCGTGCAGCGGTTGCATGGGAAGCGGGCAAACCCCTCAGTATCGAAGAGGTGGATGTCATGCTGCCCAAAGCAGGCGAAGTCTTGGTACGTATTATTGCGACCGGTGTTTGCCACACCGATGCTTTCACCCTCTCCGGTGACGATCCTGAAGGAATTTTTCCGGCCATCTTGGGACACGAAGGCGGTGGCATTGTGGAAATGGTCGGTGAAGGCGTCACCAGCGTTGAAGTGGGCGATCATGTCATCCCGCTCTACACCCCAGAGTGCGGCGAATGTAAATTCTGTCTGTCAGGCAAAACCAACCTTTGTCAGAAAATCCGCGAAACCCAGGGCAAAGGCTTGATGCCAGACGGCACTACCCGTTTTTTCAAAGACGGTCAGCCTATCTATCATTACATGGGCACGTCGACGTTTTCTGAGTATACGGTATTGCCTGAAATTTCACTGGCAAAAGTGAACAAGGAAGCGCCTCTGGAAGAAGTGTGCCTGCTGGGCTGTGGTGTCACCACCGGTATGGGTGCCGTATTAAATACCGCGAAAGTGCAAAAAGGCGATACCGTCGCGGTATTCGGCCTGGGGGGGATCGGCCTTTCTGCCATCATCGGTGCCGCCATGGCAGGAGCCAGCCGTATCCTTGGTATCGATATTAATGAAAGTAAGTTTGCACTGGCGAAAAAGCTGGGGGCGACTGATTGCATTAACCCGAGCAAATACGATAAGCCCATTCAGGACGTGATTGTGGAAATGACCGATGGCGGTGTCGATTTTTCCTTTGAATGTATCGGAAATGTTAATGTGATGCGCTCAGCACTGGAATGCTGTCACAAAGGCTGGGGGGAATCGGTGATCATTGGCGTAGCTGGCGCGGGACAAGAAATATCAACCCGTCCATTCCAGTTGGTCACCGGCCGAGTCTGGCGCGGAAGTGCCTTTGGTGGCGTGAAAGGGCGTTCAGAATTGCCAGAAATCGTCGAACGTTACATGGCTGGCGAATTCAAACTGGATGATTTTATTACCCATACCATGGGTCTGGATGCCATCAATGAGGCATTCGACTTGATGCATGAAGGCAAGAGCATCCGCTCTGTCATCCACTATGACAAGTAAGCCGCTTTCTCAATAAAACCCCACGCAGGCGGCACAACATCGCCTGCTTTGGAGTCCAAACATGAGCCTTGAAAATATCAGCAGTAACCGCAGCTTCGGCGGTTGGCATAAACAATATACCCACACCTCGCGCACGGTTCACTGCAAGATGCGCTTTGCAATCTTCCTGCCACCACAAGCATCAGAATCCAACCGGGTACCGGTGCTTTACTGGTTATCAGGATTGACCTGCAGCGACGAAAACTTTATGCAAAAAGCAGGAGCGCACCGCGTGGCTGCAGAATTGGGCGTAGCCATTGTGGCACCGGATACCAGCCCCCGCGGCGAAAACATTCCTGACGATCCGGACGGTGCCTACGACTTCGGTATTGGTGCAGGTTTCTACCTGAACGCGACTGAAGCCCCCTGGAACCGTTTTTACCAGATGTACGACTACGTAGTAAAAGAACTGCCGGCTGTTATCGAAGCACACTTTCCGGTCAACAACGTAAAAGCGATCGCCGGTCATAGCATGGGCGGTCATGGCGCATTGACCATTGCCCTGAAAAACAGTGACGATTACCGTTCAGTGTCGGCGTTTAGCCCCATCGTTAACCCAGCGGCCGTTCCGTGGGGTGAAAAAGCCTTTACCCATTATCTGGGAGAAAACCGCGAAACCTGGCTCCAATACGACAGTTGCGCTTTGATCAAGCAAGCGGGTAAGCATTTGCCGATACTGATTGACCAAGGGGATGCAGATCAATTTCTGCATGAGCAGCTCAAACCCGGAAACCTTTTGCAAGCGGCAGAAGATGCCGGTTATCCGTTAGAACTGCGTATGCAGGAAGGTTACGACCACAGCTACTACTTTATCGCCAGCTTTATTGAAGACCATCTGCGTTTTCATGCCAGACACATGGGCTAACAGCACCGTAAGGCAGCATAAATAACAAAACCCGGCACTGGCCGGGTTTTGTTGTTCTGGATTGTATTTACTGCTAATAGAATATTGCCGCTTGCAAACACAATCAGAGCTGATAGGTATAAGGTGCCTGGATGCCCAGAGGGATACCCAGCGCCCAGTATGCCATCAGGAACAGTGACCAGCCGATCAGCATCGCAATCGAATACGGCATCATCATCGATGCCAGAGTGCCAATACCCGTGCTCTTCACATAGCGCTGGCAGTACACCACTACCAGCGGGAAAAACACCATCAGTGGAGAGATAATGTTGGAAACTGAGTCACCCACACGGTATGCCGCCTGCGACAGCTCTGGAGAAATCCCCAGCGCCATCAACATTGGAACCAGAATTGGACCAATCAACGCCCATTTCGCTGATGCTGAGCCAATCAAAAGGTTAACAGATGCTGTCAGCAGGATCATACCAACGATGGTCAGTTGCGCTGGCATATTTAACGCTTTCAGGAACGCCGCCCCTTCTAGTGCCAACAATGTGCCGATATTTGATTGGCTGAATGCGGCAAGGAATTGCGCACAGAAGAAAGACATCACCAGATACGCACCCATGGTTGCCATGGTATCACCCATAGCTTTGATGATATCGCCCTGGGTCTTAAACGTACCTGCCACGCGGCCATACACCACCCCTGGGATCACAAACAGGATGAAGATCAGTGGCACGATAGATTTCATCAATGGCGCAGAGAATGCAGTCAGCTCGCCTTCTGGAGAACGCAGCGCGGAAGATTCAGGGATCAAAGCCACCACCAGCAGCGCAATGCCCGCAAGCATCGCAAGACCTGCACGGTTGAACGCTTTACTTTCAATCTCCGAGAAGCTGCCCAAATCCGGTGCCTTTTCTGCATCCTCGTCGATAGGCAATTTGCTCAGACGTGGCTCGATGATTTTCTCTGTCACATACCAGCCGATCGCCACAATCAAAAATGATGACAAGCCGGTAAAGTACAGGTTTGCCAGCGGGTTCACCACATAGTCTTTATCAAGTACCTGGGCAGCTGATTGGGTAAAGCCAGCCAACAATGGATCGATACCCGCAGGAATAAAGTTGGCAGAAAAACCACCAGATACACCGGCAAATGCCGCTGCAATCCCTACCAATGGATGACGGCCAGCAGCGTGGAAAATAATCCCGCCAAGTGGGATCACCAGCACGTAGCCGGCATCTGCTGCTGTGTGTGACACAATCGCAACCAAGATCAAAGCCGGGGTCAGCAGTTTCTTCGGTGTCACGTTAAGCATTTTTTTCAGGCCAGTAGTGATAAAGCCTGAGGCATCAGCGACGCCTACGCCCAACATCGCCACCAAAACAATCCCCATGGGGGCAAAACTGGTGAACGTCGTCACCATATTGGCCAGAAAATTCGCCAGTGCTTCGCCCGTCAACAGGTTCTTAATTTCAACAGCCTGGCCAGTAACAGGATGGGTCAGGCCAAAATCGACCTGAGAAAGAACGGCGGACAGGCCCCATATAATTAGAAGTCCATAGAAGAACAGGAGAGCAGGTTCAGGGATCTTATTGCCTGCTTTTTCAATCCAGTTCAGGAACTTTTCCATACCGCCACTTGGCGCGTCAGGACGATTGCTCATGGCATGGTTACTCATTTAAAGCTCCGAGTTTTTACAGTGTGTTTGCATAGAATGATCGAATTCGCTGATAAGCTTGAAACGACGTCATAATTGGTAAGCAATACAAAATACACATGTGAAACGAAATTGATAGTGACTAATCTCAATTAAAACCATTTTTTCAGCACATTAGTTCAATTTACACACCAATAAAAACACAAAACAAACAAAGACAGCCAGAATAAATAACGCAGGAAACATAAGCGTTACTTTTGGCGTAAGCAGTGAGTATTAAACACCTGGTAAAGGAAAAGTGTCGTGGTACTGAGAGGGACTCAGAGAAAAGAAAAGGCACGCAGTGCGTGCCTTTATCTTTATATTGACAGGAAGTAAGGGAGCTATTCCCACTCAATCGTTGCCGGCGGCTTACCGGAGATGTCGTAAACCACGCGACTGATACCATCCACTTCATTAATGATGCGGTTGGATACACGGCCCAGGAAGTCATACGGCAGGTGTGCCCAATGCGCGGTCATAAAGTCGATGGTTTCTACAGCGCGCAGTGACACTACCCAATCGTACTTACGGCCATCGCCCATCACACCCACAGAGCGCACTGGCAGGAAGACGGTAAATGCCTGGGAAACCTTGTTATAAAGGTCGGCTTTGTGCAGCTCTTCAATGAAGATAGCGTCTGCACGGCGCAGCAGGTCACAGTATTCTTTCTTGATTTCGCCCAGCACACGTACGCCCAGACCTGGCCCTGGGAATGGATGGCGATATAGCATGTTATAAGGCAGACCCAGTTCCAGACCAATCTTACGCACTTCGTCCTTAAACAGCTCTTTGAGCGGCTCAACCAGTCCCATTTCCATGTCATCCGGCAAACCACCTACGTTGTGGTGAGACTTGATAACGTGCGCTTTACCGGTCTTGGATGCAGCAGATTCAATCACGTCTGGATAGATAGTGCCTTGCGCCAGCCACTTCGCATTTTTCAGCTTCTTCGATTCTTCATCAAAGACATCGACAAACACGTGACCAATCTTCTTACGTTTCTCTTCAGGATCTGAGATGCCTTCCAGCGCTGACAAGAAACGCTCTTCCGCATCAACATGGATGATGTTCAGGCCGAAGTGGTCGCCGAACATTTCCATCACTTGCTGTGCTTCGTTAAGGCGTAGCAGGCCGTTATCTACGAACACACAGGTCAGCTTGTCACCGATCGCGCGGTGAATAAGCATCGCCACCACAGACGAATCCACGCCACCAGACAGGCCGAGGATCACTTCATCATCACCCACCTGCTCTTTGATTCGTGCAATCGCATCTTCGATGATAGAAGCCGGTGTCCACAGGCGTTCACAACCACAAATGTCTAGCACGAAGCGTTCCAGCATACGGTGCCCCTGACGGGTGTGTGTCACTTCCGGATGGAACTGAACGCCATAGAAGCGTTTCTCTTCGTTTGCCATAGCCGCAAACGGGCAAGAGTCCGTCGATGCCACTTTGACAAAGTCCGCCGGGATTTCCACCACTTTGTCACCGTGGCTCATCCAGACATCCAGCACGCCTTTGCCGTCTTCGTTAATGGCATCCTCAATACCTTCAAACAAGCTACCTGCGTTATCCAATGTCACTTTCGCGTAACCAAACTCGCGCTCTGTTGAGCCCGCGACTTTACCGCCAAGCTGCTCAGACATGGTTTGCATGCCGTAGCACACACCCAGAACCGGTACTCCTGCGTTGAACACATATTCAGGCGCACGTGGTGAACCTGCTTCTGTTACGCTTTCTGGACCGCCGGAAAGGATGATGCCATTTGGGTTGAAGTCTCGGATATCCTGCTCATCAACATCCCAGCCCCATAGCTCACAGTAAACACCGATTTCACGGATACGTCGCGCGATCAACTGGGTGTATTGAGAACCAAAGTCGAGGATCAGAATACGTTGGTCATGAATATTTTGGGTCATTTTCAGCTTGTCTCAAAAAGTCTTCGGTACAAGGGGGCTTGCACCCCCATGCTTTAAAATACGGGCGGTGAATTACTGGCCAGTACGGTAGTTTGGTGCTTCTTTGGTGATGGTCACGTCATGTGCGTGTGATTCAGTCATGCCTGCACCGGTAATGCGAACAAACTCTGCTTTAGTACGCAGATCTTCAATGGTGGCAGAACCGGTCAGTCCCATGCATGAGCGCAGGCCACCCATTTGCTGGTGAACAATCTCTTTCAGGCGGCCTTTGTATGCCACGCGGCCTTCAATGCCTTCCGGTACCAGCTTGTCTGCTGCGTTATCACTTTGGAAATAACGGTCAGAAGAGCCTTTAGACATCGCGCCCAGAGAGCCCATGCCACGGTAGGATTTGTATGCACGACCCTGATAAAGCTCAACTTCGCCCGGAGATTCCTCAGTACCAGCCAGCATTGAGCCCACCATCACACACGATGCGCCAGCTACCAGCGCTTTACACAGGTCACCGGAGAAACGGATACCACCGTCAGCGATAACAGGAATGCCATATTGTTCCGCCACTTCAACCGCATCAGAGATTGCGGTGATTTGAGGAACACCCACACCGGTAACAATACGGGTAGTACAGATTGAACCTGGGCCAATACCCACTTTCACCGCATTCACACCGGCTTCAATCAGTGCTTTTGCACCCGCGCCAGTTGCCACGTTGCCACCGATGATTTGCAGATCAGGGTATTTTGCACGGGTGTCACGGATACGCTGGAGCACACCTTCTGAATGACCATGGGACGAATCGATAAGCAGAACGTCAACACCCGCCTCAACCAGTGCTGCGATACGCTCTTCGTTACCGGCACCGGCACCAACCGCTGCACCCACGCGTAGACGGCCTTGCTCGTCTTTACATGCGTTTGGTTTGCGCTCGGCTTTCTGGAAATCTTTTGCTGTGATCATGCCCGCGATGTGGTGGTCATCATTCACCACCAGAATTTTCTCTACGCGGTGCTTTTGCATCAGCTTTTGTACTTCTTCCGGGCTTGCACCTTCTTTAACGGTCGCCAGTCGCTCTTTCGGCGTCATCACTTCTGCCACTTTCAGGCCTAAGTCAGTAACGAAGCGGACGTCACGGCCGGTAATGATCCCGACCAGTTCGTTGCTTTCCGTTACCACAGGGAAACCCGCAAAACCATGTTTTTCGGTCAGGGCTTTCACATCCGCAATGGTTTGTTCCGGCGTCACAGTGATGGGATTGGAAACCACACCGGCTTCGAAAATCTTCACCAGGCGAACCTGTTCAGCCTGTTGCTCGATAGACATGTTTTTGTGGATAAAGCCAATGCCACCTTCCTGAGCCAGCGCAATCGCCAGACGCGCTTCGGTCACTGTGTCCATTGCCGCAGAGATCAGCGGAATGTTCAGAGAGATAGATTTGGTCAGTTGTGTGCGCAAGTCGGCAGTGTTCGGCAGAACTGTGGAGTGTGCTGGAACCAGCAGTACATCATCAAAAGTGAGGGCTTCTTTAGCTATTCGTAACATTGCAATATCTCACGCCAAAATAATATGAGGGACTTCAAAATATTGCCGCCGCATTATACTGACGGCGCAAACGTTTGGCTACAGATTTTTGCGAAATCATTTGGCTTTCAGATTTGCCCTCTTTAACATGGCTTCATCTTGCTGAAAAAAAGATGCATTTCGCTATGACTCTCACCAACACCAATATTTACACTGTCTCCAGACTGAATGCCGAAGTTCGTTTACTGCTTGAAAACGAAATGGGTATTGTCTGGCTGGTTGGCGAGATCTCAAACCTCACCATGGCGACTTCCGGCCATTGGTATTTCACCCTGAAAGACCGTCAGGCCCAGGTGAAATGTGCCATGTTCAAGGGGAATAACCGCCGCGTGACATTCAGGCCCGCCAACGGAAACCAGGTGTTGGTGCGCGCAAGACTCTCCTTATATGAGCCGCGCGGCGACTACCAGATCATTGTTGAGAGCATGCAGCCGGAAGGTGACGGCCTGCTGCAACAGCAATTCGAAAAACTGAAAATGCAATTAGCCGCGGAAGGGCTCTTTGCTGCCAGCCTGAAAAAGCCGCTGCCCGAGCAGCCAAGGCGCGTTGGCGTGGTGACATCCAGTACCGGTGCTGCATTGCATGATATCCTCCACGTGCTGAAACGCCGCGATCCCAGCCTGCCAGTCGTGATCTATCCGACGCAGGTACAGGGTAAGGATGCCGCTATCCAGATTGCACAGGCGATTGGACGTGCTAACAGCCGCAATGAGTGTGATGTACTGATCGTTGGGCGTGGCGGTGGCTCACTCGAAGATCTCTGGTGCTTTAACGAAGAGATTGTCGCCCGTACCATTGCTGCCAGCACGATTCCTATCGTGAGTGCTGTTGGTCATGAAATTGATGTGACTATCGCAGATTTCGTGGCAGATGTGCGTGCCCCTACTCCTTCTGCCGCCGCAGAGCTTGTCAGCCGGGATACGTCGGTACGCGTACAACAGCTTTCACAGCGCACAGACCGGCTTGCCCATGCCTTCAGTCGCCATCTAAGCCGCTCACAGGAGCAACTGACCCGGCTGCAACACCGTCTGGCATTGCAACACCCGAAAGCACGCATACAGCATCAGGCACAGCAGCTTGATGAGCTTAAAAGGCGTTTGCACCAATCCATGCGCTACCGGCTGCAAACCGACGCACAGCGTCTGGACAGGGCGCTTGAGAAACTGGAACGCTACTCACCCGCCAATCAAATCCCCGGACAGAAAGCCCTGCTGGGCTATATGGAGCAACGCCTTATTGACGCAATGCGCAGGCAATTGCGCCAACACCAGCATGCACTGGCACTTAAGATGGAAACACTGGATGCGGTCAGCCCGCTGGCTACCCTGGCGCGTGGCTATTCCATTACCCGCAATGAGAGAGGGGAAGTGATCCGCTCTGTATCCATGCTGAAATCCGGGGATCAGATCATTTCGTCATTTGGTGATGGTGAGATCCAGTCAACCGTCAACTAGGATCAGGACATCACAGGCGGTGTCTCACACCGTTTTTTGCGGCTCGAATACGATCTTCGCACTCGACTTCGATTTAAGCTCGTTACAGGTATGACAGAAAAAACTGGTCGAGCCACACGCTTGGAGTTTTTCTAACAGCGCATCACACACCCTACAAAACGCCTGTTTTAAAAAGCATTTTTCACATTTCGTGCAGTGATAAATGCCATCATCCCATGTCAGATCCGATCCACAGTCCGGGCAGTGATTTTCCATTGCAGCCTCTTTACCTCTTCCACTTCGCAGTTTGCTCACCCAAGGATGCACAAGGATCCTTCTGCCGCTATTCTAAACATTCCAAGGCGCTAAAACGAACAGCCAGACGCTGGATCCTCTCAAGATCGTCAGATCGCAGCGTTTATGGGATCCGATCAGCGATCACCCCTCAAAAAAATATTTATCAATACAACCCCCGAAAGCATAAGTTACATGTTCTGTATTTGGATTTTATTTAGAATTTTATGCTTGTAAATTTCATTGTAAAATAGAAATACAACATTTTATAAATTAAAGATGATTTATTAGCCGTGTATTAATTCGCCACCGTGGCCTGAAACGATATTTCCCGCCAATTCACCCTATTTTTGTGATCAAGATCATTAAATACACAGCCATAACCTGTCCGATCCTAACGTCATTGTCCGGTAATAAGCATTATTAACTCTTTGTTTTACATAAAAATGGAGAAATAACTGCCATGAAATACAGGAAAATGCTCTCAATGCACAAATTACACAGGTTGTCATTCCATCTTCATGCTTCTGTCAATATCAACGGCGACAGGTATAAAAATACCCTCAGTCATTGGAATACTGAGGGTACTCTTCGGGTCAGTTGCTCAATGCCCAAACAGAATCTGTGTTAGACAAAAATGCTGCTTTAACTGCGTTGTTCTCGATGTCAATGCGCCTCATTTAGCATTGCGTAGGTAATCTGGCACATCCACAATACTGTCTAATACGACAGTCGCTAATTTCTCACCTTCTTCTGATATCGCCTTCCCCGTACGGACCAGGATTTTCGTACCCACGCCAGCCGCTTCTGCTGCTCGCATGTCGTCGGCTTTATCACCAATCATGACAGACTTACCCATATCGATATTCAGGAAGTCTCGCGCAGAAAAGAACATACCCGGTTGCGGCTTGCGACAATCACAGTCCAGCTTGTATTTATCATCGCCATAATCAGGGTGATGTGGGCAATAATAAATGCCGTCGAAATCCACACCTCTATCGGCAAAATTCCAGTCCATCCACTCGGTCAGGCTCAGGAACTCATCTTCGGTGTAGTAGCCTCGTGCAATACCAGATTGGTTCGTCACCAACACAAGCAGATAGCCCATATCCTTAAATGCACGGCATGCATCGAAGACGCCGTCTATATACTCAAAATCATCTGTGGTACTGACATAGCCGTGATCCACATTAATGACACCATCTCTATCGACAAAAACCGCTGGTCTGGCCAAAGCTCTACCCTCTATACATAGTTACAGCTCAATTATGACATGCATTGGTGGCGCAAGCACCCGCCATTATGAAGCTGTAGAGGCGCACTTCCTCACCCCTTACTGGTGATTTGGCTATCTATGGTAAAGTGCCAACGATTGAATTAAGAGATACTTGCTTATGAGCTATTCGCTGACACCTGTCGGTCATATACAGTCACCCTTTAAAGAAAAGTTTGCAGTACCACGGCAACCCGGTCTGGCACCCAGTGCCATCGCATCGATTGTCTTGGAAAATGACGCCAATAATCTCGATACCGTTCGGGGTATCGAGCAATTTTCCCATCTATGGATCCTGTTTTTATTTAACCAAAACCTGGATCAGGGATGGACGCCTACTGTCCGACCTCCTCGGTTGGGTGGAAATGAACGTATTGGGGTGTTTGCAAGCCGGGCAACGTTCCGCCCGAACGGGATTGGTATGTCTGTGGTTCCGTTAAAAGGTATAAGACAAGAGAAAGGACATATCATTATTGATATCAGCAGCTGTGATTTGGTCGATGGCACGCCAGTGATTGATATCAAACCTTATATCCCTTATTCCGATGCCATTGCTGATGCTATTGGCGGCTATGCTGCAGAAGCACCATCCACACTTAACGTCCAGTTCAGCGACGCTGCCAGTTATCTGCTGTTAAAAGACCCGTCAGGCCAGCATAAACAGCAAGTGATAAAAGAAGTCCTTGCTCAGGATCCAAGGCCTGCTTATAAGAAGGGGAAACCTGATACCAAAGAGTATGCGGTTCACTTATTTGACTTGAATGTAAAGTTTACCGTTGATGAACCCGTTATCACTGTCACAGCGATAGAAGCCTTTGGTGAATAGGTCTCTCGCTGGTAATATGACGCACTTATACCCTCCTTACTGTAAATAGATAAACGGATAGCTTAGATGCGTACCAGTAAATACCTTCTTTCTACGTTGAAGGAAACACCAAATGACGCAGAAGTGGTCAGCCACCAGCTGATGCTGCGTGCCGGCATGATCCGCAAACTGGCTTCAGGCCTGTACACCTGGCTGCCAACCGGTTTGCGCGTGCTGCAAAAGGTTGAAAATATCGTTCGTCAGGAAATCAACAACGCAGGCGCGATTGAAACCCTGATGCCCGTGGTTCAGCCGTTTGAGCTATGGGAAGAGACAGGCCGTTCTGAAAAGATGGGGCCAGAGCTACTTCGCTTCACTGACCGCCATGAGCGTCCGTTTGTTTTGAGCCCGACAGCGGAAGAAGTGATCACCTCGCTGGTTCGTAACGAAGTAAACTCTTACAAGCAGCTTCCTTTGAACCTGTATCAAATCCAGACCAAGTTCCGTGATGAAGTGCGCCCACGTTTCGGTGTGATGCGTGCCCGTGAATTTTCGATGATGGATGCGTACAGCTTCGACCTCGACAAAGAAGGCCTGCAAAAATCTTATGAAGCGATGCACACTGCGTATTGTGCAGCGTTCGACCGTATGGGTCTGGACTACCGCCCAGTGCTTGCTGATACAGGTGCAATCGGTGGTTCTGCCTCTCACGAGTTCCACGTACTGGCAAACAGCGGTGAAGACATCATTGCTTTCTCTAGCGAATCGGATTATGCAGCCAACATTGAAATGGCCGAAGCCGTTGCGCCTGCGGGTGAACGTGCTGCACCAACCCAGGAAATGACACTGGTCGATACCCCTGATGCGAAAACCATCGCGCAGTTGGTTGAACAGTTTGGCCTGCCTATCGAGAAAACCGTTAAGACCTTGTTCGTGAAAGCGTCTGACGCGGTTGATGCTGATTTGGTTGCCCTGTTGGTTCGCGGTGACCACGAGCTCAACGAAATTAAAGCGGAGAAACTGCCTCAGGTTGAAGCGCCATTGCAGTTTGCAACAGAGGAAGAAATTCGCGCAGTGGTTGGCGCAGGCCCAGGTTCTTTAGGTCCGGTTGGCCTGACAGTACCATTTATCGTTGACCGCAGCGTTGCGTTGATGAGTGACTTCGGCGCTGGTGCAAACATCGACGACAAACACTACTTCGGTATCAACTGGGGTCGTGATGTTGAATTGGGTGACGTGGCAGATATCCGCAACGTGGTAGAGGGCGATCCAAGCCCATGCGGTAAAGGTACTATCCAACTGAAACGCGGTATCGAAGTGGGCCACATCTTCCAGCTGGGCACCAATTACTCAGAGAAAATGGGCTGTGGCGTTCTGGGCGCAGATGGCAAGAACGTGATCCTGGAAATGGGTTGTTACGGCATCGGCGTGTCACGCGTCGTGGCAGCTGCCATTGAACAGAACCATGACGAAAACGGTATCATCTGGCCTGACGCCATTGCGCCGTTTACTGTGGCTATCGTGCCAATGAACATGCACAAGTCAGAGCGTGTTAAAGATGCGGCTGAAAAACTGTATGCAGAACTGACTGCTGCAGGTATTGAAGTGCTGTTTGATGATCGTAAAGAGCGTCCGGGTGTCATGTTCTCTGACATGGAACTGATTGGTATCCCACACACCATCATCATCGGTGAGCGCAGCATGGACAACGGTGTATTTGAATACAAACACCGCCGTAACGGTGAGAAAGTGCCGGTAGACATGGAAAACATGGTTGAGTTCTTAAAAGCAAAACTCGCTTAATACTCGCCTGTTCTACCAAACGCCTCCAACTGGAGGCGTTTTTACAGGGCGCCATTTTCATTGAAACCTGCCGTTTCGTTCACGATATTATATTCATAAAAGCGCCCCCAACGCCTTCTCTCTTCTTTTGACGGGTAAGTGTCTTCCAGCATGGCTGAAGTCTGTATCCCTCCTTTTTATACCCAAGCAACGCTTCTGGTTCATACTGAAAAGAAAGACAATCCAACAGGTAGTCAGGTTATGGTAGCCAAAACGCCCCCATCCTCTCCACAGAAGCATATCGCCTTACTGTTAACAGGCGGTGGTGCTCGTGCGGCATATCAAATCGGGGTATTGAAGGCCATTGCGGAATGGTATCCTCGGGTACATCACAGCCCATTTACCATTTATTGCGGCACCTCAGCCGGTGCGCTGAATGCCACCTCACTGGCTTGCCATGCGTCATGTTTCCGACTCGGCGTCAAAAAACTGTCTTGGCTTTGGACTCACCTTTCAACACCGGATATATTCAAAAGCTCATTTTCAGGCATGTTTTACCATATTGGCCGACAAGGCTTTGCTCGTATGCAGGCCCAGTATCATTGCGCTCCCCCTTTTGGTTTGTTAGACAACCGCCCTCTTCGTACGCTCTTAAATAATGTGCTTCAGTTCAATAAGATAGAGCACCAGATAATGACAGGTAATTTACGGGGACTGGCGATCACCGCCTCCAACTACCAGACCAGCCGATCTGTCACGTTTTACCAAGGACAGCCGGATATTGAACCCTGGACGCGTTCACGAGCGATAGGTATTCCCAGCCAGATCACCACCGAACACTTGCTCGCATCCTCCGCAATTCCTATTGTATTCCCAGCCTCACAAATTGGTCATAGCTATTATGGCGATGGCTCCGTTCACCAAATCGCACCATTACGGCCTGCATTAAAAATGGGGGCAGAACGGGTACTCATCATTGATTTAAACCCCCGACAATCTGAGCAAAGCCATGGCCTTGCCCATGCTCCCGGACTGGCCGCTCTGGGCGGGCACTTGATGGATGCAATTTTTGCCGACACGCTATCGGCAGACCTTGAGCATCTTGATCGTATGAATGCTCTGGTTAACGCCATGCCAAAGACAAAAGCTGAAGCGCTGTCATTGCGGCAAGTCGATGCCTTCCATCTGTCTCCTTCCGAGCCTTTTGAGCCACTCGTCGAACGCCATTACTGCGACATGCCTATTGCAGTAAGAGGATTGATGAGAATACTGGGCATCAGTCCCGTTGAAGATACGGCAATGACCAGTTATCTGCTGTTTGAATCAAAATACATCAATCAGTTAATTGACATGGGTTATAAAGACACTCAGGATCGTCGAACTGATTTAGCCGCATTTCTCGCTGGCGAGTGATCTCTCTTCACTGATGAAGTACAAAAGCACCTCAAAATTGGAACGCTTTTTGCTTTTATTGATTAAAGCATAAACAGTGACAGTGTTAGGTTTCTGAGGCAAATTCGATGAGTACGCAACTGGAACAAATTAAAAAAGCGGCGATACAAACCCGTCGTGTTCCTTTGGGCGCGGATCAACGCCTGATGGTGATGCAGAAACTTCAAGGACAGCTGGATATCGCGCCGTTATTTGATGTATTCACCCAAGAGCTGGAAAAACAAATCGACATTACCCGCCTGATCTGGGAGCACCAAGAAATTTCCCATATCGTCCGACGTGGAGGATCATCGGACTACCGCCAGACCTTCTCACTGAAATTCACCAACACCCCGCTGGGCATGCTGCAATACTGCACCCCTTACAAGCTCGATGATGACGAAATTGCCCTTATCCATACTTATCACCGTTTACTGGCTGGCCCTTTAAGTAATGCGATTGAATATAACCGCGTACGCAACATGGCCCTGCTTGACAGCCTGACCGGATTAAATAACCGAACCAGCTTTGAACAGGATCTCCGCCAGTCCATTGCAATGACCGAGCGGAACAACCATGGTCTGATCCTGATGATTTTCGACATGAATAACTTCAAGCAGGTCAACGATACCTATGGCCACTTAGATGGCGACAACGTGCTACGCCGCTTCTCCTTGTTACTAAAAGAAGCCATTCGCGCCTCTGACCGCTGCTATCGCATTGGCGGTGATGAATTCGCGGTCATTTTGACACCGGCTACAAAAGAATCTGCACAGTTGGTAAATGAACGTCTTAAATCCTTGGTTGCCAAAGACTCACTGTTGTCAGCCCACAATATTTCCAGCTCCGTCGGTTGTACCACCTACCGTCAGGGCGACAATCATATGTCAATCTTTGAACGTGCCGACCGAAGCATGTACCGCAATAAGTCTCGACACCGCTAACCCCACCCAATCAAGCTTCAACGCTCCATTACAGCGCTTTTTGCGTTATATTTCCCTTGGTTTTATGAAAGGAGTGGCTATGAAAGTCTACGAATGTTGCGATTTGATCCGCCAACGCTATTCAGAAATTGGCAGCGGCGAGCAGGGATATATCCCAAGCGCCATTGCCTGCGCCATCCGCGCTTTGGATGCCATCGCATCTGATGAACGCATTCCGGAAGAAAAACGTGAACAAGCCGCCTTTGCCGCCGCGAATCTGCTGATCAGTGACCACGAGGATGCATAATGAACCTAAAAAACTTTGAAGCCATGGATACCATCATGTTGATGAGTATCGTGAACATGAAATTACGTGATGAATTCAGCTCTCTGAATGAGCTCACCAAATACTTCGATATTGATGAAGCCGCACTGAAAGCCAAACTGGCCACTGCAGGGTTTGAATACCTGCCAGAGCACAACCAGTTTAGGTAATCGCACCACCAGAACATCAAAAGCGGAAGCGCCTAGCTTCCGTTTTGAGTGTTCAGGCAATGCCTATGTATCAGGTAGCGCTTACACCAATGACATCCAAATCACGGCAACATCTACAGATATGGTGAATTGATCACCGGAAACAAAAAAAGCCAAGGCAAAGGCCATGGCTCTCTACGTAATTGCTCTTGCACCTATTTCATCTGCGAGAAGTAGGCTGCCAGGTTAGCCATGTCAGCATCACTCAGTATGTCTGCCTGAGGCTTCATTATCATCGCCTGTGCACTGGTACGCTCTCCGTTTTTATACGCTTTCAATGCCGATACCAGATACTGCTCATTCTGGCCTGCAAGATTAGGGTACCCGGGGATCAATGCAATACCGTCTGCGCCATGGCACGCCGCACAGATTGCTGCTTTTGCTTTTCCTGCTTCAGCATCACCTGCTGCAAACGAAGGTGCTGCCATCATCAGTGCTGCCAGACCTAAAGGTAACAGTCGTTTCATCACTTCCTCACTTTATTGTTTTTCAGTTAGTTTGGTTAATTTGACTAAATTGTTACACGTTATACGTATTCACGCATCGAAGGCACGGCATTTGTGCCAGACAAGCTCACACTCCCCGCCAACAAATCCCTCGCACACAAACAGACCGGCGACGGCCGCAATTTTTGCACCATAGAATAGGATCGGGGTTCTGCGTCTTTCCCAGCTTGGCACACCGTATTCCTGAAACAGCTTTTTAAGCTTTCGCTTACCCAGCCTTCCTGCAGGGTGAGCAGATAGCCCTTCAGGATTAAACGTAACGCTCACGGTTTCATTGGCAAACGGTGCCCTTATCTTGCCTCCAAATCCCACGGTTTGAAGTGCAATCTCCCCAAGGCCATCGGGTAAACCCAGTGTTTCTCCTATCTCCAGCTGACCTGTCCATGCCGATACATCTTGGTGAGGTGGAACAACATAGAGTGTGCCTTGGTAACGACGCACATCTACCGGGCCTAATTGAAGTGATGGGTTTGCATCTTGTGCCGATTCAATCACTGAAACCTGAAGCTCACGCATCTGCACTGACGAAGGTACTACACCTGCGGTCTTCTTCAGCCAGCGCCGTGTCATCGCTGTCTGCATGTTACCGGATAATGCCATCAAAGCGCTGATGGAAAGCCCTCCGTCCGCCAGCATCACCTGATGGTCATAACCTGACAAAAGCTCATCCAGCAGCGCCTCTTGCTCAGCACAGTGACGCGCCGTACGGTTGATCGCTTTCACCATCCCCGGCCAACGTTCCTGCGCCATAGGTAACCATTGTTGCCTGATAAAATTACGATCAAAGCGACAGTCCAGATTACTTTCATCCTCAAGCCAGCTCAGTCCCTGGTCCTCAGCGTAGCGCTCAATTACTGCACGGGTGATACTGAGCAAAGGGCGACACAACACGGCATGACCCAATGGCCTTGTTACCGGCATGGCAGCAAGCCCGGCGGGGCCACTGCCACGTTTGAGAGCAAGCAGGAAGGTTTCAGCCTGATCATCAGCATGTTGTCCGGTCAGCACCAATGCGTCATTTTCTACGTGGTTGAGAATGGCTTGGTAGCGGGCCTCACGCGCCGCATTTTCCAGATTCCCTTCCCGCTGATTCAGGGAGACGCGGATCCCCTTGAATGCAAAATCTGCTTCTGTCGCCCAGGCTTCACAGCGCATCATCCATTCGTCGGCATTTGGACTCAAGCCGTGGTGAATATGAATGACGAGATAACGGTGCTGGGGATGAATATCCCGGTAGGTCGCGAGCAAATCCAGCATGACACGAGAGTCTACCCCACCGCTGAAAGCCAGAACAATCTGACGCGGCTGGGGAGTATACGCATCAAGCACATTTTCAAACAGGGAGAACAACATACGTGCCTCTCAATACAGAATTACCCGAATCATAGCAGAAGAGTTACTCACCGGAACATGTTGTTGATGTTCCCAAAAACAGGAAAGGGCCCGCAGGCCCTTTTCGTTATCAATCAAGATGACTTAGCAGTAACCATAACTCATCAAACGCTGGTAACGACGCTCACGCAGAACATCTGGATCCATTTGTGTCAGCTCTTCAAGCTGAGTCAACAAGTGCGCCTTGATGTTTTCTGCTGTCTTCGCGAAATCGCGGTGTGCACCGCCCATTGGCTCTTCGATAATGTTATCGATAAGCCCCAGCTCTTTCAGGCGCGGCGCCGTCATACCCATCGCTTCTGCTGCCTGTGGTGCTTTATCAGAATCACGCCAAAGGATAGACGCACAGCCTTCTGGCGAAATAACCGAGTAAGTTGAATACTGCAGCATGTTGACATAATCACCCACACCGATAGCCAATGCGCCGCCAGAGCCGCCTTCACCGACGACATTGACAATAATCGGCACCGTCAGGCCTGCCATCTCTTTCAGGTTACGGGCAATTGCCTCAGACTGACCACGCTCTTCTGCCCCAACGCCCGGATAAGCTCCGGCAGTGTCGATAAAGGTGATGATTGGCATCTTAAAGCGCTCAGCCATTTTCATCAGGCGCAACGCTTTACGATAACCTTCCGGCTTTGGCATGCCAAAGTTGCGGATCACTTTCTCGCGTGTTTCACGGCCTTTCTGGTGGCCAATGATCATCACAGGACGTCCGTCGATACGCGCCATCCCCCCCACAATCGCCTTGTCGTCCGCATATGCGCGATCACCGGCCAGCTCTTCAAATTCGGTAAAGATCAGGTCCGTATAGTCGAGTGTATAAGGGCGACGGGGATGACGCGCCAGTTGTGCAACCTGCCATGCCCCCAGATCGTTGAAGATCTTTCGGGTTAACTCGGCGCTTTTGGTCTCCAATTGCTCGATTTCTTTATCCAGGTTGACAGCCTCTGGATCGTCGCCGCGTTTGGACACTACACGCAGGGCTTCGATTTTTGCTTCCAACTCCGCGATTGGCTGTTCAAATTCAAGGAAATTAAGACTCATAGAGAAAGAATCCTGTTCAGGTAATAACGTCGCCCCGCCCATTCCTGACGGGGCCTAAGTATCAGTCAAATTCCAGCTCGACCTGTTTGTCGCCGAGCAGCGTTTTTAAATCGTCGATCAGCTTGTCATCCGGTGTAACACGCCACTCCGCACCTAAGACCAATTTGGCACGCGCATTGTCACGCTGATAGTAAAGGTTCACCGGTACTGTACCGGCACGGTGTGGCACCAGAATATCACTGAACCGTTCAAAAAATTTGTTATCAATTTGCCTGTCAGTCACAGAGATAGCAAGACCACGCAGGTACTTTTCACGCGCTTGGGATATATCAAGCACTTCTCGTGCCGACATTTTAAGGCCACCGTTGAAGTCATCAAAGCTGACCTGTCCGGATACCACCAAAATTCGGTCTTTTTCGATGAGATCCAGATACTTTTCCAGCGCATCTGAGAACAACATCACTTCCATACGGCCCGAGCGATCATCCAAAGTCAGGATACCGATACGTGTCCCCCGTTTGGTGGTCATGACACGGGCAGCAATCACCAGCCCCGCGACCGTTGATACCACATCACGTTTAGTGGCATGGGCATCTTCAAGGCGCCAGGTGATGTAATGTTTCAGCTCTTTCACATAGCTGTTTATTGGATGACCTGTCAGGTATAGTCCTAGGGTCTCTCGTTCCCCTTCCAGCCAGACTTTATCCGGCCACGGCGGCACTTTGGTGTATTTGTGCTCAACCTCTTCCGGAGCAGCAGTCAACACACCAAACATATCGGTTTGCCCAAACGCTTCCGCCTGATGATGTTGGCTGGCTGATTTCAGTGCGTCATCCAGTGATGCCATCATGGCAGCTCGGTGTGGTCCCAGCCTGTCCATCGCGCCTGACTGGATAAGTTTCTCAATCACGCGCTTGTTCACTTTTTTGGTGTCGATGCGGGCACAGAAGTCGAACAAGTCGCGGAAGTATCCGCCTTCTTCACGGGCCTTGATGATGTTTTCAATCGGCGCTTCACCCACCCCTTTGATCGCCCCGATACCGTAAACAATCTCACCTTTCTCGTTCACATTGAAACGGTAAAGACCTGCATTCACATCCGGCGGTAGTATGGTGAGTTTCATCCGGCGGCACTCTTCCACCAACCCCACTATCTTGTCGGTATTATCCATATCAGCGGTCATCACCGCTGCCATGAATTCTGCCGGGAAGTGGGTTTTGAGCCAAAGCGTCTGGTAGGAAACCAGTGCGTAGGCGGCAGAGTGCGATTTGTTGAAACCGTACCCGGCAAATTTCTCTACCAGGTCAAAGATGCGCATCGCCAGTTCGCCGTCAACGCCATTTTTGATCGCGCCCTGTTCGAAGGTCGCGCGTTGCTTGGCCATCTCTTCGGGCTTTTTCTTACCCATTGCACGGCGCAAAAGATCAGCGCCCCCCAGTGAGTAGCCCGCGAGCACCTGCGCAATCTGCATCACCTGTTCCTGATAGAGGATGATGCCGTAGGTGGGATCAAGGATCTCTTTTAGTGACTCGTGTTGCCACTTTTCGTCCGGGTATGAGACGGCTTCACGACCGTGCTTACGGTCGATGAAGTTATCTACCATGCCCGATTGCAGTGGCCCTGGGCGGAACAGCGCCACCAGTGCGATCATGTCTTCGAAACAGTCAGGTTTCAGGCGCTTTATCAGTTCCTTCATACCCCGCGATTCAAGCTGGAATACCGCCGTTGTCTCCGCGTTTTGAAGCAACCGGAATGACGCCTGATCATCCATTTTAATAGCGTCAATACGCACTGGCGCCTGACCCATTTTCTCCAGGCGCGGGTTAATCATCGATAACGCCCAGTCGATAATGGTCAGGGTACGTAGGCCGAGAAAGTCAAATTTAACCAGACCAGCGGTTTCCACATCGTTCTTGTCAAACTGGGTTACCGGGAAATTGCCTTCACTATCACAATACAGTGGCGCGAAGTCAGTAATAGTCGTAGGCGATATAACCACGCCACCCGCATGCTTACCGGCGTTACGGGTACACCCCTCAAGAATACGGCAGGTGTCAATCAGCTCGCGGACTTCTTCGTCAGCTTCATAGAGTTCAGCCAGCTGGGGCTCTGCCTCAAACGCCTTCGCCAGTGTCATGCCCGGATCGGGTGGTACTAACTTGGAAATACGGTCAACGAAACCGTAGGGGTGACCCAGCACCCGGCCGACATCGCGGATAACCGCTTTCGCTGCCATGGTACCGAAAGTGATGATTTGTGATACCGCATCACGGCCATACATCTCGGCGACGTGATCGATCACCTTATCACGTTTATCCATGCAGAAATCGACATCGAAGTCAGGCATGGAAACACGTTCCGGGTTGAGGAAACGTTCGAACAGCAGGTCAAATTCCAGCGGATCCAGATCGGTGATTTTCAGGGCGTACGCCACCAGCGAGCCTGCGCCGGAACCACGTCCCGGTCCCACTGGAATGTTGTTGTCCTTCGACCACTGGATAAACTCCATCACGATCAGGAAGTAACCCGGAAATCCCATCTGGTTAATAACCTGAAGTTCAATGTCCAGACGCTCATCGTATTCCGGACGTTTTTCGGCACGCACCTCAGGATCCGGGAACAGAAACTCGAGACGCTCCTCAAGCCCCTCTTTGGATTTTTTGATCAGGAACTCACCGATTTCCATGCCTTCTGTCGGGAAGTTAGGCAGGAAGTATTCATTCAGGCGCACCGTCACATTACAGCGCTTGGCGATTTCTACTGTGTTTGCCAGGGCTTCCGGAATGTCCTGGAACAGCTCACACATTTCCTCTTCGCTGCGAAGGTATTGTTGTGGGCTGTAATTTTTCGGCCTGCGCGGATCTTCAAGGGTATAGCCATCATGGATGGCAACACGGATTTCGTGGGCATCAAACAAATCCGGGGTCAGGAAGCACACTTCATTGGTGGCAACCACTGGCAGTCCCTGCTCTTCTGCAAACTCCACGGCAAAGTGCAGGTAGGCCTCTTCGTCGGCACGACCGGTGCGGATAAGCTCAATGTAATAGGCATCAGGGAAATGCTGCTGATAAAAAGCTGCGCACTGCGCCGCCAGCGCCATATTGCCTTTCAGCAACGCCTTACCCACATCACCGTTTTTGCCGCCAGAAAGGATAATCAGGCCATCCTTAAGCTCTGCCAGCCATTGGATGTCAATCACTGGCTGGTGCTGGATATGGCCGCGAAGATAGGCTTTTGAAATCAGTAGCGTCAGGTTTTTATACCCGGCATTATTGGCAGCCAGCACGGTAATTTGGCAAAGGTCATCACCAAAGGTGTCTGTCTGCATTTTAAAGTCAGCGCCGATGATCGGCTTCACACCACTGCTTTGTGCCGTGTTATAAAACTTCACCAGGCCACACAGGTTGGTGAAGTCAGTCAATGCCATGGCGGGCATACCAAGCTCTGCCACTTTTTTAACCAGTGGCGGCACTTTGCCAAGGCCATCGACCATGGAAAAGTCACTGTGAACACGGAGATGAATAAAGCGTGGGTCTGACATAGTACTCTTACGTGACTGATTTATGGTATTGAATGCAGGGAGAGTGAACCTCTCCCTGACAAGCATTATGCAATGCCAAGCGCCTTCTTAACAGGCTTAAAGCTCTTACGGTGCTCAAGGATCGCACCATGGGTAGCCAGTGCTTCAAAATGCACCTTGGTTGGGTAACCTTTGTGCTTGGCAAAGCCATATTGGGGATATTTGGCATCAAGCGCTTCCATTTCACGATCGCGGACTACTTTCGCCAGAATGGAAGCCGCGCTGATTTCGGCCACACGAAGGTCTCCCTTCACCACAGCCTGTGCAGGAACCGTTAACCCTTGGGGCACGCGATTGCCATCAATCAGCACAAAATCAGGCTTGATGTTCAGGCCCGCAACTGCGCGTTCCATAGCCAGCATGGTTGCGGAAAGAATATTGAGTTCATCAATCTCTTCCGGTTCAGCTCGCCCTAATGACCAGGCCAGTGCTTTTTCTTTTATCTCTTCAAACAGCACAGCACGTTTTTTGTCTGTCAGCTTTTTAGAGTCGGTTAAACCTTCAATCGGGTTATTGGGGTCTAAGATCACGGCAGCAGTGACAACCGCACCAACAAGCGGCCCACGGCCCACTTCATCTACGCCGGCAATCAGTCTGGCATCAGGGTATACAAAAGGTTCGAAATCCATCGACTACCGTCCTATCAATGTCAGCACGGCCTGTGCCGACGATTTATCGGCATCACAGCGGATGATGTCATGCAAACGGGTGAATTCAGCCATCAAAGCGCCATTGTCACTTTCCAGATAACCGGAAACGTCTTGCGCCAGGATGTCTGGCACACAGGCTTCCTGCAATCGCTCTGGCACCAGCTCCCGGCCTGCAAGGATATTGGGCAAAGAAACAAATTCGGTTTTCAGCATGCGCCTGGCAATCCAGGCGGTAATAGCATTCACTTTGTAACCCACCACCATCGGCCGTTTGACCAACATACACTCAAGCGCTACCGTACCGGATGCCAACAACACAGCGTCAGACGCGGTGATCACATTGCGCGCGGTATCGTCGACCAGCACAAAATCAAGCTCTGGTGCTGTTTGCTGCCAGGCTTGTTCAAACTGCACCCGGCGCTTTTCATTCACCAGGGCAACCACAAATGCCAAATCGGGGTATTTCGCGTTGAGCAGTTTGCAGGTTTCAATGAACACCGGTGCCAGCTGTTTCATTTCGCCGCCCCGGCTTCCCGGCAAAACAGCAAGGTAGCGTTTATCCTGCTCCAGTCCCAACAAGGTTTTTGCAGCGGCTTTGTCGCTGACCATAGGGATATCATCCGCCATGGTGTGACCAACAAAATGGCACGGCACATCAAATTGGTCGTAAAACGCTTTTTCAAACGGTAGGAGCGCCAGTACCAGATCAGTCGCAGCGGCGATTTTAAAAATACGCTTCTGTCGCCAGGCCCAGACGCTGGGACTGACATAATGCACCGTTTTTATTCCGTTTTCTTTGAGGGATTTTTCCAACCGAAGGTTGAAATCCGGCGCATCGATGCCAACGAACACATCCGGTGGATGGGCAATAAAGTGGTCCACCAGTTCACGTTTCACTTGCAGCAACCGACGCAGCCGCCCAAGCACTTCCACCAGCCCCATGACAGCCAGCTCTTCCATATCGAACAGGGTTTCACAACCGAGGGCTTTCATGCGTGGACCGCCGATGCCCACAAATTCCGCATCCGGGTACATTTCTTTCACCGCACGGATAAAACCCGCACCTAAAATATCGCCGGAGAGTTCCCCGGCGACGATTCCAATTCGAAGTGGCTTAGTCATTAGCGAATGATGCCCCGGCTTGACTTGGCAAAGAAATCGATGAAAAGCTGCAGCGCTTCTTCTTCTTTTGCCATTTCCGCCACTTGCTGTTTGGCTTCGTCCAGAGTTTTCCCCGAACGGTAAAGCACCTTATAAACAGCACGAATCGCTTTAATGGCGCTCTTCTCAAAACCGCGACGTTTCAAGCCTTCTACGTTAATACCAAATGGTGCGCAGTGGTTACCCTGAGCCATCACGTAAGGCGGCACGTCCTGAACCACAATCGAACCACCGCCCAGCATGCAATGGCTGCCAATGGTGCAAAATTGGTGGATCGCACTCATACCGCCCACAATCGCATAGTCACCTACAGTCACATGACCCGCGAGAGTTGCATTGTTGGCAAAGATACAACGATCACCAATAGTGCAATCATGCGCCACATGCGCGTTTATCATGAACAGGTTATCGCTGCCCACTTTCGTGACGCCGTTATCTTGAACCGTACCACGGTGCATGGTGACACTTTCACGGATAGTGTTGCGATCACCAATGATCAATGTGGTTGGTTCACCCGCATATTTCAAATCCTGACACTCTTCGCCAATAGAAGCGAACTGGAAGATCTTGTTGTCACGGCCAATCTTGGTTGGTCCTTTGATCACAACGTGAGTGTTGACTTCGGTGCCTTCACCGATTTCCACACCAGCACCTATGAATGAAAACGCACCAATCTTGACATTCGCGCCAAGCGTTACGCCTTCTTCAACAACGGCTGTTGGGTGGATTTGTGCGGTTTCATGAATCACGGTTAAAACTCTCTTCTGGCACATTTCAGATCAGCAGAGCATACGACTTTGCCGTCAACTTTTGCCACACCGGTAAATGCAGCAATACCGCGGCGCTCTTTGATAAATTCAACTTCCAGAACCAGTTGATCACCTGGGGTTACCGGCGCGCGGAATTTTGCGTTGTCGATGCTGGCAAAATAGTAAAGCTCGTTTTCTTTTGGCTGACCAAACGTTTTAAATGCCAACAGGCCAGTTGCCTGAGCCATCGCTTCAAGGATCAATACACCTGGGAAAACGGCCAGTTGCGGGAAATGCCCGGTAAATTGAGGCTCGTTGACTGACACATTTTTGATCGCATGAAGGTATTTGCCTTCTTCAAAATCGGTCACGCGGTCAATCAGCAAAAAAGGATAACGGTGTGGCAGCAAGTCTTTAATTTCGTTAACTGTCAGGATTTTATTTTCGCGACTCAAAGTTTTATTCCCGTGTGAAATACTTATTATAGGTCGTTGAAATGACTGAGAACACAAATGGCCTACACTGCAGGTTCACGGGCGTTTCCATTCAAAATCCACGCACACAGAACCACCAGAGTAGGCCATTGCGGATGGCGGTTACTCGCTGTCTTCCAGTTGTTTTTCAACGGCTTTCAATCGTTTATGCATCTCTTCAATCTTCAGGACCCGGGCAGCGGTTTTGCGCCACTCCTTGTTAGTCTGAAGAGGGATACCTGAAGAATACATACCAGGTTCAGTGATAGGTCGCATCACCATCGCCATACCTGTGATCGTGACACCATCTGTGATTTCCATATGGCCATTAAAGACGCTCGCACCACCAATGATGCACTGCTTGCCGACTTTAAGGCTGCCCGCCATCACCGTTGCGCCAGCAATGGCAGTGTTTTCACCGATCGAGACATTATGCGCGATCTGGCACTGGTTGTCGATGATCACACCATCAGCAATCACAGTATCTTCGATCGCGCCACGGTCGATGGTCGTACAAGCACCAATTTCGACACGATCACCAATCACCACCCGGCCTACCTGTGGAATTTTCACCCAGCGCCCTTTGTCATTGGCATACCCGAAACCATCAGAGCCAATAACAGTACCAGATTGAATCAGGCAAGATTTTCCTATAACCACGTCATGGTAAACCGTCACATTCGCCCAAAGGCGTGTGTTTGCCCCTAACTTGGCATTTTTACCGATAAAGCAACCCGCACCAATCTGCACGCTGTCGCCCAGCTCAACCCCCTCTTCAATCACTGCATTGTGGCCGATAGAGACACCGTCACCCAATTTGGCTGAAGGTGAAACATACGCACTCGGTGCAATGTCAGTCGCACACGGAGGGGTACTGTCCAATAGTTGTGCTGTGAGTGCATAACCCAAATACGGGTCTTTCATCACCAATGCATTTCCGGTGCAGTAAGCGAGGTCGGCTTCCTTGACCATCACGGCACTTGCCTGGCATTCGGCAAGGTGCTTGCGGTATTTACTGCTGGACAAAAATGTAATTTGCCCTTCGCCAGCTTTATCCATACCCGCGATTTCGCTGATTTGTACGCTGCCATCACCGTGCAATTCAGCACCCAGTTTTTCCGCTAATTCAGCGAGCGTAATAGAAGCCATTCTCTACCTTATTTCATTGCTTTCAGTACTTTTTCTGACAGGTCATCTTCCGGGCTGGCATAAAGCACGGCCTGACGCTCGATCACCATGTCATAGCCTTCTTTTTGGGCAATATCTGTGATTGCTTTCTGTAACTTCTGAAAAAGTTTACGCTCTTCTTCAACGCTACGCTTACGCTGATCTTCCTGAAGGTTTTTTGCTTTCAGTTTAAACTCTGCATCCATAGACTGAAGTTCACGCTGCAGTTTTGTGCGATCTTTCTCGCTCATCAACTCGCCGTTACGTTGCAGTTTTTCAACGCCTTTTTCCAAATCGGCTTTCAGACGTTCAACCTGTGCAATTTGATCTTTGAACTCTTTGCGCAGCTTTTCGTTGATATTGCTTTCCTGCGCCATTTGCGCAATCACCGGCCCTGTTGCAACATAACCGATTTTTTGCGCAGCTTCCGCGGCTGTTGCATACATGGAAGCAGTAACAATGGCGAGACTAAGGCCCGCCGCTTTGATAGTAGGTTTCAAGCTTTTCTCCTAACGTTGAGATCAGAATGTACGGCCGATGGTAAAGGTGAAGAATTCCTCATCATCACCTTCATACTTCTTAATAGGTTTGGACAGCGAAAAGACCAGAGGCCCCATCGGTGAGCGCCATTGGATTGCTACCCCGTATGACGCACGGTAGTTTGACGGATCGCTGTAATCATAGATATATTCCTGTCCGCTGATCACCCGGGCATTGTCTAAGTCGTACTCAGTATCCCAAACAGAAGCCGCATCAACAAATACACTGGTGCGAAGTGAATTTTTCATTTCAGCAGAAACAAACGGTGTTGGCACAATCAGCTCAACGCTAGCCAGAGCAATAGCATTCCCCCCAACGGAGTCATTACTGCCCACCAATGCCGGGTTATTCCCCGCACCTTGGTCATATACAGCTCTCGGTCCTGCGGTGTTTGAGCGGAAGCCTCGTAATGTCGAATAACCACCAGCGTAGAAATTCTCATAAAATGGCAACAAGTAATCGTTATCACCGTTTTGACCATAGCCATTACCGTACCCCAGTCGGCCACGCATCAATAGTGAGAAATTATGGTCTTCATCAAGCGGAAAGTACTGGCGTATATCGTACTGTAACTTGAAATACTGGGTGTCAGACCCAGGCACAGTCATACGGAATGACGCGCGCTGATAGCTACCGGCTGTCGGGAAAAAGCCACGGTTGAGGTTATTCCGGGTCCAACTGACAGACCAATCAAAGTCATCGACTTCAAGTCCCCCATCGTCCGTCACATTATCTTCCATCGAGTCCAGGAATTTCTGGATCTGGTAATATCCCCCCAGATTCTCAATCTGGCGGTGGGTATACCCCAAAGAGAAGTCAAAGAAATTGATTTCATCAAACGGGAAGCCCCAGGTCAGGCTAGTGCCATAGCTTTTATCCGTATAATCAACAATGTTTGCATCAGACGCTTCAAACTCATTGTAGAAAATCTTACCACCAAGGCTGATGCCATCGAGGGTGAAGTAAGGATCACGGTAATCTAATGTCAGGTTTTTCTGGAAATCATTAACCATGGCGTTGATACCAAAGCGATTACCAGTACCTGCAAAGTTATCCTGCTGCAAGCCTGCCTGGAAGCTGATACCCGACTCAGTCCCGTAGCCAATACCAAAGTTGACGCTACCCGAATTGGTTTCTTTTACGACATACTCAACATCGACCTGATCATCAGTACCCGGCACACGGGTGGTACGGACATCCACCGTCTCAAAGAAACCCAGACGATTCAGACGGTCTTTACTGGTCTCGACAGATTTCGCATTCAGCCAGGAGCCTTCCATCTGGCGCATTTCACGACGCAATACTTCGTCTTTAGTGATTTGGTTACCGGAAAATTTAATATTGCGAACGTAAATACGTTTACCCGGTTCCACATTCACATTCAGCGCAACCGTGTTGGCTTCATCATCAAAGTCCGGAATGGTCGAAACCTGTGGGTAGGCATAGCCCTGCTCACCCAGCTTGCGCTTGATTTCATCTTCAAGGTGAGTAACTTTCTCGCCATTATAGGTCTCACCCACGTCAAACTGGACCAGAGACGCAAATGTTTCGCTGTCTTTACCGCCACGGAAATTGACTTCAGAGACCGTATAAGGTTCTCCCTCGTCGATATTCAGGGTGATATATACGCCCTTTTTGTCCGGAGAAATAGAGACATTGGCAGACTCGACACGGAATTTCAGGTAACCCCGGTTGAGGTAGAAAGAGCGGAGGTTTTCCAAATCACCGGCCAATGCCTGCTTTTGGTATTGCTCATTAGCCAGAAAGTTCCACCAGGGCACATCAGCACGGAGCTTGAAAATACCTCTCAGCTCTTCATCAGAGAAGACATCGTTGCCGATGATATTGATTTGCTGAATCTTGGCGGACATACCTTCGGTAAAAACAAACTTCACATCGGCACGGTTACGTGGCAAAGGCGTGATCACGGTATCGACCAACGCATTGTACTTACCGACACTGTAGTAAAAATCTTCCAGACCTTTCTCAATGTTCGACAGTTTAGTGCGGTCCAGAGACTCGCCCACGCGGAGCCCTGATGCAGCGAGATTCTCCTGGAGCATTTCTTCTTTAATGGCCTTATTACCTGAAAAAGAAATGCTGGCAATTGTTGGCCGTTCGATGACTTCCACCAACAGGTCATCACCATCACGATATACACGGACGTCCTCGAAGTTACCGGTAGAAAACAAAGATTTAATGATCCCGGACACATCATTTTCGTCGATGTTGTCGCCAACCCTTACCGGCATTGCGAGCAACGCAGCACCGAGGCTGACACGCTGAAGCCCCTCAAATCGAATATCATCCACTACGAACTCATCGGCCGTAACAGAACTGGAGAAGAGAAGAGAGGCCAATAGAAGTTTTTTCATCGCCATTGCTTGCTCTGACATTTCCTTGCTAAACGCTGAATGTTTATAGTCGGGCGAAATCGTTAAAAATCGCGACTGCCATCAATGCTACGATGACAGCAGTGCCTACCCGATATCCCATATCCTGCACTCGTTCAGAGACGGGGCGACGTGTCACGGCTTCAATACCAAAAAACAACAGGTGTCCGCCATCAAGAACCGGTAACGGTAACAGGTTTATAATGCCTAAATTAACGCTGATCAGTGCGAGAAAGCCAAGAAAGTATACCAGACCAAAGTCTGCGGTCATCCCTGCACCTTTTGCAATTGAGATAGGCCCACTCAAATTTTTCACTGCCACGTCACCGGTGAACAGCTTTTTAATCATGCCAGCAGTCAATGTGACAACCTGCCAGGTTTTATCCAGTGCCGCAGGAATGGCATCCAATGGCCCATGTTGCAGCACCAGCTTGTGTGATTCAGGCCAAGGCGCCACTTCAGGTGCAAACCCAGCATAGCCAATCGCCTTGCCTTCTTGTTCTTTGGAATCAGGGGTTAACATCAGGGTCAACTCACGACCGTCACGCAACACCACCATAGAAATGACTTTGCCTGGATTAGCACGAATCAAATCAACCACTGCCTCCCAGCCAGAAACCGGCGTACCGTTGATAGCCAGCAACTCATCGTTGACCATCAACCCCGCCCGTTCTGCCGCACTTCCTTCCATCACCTGGGCAATCACATTGGTGATATCAGGGCGATAGGGGATCATTCCCAGTGTACGCAGTGCCGATTCGGACTCAGGATCAAAAGACCAGGCATCCAGTTCGAGCTTTTTCTCTAACACGTATCCTGCATGCTCATCAGGTTTAACCGCCAGCATCATTTCATTGTCACCAATATGGGCAATGAGCTGGAGGTTAACCGATTCCCAATCTGGCGTTTTGATACCAGATATCTCAGTTAGTTCCATTCCCGGCTCGATCCCGGCCTGCGCAGCGATAGATTGTGGAACCACATCACCAATAATGGGTTTTACCACCGGTACGCCAATAAGCGCTACCAACCAATAAGCGACAACCGCAAACAGAAAGTTAGCTACAGGGCCAGCCGCGACAATGGCGCTGCGCTGCCACAGTGGACGGTTGTTAAATGCCTGCTCACGAAGCGCCGGTGGCACATCGCCTACGCGCTCATCCAGCATTTTCACATACCCACCAAGCGGTATCATCGCCAGAGTATATTCAGTGCCATCCTTACCGGTTTTCTGCCAGATGGCTTTACCAAAACCAATAGAAAAGCGTTCTACCTTAACACCACATTTCCGAGCAACCCAAAAGTGACCGTACTCATGCACTGCAATCAGGATACCGAGGGCTATCAGGAAAAACAGTAAGTTCCAAAGTATGGCGCTCATTCCATTAACTCCGTAATCGTTTGACGTGCTATTGCTCGCGCCTTGTCATCTATTTCTAAGAGGCTTTCGAGACAGGAAGGTTCAGAGAGCTCTGCCCGTTGTAACACAGCATCGTTAACCTCAGCAATCTGCATAAAGCCAATATGCTGTTGCAAAAACGCGTCTACAGCCACTTCATTTGCTGCATTCAGTGTGGTGGTCGCTGCCTGCCCTACATAACAGGCATCAATGGCAAGCTTTAAGCAGGGATAACGGTTGAAATCTGGTTTGAGAAAAGTCAATTCACCCACTTCACTGAAATCAAGTGGTTTTACACCTGCTTCAATACGTGCTGGATACGCCATGGCATAAGCAATCGGCGTGCACATATCGGGACGTCCCATTTGAGCCAGCACAGAGCCATCACGGTACTGAACCATGGAATGAATCACAGACTGAGGGTGAATGATCACGTCCAGCTGCTCACGCTGAGCATTGAACAACCATCTTGCCTCAATATACTCCAGACCCTTGTTCATCATAGTTGCAGAGTCCACAGATATTTTAGGCCCCATAGACCAGTTAGGGTGGTCTATGGCCTGCGCAGGCGTCACTGACGGTAATACGTCCAAATCGGTATAGCGAAACGGGCCACCAGAGCCAGTCAGCAGGATTTTACTCACCCCTTCAGCGGAAAGGTCGCAAATACCCGGTTGGGATTGAATACGTTGCGGCAGACATTGGAAAATCGCATTGTGCTCGCTGTCCACCGGCAACAGCTCAGCACCATACCGGTGAACAGCATCAATAAAGAATTGCCCAGACATCACTAAGGCTTCTTTGTTCGCCAGCAAAATACGTTTGCCTGCTTTCACGGCGGCCATGGTCGGTAACAAACCTGCGGCCCCAACTACCGCCGCCATCACGGTATCCACCTCATCATGCGCTGCCAGTGTGGACAAACCTTCAATACCGCTCAACACGTCCGTCGAACAGCCTTGGTTGCGAAGTGCCAGACGCAGTGCATCTGCAGCATCCGGGTTTGCCATCGCAGCAAATTTAGGACGCCACTTCAGGCACAACAGAATCATGTCATTCACATTGGCATTCGCCGCCAACGCAAACACTTCATAAGCGTGAAGATTCTTTTCAATCACAGAGAGCGTGCTGGTGCCAATGGAACCGGTCGCACCAAGAATCGTTATCTTACGCATAGCATTCTCAATTTTTTGTTTCATCAGGCCCAGATATACGTCACCGACTTAACGTCGGTGACTTTCTTACACAAGCCAGAAATACAGAACGGTGAAAACTGGAAATGCGGCTGTCAGGCTATCAATCCTGTCCAGTATACCGCCATGTCCGGGCAAAATACTGCCACTGTCTTTCACACCCGCAACACGCTTAAACATGCTTTCGGCTAAATCACCCAAGACCGAAGCAAAGGCGGTCAGTAAGGCCACTAGGCCTAACATCGCAAGGGAAGAAAAGGGAATGGAAAAATAATATGCAGCGACCAGTGTGACAACAACAGCGGCGATCACGCCGCCAATCAGCCCTTCTACTGTTTTATTTGGACTCACAGACGGTGCCATCTTACGTTTACCAAAATTCTTACCGGCAAAATAAGCCCCGGTGTCTGCGGACCAAACCAGTAAACAGACCAGAAGTACCATCTTCGCACCTAACAGAGGGGATTGTTCATACTGGTAAGCACGAAGAAGCAACACACTCCACAGAAATGGCAAGAGCGTTAAAACGCCAAAGCCTTGCTGAACGATATTTTTATCTGACCAACCTGACGCTCCTTTGGGATATCTGAGCACCATGACGGTCGCAACCAGCCACCATACAGCACCTGCAATAGCGACTACACTGCCGTTGGCTGCCGATAATTCCAATCCATTACCGGTCAAAGGAAGCGCAAACAGGGAGCCCAAAAGCAAGACAGCAGGAAAAACAAACGCTCGAAAACGGGTTGTGGTGCCCACAAATTTGGTCCACTCCCAGAGGCCAAGCAAGGTCACGCCGGCCACAGCAATCATGAAAAGTTGTAACGGCAAAAAGAAAATACCGGCAATCACCAGCGGCGCCAGTATTGCAGCTGTTAAGACACGTTGTTTCAGCAAACGAAACCCTCTTATTTTTCTACTTGTAACATGGCCTTGATTTGCTCACCAGTGCAACCAAAACGGCGCTCGCGGTTAATATACCATGCAATAGCTTCTGTCAGACTGGTCTCGTCGAAGTCTGGCCAGAACTGGTCGGTAAAATACAGTTCCGCGTAGGCGGCTTGCCACAACATAAAGTTACTGATTCGGCATTCGCCACTGGTACGGATCATTAAATCCACATCGGGAAGACCTGCAGATGATAAATGCACCTGAAGGTCGGCCTCAGTCAGTTGCTCAGCTGGAATTTCACCACGCTCAACCTGAGCCGCCAACTTTTTCACTGCCTGCATAATGTCCCATTGACCACCATAGTTAGCCGCCACATTCAGCACTAACCGGGTATTGTTTGCCGTCAAGGCTTCGGCGGCAGCAATTTTATCCTGTAATGATTGACTAAAGCGTGTGGTATCACCAATTACCTTGAGCCTGACACCATTTTTGTGAAGGCGTTTCACTTCACGTCCCAGCACAGTGACAAATAACTCCATCAGCAGACTGACTTCTTCTTCTGGGCGACGCCAGTTTTCACTGCTAAAAGCGAACAGTGTAAGCACCTGTACACCAAGTCGGTTTGCAGCAGATACCGTTTTACGAACCGCGTCTACGCCGGCTTTATGCCCAAACATACGGGCTTTGCCACGCGCTTTGGCCCAGCGGCCATTGCCGTCCATGATAACGGCAATGTGCTTGGGGAGTAGGCTGGGGTCGAGTTCTTGATGGGAAGATATGGAGCTCATCATAATCCTTCGCAAATAAAAAGCGCTGTGCTGCTTTGCTGGCACAGCGCTTTGGCAATGGAATCGGAGTGTAGCCGGAATTAAACTTCCATCAACTCTTTTTCTTTTGCTTCAAGAATTGTGTCAATTTCTTTGACCGCAGCATCTGTCAGTTTTTGGATGTCGTCCTGACCACGGCGTTCTTCATCTTCAGAAATCTCTTTTTCTTTCAGCAGTGCTTTCAATTCGCTGTTTGCATCACGACGGATGTTACGCACGGCAACACGACCGCCTTCTGCTTCACCACGAACAATCTTAACCAAATCGCGACGACGTTCTTCTGTCAGTGGTGGCAATGGAACACGGATCACCGTCCCCGCTGACATTGGGTTCAAGCCCAGATCAGAGGTCATGATCGCTTTTTCTACTGCTTGGGTGATTGACTTGTCAAACACGGTGATAGCCAGAGTGCGCGCATCTTCAGCCACAATTGACGCCAACTGTTTCAGCGGCGTTGATGCACCGTAATAGTCGACGGATAGGCCATCAAGCAATGCAGGATGCGCACGACCGGTGCGGATTTTTGACAGGGTGTTCTTCAGCGCTTCAACGCTTTTCTGCATGCGTTCTTTCGCATCTGCGTTAATTTCATTGATCACGAGAATATCCTTGAAGATTCTTTTTTCTAACGATGGGGATTATGCCACTAATTTTGATTAACCGTTATTAATTAGTGTGCCTTCTTGCTCACCCATCACAACTCGGCGCAGTGCACCTGGCTTATTCATATTGAAAACACGAATTGGCATCTTGTGATCGCGAGCCAGGGTAAAGGCAGCCAAATCCATCACTTTCAGTTCTTTTTCCAGCACATCCTGGTAGGTCAGGTGGCTGTAGAGCTCTGCATCCGGGTTTTTCGCTGGGTCATCGGTGAAAACGCCATCAACCTTGGTGGCTTTTATGACCACATCAGACTCAATTTCAATACCACGCAGACACGCTGCCGAGTCTGTAGTGAAAAAAGGATTTCCGGTACCGGCAGAGAAAATAACAACGCGGCCGTTGCGAAGCTGACTGATCGCTTCCGCCCAGTTATAACTGTCACAAACACCGTTCAGAGGAATTGCTGACATCAATCGCGCGTTCACATAGGCACGGTGCAGCGCATCACGCATAGCCAGACCGTTCATCACAGTCGCCAACATACCCATGTGGTCGCCCACAACCCGGTTCATACCCGCTTCTGCAAGGCCTGCACCACGGAAAAGGTTACCACCACCGATAACCAAGCCAACTTGTACACCAAGTTCAACCAGTTCTTTAATTTCTTGCGCCATACGATCAAGCACCGCCGGATCGATGCCGAAGCCTTCTTTACCTTGCAGCGCTTCGCCACTCAATTTAAGCAAAATTCGTTGATAAGCTGGTTTTGGGTTTGTAGTCATTGTCACTACCTTTAGGCACTTACTTCTACGGATGGGATTGTGAAAAGACCGCAGGGTTCTGCGGTCTTTGGGGGCTCAAAGAGAAATTAACCTTTCTGAGCAGCAGCTGCAACTTCTTCTGCGAAGCTTGGGCCTTCAACTTTCTCGATACCTTCACCCACTTCCAGGCGTACAAAGGCAGAAATAGAAGCACCTTTCTCTTTCAGGATTTCACCTACAGATTTCTTAGGCTCCATGATGAAAGGTTGGCCAGTCAGAGACACTTCGCCGGTGAATTTCTTCATGCGGCCTTCAACCATTTTCTCTGCGATTTCTTTAGGCTTGCCTTCGTTCATCGCGATCTCAACCTGAACTTCGCGCTCTTTAGCCACAACGTCAGCAGGTACGTCTTCTGGTGTTACGTACTCAGGACGAGACGCCGCAACGTGCATAGCGATGTGTTTCAGGGTTTCAGCGTCGCCTTCACCAGAAACAACAACACCGATGCGCTCGCCATGACGGTAAGAAGCCAGTGACGCACCTTCCACGTAAGCAACGCGACGGATAGAGATGTTTTCGCCGATTTTAGCAACCAGTGCTACACGGTCGTCTTCGAATTTCGCTTGCAGTTCTTCGATAGATGCTTTAGTTGCAGCAGCTTCATCCGCTACTGCATTCGCGAACGTGGTGAAGTTGCTGTCTTTCGCAACGAAGTCAGTTTGGCAGTTAACTTCAACCAGTGCAGCAACACCGTCAGCTTCTTTGATGATGATTGCACCTTCAGCCGCTACGTTACCTGCTTTCTTAGCAGCTTTCGCAGCACCTGACTTACGCATATTTTCGATTGCCAGTTCGATATCACCGTTAGTTTCAACCAACGCTTTTTTACATTCCATCATGCCTGCGCCAGTGCGTTCGCGCAGTTCTTTTACCAGGGCAGCGGTAACAGCCATTGTTCATTCCTCGATTCGAAACTATTTGGGTAAAAATCAGGGGCCATAATGCGGCCCCTGCTAACCTACTTAGCTTACAGTACTGTCTGTGACAACCTGATGGCTAAGAACGCTCACAAGGAGCAAGTGTCTTACTCTGCGACTTCAACCAGTTCGTCTTCAGCTTGAGCGACGATGTCCTGGCTACGGCCTTCGCTGTATGCTTGAGCAGCAGCGTTCAGGTACAGTTGAACTGCGCGAATCGCATCGTCGTTACCTGGGATAACGAAGTCAACGCCATCTGGGTCAGAGTTGGTATCAACGACCGCGTACACTGGAATACCCAGGTTGTTTGCTTCTTTGATAGCAATGTGCTCGTGATCAGCGTCGATAACGAACAGTGCGTCTGGCAGACCGCCCATGTTTTTGATACCGCCCAGAGACTTCTCAAGTTTCTCCATTTCACGGGTGCGCATCAGGGCTTCTTTCTTAGTCAGCTTCTCGAAAGTACCGTCAGTTGACTGAGTTTCCAGATCTTTCAGACGTTTGATTGACTGGCGAACAGTTTTCCAGTTAGTCAGCATACCGCCCAACCAACGGTTGTTCACGTAGTACTGATCACAGCTTTCAGCTGCTGCTTTAACAGCTTCGCTAGCGGCACGCTTAGTACCAACAAACAGTACTTTACCTTTGCGCTCACCTACTTTGGTCAGCTCAGCCAGTACGTCGTTGAACATTGGTACGGTTTTTTCCAGGTTGATGATGTGAACCTTGTTACGTGCACCGAAGATGAATGGTTTCATCTTAGGGTTCCAGTAACGGGTCTGGTGACCAAAGTGAACACCAGCTTTCAGCATGTCGCGCATTGAAACAGTAGCCATTTTAATTCCTCTTGGGGTTAGGCCTCCACATATCCCATACATCCGACCCTTCAAGGGCACCCCGGCGTATGTGCCGATATGTGTGTGAGTTAATAAATTAAGTGTTTATCGAAATCACCTATACAGAACCGGGAAACCCGATTAACCATTAAGGCGCATTTCGGCGCGCTTTATACCATAAACATGGCCTGTGAATCCAGTATAAAAAAGTGCGCGAGTCGCTGGGCGAGGTTCCCTCATGGCGATGCGATTGATAATATGTACTAAATGCAGTCCCATCCTCCCTGAATGATATTGACCTAAATATCAGGGAGCCAACTGAGAGAAAGCAATGAGCGCCACTATTAAAACGGCTGAAGAAATCGAAAAAATGCGTGAGGCCGGTCGCCTTGCCGCCGCAGTGCTTGAAATGATTGAACCGCATGTCAAAGCAGGCGTGACCACGGAAGAGCTGGATGATATCTGCCACAAATATATCACCGAAATACAGCAAGCGATTCCCGCGCCGCTCAATTACCATGGCTTTCCCAAGTCTATCTGCACCTCCATCAACCATGTGGTGTGTCATGGCATTCCAAGCAAAAGTGATGTACTGAAAGACGGTGACATCATCAATATTGATATTACGGTAATTAAAGAGGGTTACCACGGCGATACTTCAAAAATGTTCCTGATTGGTGAGGTTTCTGCCGAAGACAAAGCACTGTGCCATGTAGCGCAGGAAAGCCTTTATCAGGCGCTGAAAAAAGTGAAGCCCGGTGCGCGCATTGGTGATATCGGGACAGAAATCCAGAAATTCATCAAAAGCCGCCCAAAACGCTACTCCATCGTGAAGGATTATTGCGGTCATGGTATCGGCGCAGAATTTCATGAAGAGCCGCAAGTGGTTCACTATAAAAACAGTGACCGCACGGTGATGAAACCGGGTATGTGCTTTACTATCGAGCCGATGATCAATGCTGGGAAGTTTGGCACCGTTCTGGACGAAGACGACGGCTGGACGGTGTACACCGTTGATGGTAAAAAATCCGCACAATGGGAGCACACTATTCTGGTCACCGACACCGGTTGTGAAATACTGACCTTGCGCAGTGACGAAACACTCCCTCGTTTCTTGAACAACGCATAATGAGTAAAAAGCCGGCCTCTGCGTCGGCTTTTTTCATCAAGGATGACAATGAACGACATTCTGATCTCACCTGACAAACTGAGTACCGAACAACTCAACCTCAACGAACTCAAGCAGCAACTGGCACTGTTTGGAGAACAACAAAAGGCTGACTTTCTTAACCGTATACCTGTCACTGATCTGGTTTATCAACGTGCTGATTATATCGATGCCCTGCTTAACCGCCTGTGGCAGCATTTTTCGTTTCACCATCATCCTACTCTCGCCCTGATTGCCGTCGGCGGCTATGGTCGCAGGGAACTCCATCCTCTTTCTGATATCGACCTTTTGATCCTCTCTGAAAACGGCATCGACAGCACCTACCAGGCACGGATCAGTGAATTTGTTACCCTGCTTTGGGATCTCAAACTCGAAGTCGGTCATAGCGTCCGTACTCTGGCTGAATGCATGGAAGTGGGTCAGGACGATTTGACCGTTGCGACCAACTTGCAAGAAGCGCGATTGTTGTGTGGTAGCGAGCGCGTTTATCACGAACTGAAAAACCATATCCATGCCAAGCAATTCTGGCCCAGTGAACGCTTCTTCAAAGCAAAAGTAAAAGAACAAAAAGAGCGCCATGCCCGGTATCACGACACTGCCTACAACCTCGAGCCGGACATTAAATCCAGCCCCGGTGGGCTTCGTGACATTCACACCCTGAGCTGGATTGCACGCCGCCACTTTGGTGCCACCAGCTTGCGTGAGATGAGCAAATACGGGTTTCTCACCGATGCCGAGTTCCGTGAACTGGATGAATGCCAGACCATGCTTTGGCGTATCCGTTTTGCCCTGCACCTCGAACTTCGTCGCTATGACAACCGTCTTACGTTTTCCCACCAACCGTCCGTTGCCGAAACACTGGGGTATCAGGGAGAAGGGAATCGCGGCGTCGAGTTGATGATGAAAGACTTCTACCGCACCCTCAGCAGGGTCTCTGAGCTGAATAAAATGCTGATCCGTCTGTTTGCCAGGGCGATTGAGGACGAACCGGACAGCAAAAAAATTGACGTGCTCAGTGAGGATTTCCAGCGCCACGGCCGACAGATTGAAGCGCGTAAACCGGCGCTGTTCCAGGCGCGTCCTGACACCATTTTGGATATGTTCCTCCACATTGCCGATGACAAATCCATTGAATCGATCTCAGCGCCAACACTGAGACAGCTGCGTACTGCCCGTCGCCGGCTCAACCGGTTTCTGTGCGATCTGCCGGAAGCCAAGGAGAAGTTTATTACACTGACCCGGCATCCTAATGCGCTGCATAAAGCCTTCCCCCTGATGCACAAACATGGCGTTCTGTCAGCCTACTTGCCGCAGTGGAGCCAAATCGTTGGCCAGATGCAGTTTGATCTTTTTCACGCCTATACCGTGGATGAACACACTATCCGTCTGCTCAAACACATCAACGGATACAGCCAGGAAGAAAACAGTGAAAAACACCCAATCTGCTGTGATGTCTATCCCCGCCTCGCTAAGCCTGAGCTGCTTTTACTGGCTGCCATTTTCCATGACATCGGCAAAGGCAGAGGTGGCGATCATTCTGAAATTGGCGCGGTAGATGCGTACAACTTCTGTATTGATCACGGCTTATCCCGCCCGGAAGCCAACCTGGTCAGCTGGCTGGTGGGCAATCACCTGTTGATGTCAGTTACCGCCCAGCGCCGCGATATCTACGATCCGGAAGTCATTACTGATTTTGCCCAGAAAGTGCGTGATGAAGAACGTTTGGATTACCTTGTTTGCCTGACAGTGGCAGACATTAATGCCACTAACCCGGAGCTCTGGAACAGCTGGAAGCGAACCCTGTTGGCAGAACTGTATTATTCAACACAAAAAGCCCTGCGCCGGGGTCTGGAAAACCCACCGGATATCCGCGAGCGTATCCGCCACAACCAACAGTTAGCCTCTGCATTACTGCGCAAGAATGGTCATTCACCGCGTGAAATCACACTATTGTGGCAACGTTTTAAAGCAGACTATTTCCTGCGGCATACCCACAAGCAAATTGCCTGGCACAGTGAAAATATCCTCTCGCATGAGGGGAAAGATCCCTTGGTGCTGATTAGCAAAAATGCGACCCGCGGCGGTACGGAAATCTTTGTCTACAGCGAAGACAAGCCCAGCCTGTTTGCCCGTGTCGTAGCGGCACTGGACAAGAGAAACCTCAGCGTTCATGACGCCCAGATCATGACCAGCAAAGACGGTTTTGCCCTTGATACCTTTATGGTGCTCGATGCCAATAATGAAGCCATTCAGCCGGATCGCCATGACAGGATCCGTGAAAGCGTGGCAGAAGCTTTAATGCAAGAAGGCGCCATTACGATTCCGGTCAAACGTGCGCCTAGAAAGCTGATGGCATTCAAAGTAAAAACCCAGGTGAACTTCCTGCCCACCCGCATTGGAAGGCGCACATTACTGGAACTGATTGCCCTCGATACTCCGGGTCTGCTCGCAAAAGTGGGGGCCGTCTTTGCCCGTGAAGGCGTTTCACTGCAGGCGGCCAAAATCACCACCATTGGCGAACGGGCAGAAGACTTCTTTATTGTCACAGACGGTGAGCGCCAGGCATTAACCGACGAGGCCCAGACTTCACTGAAAAATGCACTCTTTGATGCGTTGAATGATGCGGGTTAACCGGGGGGGCGATCTCAGCCACAACTCTCAGGCATTGATCGTTGCCGGAGTTGGGGCTGCTGTCTGGATACTGCTAAAATAAACAATACCGTGGTCTGGTAGAAGAAAGGGGTAATGCATGTATCAGAACCTGAGAAATATCGGTATCGAACACCCTGAAAACATTGAACGTTACACCCTGCGCCAGGAAGCCAATTCAGACACACTGAAAATCTATTTCCATAAAGCCAAAGGTGAACTTTTCGCCAAGAGTGTGAAATTCAAATATCCGCGCCAGCGCAAGAATGTGGTCATTGACAGCGGCAGTGGCCGATTTCGTGAAGTAACCGAGATTAACCGCAGCCTGTCACTGGTGGTCGATGAGCTCGACAAGATTGTTCGCCATGAGCAGGCCGAACATGATGTGAAGCAGAAGATCCTTCGCGATCTCAGACATCTGGAAAAAGTGGTCGCCAGCAAGATCGCTGAGATCGAATCCGATCTGGAAAAATTATAGAAAGAAGGTCCTAGGAACTAGGTTCCTGGGACCTGTTTTTCCTCAGAGCTCAGCTCCCCACCCCAAGCCTTCCAAGACCCGTCGCCACACGTCATCAACGTTTGCATCAATCACGATGTTTTCACCGGTGACCGGATGCTGGAACGCAGTGCGCGAAGCATGGAGCAGCAATTGATGGCAGTTAAACACCTCACGGAACAAGCGGTTATGCCTGCCGTCACCGTGGTTAACATCACCAATGATAGGGTGACTTAAATGGTGCATGTGGCGGCGAAGCTGATGCTTACGCCCGGTGTGCGGTTTCATTTCCACCAGGGTGTAGCGGCAACTCTGGTAGCGCCCCAATGGGATCGGCAGCTCAGCATGCGCCACAGGGCGATATTCTGTCACCGCTTCCTTGGCTTCAGGTTCTGCCGTCGCATATTTGTCCGCCACCTTATCCAGCTCTTCTTTGAGTGGATAATCGAGCGTCGCTTCTTCCTGAATCCAGCCCCTGACCACCGCATGATAGGTTTTGTGAATATCGCGACCGGCAAACTTTGGCATCATTTCAGCTGCCATTTCTGAAGACAACGCAAACAACAACACACCAGATGTTGGACGATCCAGCCGATGAAGCGGAAACACATGCTGGCCAATCTGGTCTCGCAGCGTTTGCATGACAAAACGGGTTTCCCCCTTATCCAGCCAGGAACGGTGTACCAGCATGCCAGAGGGCTTGTTGACCGCGACCAACCACTCGTCACGGTAGAGTATTTCCAGTTCAGTCTGCATCATTTCTACGGCGTAAACAGCGTATCAAGATCTTGCGATGCCCGTGTAATGTCACTGTGGCCATCAAGACCCTTCATCGCTTCTTCAATGTAAGGGGAAATCGCGAAAGAGGTTGGGAGCGGCTGCTGGTGCTCAACCAAAAACGCCATCTTGGGAATAAAAATCCATTGCAGCCATTGTGCACAACTCAAGGTATCAACAGCAAATGGCTCAACACTTGCCAGCGCCTGCGCAGACGGCGGTTCCTTTTCCCAGTGGCCATGCTTTTCCATGGCCTCCTTCAGTGCCAGAATCAAAGCGCCGGTTTTTTCGTGCTTGCTCATAGAATTGCTCTCTTTTGCGCGCGGTGGGTTGAAAAATCAAAGTGTCGCAAGCATATCACTAAATAGGGTCTGTTGACCTGCCACACTCAGGATAGATGGTAAACTAGGGGAAATTACTCTCCGCCAATGAAGGCAATCCGAATTAGAAGTCACCATGGAAAATACGCTCTCTCTCAATACAATTCTCAGCCAGGCCAATTGTGAGTTTCTGGTTTTTGACCTCAGCCGCCGGGTCACACTGATTGATACCAACGACTTTGTGGCGATTGAAGAAAACCGCATTCCTTATCCGTATCCTACGCAGCGACACGCACAGATGGGAATCGCCTTCTGGCAGCCTGATCAGGCGCCCTGGATTTGGTTTTTAAAAATGCCACTGGATGAGCGGGGACTGTTAAACCAAGCCGCTTTGGGTGACTTTATCCAATACGTAGCACAAGCGATGGGCGCGACGCTGGATAAAACCCCCACCGAAGAAGAGCAGGAAAAGCTGGCCGCCAACCCGTATACCTTCACCCCGCAGGATGATAAGAAGGCGATGTTCCACGCATTCCTGACAGATAAACTCCGCCAGCCTGCCAGCCAGTATTATGATCATGCCCAACACTACATGTCCGGTGAGCTGGGATGGGATGCATGGCAAGGCGTTGGGCTTCAGGGCATTGCCGATCTCTGTGCCCGTATGGATAAGCACAACAACCTCACCCGTCTGCGAAAAGCGCTCTCTCATATGCCGCCCCCCCCAAAATATGCGGTGTTGGGATGTTTAGAACACTGCGCGATCGCGGATTCCCTGGCAATACGGATTGAAGAAGAGATCCACGCCATGTTGTCAGCCGAAGAAACTGACCTGTTCCTGTTAACGGCTCATGTCCGTGCTCTGGCTGGAGCAAAACCGGAAATCGTCCAGCGCGTGGTTGAACACCTGCTGTCACTGGATGCGCTGCGTCACCGTGAAATGTTGATCGCGATTGCCGGACGCTGCTGGCAAGCACTGACAAAAGACACCTTACTGGATACTTTCCTGATCGCCGTTGCCGAACAAAACAACCAGGCTTTCTTCCAGCAAATGGTGGCCGATCTGGTTATGATCCCCAAACTTCGGCCACAGGTGTTGGCATTGCTCCATGGCTCAGCCTCGCCGGCGCTGCTGGATGCAGTGAAGCAATTACAACAATCTGTGAAAGCGTGATCTATGATTGGCGATCTGCTCTGGATACTCGTTATTGCACTGGTTGCCAGCCTGTTCTGGCAACAACGGCGCCAGAGTGAACTGGCTAAACACTATATCCAGCAACGCTGCCGTCAAACGCAACTACAGTTGATATCGATTGCCAGGGGCAGCCATTCCTTGGGTTGGCCGAAAGGTCCACTCAATATCCAAACCCGCTACCACTTTGAATTTTCCGTCAATGGGCTGGATTGCTATCAAGGCTATGCCGTCATGCAGGGAATGCGGGTCAAAGAGATTTACATGCCAGCATATCCCATAGTGGAACAATAATGCACAGGGCATTGGATAGGTTTTTATGGCCAATAAAAAAGAACGGGCGCGACTTTCGTCGCGCCCTTAAGGTCTTACTTGCAGCTATCCGGCTACGAAATTTGCTCCCTGCATCATTCCCTGATCAGTAGCTGATTCCTTCAGCGTTATCCTTAATCTCTCCTTCCTGGAGGTGTCCTTCGGTCCTACCTTGACCCATCGAGCTATCCCGGTCTCGATTCTCATCCTCGTCCTGAGGGTGTCCTTAACTTCGTCCTGAAGTGGATTCCTTAAGCCCCCATCCTGGGTTGTCCTAAGTGTCTTCCTGACCAGTAAACATCCTGCCTACTGTACGGCTCCTTCCGTATCCCTAATCCGCTTTCCTTGCCTTGTCAGTAACACAATCCTTGCATTACCTACTCTTCCTGAGCTGCCAAAGTCCGTGGTGTTAGTTCCTGTTCCGTATGCCAGTATCCTTCCGACAACACAAAGATTACGCTAACCAATTTCCAAAACAACCAACCAACAGGTGATTAAAGTCACAATTTTATACAGGCTTAATGACGAATTTTGTAACTTATTGTTTTTAGTGTGATTGAAAAATCATCTTTTCGGGAAATCTGCCTCTCAAGCTGAAGAATCCCACGCCATTGTAAGAGATATCTCACAAGGGAGCGAGTCATGGTCTTGAAACGAAAATGCTGCGACAAAAATATGGTTAAAAAAGAAACAGAATTTTCATCTAGAATACTCTCTTTAAGTAGATAGAATCCATATCAAGAGACAGCGAATCGTAAATGACACACCAAAAGAGAAGACCGCGAAATGTCAGGGCGTTTATACGTGCCAGACAATTAGCGTCCTGTTTCGTGAGCGCTTTTTCCGTCCTCCTGCATGAAACAGCACCCTTCAGCCCGCTTACCGTACCTCATCCATTATACCAACCACCCCAAATCATGGCTTCTATACTGACAGAACCTACGGGATTATTACCCCAAAAGGAGGGGGCACTTATGGAAATGTTTAACCACAATCTTGAAAACCTGTTTCGGCAACTCGGGTTGGCATCCGATGCTAGTTCGATCGACATTTTCATTGCCAACCATTCGTTGGAAGCAGGAGAAAACCTGACAACCGCCGCTTTCTGGACAGCCAGCCAAAAACAGTTCCTTGAAGAAGCAAAATGTCAGGATGCGGATTGGGTAGAACAAATAGATACCCTGGATACCCTGTTGCGCAAGGGAAAAAGTTAGGGTATTCATGATGCTCTGTCTTCTTCGCTGCCATGGCGGACACGTGATTTTAGGGAAAACACGATGAGCATTGATTTTACCCCACAGCTCGAACAAGCCATTCAATCTTTGGTCAACGACGGAAAAGAGCCCAGCGTGGCATTAATCAAAAGCCGGCTTACAAGTCCGGTTCCCATGCCACTGATTATCAGTGCACTTCAGCGCTGGAAGAAAAATGGTACTGTGCCTAAAGTGGAGTTGGTGAAAAAACAAGACGATGCCAACGCCCGCATACAGGCGCTTGAAGCACAGGTGGAAGCGCTGACCAAACGCATTGAAGCCCTTGAGCAACGCCATCCATAGTTATTGAAAGTCCCACGACAGGTTGGAGACCAGCCTGCAGCTGTCACACTTGAAATGAAACACATCATGCAGCGGTGATTCGAGCAACCAGTCACCGCCGCATTTCGGACACTTCCTCGCCAGTTCAGAGTCAGCATCCGTGCCGCCTACACGGTATTGGTAATAGTAAGTTGGCACCTTGGTCAGGTATTCAATCCGCCCGCGGATATCCCACCCTTTACGGAACAACAGGCTGTCTACATCCTGAATTTCTGCCAGTGCGGCATGCTCGGCTTTAAATGCACCGGCCATCTGGATTTCATCGCACGCCTGCCACTCTGTCTGCCACTTCACTTCCGCTTTATGATCGCCATTGAAGGTCGCTGGAATACGGTACAGCGGAATGGGAAGCAAGGTTTCGCCGCAGCGTAGCGGTGAGCAAGTATGCACATAAGTGGTGTACATGACCTGCCAGCTGCGCGCAACATCCGGCGCACTCTCTTCCGAATTGATATCCCGCCCCAGCACTTTGACTTTGGGTGATAGCAGGCAGGCATCGGTCAGTTGCAGGGTTTTCTGTTTTACCTGCGGGCTGTTGTATTTCGGGTTCAGGCTGTCTTTTTCCGGGCACACGGCACGGACGTGAAATTGTCCATCGCCCATCACCATCGGAAACTCTCGGCCCAGCACCTGACCGTTGTAACGCAGTGCATCCATCAGGCCATTTACGGCACGGTCAACGGCTGAGATGGTGGTGTCGTCATAACATTCAAAGGTAAGTTCAACCACATACATGGGCTGTCAGACCTCCGGCACCAGCTGGCCAAGGAAGCTTTCAACATCCGGCGCCAGCACGTCACGTTGCTGGGTGCCAATGCGCTCTTTGATCACTTCACCGGAAACATTGCATATTGACACCACATCCAGTTCATCCTGGGTAGAAGCGATAAACACGGTCGGGTTCTGCTTAAGGCGCTTTTGCATCAGCAGGTGGCCCAGCATGTTCTCTTGCAAGCGTGGCAGGTCTTCATCACTCCAGACCTGGACAATTTCCAGCGCCAGACCATCAAAGCGTGCCGTCATATCACCACAGTACTGACCTGCATAAAACGCCTTGATATCGTCATGCAGGCGAATACCAATGCCCTCTTCTACGTTTGAGAAATCCGCCAGCGTCTCACGTTTTACCGGCTGCCAAATCACCACATCGTCGGTTTCCTGAACCACACAAGGCGATGCTAGGCCAAGATACCCCTCGCTTTGTGGTTTCGAACCATGTTTCTGGTCCCAGGCATCAACAAAGCGCGCACTGAAAGACCAAAGCGCATGGATGACAGAGTGATTCATTAGCAAGATTCCTCAAGATTCAGTAAACTTTGCGCATTCTAATCGATCCGTGGCAAAACCGTATGAGCAAATATCAAGATGCAAAAGAACTTGCTGGCCTGACACTGGGTCAGAAAACGGACTATCAAGAACATTATGCGCCAGGGCTGCTGCAACCCGTACCACGAAGCCTTAACCGCGATGACCTGAATCTGGGTGATTCGCTGCCGTTTACCGGGTACGACATCTGGACGCTCTACGAACTGTCATGGCTGAACAGCAAAGGCCTGCCACAAGTTGCAATTGGTGAAGTCCGCCTCCCTGCTACCACGCCCAACCTGATTGAATCCAAGTCATTCAAGCTGTACCTGAACAGCTTCAACCAGACCAAGTTTGAAAGCTGGCAGGAAGTGGTTGATACCCTTGCCAAGGATTTGTCAGCCTGTGCCGGTGCGGATGTTGATGTCACCCTGTCGCCTCTGGAAGAGTTCACCAATACCCCGGTCGTTGCCTTCGGGGGAGAAAATATTGATGAGCAGGACATCGAAATCGACAATTACGATTTAAACCCTGCCCTGCTTGAAGGTGCTGCTGATGGCCCGGTTGTCACTGAAACCCTGAACAGTAACCTGCTCAAATCCAACTGCCTGATCACCAGCCAGCCTGACTGGGGTTCGGTTCGCATTGCCTACAAAGGCAAGCGCATTAACCGTGAAAAACTGTTGCGCTATATTGTTTCCTTCCGCCGTCACAATGAATTCCATGAACAGTGCGTTGAACGCATCTTCACCGACCTGATGAAATACTGTCAGCCGGAACTTTTGACGGTGTATGCGCGTTACACCCGCCGCGGCGGGCTGGACATCAACCCATACCGTACGAACATGGGTAAAACGCCAAGTGAAAACAACCGTCTAGCGCGCCAATAATCTGTCGTACAGGCTCTGGAAACAGGGCCTGTTTTTCTTCTCAGGGGACGATATTTTCTGCCATGCGACTCTTACCTGCAGCACTGCTTTCTTGCTCTTTGCTTATCCGCGCTTATGTGGACGCCCACCTCAATTCGACATCGTCTGGCTGAAACCCAAAAGATCCCCACAGTTCACGCCCTCTGCGCACACTCAGAGCGGTGCATGTTTAATCTCATTCGCGCCCAAGCGCACACCGCTCCGAACTTGAAACAGACCATGGAGCATGCCGAAGAATTCAAGCAACGCTAACTTCATACTCGAACGCCCGTCAGGCATGTCTGGATGGCATCCAGACCGGACTGTTCACGGTTAAAACTTCGGCAGTCAGTGGTATTAACTGACAGATAGTTCACGAATCTGACAAAAACTGATGCCAATTTATTGATAGTCCTAGCATTAAACCGTTATAGCTAGTCGTTGCACGTGTCAATTCATGAATTGCAGCCCCATTTTCCGCCACTTCTGGTGCCGAATTGGGGTTTGGAGATGTAGTCCTTTTTATGTCCAACTTCTCGTCAGATGAAGATATCATCCTGTTAAAAGAAAAGTTGCAGCATTACAAGCTGGTTTCCCGAGATTTAGCCCTTAAATCGCGGCGCGAAGCGATGATCCTGAAACGATTGATCTCACGTTTAATTGTGGCATCCCGGGTAAATGACGACGACCGCCTTAATGAGCGCCTCTCACAAATCTGCCGTGAACTTGACTCACAGGAAGATGTCAGTAGATTGATCCCACAACTTGCATTGGTGGAGCGAATGGTCAGTAGATACAATCAGGTAACAGAACGAGCCACAGATGCACTGGAGTGCCAATTCCAGCAAAGCGGGGAAACGCTGAAGTGCCTGCCTGGACTGCCTGCACAGCTGAAACGCGACTTACGCACACTACTGGCGAGTCCTGCTGCGCAACAAAAAGGCAGCACAGAAAAAGTGGTGTCACTGCTGCAACTTTATGAACGTGCACTCAAGTTACTCTCCCTGCCCGCCAACGGCATGAATGCCCGCGATCTGCTCAACATCGATCGCATCAACCAACTTTGCACCGAACTTCAACACCTGATCACCGAACTCGACTTTGATGGCGAGGTAGGCGATCGACTTTTGGATATCCGCAGCAAACTGCTGCTTTCCCCTAACGCACAAACCTTGCTGGAGCTGACGCTGGAGTCCGTCCAGCTTATCCTTGATGGTACACGTAACGAACGGAAGGCCTCCCGGGTGTTCCTGTCGCAGGTCAATGAAGATCTCTCTATAGTGCAGCGTCATAACGGCCGTTCAATTGACTGCTCACTGGCCATTACCAGTCAGCGCAACGCCCTGAATGAAGAACTGGCCGCGTCAGTGGAATCAATCCAATACCACCTTAAGGAAGCGGAAACCCTTGAGGATCTACGGCCTAGTATCTCCGAAGTATCAGTCAATCTTGCTTCTCTTGTTACCCGCAACCGTGCACTGGAAGAGCGTGAGCAACAATTGCTTGAAAAGCTCCAGTACAATGAACAGAAACTGGAAGCCCTGTATCAGCAAACCATGGATTATCGCAAACGCCTTGGCGATCAAGAGAGAAAACTTCTGCTGGATCCTCTCACCAAGGTCTACAACCGGGCTGCGCTGGATGATCGTCTCGAACACGAGTACCGTTGCTGGATGCGCTACCAGACACCGCTTTGCCTTGCCATGATTGATATTGACCACTTCAAGGGCGTCAACGATCAATATGGCCATCTGGTGGGCGACAAAGTACTCAAAGTGGTCGCCCGCACGATTCATCAATGCCTGCGTGACACCGACTTTATCGCCCGCTTTGGTGGCGAAGAATTTGTGGTACTGTTGCCCAATACGGATGGGGAAACCCGCAATGTCCTGTTAAACAATGTCCGTGAAACCATTGCGAAGTTGCCATTCAAATTTAAAGATAACCGCCTGACGATCACTGTCTCCATCGGTGCCAGCATGTTCAAGGACAATGACAACACCGTTGACGTTCTTGAACGCGCAGACAATGCCCTTTATAACGCCAAGGATAATGGACGCAACAAACTAATATTGGCATAACCCATTAATTTTCAATCAGTTAATTGAATTACGGCCTACTTTTTTATCCCCTGCACTGGCTAAACCCTACATCTCTGTGTATGGTTAACTAACACACTGATTTTTAAACCATTGAAAAGAAATTTTGATAATAATGAAATGGTGTCATCCACACCCTCCCCCTAATACAGTGTGCTTTCCCTACACAGGAGGTGATTATGATCACACATATCAGCCCAGTTGGGGCCATGGATCTTCTATCCCAACTTGAGGTAGACAGGCTTAAAGACACGGCCAAAAGCAACCTTTACCGCCTGTACCGTAACTGTTCGTTAGCAGTGCTGAACTCCGGCAGCCACACTGACAGCTCTAAAGAGTTGCTAGAACAATATAAATCTTTCGACATCCGCGTAATGCGCCGTGAGCGTGGCGTCAAACTTGAACTGATTAATCCCCCAGAGCATGCGTTTGTCGACGGTAAAATCATCCGTGGCATTCAGCAGCACATGTTCTCTGTGCTTCGTGACATTGTTCATGTCAACGTTCAACTTGAACATGCCAAAATATTTAACCTCACCAATTCCAGCCACATCACTAACCTGATTTTCGATATTCTGCGCAACGCCAACGCACTGGTACCAGGTAAAGATCCAAACCTGGTTGTTTGCTGGGGCGGGCACTCCATCAACCCGGTTGAATATCAATATACCCGTGAAGTTGGCCACGAGTTAGGACTGCGTGAGCTGAATATCTGCACGGGTTGTGGTCCAGGTGCGATGGAAGGACCAATGAAAGGCGCAGCGATTGGTCACGCCAAACAACGTGTAACGGGAAGCCGTTTTCTGGGGCTAACTGAGCCATCCATTATTGCCGCCGAACCCCCTAACCCTATCGTAAATGAACTGGTGATCATGCCAGATATTGAAAAACGTCTGGAGGCCTTTGTGCGTATCGGGCACGGCATCGTTATCTTTCCTGGCGGGGCAGGTACCGCCGAAGAGCTCTTATACCTGCTCGGTATCCTGATGCATCCAGAAAATGCAGACCAGCCGATGCCAGTGGTGCTGACCGGGCCGAAAGAGAGTGCAGATTATTTCCGGGTTATCGATGAATTTATTCGCGACGTACTCGGTAAAGAAGCCACTAAGTACTACCAGATTGTGATTGATGATCCCGTCAAAGCCGCGCGCATTATCAAACAAGGAATGCCTGCAGTAAAAGAGCACCGCCAATCCACCGGGGATGCCTACTCATTTAATTGGTCACTGAAAATCGCCCCCGAGTTCCAGTTGCCGTTCGAACCAACCCATGAAAACATGGCAAACCTCGATCTCCACATGAATCAGCGCCCTGAACTTCTCGCATCAGCCCTGCGCCAGGCCTTCTCCGGTATCGTTGCCGGAAACGTGAAAGAAGAAGGGATCCGCATCATCGAGCGACACGGCCCGTTCAAAATCAACGGCGACGCACTGCTGATGAAAAAGATGGACAAATTGCTTCGCGGCTTTGTTGAACAGCAACGGATGAAACTGCCAGGTTCTGAGTACATTCCATGTTATGAGATTATTCGTGGTTCTGACGGACGATAATACCCATCGTCTTCAATGGCCCGTCATTCTGCTTTCATTTACCGCTCAACAAATTAGAATGGCCCTATCGGGCCATTTTTCTTTGGGTAATCCATGTCAATCCATCTTGTTATCATTGATGCCATGAACCTCATTCGCAGGGTACACGCAGCACAACCCAATCCGGAGGACATTGCATCGACGGCACAAGTCTGCACCCGGGCATTACACAAGATAATCCGCTCTTCTGAGCCGACCCACATTGTCGCTGTGTTTGACCATACCGGGCAGGACCGGGGTTGGCGCGCGAAACTGGTACCCGAATACAAACAAGGCCGCAAACCGATGCCTGAGGTACTTCAACAGGGGCTGGATAGCATTCAGGATGCATTCTGGGAAGAGGGCGTGGATTCGCTGCTCTCATCCGGTGACGAAGCCGACGATATGATTGCCACACTGGCTATCAAAGTAGCAAACCATGACGGTCAGGTGACAATAGTGTCAACCGACAAAGGCTATTGTCAGTTACTGCAACCCACTGTCCGGATTCGTGATTACTTCCAGCAACGCTGGCTCGACAGCCCGTTTATTGAAAAAGAATTCGCCGTACAACCAGAGCAGTTGACCGATTACTGGGGCCTGACCGGGATTAGCTCGAGTGGTGTTTCCGGTGTACCGGGCATTGGCCCCAAAACGGCCTCAACCCTATTGCAACGTTATGGCACGTTGGAACAGCTCTATGCTGCTGAAGACATCGAACCCAAATGGCAGAAAAAGCTGGAAGGCACTCAGGAACTGGCGCTTCGCTGTAAGCAGGTCGCGACACTGAAAACCGACATCACATTAGGCTTTAACCTGCAGGATATCCGCTACTCCGCGCAGGGCGCATAAAAAAGGCAGCCCAGTGGCTGCCCCCTTCATCTCAGCACCCGGATATGCACAGTGACTTCCTCACGGTCGTGATAAAGGTGCTTGGCCTGCATCTCAAATTTCACGCCGTTTTCAATCAGGAATATCTTCAGGTTCTGTAAGTCATCCTTCACCTGCTCATAACGGCGGCTCATTGGCAGTTTCAGATTAAAAATGGTTTCTTTTGCCCATCCGGCGATCAGCCATTCCCCCATCAACTGCGCCACGCGATAAGGCTTTTCAATCATGTCACACACCAGCCAGTATACATTTTTTCGCGGTGGTTCGAATTTGAAACCATCGACGGCATGGTGTTTCACCTGTCCGGTATCCATCAAGCTTTCTGCCATCGCACCGTTATCCACTGCGTGAACAAACATCGACCGTTTCACCAACTGATAGGTCCAGCCACCGGGACAGGCGCCCAGATCGACCGCCCACATGCCCGGCGCCAGACGTTCATCCCACTCTTCACGTGGAATAAAAGCATGAAACGCCTCTTCCAGCTTCAGGGTTGAACGGCTCGGCGCTTCGGGCGGGAACTTCAAACGGTGGATTCCCATGTAATGTGGTGAGTTGTTGTTAGTCAGCGAGTAACCAACCAAACAGCACCCCGGCGCGGTAAAGCAAACATGCAACACCGGCTTTTTCGGATTTTCTTTTGCCAGCAGCACGCCACGCTTTCGCAATGCCTGACGCAACGGCACAGTAAACTTGCGACAGAATTTCAGCAGTTCTTTCGCCTGTGCCGTATCCGGAGTTTCAACCCGCAGGTCACCGCACTTTGGCAGTTCGCCGCCAAGCGCCAGAATAGGCGAAATACGATCGCCCGGATCCAGATCTGTCAGGCTGCCAACCACCGCAACCATCTGACGCGCAAAAATCAACGAGCTCAGTGGCAGTGTCTTGAGCAGTTTTTCTGCATCACCTTGCTGGTAACATTCAAACAGTACATAGCCAGTGTTTTTTTCCACGCGTGGAAAACCATACACCTCAACATCGGCTGCCTTGTCCTGAATCTCACCGGCACACTCTTTTTCAAAGCCCTGGCGGCAATACAATAAAATCTGGTTCATCTCGGCCTGCTGTTAGCAATAAAAATGACGCAACATTATGATCAAGGCCGCCAGTGAACTCAAGCCTTGCGCCAGAGCGCAACAGTGGCCATGCTCCAGCCAACCAAGAAGCAGCTCCCACCCAATGGCGTGACGGGCCAAAGCCATGTCCAATCCGTCAGCGCAAGCCCGTACAAACTGCCACTGAAACAAAGAATACCGACAGCAATAAACCCGCAGGCAACCGACAGTAAACGTAGCGGCTGGTATTGATGCCAAAGACCAAGGGCAATCAAGGCCAAGGCATGCCAGAATTGATACTGGACGCCTTTCTCTACAATCGAAAGCTCGTAAGCAGGCAACTGCGCTTTCAGTGCATGCGCGGCAAACGCGCCCAACGCCACTGCTACACCCGCCAGCACACAGCCAAGTGCAGCATATTGTCGTCCATTCATTGGCATACTCTCTGGATAAAATTCGCGATCAAATCTGCCGCCAACTGGCGGTTTCCGCTTTCAGTGTGACCAGATACTTTTCTCGGTTTAAAGCTGTGGTCTCCGTCAGGAATAAACGTTAACTGCACGCTCTCTGGCAGTGGGTAAGTTTCCAATTCAGCACGGTTACCAAACGTATCGCGCTCTCCCTGTAAAATAAGGGTGGGCACGGATAATGTAGCAAGGTGCTCTCCTTTGTCTTTTTCAGGTTTACCCGGTGGGTGGAACGGAAATCCAAGACAGACAATGCCTTTCAGCCCCTTGATATCACCAAGGTGGCTCGCCATTCGCCCGCCCATCGACTTCCCGCCAATGACGGTTTTTTCCGTGCCATATTCGGCGATAATGTCACGGTAAGTATCCAGCAATACCGGGGCGCGGTCAGGTGGGCGTTTCTTACCATCTTCTGCGCGCTTGATCATGTAGGGAAAATTAAAACGCACCACACGAACACCCTTGCTGGCAACCCTCGCCGCAACGTCGGCCATGAAATCATGTGCCATGCCTGCGCCGGCACCGTGGGCAAAAATAAACGTATGTTCAGCCAATTCCGGTCCATCAATGATGACTGTACTCATGCAGAGATACTCTCCTGTTCTGCCGCGGCCTTTGCCAGAACCCAATCCCTGAATGCCGCAATACGACCAGAGTCTGCATCTTTTTGTTGGCTCACCAGGTAAAAGGCATTTTTACTCATCAGGAAATGCTCAAACGGACAGACAAGGCGGCCAGATTCCAGTTCTGGTTGCGCCAGTACATTATTGCTCAGTGCGACCCCCTGCCCTAGGGCTGCTGCTTGTAACACCATGGCAGAGTGACTAAAAATCGGTCCATAGTTTAGATTAATGTCACTAATCTGATAATGCTTGGCATAGGCCTTCCAGTCCTTCCTTGAGCGATCGTGCAGCAACGTATGATGTTTCAGATCTTCCAGATTATGGAGGGGGTTAGGGCCGTTCAGTATTTCTGGGCTGCATACAGGCAGCAGAAACTCCGGATACAACTCGTCACAACGCAATCCCGGCCAGTTTCCCCGGCCATAGTAAATCGCCACGTCCACATCATCAGTTAAAGAACCGTCTTCCATGTCTACGGCTTTAATGCGTACATCGATTTCAGGGTGTTGTTGGTTAAAGTCAGCCAGTCTCGGTACTAGCCACTGGATGGCAAAACTTGGTGGCAAACTGATGGTCAATGCCCCCTTGGCTCCTCGCTCCAACACACGGTCTGTGGCATCCGCCAAAGATGTAAAAACATCTTTTATATCAAGAAAATAGCTCTGCCCTTCTTCTGTTAACAGCAGAGAGCGATTACGCCTTCTGAACAATTTGAGCCCAAGAAACTCCTCCAGTGCTTTGATCTGGTGGCTGACTGCCGCTTGTGTAACAAAAAGCTCTTCGGCAGCACGGGTAAAGCTCAGGTGTCGGGCTGCAGTCTCAAACACCCGGAGTGAGTTTAGTGGTGGAAGGCGACGGGCCATTGTCCTTTCCTTATAGATAAGATTTTCTAATGAGCAGCATTATAAAATGTCGATTGTTCTGGCTCCAGAGAAAACCTATAGTTTGCGCGCACCACGGGATTTTCGTTCCCTATGTTCGACTGATTTTGTGGCTGCGATGTTGTGTTTGCATATTTCGGTTTTTACCGAATCTGGTAGAGACATCTACCTTTCATACTTGCTGTATTTTTTGAAACCTATCAATCAAAAAATTTGTCGTAGCACTGAGGTTTTCTCGGTGCTTTTTTTTTACCCGCAGTTTCTCCGTGTAACACATTTTATATCGATGACTTTCCCTTGAGTTAATATCACGAAAAGGCGATCATTTCCCTCCTGTTAGTGACACATTCAGGCGAAACAAGACCATGACGACCCACCCTTTTGATGCAGCGCTTATCCGCCGTGACTTTCCGGCGCTGCAGCAGCGTATCCATAACCAGCCTCTGGTGTACCTGGACAATGCGGCCACTGCCCAAAAGCCTCAGGTCGTTATCGACAGTATCAGTCAGTATTATTCCAGTGCTAACGCCAATGTTCATCGCGGTTCCCACGCATTAACCGCTGCAGCGACCAACCGCTTTGAACTGGCTCGCTGTCAGGTTGCCCGCTTTCTGAATGCGCCAGAGAAAGGGATCATCTGGACCCGGGGAGCAACAGAAGCATTGAACCTGATCGCCCAAAGCTATGCCCGACAGATACTCCAGCCCGGTGATGAGATCATTGTGAGTGAAATGGAACATCACGCCAACATCGTCCCCTGGCAACTGGTCGCAGAGCAAACCGGCGCCAAAGTGGTAAAGTGGCCGGTCAACGTCACCACCTGCCAACTTGAGTTATCTGAGCTTGAAAAAAGATTGAACCCCAAAACCCGTCTGGTGTGCATTGCTCACATCAGTAATGTGACGGGTACGCGCAACCCCATAGAGGCAGTCATTGAAAGAGCGCATCAAACCGGGGCTGTTGTTGTTGTTGATGGCGCGCAAGCCGTGGTACACGAGAAAGTGGATGTATCAACCATGGATGCAGATTTCTATGTTTTCTCAGGCCATAAATTGTTTGCACCAGCAGGGATTGGCGTGCTGTATGGCAAGCCGTCACTGCTTGAATCAATGCCGCCATGGCATGGTGGCGGTAAAATGGTGGAAAAGGTGAGTTTCTCCGGCACACAATATGCGGATTCCCCCGCTAAATTCGAGGCAGGCACACCTAATATTGCCGGCGCTATCGCCCTGTCTGAAGCCATTCAATGGGTTGAAAATATAGACAGAGACGGTGCAGAAGCCCATATCGCATCACTGCAACAACGCTTGGTTAAAGGTATCGAAAACATCGAAGATCTCACCATCATCGGGCTGCAACCAGGCGCCGGTGTCGTGGCCTTTACTGTTGCAGGTGTCCATCATTCAGACATTGCGACGCTTCTCGATCAACAAGGCATTGCAGTACGCTCCGGTCATCATTGCGCTCACCCGCTGATGGATGCCCTGAACATTAACGGCTGTGTCCGCGTCTCTATTGCCCTGTATAATACCGAGGATGATATTGATCACTGCATCACCGCCATTCAAAAGGCGTGCGACATCCTCTAACTCCTGACACTTGAAGGCCGATACTATGACGAGCACTTTTCCATCCCATCCCTTTGGCACCGCGATTTCTGTCGACGACATCATTCACCAAATGGCGCAGTGTCGAAGCTGGGAAGATAAGTATCGCCTTGTTATCCAGATGGGTAAAAAACTGCCAACGCTTGACGAGTCATTAAAATCGGAAAGTATTTCCGTATCAGGTTGTGAAAGTAAAGTTTGGCTGATCTGGCGAAAACAAGACGAAAAGTACATTTTCGCTGCAGATTCCGATGCACGTATCGTTAAAGGATTGTTAGCTATTGTATTGGCGGCCGCAGAAGGCAAGTCACAACAAGCACTTCGCCACTTTAATTTTGAGCATTACTTTGAAAAACTGGATCTCCTCACTCACCTCAGTCAATCCAGAAGTAATGGTATCCGCTCCATTGTTGAACAAATAAAAAATATATAAAACCTACTGCATGGCGGTGTATTCACCTGAAAAACATCGCCAAAAGTGACTATTTCACCATACAAAAAACACAATAAAACTGAGACTTCTGGTCAATTATCCTAAAATCCTGTTTGATAACTCCACGCTTTATTTTTTAACTTAAATGACTTTCATTTTTATCCGTTTCACTGAAACCGTAAAGTGGTCACAAAAGGAGATATAAGCGAGCAAATCACCCCAAAACCAAACCACAACCTAAAAGAACCCAACAGAAAACCAAAAATTAACACACAGTTAACTTATATCGCTTTATTGTCGATCAAGATCTTATTTTTCTAAATCTCCTCTCTTTCTTTTTGCCTTACTCAATAGATTGTATATCTTGGATCTCTGTGGTCATAAAACCATCACACACAATAACTATTATATTCCGAGATGAGTTGAGTTTCCGTCATCTCAGCCCTTATTGCGCTAAATCATAAAATTATAGGTGCCTGTATTTTTGGACAACCAAATGCAGTTACAGGGGTCATGTTTCAATTGCTTGTTGTTAAGAATGGAGTCATCAATGAAGAAACTCGCGCTCATCACCGGTTCAAAAGGTGGTATTGGTTCGGCGATCACGGAAAAGTTGGTCAGTCAGGGCTATCGCGTGATTGCTACCTACTTTACCGGTAATCTGCAATGCGCCAAGGAGTGGTTCGAAGAAAAGTCGTTCAACACCGATCAAGTCCGCTTGTTTGAACTGGACGTCACCAACACCGCCGAATGTGCAGAGCGTCTCCCAAAACTTCTTGAAGAAGAAGGCACTATAGACATTGTGGTCAACAATGCTGGCATTACCCGCGACGGTCTTTTCAAGAAAATGGCCGCGGATAACTGGCATGCTGTTATCAATACCAACCTCAACAGTCTTTTCAATGTCACCCAGCCCCTTTTTGCCGCCATGTGCGAGAAAGGGGGTGGCCGCGTCATCAACATTTCTTCGGTTAATGGCCTGAAAGGTCAGTTTGGACAAACCAACTATGCTGCCGCCAAAGCTGGCATGATTGGCTTTACCAAATCACTGGCTTTTGAAGGTGCGAAATATGGTGTGACCGCCAACGTTGTCGCCCCAGGCTATACTGCAACACCCATGGTAGAAGCTATGCGCGATGAAGTGCTTGAATCGATAAAAAGCGAGATTCCAATGAAGCGGCTGGCTCGTCCGGAAGAAATCGCCGATGCCGTCGCATATCTTGCCAGTGATTCAGGGGCTTATATCACCGGGGAAACGCTGTCAGTCAATGGCGGCCTGTACATGAACTAACGGGAAAAAGGTTACACATGGAAAAAGTGTTTATTGTCGCGGCGAAACGTACCGCGATCGGTGCATTTACCGGTTCTCTCAAAGATGTACCCGCAGGACAACTGGCCGCAGCTGCCATAAAAGGGGCACTGGAAGCAGGAAATGTCGCACCGGAAACTGTTAATGAAGTCATTCTCGGTAACGTCGTCAGCGCAGGCCAAGGTATGGGAATTGGTCGCCAGGCTGCGATCTTTGCCGGTCTTCCTGAATCGGTACCGGCTTATGCGATCAACATGGTTTGCGGTAGCGGTATGAAAGCGGTCATGGACGCCGTTTCACACATCCGTTGTGGCGATGCCAACGTGGTGGTTGCTGCCGGTGTTGAGAACATGTCACAAATCCCGTTTGCTGCGTCAGGTTCACTGCGCGGCGGACAAAAGATGGGCGACATAGGCCTTAAAGATCTGTTGATCAACGATGGCCTGACGGACGTCTACAACCAATATCACATGGGTGTCACTGCGGAAAACGTTGCCAAGCAAGTCGGCCTGAGCCGTGAACAACAGGACGCATACGCACAACAAAGCCAACAAAAAGCCGTTGCTGCAGTTGAAGCTGGCCGTTTCAAAGACGAAATCGTGCCGGTAGAGGTCAAGCAACGTCGCCAGACCGTGGTTTTTGATACCGACGAATACCCCAAAGCAGATTGTACGCAAGAAGGTCTGGCAAAACTTCGTCCAGCCTTTGACCGCGAAGGAACAGTGACTGCCGGTAACGCATCGGGCCTGAATGATGGAGCAAGTGCAGTAGTGGTTGCCTCAGAGGCTGCCGTTCAACGGCTAGGCCTTAAACCATTGGCAGAAATCACCAGTTATGCGCAAGTTGGACTAGATCCCAAAATCATGGGCTTAGGCCCAGTAGGTGCAGTAACACAAGCCCTGAAAAAAGCAGAGATTTCTATTTCTGACGTGGATCTGTTTGAGCTTAACGAAGCTTTTGCCGCCCAGGCGTTGGGTGTTGTCCACCAATTGGCAGACACACACCATGTGAGCGCTGACAGCATTTTGCAAAAAGCGAATGTCAATGGTGGCGCAATCGCTTTGGGTCACCCTCTTGGCGCATCAGGTAACCGTATTCTGGTCTCCCTGATCCACGAACTGAAAAAACGCGAAGGCACAGTGGGTGTCGCTTCGCTTTGCATTGGCGGCGGCATGGGTACGGCAGTCGTCGTGAAACGTGTTGATAGCTAAGAACGTTAACCCCCTTGGATCTAATGACTACATTTAGGAGAAACACCATGTACACCGATATGTTTAAAGCATTCTCTGAGCAAACTGAAAAAACACTGGCACCTTATATAAAGTTCAACAAGCTGGTCGCGAAAAACGTTGAAACCCTGACTGAGCTCCAACTGAGCGCAGTGAAAACGTACAGCGAAATGGGTTTGGCACAAGTAAAAGCTGCAAGCGAAGTGACTGACGTAACGTCAATGACCGCATACAGCAGCCAGCAACTGGCCGCATTAACCAAACTGTCTCAGCAAATGATGGACGACAGCGCGAAGCTACAATCTATCGCCAAAGAATTTAAAGATGATCTGGAGCAACTGACTGCAGAAAACCTGAAAGCTGGTCAACCAGCTTAATTTTAGGTAGACACGCCCTCTCGCTGCAGAGGGCGCGTTATTTCCGATCAAGAGGGTTTACACATGTACCAGAACTTCTTCTCGGACTACCTTGTAAAACTCCAAGAGAGTAACCAGCAATGGTGGAAGGATCTTGAGCAAGGCAAGGCAGCCGTAAACACCCCCCTGAATAAAGCCATGCAGGAGCAAAGTATCGAAGATACCGCCAAGCTCCTTGAAGGCGCGGCAAATCAACCCGCTGCAATGCTGCAAATTCAAATGCAGTGGTGGGAAAAACAACTGCAAATCTGGCAAAGCGTCGCTTTGGCTGCAAACAGCCAGGAAGTTGTATCTCCGGAAAAAGACGACAAACGTTTTCAGGATAAAGCGTGGCAAGACGAAGTGTTCTATAACTTCATCAAGCAATCTTACCTGTTGTTTGGGCGCACATATCTGGAAACCATCAATGCTGTCGAAGGGTTAGATGACAAGGCAAAAGAACGCCTGAACTTTTTCTCCCGACAGGCCATTAATGCGATGTCACCCAGCAACTTCGTCGGTACCAACCCTGAGCTGTTGAAGCTTACGATGGAAAACAACGGCGAAAACTTGGTGAAGGGCTTGCAAAGCCTTCAGGAAGATATCGAGTCGAGCGCGGATATCCTTAAAGTTCGTATGACCAACACCAATGCGTTTCGCATTGGTGAAGACATTGCAAACACCCAAGGTGACGTTGTGTTCAAGAATGAGCTCTTTGAGCTGATTCAATACCGTCCACTGACAGAAAAAGTGAATGCCACACCACTGTTGATCGTGCCCCCGTTCATCAACAAGTACTACATTCTCGACCTGCGCGAGAAAAATTCCATGGTACGTTGGCTGGTTGAACAGGGACACACTGTGTTCATGATGTCCTGGCGCAACCCAGGGGCTGAGCAAAGAAACGTTGAGTTTGGCGACTATGTCACGGAAGGCGTGGTGAAAGCTGTATCAGCTATCGAAGACATTACCGGCCAGCAGCAAATCAACGCGGCAGGTTATTGCATTGGCGGCACTGTGCTGGCAAGTACGATTGCCTACTACGCAGCGAAACGCATGAAAGCCCGCATCAAGTCAGCCTCCTTCTTTACCACCTTGCTTGATTTTGCACAGCCGGGAGAAGTTGGCGCTTACATCAACGATAACCTGATCAGTGCAATAGAGTTGCAAAACAACACCCGCGGTTATATGGATGGACGCTCACTGAGTGTGACGTTTAGCCTGCTGCGTGAAAACAGCCTGTACTGGAACTACTACATCGATAACTATCTCAAGGGCAATAGCCCGGTAGACTTCGACTTGCTGTACTGGAACAGCGACAGTACCAACGTCGCGGCAGCCACGCATAACTTTTTATTGCGCGAGTTGTACCTGAACAACAAACTGGTCCAGGACAAAGGTGTAAAAGTAGGCGGTGTTTGGATTGATCTAAACAAAATCAAAGTGCCAAGCTACTTCATCTCTACCAAAGAAGACCATATTGCCCTTTGGCAAGGAACATACCGCGGTGCCCAGAATGTGGGAGGGAACAAAACCTTCGTACTGGGTGAGTCAGGGCATATTGCCGGTATTGTTAACCATCCTGCAAAAGGCAAATACGGCTTCTGGGTCAACGATGAATTGAGCGAGTCTGCCGACGAATGGTTTGAGTCAGCAGAGCACAATGCCGGTTCGTGGTGGACACACTGGGATGCATGGCTATCTGCCTATAGCCCGAAAGAGAAAGTGGAACCTTATGCGCAAGGTTCTGAAAACTTCCCAGTGATTAGTGCAGCGCCCGGTGAATACGTTAAACAGGTGCTTCCTGTTCAAGCCATTGCTGAGTCAAACACAAAGAAGTCGCGCGCGAAAGCTGACGCATAACAGCGTTGCTTGAAACGTGCTGGAATAAAGAAGGCCGCGAACATTCGCGGCCTTCTTTTATTGGAAAAGATACTGCCTTATTTCTTCGCAGTAAGCTTAGCAATAATGCGCGAGACGGCTACAAAGCCAAAAGTCGCAGTCACCATGGTTGCCGCACCAAATCCGCTGGCGCAATCCATTCTTTTTGGCCCTTCTGCGGTCGCTTTGGTTTCACATACTGAGCCATCTGGTTGCGGGTATTTGAGCTGCTCAGTGGAAAAAACACAGTCAATACCAAACTTGCGGCCCTGAGTTTTAGTGAAGTTATGGAAACGACGCAGGTTATTGCGCAATTTTGCCGCCAACGGATCCTGAATGGTTTTGGTCAGATCAGCAACCTGGATTTGTGTCGGATCGATTTGTCCTCCCGCCCCACCCACGGTGATAACCTTAATCTTGTTACGTTTACAGTATGCCAGCAACGCAGTCTTTGGCTTAATGCTGTCGATAGCATCAAGCACATAATCGTAATCTTTGGTGATGTATTCGGGAATATTGTCTTCTGAGATAAAATCATCAATCAAATTGACTTTGCAATCCGGGTTTATACCCCGGACTCGTTCTGCCATCACCTCAATCTTACTCTGGCCAACCGTCCCGGACATTGCATGAATTTGCCGGTTGATGTTGGTAACACAAACGTCATCCATATCAATCAGTGTCAGTTCGCCGATACCACTGCGTGCGAGTGCTTCGACGGCCCATGAACCAACGCCGCCGATACCGATCACACAGACATGTGACTGGCGCAGTATCTCAAGCTCGGTCGCCCCGTAAAGACGGCGCGTTCCACCAAAACGTTGCTGGTAGCTTTCTGATGCAGCTTGTGTCGTTGTCATAGTTGTTTGCTCTGTTTCCCGGTTTCCGTCGTGGACTGCGGTTTATACTCGCTTGGCCGCAAAATGTCCATGGATTCGCACCGGAAGCTTGGCGGTACCATCTCCCGCTTCAACCAGTCTATCACTTGCTTTACAGGCCCCAGCCGCCTTTTATAGCCATGACTGAAAAGAAAATACCCATATAGACTAGAAAAGCCCAGTGACAATGGATTGGTAACCTCACCTCGCTGAAGGGTGTCCTGAACCATAAACTGGGGGATCAACGCCATTCCCTGCTGATATTTCACCGCTTCCAGTGCCATGTAGAAATGCTCAACCCCCGTGCCATACGTCGGGCTATTTGGCGCAACCCCCAGTTCATGCCAGAACTGGTTCCAGATTTGTGGTCTGGTGATATGACTGATAGCAGGCAAGGGTAAAAGACCTTCAATACCCGAAAGACCTTCAACCACTGGAGGTGAAGCCACCAGCATCAGCCGCTCCCGGACAAGCAGCTCAGCGTCTTCTTCATGTGTGGACAGCGGCAGACAATGGATCGCAATATCGCCCTGATAGCGATTGTGGCTGTCTGATGTCACGCTTGCGCGCACCGCCAGCTCGATATTTGGGTGAGCACACCTAAATGCATCAAGCCTAGGGATCAGCCACAAGCTCGCCAAGGATGGGGGTACCGAAATCTCAATCCGGCTTTTGGTTTCAGACGTCTGCATCACGGTAGAAGTAGCATGCTGCAGGTTTTCCAATGCCTCAACCACTGAGGGTAAATAACGCCGCCCCGCTTCCGTTAGCTCCACCTTCCCCCCGGCACGTTCAAACAGTGCACAGCCCATCAACTCTTCCAGGTGTTGAATCTGTTTGCTGATGGCACTTTGGGTCAGGTTCAACAACTTTGCCGCTTTGGAAAAGCTCAGGGTTTGCGCCACGACGGTGAAGGTGCGCAGTGTTTTCATTGGCGGTATTGCCATAGCCATACATGATCCTTATGAATTTTTGGCATACCCCACAAATTTATATCGTTTGCTGTTCAATTTCCAACCTGTCCATACTGATTAAAATAACAACAGGGATTCATCACTAAGGGATATCATGACACACATACTTCAAAGACATTGTCACTCAGTATTGCCCACAGTCACGGGCGGGGATGGCGTATTTCTCTTTGACAATAAAGGCCACCACTATCTCGATGGCTGCGGAGGCGCAGCCGTATCCTGCCTTGGCCACAGCCATACCGGCGTTCTGAGCGCGATAGAAGCCCAGCTCCGTACCATTCCATATGCTCATACTGGTTTTTTCACCTCGCCTGTAGCTGAAGAATTGGCGGCACGATTGGCCGACAAAGCCCCCGGTCTCCTTAACCATGTCTATCTTGTCAGTGGTGGGTCGGAAGCGGTTGAAGCCGCACTGAAAATGGCACGCCAGTATTTTCTGGAAAAAGGTGAAACAACACGAACCCGCTTTATTGCCCGCCGCCAGAGCTATCACGGCAACACACTGGGTGCACTGGGTGTTGGTGGCAATATGTGGCGAAAAGAACCTTTTTCTCCCCTGATGCAGAATGGGGAATTGATAGCACCATGTTATGCCTACCGTGATAAACGCGATAACGAAACCCATTTCGAATACGGCCAGCGCGTTGCCAATGAACTGGAAGAACGCCTCCTTGCTGTCGGCCCGGAAACGGTCATCGCATTTGTGGCTGAGCCGGTGGTAGGTGCAACAGCAGGCGCGTTGGTTGCAGAAGAAGGCTACTTCAAACGCATCCGGGAGATTTGTGACAAATACGGCATCCTGCTGATCCTTGATGAAGTGATGTGTGGCTGCGGACGCACCGGGACTTACTTCGCTTACGAACAGGAAGGCATCGTGCCAGATTTAGTCACCATGGCAAAAGGACTGGCGGCCGGTTACCAGCCCATTGGCGCCGTGATGATCCACGATAAAATCTATGACGCCATTTTTCATGGCACGGGATATTTCCAGCACGGGCACACTTTTATGGCCCATCCTTTGGCATGTGCAGCCGCTTGTGCCACCCTTGATGTATTGGAATCTGGCGTGCTCAGTGAAGTGGCAGACAAGGGCGAGTATCTGGTCAATCAACTGAACCAAACCTTTGATGATCACCCTTTCGTTGGCGATATCCGGGGCCGGGGGTTGTTTATCGGTATGGAGTTTGTCGAAAACAAACCTGGGAAAACACCGTTTGATCCCTCCCGACCACTGCATGCCGAAGTGAAAAAGACTGCGATGGCGAATGGATTAATGTGTTACCCCATGGGCGGCACAATCGATGGAAAACGTGGACATCATGTGCTGCTTGCGCCGCCCTTTATCATCAAAGAAAAAGAAATGGATGAGCTGGTCAAACGTCTGGCAATCACATTGGATCACGTATTTGGATAAGGAAATCAGGTGCAAAAAGGACGAACGATTATTGTTGCGCCCAATGGTGCAAGGCGTGGCAGGGATGACCACCAGCAATTACCGCTGACCATGGATGAAATGGCAACCTGCCTGTCACAGTGCGCCTCTGCCGGTGCCACCATGGCGCACATGCATGTGCGCGACACACAAGGTAAACACTCCCTGGATGTTGGGTTAAACAAGGAATGGCTCGAGGAAACACGGGCCCGTTTTGATACTGAACTTGTAATCCAGTTAACCACAGAGGCCGTTGGCCTTTATCAACCAAACGAACAAATGGCACTGGTGCGTGGCACTGAGCCCGAAGCTGTCTCCCTTGCGCTTCGCGAGTTACGGCCAAATGCCTCGTTTGAGAAAGAGGCCAGCCGTTTTTTCCATGAACTGAATGAACGCCGAATCTATGTGCAGTACATTTTGTATGATGCCGCCGACTTGTCGCTTTATTTTCAGATGGTTAATGACAAAACGTTGCCGAATAGCGGCCATCACCTACTATTGGTACTGGGCAAGTACAAAAAAGACATGTTGTCTTCACCGGCAGACTTACTGGAATTCGACCTTAAACGCATAACCAGTGAGAAAATTTCCTGGGCAACCTGTGCATTTGGCCAGTTTGAACACCAGTGTTTGGCAGCTGCGATATCTCTTGGCGGGGACGTGCGCGTAGGTTTTGAAAACAACCTAATAAATTTAAAGGGACAGCATGCGAAGAACAATGCTGAACTTGTACAACAAATCGCCAACTTGTCTCAAAGCATGGGGTTATCTATCAACTCTGCGGAAGATTTAAGAAAAAATATCTTCTGTAGCTTTGAATCGTGAGGCATATCTCTTGCGATCGAAAAACCAACTATCAGATAATTTCGTCGCAAATGGACTCACATTTTATTAACAGCGGATTCTCACCGCGTTAGCAATCACATCATCGACAAGGACTAAAGCATGAAAGCGTTAAAACCAACTTTGGCCGCAATGAGCTTTGCAGCTGCTTTAACTGCCGTACCCGCACAGGCTAACCAATTTGTGACTATCGGTACCGGTGGCGTCACTGGTGTTTACTATCCAACAGGTGGTGCAATCTGTCGTCTGGTAAACAAAACCAAGAAAGAACACGGCATCCGCTGTTCGGTTGAGTCTACCGGGGGTTCCATCTACAACATCAACACCATCCGTGCAGGTGAGCTGGACATGGGCATCGCCCAGTCTGACTGGCAGTTCCACGCCTACAATGGCTCAAGCAAATTCAAAGACCAGGGCGCTTACAAAGACCTGCGTGCTGTTTTCTCTGTCCACCCAGAACCGTTTACCGTTGTGGCACGTGCCGACGCCGGTATCAAAACGTTTGACGATCTGAAAGGCAAGCGCGTCAACGTGGGGAACCCAGGTTCTGGTCAGCGCGGTACTATCGAAGTACTGATGGCTGAAATGGGCTGGACCATGGACGATTTCAAACAGGTTTCTGAGCTGAAAGCTGCGGAACAGTCAAAAGCACTGTGCGATAACAAAATTGATGCCATGGTTTACACCGTTGGCCACCCAAGTGGTGCTATCCAGGAAGCAACCACAGCGTGTGACAGTGTGGTGGTAGAAGTAAATAACGCCGCATCAAACAAACTGGTTGCAAACAATGACTACTACCGTACTGCGACTATTCCAGGTGGTATGTACCGTGGTAACGACAGTGATGTACAAACCTTTGGAGTAGGTGCAACGTTTGTTTCTTCTGCTGAGGTACCAGAAGAGGTGATCTACCACGTGACGAAAGCGGTGTTTGAGAACTTTGACGATTTCCGTCGCCTGCACCCAGCATTCGCTAACCTGAAGAAAGAAGAAATGGTGTCTGACGGCCTGTCAGCCCCTCTGCACCCAGGCGCGGCGAAATACTACAAAGAAGTTGGCCTGATTAAGTAAGTTACTCTTATAAAAAGAAAAAGGCGGATTTGAAACCCGCCTTTTTTATCGCCAATATCTCGGTTATGGCTGTGCCAGTGCTTCATTCCCTGCAGGTTTTGTCAGCTTCCAGACCCGGCCAAAATGCTTATGGTGGCCGGCTTTAATGCCTGCTTCCTCACCCATGCCATGATAAAGATCGAGGTGGTTTTTCTTCACCGCACCACCAGTATCGAGCGCCATCAGCAGCTTCAACACATGCTGTCCGTTCCAGTTACCTTCTTCATCAAGCTGTGGCACTTCTGCCAGCAACACAGTTCCCATTGGCAGGTATTCGCGATCGGCCGCGACAGAAGCGCCGGAAAGCAAGGGAATACCCGCAGTGCCTGTCACCGGGTGCGCGGCTTTCGGGGTAAAGAAAACATAGGACGGATTCTGGTTCAGCAGTTCAATCACGGCAGCCTCATCCTGCCCCGCAACCCAGTCTTTGATCGCCTTGAGTGACATTTTCTCACGCGGCACTTGGTTTCTTTCTATCAGCACCTTACCGATACTGACATACGGGTGGCCATTCTTACCGCCATAGGCAAAGTACTCAAGCTGGTCAGTATCACCAAAATGAATAAAGCCACTGCCTTGCACTTCCATAATGAAATTGTCGATCAGTGATGCGCTGTACCCCAGCTCCAGTCCTAGCCCTTCCAGAGCGCCGTTATAAATCTCTTCCCGGGTCGGGCAGCGCTCCCCGCACGCTGGCATGGCATAGACTGGGTAGCGGAACAATGCATCCGGCTGATGGCGCATTTCAATCACTGGTGAAAAATAACCGGTAAACAGCACATTGCCGTAGCCGTCACCACCGCCCATTTGTTCCAGCGAGAGTCCATAGTCTGCCAGCGCTGTTGGCTCACCGCTTTCAGCCAGCCAGGCCTTTACCGCCTCATAAACCTGCCGGTGAGTGTTGACCAGTGACGGGGACAGGGTTTCCACCTTTTCCAGTTGCGCCGGAAACAGGGAGTAATCCCGCGGCTTGTCGGAGGCTACGATGTCAACAGGATTCAAAACATCATCGAAGTGTCCATCTGCATATTGCTGACCACGATCAGTCGGACGGGCACATGCGGTAAGTAGTAAGGAAATGCCGACAACAAAAAGTGTTTTTTTCACAGAAATTCCTGACAGATAAATCAATAAAGAAAGGGTGACAGAAGCCCTTCGCTTCTGCAATCAAAAGCGACGTTTCACGCTAAAACTTCAGGAGGCTCTGAACTTAATATCGAATAAAAGGTGTACTGTAATGATACGGCTTTTCCCGCTGTAGCGTATTGGTGTCTTCAACGGTGTAGAGGTAGGTGTTATTACCGACGGTATAAATCAGTTTGCTGCCCGTAAACTCATAATAACTGGTGGTGCGCGCTCCCTTTGTATAGATACCGTCTTTGCGCACTTCGAAACGGTCAGCCGCATACGAAGGAACACCCTGCTCTACCCACTCCCCGTATATCGCGGTTTGATCCACTTCTGTGAAGATAGGAATATCGTTCGCCACAAGGTAGCCAACGGTTCCGCCCACCAGCACGACAAAAAGCGTTAAAGATTGTCCGATGATGCCCACAAATGGAATCTCAAATAAGAGAAAATAGTATCAATTAATAACAATAATATTATAAAAGGGACATTCATGCCGACCAACTTAGGCATTGAGAGTTTGAACCTGTGTCACTGCCCTTGCCAAAACAAGAATAATTAGTCACTATAAAAGCATATAAAATCAAACTTATGGAGTAAGGTGTTGAAACTTCGCAGTACAGCACTCGTAAATGGATTTAGGCAATCAGCGCCCTACGTCAATGCACACCAAAACAAGACCATTGTTATCATGTTGGGCGGTGAAGCGATTGCAGATGCCAATTTTAGCAATATCGTCAATGATATAGCGCTATTGAACAGCCTTGGTCTTCGGCTGGTTCTGGTTTATGGGGCCAGACCCCAGATAAGCCAGTTACTTGAAAAACAGGGCATTGATACGCCGTATCACAAAGGCGTGAGGGTGACCGACTCTGCGGCACTGGAAGTCGTAAAACAGGCCGCAGGGCAACTTCAGCTGGATATCACAGCACGGCTTTCTATGAGCCTGAACAACACGCCGATGGCAGGTGCCCAGATCAATGTCGTCAGCGGCAACTTTGTTATCGCGCAACCGTTAGGTGTGGATGAAGGTGTCGACTATTGCCACAGCGGACGGATCCGCCGGATCGACATTGAAGGCGTTCACCGCCAGCTTGATCAGCATGCGATCGTATTGCTTGGTCCGGTCGCAAGCTCGGTGACCGGTGAGTGTTTTAACCTCACCTCAGAAGAAGTGGCGACCCAGCTTGCAATTCGACTCAATGCCGACAAGCTCATTGGGTTCTGCTCTTTACAGGGCGTGATTGGCCCTGACGGCAATGTGCTGTCTGAACTCTTCCCCCATCAGGCCGAAGAAATCCTGCGCCAGCGTGAAGTGGCCGGAGATATAAATTCCGGGACAATCCGCTTCCTGCGCGGCGCAGTGGCAGCTTGCCGCTCAGGTGTGCCACGCTGCCACCTGTTGAGCTATAAAGTCGACGGTTCATTGATTCAGGAACTGTTCTCGGTAGAAGGTATCGGCACCCAAATTGTCACCGAGAGCGCTGAGCGTATCCGCCAGGCTACCATTGATGATATCGGTGGCATACTGGAGCTTATCCGTCCGCTGGAAGAACAGGGGATCCTGGTGCGCCGTTCCAGAGAGCAACTCGAGCAGGAAATTCCCCGCTTTACCGTGATAGACAGGGATGAACGGATCATCGGTTGTGCTGCACTTTATCCCTACCCGGAATCACAAAGTGCGGAGATGGCCTGCGTGGCAGTGCATCCCGAGTACCGCGACAGCGACCGGGGCACGAACTTGCTGCAATACATTCAGCAGCAAGCCGTGCAGTCAGGGTTAAAAACCATTTTTGTGCTGACGACCCGGAGTATTCACTGGTTCCGTGAACACGGGTTTGTCGAGGCTGACGTCAGTGCCTTACCGGATGCCAAACAGGAGCTGTATAACCTGCAGCGTCGCTCCAAGGTACTGACGCTCACCCTTAACGGGCGCGTAATGCGTCTGCCAGCCCGCTGAAACGCTGGTTTTTCCTTTTCACAGCCCGCTCCAGACTGGCGCGGGTTGCATACACATCCAGTCTGTCTTTGGCACGCGTAACCCCGGTATACACCAGTTCCCGCGTCATTACTGGTGTCGGCGTTGGCGGCAACACCAGAATGGTATGACTGAATTCAGAGCCCTGTGATTTATGGATAGTCATGGCATACGCGGTCTGGTGCTCCGGAAGGCGGCTGGGCAAGAAAGCCCGTACCGTGCCATCAGCCATTTCAAACACCACACGAAGCCCCTCTTCCTGTTTCACGACAATGCCGATATCACCGTTATACAAGCCAAGGCCATGATCGTTTTGAGTCACCATTACCGGGCGTCCCGGATAGAAACTCTCTTCGCCGGGTGAAACCAGCCCTGCTTTGGCCAGCGCCTTTTCAATCACGCTGTTCAACCCTTTAACACCAAATGGCCCATCGCTGAGGGCACAAAGCAGGCGGCATTCAGAAAAGCGCCGCAACACATCGCGGGGCGGTAAGCCATCCACCATCGCCGTAAGGTAGGGCCGGTAGCCCTGAACAGCCAGATGGATTGCCTCGCTGTAGATATCAGTATCGAGCTCGTGAAGGGCAATATCACGAAAACCGGATTGAATAACACGATCCAGGGTTCGGGTGTCTCCGGCATTAATGGCGTATGCCAGTTGCCCTACCCCAGACTGGGCATGAAAACGGTAACTTTTCCTGAGCAAACAGACACTGTCTGCAACTGCCGGGAGCCCTGCCGCTTCCGGGAGCACAAAACCAGTCAGTGCTGACAGCAACTTAGCCCGCGGCGGGCTAAAGCCCTGCCCTGCCCCCAAACAGATATCGCCCAGCACAGCCCCGGCTTCTACCGACGCCAGCTGGTCACGGTCACCAAGCAAAATGACCCGGGCATGCTCTGGCAGCGCAGACAACAGCCTTGCCATCAGGGGCAAGTCCACCATTGACGCTTCGTCAACCACCAGTACATCCAGGTGCAGCCGGTTTCCCTGATGATGCCGAAACTCGACGCGGTTAGGAATGGCGCCCAGCAGACGGTGAATCGTCGATGCCTGCGCCGGAATTTTCCGCCGCACACTGTCTGTAACAGGCAATGCCTCTACTGCTTTACCGATGGATTCTGTCAGGCGGTTAGCCGCTTTCCCGGTGGGTGCCACCAGCTTGATTTCAGGCCCATTAGGGTTATCACTGCTGCTGACAATGGCCGCAAGCAACTTCGCCACCGTGGTGGTTTTTCCCGTACCCGGGCCGCCGGATATCACTGCAAAGCGCGAACTCAGTGCGACTGCTGCCGCGACTTTCTGCCAGTTAAGCCTTGCACCGTCAGGCACGTGGCTGAGCACGTCGTTATCACTGACACCGGCCTCCAACGCCGCCTGAAGTGCGTGATAATCAATTTGGCTGCTGTCTGTGATATCAAAGAAATCTGCCAGCTTCGCCGCTTTTTCTTCGTCAGTCCATTGCGGATAGCGTGCCCGCAGAAAAGCCACATCTGGTGTGAACAGCCCATCCAGTACCGAACGTAAGTTCATTGGAAGCGGCAACTCCCCGCTCCGCTTGGCAATCTCACTGACGACCAGACACTCAGCCGCCCAGTAGCGATAAAGATAGAGCCGGCTGCCACTCAGCACCAGAGGAGTAGGCTGCGAGCCATCGCCGACAACCGGGGAAGCAGAGAGCATCGAAAGGGCATTTTCCGGTACCATCAACGCGGCCAGCGACGCAGATTCAGCCGGCATCAGATCAAACAGTCTCGCTCCTTCCAAGGCAGAGAGATCGACACAGACATTTCCTTTCCCCAGCTCAAAGCTCACCAACGCTGCCCAGCCAACAACCGGGGAGTTTTCATCCCCCAGCTGCTCGCCGATAAACTGGGAAAACTGGCGATCAATGGCCCGGATGGCGTTGCGTTTATACAGGGCCTCGAGTTTTTCACTTATCGCCATTCAGCACATCTCCGTCAGAAAACAATGCATCAAGCCCATCCAGCAGTTCCGGCGAGGGGGCAGTGTAAAAAATACCGTGGCGGGTTCCCGCCTCAATTCCACGGACAAACAGATAATAAACACCACCAAAGTGGCGGGCGGGATCATAGTCCGGCAGCCGCTGGCGTAGGAAACGGTGGAGTGCCAGTGAATAAATCTGGTACTGGAAGTCATAGCGATGCTCAATCATTGCCTGACAAAGAGCCTCTTCGGTGTAATCTGCCGGGGAACCCCCGAGATAGTTGGATTTCCAGTCAAGGACGAAATAACGCCCTTGCCAGCAAAACACCAGGTCAATAAACCCTTTCAACATGCCACTTGCAGTTTCAAAATGCAGCTCCCCCGCCTTTGCCGATAAGGGATCATGTTCCGCAATCAGGCGGTTCAGCCGCCCGCTGTCGAGCCGCTCTACCGGCATGACAAATTCCATTTCGGTTAAACGTGCTGGCGCATCAATGTGCGCCAGCGTCAGCCCCTGTGCATTCAGGGGCTGGTTCACCACATCTGACAGCAGTTTTTGCAACACCGGCACCCAGTGTTCGTCGTAGTTCTCCAGCAGCAAGGCGTGGCGGATCATCCCTGCGACGTCCTCACTGTACATATCATCGCCAAACCCGACATTTTCAAACAGGGTATGCAAGAACGTGCCGGGTCGCGCCCCTTTCGGAAACTGGAAAATCGACAGCGCGGCTTCCGTCTGGGTCTCTTCTGTCTCCTGCTTTTCCTCGGCTGCATCGATATCGAAGGCCGGCACATCCGGCAGTGCGCTGGCATGCCCTTGTTTGACAAGGCCAGAATAACTGGTCAGGCGCCAGTCCCGGCGGATATGGCCAGTAAAATTGCGGGCTTCAATGGCTTCATCACTCGCCGCTTCTACCGCCAGCAGGCCTTCCACACGCGGTGGCGGCGGGCGCCTTACCATGCTGTCTGTGTTAGCGACCAATGCATCCACCGCTGCAACCAGTCCGGCGGCGTCTGTCGCGTCGCCTTTCTGGAGAAGATAGCCCAGCGCAGACTTATGAAGCCCGGTATCACCGGACGATTTCTTACCGTCTTTAAGGGGAGCCAGACCAATAAAACAGCCATATACCGCACGGGTCAGTGCCACATAGACCAGACGTAAGTCTTCTGCCAGACGCTCTTTGTCTGCCTGCTCAATCGCAACATCCGGCTCGCTCAACGACAGAGTTGGCGTGTGGTTCTCATCATGGAAGAAAGGACGGTCTGACGGACGGAAGTTGCAGGCAAACGGCAGGTAAACCAGATTGTATTCCAGACCTTTGGATTTGTGGATGGTCACAATCTGCACCAGATCGCGCTCTGACTCCAGACGTACCTGCTGTTCTTCGCTGTTGCCATTGGGATTATCGATATGATCGGCCAGCCAGCGAATTAAAGCATGGTGGCTGTCCAGTGTCTGACTGGCCTGCTGCAATAGCTCACCAAGGTGCATCAGGTCAGTCAGTGCCCGCTCACCCTGCTCCTCACTCAGCAAGCGCTCCGCAATACCCCGGCGCTGCATCACCTGACGCAGCATCGGCATGACGCCACGACTGAACCAGACACTCTGGTAGGTGGAGAATTCAACAACCGCCCGTTCCCACGCCTTTTCATCGTGGTTGAGGGTATCAATCTCACCTGCTGTTAACGCGAATAGCCCACTGGCAAGTGCAGCGCGAAGTGTCCGCTCACTATCAGGCGTCAGGACAGCCATAAGCAGCCTTTGCACATCTGCCGCCAGAGGGCTGGAAAACACGCTGTCTCGGTTGGAAAGGTAGACGGAAGCAATCCCCTGTCTTGCCAGTGCCCGTTTAACTTTCGCCGCCTCACTGCCTGTGCGGACCAGCACTGCAATGTCACCCGCCTTCACCGGGTTACGGGCTTCTCCCTTGGTAAAAAAGGCGTTACCTTCAGCGGCTTTTGTCAGCACCTCGCGGATGCTGCTTGCCGTGGCATCTGCCATCTGGGTTTCGTAATCACCACGGGTCACCAAGCCCAGGGTTTCGTCGAGCCAGAATGTCATCGCAGCTTGCTTGACGCCGTCCACTTCCCACTGTTTTTTTTCCGCGCCCGGTGAATGCGCCACCGGCGTGAAGGGAATGTCGTCGTCATACACAAACGGCGACGCCGCTTCTTTAAACACATGGTTGACGGCATCAACCACACTGGCAGTGGAACGCCAGTTGATACCGAGGTTGTAGTGATCAGCGACCTGACGGCGCGCATGGATATAGGTAAAGATATCCGCACCGCGGAAGGCATAGATAGCCTGTTTCGGGTCACCAATCATAAACAGGCCACACTCAGGCTGAGCCATATAAATGTCACTGAAGATCTGGTACTGCTGCGGGTCGGTATCCTGGAACTCATCAATCATCGCAACCGGATACAACTCTCGGATACGCGCTGCCAACAGCCCTTGCTCATCCTGCACCAAGGCCTGGGAGAGCTGGGAAAGCAAGTCATCAAATGACAGCCAGCCAAAACGTCGCTTCTCCTGCGCCAGCAGTAACCGCACCTCACGGATGGCATGAGCTGTTAACGCGTCTTTCAGCGTTGGGGGATTTGCCACCAGCGTATCAATCGCGTCAAAAACCGGATGGACAGGCACTTCTCCTTTCTTGGTTTTCTCCGCCAGCATCGATGCAGAAAAACGATCAAGGTTTTTGGGTAATCCATACCCTGTAGCTGGGCGCGAAGCCCAGTCTGTGACTTCCCTCAGCCAGTTCGGCAGGGATTTTTTGCTGTAGCTGCGCTTATCAACGCCTGATCCGGCAATTAACGCCTCTAAATCGGCGACTGCGGCCAGCCACGCGGTTTTCACCCCGTCAATACGCGCGAGGTTTTGCTGGTGCAACGCATCAAGGCTTTCCGGCATGTCTGGGGCCTTGATGGTAACCATAGGCCCGGACAGGTAAGGACCAATTTCTTTAAGCAGTGACAGGGGCGACGACCAGTAGCCACACACCACACCTGCCAGCGATTTAGGTAACGGGTAGAACTGACGACGCCAGTAATCCGCCACTGCGCGCTCACGCAGTGCACTCTCATCAGTGATAAATTCGTTGGTAAACAGGCTGCCAGACTCAAAGGCATTCTGGGTCAGCATTCGCTGGCAAAAACCATGGATGGTATAAATGGCGGCCTCGTCCATTTGCCTTTCTGCCTGCAACAGCAAGCGCTCTGCCTGAACGTGGTCTGCGATATCATCCAGCAAGGGTTTTATCACTGGATCGTCACTGTGCCCCCGACTGAACGCCAGACGCGCATCATGGATACGTGACCGAATGCGGTCACGGAGCTCCTGGGTCGCCGCTTCGGTAAAGGTCACCACCAGAATTTTATCGACACTCAGTGGCCGGGGGTGTGCGGTGTCTTTGTTGCCATGCCCCAACAGCAGGCGCAGGTATAAGCCGGCAATGGTGAAGGTTTTCCCGGTACCGGCTGAGGCTTCAATCAATCGCTGCCCATGAAGGGGAAATGTCATGGGTTCAAGAAGTTGGGTTGACATGCAATGTTGGCTCAAGGGAAGAATGTCCTTAGTTTATCAATGCGGTGACAGTTTGTAATTGGCGTGCAAGCGTAGAATTCAGACCAAAGCAATCCATCACAGGTCGCGGGTTCAGTCCGGTTTTTTCTCACCGTCCAGTGCCGGCAACAGCACCGCCTTACCCAGTTCAAACACGGTATCAAGCAGCGCATCGTCGGCTTGTGGCCAGACACGCGCTATATAGGTATTTTCCCCTTCTCCTGACACCATATACCCCCCTTCAAAAGCCGCGCGCATCTTACTGCGTGCCTTGTCCATAGTGACATCATCTTCTGACCAGTGACCGTCTTTATCGATACACGCAGAAAGACCGGCCATGGCGGTATTAGGCAAAAACGCCAACGGGGCTTCTGTGCCCGCCAGGTAATACTCAACATAATCAACAAGCGCCGTTATCGCGCTTTCTGCACTGACCGCCGACCACACCACATCTTCGTCAACACCGATAAAGCAGGTATCCAGTGCCTCTCCCGCAGCACACTGGCAAAGGTGGTCAATCCAGGCTGAAAGCCTGTCCTGTGCCCTTACCTTGCCGCTTCGGTACAGAATTCGTCCTGCACGGTAGCGTTCATCCAGCCACCCCTGCAGTTTCACGGTGCCCCGGGATGTCACAAGGGTGAGGTTAATTTCAAGGGCCTGGCGTTTGTCAGCAATCATAGGTTTCAGGCGCTGGTACTGTGCCAGAATGCCTGCCTGCTCACTTTCCAGCGCCAGTTCACCAAAATGACTCAATGGCAGAGCACCACTGGCTTTCTGCTGTTTAAAAAATGCGTCCAGCGAGGCCTCGCTGTCACCCTTTGCCATCACATGGCTAAGGAGTGCATCACGTAACTGGTAACGGCGAAGGTTATCAAGCGCAAAAGGCTCGGCTTCTTCCATCGCCCCTTCCGGGGATTCAAAAAACACTTTCAGCCGACGGTTGAAGAAATACTGCACCGGCAACCGCCAGAAGCGCTGAAGCTCAGCCAGCTCAATGACCCCGATATCCAGATCCGGTGCCGGATTTAATGCTCGGCCATCAAGGAACGGGGCCGCCGCATGACCTTCACCGCGCGCGGCTGGCAGCCATTCTGCCGCATAACTACGCCGGTTCTGACTGAACGCCTGTTTGCTGAATGGCACCAAAGGATTGTGATGCACCAGGGTGCCCAGTAAACGCTGACCTGACTCATGCTCAGGCAGGGATTGATCGCCTGCCAGACAGTACCCCTGGCGGCAATAATCCAGCAGCTCCGTGACCAGCACGGACGGCACTTTTTCGCTATTGTCCTGCACCGAACGTCCAACATAACTGATGTAAAGGCGTTGCTGTGCCGATTGCAGTGCTTCAAGGAACAGGTAGCGGTCATCATCACGGCGGGAGCGATCACCGGCACGGGTGCGCCCTGCCATCAGATCAAAGCCGACCGGAGCAATGGTACGGGGATAGTCCCCATCATTCATACCGAGAAGACAAACCACCTGAAAGGGAATCGACCGCATTGGCATCAGGGTACAAAAGTTCACCTGACCGGCCAGAAAACGCTGGCTGACCCGCTCGCCGCCCAGCTTTTCTTTGAGGTAGTCACGGACAATCGGCAAAGCCAGCGTCTGCGTGAACCCGGCATCGTCCAATTGCGTCAGCCAGTTGTCCAGCTGGGTACGTATCAACTGTCCGGCAAGCTCCTCGTCAGTATCCAGCGCAAACATGTCATCAAACAGCGAGGTCAGGGTCTGTATCCAGCCTTCACCATTTTTGGTATCGAGCAACGCAGTTTGGGTCGCAGTCATCACCCTGAAAAATGCCCCAAGCTTGCCGGCAAGTTCGGCTTCCAGCCCCTGCACTTCATCATAGGCCAGTACATCGTTGTAGAGGCCGGCGCTACTTGGCATCGCATATCCCAACAGCATGCGGTTTAAACCAAACAGCCAGGTATTCTGGTGCTGATGTGGGAGGGAAAAATGCGAGGCTGTGTTGTCGTCCAGTCCCCAGCGGATACCTGCCTCTTCAACCCAGAGTTTGACTTTTTCAAACTGGCGGTTGTCGAAGCCAAATTTGCGCATTACGGCCGGTAGTTCGAGAATTTCCAACAACTCTGCCGCGCTGCAACGGCTATCTGGCAAACTCAACAGACGCAGGAAAGTGGTCAGGATCGGGCTTTCCTGATCGGCCGTGCGGTCAGAAATCGAAAACGGAATAAAACGCTCACCGGGCGCGTTGCCAAACACCGCCTGAATAGCCGGACTGTAAGCATTGATGTCCGCCACCATCACGATAATATCCCGTGGTGACAGGGTTGGATCGCTTTCCAGCATGTCCAGCAACCTGTCATGCAGTACTTCCACCTCGCGCATTGGGCTGTGGCAAACTTCAACCATCAGGGAGCGATCATCGGCAGACACCGGCAACTTACTTTCGCTGGTCAGGGTTTCCTGGATATTCTCCGGCTCAACCAGGTCGAGGATGTCTGCCTGAATATGGTGAAGCAGACTGTCACGGGGAACCTCAACAAACCCCTGGTCGACCTCATGACACTGAAGCTCTGAAATCAGCAGTAAGTTATCGCGCCCCAGCTTGCCCATCGAGGCCAGCAGGCTGTTCCCGACTTCTGCGGTGTCATCTTCCCCCATTAGCGGCAAGGCAAACTGTGCGGGCTCTTCCGTATCGCTGGCACGGCTAATTCGCGGCGCCATGCTGGCGGCGCGCTTTGCCAGATAACGCTTATCCCGGATATCTCCCCAGTAGTAGCGACACGGGTTGGTAAACATATAGTGGACATCAATGTGCTCACCAAGCGCTTTCAATGCATCCAGGTAACGCGGTGGCAGGGCAGAAATACCAAATACAAACACCCGGTCAATGCCCTGCAGCCCTTCCGGCTTTTCCTTGTGAGAAGAAAGCACATCAATGAACTCTTCATACAGGTTTGCCCGGTGGAAAGGGGATTGCCCCAGTTGCAGGGTGTAGTCGTAAAGCGCCTGCCAAAGCACTGCTTGCCAGCGCTTTTCCTCAGCCAGCTCATCAACCGGCTGCTCATTCTCCCACGCTTTAATCCATTCAGGGCGGTATACCAGATACTGGTCATAAATATCGGCAATCTTACCCGCCAGTTGATAAAGCTTTTGTTGGTCGTCATCGCCATCAAGGTAACGCCTAAGCTCGTCAAAATCTGGCTCATCGAGCTTTTCAGGCAGTACTGTCATCAACTTCCAGGTCATCGCCTCTTTGTTGAAAAAGCTGCGCTGTGGCACATCATCCAAAATCTGGGTAAACATCTGCCAGATAAAGGTAGCAGGAAGCGGAAACTCGACGTTGGCAGCAATGCCCTGCTCTTTCGCCATTTCTAACTTCAGCCACTGCGCCATCCCCGGACTTTGCACCAGGATCAACTCTTTCTGGAATGGATTATCCAACGGTTTGCTTTGAATGATGGCAACCAGCAGGCTTTTCAGCAGATCCAATTGGTTAGAGTGATAGACAGTAAACACAGGTGAGACTCTTGAGAACGATAATGCAGAGATTGTGGCGGAATGCTCTCAAGAGTGCAATTGAATGCGCGTAGCGTAACTCATGGAACCTAAAATGAAAAAGCCTGCGCGAGGGCAGGCCTGGTTTTTATGCCATTGCTGGCGTTTTCCATTGCAGGGAGATAAAGCGGCGATAGTGCATGGCTACATAGACGACTACCAAAGTCGCCACCACTAACTCAATCACACCTATGATAAAAACCTGATTCACGTAGTGAGCGGCAACACCGACCGATTCAAGCCAAACCGCCGTTTTAAACAGTGCTGTTGCACCAATCACCATAGGGAAAGTGAAAGCCGCATATCCAGGAGAAAACGGCAACCGAAGCAATTTTGCAAATGACACGTAAATAACCAGCGTCATCAGCAATGCAATTCCCAGCAACACAGAGACAAGCACTGGCGATGGCGATGGATTTACAGTCAGATACCCAGCCAAAGACAGGCTTGCTGGCGCGGCTAGAATCGCAATAGTCGGTTTTGCAGCATCAGGCACTTCACTGCAGAAAATCAGGCGATACAGCATTAAGGGCAGCAGCACCGCATAAGCCAGCAACCCAAACAGCATAATGGCATCTGCCACAGGACGAAGCACCGGATTTCCTGAGAAAGCCACATCCGCAACAATCAACCCTACAGGCGGTACAAACCAACTTGGCACCATGTGTGTCAATGAAAAGTCTCGTGCGCGGTGATAAATAAATGAAACCAGGAATGCAACATGCGCAACAATTGCAAGCATCCACAAAGTATCGCCAACCAATGGTGACCATTTCCCGATGGATGCCGATACAATCATCACCCCCATCGCAAACGTCGGCACCACACTCCCCACAACAGGATGCTGTAAATCGTTCCACAGGCCTTGGGGGGAGAATGTAAATTTCAGTGCAATCAATAGCAGCATCACACCACCAATGATTGCGCCCAATGTCTGGGCATGACCACCAAAGTTACCTACGTTTTCCCAGCTCCAGCCAAGGCTGGCGATAGCCAGGGCTAAACCTGCCATTGGAGTAGGAAGTAAGTTGATACGTCTACGCATTGCTATGCCACATTTTTTAGAAGAAAAACACATAAAATATGATAGAACGGCATTGATATTTAGTATATCTGAATATTTTTAACCTTAAGTTAAGTTAAGCTTAATTATAAGGAATAACCCAGGTTTCTCACCATGTCTGTATCACTTCGCCAATTGCAGGTATTCGTTGCTGTCGCGCAGGAAAAAACCATCACCGCCGCATCTGCTATGCTCTACCTATCCAAGCCTGCTGTCAGCATGGCTATCACCGAACTGGAAAACCAGCTCGGTCACAAGCTGTTTGAACGGGTCAACAACCGACTCATCCTTAGCGAGCATGGACGACGGCTACTGCCATTAGCCGATGAGCTTCTTACCCGTACGGATGAAATCACCAAAGTGCTCAATTCAGATAAAGAGCTAACCGGCCATTTAAGGATTGGGGCCAGTGATACGATTGGCAACCAACTGGTGCCTTTTCTGTTGCGGGATTTCCGGACTGAAAGTCATCACGTCGACCAGACATTAGTGATATCAAACAGCCAGTCAATCATCGACAGGATACTGGCGTTTGAACTCGATATCGGTCTTATCGAAGGTCAGGGCGAAAATAAGCATTATCTGGAAAATGAAGACCTGAAAATAGCACCTTGGCTATCAGATGAAATGTGTATTGTTTGTACCGTAGACCACCCTTTGGCAAGGCGAGAGGAAATTACACTGTTTGATCTTGAAAACCATGCCTGGTTACTGAGAGAAACCGGTTCGGGAACACGGGAACACTTTCTGTCCCGTCTGGCGCCCCGACTGGAAAACTGGAGTGTTGCATTTGAACTTCGTACCACTGAAGCCATTATTAACTGTGCTGCGGCAGGGCTTGGGTTAGCCTATCTTTCTACCCTGGCAGCCCGGCACGCGGTTGCAAACAAGCGATTGCACAAACTGACCTTACCCCTTGATCTGCGACGCCAGTATTGGCTCGTCCACCATACAAGCAAATACCATTCACCACTGTTTGAGCGTTTTCTTTCATTTGCAGCAAAGTGGCAGATCCGCGATTAATAACGGTTATCACCCACGCTGAAGGCAATGATCTGGCTGATTTGGCAAAGCGGTCGGCCACTTTCCTCTTTCCAATGGTTAAACGCAGCCTGTGCAGCATCTAATGATTTTCGGGTATCACGCCCGCCATCAATGATCTTGTGTGCGCGTAAATACGCTTCAACATCACCGGACAGGATAAACGTATCCTTCCCCATCAAACGCAGGGAGTAAGGCCCGGTATTCCCGCCTAACCTGCTGCCGTGTTTCTTCAGGTACGCCCACAAACCAATAATGTCGTCTTCCGGCCATTCTGCAATAAATCTGGAGAAACTGCCGTGCTGCTTGGCGATACGCTGAATCATTTGTGCGTTATGGGGAATCGTCATGACTTTACCAAGGTGACGGATAATCGCAGGATTGGTGGCTTTTTCCTCCCACATTTCAGGAGGTGTCAGGCACATCTTTTCGATGTCAAATCCCCAGAAGACCTCTTCAAAGCCCGGCCATTTGTTTCGGACCACCTTCCAGTTCATACCAGACTGGAAAATCGTCTGGCTAAACGTTGCCAGCCAACGATCATCGGTGATCTCACACAGTTCTTGTTGACGTTTGGGATAAGCAAGGCGTTGCTCTAAATCACTGTTGCTTCCCTTTCTCGTTGCTGCTCGAAGATAGATATCTGAGAATTTTTCCAATGCCATCACAGTAATCACGGTTAGACTAGACAGGTCGAACTACTCTACTGTATAAACAGCCAGTAGACAAATTAAGAGGGGTTAACCATGGCCGTTATCGTCAAATATGTGGTTGAACGCAACGGAGAAGAGAAGATGACTTTTACCTCTAAAGCGGATGCTGATGCGTATGACAAAATGCTCGACATGGCAGATGAGCTGTTTGAACTGCTGGGTAAAAGTGATGTGGTAGGTGATGAAGGACAGCGGGAAGAACTGTCTCTCTTCCTGGCACAAAACCGTGAAGAAGTCCTTTACGCCTTGGGCGCGAAACGTAAACCAGCGCCAAAGCCAGCAAAAAAGAAGGCTGAAACAACCAAAGAAGATGATGCCGAAGCGGCATGATTCCTCCCAAAGCGCTCCCGGATGGAGCGTTTTTTATTTTATTTTCGTACCAATTTTCGGTCTATCACTCGCCATTTTTACCCAAGTACCGTTAATCCAGCGTATTCTCCCCTGATACCCTTCAATCTTGCTGAAGTTCACTTTAAGATGTCCCCAGCAATCACAATTATCATTCTGCTTCTGGTTTACTCAGCAGCAGATAAAAAAGACAAGGAGATTCCCGCATCATGGCCAGTTTTGCTCTTGCGTTTGGCACCGCGACAAAAAATAAAGACGGAAAAATCATTGAAGCGTTTTTCCCAACGCCAGTATTGAACCCTTCAGACGCGCTGGTTTCCGCGCTTTCAAATGTTGTTGGCTACAGTGAAGGCAATCAGGTGTTCGACATCGACGCCTCTCAATGCAGCGCGATTTCTAGCGCATTTTCTTCAGCAGATGAACAAGCAGCAGCCAGCTTCGCAGCAAAAGCGGCAGACTCCAAACAGCCTCTGGTACTGGTTATTCTGGGTACGGATGAGAAGCCAGCAAGTGTTGCAGAGGGCTTTCTGAAGCTTCAGCTGATCTCCCACCGTCTGGCAAAACCACATAGCATCGTGCTGGATGGCATTTTTGGCCTGCTGCACAACATTGCCTGGACTAACCAGGGGCCAATCGACCTGCCTGAGCTGGCGGAACGCCAAATGGAAGCCCGCCTGAAAGGTGAAACGCTGACCGTTGACTGCGTTGATAAATTTCCGAAGATGGTTGATTACGTGGTTCCTGCGGGCGTTCGTATTGCAGACACCGCGCGTGTACGCCTGGGTGCACATGTAGGTGAAGGCACAACCGTGATGCATGAAGGCTTTATCAACTTTAACGCCGGCACGGAAGGTGTAAGCATGGTTGAAGGCCGCATTTCTGCAGGCGTCATGGTCGGTAATGGCAGTGACATCGGCGGCGGTGCGTCCATCATGGGCACCCTGAGTGGCGGTGGTCAAATCGTGATTTCTATCGGCGAGAATAGCTTGCTCGGCGCTAACGCGGGTCTTGGTTTCCCATTAGGCGATCGCTGCACCATCGAATCGGGCCTGTATGTCACTGCAGGCACCAAGGTCACTATGTTGGATTCAAGCGGTCAGGAAGTAGAAACTGTAAAAGCACGCGACCTTGCTGGCAAACCAGACCTGTTGTTCCGCCGCAACTCTATCACCGGTAAGATTGAATGCCTGACCAACAAGTCGGCCGTTGAACTGAATGCAGAGCTCCACGCGAACAACTAAGTGTTCAACCTGTCGTAACGAAAAAAGCTGACATCTTTATGTCAGCTTTTTTGTGTTTTTGACTCAGGAAGCACTAAAGGGGGAAGCGATCCATTTGTGATGCACCTCTGCCAATATTCCAGTTTTGGTAAAAGATCCAACCGTCCTTCCGGTCATCACAGAAGCCATCGTATCTTTCCCCCATAAACCCCATCTTAAATGCTCGCGCAGGGTCACAAAAAGCATCTTTAGACACTTGATACGCAGAGATATAGAGTGCTTGTACGGCGGGATCGATTGCCCCTAATTCTGAAAGCGATGATTCAGATCTCTGAGGAAGCTGTAAAGAGACATCGCGCTCAGCAAGGCCTTCCCAATCCTGATGTAGAGCAGCGTTAAACGTAGAAGTGCTGGTACATCCAACAACGAGTAGAACAGGCAAAAATAAAACCAGTTTTTTCATTGTTACTTTCCTCTCCACTAGAGCTGCAATTTAACACGCTTTCATGAACAAAAACTGAACGGCATCGTAGATAGTACCCACTTGTCATCATGAGTGCGAGACTGCTGACATCTGGCGTATCTTGCAGACCGAATTCAGTAACATGACATTCTGCCTTATTCTCCAGAACTAAATACTATAGAGCAGATATGGATTGGTTACGGCAAAAACGAAGTAACCAATCGGCCGGCGCTTTGAGAGTTACGATGATATCATCAATAAGCTTTTCAGCCTGAGAACAGTTTCGAAAAGATAAACACAGGGTCAATATCACCTTGCTTTATAGGAGCTGGGCGAATCTAATTAGCTAATTAATGGAATTGGTATAAGTTCAGGGGGAAAAAGGAGAAAGCTTCAGCGGGATTATTTTGGAGAATGAGGAAGCACACTCTTTCTATGTGGCAGTCTGCTCCATTCATGAGACTCAACACATGGCGGCCCCGCTCTATCTTCGCAGATATCTAAGCTAAGTGTTACATCAAAATGTAATAAGGCCTCGGCATACCCGCCGAGGCCTTATATATGGCAGGGGTGGAGGGATTCGAACCCCCAACACGCGGATTTGGAATCCGCTGCTCTGCCAATTGGAGCTACACCCCTATTATTTTTCTAAGAGTCAGGATCTCTTGAAATAAGTGGCGGAGCGGACGGGACTCGAACCCGCGACCCCCGGCGTGACAGGCCGGTATTCTAACCAACTGAACTACCGCTCCACTCAAATTACTGTGTGTTCAGCACAATAACCTAAATTAGAAGCCTGGCGATGTCCTACTCTCACATGGGGAGACCCCACACTACCATCGGCGCTGCTCTGTTTCACTTCTGAGTTCGGCATGGAATCAGGTGGGTCCAAAGCGCTATGGTCGCCAAGCAAATTCTGTATCGGGGTTCTCGGTCCTAGGTGACTAGGCCCTGGGAACTCCCCATTAAAATCTTGGAAAACTGACCGCGGTTGCTCTTCCTAGGTCCTAGCAACCGCTCTCTCTCTTTACACACTCTTTGTGTTCTTACTTGAGTCCGTCAAAACCCCTTGGGTGTTGTAGGGTTAAGCCTCACGGGCAATTAGTATCAGTTAGCTCAATGCCTCACAGCACTTACACACCTGACCTATCTACGTCGTCGTCTCCAACAACCCTTTAGAAGGCTTTTAGCCTTAGGGAGAACTCATCTCGAGGCTCGCTTCCCGCTTAGATGCTTTCAGCGGTTATCAATTCCGAACTTAGCTACCGGGCAATGCCACTGGCGTGACAACCCGAACACCAGAGGTTCGTCCACTCCGGTCCTCTCGTACTAGGAGCAGCCCCTCTCAATTCTCCAACGCCCACGGCAGATAGGGACCGAACTGTCTCACGACGTTCTAAACCCAGCTCGCGTACCACTTTAAATGGCGAACAGCCATACCCTTGGGACCGACTTCAGCCCCAGGATGTGATGAGCCGACATCGAGGTGCCAAACACCGCCGTCGATATGAACTCTTGGGCGGTATCAGCCTGTTATCCCCGGAGTACCTTTTATCCGTTGAGCGATGGCCCTTCCATTCAGAACCACCGGATCACTATGACCTGCTTTCGCACCTGCTCGAACCGTCATTCTCGCAGTCAAGCGGGCTTTTGCCATTGCACTAACCTCACGATGTCCGACCGTGATTAGCCCACCTTCGTGCTCCTCCGTTACGCTTTGGGAGGAGACCGCCCCAGTCAAACTACCCACCAGACACTGTCCTCACCCCAGATTATGGGGCCAAGTTAGAACATCAAACATACAAGGGTGGTATTTCAAGGATGGCTCCACGGCAACTGGCGTCACCGCTTCCAAGCCTCCCACCTATCCTACACATGTAGGCTCAATGTTCAGTGCCAAGCTGTAGTAAAGGTTCACGGGGTCTTTCCGTCTAGCCGCGGGTACACAGCATCTTCACTGCGATTTCAATTTCACTGAGTCTCGGGTGGAGACAGCGTGGCCATCATTACGCCATTCGTGCAGGTCGGAACTTACCCGACAAGGAATTTCGCTACCTTAGGACCGTTATAGTTACGGCCGCCGTTTACTGGGGCTTCGATCAAGAGCTTCTCCCTAAGGATAACCCCATCAATTAACCTTCCAGCACCGGGCAGGCGTCACACCGTATACGTCCTCTTTCGAGTTTGCACAGTGCTATGTTTTTAATAAACAGTTGCAGCCACCTGGTATCTGCGACTGCCCATAGCTCCATCCGCCAGGGACTTCACCGCGGGCAGCGTACCTTCTCCCGAAGTTACGGTACCATTTTGCCTAGTTCCTTCACCCGAGTTCTCTCAAGCGCCTTGGTATTCTCTACCCGACCACCTGTGTCGGTTTGGGGTACGGTTACTGATAACCTGAAGCTTAGAGGCTTTTCCCGGAAGCAGGGCATCAATGACTTCAACACCGTGGTGTCTCGACATCGTGTCTCAGTATATAGCGAGCCGGATTTGCCTAACTCACCTACCTACGCACTTGAACCAGGACAACCGTCGCCTGGCCCACCTAGCCTTCTCCGTCCCCCCATCGCAGTTATCAGCAGTACGGGAATATTAACCCGTTTCCCATCGACTACGCCTTTCGGCCTCGCCTTAGGGGCCGACTTACCCTGCCCCGATTAACGTTGGACAGGAACCCTTGGTCTTCCGGCGAGGAGGTTTTTCACCCCCTTTATCGTTACTCATGTCAGCATTCGCACTTCTGATACCTCCAGCATGCCTTACAGCACACCTTCTACGGCTTACAGAACGCTCCCCTACCCAATGTGCCTAAACACACTGCCGCAGCTTCGGTGTATCGCTTAGCCCCGTTACATCTTCCGCGCAGGCCGACTCGACCAGTGAGCTATTACGCTTTCTTTAAATGATGGCTGCTTCTAAGCCAACATCCTGGCTGTCTGAGCCTTCCCACATCGTTTCCCACTTAGCGATAACTTGGGGACCTTAGCTGGCGGTCTGGGTTGTTTCCCTCTCCACGACGGACGTTAGCACCCGCCGTGTGTCTCCCGGATACTACTTACTGGTATTCGGAGTTTGCAAAGGGTTGGTAAGTCGGGATGACCCCCTAGCCTTAACAGTGCTCTACCCCCAGTAGTATTCGTCCGAGGCGCTACCTAAATAGCTTTCGGGGAGAACCAGCTATCTCCGGGTTTGATTGGCCTTTCACCCCTAGCCACAAGTCATCCGCTAATTTTTCAACATTAGTCGGTTCGGTCCTCCAATTGATGTTACTCAATCTTCAACCTGCCCATGGCTAGATCACCCGGTTTCGGGTCTACGTCATGCAACTATATCGCCCAGTTAAGACTCGGTTTCCCTACGGCTCCCCTATGCGGTTAACCTTGCTACATAACGTAAGTCGCTGACCCATTATACAAAAGGTACGCAGTCACCCTATCCCAAAGCACTCAAGCCTACTGCTTGATTTTTGAGGTTTGTCGTTGCAAACAACGCAACGACAACAGTGTGAATTCACTTCACGCTGTCACCTTCATGCTCGGATAAGCACTTTGGTGATAGGGCTCCCACTGCTTGTACGTACACGGTTTCAGGTTCTATTTCACTCCCCTCACAGGGGTTCTTTTCGCCTTTCCCTCACGGTACTGGTTCACTATCGGTCAGTCAGGAGTATTTAGCCTTGGAGGATGGTCCCCCCATCTTCAGACAAGATAACACGTGTCCCGTCTTACTCGTTTTCACTCACTGTGCGTTGTCGTGTACGGGGCTATCACCCTGTATCGCGCCACTTTCCAGTGGCTTCCACTAACTCACAATCAGCTTAAGGGCTGGTCCGGGGTCGCTCGCCGCTACTGCCGGAATCTCAATTGATTTCTTTTCCTTCGGGTACTTAGATGTTTCAGTTCCCCGAGTTCGCCTCATTAACCTATGGATTCAGTTAATGATACTGGCTTATGCCAGTGGGTTTCCCCATTCGGAAATCCCAGACTCAAGTGGCTGTTACTGCCTTATCTGGGCTTATCGCAAGTTACTACGTCCTTCTTCGCCTCTGACTGCCCAGGCATCCACCGTGTACGCTTAGTCACTTAACCCTACAACCCCAAGAGGTTTCGTAGGTTCAAACAACCAAGGTGTTCATTTACATGAACGATTTCGCCGGACTCAAATTCCAAGAACACGTGAATGTGTTTGGTGTTAACTCCTAAGAGTTAACCTTTGAGAACTTTTACAAACAATCTTTATTTCCGTAGAAACAAAGTTGTTTAGTCAGCTTTCCAGATTGTTAAAGAGCATGTGATGTTCTTTCGAAGCACCATTTCTAACAACACTCTAAAGTGCGATTAAAAATGGCGTCCCATAGGGGAGTCGAACCCCTGTTACCGCCGTGAAAGGGCGGTGTCCTAGGCCTCTAGACGAATGGGACACAACCTTTGTTGAGGTTTGGGTACCTCAACCACTCTTTACATTTTCAACCTATACAATCTGTGTGGACACTCGCATCCATAGCATCGGTAAGGAGGTGATCCAGCCCCAGGTTCCCCTAGGGCTACCTTGTTACGACTTCACCCCAGTCATGAACCACACCGTGGTAAACGCCCTCCCGAAGGTTAAGCTATCTACTTCTGGTGCAGCCCACTCCCATGGTGTGACGGGCGGTGTGTACAAGGCCCGGGAACGTATTCACCGTGGCATTCTGATCCACGATTACTAGCGATTCCGACTTCATGGAGTCGAGTTGCAGACTCCAATCCGGACTACGATGCACTTTCTGGGATTCGCTCCACCTCGCGGTCTCGCTGCCCTCTGTATGCACCATTGTAGCACGTGTGTAGCCCTACTCGTAAGGGCCATGATGACTTGACGTCGTCCCCACCTTCCTCCGGTTTATCACCGGCAGTCTCCCTGGAGTTCCCACCCGAAGTGCTGGCAAACAAGGATAAGGGTTGCGCTCGTTGCGGGACTTAACCCAACATTTCACAACACGAGCTGACGACAGCCATGCAGCACCTGTCTCTCAGTTCCCGAAGGCACACCAGAATCTCTTCCGGCTTCTGAGGATGTCAAGAGTAGGTAAGGTTCTTCGCGTTGCATCGAATTAAACCACATGCTCCACCGCTTGTGCGGGCCCCCGTCAATTCATTTGAGTTTTAATCTTGCGACCGTACTCCCCAGGCGGTCTACTTAACGCGTTAGCTCCGAAAGCCACGGTTCTAGACCACAGCCTCCAAGTAGACATCGTTTACAGCGTGGACTACCAGGGTATCTAATCCTGTTTGCTCCCCACGCTTTCGCATCTGAGCGTCAGTCTTTGTCCAGGGGGCCGCCTTCGCCACCGGTATTCCTTCAGATCTCTACGCATTTCACCGCTACACCTGAAATTCTACCCCCCTCTACAAGACTCTAGCCTGCCAGTTCAAAATGCCACTCCCAGGTTAAGCCCGGGGCTTTCACATCTTGCTTAACAGACCGCCTGCATGCGCTTTACGCCCAGTAATTCCGATTAACGCTCGCACCCTCCGTATTACCGCGGCTGCTGGCACGGAGTTAGCCGGTGCTTCTTCTGCCGCTAACGTCAAGTAACGCAGGTATTAACTACGCTACCTTCCTCACGGCTGAAAGTGCTTTACAACCCGAAGGCCTTCTTCACACACGCGGCATGGCTGCATCAGGCTTGCGCCCATTGTGCAATATTCCCCACTGCTGCCTCCCGTAGGAGTCTGGACCGTGTCTCAGTTCCAGTGTGGCTGATCATCCTCTCAAACCAGCTAGGGATCGTCGCCTTGGTGAGCCTTTACCCCACCAACCAGCTAATCCCAACTGGGCCCATCCTGACGCGAGAGGCCCGAAAGTCCCCCTCTTTGGTCCGAAGACATTATGCGGTATTAGCCACCGTTTCCAGTGGTTATCCCCCTCGTCAGGGCAGGTTCCCAGCCTTTACTCACCCGTCCGCCGCTCGCCGCCCATGAACGCACCCGAAGGATTGTTCATGTCGCTGCCGCTCGACTTGCATGTGTTAGGCCTGCCGCCAGCGTTCAATCTGAGCCATGATCAAACTCTTCAATTAGAATCTTTTCTGCCCTTCCTCACTTTGAAAAAGTGAACAAAGGCGGCTCAACGAATACTGATATAAATTGACTGTGCTCTTATTGGTTTTCACGTTTGAAAACGTGAAATCAAAACAGCTCAAGGCTGTACCAATTTGAATTGGTCACTCAGTTCGTTGATAAATCTTTTGTCTATCAATGACGAGCGCCCACACAGATTGCATAGGTCAAATTGTTAAAGAACATTGACTTTAAGAAGCTTTGCTTCTCACCGTCAGGGCTGCGAATTTTACGCCGCCAGGCGATGAAGTCAAGAAGAAATTTTGAGATTTTTCAGTGTGGTTTGCACACCTTCAAAACACCTTGTTGACTTGCCTCTTGACTTTATTTTTCAGACTTTTAGCCAAGAAGCTTACACCCACTGACATGGACAAAAACCTTTAAAGGAGCCGCTATCACTGTCAGCGAGGCGGCATTATAGGGAGTGAATGACGACTGACAAGCATTTTTTTAGAAAAAAACCAAAAACAACGCTCAACAGATCATTAATTAAGCAAATTGGTGAACTTGGAAACAGACACAGGAAAGACTAGCGCTTGTGCATTACCGTTTCTGTCATCCCAACTTACTTTCACATCTAATACTTTTGCGTAAGTCGCGGCAACACCACCAGCCGGCGTGTGCTGAAGTGTCTGTGTCGGCGTAACAGTGAGAAGATATGCCGAATCCTCATCTAAAACGATCACGCAGCTTTGTATATTCTCAACCGTTTTACCGTCACAAGCAGAGCCTATCGTGTTCAGTGTTTGCATTAATGCCATTTGGGATTCAGCGATTTGCTTGGCTTCGGTAAACATCAGTGCATTGGCTTTTTCTACTTCGAGGTAGCTGTAGAGCTTAAGCGTTCCTACGCCTGAAAGAACAACCACGAAGATAGCAATAAGCGTTTCAATAAGCGAAAAGCCCTTGTTAGAAGTCATGTATGCTCTCTTTAACCAACGCCAGCTTCCCGGAAAGAAACCCTTTCGGATCATCAGGGGCACCACCATTGAATGAGCCTCTCATTATTGATGTCCCTCCAGGTACATCTACCATATAACTTCCCGAGCTGGTAAATGCCCCCCTGAAGAAAAATGCTAGCGACTCCCACTTCTCTTTTGTCATGTCTTCCGAATTAATCAGCTCGCTGCACAGACTGACAACTGGCGCGTTAGCTGTACATGATAAGTTACCACCGTTATCTTCTTCGACTCCCCAAGAGGACATACGCATATCACCCGTCGCTGAGCTATCTGCATACTGAAAAATAGTGCCTTTAAAATCCGCAACGCCACCATTTACCGCAACCACCCCATTTTGAATAACAATGGTCACAGGTTTTTCATCAGTCCCAACATGGGTTATTCCATCTAGCAGGCAATCACCCTTCACCCAGATAAAATCAGCAACACCGGATTCATTGTCTCCTTCATCAACCCGTTTTTTAATTGTTGCACCACAACTCGCCATATCACCATTGGCGATGTGAATCTGCTTAGGGTTATGTTTATCAATCACACTTTGATACTGCTCCCGGGGAACCCCAAAAAGCTCTTCAAAGATGTCCATCGGATCGTCAGGTGTTAACGCGTTTTGGTTGACCAATATGTCACTCTCAAAATCATTGGTAATTTTCGGGGTATTGGCAGCGACATTTGTGCTGTAATCATCGGCGCATTCAGGCGTTATTGTTTTGAATTCAGCGGCACTGCTCCCGACATCAATAGAGACGGAACCACCTGCGATGATCGCCGTGCATTCATACTTCTCTCCAAGATATTTCCCTTTTACCGACGTCCAATCTTGCCCACCTTCTAAAACAAGGTCGCCGGTCGTTTTAAATGCTGCATGCTTGCCGCCAATGTGCTTTATCAAAATACTTGACGAGGCATAGCCTGAGGTCGACGTTAACACCCAGTGCGCAGGAAGGGGGTCAGCCCCAATCACACTTCCTGATGTGATTTCACACACATTAAAGTTTGCATCAAAGCCAACATCGTTCGGATTGAGATCCTTTTGCTCAAACACCGCAATAGCACAATCCAATCCAGCTTTTGCTTTTGCCCGCTGTTTTGCATCCAAGACGAGATTCTGGGCTTTTTTGATATCTGCAAACCCTGAACTTGCCACTGATATAGTAAATAAGGCAACGATAAGTAACACACCACTGACAACGGCCAGTGTCGCCATTCCGTTTTGACGATTCATATGCGCTAGACACCTACATTCGGCAAGTACACAGTAAAGTTCACTGTGTCTTTTATTGTTCGGTCATTTTTCAATGACGCGGAGAGCGTCACTTCGACAGTCTGGATTTTGTTTGTTGAGGCAACTCCCTCAAGAATTGAGCGTTTGAAGCTAAGTGACTCCAGGTACAAGCGATCATATGTCATGTCCCGCCAGTACCCTGATATACCACCATTTGAACTGTCACTCCCGCAGTTCCAATTAGTCAGGCCTTTCCAGTTCTCGTACGTTTCGATGACGGGATTGTTGTTGCTGTCTTTGCCAAGGCGATAGCCCTTGGCATCATCTTTATTTAAAGACAAAGCGCCTGGGCGCTTATCATGGTTGTAAGCGAATCTTATGCACTCACCCGCAATTACCTTTGAAGCGCTGTCATCAATCAATATTGATGAGGCGGCGCCAGCAGCATCGACGTGAATAAATGGATTTACAAAAGTGCAATCGAAACAAAACCCTGCCCGGGCGATTTCATTTTTCATGGTGTCTGCGATGATATTTAGCTGGGTTCGCAGAAAGTCATTCTTGAGCTGCTTTGTGCCGAATTCTGTATTGACGGTAAAAAGAGCCAAAGAAGAAGCAAGGACAATAAGGCTGACGGTCATCCCCACCATCATTTCGACCAATGTATACCCCTGGGAGCGTGTCATGTTGGGCAAGACTCCCACCCTGTTACTGTCGTATTGCTGCAACCTTTCAACCCCATATATCGTCGAATCATAATGCCCGACTCTTTTCCGGTTTCTTCGCCGTGGGCCAATTTCACCGTTTTGTCATTCGAGGGCATACCCGATAACGGGGAGAAGTAAAAAAGTTTCGCCGGGTCCGTCAAGGCAGGCTCTTGAATATTCACCTTAGCCCCCTTCTCTAATATGATTTTCTGTAGCCCTTCGCTGTCGGAGCAACTAAAGGTCTCCACATCAGATTTCTCACTGAGTCCAATGCAACCATTGTCTGTTTCAGTTACAGGAACATAATGCACATAAATATTACGGTGGCGGCGTAAAGACTCAGATTGGCCAACTTCCAGCACAGAAAGCAATTGAGAAGCTTTGCTTTCAACCACAGCTGCTTTATGGGAAGAGATATACGTTGGCACAGCAACGGCTGTGATGACTGCCAATACCGTCACCGTCGTTATCATTTCAATTAAGCTAAATCCGCGCTGTAGATTCCAATATCTCACAACAAATTCCTTTAGCGTCTGCTGTACCTTGTTTCCATACTATCAACGGCGATAACGTAGGTTTCTGGAATTAAATTGGATTTTCCGAGTAATGAACCAAAAAATGACGCCAAGCACGAAGACATTACATAGAGGTATGACATTGATCGAAATCCTGATAGCGATTGCGATCATCGGTGCCATCACAACCATTGCAATGCCCGCAGTAGGAAAGTATTTGATAAAGTCTGAGCGCAGCCGCGCTCAGGTAGATTTGTATCAACTCCAGACCCATACCGAGCAGACATACACGGCGACGGGCAGTTATCCCGATAACAACAGTTTGGTTTGTGCAAAATGCCAGGTGTCTGATGACTATGATTTCTCGATAACAACCGGCGGTTCTGGCAGTAATGTGTATAAGATCCAGGCCAAACCAAAATCCACATCCCGGCAGGACAAAGATACGGATTGCCATACCATGGTTATCAACGCCGCCTCTGAGCAGTCTAATTTGACAAAACAAGGGGTTGCTATTGCAGATAACGGGAAGTGCTGGATATAAAAACCGGCGATCATGTCGCCGGTTTTTCAATGGGTGCGGATAATTAGCTGGTCAGGTCATCAAAAAACTTCTTCACGCCATCAAAGAAGCCTTCTGACTTAGGCTTGTGCTTTTTCGCTGCACTGCCGCCAAGCGATTCTTCAAACTCACGCAGCAACTCTTTTTGTTTGCTGCTGAGATTAACTGGCGTTTCTACTACCAGCTTACAAATCAGGTCGCCCAGTCCACCACCACGCACTGACTGAACCCCTTTACCACGCATGCGGAACATACGGCCAGTTTGGGTCTCTGCCGGTACTTTCAGGCTTACACGGCCATCCAGTGTTGGTACTTCAACCTCACCACCCAGCGCAGCCATAGTAAAGCTCACAGGGACTTCACAATAGAGATTGTTACCATCACGGGTGAAGATGTGGTGATCACGTACATGCACCTGCACATACAAATCGCCTGCCGGTGCACCAAACTCACCCGCTTCGCCTTCGCCAGTCAGGCGAATGCGGTCACCGGTATCAACACCGGCTGGAATTTTCACGCTCAGTGTTTTGGTCTTCTGCACCCGCCCCTGACCGTGGCAGCTGTCACATGGGTCTTTAATGATCTTACCGCGACCATGACAGGTTGGACAGGTTTGCTGAACAGCAAAGAATCCCTGACGCATTTGTACCTGACCTTGACCATGGCAGGTACCACAAGTCTGAGGAGACGAACCAGGTTTAGAGCCGCTGCCACCACACTTGTCACAGCCAACATAGGTAGGGACATCAATTTCTTTGGTTACACCACGAACCGCCTCTTCTAACGTCAGCTCCATGTTGTAACGGAGATCAGCGCCACGCTGCGCACGCGCCTGGCCACCGCGACGGCCACCACCAAAAATGTCACCAAACACGTCACCAAAGATATCGCTGAAGTCGGCGCCGCCACCAAAGCCGCCACCACCGCCCATGCCACCATGTTCAAAGGCTGCATGACCGTATTGGTCATAAGCTGCGCGTTTCTGATCGTCGGTGAGGATTTCGTACGCCAGCTTAACTTCTTTAAATTTCTCGGCTGCCGTTTCATCACCCGGGTTTTTATCCGGGTGGTACTTCATCGCCAGGCGCTTATACGCCTTTTTGATGTCACGCTCACTGGCGTCGCGGCTTACGCCAAGTACTTCATAAAAATCACGTTTTGACATGTTTTGCTTGTCACCTGCTTTTATACCGGACGGATGAAGTTCGCCCCGTATTATACAACTACGGGCGAAGGAGAGGTTCCTCCTGCGCCCGTGCGAAATAAAACGGTTAAATCTTTCGATTCAGGCCTTGCCCTGTTTCAGTAGCAAAGCCTGTTTCTGTGATTGTTTCCGGTCTTATTTTTTGTCGTCTTTTACTTCTTCAAACTCAGCATCAACAACATCGTCGTCTTGCTTAGTTTGTTCTGCACCGGCGCCTTGAGCTTGTGCAGCTTGTGCTTGCTGCTGAGCCACTTCCATCAGCTTCTGAGATGCTGCGATAAGTGCTTGCACTTTCTCGTCGATCGCTGCTTTATCTTCGCCTTTACGTGCTGTTTCCAGCTCATTGATAGCCGCTTCGATCTTCTCTTTCTCGTCAGCTGGCAGCGCATCGCCTGCTTCTTCAATTTGCTTGCGGGTGCCATGGATCATTTGGTCAGCTTGGTTGCGTGCAGTCGCCAGTTCTTCGAACTTCTTGTCGGCTTCTTTGTTCGCTTCCGCTTCCTGTACCATTTTCTCGATTTCTTCGTCGCTCAGACCGCCAGATGCCTGGATAGTGATCTTCTGCTCTTTGCCAGTCTGCTTGTCTTTCGCAGAAACGTGAAGAATACCATCAGCATCCAAGTCGAACACAACTTCGATTTGTGGCATGCCACGTGGCGCTGGGTTGATGCCTTCCAGGTTGAATTGACCCAGAGATTTGTTGTACATCGCCTGCTTACGCTCACCTTGCAGTACGTGGATAGTTACTGCGCTTTGGTTGTCTTCAGCAGTAGAGAACACTTGGTTCGCCTTAGTAGGGATAGTGGTGTTCTTCTCGATGAGCTTGGTCATCACACCGCCCATGGTTTCGATACCCAGAGACAGAGGCGTTACGTCCAGCAGCAGTACGTCTTTCACTTCACCTGCCAGTACACCGCCCTGAACTGCTGCACCAACTGCTACTGCTTCGTCAGGGTTCACGTCTTTACGTGCTTCCTTACCGAAGAACTCAGCCACTTTTGCCTGTACCAGTGGCATACGGGTCTGACCACCAACCAGGATAACGTCGTTGATGTCGTTAACAGACAGGTCTGCATCAGCCAGTGCCACTTTCAGAGGCTCCAGTGAACGCTGAACCAGATCTTCAACCAGTGACTCCAGTTTCGCACGGGTCACTTTGATGTTCATATGCTTAGGACCTGTCGCATCTGCCGTGATGTATGGCAGGTTTACGTCAGTTTGCTGTGCAGAAGACAGTTCAATCTTCGCTTTCTCAGCCGCTTCTTTCAGACGCTGCATTGCCAGTGGGTCTTTACGCAGGTCGATGCCCTGGTCTTTCTTGAACTCGTCAACCAGGTAGTTGATCATGCGGTTGTCGAAGTCTTCACCACCCAGGTGAGTGTCACCGTTGGTTGCCAGAACTTCGAACGTCTTCTCGCCATCAACTTCGTCGATTTCGATGATAGAGATATCGAACGTACCACCACCCAGGTCGTATACCGCGATAGTGCGGTCACCACCTTGCTTGTCCAGGCCGTAAGCCAGTGCAGCCGCAGTTGGTTCGTTGATAATACGTTTAACTTCCAGACCTGCGATACGGCCAGCGTCTTTGGTAGCCTGACGTTGTGCGTCGTTGAAGTACGCAGGTACAGTGATAACCGCGCCAGTCACTTCCTCACCCAGGAAGTCTTCCGCAGTTTTCTTCATTTTCTTCAGAACTTCAGCAGAAACCTGAGGCGCCGCCATTTTCTGGCCTTTTGCTTCAACCCAAGCGTCGCCGTTGTCAGCCTTAACGATTTTGTAAGGCATGATTTCGATATCACGCTGAACTTCTTCGTCTTCGAAGCGACGACCGATCAGTCGTTTGATTGCAAACAGCGTGTTTTCTGGGTTGGTCACTGCCTGACGTTTTGCTGGCTGACCCACCAGGGTTTCACCATCCTGGGTGTACGCGATGATTGATGGCGTTGTGCGATCGCCTTCCGCGTTTTCGATTACGCGTGGCTTGTCACCGTCCAGTACTGCTACACATGAGTTGGTAGTACCCAAGTCGATACCAATGATCTTACCCATTTGGTTTTCTCCGAAAATTCGTCTTACGTCTATGTTACGTTAACCCATATATGGGGGTCGCGTTTTAGGGTTCAACCCTGCACAAGAAAAATTTTTAAATTTTCTTTTTGATGCCTCTTAAATAAGGGCGACTTATTGGCTTTCAAGGCCTGAAATGGAAAAAACCCGCAACATGCGGGTTTTTCTTTGAAAATGCCGATTACGCTTGCTCGTCTACGTTACCAGCAGGTGCTTTAGACACCATGACCATTGCTGGACGAACAACGCGGCCATTGAGTTCATAGCCTTTTTGCATCACCAGCATCACAGTGTTTGGTGCGTGCTCTTCGCTTTCCTGAATAGACATTGCCTGATGGAATTCAGGGTTGAACGGTTCGCCCTGAGGGTTCAGCTCTTTCAAGCCAAATTTCTCCACCGCGTCTTTCATGGTTTTCAGTGTCAGCTCAACACCTTCAACCATGGGTTTCAGGGTCTCGTTTTCGCGGTCAGCCATTTCCACCGCGCGTTCCATGTTGTCGATAACAGGAAGCAGTTCGTTGGCAAAACGTTCCAGAGCAAACTTACGCGCTTTATCGATTTCCTGCTCTGTGCGACGACGCATGTTTTCCACATCTGCACGTGCACGCAGAACGCTGTCTTGTTGCTCTTTGACTTTTGCTTCACTTGCTTCAAGTGCAGCCTCAAGCTCAGTGATCCGGCTGATCATTGCATCGGTTTCAGCATCTAGGGCATTTTCTTCAGCCTGCGCGTCCACCGCTTCATTTTGCAACTCTTCTTCCTGGATCTTGTTTTCTTCTTTGCTCATGCTCTCTCCGACACAATACACTGTGTTGATGCCCCAAAATCTCATACATTGGGTCATCAATCTCGACGGTTTTGCTTATTATGGGGATGAATACTCACGTTTCAAGGTGTCTGTTCCCCGAAAGCACGACAACGGAAGGGCAATCACTTATACTCAAGCCACTAAACAGTGTAGGATCAACAAGATGGCAAAGCGTTTTAGCACTATTGCTTTGGTCGGAAAACCGCGAAACCCCGATGCGGTCGCAACCCATGAAAGCCTCTATAAATGGTTGACACATCAAGGTTATCGCACGCTGATCGACAACCGACTTGATAACTACCTGGATATCCCTGCCGAAGATTTTCACGACCTGCTCTCTTTGGGCGCAAAAGCTGATCTTGCCATTGTGATTGGTGGTGATGGCAATATGCTGGGTGCTGCCCGTGTCCTTTCCCGGTTTGATATTTCTGTTGTCGGTGTAAACCGTGGCAACCTCGGTTTCCTCACCGATCTCGATCCTGATGATTATGAAGAAGCATTGAGCTCAGTGCTGGCAGGCGAATACGTGGAAGATCACCGCTTTCTCTTAGAAGCAGAAGTTCACCGTCACGGCCAAGTAAAAAGTCATAACGCCGCGCTCAATGAAGCCGTCCTTCATCCGGGGCAAGTTGCCCATATGATTGAGTTTGAAGTCTATATCGATGACAACTTCGCGTTTTCTCAGCGCTCAGATGGCATCATTATTTCCACACCGACGGGCTCTACCGCGTACAGTCTGTCTGGTGGCGGACCCATTCTGTCGCCCAGCATTGACGCTATTTCGCTGGTGCCGATGTTCCCACACACGTTGTCGAGCCGGCCCTTAGTGGTGGATGCCAAACGTCATATCAAACTGGTGGTGTCGCCGGACAATGGCAGCACGCTGGAAGTCAGTTGCGACAGCCAGGTTTCCCTGCCGGTGAACCCGGGCGATGAAGTCCACATTTACCGTAGCCCTTCACTGCTGAAGCTAATTCACCCCAAAAACTATAGTTACTACAAAACCCTGCGCACCAAACTGGGTTGGTCCAGTAAGTTATTTTAGGGAACTGAACATATCGATAAAAAAGAGCAGCTTAGGCTGCTCTTTTTATGCCCGGCCTGTCCTCTGTTTGTTTTTTAACCTGCATCACAATTTGATGGCAAATTCATTCCTGAACATCTTTACTGTATACAAACACAGTATATACTGTGCAAAACAACAGGTGGTGATAAATACAGGTATATAGTCATGCTGGCACACATCACAATTCAAAACTTTGCCATTGTTAAAGCACTCGAGCTGGATTTCCAACCAGGAATGACCACTATTACCGGTGAAACTGGTGCAGGTAAATCGATCGCGATTGATGCATTAGGCTTATGCTTGGGCGATCGCGCTGACGCTGCCATGGTTCGCCCCGGCGAAGATAAAGCCGACATTGTGGTGCAGTTTCATTTGCAAAATAACCCGGCCGCAAGACGTTGGCTTGAAGACAATGAACTGGCCGATGGTGATGAATGTATTTTGCGGCGTGTTATCTCCAAAGAAGGCCGCTCCCGCGCCTATATCAATGGCAGTCCTGTTCCGGCTTCCCAACAAAAATCACTGGGACAGCATCTTATCAATATTCATGGTCAGCATGCTCACCAACTGCTGATGAAAAATGATTACCAACTGACACTGCTCGATCAGTACGCTGGCCACCAGCACCTTCTCGCCACAATGCGCCAACGCTATCAAGACTGGCGCGCGGCGAGGAATGAGCTCAAGCAACTGGAGAAAAATAAAGAAGCATTGGAAGCACAGCGCCAGTTGCTGGAGTATCAGGTCAATGAGCTCAATGAACTGGCATTAGGCGAAAATGAATATCCTGAGCTTGAGGAAGAGCACCGCCGTCTTTCAAATTGCGGTGACATCGCTATTGGCAGCCAAAGTGTATTGCAGGCGTTGAGTGATGGTGAAGAAAACAACGCCATGCAACTGCTGCAATTTGCCCAGCAAAAACTGGCAGAGCTCGCTGCGATGGATAACCGGTTCAACGAATTGACCCAGATGCTGGATGAAGCGTGTATCCAAGTGCAAGAAGCCAGCCATGAGATCTCAAGTTATATGGATCGCCTGGATATGGATCCGGCACGGTTGAGTTATCTGGACGAGCGCATGGCAACCATTATGCGCCTGTCGCGCAAGCACCAGGTATCACCAGACGAGCTCTTCGCTACCCATCAAACTCTGGTAAATGAACTGGAAAACCTGAACGACAGCGACAATCAGATTGAACAACTGGCCGCCAATGTAGATCTAAAACATCAGGCATGTCTGGTCGCTGCAGAAAAACTCAGCAAGAGTCGTAAACGTTATGCCAAAGAGCTGGACAATCTGATATCAGCCAGCATGCACGAACTCAGTATGGAAAACGGCAAGTTCCATATCGCCCTTGATAGCCAGCCAACCAGCCACTTATCACCGCTGGGAATCGACAATATCGAGTTTCTGGTTTCTACTAACCCCGGCCAACCCATGCAGGCACTAGGGCGTGTGGCATCTGGCGGGGAGCTGTCACGTATCTCGCTCGCCATCCAGGTAATAACAGCACAGAAAGTTGATACCCCAAGCCTGATTTTCGACGAAGTGGATGTAGGCATCAGCGGCCCGACAGCCGCCATTGTCGGTAAGCTGCTGCGCAAACTCGGAGAGTCCACACAAGTTATGTGTGTCACACACCTGCCGCAAGTTGCCGGTTGCGGCCATCAGCAAATGTTTGTGGCCAAAACCAGTGAAAACGGCCAAACTACAACTCGTATGGCTCTACTGGATACCCCATCACGGGTTAAGGAATTAGCCCGTTTGCTCGGTGGCAGTGAAATTACCGCGCATACGTTGGCAAACGCCAAGGAATTACTGGTTGCTGCCTGAGAAACAAACTATTCCAAAATGCACAGCTGAATAGATAAATTGAGACAAGAATTTTTTACTTCTCTTACCAGCTCGTTTATTATCATTTCTTATTTGGGACATAAAGTAAGACGTCATGCATTGGAAAAAGATCGTTACGGCAGCACTTGTTCTGATCAGCCTTTCAGGTTGCTCCTGGGCCAACAAGCTGGTTTACCGCATAGACATCAATCAGGGAAATTACATCGACCAAAATGCGGTTGAAGAGCTCAAATTCGGTATGACCAAAGAGCAAGTTAAGTTTTTGCTTGGCTCACCAATGCTAGTCGAATCTGGCTACCCTAAAACTTGGTATTTTGTTCAATATGTGAAACCCGGACATGAAGAGTCTGAGCAAAAAGAGCTGATCCTCTCTTTCGACAACAATAGCTTGTTGATTGGCATGAAAGGGGACTATCAACCAAGTTCCGGTTTTTTTGAAGTTGTGCAATAAAAAAACCCGCTTTCGCGGGTCAGACTGCTGACAAAGCCCTGGCCATTTGGCTGGGGCTTTGATCTAATAAGGGATAAGCAAACCAATCATGGATGTGGTGACATGCTTAAAGACCCTGGCCCTCAGCAATATGAAATCGAGATGGTGACACTCGAACAGTTGGTCCCCAAAAACCATCTCGTTCGCAAAATCGATGCTGCCGTCGACTTTGAATTTATCCGCGACGAGGTCGCCCACCTCTATTGCCACTACAATGGCCGCCCTGCGATAGACCCCGTTCGCCTGTTCAAAATCCTGCTCCTTGGCTTCCTCTTCGGCGCCAAAAGTGAACGCCAGCTCGTCAAAGACATCGAGGTCAATGTCGCTTACCGCTGGTTCCTGCGAATGTCACTCACTGAAAAGGTGATTGATGCGTCCACCTTGAGCCAGAATCGCCGCCGTCGCTTCAACGATACCGACGTGTTCGAACGCATCTTCATCCGTATCGTCGAACAGGCGATGAGCAAAGGCATGGTCGATGGACGTACCTTGTTTACCGACAGCACTCACCTGAAAGCCAATGCCAACAAGCGTAAATACCGTAACGAACTAGTGAAACAAAACGTCAGCGCTTATGCCGAGCTGTTGGATGAAGCGGTTGACGCTGACCGCGCAGCAGAAGGAAAACGCCCACTCAAGCCGAAAGATGGTCACATTGAGAAAAACACCAAAGTCAGCACCACCGACCCAGACAGCGGGTTCATGACACGGGACCAAAAACCACAGGGCTTCTTCTACCTTGACCATCGCACCGTCGACGGCAAACACGGCATCATCCTCGACACCCATGTCACGCCAGGCAATGTGAATGATGCCCAACCGTATATCGCTCGTCTGGATACCACGTTAGCGCGCTTTACGCTCTCGCCTGTTGCCGCCGGGCTTGATGCTGGTTACTTCACCGCGACTATCTGCCATGAACTGGAGCAGCGCCAAATCCTGCCGGTGATGGGATACCGCCGGCCTCACCGTACGAAGAATCCTATCAAGAAAAAGCACTTTCATTACGATAAAGAGACGGACCGCTATCTCTGTCCTCAGGGACAGGAGCTGATTTACAAGACCACCAACCGTCAGGCATACCGTGAATATCACTCTGATCCGCAGACATGCAAAACCTGCCCACTGCGTGAGGATTGCACCAAGAGTAAAAACCACAAACGGGTGATAACCCGGCACCTGTTCGAGAAATCGGTTGAGAATGCCAACGCTCTGAGACTGACTGCCTGGGGAAAGAAAGTGTACCGACGACGGGCAGAGACGGTGGAGCGCAGCTTCGCGGATGCCAAACAGCACCATGGTCATCGCTATGCGAGATTCCGAGGCTTGTTGAAAGTACAAATCCAGTGCTTTCTGGCGGCAGCGGCACAGAACATCAAGAAGATAGCCCTGATGGAGGCTTATCTTCGCAAAACTGGGCTCAATGCGCGCCAAATAGTCCAGATAGTGACGCAATTTAGCGTCTATGGGCTAAAAGCAGCCTGAACATAACAATATGGAAAAATAGCGTGATCGCGGCCTTCGGCCGCTAACAAAAGAAAACCCCGCTTGAAAAAGCGGGGTTAGTCAGCAATCTGACCCGCTTTCGCGGGTTTTTTATTGCCTCTCAGATCTGCATCCAGACAATCGCTATTTCAGCATTTTCTCCAACTGCTCTTTGTTGGTATGGCGGATATCTTTGCCTTTCACAAAGTAAATAATGTACTCACAGATGTTCTGGCAGCGGTCTCCTACCCGCTCTATAGCACGGGCTGACCACATCACTTTAAGCACATTGGGAATCGAGCGTGGGTCTTCCATCATGTACGTCATCAACTGGCGTAAAATCGCCTCATACTCTTTATCCAAATGATCATCACGATGGTAAACCTGCATCGCGGCATCCACATCCATACGGGCAAACGCATCCAAAACATCGTGCAGCATCCGCGCCGCTTTGTGACCAAGGTTCTCCAGTGAAACCAAGAATGGTTGTTGGTGATTGGAAAAATTGTCCAGCGCCATTCTCGCGATGCTGTCAGCCACATCACCGATTCGCTCAAGATCGGTAATGGTTTTGATAATGGCAATCACTAACCGCAAGTCACCGGCTGTGGGCTGACGTTTGGCAATGATACGGGTGCAGGCCTCGTCGATAGCCACTTCCATCGAATTGACTTTATGATCTTCACGGATCACCTTTTTTGCCAGCTCGATGTCCTGATAGTGTATCGCACGCAGTGCATCCGTTAACTGACGCTCAACCAGCCCCCCCATTGCCAGCACATGGGTGCGGATTGCTTCCAGCTCAGTATTAAACTGACCGGAAATGTGGCGACTGATATTTTGATTGTCCATTTGCGTGTGTTTCCTTAACCATAACGGCCGGTGATGTAATCTTCGGTTTGTTTGTTTTTCGGTGTCGTAAACAGCGTGTCGGTATCGGCATATTCTACCAATTTGCCTAAGTTGATAAAGGCGGTTTGATCAGAGACGCGTGCGGCCTGCTGCATGTTATGTGTCACAATGACCACGGTGTATTTACGCTTCAAATCGTTAATGAGCTCTTCAATCGTCAACGTAGAAATCGGGTCAAGTGCGGATGTCGGCTCATCAAGCAATAATACTTCCGGTTCAATCGCAATAGCACGGGCAATCACCAACCGCTGCTGCTGACCACCCGATAAACCAAACGCATTGTCATGAAGGCGATCTTTAACTTCATCCCAAAGGGCCGCGGCACGTAACGAGCGCTCAACGGCATCATCCAGCGTACGTACCTCTTTCACGCCTTGTAGGCGCAAACCGTAAATCACATTCTCATAGATAGACTTGGGAAACGGGTTGGGGCGTTGAAACACCATACCAACCTGTCGACGAAGCGCAGGCACATCGATGGTTTCATCGTACACATTGGTGCCATGCAGGAGGATTTCACCTTCAACTTTACACCCATCCACCAAATCGTTCATACGGTTGATGCAGCGCAGCAGGGTTGATTTGCCACAACCGGACGGGCCAATAAACGCCGTTACCTTCCCTTTGGGAATACGCATATTGATATTAAACAATGCCTGGGTATTGCTGTAATACAGGTTGAGATTACGGATCACCAATGCGGTCTGCTCATCAGGAAGAGATGAGAGATCAACCGGACCTGGCAATCTAATATTGGCATTGATAGATATCATTTCGTTGCGAATTCCTCTTAAAGCGATGTTGGGTTATATCTCTTGTTCCAGTGCGCGGTACTTTTCCCGCAGATGGTTACGGATAGTGATCGCAGCCAAATTAAGGCTGACAATCACCGTCACCAACAATAGTGACGTGGCGTAAACCAGTGGCCTTGCAGCCTCGATGTTCGGGCTTTGAAAGCCTACATCATAGACATGGTAACCAAGGTGCATGAACTTTCTGTCCAAATGCAGGAATGGAAAGTTGGCATCCAGCGGCAACGCCGGAGCCACTTTTACCACTCCGACCAACATCAGAGGAGCTACTTCACCTGCCGCCCGCGCTATCGCCAGGATCAACCCGGTCATAATAGCAGGGCTTGCCATAGGCAACACGATACGCCACAAGGTTTCAGCCTGTGTCGCTCCAAGCGCCATCGAGCCATGGCGCACCGACGTTGGAATACGCGCTAACCCCTCTTCAGTAGAAACAATCACCACTGGAAGGGTCAAAATAGCCAGTGTCAGTGATGACCATAGTATCCCCGGCGTACCGAATGTCGGGTTTGGCAACGCATCAGAATAAAACAGCGAATCAATGCTGCCTCCCACGAAATAAACGAAAAAGCCAAGACCAAACACGCCATAAACAATCGATGGCACACCGGCAAGGTTGACCACGGCAATGCGAATAATGCGGGTAAAGGTATTCTTACCTGCGTACTCATGCAGGTAAACCGCTGCCAATACACCAAGCGGTGTCACCATGACAGACATCAGTAACACCATCAATACCGTGCCAAATATCGCCGGGAACACGCCGCCTTCAGAATTGGCTTCACGTGGGTTTTCCGTCACGAAATGGGCAATTTGCTGTGCCCAATGTGTCAGCTTTTCAGGCCAGTCCATATTGTTAGGATACCAAAGCCGGAGCACGTCATTTAATGCGATAGTAACGGGCTCGCCATGGCGGTCTTTCACCACTAAACGGTCCAGCGACAGCTCATTGCGCCGCTGCATCAGCACGTCTTCCAATGACTGATAGCGAAGCTGCAGCGTTGCAATTCCTTCTTCCACTTTTGCCGGTACCGCCTGTCCCTTTTTGATATAAGCGGACCTCTCATTTTTCAGCGCGGTCAGCTGATAATTAACCGTCTTAATCTCGCGCTGTTCAATCTGGGCAATCGCTTTTCTGCGGGTATCTGCCGAGGCAATTTTCTGTTCAAAAAACACGTGATCCGGCGCATCAATCACATGTTTCCCACCGTCGATATAGCCAACCGGTATACCAAAAAACACCCCATTTTCCGTGCGTTCGATGACCGCTATATGGGGGGGTGCGGTTTGTGAGAGAATGTCCTGTTGCAGCACTGAGATAAAATCGTGCGCTTCCCGCTCCCGGTTAGCAACCTTGATAAGCAAGCGCTGATACTCATCAAGATTGGGGGCTTTCAGGGTCACACCCGCTTCTTCCAGTTGCTGGCGGGAAACCATCTCAACACCATAAATCTGGCCAAACACCGTATCCTCACCGTGGGGTGTTTCTATCTTGAATTCATACACAGGTGCAGGCCAGAAATAGGCAAGCCCTTTCCAGCCAATCAACAACATCACGCCCAACACTGCCACCAGACACAAGCTAACCATACCGGCGGTCACCCACACCCACGGAGAGCTGCTGTTTAACCGCTTAAGCATTTGCTGGCCTCAAAGCGCGTAAATGGATGGCGATGATAAAGTTACAAGGCACGGTATTTTTCCCGTAACTGCTGGCGGACAAACTCAGCCACAGTGTTAAACAAAAAAGTAAATGAGAACAGAATGAATGCCGTCAGAAACAGCACACGATAGTGCGAGCTGCCCACTTCCGATTCCGGCATTTCCACGGCAATATTGGCTGACAGGGTTCTCAGTCCTTCAAAGGGATTCCATTCCATCAATGGGGTATTCCCTGTTGCCATCAGCACAATCATGGTTTCTCCTACCGCACGTCCCAGCCCCATCATAATGGCAGAGAAAATCCCGGGACTGGCGGTGAGCAGCACAACCCGGGTCAATGTTTGCCAGTGGGTTGCACCGAGTGCGAGTGATCCATTCGTTAAGTGGCTCGGCACCGAAAAAATTGCATCTTCTGCAATGGTAAAAATGGTTGGGATCACCGCAAAGCCCATCGCAACACCGACAACAATAGCGTTGCGCTGATCAAAATTCACACCCAGCACGTCAGTGACAAACACCCGGCTGTCTCCACCTAAAAAGGTATTTTCTATCCAAGGCCCAAGTGTGAGCGACACATAACCTAACACCAATATCAGAGGAACCAGCACAAACAGGTGACCACCGGGGGGCAATTTCTTGCGGACAACCTTAGGCAAAAACGCCCAAATAACTGCGGACAGCAGGAATGAAACCGGCATAGAGACAAACATCAGGAGCACAGCCGGAAGGCGAGTTTCGATAACAGGTGCAAGCCAGAGCCCGGCAAGAAAACCGAGAATTACCGTGGGCAACGCTTCCATGATCTCAATGGTCGGCTTTACCACTTTCCTCATGCTAGCGGGCATAAAATAGGCTGTATAGATAGCCCCACCAACCGCCAGAGGAATGGCAAAAAATAATGCATAGGCAGCCACCTTGATGGTACCGAACACCACCGGCATGACACTGAGCTTACCTTCAAACGACTCACTGCCAGAGGTTGACTGCCAAACGTAACCAGGCGCGTCATACCCTTCATACCAGATTTTCTTCCACAGTGAACCGATGCTCACATCCGGGTGCGGATTATCCACCTTCAGCAGGATCAGTGAGCCGCCCCTTTCAACCAGCAAACGATCGGCGCGGGGAGAAAAAGCCAACGCATCAATCTGACCAGCAACATCCGGTATATCGAATACATCCTGGGTCTCACTCGGGGCGTGCCAGAACGTCAACGCCCCGCTGGATGACAGATTCACAAATACGCTGCGGTGAGGTTCTACCGCCAGCAGACCGTTTTCTGATGCGAACTCACGTACCATGGTTAACGAACGCTGGTTGGCTTTCGCCACATCAAACCATTGGGTGATCCTGCCGTCATCAAGGCGCACCATCAACGAGTGACCGCCGGCAAGCAGTGTCATGGATTGAGGCATGGCTCCCGTTACTGCGGTAATATCGACCGACTCACGCAGCGTCAGCTCACGCTCTGAAAACGAATACACATTCAACGTATGACCAGCCAATTCAAACAGTCTACGCCCATTGGGGGTGATCACAACATTGGCACCGGTCTGAGTCGGTAATTTAATATGTTGCTCTTTGCCCGCATTATCAATCACCACATTGAGCATATTTCCCGTCACCGCAGCAATCACCCGGCTATTGTTTCTCTGGGCAAAAGACAAGCTGGAAATAGGGTCACCGTTCCCAAGTTTCACGCTATCCAGTTTCTGGATATCCGGAGTAAACGTGCGCACGCCATCAACATAGTGGGAAAGAAAACGCAGGTGCTGAAAGCTGACGGTGCCATCTTTCAATCCATATGCACTGATCCCGGCATAAGGATGGGGAGAATAAAAGCTGGTTGGTGCGACAGCCAACTGCTCACGTGCGACGACGTTGCCTTCGCCCTCCAGTGAAAAGACGGTCAACATACCCTGATCAGAATAGCGATAACCCAACTGGTTATTATCATCTATGCCCAGTTGTTCGGCAGGATGCTCAAAACCAATTTCCAGAACATGATCAACCGAAACCGACGGGCTTTTGAACAGCGGCAACACCACATAAGCGAGGTAGAAGAAAATCAACAACAACGCCAGTAACACCGCAATGCCACCACCCGTGACGGAAAGGCGCGCAAGTCTGTCTTTGAAACGCCGCCGGATATCTCCCTGGGTCAGCGCATGGGTGGCGTTTGCCATTGGTACCTCATCGATTAGTTAAGCGGTTTATAATATTTATTTTTGATGACACAAATGTGACAGCCCAGCCTCTAAGACGCTATTACTCACCCGAAATCAAAGTGTAATAAAACATCGATAGTCTCGATTAACATTGATATGAGGCACAGATCGGAAGTGCTTGTTTCGCCCAAGGTAGACAGGGGTTTCAAACCGCTCTAATAATGAGCATTTCCCCTTCCGCTGTTGACGTAAAGGATTCGACCATGAAGCAGCTAGTTATCACCCTCATCGGCACAGATCGCCCAGGTCTGGTAGAAACACTCTCCGATACCGTATTCCAGCATCAGGGAAGTTGGCAAGCCAGCAGCCTGAGTAAACTTGCAGGAAAATTTGCAGGCATTGTCCAAATTGATATCAATGAAGACAATGCTGACGCACTCAAAGACGCGCTGAACCGCATTCCCGATTTAAATGTCCTTATCGCAAACGCAACACCACAAACAGAAATGGATACCACCACCCATACGCTGTCCGTCACAGGGAACGACCGCCCCGGGATAGTTCAGGAAGTCACGCGTGAAATTGCCAAATTTGGAATCAACATCAACAATCTGGAAACAAACACTCAAAGCGCGGCCAATTTTGGCGGCGTGATATTCAACGCCGAGTTTGATCTCGACATCGCTAACACCCTCTCGCTGGACGATCTTGGTGACGCACTGGAACAGCTTTCTGATGATCTGATCGTGGAGTTTGATGAAAGCGATATTGCCTAAAAAGGGAAAAGGATGAGCGAGGAGACGCTTTACATTGATAAAGAGTTAAGCTGGTTGTCTTTTAACGAACGGGTATTGCAGGAAGCGGCAGACAAAAACGTCCCCATCATCGAACGGGTTCGCTTTCTGGGGATTTTTTCCAGCAACCTCGATGAGTTCTACCAAGTTCGGTTTGCCGATGTAAAGCGCCGCATATTGATCAACGAGGAGCAAGGTGGCGACAACAAAGCCAAAAAGCTCCTCAATAAAATCCAGAATAAAGTCCTCAAACTCAATCAGGATTTCGATCACCTTTATAACGACATTCTGCTGGAAATGGCGCGGCGCCACATCTTTCTGGTCAACGAAAGACAACTGACCGAATACCAGCAAAACTGGCTGAAAAGACACTTTGTCAGCAACCTGCTCCCCCACATCACGCCGATTATCCTGACAGATGATATGGATGTGCTGGCATTTCTAAAAGATGCCTACTCCTATCTGGCCATCGAACTGAGAAAAGCAGACCAGCTTCCCTATTACGCCTTGATTGAAATCCCAACCGATGAGATCGAACGTTTCATCAAGGTGCCGGAGCCCAAAGGCAGACGCCGCCGAAAAACCATCATCCTGCTCGACAACATTATCCGTCTCTGTCTGGATGAAATTTTCAGTGGCCTGTTTGACTACGACAGTGCCGAAGCCTACGCCATGAAAATGACCCGGGATGCAGAATACGACCTGACCAATGAAGTCGACCACAGCCTGCTTGAAAACATGTCAGACAGTTTGGACCAGCGCTTGACTGCCTTGCCAGTGCGCTTTGTTTACCAACGTGATATGCCCGATGAGATGGTAAAAAAAATCATCCAGATGCTGAAACTCTCAGATTATGACAGCGTGCTGCCCGGTGCCCGCTACCACAACTTTAAAGATTTCATCGGCTTTCCGAATGTTGGGATGAAGTACCTGGAAAACCCGCCGCTGCCCCCGATTGAATCAGCCGATTTCACAACCAGAAAAAACGCCTTCGATGCCATCCGCGAGCGGGATATTTTGCTGTACTACCCTTACCACACCTTCCGTCATATGACCGAACTGGTACGTCAGGCATCCTTCGATCCGAAAGTAAGAAGCATCCGCATAAACATCTACCGGGTGGCGAAAAACAGCCGTATCATCAACTCCATGATTGACGCCGCCAATAACGGCAAACGCGTGACCGTGGTGGTGGAACTGCAAGCCCGTTTTGATGAGGAAGCCAACATTGAATGGGCCCGCATGCTGACCGATGCAGGTGTCAAAGTCGTATTCGGGACACCGGGCCTTAAAATCCACTCGAAGCTCTGTTTAATTACCCGCCGAGAGGACGACGGGCTTCAAGAATATGCCCATATCGGTACGGGGAACTTCCACGAAAAAACCGCACGTATCTACACGGACTTTTCACTGTTTACCGCGGATAAATCCCTCACCACAGAAGTACGTAAAGTGTTTAACTTTATCGAAAACCCGTACAAACCGGTCAAGTTCTCACACCTGATTGTATCCCCACGCAACTCACGTTCAAGGATATACCGGTTGATTGAGCGTGAAATTGAGCATGCCAAGGCAAAACGCAAAGCCGGGATCACCTTGAAAGTGAACAACCTGGTCGACAAGGGACTGGTAGATTTGCTCTACAAAGCGAGCAATGAAGGGGTAAAAATCCGCATGGTCATCCGTGGTATGTGTTCACTCATTCCGGGTGTAAAAGGGCTGAGCCATAACATTAAAGCCATCAGTATTGTCGACCGTTTCCTTGAACACCCCCGGGTATTTGCATTTGAAAACGGGGGCGATCACGATGTCTACATTTCTTCTGCAGACTGGATGACACGTAACATTGACAACCGGATAGAAGTGGGGGCGCCCATCAAGGATGAACGCCTCAAACAGCGCATTATGGACATTCTCGAGTTGCAGTTTCTCGACCGGGCCAAAGCGCGTGTGCTCGACGAAAAGATGTCAAACGCTTACGTTAAACGCGGAAATCGCAAAAAAGTACGCTCACAACTCGCCATTTACGAATACCTTAAACACGTAGAACGCGCGGAAAAACGTCAAGCAGGCAAACAAAAAAATGAATGACTACACCCCGACTGAAAAGCCACGGGAAATTGCAGCGATTGATTTGGGTTCCAACAGCTTCCATATGGTCGTTGCCCGTGTCGTCGGGCAAAGCCTTCAAATCATCAGCCGCCATAAGCAGCGTGTACGCTTGGCATCCGGGCTCGATGATCACAAGAATCTGGATAATGCCGCCATTGATCGTGGTGTCGATTGTCTGGCCATGTTCGCTGAGCGTCTCCAGGGGTTTGACGAACAAAATGTGCGCGTAGCGGCCACATTCACCTTGCGTGAGGCCAGGAACAGCCAGGTTTTTGTCCGGCGTGCCCGTAACGTTTTTCCCTATCCGATTGAAATTATTCCCGGGGTAGAGGAAGCGCGTCTGATTTACCTTGGTGTCTGCCATACCCAACCGGGGGAAGGTAAGAAACTGGTGGTTGATATCGGCGGCGGCAGCACTGAGCTGGTGATCGGCAACGGCTTTAACCCTCTCCTTGTAACCAGCAAGCATATGGGTTGTGTCAGCTACAACCAGCGTTTTTTCAACGATGGGCAGATTTCTGTCAGAGGCTTTGCACAAGCCCAACTGACCGCTGAACTCAAGCTGGAAAGCATTGCCCGGCAATATAAAGATTGTGGCTGGAACGAAGCAATGGGCTCGTCGGGCACGATAAAAGCGATTCGTGAAGTGCTGATCGCCAGTGGACACGAAGATGGCATCATCACCCGAAAACGCCTTGATGATCTGATTGATCAAGTCATCACCTTTAAATCAGCCCGAACACTGACTCTTCCAGGCTTACCCGAAGAGCGGCAACCAGTATTTGCCGCGGGGCTTGCAATCCTGTCAGGGGTTTTTCATGCCCTGAATATCGACAGCATGGTATTTTCCAGCGGTGCACTACGTGAAGGACTGCTGTATGAAATGGAAGAACGCTTCCAGCACTGCGACATCCGAAGCCGTACTGCCTCGGACCTGGCTCAGCGATACCATATTGACCTGCAACATGCAGAGAATGTGCAGCAGATCGCTGAGCACTTTTACCTTCAAGCAGAGCCGCAGCTCAGTCCGAAAAAGGCAGAGCTGGCTATCTTACTGAGCTGGGCGGCATTACTCCATGAAGTTGGCCTCAGTATCGCCCATTCAGGCTTTCATAAACATTCTGCCTATATCCTCCAAAACACCAACCTGCCCGGTTTTAATCAGGAACAACAAACCGTACTGGCAACTCTGACCCGCTTTCACCGCAAAGCGCTGAAGCTGGCAGACATGCCTGAATTCACCCTGTTCAAAGTAAAACATATTTATCCGCTTATCCGTTCACTGCGTCTGGCCTGTGTACTCAACGTACAGCGAAGTGGGGAGCCGGTAAAAGATGTCAAACTCGAGACCAACGATGATTGTTGGTCACTCACCTTTCCAGAAAACGGGTTAAACCAGAATACCCTGCTTGCTGCAGACTTGGAGACAGAGAAAAACTATTGGGAAGCGGTGGGCTGGAAGCTCAAGGTAAAGGGATAAAACACGGAACCAAGCCAAGGTCAAGGTGACAGAGCAAGGAAGCCGTGTTTGTATGGTTACAGGTCAAGCTCGTTAAGCTGTTGTTCAATCAGATTTTTTGGCAAGGGAACAAATCCTTCAGCCCCCACCAAAGCTTGCCCCTGTCTTGAAAGGATCATCCTAATAAATTCAGCCTCCATGCGCGGCAAGGGCTTGCCCGGCACTTTGTTGACATAGACATAGAGATAGCGGGATAACGGATAACGCCCAGAGATCACGTTTCCGGTAGTGGCGTAAACCCGCTCGCCATCTACGTCCAGCGGCAACATTTTTGCGCCAGCCGTGCGGTAGCCAATGCCCGCATAACCAATGGCATTCAGCGACGTGCTGACAGATTGCACCACAGAAGCGGAACCCGGCTGCTCATTCACATCTGGCCGGAAGTCACCGTCACACAGCGCCTGATCTTTAAAAAAACCGTAGGTGCCTGAGACTGAATTGCGGCCAAAACGTTGAATGTTCCGTTTTTTCCAGTTGCCCGACAGACCAAGCTGCCCCCATTTTTCGATGCGCGCATTGGCGCCACACCGCAGCGTTTGGGAAAACAACGCATCCACTTGCCTCATATTCAGCACATCGATGGGATTGTCCTGGTGGACAAAAATCGCCATCGCATCAATGGCCACTTTGATGGCCGTCGGGGGATAACCATACCTGCGCTCGAACAGTTCAATCTCGCGCGGGTGCATCTCCCGGCTCATGGTACCAAACTGCGTCGTGGCTTCGATCAATGCTGGCACAGCGGTTGATGAGCCAGAGGTTTGAATCTGCACATTAACACTGGGATAGTACTGTTTAAACAGGCTACCCCACTGGGTCACCAGATTGGCAAGGGTATCTGATCCGACGGTCGAGAGGTTGCCGGACACATTTTCTATGCGGTGATACGCAGGCAGGTGATCTTCAGCTAGCGAAGGTGGCACCATCAATAACAATCCAATTAAGATCAGAGCCCGTATCAGCATGCCAGGCGCTCCGGGAGCGTAAATGAAAACGTACTGCCCTCGCCGACTTTACTGTTAATTTCAAGTTCGGATTCGTGATGGTTCAGCGCATGCTTCACTATCGCAAGCCCCAGACCGCTACCGCCGGTTTCACGTGAACGCGCTTTATCCACCCGGTAAAAACGCTCTGTCAGCCTGTCAATATGTTGCGGCGCAATACCCTCACCACTGTCAATCACTTCCAACCGGGGCCCCTTTCGGGACTTGAACCAGCGAACCTTGATTTTCGCGCTAGCCGGGGTGTGCTTCACCGCGTTATACACCAGGTTGGAAATTGCACTGCGAAGCTGGTCTTCATCCCCCAGCACCTTCAGGGAATGGTCGATATCAAATTCAAAGTCATGCGCCTTATCGCCACTCAAGGTCCGCGCCTCTTTTTCCAGCACATCCAGCATCGCCGGCACATCAACTTTCTGATCAAGGGCGATTTTCACACTCGCTTCTATCTTCGACAGCGTCAGAAGTTGTTCCACCAGGCTCTCCATGCGAGTTAACTGCTCTGTCATCACGCCATGGGCTTTATTCCACATTGGCCCCGCCAGCATGTCCGGATCTTCTGACATTTCCAGATAACCACGCAGCACCGTCATCGGGGTGCGAAGCTCATGGGAGACGTTGGCAAAGAAGTTACGGCGCATGCCTTCCAGTTGTTTCAACTGGGTGATATCACGCACCACCATCAGGTATTCCCCTTCCGCATAAGGCATGGTTCGGAACTCCAGGGTTTTCGAGGCATGCAGCGTGGAGCGCATCTCAAACGGTTCACCAAGCTCTGCGCGCCCCAGGTACTCAATAAATTCCGGAGTACGGATAAGGTTGGCAATGTACTGGCCTGCATCATCTGGCATGCGGAAACCGAGCAGCTCCTGTGCCAGCTTGTTGCACCAGACAATCGAGCCATCATGCTCAAACACGACCACGGCATCAGGCAAAGATTCAGCGCCGTTGCGGAAACGGCGGATCAGATTCGTCAACTCTTTACGCCGACGGCGGTTACGTTTTTGTAAGCGATAAATGCCATTAAACAGCGGCGTCCAACTCCCAGAGCCGGTCGGCGGTATCAGACTGCGCTCTTTCCACAGCCAGTCAGACAGTTTGAGCTGGTGATAGAAGTTCCACAACAACACCAACACCGTTGCCAGCAGCAACAGCCAGGGAAGGCCGCCAAAAAAACCGCCAATAAGAAACCAGGGTAGATAAAAAAAAGCCAGCTCCAGAGCCAGCTTTTTCCATGTCAGTCTTTCGACCATTTATGTCTCCACGATATCGCCCGGTGGCCTTCGGGCGACAGATGAACAATGTGTTATCAGATGCGCGTTGAGAAGCGGTAGCCCGCACCACGCACGGTTTGTACCAGCTTGTCGTGCCCGTGCTCTTCAAGCGCTTTTCTTAAACGACGAATATGCACATCAACAGTACGATCTTCCACATAAACGTTGGTGCCCCATACGTTATTAAGAAGCTGTTCGCGACTGTAAACTCGCTCTTGATGGGTCATAAAAAAGTGCAACATTTTAAACTCGGTTGGCCCCATCTCCAGCGGCTTATCGTTGGACGTGACGCGGTGTGAAACAGGATCAAGCTTGAGGCCCTGCACATCAATCACATCGTCCAGCGAAGTAGGTGATACGCGGCGCATGACAGCTTTCAATCGTGCCATCAACTCTTTGGGCGAAAAAGGCTTGGTGATGTAGTCATCTGCGCCCACTTCCAAGCCACGTACTTTGTCTTCTTCCTCACCACGCGCTGTGAGCATCACGATCGGGATCTGTCGGGTCAGTTCATCACGTTTAAGGTGTTTGATCAGGTTGATCCCCGAGCCGCCTGGCAGCATCCAGTCCATCAGGATCAGTTCAGGGTAAGGCTCGCAGATTTTTTCCAGAGCACTGTCATAATCTTCTGCTTCTACGGCCTGATAACCTTTTTGTTCCAGTACGAAGCACAGCATCTCGCGAATCGGTGCTTCATCTTCGACAACAAGTATCCGTCTTACCATTTTTCCATACCCAGTTAGAGGTTTATGTGCATTTCTTGGGTGTCATTATGTGATTCTATTATGACAGTTTTGTGACCTTCCGTGAGAGATGAATAAAAATGCAGCCACCAACCGCCCAATAATAAAGGCATTTTCTGACTATCATTCATTCAGCCCCGCACCTGTACCCGGCTGACACCGCCGCCCAGCGCTTCAACAGTCACTTGTGTGCCAATCCTTTCCACCAATGTGCCAACATGTGATATCACGCCAATCTGTCTGCCATCAGCCTGCAGGGTATCAAGGCAGGCAAGCGCCATTTCGAGACTGTCCGGATCCAGGGTACCGAAGCCCTCATCAATAAACAGCGAACCTAACTGCCGCGTATCTGCGGCCAGCGATGCGAGCGCCAGTGCCAATGCCAGCGAAACCAGAAAACTTTCCCCACCGGAGAGCGACTCAACACTGCGTACTTCATCGCCCATGTCATGATCCACCACCTGCAGGGAAAGTGGACTGGATGGCACGGTTTGCAGCGCATAGCGCGGCGCCAGTTCCTGCAGGTGGACATTGGCTTCCAACACCAATTGTTGCAAGGTGAGCGACTGCGCCAGGTTACGGAATTTATTGCCGGAAGCAGAGCCAATCAGATCGGCAATTTTCATCCACATTTCTGCGTGTTGCTGCTGTTTTTCAAGCTGGGATCTGAGTTCGCCTGCCTGTGCTTCAGCCTGCTCAGAGGCCTCCAATGTACGCCTGACCGAAAACACCGATTCTTCGATTTCCGCTTTCTGCACATCCAGCGCGTTTTTCAATGCCGTGGCTTTTTCATCGTCGTCAGCGCCACGCTCCGTCAACCACGTCAACGCTTGATCGACAGCCTCCTGACTCTCACGTAAGCGGCCCTCTCGCTCATTGCGCAGGGTGCTGGCAACTTGCATGGCATCATCCAAGGCTTTCAGGGCAGCACGCTCGCTGGTTACCCAATTCGCATCTTTGGCCAGTAATTGGATCAAAGCAGACTCAGTCAGGTTGAATGTCTGTTGCCATTTCAGCCAACGGTGCACCACCTCGCGGTGTTGTTTGTCAGTGTCTTTACGCTGTGCCTCTGCGGCTTCCAGCGCCGCCCTGTCAGCAGCCCGCTTTTCGGTCAGTGACGACAAGACGGCTTCACACTCTTTTTCCCTGCTACGGGCTGTTTCCAACGCCGATTTCAGTGACGCTTCATACCCAGCCAGATCGTCGACATCCAGCACAGCCCTCCGCGCTTTGTATTGCAGCTGCGCTTTCTCCGCCAGAATGTGGTAAGCGTCAATGGCTTCATTTTGGTGAAGTTGTAATGTCTTCAACGCCTGCTCAAGGGCCGCCATGTCAGGCACCAGAGGTGTGAGCTGTTTTTCGCACTCCTGCAACTTTTCACGAAGTGACAGGTAGTGCTTGATACGTTGTTGCATCTCACGGATATAACGCTCTGCGCCATAGTGCTGCAGCATATTCAGCCAAGAGCTGTCTCCGTACAAATCGTCCAGCGCGTTATGACGCGAGCGGATGCTTTCTTTCGCTGCCACTAAGCGCTCCTGCAGCGCCTTGATTCGCTCATCACTTTGCGTCTTCTGTTGGGCGACCTGATGGGCATGAGTTTGCAATTGGTTTTCACGTTGTCCCAACTGCATGAGCTGTTGTTGCCACCGCTGCACATACCCCAGACGCTGGCGACGGTTTTCCAGCGTGTGATAAAGGCTTTCCATTTCCTGGTAGTTTTCTTTCGCCTTTTGATGGCTTTCGTCTACCCATGATCCAAATGCATTTGGATCATCATGTTCCAAATACTCAGTGACCTCACCCGCTTCTTCCAGAAGCGGCGCCAGTAGAGCCTTCTGGCGTTGCACATGGTAGTCCAACTCCTGCCACTGCTGCTCCCAGTGTGGCATTTGTTGCTGCGCTTGCTGGCGCTGCTGATGGAAATAATGGCGTTCACTTTCCAGTTGGCGCAATTCAGACTGCAACGTCTGTAGCCTCTGGCGTTGGCTACCCAGCACACCTTCAACCACCGGGTTATGCTCGCGGTAGGGGTGATGCCCCGAACCACACAACGGACAGGGCTGACCTTCTTCCAACTGGCTGCGGTATTCCGCCAGGCTCACTACCGCCATGCTCTGGTTTAGGGCCCGCTCTGCCTCTTCATATTGGGCCACCCGTGTGTTGAACGTTGGCTCAATGTCCGACAGTTGTTTGGTGGCACTTTCAATGACCGACGTCAGGCTGTTTTTTTCCTGGATCAGGCGCGCTTTGTGTTCCAGGAGGTTCAACCATTCATTGCTGGCATATTGCAGCTTGCGGAAATGCTCATGGCGCTGCTGAAGCTGTTCATAACGGGCATAGTCCTCTTTCTGCGCTTTCTCCAGAGTGTCGGTATCCGCGTCGGCAAGCTGCTCTTCCAGTTGCCCGCGTTCTTTGGCCAGAATCTCCTGTTGGTGGCTAATACCGGCAAGGTCCCGCTCTACCTGTTGCTGGAAATGTTGCAGTTTCTGGATTTCCGCTTCCGCTTCCGCATATTGTCGGTTTGCAACCAGGTATTGCTCAAGGTTATCCAGCACAGGTTGGTACTGCTCTGCAATCCCCGAAAAATCCCCGAATTGGGCCAGTTCGTGTTTCAGTGCCGCTATTTGCTCTTCCAGTTGATAGTGAGCTCGCCGTTTTTGCTCAAACTCAGCGCGCGCCTTGTTTATCTTGCCATCACGCTCTTGCAGTTGACCCTGCATATCGTCCAGTTGCTGTTTGATGGCACGGTGTTCTGTGTCCATCTCCGACGCGCGGCGGAGTTTTGGCTCGGCCTCCACCCACTGGGCCTGTGCTGTACTCAGGATATTTTGCGATGCTGTCAGCGCATCCGTCGCCGTGATGATCTCCCCAGTTAGGGTTTGCAACGCTGCTGTCCGCGATTCAATGTTGTTTTTTAGTTGCGTCAACGACAGCCGTGTGTGCTGAAGTTGGGTAAAATCGGCATGGGCAGGCTGCACTTTTTCGACCATGCTGAGCTCATCACGCCGTGGTGTTGCCTCTTTCAATGCTTTTTCCGCTTCCTCGCTCTGTGCAATTGCCGCTGCCAACGCGTTTTCCAGTTCGGCATGTGAAGCCAGGGTTTGACGGTAGTTTTTCAGGGTATCCAGCTGTGCCAACACACCTTCCAGTGACGCTTTCTCTGCCTCCAGCTTTTCTCGCAACTCGGTTTTTTCTTCTTCGGGCAGGATACAGATCCCCCCCAGTTTCTCCCGCAGGGTCTCCAGGGCATTTTTCTCAGCTTTGGATTTTTCGTAGGCGGCGACAGACAACCGGCTGTAGATTTCCCCGCCAGTCATGCGCTCCAACAACGCAGCCCGCTCATCGGTGCTGGCTTTCAGAAATGCGGCAAAGTCCCCTTGCGGTAACATCACAGCGCGGCGGAATTGTTCATAGCTCAACCCAACCAAACGTTCAATTTCGCCCAGCACTTCCTGTTTTTTGCCCGAAAACCGCTGGCCATTTTCAAGGTTTTCCAGCCATTGCTCAGAAGCCTGAACACGACCATCTGCCTTGCCACGGGCGCGGCGGACATGCCAGTGCGCACGCCAGCAGGAACCATCGTTGGCCTTGAAGTCCACTTCGGCATAGCCTTCTGCTTTACCTCGGGACAGGATGCTGCGTACATCATTGGCTTTAAGCCTTGCAGCCTCGTCACCCAGACCAATCTCTGCGTCATTTTTCTTGTTGGCCTGAAGGCGTGGCATACGGTCATACAGCGCTAGGCAAATCGCATCCAGCAGAGTGGATTTCCCGGCACCGGTTTTACCTGTGATAGCAAAAAGCCCGGCTTCACCCAGTCGGCTGTTGACGAAATCAATCTCGAAAGGATGTTGGATGCTGGCGAGGTTCTCGCCACGAAGCGCCAAGATTTTCATGCCTGACCCTCTTCTTGTTCTTCAACCATGGTGAGCAATGCGTGGAATGCGTCGCAGATTTCCTGCGGCGGCGCTCCGTCAAATTTTTGTTCCCAACCATACTGGAATACCTGTTCCGGCGAGACATCATCAAGACGTTTGGCCGCAAAGTGTTCAGCCTGGCCTTGCTGGGTGTAATGCGGCGCAATGCGCGCCAATCGCACCGGCTTGCCTTCCAGCGCGGCATGGATTTTTTCACGAAGCATAGGCTGTGGCGCATCCATCAGCACTGGCACTTCCACCAGCGGCTGGGATTCACGCGGTAAGGTATCCGGTTGCCAGTTTTTTAGCTCCTGAAGCACCACATCCAGCGGCTGGGGCTTGGACGGTTTGCGGAGGATATCGACAGCGCGCGGCACATAATGGGGAGTGACGCTGGCAAGCTTTCCATCGGCCAGTTCAACACCCAATACCTGATGCTTGTAATCGCGCTCTGATATCGACAGGGGAATGGGCGAGCCGCAATAGCGAATACGTTCCTGTCCGGCCACTTTCTGCGCCAGATGCAGGTGTCCCAGCGCCACATAGTCAATCTTGTCATCAAAAATTGATGCAGGCAGCGCGTGCTGGTTGCCACCCAGTACTCGGCGCTCAGACATTTCAGACAACTGGCCAGATGCCATGTAAAGGTGCCCCATGGCGATAATGGCTTCACCGCCATGGCGCTGTTTCTCCGCCGCTTCCAGCATTTCCCGGTAGACGTCTTCCACACCGGCAATCAAACGATCATCCACCTCATCCAGATGCTGGGTACGCAAATCAGCACTGCGCAAAAACGGCACTGCCATAACGATGGCTTTGCTGCCATCTTTCCCGGAAACCGACACCAGCATGCGATCAGTATCCAGGCTACCGTCATTGTCACGACGTATGCCTCCCACCATGTGCAAGTCAAAGGCTTTCAGCAAATCGTGAGGTGCATCCAGCTTGCTGGGTGAGTCGTGGTTTCCCCCGGCAATGATCACATCCAAATCCGGCAGCGCCTTAGATATCTCAGCCAGAAAGCGGTAGAGCATTTGCCATGCAGATGCTGGCGGGTTGGCGGTGTCAAACACATCACCAGAGACCAACAGCACATCAACCTGCTCGGTGATCAATAAATCAGACAGCCAGTTGAGAAATTGCTGATGTTCGTGGTCTCTGTCAAAACCATGCAGTTGATGGCCCAGATGCCAGTCGGAGGTGTGGATGATTTTAATCACAGAATGCGTACTCACCGTGTTGAGTGGAGAACAAATATTACCGCCATTGGAGCGACAATCCTTCCTGAATGCAATACCATGTGGCCTTTCTCATTACCGGATGGATAAAGCCTCGCCATGATTTGGTTCAAGAATATTTTCACCTACCGCCTCACCCGAGATATTGACCTCGACCCAGAGCATATCGAAAAACAGCTATCTGAATTTCGCTTTACGCCATGTGGCAGCCAGGACATGCAGAAGTTTGGCTGGACAACTGCGTTGGGCAAGCATGGTGACATGATGACTCATGTCAGCGATGGCAATATTCTTATCTGTGCGCGCAAAGAAGAAAAAATGCTGCCTGCGTCGGTGATCAAAGATTCACTGAACGCCAAAGTCGATACCCTTGAACAAGAACAGGGCCGTCCGCTGAAGAAAAAAGAAAAAGACAGCATCAAAGATGACATCGTGATGGATTTACTGCCTCGGGCATTCAGCCGTATGAGCCAGACTTATGCGCTAATCATGCCCCAAATAGGGCTGGTACTGGTTGACGCCGGCAGCGCAAAGAAAGCAGAAGAGACTCTGGCGCTGCTGCGTAAATCCCTTGGCAGTCTGCCCGTGGTACCGGTGGAAACCCACAAACCGGTTGAGCTGGCCATGACCGAGTGGGTGCGTTCTGGCAACGCCCCCAAAGGCTTTACCATTGGTGAAGAAGCAGAGCTCAAAGCCATTCTGGAACAGGGCGGTGTCATCCGTTGTAAACAGCAGGATTTGTCGAGCGATGAAATCCTCGCACACATTGAAGCAGACAAGCAGGTGACCAAACTGGCACTGAACTGGCAGGACCGCATCGAGCTGATGCTGTGTGATGACATGTCTATCAAGCGCATCAAGTTTTCTGAAGAGCTTCGCGATCAGAATGCCGACATCGACCGTGAAGATATCGCGCAACGCCTTGATGCTGACCTGTCGTTGATGTGTGGCGAGCTGGGCGCTTTCCTGCCAAACCTCTATGAAGAACTGGGTGGTATCGACAAAGGCGAATAAACACCGCTTTCCTTTCTCTTACTCAACAAGAACAGGAACGGGGCATTGTGCCCCGTGCTGATTTCACTGTCCGCGCTAACTGAACTGCGCTTGCAGCATTTTCTTATCGTATTCAGAAACCGACTTTTTGAACGCAGTCATTTCCCCACGCGGTACTGACGTTGCCATCGGAATTTTGGCTTTCATCGGGTCAACAGCGCGGCCATGGATCAAGAGTTCGTAATGAATATGCGGGCCAGTAACACGCCCACTGCGACCAGACAGGGCAATGCGTTGCCCACGCGTCACACGCTGCCCTTTGCGCACTAGGATCTTACTGTTGTGCAGGTAACGGGTTTTATACTGGTTACCGTGATCGATCACCACGTACTTGCCTGCATAAGGGTGGTTACGCACCATCACCACCACACCATCGCCTGTTGAAAGCACAGGGGTACCCGTCCTTACCGCAAAGTCTACCCCGTTATGCGGTGACACACGCCCGGTGACCGGGTGCTTACGGCGCGGATTAAAGCGCGAACTGATGCGCTCCCTACCGTTGGTCGGGTAACGCTGGAATGCACGTTGCAGGCTCTGCCCGTCTTTGTCGTAATAGTTGCCATCAGTGTGCAGGTATGCGGTGATAGGCTCACCACGACGTTCGATACGAATCGCCTTGATTTCACGTTGCCCACTGGCCTGCCCATCAACAAACTGTTCTGAACGCACGACCTCGAATTTATCGCCAGCCCGAAGATCGCGAGAGAAATTCATCTTGTCTTTCAGTAAATTGGTAATCATCTGCACGTCGTTGTAACTCAGGCCTGCACGACGTGCGGAAACAGAGAAGCTGCCCTGAATATCACCCGTTGCAACCGTTTCTTCCCACGTGCCGGGAATCACTATTTCGTTAAACTCGTAACTGCCGTCATCCAGCTGAACATATTGCACTTTTGAAGCAATGTTGAATTCCAGTTCGAGCTTTTTTAGATGTTTACCCGTTGGATCAACCCAGAATCGTAAAATATCGCCCGGCCTTAATGTATCAATCCGGAGGTGGTTCAGATCCGCTTCCATCAGCTTCAGCAACTCGGAATAAGGTAACCCGAGCCGCATGAAAATCTCGCTCAGGTTATCACCGGTCTGAATGGCGTATTCGTACGCGGGGAGATCGAGGTCGCCGGATTCTTTCGCCACCTCTTCTTTTTGTATCAAGTCAGGCACAACAGACTCGGGCAGGTTGAGAGGGACAATTCGGATCGGCTCTTTTTGCAGCGTATTAATTGACACTGCTACCGTCACCAGCGATAAGCCCATCAGGCCAAGCAACGATTTAGACAGCTTGTTACTAAATCTCTTGGTTTTAATTTCGTACATCAGTCCACATCTCAAAGTCGCAGGGTTTCACCACCATAGTTACGTCGGAAAATACCGAGCCAACATACCTATCTTCTTTAACTGGTGTCAATTCATTCAATCATTTTAAATATTGTATTGACTCATCCAAGAGACAATCTTTTCTGCAATTAGTTTCTTGAACGGAACTGGCTATGCTAACAAGATCGCAGTAGAATCGCCGCTCCTCCGCACCACTTTTTTGATGCGGCCTGACTTACACTCAGATGAAAAGAAGCAATGACTATGTTTGTACCAGAACTTTTGTCCCCGGCCGGTAGCCTGAAAAACATGCGCTACGCCTTTGCCTATGGCGCTGACGCTGTCTATGCCGGTCAGCCACGTTACAGCCTGCGTGTGCGTAATAACGAGTTCAACCACGAGAACCTGCAAATCGGCATCAACGAAGCGCATGCCCTTGGCAAGAAGTTCTATGTGGTCTGCAACATCCAGCCGCACAACTCCAAGCTGAAAACCTTTATCCGCGACCTGAAACCGGTTGTTGATATGGGCCCTGACGCACTGATTATGTCTGACCCAGGCTTGATCATGATGGTTCGTGAGGCGTTCCCGCACATGCCAATTCACCTGTCTGTACAGGCGAACGCGGTGAACTGGGCGACAGTGAAGTTCTGGCAAACCCAAGGCGTTGAGCGTGTGATCCTGTCCCGTGAACTGTCGCTGGAAGAGATTGAAGAGATCCGTCAGGAAGTGCCTGACATGGAGCTGGAAGTCTTCGTTCATGGCGCCCTATGCATGGCGTACTCTGGCCGCTGCCTGCTGTCTGGTTACATCAACAAACGTGACCCAAATCAGGGCACCTGCACCAATGCCTGCCGCTGGGATTATAAAGTCCACGAAGCGAAAGAAGACGATGCAGGCCAGATTGTACAGGTTCAGGAAGTAACACCAACCCTAGGCGAAGGCGCTCCGACGGATGAAGTTGTGCTGCTGGAAGAAGGCCGCCGTCCGGGTGAACTGATGGCCGCTTTCGAAGACGAGCATGGCACTTACATCATGAACTCCAAAGACTTACGTGCCATCCAGCACGTAGACCGCCTGACTAAAATGGGCGTTCACTCGCTGAAAATTGAAGGCCGTACCAAGTCTTTCTATTACTGTGCACGTACTGCGCAGGTTTACCGTCAGGCGATTGATGACGCGGTTGCAGGTAAACCGTTCGACGAAACCCTGATGACCACGCTGGAAAGCCTGGCACACCGCGGTTATACCGAAGGCTTCCTGCGCCGTCACACCCACAGTGAATACCAAAACTATGATTATGGATACTCAGTATCTGACAGCCAACAATTTGTAGGTGAATTCACCGGTAAGCGCCGTGATGGCATGGCAGAAGTCGAGGTGAAAAACAAATTTATCGTCGGCGACTCACTGGAGCTGATGACACCAAAAGGCAATGTTGTGTTCACACTGGAGACCATGGAAAACCGTAAGGGTGAAGAGATTGATGATGCCAAAGGCAATGGCCACTTCGTGTACATCCCGGTACCGGAAGACATGGATCTGGACTTTGCCCTGCTGATGCGAAATCTGGCTGACGGTGCGAATACGCGTAACCCAAATGTGCCTCAAACTGTGAGTGCATAACCGATGGCTCTGCTGATCACCGAGAAGTGCATTAACTGCGACATGTGTGATCCTGAATGTCCGAATGAAGCCATCACCTTCGGTGCAGAGATCTACGAGATTGATCCGGACAAATGCACAGAATGCGTGGGTCACTATGAAAAACCCACCTGTCAGTCGGTGTGCCCAATCACTAACTGCATTATCATTGACCCCAAACATCAGGAAACCAATGATGAGCTGATGGAAAAGTTTGTCAAACTCCAGGGGCTGGTTTAACGCTCATTGGGTTAACGTAGAAAAGCGCCGACAGGCGCTTTTCTTATCTCTGGATTGCGTGAATCACTGGGCTAATACGACGTCACACTGGCCCGGCTTTATCTTCACACGCTTTTTCTTTGCTGTCGCCGCTACCGTTTTCTGGCGGTCTGCCGATGTTGGCCGCCAGCTGATAAGCTCTGCCCCACAGCCATCCCCAGCAGGCGGCGTATTTTGGGCGATACAGTTCACACTCCCCTCAGGACATTGCAAGCGAATATGCATGTGATAATGGTGCCCCCACCACGGCCGTACTTTGCGCAGCCAGCGTCTGTCTTCCCATGCCATATCACACAAGGTTTCTTTTATCACCGGATGGACAAAAATCCTCGCCACCTCGGGTTCTGACGCGGCTACCTGAAACAGGATAGCGTGCTCTTTCATCCAGTTGTCACGCTTCAAGGCGTAGTTTTGTAAATCCACCATGCTTACCGCCACCGGGCTTTCGAGCGAATCCCGGGTCAGCGACTCTGGTGCAAAGCTCAGCCAGATATCAGCATCCAATCCGGTTTGGTGGCTGGAGTGACCTTGGGTGAAGTTACCACCCCGAGGCATGGCGATATCAGCAATCATCAAATCATCCAGGCCAAACCCCTTGGTCTTTCTGGCAAGCTTGGTGAGGTAAGCAATCATGGCAGGATGACCGTAATAGCGGTTCCTTGACGGACGAATCACCTGATACCCCTCACCTTTCAGTGGCAGCGCTACTCCACCGCTTAAACAACCATTGGCATAACTTCCAATCGACTTCTCAGCCCCAGGGTAAGGTGCCTGTACCTTTTCCCATGGATTAGCCTGTGCCACTGCCATAGAGAAGCCGATTAAAAACATGCAAATAAACAGGATCAACAGAAGATTTTTCTTCATGGTGTCACCGCCTGAAAAAGGATCATGTCAATCTTAGCAGTCTTGTCGGGAAGCATCGCAGATAGTAAAAGGAAGTCGCGGGATCTGTCGTAAACATCAAAAACAGACCATAAGATATGCCGTTATTGAACCCAAGGGAGCTTTAAATGAACCCCATATCGCTATAACTCACCTTACGGCCGAATGTGTAGTCTGAAGGTTTCAAGCGAGAAAGTTTTCGGTATCAAAAACGAAAGAAAGCCCTGCTATTGCTAGCAGGGCTTCTGAAGAAGTGGCGGAGCGGACGGGACTCGAACCCGCGACCCCCGGCGTGACAGGCCGGTATTCTAACCAACTGAACTACCGCTCCACTCAAATTACTGTGTGTTCAGCACAATAACTTAAATTGGAAGCCTGGCGATGTCCTACTCTCACATGGGGAGACCCCACACTACCATCGGCGCTGCTCTGTTTCACTTCTGAGTTCGGCATGGAATCAGGTGGGTCCAAAGCGCTATGGTCGCCAAGCAAATTCTGTATCGGGGTTCTCGGTCCTGGGTGACTAGGCCCCGGGAACGCCCATTAAAATCTTGGAAAACTGACCGCGGTTGCTCTTCCTAGGTCCTAGCAACCGCTCTCTCTCTTTACACACTCTTTGTGTTCTTACTTGAGTCCGTCAAAACCCCTTGGGTGTTGTAGGGTTAAGCCTCACGGGCAATTAGTATCAGTTAGCTCAATGCCTCACAGCACTTACACACCTGACCTATCTACGTCGTCGTCTCCAACAACCCTTTAGAAGGCTTTTAGCCTTAGGGAGAACTCATCTCGAGGCTCGCTTCCCGCTTAGATGCTTTCAGCGGTTATCAATTCCGAACTTAGCTACCGGGCAATGCCACTGGCGTGACAACCCGAACACCAGAGGTTCGTCCACTCCGGTCCTCTCGTACTAGGAGCAGCCCCTCTCAATTCTCCAACGCCCACGGCAGATAGGGACCGAACTGTCTCACGACGTTCTAAACCCAGCTCGCGTACCACTTTAAATGGCGAACAGCCATACCCTTGGGACCGACTTCAGCCCCAGGATGTGATGAGCCGACATCG
>NZ_ADAQ01000012.1 GCF_000176515.1 Grimontia hollisae CIP 101886
AGGCGCATGTGTGCGTGAGTTCCTCGGTGATTACCACGGTTATCTGTTGTCCGATGGTTACAGTGCGTATGACACCGTAGACGGTGTCACTCAAGCGGCGTGCATGGCGCATGTGCGCCGAAAATTCACTGATGCCCAAAAGGCATCCCCGTCGAAAAAGGCGGGAAAGCCCGAAAAAGCCTTAGCCTTTATCGCCAAACTGTACGGGATAGAGAAGCGAGCCAAAGACCTGTCGGCACAAGCGCGCCAACAGATGAGGATGCAAGAAAGCCTGCCCATCCTGAATGACTTTAAAGCGTGGCTGGATAGCCTGAGTGTGTTGCCGAAAGGGGCACTAGGCCAGGCTATCACCTACACCAAGAATCAGTGGCCCAAACTGCTGACCTACCTGGAAGATGGACATATCAGCATCGACAACAATGTGACAGAGCGGGATATCCGTCCGTTCACGACGGGGCGAAAAAACTGGATGTTCTCAACGTCAGTCGGTGGCGCGAAAGCCAGTGCCAATCTGTATAGCTTGGTGATGACGTGTCGTGCGAATGATATCAATCCTTACTATTACTTCCGGCACCTGTTCACGGAGTTGCCAAAGCGTTCACTCGCCGATGATATGTCGGATCTGATGCCGTGGAATGTTGATCTGAGTAGCGTTGACTGAGGCTTCACTGGTTTACTTACCGCTTACCGTGCCCCCAACGTTTAAGGACTTTGAAGAGCTTTCCAAAACCATACGCAGGGTAACGTTCTACCGCTTCCTGCAGCTTGGCAATGACTTCATCATCACGATGCGGGTCAGGACGATACCGATACACTGAATCACTGATGCCAACCACGCGGCAGGCCATCCTTAAGCTGGCCTGAAAGTGTTGCCGAACGTATTCCACAAGTTCACGTTTAACCGCTGGCGTTACAGCTTTTTTTCTAAGATATCTTTGACAATACGATGCTCGAGGCTGAGATCTGCAAACATCTGTTTGAGCCTTCGGTTTTCGTCTTCTAGCTCTTTCAGTCGTTTAACATCAGAAGCTTCCATGCCGCCGTACTTGGATTTCCAGTTGTAGTAAGTTGCATCGGAAATGCCGTATTCACGGCAGACTTCGTTCACTTTTCGACCCGCTTCCACTTCTTTGAGGATCTTGACGATTTGCGATTCCGTGTAGCGTGATTTTTTCATCAGACGTTCTCCGTTCGTTTCAGTGTAAACGGAAAAACTCTAATTGCTAATGACCCGCTTTTCGGGGAGGGTTACATATACCCATCCATTGCTTTATAAAATATAAAGTTAGTGATTACTGGAATGAGATTATATAAGCAATAATATTGTTGTGGCGGTACTATAGTACTACAATCTTAATTTAAGATATCATTTGCCATGGCAATGAGTTAGATTTCCTTATTTAATAGATAGATATTTAAAGAATAAACTGAAAAATTGCGTGTGTAGGAAATTAACCTTACATACTAATAAACCAAACTTTAGTCCTTTATCTAAAGGCACATCTTAGGCAAACTCCCTATCAACATTGTTATTGATATTTCACCATTAGCACAAAATCTCATTATTAAACACAGTCGGGTAAACCGGTTTGCTAAAAGCGGCAGTATTACGGAGAAAAACGTAGGGAGAGCTGAAGAGATGAGGCAAAAATCAAGAAAACCCGGTGAGCTATATTCACTGGGTTTTCCTTGATCAGGGTTTAATATGCGCCTCAGCCTCACATCGCGAGAGCCAGGTTTGATACCAACTCTTAAGCTCATGAATAGGCTTCGGACGGCATATCAAGAAACCCTGGACTAACATCGACGGATAATTTGACATGATATAATCAAGTTCTTCCTGAAGTTCAACCCCTTCAGCCACCACTTTGCAATCAGATGTTACCGAGAAGTCTGTCAGTGAGCGAACAATTGCCTGACCAAAATGATCGAGATGAATCTGACTGATAAGAGAACGATCTACTTTCACCTCTGTGAAGGGCAAATGACGGAGCAGGCGGAAGTTGGCAAACCCGGTGCCAAAATCATCAAGAGACACACCAAAACCCTGCATCCTTAACCGATTCAAGGACTCTAGCTGCTCGGGAGAACTAAGTGCTGATTCTTCGGTAATTTCCAGTGTAATGCGGGTTTGGAGGATATTCTTCGCTTTGAATAACGCATCCAACCTATTTGGAATACTGAGATCGTCCAACTGTTGCGCAGAAAGATTGATACTGACGGTCACCTCTTCTCCGAATATTCCGGAGAGCGTATCCATGTCTGCCGCTGTTTTTTCTGCAATGGTTGTCGTCAACAAATCAACCAATCCATGCTCTATTGCGGTACCCAAAAAGCAGTTTGGCAGAAAAACAACCGAACGTTGGGAATCATAAATCCGCGCCAATACTTCAACACTGTCAACCTTCCTGGTTCTCGGATTGACTTTAGGTTGATAATGAGGAACCACATTATCATCGATGATGTACTTGATCAGTTCATCACGTTTCATCTCAGCGTTTTGAGGACACTGGAATTCATTTTGCCTGGGCAACTTATTCAAAACGCTATCCAATGCATCCAACGTAATAGGTTTAGCAATGCTTCCCAGCAAGTACACCCACTGTAACTTGGCGATTTCCGCCGCGAGCTCTGTTACCCGGTTTTCAAGATCAGAGATAATGCAGACCCCCCCACGAAAGTTCATTTTCCCTAACTCACGGATCACACACATTCCGTCAATATCTGGCATGCCTAAATTAGTAAAAACGACGTCGAAGCAAGTTGGCTTATCGTTAATTTCTTTCAATGCCTTTTCGGGGCACGAAAAACAAGTCACCTTGTCATACCCTAGGCAACTCAGCATTTTTTTAATCAACAATAAGACAGACTTAGAATCATCTATAACTGCAACATGTTTAGTATTCTTCACTCTCCCCACCAACCCAATGTCCTATCAATGCTGAAAATAACGAATAGACTCACCCTTCTTAACTATGGCTTGCTATCTTTTTTAGTATTTGCCCGCCGTAGTCTCACCCTCTCCCGTTCACTTTTTGTTTTAATCGTAAAAAAGGGTTTAAAAACACGTTTACTCACTGAAAGCTTATTAATGATAGCGTCTTTTCCCTCCAAGATATTTCTATGACTTATTTATTATTAATAGAAAACATATCAGCTTTGCGCCAAGTGAATTACAAAAAAAATGTCTCAGTTTTGGTAATTGCAAGCTTTATTAATGCTATCTTTCTGTTTTAAATAAAAAATAATTAGTATATGCAAATAAACACACGCATCAAAATTTGTCATATAGTTTCATACAAGACCCATCATCTTATAAATGACTCAGACGTAGCATGGATATGATATTATATTCATATCCACTATGTGTTTTTATATAAAACGGATCTTCCAATCACTAAAAATAAACACCACCTGTAAAAACTTTTCACTTTTGATGTATGGGAATGCATTCAAATGTGCATGTGAAATACGATAAATAGATTTCATCAAATTACGTTTATCACGATACGCTAAAATTCATTTCACACGAATTCTTTGCATCTAAGAAAGATGGAAGGGCTCTCTTCTTAGACACTACTCATTTAAAATATTGGAACCAAGATCTTCCATTCGTGTATACCCAGCCAACTTGAAGATTCAGGATTCATCTATCTGATCGTGACTAACATGAAGGTAAAAAGAAGCTAGAAAGCAACGGAAGGGTTTTGGCTAATCACAAGCCAGTGATTCGCAAACTAAAAGATTGTCCAACGCACAGCTAAACACCTCGCCATCAATCTTACCCTGCAACACCATGTTAGACATGAACTGCAACTTCTTCTCCAGTGACATACGCTCACGGTAAGGTCGGTCTTGTGACAGGGCCTGAAAAATATCGCAGAAAGTAAGAATACGCGAGGGTAAATCCAGCTCATCCCCTTTTTTCTGGTAAGGGTAGCCCGAGCCGTCCAGAAACTCGTGGTGGTTTGCGGCCCATTCACAGATCTTGGAGTCAGGGAAAACTTTGTTCAACGCCAGTTCAGTATAAATGGCGTGACGCTTTATTTGGGCGAACTCATTAGCAGTGAGTTCCGAGGTTTTATTCAACAACTCATTCGGGGTTCTTAGCTTACCCACATCATGAACCAAACCAGATACATAAAGTAAATCACATGTTTGCGCTGACAAATTCATTCTTTCAGCAAGGAAGTAGACCAGGTTCGCGACGCGCAGTGAATGGTGGTAAGTAAATGGACTTTTGGCATCAACCCACCTGACAAGAAACATTGCCACTTCCGTCAGCTCAGTAATGGTGAGTGTTTGGTCATACCAGGGATCAGCATCAAAAGAGAGAGCAGTGGACTCAATATGTTCCACATCCATTTTGTACCAGAAACTATCCGTCGCGATGAGTTGGCACATGGCTTCAACAAAATCAGGCCGGAAAAGTGATCCGGCATACATCCGTAACCCTTGTTCAATCTCTTCTTTATGTAACGGAAGTAAATACTCGTCTCCCATCCCCACATGCCCCACATGCGTGGCGCGCAGAAAGTCTACCCTATCAGCCAAAAAGATCAGTGCTGCTATATCACGGTCATCGTTGTTCATCTCTAGTCTGGAAAGCAGTTCCCAAGGTGTGTGGTGATGACGGATAATCTGGGCAAACCCTCTAAGGATTGAGCATTCTATCAAGGCTTCATATCCACGATGACAATGCGCTTCAACGTCATCAGGTCGCATTTGTTTTAGCAGCATTTCATGCTCAGTTGATTTTGAGACACCACAGTCGTGAATAAGGCCCGCGAAAAAGCTCTTTTGAACTTTCTTTGCGTTCCATCTCATCGTATGTGCGCAGTTAGCACTGATATATGCGACACGATGGCTGTGATAACAGTCATCAATGCCAACATAGTTAAGCGCTTTTGCAAACAACAACAATGTGTGCCGCATATCAACGTTTAACGTGTCGAACTGATGCGCTGGCATCGTTCTAAACATAGATATCAATCCCAAAAATAAATGTAATCCATTGCCAAATCGCACTCTACATATAGGTTATTGTTTTGTCAGACTGGTTGTATCAAAAATAAAACAAAGTTCTCAGTTTGTCTCTCAAGCCTGCGCGATGTTGTGGTCTTTAAAGGCGGTGAAGGTGGCAGTAGCCATTACAGAATCCCCTCTATCGTCGTGGCAAAAGATAATTCTTTAGTCGCATTTGCGGAAGGGCGCGCATCCAGTGATGATCATGGACAAACGTGGTCAGTAACACCTTCAACATCTCAACTCAACAATGCGGCATCCCAAGTCTAGTCACTGCGCTGGAACGCACGCGTGGCTGAAGGAGCATGCAACGCACAGTACTTTGGTAATGGCCATACGCGCTATCTGGTAGATTTACGCGTCAATGGATCTGTCATCAAGCCCCCCTCAGAGCAAGGCTGAACAACAACCAGCGCCAGCAATGGCAGAGGAGACCCTGATTGGCGCAGCATTAATGCCGGTCCTGGGCAAGGGATTCAGCTATCCAGTGGCCGTCTAATCTTCCCGGCAATTGTCCTGGATGCCTTTACCCAGCTTTCTGTTGTCTCTATTTATAGCGATGATCATGGTGTGACATGGCACGCTGGTCAACAAACGCCAACATTCATGCTCGAACCCAGTGAGGCAGACATGGTGGAGCTTAATGATGGTCGAATACTGCTGTCGGCTCGGAATGACGGCGTAACCGGTATAGGCAATTTCAACCGATACCACTTTATCAGTTCAGATCAGGGACAAACCTGGAGCAAGATCGAAGAAGACAGGCACTCAACCAACTGTAAATCAGGCCGTAGATGTCGGTAATTCCTCCTCACCTGACAGAGCTCAAGATTGAATTTTTACTCATGTTTATAGCAAAGTAATTCACAAAAAGCCTCTCTTACCCTGTCCGACAAATAACCGCCAAACGCCGATATTGATTAGATAACAAACATAAAAAGCAATTCATGTTTATTTTGTGATATTAAGCCTACGTTCAACATTGTTTCAATATGTTGCATTTCATTAATCAAACATTTCAGTTGATCATATTGTGAACACGCAAAATAAAAGCGGAAACGTTTGCCTGTTAAATTAGTCGCAGAAAAATAAAAAATAATAAACAAATCAATAACTATCTCTTGTTTGAGAAAATTTACATGTCTACTGTTTTTAAGGCCAATGAGTGGTATCTATTTAAGGACAGAAAATGAATAAAACATTATTAGCAGTGGTTTTGTCTTCTCTGGTAGCAGGAACAGCCCAAGCAGCAACAATTTATAAAAACGATAACGGCGACAACATTAAAGCTTATGGTGGCGCAGAGGTGGGAGGTACTTTTGTCTCTGACACTGACAAGACACCGTTTGGCACAGATACAACCTATGTCGATCAGTCTTTTGCAACCATCGGTCTGAAAGGCCAAACTGGCAACTTCTACGGCAAGTTCGAAGTCGACGCAGAACGTGAAGATTGGACTGCCGACAACAATCTTCGTCTGGCCATTGACAAGATCATGGTGGGTTTCAAGTTTGCCGATCACCATGCACTGGAATTTGGCCGTACCGATACGGCATACGACAAAGTCGACTCTTTCGGTGACATGACCAACGAACTGGGCGCGGGCATTTCAGAAGCGGGCGATCAGGACAATACCATTCGCTACATTGGTAACTATGGCAGCATCAAGCTATCAGTATCCCACTCGCTGGAAGGTTGGGATGGTGAAACTGTTGATGGCGAGCCAGTGAAATACTCCTACAAAACTGACTCTCTGTATGGCGCAGTCACTAACGGCTATATCGGGTACTACGGCGATGACTTCACTGTGATCCTGGGTGGCGAAAAAGGCAAAGAAACCGAGATCTATTCTGCGCATGCTGAAATGGAGTTTGACAACTTCACCCTGGGCGGTCTGGTATTCGACCAAACCAAAAACTTCAATGGCGGCAAAGACAAAAACACCATCGGTGCAAACATTGGCGGCAAATACGCACTGAATAGCAAAACCAATCTGATCGCCACGTTCAACTATGAAGACACCAAAGGCGACGCGGATGCCAACATCTATGGCGTGTTCGGTGCTGATTACATGTACGCCAAAAACGTCAAACTGGCGGCCGAAATCGCAGCAGGTGACGTACTGGACAAGGGAGAATCTGGCGCGCTGATGTTTGTTAAAGCCTTCTACTGGTTCTAAGTCTCCACTTCCCTTACTTTTCGCCCTCATTTATGGGGGCGCTTTCCACGCGTTGAGGCAATCATGAAAAAAAGAAACCTTGCTTTGTCCCTGCTGGCGACCTCTGTGTTGGCTGGCTGTGCCACGAACACAGAACAAGCCCCATCATGGGTACAGGACAAATCCTACGACATCACCATCATCCACACCAACGACAACCACGGTAACTTCTGGCAGAACAGTAAAGGCGAGCTTGGTATGGCTGCCCGCGCGACACTGATCAAACAGATTCGTGAAGAAGTCGAGAACGAAGGCGGCGCTGTTCTGTTGCTGTCCGGTGGTGACATCAATACCGGCGTACCAGAATCTGATTTACAGGATGCAAAGCCTGACTTTCTTGGTATGAACATGATTGGCTACGACGCAATGGCCGTGGGCAACCATGAATTTGATAACCCGCTTGATGTGCTGGCCCAACAGGTAGAATGGGCGAATTTTCCCTTCCTGGCTGCCAACATCTATCAAGATGGTGAGCGCATGTTTGAACCCTACAAGATCTTCGACAAACAAGGCGTGAAGATTGCGGTAATTGGCCTGACGACTGAAGATACCGCGAAGATTGGTAACCCAGAGTTCATCTCTGAAATCACCTTTACCGATCCTAAAGAAGAAGCCAAAAAAGTGATTGCGGAACTGAAACGCGAACACAACCCTGATGTGATCATTGCTGCAACCCATATGGGTCATTACGTTAATGGTAACCATGGCTCCAACGCACCGGGTGATGTACTGCTGGCACGCTACCTCAACGAAGGCGATCTGGACATGATCGTGGGTGGACACTCGCAAGAACCCGTATGTATGGAAGCACCTAACAAACCGGCAGCGTTCAAACCGGGTGATGAGTGTAAGCCTGATGTACAGAACGGCACGACTATTGTACAGGCGCACGAATGGGGTAAGTATGTCGGCCGCGCTGACTTTACCTTTAAAAACGGCGAGTTCGAACTGCAATCTTATGAACTGATCCCGGTGAACCTGAAGAAGAAAGTAACCGTGGATGGCAAAAAAGTCCGCGTCTTTATTCAGGATGAAATTGCACAAGATCCCGAGGTGTACAACACCCTGAAACCGTATAAAGAAAAAGGTCAGGCTGCGCTGGAGATAGTGATTGGCAACATTAACGCTGATTTGGTGGGTGAACGTAACATTGTACGCAACAACCAAACCAACCTCGGTCGCTTGATTGCAGAGTCACACAAAGAGCGTGCGAAAGCAGACTTTGCCGTGATGAACTCAGGCGGTGTGCGTGCTTCCATCGAAGCCGGTGACGTTACCTATAAAGATGTGCTACGCGTGCAACCGTTTGCCAACATGGTGACTTACGTCGACATGACAGGTGAAGAAGTACAGCAATACCTGAATGTGGTGGGGACAAAAACCAAAGATTCCGGTGCCTATGTGCAGTTTGCCGGTGTCAGCATGACGGTGGAAGCAGACAAAGTTTCTGACGTAAAAATCAACGGCGTTACATTAGACCCAGCACAAACTTATCGCTTCACGGTGCCATCTTTTAATGCCGCCGGTGGCGATGGCTACCCGAAAATTACTGATCACCCTGCATTTGTGAATACCGGTTACGTTGATGCCGAAGTGCTGAAGGAGTTCATCCAGAATCACTCCCCTATCGACGTAACAGCGTTCGAACCAAACGGTGAGATCACCTACGAATAAAGAAAAGCCAGAGCCCGCTGAATAAAGCGGGTTCTTTTCATCACGGCAAAGAACCTCGTGGCCTATCCCAACATCCCAGAAATCACCTACGCGATTGAATCCTTTTGTTTTTGCTCTATCTTTTCAGGTACACGCAGTTTGTTACGCAGCCCATGAACCTGAAACGCATTGAAACTGACCCGGGCTTTACGTTTCCAGGCGCTAACCGGCAAAAACATTCTGTATGTCGCACGCGCCGCGTTTCCGTTTTTTATGATGATTCTTCTGGGATTAGTGTTGATCACCGTCTTCCCGGAAATCGTGACTTACCTGCCAACCACCATGAGTCAACGCTAACGGAAAAAAGATACGTCACTGCCTCCCAGAAGGCAGGACAACAAGGAGTAAGTTGAGATGAAATTAAACTGCGACATGGGAGAGAGCTTTGGCGCCTGGACCATGGGAAAAGACGCCGAGGTGATGCCATGCATAGACATGGCAAGCATAGCCTGTGGTTTTCATGCCTCCGATCCGGTCACCATGCAAAAGACGGTTGCTTTGGCATTGGAACAGGGTGTCACCATTGGCGCCCACCCCGGCTACCCAGATTTGATGGGATTTGGCCGCCGCCAATTTGACTGTACCGAACAGGAACTTTACGCCTGGCTTGGCTATCAAATCGGCGCACTGAAAGGCATCTGCCAGCAACAAAACACCGTAGTGAATTACGTAAAGCCTCACGGTGCCCTCTACAACACCATGATGAAAGACATGGCAGTGCTGGAAACAGTCATGCGCGCCGTGAAAGCCGCAGCGCCGGGCTGCCCCTTGGTGGTAATGGCTATTCCCAAGCGCCAGCCCATACTTGATATGGCTGCCGATATCGGTATAGACCTGATGTTCGAAGCCTTTTCTGACCGCGCATACGACGACGAAGGATTCCTTGTTGATCGCCGCATCGACGGGGCTGTACATGGCAGCGCAAATGCCATTATCGAGCAGGTTCAACAAATCATTGAACAAGGAACGGTGACGACGTTAAGTGGTAAAACCCTCAAGATTGAGGCAGATACACTTTGCATCCACGGCGACGGCCCCCATGCCTCCGCTGTCGCCAACGCCCTGACACAATGGAGGGCAAATGGCGCGGATTGAATCAGTGAATGAGCAGACGCTGATTGTGTACTTTGGCGACAACATTGATGAAACGGTTGCTGCGGACGTGAACCGTGCCATCTTTCAGGTCAGGGAAAGTCTCGGCGATTTGGTCACCGATATGATCCCCTCTTACAACTCTATGTTGGTTGGGTTTGATTTAAACCGCACTGATCGTTTTGACATCATCAAACGCATCCGTCTGTCATTGGCATCAACCACCAGCGAAATCAATGACCGCAGCGACAATCAGGTCGTCGAGATCCCCGTTTATTACGGCGAGGAAGTCGCGCTGGATATGCCAGACGTCTGCGAAAAAACTGGCCTCGACAGCGCATCCGTCATCAAGCTCCATAGCCAGCGGGAATACCGTGTGTATGCCATCGGCTTTAGCCCGGGGTTTGCCTACCTTGGCAGTCTGGATGACGCCATTGTCGTTCCGCGTAAATCCACGCCACGGCTGAAAGTACCAACCGGAAGCGTAGGGCTGGCAGATAACCAGACGGCAATTTACCCAAGCAGCACACCGGGAGGCTGGCAAATCATCGGCCGTACGCCACTCAATATGGTGGACTGGGACAGCGATTCATTGGCCAAAGTGAATGTCGGCAATCGGGTGAAATTTTGTCCTATAGACCGGGAGGAGTTTTTGAAACAAGGTGGTGTGTTATGAATGGGAGCGTGCGATGAGTTTTAACGTCGTGAACCCCGGCATGCTTACCCTGCTGCAAGACAGCGGTCGCGTGGGTTTCCAGCATTTAGGCATTACCACCGGTGGCCCGATGGATGAACATGCGTTTTACTGGGCAAACCGGCTATTGGGAAACAGCCCGGATGCCGCGCAGCTGGAAATCACTTTTGGCCAACTCCAGCTAAGGGCAAACGCCAACACAACCATTGCCCTGACCGGTGCCGATCTGTCCGCGACCCTGAACGATAGTGCCCTGAAACCATGGCGAACCTACGCCATCAAACCGGGTGATGAACTGGCGTTTGGTTCACCGAAAACCGGACTACGGGCGTATCTTGCCGTCACCGGAGGCTTTGACTGTGCGCCAAAACTCGGCAGCTGTGCCACCGTGAAACGCGAGCAGTTGGGCGGCTTAACCGGAAAAGGTGACCCGCTGGCAGCAGGCGATATCCTTCCTTTCACCGCGACGTCGGTGTTCAGTGAACAGCGCACACCAACGTGGGCCATTCCAGATTACGATGCGCCGCTGGCGCTTGGGGTTATTGCCGCGTACCAGAATGCGTCATTCGGCCACAGCGAACAAATGACGTTTTTCACCAGCAGGTATGAAGTCAGCCAGAATATCGACCGCATGGGCTACCGTTTATCCGGTGCGCCGGTAACAAGCCGTCTGGATGGCATTATCTCTGAAGGAATCGCGTTTGGCGCTATCCAGATCCCGAGTGACGGCCAGCCAATCGTGCTGATGAAAGACAGGCAGACCATTGGCGGTTACCCCAAAATTGGCTGTTTAAGCAGCTTAGGGGCAGGGCAGCTTTCCCAGCGCCAACCGGGACAGGTTGTCACCTTCTCACCCATGGATATTGCCGATGCGGAAGTCGAGAGAAGGCTTTTTAACCGGGTAATATTCGGGTAATTCTTGTGGCGGGCGTACCTGTTTTTCGTTACGCTTCGCCATCATTTTTGCTTGTTTAAACGCCATAGAAACCACAATGAACCTAACAATAAGAACTGCGTTGGACTCAGATGCAAGACGCATCACCGATATCATCAACCCCATCATTCGAAGTGGCCGCTATATTCTTCTCGACTCTCTTTTTTCAGTGTCAGATCAAAGCTTTCTTATCCAGTATTTCCCGGTAAATGGGGTGTTTCTGGTCGCGGAAGAGAAAGACACCAAAGAGATTGTCGGCTATCAAACCGTTGAACCATTTGCCAACTACTCCCGAGCATTGGATCACGTCGGCATCGTCAACACCTATGTCGCAAAGCAATATCACCGTCAGGGCATTGCAACGGCGCTGTTTTCCACCATGCTGGATATCGCCCGGTCACGCGGGTTTGAAAAACTGGTTGCACAGGTTCGCGCTGACAATGATGCCGCACTGCAAACCTACACAAAGCAGGGGTTTGAGGTATCAGGCCGGGCCAAGAAACAGGCTAAGATCGGCGAAAACTACATTGATGAAATCACAATGGAACGGTTTTTATAACCAACGACGCCCACTGCACGTTGTTTTTAAAGGTGCTCTAGTGAGCACCTTCATCCAAAGAAGCACGACTAAACAGTACCCTTCACCCCTACTGTTGTGATGTAAACGATGGCAATCGCGATTGCTTATACATCCGGGCGAAGTGAACACATCGCTGCTTACCTTGTCCCCAACCTACTGGTGCAAGGGTGGGATCACGGCGTATTGGACGCCTGCCATCTGCTCAATACAGTGGATGACCTGACAACTGTAACCAAACTCGTTGTCATACCAAATGTAGAGTACGCAACGGTTCCCGTCTGCAATGGTCGCTTCACTGTCCACCACCCCCGCATAACGGGAGCCAACGATGTCTGAAGAGACAATCTCGGTAGACTGGGTGTAGTCAATCTGACCGGACAGCGGAGACATCAATGCGGTTTCGCGCAGATACGCGTTGAGCGACTCGCGGTCTACGGCTTTGCCCAGATTGAGGTTGGCAATCGCCATCGACACATTCGGCGTTGGTACACGAATCGCGTTTCCGGTCAGCTTACCTTTCAGCGCTGGTAGTGCCTTGGCAACGGCTTTAGCAGCACCGGTCGAGGTCAGGACCATATTCAGGGACGCAGCACGGCCACGACGATCACCACTGTGGAAATTATCAATCAGGTTCTGATCATTGGTAAACGAGTGAACCGTTTCGATGTGCCCCGACTCTACGCCATAGCGATCATGCATCGCTTTCAGCACTGGCGTGATAGCATTGGTGGTACAACTCGCCGCAGACACAATGGTGTCGCTGTCTTCAATGTCACCATGGTTAACGCCAAAGACGATGTTTTTAATGTCACCCTTGCCAGGCGCTGTCAGCAGCACTTTCGCCGCGCCTTTCGCCGTCAGGTGGTTGCTCAGGCCATCAACATCACGCCACATGCCGGTGTTATCGACCACTACCGCGTTTTTAATGCCGTACGCTTCGTAGTCCACGTCAGAAGGATGGTTCGCATAAATAATCTGAATGTAATTACCATTCACGATCAGGGCGTTACGGGCGTGGTCAACCAGAATTGAACCATTAAAAGGCCCGTGAACAGAATCACGACGCAGCAAGCTGGCGCGTTTTTCCAAGTCGCCATCTTTGCCGCCACGTACAACAATCGCCCGGAGTCGCAACGGGTATCCCGGTCCGCTTTTTTCTATCATCAAGCGTGTGACCAGACGGCCGATTCTGCCAAAGCCATACAACACGATATCTCTGGGCTCCTTAAGACTCGTGGATAGCGGCAGGTCAGCGATTGCTGTTTTTAGGAAATCATCAAGTTGAGCAAGGTCATCATGATCACGCCAGTAGAGCTCAGCCAGTCTACCCAGATCAATACGGCATGCGGAAAGCGGTAATTCAGACAATGCTTCTAGAATAGGAAGGGTAAGTGCAGTGGTTATTTCCTGACCGGTATACCAGCGCGCTACTCGGTGGGATTTCAGTAAATCAATGGTACTTGCATTGATAACAGCCCGGCCATAAATCTGGATTTCCACACCCTTTTCACGGTACAGCTTACTGATCAGGGGAGACATGGTTTCTGCGTCGGATTGACTCTTTTGCCATTGGGTAAGGTGTTGTTCAGGACTCATTGTGACTTTCTGTGCCTTTTTGAGGGTTAGAGTATAAAAATGCTGTTAATGATTATTTTTATTATTTTGGCGCTGAGTCTAATGGCTTGATGATTATTAACCTAGGAAAATTAAGTCTCAATGAATTCAAATAAGTTTCAATCAGTTAGCATTATTCGTGTAGATAATTTACGTCTCTAATCCACTTCTTTTTTATTAGCCTCAAAATATGATTGAAAGTTTACAACGTGAAACGTTCAAAAACACAGCTTAAAACTTCTTAATACGATACGTTAAATAAGTTGAACCACTTGCGCTTAAGCCTGATCACACGTTGCATTAAGGTGAACATTTATTGACACATTAATTACACCTCTAAATATATGTGTTTTGATTTGATTTTTTATCATCGCCTTAAAACATCATGATATAGACACAAACTCACTCATCCCCAACATGGCCTTGATAAAAAATCCACAGCATGTATCATTTAAGCGGACTAAATACTTAGGCCACTAAAGGATAAGTAATCAACATGAGCACCGAGACGATTAACCAATACGCAACGTTAAAACGTTTAAGGACGGATCAAGATGCATGGGTGTTTCGTACACCGAGGATGGATGATGGCATCAAGATCCATAACCTGATCGCCCATTGCCCGCCACTCGATGAAAACTCTTCGTACTGCAATTTCCTTCAATCATCCCACTTCAATAACACCTGCGTTCTCGCAGAATTCAACGGTAAAGTTGCTGGGTTTATTTCCGGTTATCGCAAGCCGGATGCCCCCAACCACCTGTTTGTCTGGCAAGTTGCCGTCGCCCCCGACATGCGTGGTCTGGGCCTCGCCTATCAAATGCTGCAAGAGCTCTTGATGCGCGAGCATCTTCAGGAAATCACCGCAGTAGAAACAACCATCACTGAATCAAACGAAGGCTCCTGGCGTCTGTTTAAGAAGCTGGATGCTGCCAATGGCAAGCAAGGATCAGTAAGCGTGTTTCTCGACGAGGAACAACATTTCAAAGGTCGACACGATACGGAATACCTGTATCACATCCCTTTGAAAAACAAACATTAATAGAAATAGAACGGAATCCTCATGGACATTTTTAACAAGCAAGAGTCAAACGTTAGATCATATTGTAATAACTTTCCGGTGGTATTCACTTCAGCGAAAGGTTGTTGGTTAACCACTGAAGCAGGAGAACGCTACATCGACTTCCTTGCTGGTGCAGGCTCACTTAACTATGGCCACAATAATCCAGTTCTGAAGAAAGCGTTGATGGACTATATCGACAGCGATGGCATTACCCACGGCCTCGATATGTTTACTGACGCAAAAGCCGCTTTTCTAACCGCACTCCGTAATCACATCTTCGCGCCACGAAATCTTGATTACAAAGTGCAGTTCACAGGACCTACCGGCACCAACGCGGTTGAAGCAGCGATGAAGCTTGCACGCAAAGTGACGGGCCGTACCAATATCATCACGTTTACTAATGGCTTCCACGGTTGCACCATGGGTGCATTAACGGCTACCGGTAATCAACACCACCGTGGCGGTGCCGGCATGCCGTTGTTTGGTACATCACGCATTCCTTATGAAGGCTATGCCGACGTTGATGGCCTAGCCCTGTTTGAAACCATGCTGAATGATAACTCCAGTGGTCTGGATAAACCGGCTGCAGTGCTACTGGAAACCCTGCAAGGTGAAGGTGGCCTGAACGTGGCGTCCAATGCGTGGCTGCAAAAACTGAGCAAAATATGTAAAGCCCACGGTATTTTGCTGATTGTTGATGATATCCAGGCTGGTTGTGGCCGTACTGGCACTTTCTTCAGTTTTGAACCTTCAGGCATCAAACCGGACATGGTCACCCTGTCGAAATCTATCAGTGGTTATGGGCTACCAATGGCACTGGTACTACTGAAGCCTGAACTGGATAAGTGGTCACCCGGCGAGCATAACGGTACGTTTCGTGGTAACAACCATGCTTTTATCACTGCAACAAAAGCCATTGAAAGCTACTGGCAAAATAGTGAGTTCGAAAGCCATATTGCTGAACGCAGCCGTCAGGTAACAAAAACCATTGACCGCTCACTCACGCGGCTGTCTTCACTGTTCGTCCGTGCCAAAGGCCGCGGCATGATGCAGGGTATTGAGTGTAAAAACGGTGACATCGCCAGTGCCATTTCGCGCCGTTGTTTCGAGAAAGGCATGATCATCGAAACCGCAGGTCCAGATGATGAAGTGGTAAAGTTTTTCTGCCCACTGACCATTAGCGAATCTGAGCTGGAGCAAGGCTTGCAGATTTTTGAAAAAGCGGCACAAGACGTTGCCAACACACTGACCCGTAAAGCGTCATAAGGAAAGAAAGAACCATGATCGTAAGAACTCTGGAAGCGTGTAAAAACAGTGAACGCCGCGTCGTTGCCGAGACATGGGAAAGCGTTCGCATGTTGCTGAAAGATGACCAAATGGGCTTTTCGTTCCATATCACCACCATCTTTAAAGGCACTGAAACCCATATCCATTACAAAAACCATTTGGAGTCGGTGTACTGCATGTCCGGTGAAGGTGAGATTGAAGTAGTAGGCGGTGAAACCTACCCCATCAAACCCGGCACACTGTATATCCTCGACAAGCACGACGAGCATTACCTGCGTGCATACAAAGGTGCCGACATGGTGATGGCTTGCGTGTTTAACCCGCCGATCACAGGCCAGGAAACCCATGACGAAAATGGCGTATACCCATTGGTAGATTGATAAACCACATCAGTTAGGGGCGGCTTTGCCCCTGTTTTTTATTTCGATTCAAAACAGAAAGACAAGGATTTTAATGATGACTTATACCGTTGAGAAAATCGGCGGCACGTCGATGTCTGCATTTGATGCAGTGTTGGACAATATTTTTCTGCATCCTAAAGACCCATATAACCGCGTATTTGTAGTCTCTGCGTACGGCGGGATCACCGATGCCCTGCTGGAAAATAAACGCACCGGCGAGCCGGGCATTTACCAGCTGGTGGCTAAACGTGATGAACAGTGGATTGAGGCAATCGGTGCTCTCGAGCAGCGCCTGAAGATGATCAACGAAAACCTGTTTGCTGACCCACTGAACCGCACCCGCGCAGACAATTTCATCACAGAGCGGTTAAATGACGCCAAAGACTGTATTACAAACATTCTGGCAACGTGCAGTTATGGTCAGTTCACCTTACGCCAGTATCTGCCGCAAATCCGAGAGTTTTTATCTTCAATCGGCGAAGCCCACAGTGCCTACAACACCGCTTTGAAGCTAAAAACTCTTGGTATCAATGCCAGATTCGTGGATCTCTCTGGTTGGGACAACCAGCTGTCCGGCACGCTGGATCAGGTCATTACTGACGCCTTCAAAGAAATTGATGTAACAACAGAATTGCCCATTGTGACCGGCTATGCGTATTGCGATGAAGGCTTGATGAAGACCTACGATCGCGGCTACAGCGAAATGACGTTCAGCCGAATCGCCTACCAAACCTCAGCAGATCTGGCGATCATCCATAAAGAGTATCACCTCAGCAGTGCTGACCCGCGCATTGCTGGACCTGAAAATGTGTTGCCAATCGGCCAGAGTAATTTCGATGTGGCCGACCAGCTGGCAAATCTGGGCATGGAAGCGATTCACCCGAATGCCGCATCCGGCCTGCGCCAGAAAAACATTCCGCTACAAATCAAAAACACTTTTGAGCCTGAGCATAAAGGCACGCTGATTTCGCAGGCTTACCAGCCTGATGCAGAGAAAATCGAGATCATTGCTGGCCGCGATAAGGTCTTCGCCTTGCATATTTTTGATCAGACCATGGTCGGCAATGTGGATAATGTCGGCTACGAATTGATGGAAATGATCGCGGAGGAGAGCGTTAGTCTGGTCGGTAAAGAGATGAGTGCAAACTCCCTCACCTACTACCTGAGCGGTGTCGCCAAAAACCTCAACAAGTTGCTCTACCGTGCGGAAAAACGTCTCCCAACGTCAACCATCACCGGCCATATGGTGGCACTGATTTCAGCCATCGGTTCTGAAATCAATACCAATACTACGCTCAGCAAAGGTGTGCTGGCGCTGATGAACAGTGACATCTCACCGATTGCCGTCCATTCGTCAATGCGGAACGTCAACGTGCAGTTTGTGGTGAAAGACGAGAAATACAAGAGTGCTATCCGTGCACTGCATGATGAGTTCTTTGTAAAAACCGCGAAGAGAGACAAACAGGTCGCGTAAGCACAGCCTGAAAATACAAAACGCCGGGGTCACTTCAGTGCCCCGGCGTTTTTTACAGAGTGGAGATGGGTTATTTCTGGCTGGCTTTTATTAATACAGAAGTATCCATTCGCCCCAAACCCTGCGCCTGCAAAGCCGCGTATTTCTGGTCAACGTCTTTTGTCAGCGGCAGTTCGATGCCTTTACTGGCAGCTTCGTCCAGACAGATCCCCAAATCCTTGCGCATCCAGTCAATCGCAAAGCCGAAATCAAATTTACCCTGCGACATGGTGACCGCACGGTTTTCCATCTGCCACGAGCCAGCTGCACCATGCTTGAGCACATCCACCATTTGCGCGATATCCAAGCCCGAAGCCTGTGCCAACACCAGTGCTTCACTCAAGCCTTGCAAAATACCGGCTATACAGATTTGGTTTACCATTTTGCAGCGCTGACCCTGACCGTTTTCGCCCATCAACACCGCTTGTTTGGCATAGGCGTCAATCACCGGTTTCACCCGTTCGAATACCGCTTTATCACCGCCACACATCACTGTCAGGGTGCCATTTTCTGCGCCCGCCTGACCGCCAGAAACCGGCGCATCAATAAAAGAGACGCCTTTATCTTGGCACGCCTTTGCCAATTCAACCGCCAGATCTGCGGATGTCGTGGTGTGATCGACCAACACACTGCCTGATTGCAGGCTTGCCAGCACACCGTCTTCGCCATAGATCACACTGCGGACATCATTGTCGTTGCCCACACAGACAAAAACGATGTCAGCGCCTTTGGCGGCTTCCCTCGGTGTTGAGGCAAACTCACCACCATACTCCTTCGCCCATGCTTCCGCTTTTGCCGTCGTCCTATTGTAAACCGTCGTGGCAAAACCTGTTTTTTGCAGGTGACCAGCCATGGGATAACCCATCACACCCAAACCAATAAAGGATACTTTTTCCTGAGCCATCAATTTTCTCCTGTTCCTCCATGAGGCTATTACCGCGACTATATCAAAGCACTCAAGTGATTACCCGCCTCACTCCCATGTTCGAAAGACAAGCGCTTTCAACACGTAAATTTCAAGGCGATAAATGGTGTTTTGTTCGCCAACTGAACGTTAACAGACGATGATTTTGGGGTTTCATTGACAGGAATACAGCGCCATACACCTGAAAGTGTTACCCTATTAGCGAAATTTCCCATGAGAACTGAAAAATGAGCAAACTAACTGCAGACGTTCAGGCAAACCTGATGTTGTTCGTTGAAGAAACCAAGCGCACCAACGTGGTTTGGGGTCTGAAAAACGAGGAAGAAGGCTGGCTGGCATGTGATTCCAGCGAGTTCGAAGAAAGCGAAGTCATGCCATTCTGGTCGGCAAAAGAAGACGCTGAACACCACAACGTTGATGAATGGGCCGATTTTGAAGTGACTGAAATCCCGCTGGACGTGTTTGTGGAAGACTGGCTTATCACTCTGGATGAGGATGGCGTGCTGGTAGGTACTAACTGGAATGCAGAGCTTGAAGGCGAAGAGATTGAGCCTTCCGAGCTGGCGAAGATGTACTTATAAGCCTTTCAATTAACAGAGTGCACAGTCCCATCCCGTTATTGCAGCAACCATTGACCAATGACGGGATGACGCTGGAGGCTCTGAAAATTGGCTACAAATGTGCCAGACTGGATCTGTCTGGCACGTGCCGAAACAACAGTGAATCCGTAAAATCAAAGCAACAATGACGCAGGTTGGAAGCATACAATTGGACGTCAGGATTGTACTCGACATGGAGGCAGCATTTGTATTTGAGTACAGGGGAGAGGCAAACTACAGCATCGTTCTTTAACATCATGAACTTTATAATGTGATAACAAAACGAGGCTTTCTTTGTTTTGCTCGAACATAGTCAGCACAACCATGCGGAGTAAAATTACTACAAAACATAGGCTATGCTGACGAACAATGCCAATTTGCAGACTTACACTGCAAACATCAATTTGAAAAGAAAGTTACTTCTTACCTTCTTTATCCAAGCGGGTCAGCTCTTTGATTTGACGACTAATTTCGCGACGCTCTTTTGAGATTTCAGCACTTTTGATGATGTGATCATCAACACGGTCTTCGTAGTCTGCTTTCATGTTTTTGATGATTTCCACGATTTCTTCGTGCGTCATCTCTGGCTGAATGTAATCAAGCAGGTTCTCAAGTAATGTCACGCGCTTTTGGTTATCGCGAATTTTCTTCTCGTTATCCTGAATTTCTCGTTTCAGTTTGTTTTTGCGACGAGAGAACTTAACAATCTCGAATACATTGTTCATCGGTTTACAACCTTCTTAGTGTGATCCTGATGAAATTAAACCACAAGGTGACGGCTAGAAACAGTCTTTTGATCAAGGAAGCTCTGTATTTTGTGAGAAGTTTTAGTGACAGGATGGAAGATGTCTGAAACGCTCTTACCTATGATAAATAAGGGGTAAGTGATGAAATATGCTGAATGGCTAACAATATGCTTTATCGGAATCGATACAAAAGACACGCTTAAACGGCGTGTCTTTGACCAGAGTGAAAAATCACTCAATGGCGCCTTCTAACCGGACGTGTTCGCCTTGCAGTTTGAGCATAGCTCCCCGAAGCATGGCGTTTACCAATTCAGTTGCATCAAATTTGGTCAGTGCTTCGTGGGCACCTACTTGATGAGCACGATCCACGCTGATCTCACTGGAAAGGGACGTGTGAAGAATGAGATAAGTCTCTGACAACGGTTCATTGTTGCGAATTTCAAATGCCAGCTCATAACCATCAATGCCCGGCATTTCAATATCACTGACGACAATATCAAATGGGCGACCGTCTTTGGCTGCTTGGTTAAGCTTCTCAAGCGCATCCAAACCGTTAGCACTGACTTCATAGGGGATATTGATACTGTCGAGTGCTTCAGAGAGTTGGCGTCTTGCCAGACTGCTGTCATCGACAAGCATAATGTGCATAGGTTTGAGCTTTTCCCTGTCGATATCCGCCAATATTGGATGCAACTTATCTTCCGGCATGGGGAATATTTTGGACATCACCAGTTCAACGTCAAGCAATTGAACCAGTTTTCCCTCTACCTTCATCACCCCGGTGAGAAAAGCATGGCTCCCCAATGTTTCTGGTGGCGATGAGATATTGCGCCAGTCGCACTCGCTGATTTTTTCAATACCACGAACGAGAAAGCCGACCACTCGACGTTGGCAATCAGTGATGATAATAAAACAATTCTCGTACTCTTCTTTCCCTACAGCGGTATAGCCCACAGCTTTCGCCATATCGATGATAGGTGTCGGGATGCCCCGGATATTGGCAGTACCAATAACAGTGTGATGAGAACCAGGCAACGAGGTGAGCGGGCGATAGGGAACAATTTCCCGGACTTTCAACGTACCGATGGCAAATGTTTGCGTTGCGGACAACTTGAATAGCAACATTCCTTGAGATTCATTGGCTTTGCTTTTCATAGAACGCCTGTTGTTAGCCTGTGGGTTTATCGTCTTAAGTGTAGCGTTTCGTCTCGTTAATAACACCTATCTTGTACCGTTTATGGTAAAGGATCAGCAATTTCTTCTATAAAAAATCAGAGCATTAAATGAACGACCCGAGGTTACAAGATTGCCTGCAAACAAACCCAACCGGTTGAGCCATGCATTGAACCAAGGTCAGTAAAGCAGAACAGACAGAAAATTATTCACCGTTTTCGCTTTATTTCAGGAGCTTTCCTATTATTGATAGGTAACGCGCTAAAAACTGACGCCGAAGTGAGCCTAATGTCATTCTGTGTTTTACTGGCTGTCAGATACAAATAACGAAACGTCACACAATCATGCCTAACTCACTGAAAAAGTGAAATTTTAGGCAATTTGGGGACAGATGTTCAGAGAACGGTTAGTAACCTCATGACAAGTATTTTAGATTCAGTAGATTCTCGCACTAACCTGGTTGGTGAGAACCGCCTTGAGCTATTGATGTTCCAACTGGGAACTCGACAGCTATTTGCTATTAATGTGTTCAAAGTCAGGGAAGTGTTGAAAGTTCCCCACCTCAACCAAATGCCTGGTTCACATCCCAAGATATGCGGGGTGGCAACAATACGTGGCCATTCTATACCTGTGATTGATATGCGCCAGTCAATTGGCTTACGCCCACTAGATAAAGATCAGGAAAGCAACCTGATAGTCACGGAGTACAACCGGTCAGTTCAGGCTTTTTTGGTCGGCAAGGTGGTCTATATCAAAAACATGGGGTGGGATGAAATTATGGAGCCTCCAAGCACCGGACGCTCCAATTATCTTACTGCTATCACCAAGCTTGATCACGAGGGCGAAAATAAACTGGTTGAAATTATCGACGTTGAGAAGGTGTTGGCAGAGATTATCTCTTACGATATTGGTATCTCTGAAGACGTTCTGGATAGCGATCTGCAGCAACATCTTGTTGGTCAGACAGTGCTGTTGGTGGATGATTCATCGACTGCCCGAAAACAGGTCACAGAAACACTGGAACAACTTGGTATTCAATGTATCGAGAAGAAGAATGGGAGGCAGGCGCTAAATCTTCTCAAATCTTGGTGCGACGAAGGCAAGGATGTAAAAAAAGAAATCCTGCTGATGATTACGGACGCAGAAATGCCAGAAATGGATGGTTATAAACTGACATCCGAGGTTCGTGCCGACAGCCGCATGCATGATCTTTATATTGCCCTTAACACATCGCTCAGTGGCAGTTTTAACGAAGCCATGGTCGAGAAGGTTGGCTGTAACCGCTTTGTCTCTAAGTTTCAGCCTGATCTGCTGGTGGATGTCGTGCAAACCCGTATGCGCGAGTTGTTAGATAATCAGTAACGCCTCTCTTCCTGTCTGTTACACTCAGCGGTAGGAAACGTCAACAGATACAACTTATTCACTGTTTCTGTGGATAACTCGGTTAACTCTCAGGGTTAAACTCAGTCCTAAGCCCGAGTTACTGCCACTAAAGAAACGACTCATAGCGCTGTTCAATAATTGCACTCTTAACTGCTGTGTTCATTCCGGCACCAGCTCATAACAATTAAGCCTGTCACTGACATGCACTTAAAGAATGTTTCAGTATAAACTAGTCAATTAAACCAGCTGCGGACAAACCGTTAGAAGAGAATGTTTGGAGTACACCATTGATCTCTGTTGAAAAGTATGAGGGATTAACTGCAAGGATTGCGCTAGTAAATGAAGAGATAAAAAGACAGGACGTCGAATTCTACCTTTTTGTTCCCGGGGAGCTGAACTTCTCCAAAAGTGTGTTGAGTGAAGATGAGTTTTACAACACGGTGCTATCTAACACCCGGACCTATTTCACTTCCCAGCATCATCTTCCCCTTGTTCACTCACGCCTGGCAAGCCGGGATAAACTGCCTTCCGATCAATACCGTGTCAGCTTGAGTTTATATGCATACCAGTATGCGCTATCGCTGGAAAAAACCACCCACCGCTTCTTTGACACAGTAGCCGATGTGGAGGAAGACGAAGCTGTAGAGCAGCTTGAAGTCTTGACGGATATGGCGGTGGAAATCCTCCGCCGTCTGCGCCGCTATGTGCCGAAAGATGAAAGCCTTATCAAGTATTACAACAACATTGACAACTACCTTTCCTGGCTGACAGAGCAGCGTTTTTTGTCATTGGTCGCGCACATGCCCAGAAGCAGTGCATTTAAACCGATCAAAGAGCAACTGATCGCCTTTTGTGAATCTGAAGCCGCTTACCGGGTGGAGCAAAATTACAATTCACAGAAAGCACAAAGTGATGCAACACGGATGGTGAACAAGATGCGCCTTGCCCGCCGGCTCATTGAATATCCGGTAACCATCCGTCAAAAAGATGTGGTATTGGGGCAAAACCTCAACAAACTGGCGAAAGGGGCAGCAGCAGGTTTGGTGATGATATTTGTCACGGTAGCCATCATCAAAATGCGAAGTTTCCTGGGAGAGATTACCCTGTCTTTTGCACTCGCTATGGCTGGTCTATACGCAATGCGGGAAATCTTCAAAGATGATTTACGCGATGTGCTTTGGCGCTGGATTCGTAGAGGACGTCCTAAATGGCGCAAAATGTTTACCGACCCGACATCCGGCCAGCGTATTGGCAGCCAACTGGAGTGGCTGGACTACATTCCGTTTGACAACATCCCGGAAGATGTCCGCAAAATGCGCAAAGGCAAGCTGCGCCAGCGCGAAGAGTCTGTCGTCAGGATCAAGATGGTTACCCAGATGTCGACCACCAAATTCCTTAGCGGCTATGACATGACACGGGAAGTATGGAAAGTCGATTTTCGTCCGTTTTCACGTTTGATGGCGCGTGGTAAACAGCCCTTCTATGTTCTCAATGATGGACAAGTTACCCGAGAATCTATCGAAAAACGCCATCAGTTTAACTTGGTGTCTAAGCAAAAAAACCCGGATGGTAGCTTCACTATCCAGCGTTGGAAAATTACTGTAAATCGTTCTAAAGTTGTTGATGTGGAGGAAGTTTTTTCCTAAAACGCGCGACATTTTTGATAAGCGCGTTCCACTTGCGGTGTGGCTGGAACCATAAGATGACATTTGAGACATAGTAAGTGTCATTTTGGACAGCAAAGATGTCATGGTCTACTTTTAGGTTGTAAATTTACAACTTGGGGTAGGCCATGTATCCACATACCATCAAAAAGCCGCACGCTAAGAAAAATATCTTCAAGTTCATTAGCGTGAAAAATAGCGCCATAATCATGTGCGAATCATCGCTCGAGTTTGACGCTTGTTTCCATCTCGAATACCACCCCAACGTCGTTTCATTTGAAAGCCAACCCTTCTGTCTGAATTATCAATTAGAAGATGGGGAACACAGCTATACGCCCGACTTTCTCGTCACACTCAATAGCGGTCATAAGTCACTGCAAGAAATCAAAGATTCAAAGTTCTGCCTAACACCTGAATATCTCCATATTTTCGAAGCAATGCAAAAAGGTAGCGAGGCTATTGGATTTCCTCTTCATCTCGTCACTGAGCGACAAATTCGTAAAGGATTCATCTTAGACAACCTCAAATTGATTCATCGATACGCTGGCTCAAAACATATTTGTGATTTCAAAAAGTCAGTTATTGAAGTTATGCAGAACCAGGGGCTGTCGACATCTGGCAAACTTGCCAGCGTTTTCGACAAGTCCATTGGCTTTATGAACCGAGAGTTATTGGAGCTTATGAGCCTTGGCTTAGTTAAAGCCCATCTTGAAAAGTCGCTATTTGATGAAAACACAGAATTGTGGGTGAATGAATGAGCGATAGTGGTCCATTCGATGACGAATCTAAACGTGAACTGGTAAGTTACAACGGGAATCACCCTGATGATGTTTCCAAGGATGACTCAGAGCTTTGTTACCGGCCGCTGAATGCTGTAACGGTTTACGAACGAGATTTAGACAGCTTCCCAGAAGAACGGAAACAAGAAGCCCTAGAGCGATTTAAGCTGTTGTCACTCATAGGAAAAGAACTTAACGGACCTTGGCCGTTAGACCAAGTAAAAGCGTTAATTGAAAAGCATAAAGATGACATAGCGATTTCTACTCCTAAATAGCTGATCCTAATAGTGCTACATTTTTGCCGTGCCATGACAACCTCCCGGATACGGTGATACGTTATCCATAAAGTGCTTCACCTTATGGAGCAATTGCCACATATGTTTACATCTGTGATTCTGCGTAATTGTCTCATGGAGGGCATTCCACAATCGCTCTATGACGTTGACCCAAGGGCAATAAACGGGCTGGAACAGCAGATTGAACTTTGGGTTCTGCTTGAGCCAAGCCTTCGTTTTCTTACTCTTGTGAATGATGTAGTTGTCCAGTATCAAGGTGATGCTCTTTGCCCGACGATAACGTCGCTTTAGCTTCTCCAACATGGCAATGAATAGCTCCGAATCTTTCTTTGTGCCTGACACATAAAGTACTTTTCCTGACTCAGAATGAAGCGCTCCGGCCAGATAGTGCTTGCAGTTCTGTCCCGGGGTGACGACTTTCTTCTGCTGGCCTTTTAGCGTCCAGTCAGCTCCAATTTTGGGATTAAGGTCGATATCAACTTCATCTTCATAAAACACCGGATGGTCAACGCTGCACTTGTCCAAAGCCTCACTGATTTGAGCCAGCTTTTCCTCCTTATGAGGGTCTCGAATATTGAGAGTGGGTGCCGCCCTGCGCCAGACGAGCCCGACTTTGGGTAACCAGCGCCTGACCGTAGAAGCCGCCACGGTACTTTGGAATAAATCATTGAGCTGCATGGTTAAAAGCTCTGTACTCCAGCGGCTTCGCTGATAACCGAAATCCTGCGGGGAAAACTGAACCAAAACAGTCAGCATTGCGCACATTTCTCTCACGGGAAGCCTAGGCGGTCTGCCAACAGGCAGAGAGCAGAGTGCTTCGTGACCGCCTTGAGTAAACCAGTTTATCCACCTGCCGACTGAGGAACGAGCTGCACTGGTGATTCGACAGACTTCAACAATCGTTTTGCCTTCGTGAAGCTGCATAAGAGCGATAAGTCTCCGGGCGTAGTCCTTGTCCTTCGTACATTGGATGGCTTTTTTCATCCTGCGTCGTTCGCCACGGGGGATTGGTGCTATGATAGCCATCACTCAGTCCTTTTGTCGGTGTGTATTGGTTTGGCGATTGATCAGATCGCACAAAATGGACTGAGTTCCTCTTATCTTTGAGATCTACTATTAGGAACAGCTATTTAGCACTAAACGACATGGTAATCAATGTTGGACTAAAAAACGGAGAGTCGAAAAAATATTTCATTGACGGAGGAGTAACTTTAAATAATTACAATGAAGAAGTTAGACTTCTTGATAGATATGAGACTCTGATTGATAAGGTGTCTTATACATCAAGCAGTGAGCAAATTGAAATCCACTTTTAGGGAAGAAAATGAAATTCAAATATACGCTACTAGCAAGTGTGTTAGTGACGCTAACGTCATCGCCCCTTGCCTATTCGGCTGAAGAATGGGATCAGTCAAAGACATATAATTCTGGCGATATAGTCACGTGGAAGAATAAAGTCTATATATCCTCACACTGGACAAAGGGGACAGAGCCAGTAGATAACCAAGTGAGCTGGGACGGTTGGATAACGCTGGATTCTGAGGATGTGCCCACGTGGACGCAGGATGCGGTATACACAGGGGGTGATGTCGTCGAGTTTAATACAGGGTATTACATTGCTAAGTGGTGGAATACCGATGCCCTACCTAGTAACTCGGATTCATGGCAACGCGTAGATCTCGAAGACATCTTGGCTGGACCAACAGCTCCAAAACCGGATCCAGACCCGGAGCCAGAGCCGGAGCCAGAGCCAGAGCCAGAGCCAGAGCCAGAGCCAGAGCCAGAGCCAGAGCCAGAGCCAGAGCCAACAGTACCAGTGATTGGGGCAGACGAGAATGGTGATGGACTGCGTGATGATTACGCTGATGAGATTGCGCAAACCTATGATAATCCAGTAGAACTCGCTATAGCCGTGCAATCGGGTAAAGAGTTCGGAAAGCTCTTGGAGTTTAGCGAAAACAAAGTGGATATAACAGTTGAGGACGCGAAGGCTCTCGCCGTTGATAGCATTAGCATGAGGTACTGCATAGAAAATTATCAGTATGACAATCCAAACTTTGTGAACCCAATTGATCTTTACTTCAACACACTGGATAGAGCCGTAGCCAAGGTGGTTGCATCGAACCGATTGTACGATGCTCTCCAAGGTAGTGAGATTGAATATCCAGAAATTGATTGTAATGAATTCTTCAAAGGAGTTTCTCAATGAAAAAGTACCTAGCCATTGCTGCACTCCTTCTCTCTACAGTTAGTTCCGTTGAAGCCGCAACATGCGAGCAAAATGTCGACAAAGTTCAGCTCTTCTACGTAAACGGTATGTTCACCGACTATGTTGATTTTGGTGCGAACCAGCAGCAGTTAATGAGCTTTCAAAAAGCTTATCTGAGTAGTGAATTCGAATTAAACGGAATAGTGGATGGCAGCTACAATCGAAATGAAGAATTCATAAAGCAATTTGCTCAAGTTGCAGCACAGAAATATGCTGATTCTGGACCGGTAGAACAAGCCGCGATTAGGGGACTCATTATTGGCACTACAGATTTATTGCCGAATTCAGACAGCGCTAAGTCAAAAGCAATTTTGAAAGAAATATTTAGTGCATTGGATGCCTATACTATCCGTGGAAATAGTGATTTTTCCCAAGCGTATGGACGACTCCAAGCGAACCTCAATACATGTCAACGCATTATTTTGGTTGGCCATTCTCAAGGTAACTTCTATTCAAATGGGCTGTTGAGTGCATTCTACAATGGATATTCGCACAAAGATGGCAGCAATCTATTTGATTATCCAATGCTTTCGTATATGGGGATTGCCTTGCCGACTAGTGTCGCTGGTGGGCCAATTGGTTCGTCTAGACCAGATCTGATTGGTCATATCACCAATGATAACGACTACATTATGGAGGCTGTTCGAGAATCGATTGGTGCAGTACCCGCAAACTATAACGCGTCCTTTACGTTTGCAGATTGGACCGGACACAGCTTAGGAAACGCTTACCTCAAACGTTCTGGTCAAGCGTCTACAATAGCATCCAACATGAAGCGGATCGCCAAAAACCTCTTACCGCCATCGTTGCACAAGCAACTGTCAGTGAGTAGCTCCGCTATCAATGGCATGGGATATTCGAAAATTAGTGAGGTCTTAGATATCGAGTTTTCAGATGGCACTGTATATCGATATGAAAGTGTACCGGAGAGCGTTTGGAATAGTTTTAAGTCTGCCTCTTCAAAAGGAAAATACTTTAATATTAGTATCAAAGACAAATATACATTTACGCAGTTAAAGTAAAACAATGAGGGTGTCCTGAATTCTGTGTGACTGCCTTGGTTACATATATTCAGTGAGTCTGTCTTCGAACATAATCTATACTGATTCAGACCTGATCTGACAGTTACCCACTTTTCGCGGTGCTGTCAGATTATATCTGGGTCAGATCCTTTTCATCCCAGATAACTTTCCCATCACGAAGCGTTTCCAATGGTGTCCTGCCATTGCACATCTTGCCCTGATGAGTCCGTTCAGTGTTGTAGTATTCCATCCACTCGTCCAGATCTTTTTGGAGTTCATCTAAGTCACCATAGAGTTTCTTTCTGAAAGTCACTTGGTAGAACTCGTTCAGGATGGTCTTGTGGAAGCGTTCGCAGATACCGTTGGTTTGAGGCGACATCGCTTTGGTTTTGGTGTGGTCGATATCGTTGATAGCGAGATACAACTGATAATCATGCTGCTCAACACGACCGTAGCATTCGGTGCAACTTACTGATTTGATGCTCGTAAGATGTTGGCATAAATTCCCTCAAACAATATGATTGGTTATTACACTTGCAATCATATCGTGCACATAACTGAGTATCATTTGATATCGATTAAACTCACGAAATCTAGTTTTATATGGAGAAACCAGATGCAAATACTCAACAATGTTGCTATTGGATATTGGTACGACACAATGATGTGCTTGCTGTATAGCCCCCCGATTTTATAGACTGTAACAAGCCAGATCTTACCCAAATTCAACTAATCCGAGCCACATAGTTTAGGGCGTAAACTCTAAGCCGTTTCTGTCCATTTTTGAGCTAGAACTTCAGATGCAAGATGTGTGATGCAAGATGAAAGAAAATTACTTACATCTGCTTTTCAAGAAATCTCGGAGATCTATGGAAATGTCATCTTATGGTATCCAGAAATGTCAGCATATGGTTCCTGGTAATTTGTAACTTTATGATTTTAAGATGGTCTCATGTCACCTTATCGTCCTCGCCACATGCGTGGCGGAAACCATAAGATGACAGAAGAACTGCAAGCCGTTCCGGTCGCGTTTCCAAAGGTAGAATGTGCGAAAATCAGATAGACTTTTCCAGTTAACTAATATCTTGCGTAGGTACCAGCCGATTACTGCAAAGCAGTTGGCTGAGAAGTTGATGGTGTCTGAAAGAACCATCTATCGCTATATTGATGATTTGTCTATCTCTGGAATACCCGTTTATGGAGAGCCAGGTGTTGGATACCGACTGTCAGAAGGATTTGAGTTGCCCCCTTTACAGTTATCTGCAGGTGAATTAGAAGCACTGATCACCGGCGTCAACTTTACCGCATCATTGACTGGAAAGGATTTTGCTGCTTCAGCGCATTCCCTATTGTCTAAGATCGAAGCTGCATTACCAAGTGGGTCAGAGATAATTTCAAGCCAAGATAGAGTGGTTAGAGTACCAGCACATCATCGTGAATCTGAGGTATACCCTCTGTGGAGTAAAGCCCATACAGCTATAAGAGAGAAGCGCTGGCTTAGCATAGATTATATGTCGCTTTCGGAAGATGTGACGGTCAGAACAGTATTTCCTTTGGGATTATTCTATTGGGGAGGGAAATGGACGTTGAGTTGTTGGTGTGAACTTCGAGGTGATTACAGAGACTTTAGAATGGATCGAATCAGCAAATTGGAATTCAGTGAATATGTAGGAATTTTACCTGAGCACGTATCTCTGCCAGCGTATGTGGAAATAAAAAAATACAAAAGTTGACTGACACAGTGTTGTCAGTAGTAAAGCCTTACAGTTGGCATTCATCCAACAAACATTGAGGTTTTAACATGATTAATAAGTGCAGCATTGATAATATTGGTGGCATGGAATTCGCTACATTCAAGCTAAAGGAAGGGGTGACAGAATCCAGGCTAATAGAGCTGTCTCGCCGAGTGGAAGCAGAGTTTCTTTGTTACCAGGAAGAGTTAATTCTTCATTTTCTAGTGCGTGGTGCAGATGGTGTCTATGCTGATGTAGCTATCGCCAGCTCTCAAGAAAAGGCTGAAGAATATTGTCAACAATGGTTAGATAACATGGTTGCATTGGAATATTTAGAGCTTTTTGATAAAGAATCTGTGAACATGACGTTCTGGTCACGAATCAATTAAAAGCCTAACAAACACAGATGAGTTAGACTACCAGATCTGTCATTTCGATTTGAACAGAAGAGAGTTACCTACTTTGATTGAGGTGCTGAATTTAAATCAAAGTGAGTAACTCTCATGCTTCATGCTAGGAGCTGTTGATGTTTAAATGACAAAAATGTCATTTCATCGTCTCGCCACACTATTACCCCTTCCCTTTTTGGTTGAAAACGCAGTAATATTCAGAAGCTCACTATGAGCATTATTCTCAGGGCGGGGTGAAATTCCCCACCGGCGGTATGTCAGCAAGCAATGGTTGCGAGACTGACGAGCCCGCGAGCGCCCAGACGTTGGTTTGGGGTCAGCAGACTTGGTGAGAGGCCAAGGCCGACGGTTAAAGTCCGGATGAAAGAGGATGATCAACGTTCAACCTTCCCAAGGCGGCATTCGCACAGCCAAAGGAAGCTGAGCTGCGTTTGGCTGTGTTTTCAGCTGCGCTCATCTATGCCCTGATTCTGGTATTTAAATTCAGGAGTTACCATGAATCAGACACACACTTCACTGCTTGAAGGCACCCCGTTCGAACGTGTTGAAGCCGCACTTGATGCGCTTCGCGCAGGTAAAGGCGTTCTACTGCTGGACGACGAAGACCGCGAAAACGAAGGCGACATCATTTACTCTGTCGATCACCTGACTACCCAACAAATGGCACTGATGATCCGGGAATGTTCCGGCATTGTCTGTCTTTGTCTGACAGGAGAACAGGCAGACAGGTTAGCACTCCCACCAATGGTGGCAAACAACAACAGCGCTAACCAGACTGCATTCACTGTCTCAATTGAAGCCAAAGTGGGCGTGACCACCGGCGTTTCAGCGGCAGACCGTGTCACCACGATTAAAACCGCAGCTAACCCGGATGCCAAACCTGACGATCTGGCGCGTCCCGGTCACGTATTTCCACTTCGTGCGCGTAAAGGTGGCGTGCTAACCCGTCGTGGTCACACCGAAGGAACAATCGATCTGATGCAAATGGCGGGGCTATCACCTGCCGGTGTCCTTTGTGAAGTGCAGAACGAAGATGGGACAATGGCTAAAACAGAAGAAATTATTGCATTCGGTAAAAAACATGACATGCCTGTATTAACCATCGAAGACATGGTGCAATACCGACTGGCTGCGGCTGAGAAAATCGCGTAACTGCTCGCCGAAATACCCTGGCCGCACTATTTTAACAAGATGTGTGGCCATTTTTATCTTTAATACCCCCCTCACTCTTACGATCCAACCCATCATTTACAGAATGTCTTTTTTTCGAACGTGTTGCTGTCGTCCATCAAGACGATACTGTTAGCGGCAATACCAAAAGCTGGCATGCTTAGAGCATAAACTCTAAAATGTTCAGAATTTCCTCATATGGGAACAATTATGTTTACCAGAATTCTTTTACTTCGCCGATCAATGGCCATGCTGGCATTTCTCTCCGGCATTGCCAATGCGCAGCCCATGACATTTGAACAGGCGTGGCAGTCTGTGTTAACACACAATGATGCCATTGCCGCTCAGCGCGCCAACGTACAGCGTGCCGAGCACATGCGGGATGCGGCATCTGCCCGTCATCTGCCAGCCGTTTCTATCAGCGGCAACTACACCCGGCTGGATCGGGATATCGAACTCAAACCTTCCCAGCTTGCCCACCATATGAATGGCGGCGACGCACTGGGACAACTTGCCAGTTCGTTGCCTGGCATCGGGGCACTGGCGGGAAACCTTGACAACCTGCTGACCACGACACTGGCAGATCGGGACATCTACACCAGTTCGATTCGTGCTATCTGGCCTATTTTCACCGGCGGCCGGATCCTGGCCGCCGAAGACATCGCCAATGCTCAGCGGGACGAAGCCAGCTATCTGATGCAAATGGCGCAGCAGGCGAAATTTGAAGACCTGGCAAAAGTATATTTCGCTACCGTACTTGCCGAACAAGTGCTGCAAACACGTCTCGACGTAGAGAAAGGACTCGCAAAGCATCTTGATCATGCCAAGAAACTGGAACAACAGGGACAAATTGCCCGGGTAGAACGCCTGCAGGCTGAAGTGTCCTACGACAAGGCCAAAACTGAACGCCGTAAAGCTGAGCGCAATCTGGAAATTGCACAGACTACACTTCAGACGCTGGTCAAGAGCGACACCCTGGTCACCCCCTCAAGCCCCCTTTTCACGCAGCGTGAAACACCGCCCATGGCACCTTTTATGCAAAAAACACTGGCTGGATATCCAGGCCTTAAAGTGTTGGATGCCAAACGGGAACAGGCCGCAGGCTTGCTCGACTTGGAGAAAGGTAAGTACTACCCACAGGTTTACCTCTATGGTAACTACAACCTCTATGAAGGTGATTCACTGGCCGCAGAGCTGACACCTGACTGGGCTGTTGGTGTGGGCGTCAGTATCCCGCTTCTCGACAACGCCGGCCGTTCTGACAAGGTAAAAGCGGCACACAGCACATCACTGCAAGTGAAACACCTGCGGGCACAGGCTGAACAGGATCTTTCCCTGTTAGTCGAGAAAACATGGCGGGAAGCAGGACAGGCACTGGAAGAATACCAGGGATTAACATCAAGCATTTCATTGGCACAGGAAAACCTGCGTTTGCGCGAGAAAGCCTTTGCGCAAGGGCTTTCGACATCCCTTGATGTGGTTGATGCCGAGTTGTATCTCGCCAGCATTAAAACCCAGCAACTTGCGGCCTCTTACCAGTACGTATTGTCACTGGCCCGCCTTCTGGCGATCAGCGGCGAAGTGAACCGTTTCCCGGAATTTCAGGCCGCATCACTTTCATCCACCCAATCCCTACAGGAATAATTCACAATGAGTAAATTCAAATCTGTTGCACTGGCACTCCCTGCTGCGGTCATTGTTGGCTGGATTGGATACAGTTTTTATCAGGCCTATCAATCTGTTCCGGAGCGCTTCCAGGGTCAGATTGAGGCCCAGCAATATAGCATTTCCTCCAAAGTGGCGGGCCGCATTGAAAATGTCCTGGTGCGCAAGGGGGAAATCGTTGGCAAGGGCGATCTGATATTCACTCTCTACAGCCCTGAGCTGGAGGCAAAGCTGGAGCAGGCAAAAGCTGGGCAGGAAGCGGCTGATGCCATGGCAGAACAGGCAGAAAGCGGCGCCCGGGAACAGGAAATCAGTGCAGCCCACGACCAATGGCAAAAAGCCCGTGCAGCAGCGCAGTTAGCGGAAAAAACCTTCAAACGTATCGATGCCCTTTATAAAGAAGGGGTGGCAGCTGAGCAAAAACGCGATGAAGCCTATACCCAATGGCAAGCCGCAAAATATACCGAAAATGCAGCACTTCAGATGTATGAACTCGCGAAAGCCGGTGCCCGTTCAGAAACCAAGCGTGCCGCCTTGGAAAAGCTACGCATGGCAGCCGGGGCTGTTGCAGAAGTGGAAGCCTTTGCGAAAGATACCAGAATTCATAGCTGGTATCAGGGAGAAGTGAGCCAAATCCTACTGCATCCAGGTGAATTGGCACCACAAGGTTTTCCGGTAGTCACCGTTATCGACATGAATGACGTCTGGGCGGTGTTCAATATCCGGGAAGACAAACTGCACCAGTTTGAAAAAGGCAGCCAATTTGACGCCACGATTCCCTCGCTTGGCGAACAGACATACCGCTTCGAAGTTACCCACATTGCCCCCATGGGGGATTTCGCGACCTGGCGTGCTACCAACAACCAGAGCGGCTATGACATGCGCACCTTTGAAGTTGAAGCACGCCCTGTTACCTTTATTGAAGGTCTGCGCGCTGGCATGAGTGTGTTGGTGTCCGAACACAACCAAGAGTAATGACGATGGATAAACCTTCGTTCACTTCAACCTTGCTCCGGGAATGGCGACTCACACTGTCAGATAAATGGCTGACTGCCCTACTGGGCTGGTTGCCACTGGTGTTGTTCTTAATAGTATGGGCGATATTTTCTGCGGGCACCGGGCGGAATCTCCCCATCGGTGTCGTCGACCTCGATCATAGCGCGCTGTCTCGAAACCTGGTGCGTTATTACAATGCCAGCCCAACTCTGGAAACCCGGGCGTTCAATAGCGTGGAAGAGGCATCAGCCGCACTGAACCATGCTGCAACCTATGCCACAGTGATCATTCCTGCTGACTTTGAAAAAGACACATTGCGCGATGAAAGCCCCGATGTCACGGCGCTCTATAACAGCCAGTACATTTTGATTGGGAAGCTGGTGAGTACTGCCATCACCCAAAGCCAAAGCACCTTTGCAGCGATGGTAGAAGCCAAAGGCAATATGCTGCATGGTACCACCATTGCTTCACAAGCCGCAGGCCAGTCTGTACCCGTCCGTTTCCAGCTTGTACCGCTGTTTAACAACGGCACCAACTACGCACAGTTTCTGGTTTCCGCCATTATCCCCGCGATCTGGCAAATTGTGATTGTCGCAAGCGGCACACTTTCTATGGCATTGACAGATAGACGTGTCGGACTGGAAAGCCATTTCATGCAAGGCATCCTTGCTCCACTTGGCGCCAAAATCATGGTACTGGTTGTTCCACTCTGGTTACTGGGTGTGATGTTCACAACCGCCATGCATTTTGGACTCGGCTGGCCAATGAATGGCAGTTGGGCTTTGCTGTTCGCCGGGCAAGGCCTGATGGTACTGGCAGGTTTAGCGGTGGGAATGCTTCTCTATCTGGGCTTCCGGCACCCAGCCCGGGCGATGAGCCTTGTAGCGGGTTTTACTGCGCCCGCATTTGCCTTTATGGGTGTCAGTTTCCCTACCAGTGAAATGCCTTTCCTTGCTCAGTGCTGGCGGGCCATGTTACCGATCAGCCACTACATCACCGTACAAATCGGCCAGTTTAACTATGGCGCGACACTGGCACAAATGCAGCCCACGTTGTTTGCGTTAGCCGCATTCAGTATGGTGTGGCTGTTGGTTATGCTCAAATTGAAGCGCATTTGCGGTGCAACAAACACGGTCAGGGAGGTGAGCGCATGAGCTGGGGATCTCTGTTTAAACAAGAACTCAAGGCATTGTTCAGCAATCCGGCCGTGCTCTTTACCGTGTTCGGCGGCATTGTGATCTATTCGTTGCTCTACCCCCTGCCCTATGAGAACCAACTTCCCAGGGAACTTCGCATAGCTGTGATCGATCACGACAACAGCCAACTGAGCCGTAAGTTTACCCGAATGCTCGACGCGACCCCACAGCTTTCTGTCACTATGCACCTCAGCGCCGAACAGCAAGCCAGCCCTGAGATCGCCGGTGGCAAGATTGAAGGCGTCGTGGTCATTCCACACGACTTCTACCGTGATCTTCTGCTCGGTACAAGCCCTGTCATTTCGGTTGGCGGCGATGCCTCATTTTTCCTTACCTACGGCACGATCGCGGAAGGTGTGGTGAATACCGGGAGCACGCTGGGCGCCAAGGTAAAAGCTATCCGGGCAATGATCCACGATATTCCTCTGCCAGCAGCAAAACAGGTCTCACCCTTCTCACTGAATATCGTACCAGTATTTAACCCTACCATCGGTTATAGCAACTACGTCGTACCCGGTGTGTTTATGCTGATTTTGCAGCAAACCCTGTTGATTGCTTCTGGCATGCTGGCGAGCATGAACCCGCACAATGGAGCAAAAAACCTCATCACCCGTACGGCAATTTTGATGGCGATTTACAGTATCATGGCGATGTACTATCTCGGTGCAAGCTTTGATTTAAATGGCGTTAACCGCCTGGCAGATCCGGTGAGTCTCGCCATCATCCTGTTGCCTTTTTTGCTGGCGACGATCGGGTTAGGCACCTTTATTGGAACGCTGATTCCCAGACCGGAAATCATCACGCTGGTCGTGCTGTTAAGCTCGATGCCTCTGCTGTTCACATCGGGCTTTGTCTGGCCATCCAGTGAATTACCGCCCTGGTTAAATACACTGGCACAACTGGCACCCTCGACGCCTGCGATCCAAGCCACGATTCAGCTCAACCAGATGGGTGCCACACTTCAAAGCCAGATAGGGCACCTCTCCCATCTCTGGCTGTTAGCAGTGGTGTTCCTGTGCCTTATCCTGTCTAGTCGAGGGAAACACCCATCCACCTAAACAGTGAGCTCTGTTAATGGCGGAACCACCTCACCACGGATGAGGGAAACACAAACAGGTGGATAGTTATCCGCCTGTTTTTCTGACTGCCGTGGTTTCCCTCACCACCAATTTTGCTTCCAGCTCCAGGGTATCACTGACCCTTTCGCCAGCCAGCCTTGCCAGCAGGTAATCCGCGGCTTTTTCGCCCATTTCTTTTGATGGCACCTGCATCGTCGTCAATGCCGGATGGATATGGGACGCCATGGCAACATCATCAAACCCGACAATCGACAGCTCTTCTGGCACCCGGATACCGAGTGACTGCGCTTCGAACAATGCCCCCATGGCAATGATGTCGTTACCACAAACGATTGCCGTCGGTCTGGGGGTGAATGTCATCAGCTTACGTAATGCCTGTCGGCTTTCTGCCAGATCGTAGCGACATTCAATGATGTGTTCCGGTGCCAGCTCAATACCGTGCGCTGTGAGGGTATCGATACAGCCCGCAAGACGATCCTTGGCGCGGTCATTCAATCGGGTAATACCGGAAATTGCCGCAAACTGAGTGTGCCCTAAATCCAGCAGGAACTGGGTGAGACGGGTCGCTGCGCGGTAGTTGTCAAAGCCGATACAGGGGTGCGGCAAATCAGGCTTAAACGACCAGGTGTACAGGTAAGGCAGCTGTTTATTGTGCAAAATGTCGAACAGTTGGGGTTGGTGTTCCGCCCCGACTAACATCAACCCTTCCACGCCGCGGGAGATCAGGCGTTCGGCCTGCGCCAGCTCTTCTTCTGTCGAATAATCAGAACTGGCAATAAACAGGGTGTATCCCTTTTCCTGCAGCCGTCGCTGGAATGCCTGTATTCCCTCGGCGAAGATGTCGTTGTCAATAGTAGGGACAATCACGCCAATGGTACGGGAGCGCTGCGAAGCCAGGGCTTGCGCTGCGCCATGGGGAATGTAACCAAGGGATTCAATGGCACACCGGATAAGCTTTCCCCGCTTCTCACTGACCGCAGACGGATTCGCCAGATAACGGGAAACCGTCGCCGTAGAAACGCCCGCCGCCATGGCGACATCTTCCGCCGTTGGGGCATCTGAGGCCTTTTTTTGTAAGCGCTTACGTGAAAATGGCATCTCTTTTGTCATAGAAAGTTATACCCTTGGCTCAAATTTGGGATTTATAAACCATAAGTTACCTCATTATAGCGCTCCTTGAAAAATTCATCGCCAGAAACTTGACAGTTATTTAATCATTCCTCTACCTTCAAAATGTAAGCGCTTACATTTAACAATCAATTCACAATCAGCACAAGTGCGATATCTATAATCTGGCGACTGACAACCAGCCGACTGCTCACTGAGAGGGAATACAACATGAGGTTAAGGAAACGCTACGCCCTACCTGCAGTGCTTTTTTCACTCTATTTCCTCAATGTGATTGCCACCAAGATTCAGATCATTTCAGGGACCACATCCATTGTTCGTGTTGGTGATGTTGGGGAGTTTCTTTTGCTCCTTTTCGCTTCACTGACTTTCGTCGTCGCAATGCTGTCAGCAGAAAGGGAAGCTGAGAGTCATTCGACAGGGTTACGATAAAAGCTGAAAGGAAGTAGATATGTCTGTTCACCATAAGGATGACTCCCCACAAAATGCAGAGCGTCGCCGTTTCCTCGACATCGCCAAAAAAGCAGGCTTTACAGCAGCGGTTGTTGCCGGTGCCTCTGGTGCCTTGCTGACGTCAACCAGCGCAAACGCAGCCGCCAATGAAGAAAAAGAGCGCCAGAAGCGGGCAAAATACATCATGACCGTTGCAACGGCATACATTATTGGTGCATCGCGCAGCTATCCCATCATGCAACTGGATTTCAAGGAAAACATCCAGAACATGACCAACGGAGAGGTGTACGTCAGGCTGGCACCCGGCGGCCAGTTGGGTGCAGGTGGTGCGCTGGCACAGAAAGTACAGGCAGGCACAATTCAGGCCGCGCAACATTCCCTTTCTAACTTTGCGCCGTTTGCTCCGGCTGTCGACCTTATCAACATTCCTTACTGGTGCGGTGAAAACCAAACGTTTATTAACCTGGTGACATCAGAAGCATGGAAAGCAGAAATTCACCCCAAAGTGGAAGCCAGGGGCTTTAAGCCGCTTTGGTATGTGGTGATTGACCCAAGGGTTGTCGCGTTGCGCAACGGCCTTGAAGGTCCAATCAAAACCCCGGATCAAATGGAAGGCATTAAATTCCGTGTACCGGGTTCTAAAATTCTCCAGCAATTTTACCGTTTGCTTGGTGCCAACCCGACACCGGTTGCATGGGGGGAAACGCCTTCCGCCATCAAACAGGGTGTGGCAGATGCCCTCGACCCATCCGTTGAGGCACTGAATGTATTCGGCTTTAAAGATGTCCTGTCCTGGGTCACTTTTAACCGGTCAGTGCCAGACTCTCAGGTTTTCTCTTGCAACCTTGAATGGTTCAACAGCCTGCCGGGCCACATTCAGGAAGGCATTGAGTTCGCAAGCGAAGTGACCTCGTTGCAGAATCTGGCGAAAGTGCCGGCCGCTCGTGCCTATGCCATGGCTGAACTCAGCCGTGCCGGCGTGCAGTTTTATGCCCCCAGCGACGACGAAATGGCATTGTGGGCAAATAAAGCAGGCCATCAGCTCCCGGCATGGGACGCCTTTAAAACCGAACTTGCCGGCTCTAAAGCGACCTTCGACAAACTACTGGATGCAGCAAATAACAACGAAGGCCCCTATGTTCACGATGTGTAATTAAGGCAGCTGCCGTATGGCCGGCCTGTCGTCCATACGGTCACCCCATTCTTTCTGAAACGGACCTTGGATGCGCGTAATGAATCTTCTCAAACACATCGATGAAAATGGTGAACGCTGGTTACTGCTGTTCTTCTACACCACCATTGTGATCACCATCGCCATGGAAGTACTGCGCCGGTTTGTGTTCAGTTACTCCTCCATATGGGGTGAAGAAGTGGCAAGGTACGCCTTTATTTATCTGGCATGGATTGGCGCATCCGCCGCCGTCAGAGAACGCGCCCACATTCGTATTGATGTATTGCTGCACTATTTGCCTAACCGTGGGAAGGCATTTGTCTATCTGGTTGGAGATATTGCCACCTTTATTGTTGCCGTGTTCGCCCTCTACTGGTCAATTCATCCAATTGAAGTGTCAATAAAATTTGGGTCAGTGACCCACGGCCTTGGGGTCAGTCAGGCATGGTTTCTTGCCGCAGTTCCTCTGGGGTTTTCCATGATGATCTTCCGGCTGGTCCAATCTATGTACCGGGATATCCATAGCCTGACACGCAACACTCCGGTGTTTGAAGGCAATAAGCTGTTTGATTAGGAGATCCCATGCTGAATTACTACACACAACAGGTCTCCATCGAGCTTGGCTGGGAATTTTACGGTCCCGTTATCGCCATGCTGGTGCTTATCACTTTTGCAGTGCCGGTCTGGGTATCGCTGGGGCTGGGTTCTATTGCCCTGCTGTTTATCACCGATGTTCTTCCCCTCTCCCTGTTTGGAGAATCTCTGTTCGATGGTATTGATGCCTTCGCGCTGATTGCCGTCCCGCTTTTTATCCTGACCGGGGATGTGCTGGTAAGAACCGGGCTTTCAACCAAGTTGCTCGATGTGGCAGAAGCGAGTGTTGGCGGGGCAAAAGCGGGATTTGGCAGTGCTACCGTATTGGGCTGTGGCTTCTTTGCCTGTATCTCCGGTTCAGATGCCGCAGGCGCAGCGGCAGTTGGCAGGATGACCATCGACCGGCTGGTGACGCAGGGCTATCCCAAACCTTACGCCTGTGCACTGGTGGCAGCCGGTGCCTGTACCGGGATCCTTATCCCGCCATCCATTGCCTACATCATTATTGGTCTGGTGCTGGGCATTTCCGCGTCCACCCTGTTTCTGGCAGCGGCCGTGCCCGGGATCATGGTGATGATGGCCATTATGCTGACCAACGTGGTGATGAACCGTATCCACGGTTACGAAAACGCCGGGCAAGGTTTCTCACTCAAACGCTGGCTGGCGGTGGTAATTGATGCACGTTATGCGCTGCTGGTACCGGTGATCATTCTGGGCGGTATTTATTCCGGTGTCTTTACGCCCACTGAAGCAGCCGCTGTTGCTGTGGTCGTGACCATCATTATCGGCCTTTTGCAGGGCACACTGAAAATCCGCGATTTCCCGAAAATGCTGGAAAGCTCGGCCAAAGTAAACGGGGTCATCCTGCCTATCATCGCGCTCAGTTTGCCATTGGCACAGACGCTGGCTGCCCTTCAGGTGCCACAGGCATTTGTGGAAACCATGACATCGTTTACCGACAGCCGCACTGTGCTGATCCTGATTATGATTGGCATCCTGATCATCGCTGGCTGCTTTATGGAAACCACACCAAATATTCTGATTTTATCGCCTATCCTGCTGCCGCTGGCACGCGAGATCGGCATGGAAGATGTGCAATTTTGCATCATGATGGTGACAGCACTGGGTGTCGGCTTCATCACACCGCCACTTGGTCTGAACCTCTTTGTTGTATCCGGATTAACGGGGACCTCGGTACTTAAGATTGCCGCGCGATCGGGGCCCTACGTGATATCCATGTTAACGGTGGTATTGCTGCTGGCATTTATCCCCGAATTATCGCTCTGGGCATTGGATTAACGACACGTAACTAACCGCTCTCTGACATGTCGACGACCGGCCAGACGGGAACGTTGCGTCCAAAACGTAATGAGGAATTGAATAACATGGCTGTTAACTATCTGAAAAAAGCCGAAAAAACGGCGGCTACAGGTGAAGACGATGTTCGCGCAATCGTGGCGGACATGCTGAAAGAAATTGAACAAGGCGGCGAAGAAACCTGTATTGCCTATACCCGAAAATTTGATAACTGGCATGGCGATATTGTGGTTTCCCAGCAAGAGATCGACAACGCCGCAGCCAAGGTGCCGGAACAGCTGAAAAAAGATATCCAGTTTGCCTATGAGCGTGTCCGCGACTTTGCACAGGCACAGCGTAATAGCCTGAGTGAGTTTGAAACCGAGCTGTCTCCGGGTCTGTTTGCCGGCCAGCGTTTGATCCCGATGCAGGCAGCAGGCTGCTATGTGCCCGGAGGTCGTTACTCACACATTGCTTCGGCCATTATGTCGGTGACAACAGCAAAAGTGGCAGGCGTTGACCACGTTATCGCCTGTTCCCCCCCTGGCCGTGAAGGCGGTATCCACCCCGCCATTCTTTATACCCTCAGCCTGTGTGGTGCTGACACTATCTTAAATCTTGGTGGCGTGCAGGGCATTGCTGCCATGGCATTCGGCCAGTTTACCGGGCACCCCGCAGACATTCTTGTTGGCCCCGGTAACCAGTTTGTTGCCGAAGCCAAACGACAGCTCTACGGCCGTGTCGGCATTGATATGTTTGCCGGCCCTTCTGAAATCATGGTGATTGCTGACAGTAATGCTGACCCTGAGCTGGTGGCCGTTGATCTGGTGGGTCAGGCTGAGCATGGCCCCAACAGCCCAGCCTGGCTGGTCACCGATTCCGAAACGCTGGCACAAACGGTGATGAAACGTCTGCCTGAGCTGATTGCTGAACTGCCGGAACTCAATCGCCAGTCAGCAGAAGCCGCATGGCGTGATTATGGCGAAGTGATTGTTGTCGATTCCCGTGAAGAAGCGGTGGCAGTGAGCGATCAATACGCCTCTGAACACCTTGAGGTGCACGCCGACGATCTGGATTGGTGGCTGCAAAACCTGCGCAATTACGGTTCCCTGTTTTTGGGTGAAGAGACCAATGTGGCATTTGGTGACAAAGCCTCGGGGCCCAACCATATCCTGCCCACTAAAGGCGCCGCCAAGTACACCGGGGGGCTGAGTGCAGGCAAATTCATTAAAGTCGTCACCTATCAGCGTTCCACTCAGGACGCGAGCAAAGATGTTGCACAGGTCACCGCACGTATTTCACGCCTTGAAGGCATGGAGGCACACGCCAAAACCGGCGATGCGCGCCTTGCGAAATACTTCCCTGATGAGCAATTCAACCTGCAACCTGAGTGATTGAAACAGTAAGGATCAGAGATGACGGTCAGCATGATACAGCAGCTTTTTAGCCTTGAAGGTCAGGTTGTACTGGTCACTGGGGCAGGTTCCGGTATAGGCCAGCGCATGGCCTATGCCCTCGCCGCAGCCGGTGCCAAAGTGGTACTCGCGGGGCGCCACGCTGAAACACTGGCACAGACCGCACTCGCCATTGCCGGAGAAGACGGGGATGCTGCCATTGAAACGGTCGACCTTAGCAAGCGGGAAACGCTGCCCCGCTTAATTGAAAAAGCATCATCACACTTTGGCGCACCAGACATTCTGGTGAATGCGGCTGGCATCAACCTGCGCCAGCCTGCCGATGACATCACGCTGGAAAGCTGGGACATCACATTGAACCTTAACCTGTCTGTCCCTTTTTTTCTGGCCAAAGCCTGCCTGCCCGGCATGCGGGCAAAAGGCCGGGGGAAGATCATCAATATTGGATCGCTGCAAAGCTATCGCGCTTTTGCCAACTCGATTCCTTATGGCGCATCAAAAGGCGGGGTCGCGCAGCTGACACGCGCAATGGCGGAAGCCTGGTCAAAAGAAGGCATCACCACCAACGCCATTGCGCCGGGGTTCTTCCAGACACCGTTGACCGAAAAAGTCTTCAGTGATGATTCACTCTCGGCGCACCATGCAGCCATGACGGCTATTGGACGCAATGGTGAGCTGAACGATTTTGACGGGTTGACTGTGTTTCTGGCTTCACGTGCATCGGATTACATCACAGGCCAGATGATCGCACTCGATGGCGGCTACACCGCTAAATAGGCAAGAAGGAATAGCAACCATGGATATGAAAGCTCTGGTTTACACAGGCCCGAAACAAATGACCTACCGCAACGAGGAAATGCCAACGCCCCGAGAAGGTGAAGTGTTGGTCGAAATTCGCGCAGTGGGGATTTGCGGGTCTGATTTACACGCCTACCTCGGCCACGATGAACGTCGTCCTGCCCCGCTGATTTTGGGGCATGAAGGTGCAGGCATTGTTCACGGTGGCGAATGGGATCAACAAGCCGTGGTCATCAACCCACTGGTCAGCTGTGGCGAATGTGAATACTGCCTGACCGGCTTTACAAACCAGTGTCAGTCTCGCCAGATCATTTCCATGCCACCAAGGGAAGGCGCATTCGCGGAGTTTATCGCCATTCCCAAGCGCAATCTGGTACCTGTCCCAGAAGGTATGTCACTGAGCACAGCCTCGCTCGCTGAGCCCATTGCCACAGGTTGGCACGCAGTCAGCAAAGGGGCAGAGCTGAGCAAGCGGCCTCTGGCGGAAAACAGAGCGCTGGTTTATGGCGGCGGAGCAGTCGGCCTTGCAGCCGCGCTTTCACTGGCGGCACAAGGCTGCAAACACATTTATCTGGCAGAAACCAATGCCCTGCGGCGCAAAACCGTTGAAAAAGCCTGCCCTTGCAACGTATTCGACCCGCTTACCGATGATGTGATAAGCGAAAACAGCATCGATCTGGTAGTGGATTGTGTGGGGAACAAGCACACACGAATGGGGGCTTCCGCGGCAGTCAAACCCGGCGGTGTGATCATCCATGTCGGACTGCAAGACAGCCTGGAAGGGTTGGATGTACGCAAGTTCACCCTACAGGAAGTGACCTTCGCCGGCAGTTACACCTACACCATGCAGGATTTCAAGGCAACGCTTGAGGCCATGCACAACGGTGCGCTGGGCGCACTGGACTGGATTCAGGAGCGTCCGCTCAGTGATGGTGCGAACGCTTTTGACGATTTACTTCACGGACGTATTGCCGCTGCCAAAGTGGTACTGCTTCCCGAAGGGTAATCAAACACCAAGGCAAGACGGCAAGCAGGTTCGCCCAGACTGTACACCGCCATGCTGAGGACAGAAGGCAATGCGATTTAACACCCCGATTCAAAAGGAGATGAAAATGCAAGCACCGGATTTTCTCGTCCATGACTCGTCTGACACTGTCGGCGTGATTGTGGTCGAGGGCCTCGAAGCAGGCCAAACGCTAACCGGATGGGTGATGGACACGGATGAAACCATCGAAGTCCGCGCACTGGACGCGATCCCTCTCGGTCACAAAGTGGCGCTGAGTGATATTAAAAACGGCGATACCATCATTAAGTATGACAATGATATCGGCAAAGCCGTCGCTGACATCGCAAAAGGCGGTCACGTACACGTACACAATGTGAAAACCAAGAGGTGGTAACCATGAGCAATTACACATTTATGGGCTACCGCCGCGAAAATGGCCGTGTCGGTGTGCGCAATCACGTCATCATCCTGCCATTGGACGATCTGTCGAACGCCGCATGTGAAGCGGTTGCCAACAACATCAAAGGTACGCTGGCACTGCCCCACCCCTACGGCCGCCTGCAATTTGGTGAAGATTTGGAACTGCATTTCCGCACCCTGATTGGTACGGGTTGCAACCCCAATGTCGCTGCGGTGGTGGTGATCGGCATCGAACCGGGCTGGACAAGCCGTGTGGTGGAAGGCATCAAAGCCTCTGGCAAGCCTGTTCAGGGCTTTGCAATTGAGCAAAATGGAGACATCAACACCATCGCAGCCGCTTCGCGTGTCGCAAAAGAGTACGTTCACTACGCCAGTGAGCTGACCCGCGAAGCGTGCGATGTGAGCGAGCTTTGGGTATCGATGAAATGTGGCGAATCTGACACCACATCAGGTCTGGCAGCGAACCCAACCGTTGGCAATCTGTGTGACAAGTTTTCTGCCGCAGGCGCTACTTTGTGTTTTGGGGAAACCTCAGAGCTCACCGGTGCAGAGCAAATCTGTAAAACTCGCGCCATCAACCCTGAAATTGGGCAGAAGTTCCTCGATACCTGGCAGGCTTATATGGATGAGGTGATCGAACCCTACAAAACGTCCGATCTTTCTGACAGCCAGCCAACCAAAGGTAATATCGAGGGCGGGCTGACCACCATCGAAGAAAAGGCATTTGGCAACTATCAGAAAATTGGTAAAACCACCCAGTTTGTGGATGTCCTGAAACCTGCCGAGCGCCCCGAGGCAGGTCCCGGCCTGTATTTTATGGACACGTCTTCAGCCGCTGCCGAGTGTGTCACCTTGCAGGCAGCGGCAGGCTTCGCCGTTCACCTGTTCCCCACTGGGCAAGGCAACGTCATTGGTAACCCGATTGTGCCGGTTATCAAGATCACCGCCAACCCGCGTACAGTGCGCACCATGGGAGAACACATTGACGTGGATGTTTCCGGTATCTTGCGCCGTGAACTGAATCTCGATTCTGCCGGTGATGCGCTGATCGACATGACGCTACGCACCGCAAATGGCCGAGCCACAGCCGCAGAAGCGCTGGGTCACCGCGAGTTTGTACTGACCAAACTGTACCGAAGCGCATAAGCATTTAGCTTATGGATGTGATGCGACACACAGACGCTGGGGAAATCCAGCGTTTTTTTATTGTGCCTGCTATTCAGGTTTACTACGAGATAAGTGCTGTTTGATGACTTCCATCAATTTTTCTGGTTGGCGGTAAGCATAGTAATTGACCACAATCCGCTTCTCACCCGCCATGATGACGACAGAAAAATCATTAGATGTTGAGCCGGTGACCTCATGCCAATAAATGCGGCGCTTTCCTTTTTCTACATAGTCACCAGTCACCCGGGTATTCCTCGAATCAAACACCCAAAACAGTGAAATAAAAATCCCGATGAACGCCAGAAGGCCGTACAAGGCATCCATCCATAGGCTTTGTTGTTCATCGCCTAACACAAGCTGCAAATTCAGTATACCGAACGTTATACCCAGCATCAGGATCACAAATGAGAGCGGTTTGTTCAACACAGCCTTGTTCTTTGCTGTGTCGGTCACCTTTTCATTCACCGAAACTATCTCTTACCATCCAAGTTATCAATAAGACTATGTATCTTACTGGGAATTCACCAGTAATTGCGTCAATTTTTTAACACTTTGGTAAATTGTATGGTAGGCATAACCGCCACTCTCATTCTCACCACAGGCCGAGTTTCTTTATCGCGTGATACGCCGACATGACATCGTCAGGGATAGGCTGTTCTATTTGAAAGCCTTTTGCGGGATAGTCACGAATACGTTCGAAATCACTGAGGGCGGCTTCAACTACGTGGTCAAAGGGTAAGTCTGCGTTTGGGTAGTCAAGAAAGGAGATAGGTGGGGATGTGCAGACAACGCTCTCGATATCCCCCGGCCATTGCTTCATGAACGTGGCGTAGGCGCGTCTTTCCATAAAAGGTTTTTGCACCAGAATAAACCGGGAAAATACCAGTCCATGATCTTTCATGACGTTATATGACAGCGTCATGTTTTGGCCAGAATTTGTCGCCTTGGTTTCCAACAAAATGGCTGACGCCGGTACCCCTTCATCACACAGGATATCGGCGAAGGTTTCTGCCTCTGTTTTATCAAATATGTATTCGGTAAATCGCCCTCGCCCGCCAGACACGAGAAGATAAGGCGCCAGCTCTTTTCGGTATAGTTCTGCGGCATACTCCGCAACGCGAAGATCGTTGCTGCACAACACAAACAGGCAATCCGCAGGTTTCACGTCATGCCCCATAAGGTGAAAATTCCAGATAGTTTCCAGATGATTGTAAAGTCGGGCCGTCATAGGTCGGTTCTCTAAAAATAGCTTAGCTTTCTGAAATTAGCAGTCGCCAACAGTCATCCCCCTACACTATCACACAGACATTAGGCGAAAAGAAACCGCGCTAAAAAGCGCGGTTTCTTTGGCGTAAAGCAGGGCTTATACCTTTTTCACAAACTCCGACTTCAGCTTCATCGCGCCGATGCCGTCGATTTTGCAATCAATGTCGTGGTCACCGTCTACCAAACGGATGTTTTTCACTTTAGTACCGACTTTAACCACCAGTGACGATCCTTTCACTTTCAGATCTTTAATCACAGTGACGGTATCGCCGTCTTGCAGAACATTGCCGTTTGAGTCTTTGATGACTTTTGTCTCTTCCACATCAGCAGATGCATTCTGAGACCACTCGTGCCCACACTCAGGACAAACAAGCAGCGCACCGTCTTCGTAGGTGTATTCAGAGTTACATTGTGGGCAATTTGGTAAAGACATGATTGATTACCTCGGTATGGGTGGGTAAAGGGCGGTAGTCTAAACCAAAGCTATCACTTCGCATATAGCTGACCGTGATAAGCACACCTTTTTTCTGGGATTAAGATCATTTCGGGCATTCACGATAACAAGTGCACTATCTTCGTGCCACATACACACCAATACGGAAAACAATTGAAATTATTTTCCTACAAATAAATGCATCCGATCACATTTCTAAAAAATGTTAATTCACCGAAATACATTCATCAAGTCAATGCATTTCCTTTCCATACCGCCGCAGCCCTTTGTCTACCTAGCCAGACATGAAATCAATCAAATCCCGCCGTGTTTTTGCTGCCAGTTTGATCCATTTCACGTCAGGAAAATATGAAACCAGTTGCTAGACTCTTTTTTTATAAAACCCATTATTTTAACCAGTTAGCTAGGGGTCTTGGACCCTATGGAGAGAAACATGAACGCGCTGTCTATCCGGCAACGTTTATCGTTGATCATTATCATTGCCTTGCTGTCTTTGGTTTCAGTCACCATTATCTCGCTTACAGTTAAGCGCGATAACATGTTGGAAGAGAGAAAAAGCCAGATACGGGTTCTTGTTGAAACAACACAAAGTCTGGTTACCCGCCTATACCAACAAACACAAACCGGCGAAATTTCCGAAAGGGAAGCCCAACAACGTGCTATTACTGCCATCGATGCCATGCGTTATGGTAATAACGGTTATTTCATGGTGTTTGATATGGACGCAAACATGGTCCACCACCCTATCTCTCCAGATCTTAACGGTAAAAACCTTCGTGATCGCCAGGATGTCAATGGCGTCTACCTTTTTACTGAGCAGGTACAACAAGCGAAAGAAGGCGGCGGTTTTGTCACCTACTATTGGAAGAAAGCAGGTAACGACACAAAACCACACCCGAAAATCACTTACTCACTGCCTTTCCAGCCTTGGGGCTGGGTACTGAGCACCGGCCTTTATGTCGATGATGTAGATGCCGTTTTCTACCAAGACGTACGAAAAATGTTGCTTCTGGTGGCAGCTATTGCACTGGTGTTAGCAGCCATTTCCTTTACCATTGCCCGCAGCATCACGGTACCGTTGAGCAAACTGCAAACCTTGCTTCGAACAGCAGAAAGAAACCTTGATCTGACGGTTCGTTCGACGTTAAAAGGTAAAAACGAAATCACCGATCTGGGCCGCGCATTCAACAATTTGATGACGGCGTTTGAAGAAACCCTGACCAGCATCGCTCAGGGTGCAAACCAGCTCAACAGTGAAGTGTCTAAATTAGAGACCCTGTCTAACCATATCGTTGGCGCTTCAACCCAACAGTCTGAAGACACCGGCAGCATTGCTGCACTGGTGGAGGAATTTGCTGCCAGTATCAACACCATTTCCCACGACGCCGACAAAATGAAGACGCTTTCCAATGAAAGCGGGAATAAGGCTAAGGTCGGTGCATCGACCATGCAGCTGACTATTTCCAATATGGATCAGATGTCGGAGAAATCTCAACGTTCCAGCTCTGCCGTTGCTGAGCTCGATCAGCACTCCAAGGAAATTGAAGGCATTATCAGCGTGATCAATGATGTAGCGGAACAGACCAACTTGCTGGCACTGAATGCGGCCATTGAAGCTGCCCGCGCTGGCGATCAAGGTCGTGGCTTTGCCGTTGTCGCCGATGAAGTGCGTAACCTAGCCGTCCGCACATCAGACTCTACCAAACAGATTGCCTCTACCATTCAGGAACTTCGCAATGGCATTGAGATGACCGTGAGTCATATCGAAGAAAGTGTCAGTGTGGTGAGTGATAACATGTCGCAAACCCATACAGCCGAACAATCGGTTCGCGAAATGCACCAAAAGTCACTCGATCTTATCAATATCATCGAAGAAGTTTCCCGATCGCTGCATGAGCAAACTGTCGCCAACCAAGAGTTGGCAAGACGTATTCAGGGCATTGCCGACATGGCCTCCAATAACCACGAATCGGCGGAGGATGTGCAAGGATCAGCCCGTCAAGTGAATAACCTGGTGAGTCAATTCAGACAATCTGTTGGGCGATTTAAAGTGTCCAGAGTCTGTTGACTTCCCCCTGATCACTGTCGTAATAAATGCACAAAGCCCCTTCATGGGGTTTTGTCCGTTTAAGCGATACCGCTTTAACTCATAGGCTCGCGGCAGATCAGCCCGTATTTTGTTGGACTGGATAGTGGTGCCAGTGGATGTTGCTCAATAAACTGCTCGACATCATGGCGATATGACGGATAGAAGAGATTAGGCGCATGGCCGCAGCCAAGATAATAATTCACCGCCATATCCGGTTGCATTTCTCGCATCTTTTTAACGATGCCCTTTGTCAACACATCAGAGTGCAATCCATGCATCAGCATTAACGGAATATCAAGGCGGTCAAACTGCCGCCATAGGTTAATTGGTGGGGTATCAGGATCGTATTGCGCAAGAATATCAGGGTCATAATGCGTCGTGTAATCACCATTGCCAAGTCTGCGGACCGATGCAGAAATCATAGTATGCCATTGCTGGCAAGTATGGGGACCAAAGGGCTGATAGAGGCTTTGCAGGTATTGGCTAATCTCATTATACCGCTTGAAAGAAACGGGGGTCTGCACATAACTGACGATTCGCTCCAGGGCATCGGCTGGCACTTCCGGGCCAATGTCGTTTAAAACCAGAGTTGCAATCTTATCGGCATTCTCATCACTGGCTGCGATTAACATACCCATCAACCCACCCATGCTGGTGCCGACCCAATGAACCTTGTCACAGCAGTAAAAATCCATCAGCTTCAGCGCCATCGTAACGTAGTTGGCGTAGCTATATTCTACTTTTGGTTCTTCTGCCCATTGCGACAACCCACGCCCCAGGGTATCAGGTGCAATGACACGGTAGCCTTTCGATGCCAACGCATTCCCCAGTTCAATAAAGTCGATGCTGTTCCTTGCTAAACCATGCCAACAGAACACCGTTTCACCGCCCTCCGGGTTCCAGGCTCGAACGTGTATTTCGCGTTCATTGATCACTGGGTACTGGTGCAGCATTTCAGACATGATTCCGCTCTCCCCTTTATATCCCCAAGATGAACATGACACCGGCGCCGCTCGCGATGGGGTTATGTTAATTATTTGAGGTGTTTCAGGTTTCCTCAACTCTAAAACTGAAAAAAAGCGTATTTCCGTTTAAGCCACCACATCGACACGCCAAAGCGCACTAATTGGTAGCTTTTTTCTGGTGTTACAGATAAAACAACACAACGAAGTCTTGCTCAGTCTCAGTAAATACGGGAGGTCCAGCGCTTTTAGTGCTGGAAATAAACCACCGGTGATTGATAAAATCGCTGCCACTTTAATAAACGCATATCAAAGAGAGTGACTCCCCATGGGACGCAGTTTCGAAGTTCGTAAAGCTTCAATGGCGAAAACACAAGGCGCCAAAGTTAAGCTGTACTCTAAGTACGGTAAAGAGATCTACGTTATCGCGAAAAACGGTGGTACCGATCCTGACTCTAACCTCTCGCTAAGACGTATCATTGATAAAGCGAAGAAAGATCAGGTGCCAAGCCACGTGATTGAAAAAGCGATTGAAAAAGCATCTGGCAGCGGTGGTGAAAACTATGAAGTTGCGCGCTACGAAGGTTTCGGTCCTGGCGGTTGCTCTGTGATTGTTGACTGTCTGACAGACAACAACAACCGTACTTATATGGAAGTCCGTCAGTGCTTCGTGAAAACCAACGCCAAAATCGGCAGCCCTGGCTCTGTTGCCCACATGTTTGAGCACCAGGCTGTTTTCCAGTTCGCGGGTGACGACGAGGAAACCGTACTGGAAGCATTGGTCATGGCAGACGTTGATGTGACTGACATTGAGTGTGAAGACGGCGTTATCACAGTTTTCGCCCCTCACACAGAATTCTTCAAACTGAAAAATGCACTGACAGAGTCAATGCCGAACGTTACCATTGACGTTGAAGAAATCACTTTCGTGCCACAAACCATGACAACAATCAGCGGCGACGACGTGGCTGTCTTTGAGAAGTTCATGGACATGCTGAACGACTGTGACGACGTACAAAACGTTTATCACAACGCAGAAATTGAGGCGTGATCCTTTCAATCTGCGTTCAAAGTGCCCGGTTTTGCCGGGCATTTTACTTTTCGATCGAATAAAGGCGCCATGATGGAACAGAAAGAATTTGAAACACTGGTCAAAGCCCTTTGCCAAAAAGCAGACCTTCCTGAAGCACTCGACATGCTGAAAGCATGCGAAAACGAAGCCGTTGCAGAAGCTGCAAATGCGCTGACCGGGCAGTTTGCACTGGCGGAAGTAGAGGGTGAAAACCGTGTTTACCACGTATTTACCGAAGAAAATGACGACGGTGAAACACAAGAGTTCGTGGAACACATTATGAACGTTGGCGACGACGTGATTGTGTTTGTCGCCTGGTTCTTCAACACCCAGTTCGACATTAAAAACCGCGATACCTATGCCGCTGCTGGCCGCACTTATAAACAGCCCAAACGCAGCTAACCTAACCCAAACGCTGGGGCAAATGCCCTGGCGTCTTTGGGCCCCACAACGCTATCCCGCTTTCAGCCGGTACTCTTTTGCCAATAACCCAGTCGCTTTTTCGGCGATGGGATTGAGCACATCCTTGCCCAGCCCCTCAAACAGGCTTTGTTTCATGTCTAGGGACCAGAAGCGGCGGATGTGTGACGCAACGTCTTCTACGGTTTCCTGTTCACTCCTGCCATGCGCAAGGTTTTCTGCGATTTGGTTCGCCATCACAAAAAGCCGTTCATTACGATGGTGTTCGCCGTCCATGCTAACTCCTCTCAATGCCCACTGCCTTGGGTGGCGGCCGACAAATGCGCTTGTTGCTGCTCGTCAAACTCGCGAAAACGCCGCTGCCAATCTGTTTGGTCAACGGCCACTTTCACCTGCACTGCGGTCACTTTGTATTCCGGGCAGTTGGTTGCCCAGTCCGAGTTTTCTGTGGTCACCACATTGGTGCCGGATACCGGATGGTGGAAGGTGGTGTAAACCACGCCCGGTTGCATACGGTTGCTGATTTTAGCAGGGAGGGTGACTTCACCTGCACGGCTGGCAATCCGCACGGGAGTGCCGTCCGCGATCCCACGGTCTTCGGCATCCAAAGGATGGATTTCCAGCACATCTTCCTTGTGCCAGCGGGTGTTGTCAGTGCGGCGGGTTTGCGCACCAACATTGTACTGGGTCAATATGCGGCCAGTGGTCAGCAGCAATGGGAATCGCTTGTTCACTTTCTCTTCGGTTGCCACGTATTCCGTCACCACAAAGCTGCCTTTGCCTTTCACAAAACTGCCAATATGCATGGTGGGTGTTCCTTCAGGCGCCATATTGTTACAAGGCCACTGAATCGAACCCAGTTTATCCAGCTTTTCATAGCTAACGCCTTGGAATGTTGGCGTCAATCGGGCAATTTCATCCATGATTTCTGAGGGATGGTTATAATGCATCTCATAACCAAGGGCATTGGCAAGCCCCATCGTCACTTCCCAGTCGGCTTTGCCGGAAAGTGGTACCATCACTTTACGCACGGGCGAAATCCGTCGCTCCGCATTGGTAAACGTACCGTCTTTTTCAAGGAAGCTGGCTCCCGGCAGGAACACATGGGCAAACTTGGCGGTTTCATTCAGGAAGATGTCCTGAACAATCAGGCATTCGAGCGATGACAATGCCGCCTCAACATGTTGGGTATTGGGATCAGATTGGGCAATATCTTCACCCTGCACATACATACCTTTAAACCGGCCTGCAATCGCAGCATCAAACATATTGGGAATACGAAGCCCGGGTTCCTCGTCAATCGGCACGCCCCATTCGCTTTCAAACAACACACGCACTTGCGGGTCTGAGACGTGACGATAACCAGGCAATTCATGCGGAAAAGAGCCCATATCACAGCTGCCCTGTACGTTGTTTTGTCCGCGCAACGGGTTAACCCCTACACCTTCACGGCCAATGTTGCCTGTTACCATTGCCAGATTGGCAATCGCCATGACAGCTGAACTCCCCTGACTGTGCTCTGTCACGCCCAGACCATAATAAATCGCACCGTTCTGTGCTTTCGCGAACATCCTTGCCGCTTCCCGGATCAATATGGCGGGTACACCGGTCGCACTTTCCATCGCTTCCGGCGAGTGATGCGGCTGGGCGATAAAATCACGCCATTTGTTATACGCCTCGGTGTCGCAACGTTCAGCGATAAAATCTGTCGCTTCCAACCCTTCATTGATAATGACATGCGCCAGCGCATTCATCACCGCCACATTAGTGCCGGGACGCAGTTGCAAATGGTATTTGGCACGGACGTGCGGCGCGTTGACCAAATCAATTTCACGCGGATCAATCACTATCAACTTCGCGCCCTTTCTCAGGCGACGCTTAAGCTGGGAAGCAAACACCGGGTGGCCATCGGTTGGGTTAGCACCAATCACAATAACCACATCGGCTTTCTGCACCGATTCAAACGTTTGGGTGCCCGCCGATTCACCCAAGGTGGTTTTCAGGCCATAGCCGGTTGGAGAATGGCAAACCCTTGCACAGGTATCGACGTTATTGGTACCAAACCCGGCGCGAACCAGCTTCTGCACCAGATAGGTTTCTTCATTGGTGCAGCGTGACGAAGTAATGCCCCCCAATGCGTTCGCCCCATATTGATCCCGGAGCGCCCTGATCTTGTCTGCGGCAAACCTAATCGCCTCTTCCCAACTCACTTTGCGCCACGGCTCATTGATGGTGTCGCGGATCATCGGGCGGGTAACACGATCTTTATGGGTCGCATAGCCAAAGGCAAAACGGCCTTTCACGCATGAATGCCCCTGGTTGGCTTTACCCTCTTTGTGCGGCACCATCCGGATAAGCTGATCTCCCCGCATCTCGGCACGAAATGCACAGCCCACCCCACAATAGGCACAGGTCGTCACACGATAGTGACTCGGTGTGCCTTGCTCAATCACACTGTTTTCGATCAGCGCTGCCGTTGGGCAAGCCTGCACACAAGCGCCGCAGGACACACATTCAGACGCCATAAACGATTCTGCACCCGCCACAATACGGGATTCAAACCCCCGTCTTTCAACGGTCAGAGCATGCTGCCCCTGAATTTCGTCACAGGCACGGACACAACGTGAACAAACAATGCATTTACTGGTATCAAACGTAAAATACGGATTGGAGGTGTCCTTTTCCTGATCAAGGTGGTTGCTGCCCTCAACACCATAACGCACCTCACGAAGTCCGACAGCGCCCGCCATATCTTGCAATTCACAATCGCCGTTGGCGGCACAGGTCAGGCAATCCAACGGGTGGTCTGAAATGTACAGCTCCATTACATTACGTCGTAACTTACGAAGAGCTTCATTCTGTGTGGTGACGACCATACCTTCCGCAACGGGTGTGGTGCAGGCTGCCGGTTTTCCGCGCATGCCTTCAATCTCCACCACGCACATCCGGCACGATCCGAAGGCGTCCAACGAATCGGTGGCACACAGTTTGGGGATCGGGATATTCAGCATGGATGACGCACGCATTACCGAGGTGCCTTCAGGCACTGTGACTGACCAGCCATCAATGGTCAGGGTGATGGGTTTGAGATCCTCACCTTTCATCGGCGGAGTCCCGACGTCTTTGTTGCCCTGTTCAAGGGGGATATAAAACTCAACCATTGTTGCCTCCTCGACGGACTATCACCCGTCAACGCCCGTGTTTTTTGCGTCTAACGCAAAACCAAAATCGTCTGGGAAATGTTTCAACGCACTTTTCACCGGGAAGGGGGTCATGCCCCCCATGGCGCAAAGGGATCCCTGTTCCATCGTCTCGCACAAATCATCAAGCAAGGCTTTATGTGCTGACTTTTCATCGCCAGTGGTACGTAACAGTTGATCGATCACTTCAACACCACGTACTGCACCAATCCGGCAAGGTGTACATTTGCCACAAGATTCCAACGCACAGAATTCCATGGCAAAACGCGCCATCTGGCTCATGTCTGTCTGCTCATCAAAAGCGACAATGCCGCCGTGCCCCAACATGGCACCACGCGCTGCAAGGTGTTCGTAATCCAGCTCGGTGTCCCAGTCTTTTTCAGCAATATATGCCCCGAGCGGCCCACCAATTTGAACTGCTTTTAGCGGATTGCCGGTTTTACTCCCCCCACCGAAATCGAAAAGCAGCTCTCGGATAGTGACACCAAAAGCGAGTTCAAACAGCCCCGGCCGTTTGATGTTGCCAGCAAGTTGAATCGGCATAGTGCCAAGCGAACGCCCCTGACCAAAATCTTTATAGTGGTCCGCCCCTTTCGAGAAAATGATCGGTACTGACGCCAGAGAGATCACGTTATTGATCACTGTGGGCCTACCAAACAGACCCTCAATGGCAGGCAGCGGTGGCTTGTTCCTAACCAAACCCCGTTTACCCTCAAGGCTTTCCATCAAGGAGGTTTCCTCGCCACAAATATACGCCCCTGCGCCCATCCGCAGTTCTAAATCAAAATGCTTGCCGCTGCCGCAAATATCTGGGCCGAGATAGCCGGCGGCATAAGCGTTTTCAATGGCTTTTGTGAAAATCTTGCAGGCATTGGGATATTCAGATCGGGTATAGACATAGCCCTGAGAGGCGCCAACAGACAACGCACAGATGATCATGCCTTCAATCAGGGTGAGCGGATCGCCTTCCATCAACATACGATCAGCAAAAGTACCTGAATCGCCTTCGTCAGCATTGCAGATAACGTATTTCTGACCCGAAGGTTGGTCTGCAACGGTTTGCCACTTGATACCGGTAGGGAATGCCGCACCACCACGACCACGCAGTCCGGAGGCTTTCACTTCATCCAGCATTTCCTGAGTTGTCATAGTGAGCGCTCTTTTCAGGCCGTCAAAACCGCCCTTACTGCAGTAATCTTCAACATCAAGAGGATCGACAACCCCCACCCGTTCAAACGTCAGTCTGTCCTGGCGCTTCAGCCAGGGAATCTCCGTGGTCAGACCAAGACACAAGGGGTGTTCCAACGCAGCACTGCCTGCTTCATCCGGCGCAAAGAAACGCAGGGCAAGCAGTGCATCAATATCCTCTTCAAACACAGGACCGAATGCAATGCGGCCCCCGGCAGATTCCACTTCAATCATAGGCTCCAGCCAGAAAAGACCGTGGGATCCATTGCGGACAACCGTCAGGGATTCGCCATAGATAACAGCGCTGTGCTCCAATCGCGCCGCAACCTTATCTGCACCACGGGAAACAGACGAGGAGTCAAGGGGGACATAAATACGATAACTCATGGCGCCTTCACCTCAACCACTTGGGTGATCAGCGAATTAACGAGGCTATCAAACGCGTCATCATTCATGTCACCGTGAATATCATCACCCACCCGGACACAAGGGGAATACATACAGTTGCCCAAACAATAAACCGGCTCAAGGGTGAAATTTTTATCTTTGGTGGTTTCATGAAAGCCAATGCCGAGCCGGGAAAACGCATGGCGTTCCAATGTCTGCGAGCCCATCGACTGACAGGATTCTGCCCGGCAAATCTGGATAACATGGCTACCGGGCGGCTGATTGCGAAACTCATGGTAGAAACTGATAACACCATGCACGTCGGCGTTTGACAGGTTCAATCCTCGCGCAATCATTGGCACTGCAGCGGGAGGGACGTAGCTCAGGTGATGCTGAATTTCATGCAATATGGGTAACAGGGCACCCGGCTTGGTCTTCAGTGTATTTATTGCTTCTGCTACCACAACGCGCTCCTGATCCGTTAAAGCGCTGTGCTGGGCTTGCTGTTTCATTGGCTTTCCTTGCTATCCGCTATCCTAACTTGCTATCCAATCTGACACTGCTTTTGTTATGCCATGGTAATGCTTTTGTTATGCCATGGTAAGTGTAGTGCCAATCCGTCACTCGCCTGTTCCCGAATTGAGATCTGATCAGGCCACAATGCGACGCTGGCAGCTTGTCATGAATGATAAAAAATGGTTAGTTTACAAATAGATTGCCTTCTATGCCGTCATGGAAAGAGGGATTGTTACCCAGCAGTAATTAACCGTTTATACCCGTGATCGCTACGGGTGCATGCAAGGGGATAGGAATGGCAATGCACATAAATCCAAGCGACCTGAAGATGCAGGATTCAGGTTGTTGGGTATAGCCATATTAAAATGAGGTTAGATAGCAAAAAGGGCTGAACAACTCAGCCCTTCCACTTAACGCAACATCATCAATAACACATTAAGCAACAATGTCTTCTTTATGTTCAATAGTAGAAGAAGAGCCACTGTTGATTGCGATAGACTTTGGTTTCATCGCATCTGGAATAACCTTCAACAGGTTAATTTTCAGCAAGCCGTTTTCCAGATCTGCGCCGGTTACTTCAACGTAGTCAGCCAGATTGAACTTACGTTCGAACGTGCGGTTTGCGATTCCTTGATACAGGTAGTTTTTGCCTTCTGTTTTCGCTTTTTCACCGCGAATGGTCAGTACGCCACGTTCTACATTAATGCTCAGTTCTTCCTGAGTGAAACCGGCTACAGCCAAGGTGATAGCGTATTTGTTGTCTTCCAGTGATTCAATGTTGTACGGAGGGTAACCTGCCGTCGCGCTTTCTGCACGGAACGCGTTATCCAATAAAGAGGCAAAGCGGTCAAAACCGATGCTATTACGATATAGTGGGGTCAAATCGATAGTTTTCATCATATATCCTCCAAAGAAGCGATATGTATTTAGATTCAGTAAATGTCTTTGTAAAAGGTCGCACGAATATCGCCACAACCTTCACACTCATATATTTGGAGAGTCACCCGCTTTTTTTCAAGAGACCATCCCAAAATTAACGTCAAAAAATTTACTAAATGATTGATGATATTTGAATTATTTTTTAATGAAAGTTTTTACGCTCGATGATGAGAATTTTAAATGGTGAATTTACATTGCCGTTAATACGTAATGTTTTTATTTTCAATCAGCAGATCGGGACTCACCGATAACGCGATAGTTTGCTCACGACAATAGCGTGACATACAGGTATTGAGGCAAAGTGCTTGCACTGCTTTTTTGGAGGCTGGGTTCAGGCAACTGAATTCGGCTGCACAAAGCTGTCCGTTGGTAAACAGTCTTTCCAGTACCTGAACATTAATTTCCAGTTGCACTTTTTCCCCAGAACCCGACCGCTCCCGCGCACATGTTGCCTTGGCTGGCTCTGACATTCATTCATCCCCACCGTTTGTGATTACCATTACCACCAAAATAAATGATAATAGTTATCATTACAATAAAGAATACTGGCAGGTGTCACAATTTACAGTGCAAATTGACTATTGATAAGGGTCCCGCAGATAACACCCCGGTGTAATGTCTGTCATCTTGCGGACTACAGATAAACACTGTCGCTGGCTCCCCCCCTTTAAGGTTGTTTTACCCAACCAGGTAGCGTCCTGCCCTCTTCCAGTACAGCTTCATCAGCCAAGTGATCCAACGGGTTACTTACCGGAAAACCACAGTAAAAGGGGGGCATATAATGATGTAAGTGTCACGAATATCACCCAATAACACGAATCCGATCCAACAACTTTGCTATCGTGGAAATAATATCCCCAGCCCTGAGAACACAGGGGTATGGGAACAATGAGAAGACGAGCACCGTCACCAAAGGAGTCACTCCCTATGCAACCCCGCTACTTCCCCCTTGCGCTGCTGGCACTTTCCCCTTTCACGTTTGCCGATGAGTGTGGTGATGTCACCATTGCCGACATGAACTGGAACTCCGCTACCTTGATGGCGCACGTTGATCAGTTCATTCTCACCCATGGCTTTGGCTGCAATGCTGAGCTGGTGCCCGGCGACACCATGCCAACCGGTGTTTCAATGACTGAAAAAGGCGAGCCGGATATCGCCCCGGAGTTCTGGAGTAACTCCCACAAAGAGATGTTACAAAAGGGGGTGGACGAGAAAAAGCTCCGCTTTGCCGGTAAAGCCTTTGTGGAAGGGGGAGAAGAAGGCTTTTGGGTACCGAAATACATGATAGACAAACACCCGGAGCTTGCCACCATTGAAGGTATTAAAGCCAATGCGAATCTGTTTCCCCACCCGGAAGACGACAGTAAATCCGGCTTTATGACCTGCCCTGCAGGTTGGACGTGCCAAATCACCGCAGGTCACCTTTTTAATGCCCTGGGCCTTGAGGAAGCCGGATTTGAAATGATTGACCCAGGTTCCGGTGCCGCGCTGGCAGGTTCCATTGCCCGCGCCAATGACAGGGAGAATGCATGGTTTGGGTATTATTGGTCGCCCACACCTGTACTGGGTCGTTATGAGATGGTGAAAGTCGATTTTGGTGTGGACGCCGATCCTGAACACTATGAAAACTGTATTACCCAAGCCGACTGTATCAACCCCAAAGTCACAGCTTACCCACCGTCTGCGGTAAACACGATCACCACCGAAAGCTTCGCTACCAAATCCCCGGCAGCGTATAAATACATCAGCAACCGTGCATATACCAATGCAGACATGAGTGCCATGATGGCATGGATGGAAGAGAATCAGGCAGACGGTGAAATTGCGGCATTTGAATTCCTCGAATCCTATCCACATGTGTGGATGAAATGGGTATCGGAGGATGCTGCCAAAAAGGTCAAAGCCGCGCTGTGACCTCTGTTTCTCCCGATTCCAGCACCGCACCTTAATGCCAGTCAGGCAACCTTTCTGGCATTAAGGTAACGCAGCCGTCGAGTTATCGCTTCTTATGAAGGGGATTGGGTAAAGGTCCTGGCACTCCAGGTGGCAACCATTGGCTGCTTGCCACAACAAAGCGCCATGATAATGCCAAAACAGGCACCTTGGGTGATCATCGCCGTGCCGCCATAACTGATAAAGGGTAGCGGGCTGCCCATTACCGGCAACAAGCCGCTCACCATGCCAAGGTTAATAAAGGCATACAGGAAGAAGCTCATGGCCAGTGCGCCACTCACCAAGCGTGAAAATGGCGAAGCTGTATTCACTGCCAGCCACAGGATCCGGCCAGAAATAAACAAGTACAGCAGTATCATGACCACGCTCCCCAAAAAGCCCCACTCTTCGGCAAACGTCGAGAAGATAAAGTCAGTATGACTTTCTGGGATAAATCCAAGCTGTCCCTGTGTGGCATGCATAAAGCCCTTGCCACTCACACCACCAGAACCAATCGCAATCAACGACTGAATGATCTGATAACCTGCGCCAAGGGGATCGGATTCCGGGTTAAGAAACTGGTTTACACGCTGCTTCTGGTAGTCAGCCATGAAGAAAAACCACATCACTGGAAGCACCGCACCTACGGCTGCCAATACCGTGCCAATGATCCGCCAACTCATCCCTGCAAGAAACAGCACAAACAACGCATACATAACAGTAAAAATGGCCCCATCCAGATCCGGTTGAATCACGATCATGCCGGCCGGCAAGGCAGTCACCAATACACACAGTGCAATCTTGGCCACCCCCGGCCTGCCGGGGTCTCGCACAACCAGCCAGGCTACAATCATTGGCACTGCTACTTTCACCAATTCAGAAGGCTGGAAACGCACCGGCCCTAACACTAACCAGCGTTTTGCGCCATTGACGGTTTCACCCGCCAACAGGACACCTAGTAGCAATATAATGGTGATGCCAAAAAGGTGGGGCGCATACGTTTTATATTTTTTGGCAGGGATAAGGGAGAAAAAAAACAACGCGAATAATGCAAAACCTGCGCGTGCCAAGTGGCGTTCAAGGATAGGTACACTATATCCACTCGCGCTCCACACGCTCATTGAACCGAAGGTGATCAGCGCAATAATCGCCATCAATAGCGGATAGTCCAAACGGGGACGAAATACATTCATGGGGAAACAATAGATTGAAAAAACGAGACAAATGACTTTGCGCGGCCTAAAGGCCGCGCCAGATAAGTAAGTACTATCAGGCTTCAGCAGAATGTTGCTTGTTGACACGCATCTGCTTACGAATTCGCCAGGTGATAGCGGTGAGGATCGCAACGCACAATGTTACCAGCGGTGCCGCCATGAGGCCCATAGTCACTATACGGCTCAGTGTTTCAGGCAAAGATGGCAGTACAAATCCAAATCCCGCCAATAAAAAGACCCAAATAACCGCACTTAACCAAGAAAAATATTGGAAGCGTGGCGCTTCTTGAACACGGATTCCCATCATCATAGGAACAATCGAGCGTACCCCCGGAATAAACCGGGCCGCAAACAATGCGACCAAGCCGTGCTGTCGCAATAACGCATCCACCGTCTGCATATTTTTCTCAGGCACTTTTTTCAACCAGCGCTGTACCATCGGTAATTTGTTCAACCAACGCCCCTGCATAAATGCTGCCCAACTGCCTACCGATGCAGACGCAATAAGCAACGGGAACGCCACTTCGGGAGACAATACACCGACTGCCGAGAGGGTACCAACCAGAATGACAACGCTGTCGCAAGGAAGTGGCGCTGCTGGCAAAAAACCACTTTCCAGACTGATTAAAACAGCAACAATAATATAGATAAGCGTGGCACTGCCAGGCGAAAGCAGTGTGTTGAAGTCCTGATGCCAAAGGGCGACCAGCACCTCCTGAATAGCGTCAAACATATTCTCTCCAACATTCAATAAGAAAAGATCATGATGAAGAAGCGCCGCTATCGGGTATGAATAAATCGGTACTGCAGGTTTCGAGGCGTTGAGCGTATCGAGTAACACTTGATAATGGCTGAAACCAACAGCACTAATGTGGTTAAAGTCAGGACAGCAAACGTTACCCTGGTCGAAATCGCCGTTACCCAAATGCCTTCTTCATCACCATCATGACGCTGCGATTCGTACTGGAAGAAGCGCGGAGCCATAATACGAAAAAGTGACGACTCCTCTTTGGCCTGGGATGCGTTTCCACTGTTTTTCCATACACTGCGATGATGCTCGGCAACGTCCGCACCAATAGCACCAACTGCACTACTTAACAGCAGTACAGCAATCAGTACCAGATAGATGGAAAGTCGCCTTTGCAACAGGTTCACCGTGTATTCCCGAGGATAATTTCAGGCAGAATTTACTGCTAAACTCAGTGAAAAGGCAACCTTTTTATTGCTCAAAATGGACGTTAGCCATTCAGCAGAATATGGGGCTAAATCACCTCATGAACAGCCTGATTGTTGGCTGTTATCCACCAAGAAATTGCAGGATAACGATTGAGGGATCAAGACATCTGTTCTCACCCCATGACATAAGATGAGAGGTTTTTCTCAGTCAACAACATTGAGAAATTGACTGATGGATTACCCTGTTATAGTGGCACGCTAGTTTCAGTGTAAAACAGTTAAGGAAAACGGCTGATGAACAAGTGGTACATGGTTCGCCGATGGATCACCTCCCAGTTTCAGCGTTTAAGCGGGAAGCATATTGTTGTGGCCGTTGTGGCGTATGCGTTTTTAAGTTGGCTGATGCTTCGCTTAGCGGGTGAGCAAACACTGACTTCGCCTTTCGTTGATTACATCTATTACCTGTTAGTGACGGCCTCTACCGTGGGGTATGGCGACATGTCCCCCACCACGGAAGCAGGAAAGTGGGTTGTCGCACTATTTGTCATCCCCTGCGGACTCAGTATTTTTGCCGTTGGTGTCGGCCGTCTGGCTGGCGTCACTATTGAATACTGGCGCAGAGGCATTTTAGGAAAAAGGAGCGTTGACGTGTCTGGACACATTTTGATTCTGGGTTGGAATGAGAGCCGAACCCTACACCTTATCGATATGCTGCTCCATGAGGAAAAAGACAAGCGCCCTATCGTATTGTGTGTGCGCGCAGAGATTGAAAACCCGCTACCAAAAGAGATTGATTTTGTTCGCACCACCAGCTTTACCGATGAAACAGCCATGGCGAGAGCAGGCGTAAGCGATGCTGATTGCATCATTATCGACAACCCGGAAGATGATATTACGTTCGCCGCTGCCCTTTTCTGTGCCAGCAAAAACCCGGATGTTCATATTCTGGCGTACTTTCAGGAAGACGTACTGAGCGATTTGCTGAAAACCCATTGCCCAAATGCGGAATGCATACCTTCTGTCTCGGTTGAAATGCTGGCCAAATCTGCTGTCGATCCGGGTTCTTCAGAGCTTCATCATGAATTGCTCAATACCCGCAAAGGCATGACGCAATATGCAGTGGCTTACCCAGCCAATGCCCAATACACCACCGTAGAAAACTTGTTTGTGCGAATGAAACGCAAACATGATGCGACCTTGATTGGGTTTCGCCGCGACAGCCAAGTCAGGCTCAACCCGCCGCTTGATCAGGAAATCAGACCCAATGATCTGCTGTTCTATATCGCAGATGAAAGGGTGTTGGATTTTACGTGGGACTAATACGAAAAACATACAAAGGGAGCCGAAGGGCTCCCTTTGTATGTTTTAGCAGGGCATTAAACAGACATTCAACCGATTATGTAAATTACCGCGTGGCAGAGACGCCTCCTCTATTCACGCCGTTACATTCAATGGGCGTTGACACCTGATCGCCCCGACAAGCGCCTTCAGGCCAGCATCCACTTTTGAGCGTGGGCAACCCAGATTTAACCTGACGTACCCTTTCCCTGATTCGCCGTAAACGCTGCCATCCATGATGGCGACGTTGAAGTGCTCAATGAGGTCACGTTGCAGTTTTTGCATATCAAGTTTAAGCGGTGACAAGTCAATCCAGGCTAGATAGGTGGCATCAGGCACCCTGTAACTGATCTCTGGAAAAGCCTCTCGAAGCGTATCCCGAACCCACTCGTGGCTTTCACGTACATACGCATTCAGTGCATTCAGCCACTCTTCGCCTTCGTTGTAAGCCGCCATCATACCGATCACGCCAAGAATGGAAGGTGAAGAAAGACCGTCAACCTCTTTCAATTTGAACAAGTATTCATTGCGCGCGTTGTCATCCGGAATAAAAGCATAGGCACCGTTCAAGGCAGGAATATTAAACGACTTGGACGCAGACGTGACCAGCGCCCAGCGTTGTGTCATGCCAAAGCCCTGCCATGGCGTGTGTGCGCTGAATGCCACATCCATATGGATTTCATCCGAGATCAGCGCCACACTGTGCTTATCACACAGCGTGGCGATACGTTGCAGCTCGTCTTTGTGCCAAATGCGACCGGTCGGGTTATGCGGACTGCAAAGCAGGAATACCTTGGTGTCAGCATCAGACAACTGGGTTTCCAGTAACCCCCAGTCGATCTCCCAGCCACCATCATTTTTAATCAAGGGGTTACGTACACAGCGACGGCCTGCCCCTTCCACCAATTTGTCAAAGGCATCATACGCCGGTGTCTGAAACACCACCCCCTCGCCTTCATGGCTCCACTTTTCAATCAACTTGGCGATGATATAAATCACCGAAGGACCATAGACGATGTTGTTTTTATCAATTTGTACCTGGAACCGACGCTGGTACCAGCATTCAATCGCCCCTTTAAAATCCTCATGATTCCAACGGCTGTAGCCCAAAACCGGGTGTTCAAGGCGTGCTTTCAGCGCCTTCATCACCGGCGCGGGCGCACCAAAGTCCATGTCTGAAATGGTAAAAGGCAGCAAACCTGCCTTGCCAAATCTGTCCTGTACATAGTCCCACTGCGTGCAGTAAGTGCCCATGCGGTCAATAGGTGTATCAAAGTCAAATGTCATCGCTGTTTTCTTCTTCTACACAAACAGGAAAACCCCCGACTTACTGGCTGCGGGGGTTCGGCGAAAAACGGCTTAACTTGCGTTCATCAACGCCTGCATTTCATTTTTAACCAGGTGAACCTGGGTGCCGATCACGACCTGAAGGTTGTGGGCATCCAGCTTAACAACACCCAGAGCGCCGTAAGATTTCAACTTGTCGGCATCGACCAACGCCATGTTTTTAACCGATAGGCGCAAACGGGTGATGCAGTTGTCCAATGCTGTGATGTTCTCTTTGCCGCCCAGTGCTGCCAGAATCGCCGCACCTTTGCCCGATTCGTTGATAAACGCGGCCTCCAGTTCGGTATCCAACTCTGCGGTATCTACGTCACGGCCTGGGGTGTTCAGGTTGAACTTGGTGATCGCAAACTTGAACACTGTGTAGTACACCGCAAACCATGCTGCGGCAACTAACGGCACCAGATACCACTTGGTTGCGGTACCTTGCAGCACACCAAATACCAGGAAGTCGATGATATTGCCGTCGGTGTTGCCGATAGTCACATCCAGCAACCCCATCACCATGAAACCAAGGCCGGTCAGAATAGCATGGACAACGTACAGCGCCGGAGCCACAAACAGGAACAGGAATTCCAGTGGTTCAGTAATACCACCGACCACGCAGGCAACCACGCCGGAGATCAACAATGCTTTAATCTTGCCGCGGTTTTCAGGCTTCGCACAGTGATACATCGCCAGTGCCGCCCCCGGTAGGCCACCAAGGAATGCAGGCATTTTACCCTGTGACAGGAACGCCGTAACCTCTGGGCTGAAGCCGTTAGTGTCTGCACACGCCAGCTCAGCGTAGAAAATGTTCAGTGCGCCAGACACGGACTGCCCACACACTTCCATGGTACCGCCAGCCTCGGTGAAACGGATCAGCGCAACCAGAATATGGTGCAGGCCAACGGGCAGTAACAGACGCTCACCGGTACCAAACAGGAAAGGACCAAACGCGCCAGCGCCTGCAATCAGACTGCCGATACTGTTGATGCCTGCGGCGAAGTAAGGCCATACGAATGGGATCAGCACACCCACGATGCCCAGCGTGATCGCGGAGATGATGGGCACAAAACGCGCACCACCGAAAAATGCCAGCGCATCAGGCATCTTGAAGGTATAAAAACGCTGGTGCAATTTGGCAACGATAATACCGACCATCACCGCACCCAGGATACCGGTATCAATAGACTCTATGCCGATGATACTTTTCACGCCATAGGCTTTACGCTCCAACTCATCACCCAACACACCACTCACGGTCAGGAAGAAGTTGATCGCCAGGTTAAATGCGGCATAACCTACGAAGCCGGCAAACGCTGCCACGCCTTTCTCTTCACGCGCCAGACCCAGTGGAATGGCAATTGCGAACATCACTGGCAGGTAAATGAATGCGACCAAACCAATCTTGGTCATCCACATAAACAGGTATTGAAGCAAGGTGTTATCCAGTAAAGGGATCGCTTCACGGATAGCATTACTCGACAGCGAACTGCCGACACCCAACAAAATGCCAGAAAACGCAAGGAGTGCTACCGGCAACATAAAGGTTTTACCGAGGCTTTGCAGGAACTCCCACATGGTGGTTTTTGTCGTTTTATTCGTCATTACAACTCTCCAAATTATGAGCATATGACTGGTGTGGAGTCCTCAACCAAAGCATGAACCGGTTGCCAGCCCCACACGCGGGGACTCAGTGTTTCTCCGCTCATACTAAAAAAATAAAATAGAGGTAAAACGTTTTATCAAAAAATTTGTGATCTTCGCACCGAAAGAAAATCCACAATTTTGATCAACGTTAAAAAAACTGAAGGTTCCAATATTCTTTTCAGATAAAACGTTTTATCTATATCCAATAAACCTCATATTAACGCCCGTTTGGGGCATCACACACTAACGGGTCTATCAAATAAGGAACACACTTGAAGAAGGTGACGATCACGGATGTCGCTGAGCATGCAGGTGTCTCAGTCACTACCGTTTCAATGGTATTGAGCAACAAAGGGCGGATTTCACCAGACACCGCCGGGAAAGTGAACAAAGCCGTGGCAGAACTGGGTTATGTACGTAACCGCGCCGCTGCCAACCTTCGCTCCCACAGCAGTGAAATCCTTGGCCTTATCCTGAAAGACATCAGTGACCCTTATTACGCCCAGGTGGCGGCAGGACTTTGCGAGGAAACCGAAAAGCAAGGCTACATGGTGTTTCTGGCACAAAGCGGCAATGAAGACAAGTTTGAACAGTGTATGCTGACCATGGCACGTCAGGGTGTCGGTGGGATCGCATTCTGCCCCATCAATGAAAACCAACAAGTCAATGCAGAAGTACTGAACACGCACGACTTGCCGATAGTATGTATCTCCCGGGCATCCGTGAACCAGCAGATAGATTATGTTGGTCCGGATAACGCCAGCGCTGCAAAGATAGCAACCGAACATTTGATTGGACAAGGTCATCGCCGCATTGCTTATGTGGGAGGGAAAAGCAGCTCGCTGTGCCGTGCAGAGCGGGTGGGTGGTTATTGCAGCACACTGATGCAATTTAGTTTGCCGTTCAAACCGGAATGGGTCGTTGAATGTGAGGCAGGGCAGGCACCGGCAGCGAAAGCGGTTGAAACCCTGCTTGCCAAGCATCCCCAAATCAGCGCTGTTCTTTGCCATTATTCATCCACAGCCCTAGGGGCTATTCAGGGGGTTCACCGCGTTGGACGAAGCGTGGGTAACGATAGCATTTTCAACAAAGAGATTGCGATTGTCGGGTTTGATGCTGTTCAGGATGCCGAGCTGACAGCCCCCCTTATTCCATTTGTCAATTCAAATGCCAGAGAGATAGGCAGACACGCAGCAAAGCGACTGATTGAACAAGTGGAAAAGCGAGACACAACCCCACGGAAAATCATCGTAGCCCCCTCATTCATCAACCATTCTGTATATACCCAGGCCACTTGAAGATGCGCAGATTCAGGTAACTTGGGTATAAAGAATTTTGGCGTGAATACTGGTACATTAGCGCCATCATTTTCTGATTCAGTACGATTACATTGGAACTCTTCAACATATCCTGTCTTGATAAGCCCCTGCGTCTGGAAGGATCGCTGGCGGGCTGGCAAGCACTTTACTGGGACAACCAGCTCGTCTCTCAACTCGCTGCAAGCGCAGACAACGAAGGCAAGAAAACCCATACTTTCCAGCTCACGGCGGAAGGGCGAATCCTGACTGTCGAGGTCATCACCAACATCACCTGGCAGCCGTTTAACCTTGAATATCACGTCACTGTCGATGGCAATGAAGTGGCATCCGGAGCGCGTAACGAGAAAGACATTGAACGCCAACACCCCGTTGTTGCCCCGCAAGGAAAACAAAAGTTCAGCTTGATTGGTCTGACCTCGCTTGGTCTCAAACTGATGAAAAGTGCCAAAGTCATCAAAGTCGTGCTGGCCGGTGCCAGTGTCGCGGCATATTCCTGGCTGTTTTCATGGCAGTTTGCACTGGCACTGATTGCCTGTCTTGTTGTGCATGAATATGGCCATATCCGCGCGATGAAATACTTTGGCATGAAAACCAAAGGGATTTACCTGATCCCATTTATGGGCGGTTTGGCACTGTCAGATGAGAAGATCAACACCCGCTGGCAGGATGTGGTGATTTCCATTATGGGCCCTACTTTTGGCCTGTTGATGTCACTGGCAGCGTTGATCGCCTATTGGATCACCGGCAACGTGTTTTTTGCGGGGCTGGCAACCTTCAATGCCCTGTTGAACCTGTTTAACCTGCTGCCTATTCTGCCACTTGATGGCGGACATATTCTCAAAAGCATCAGCTTTTCGATGAACAGCATGGCGGGTCTGGTTGCCTGTATTGCCGGTGCCGCAATCGGTGTGTATGTCAGTTACGCTTTCGGTCTGGCATTGCTGGGCTTTTTGCTGCTGATAGGAAGTGCGGAAATTATCTTTGAGTGGAAATACCGCCACCACTCCCACCTATTGCCATTAAACCGTTATGGTCAGGTTTTTAGTACGGTTTGGTATTTCGCAACGGTTGCAGTACTGGTTGGTGTCATCACCTACTTCGCCACCCAAGGTGACGAGCTGCTGGCACTGCCGCTGATTATTCTCCAGAGTTAACACCTGCCCCACTACACCCAACTGCCTGAAGCGGAAGGTAATTGTAGAAAAAAGACTAAACGCCAGCCTATGCTGGCGTTTGACAGTAACGTTTCCGGGCATTCAGTGACATATAGGATGTCGCCCCCCTTTAAATCAGTTCAACGGGGCAGCGAGAGGGAAGCGTTCTTTTTCCACCCGCCTTTTTATTGCGCCCCTTTATAATGCGCGATGATCTCTGCATTGCTCACTGCGCAGTCGGACTTCAATCCCAGAAAGAAAACGCCATTCGCCGCATCTACGTTGAATTTGTCCGGGATTAACTTATCAAAGCCCATGACCCAAAACAGGGAGAGCTTCACCACTTTCCCAGCCATGTGTGACCGGAACAAACCACTGAAAAAGCTCTCTATCGCCCATAGCAACTGGGTACCGGCTCCAGAACTCACGCCTGACTTCACCACATCAAATTTGCGAAACAGTAGCCGGTGTCCGCTTTCAGTAAAGCGCATAAAATCATACGCCCCCTCGTGGACATGCTGCAAAAAAGGGGTTTCAGCGTAGACCATTCCTTCAGGCCTTAACACACGGTGAACCTCAGCAACCACACTGAATGGATCGATAACATGCTCAAGCACAGCCTGGACAATCACTGCGTCAACGCTGCTGTCTGGTAACGGAATACAATGCGCGTCTGCGACAAACTGGACATTGGGAGAGGGGTAAACATCAAAAGAGATAAGCTCGATATTCTTGTCTTCATAGAAAGGAGCCATACCTTCGCCGATCGTGGCGCCTCCCACGATCAACACCCGGGGATTTGTTTTCTTTTCAAACAGGCGGGTCAGCAATAACGCCACATTGTCTTTCGTGGAATGCGAAGGTGGCGACACCATTCGCTTTACGACCTTCAACACTCCTTTATAGTGACTTCGCTCAACGGCAGATGTTTGCGGTGATACTTGCCACCCCAACCCTTTACAGCGCTCAGAACAAAGCAAAATAGGATACCCATCTAAGACTTGGTACTGAATATCGTCACTCATGGAAATAGCATTGGCTTCAGTGTCAATACTTTTGATCTCAGCGCCGCTTCGCGGACAACGAAGCAGTGCCAATACATCCTTTTGATCCAGAAGCATTGTTCGCTCCAATCTTGGTTTTCAGTCGATAAATAACGTTATCCCAAAACCACCTGACATCGGGATATACCCCAGAAAACAGGCTCAAGAGATACCTTAATCAAGCATCTGTGGGCTAACGTCATCAGTTCATCAGAACTTGGTCATTTTATTCACATGGGAACAAACCAATCGCGGATAAAAGTAACGACAAAAAACCCGCTTCATGAAAACTCGAGGCAGGAAAAAAGAAATAAAACAAAAGAATATGTGACATTAGCGCATGTGTTATATGCGCACAGCCCCTAATCAACCACCATGTAAAAAAGACAGTCGGACAAGGCAATATCACGGTTTGTGGTGATCATAAAAAGCTTCGATGCATGCTTTAAACGCAGTTCTCCCTGCGCTTCATAAAACAGCGTGCTGATTGGGTGCCCACCTTCTCCATCGTTGGTGATCATCGCGTCCACACCTTTATTGCCCAGCCAGCCAATCATGCTGTCGGCTGCCATCCATCCAAAGTTGTGGCGGTCAATATCGGGGGGGAGCGTCAGGTCTGCGTCATCCACTTTTCTGTCGTGGTAGCAAAGTGCCAAGTCTGGCTTTAGCTGCACGCGAACAGGGTGGTAGAGCAGATCCAGCGGCCAGAATCCGGTGTGATCCTGGAAAAGGTTCTCTACTGAGATAAAGTGGTGAAGACCATTTTTGGCAACCTCGTGTGCGGCAAGATCATTCGCACCGCCACACTCCACGGTAACAATTGGCGATGCGTCGGTGGTTTGTTCCATCAAAGCACCAAGCATGACAGAGCTGCAAAGCATGCGTCCGGTAAACAGGGAGGCTATTTGCTGGTGTTTTTCATCATCAACAATTGACACCGAAAACGAAGGGCTGGTGCCGGATGTATTGTGCAAATCAACCACTGCTTCAGGCTGTAGTTCAGCAATACGCTTTAATATATCGGCAGTGATTTGGTAGCTGTCATCTTCTCCATACTTACCAAAGCACCGGTTCATGTCCGGTTTATGGATAAGGTGGCGAGCCGTAAATGGGGTGCCGAATAAAGCAGCATTGACGTTTGCCAGACAAAAGTGTGTAGTGGCCGCACAATCGGTTTTTTGTTGCGCGAAATGCCACAATGCGTTAACACCAGAAGGCTCATTGCCATGGAGTAACGTCACCACAACACGATGACGGTTTGGGTCTCGTCCCGGCAAGGTTAACCAGCTTGGTCCAGGCAAGCTATCCAGCCAGGCAACCAATCCGCGCCTGAGATCTTCTTCAGTTGGCCAGCTAACATCATGTAGCATCATGGCTTTTTGCACTCCATTTAATGGTGAATATGCCACTGCATCATAAAACCGGCCAATGCGAAACAGGCTCACCGTTGAAATATTGCTTTTGATACAAAGCAAACATCTTGTTCAGCGCCACATCACGACCATATTTCCGTTCAAACCCTGCCAGTGTTTTAAGCTGCCAGACTGCCCCACTTTGCCGCTTCGCAAGCCGGTGTTCAATCACCGCCATTAACATGTCAGCTTCCAGCCTGGCGACCCCCAGTTTTACCAGCGCGTCTGCAACACCGGGAAGTAATTTGGCAAGAACATCCACCAGCGGGTACTCCTGTAACCTGCCAGTCTCGGAAGATTCCCAAAGAATGTCAGCATGGATGCCATACTGGGCGGCGCGGTAAAAATTATATTTAGCAAATTCAAACGGTAGCCGGTCCAGCAACCTATCCAGATTCTCTTGTAATGCATACGCAAGCCCAATGCAGAGCGCGGCGTTTGCCACCATGTCAATCGTCGTCGGACCCGCGGGTAAACTGCGCAGTTCTATCCTCAAATGCCCACCGTCGGCGTCATCATAAACAGCGCGGTTCCAGCTCCATATGGTGCTTTGGTGAAGCCGTAATGCACCCAATATAGGCCCACATCCTTCCTTGCATGTCGATGCCGGCAAATCAGGCAGTAACACTGGCTGTAAACTCACGCCTTGGCGAAATAACTCCAACGCACTTTTGCGAACATAGCCTTTACCATAGGAAACACGCGCTGGCACGTGCCAGCTCATGCCACATAAGTTCCGGCTATCAATCGATTGCTTGAAAAGAGGTACCCGGGTTTCATGCCAAAGCTTTTTTTGCAAAAAAATCGGTGAATTCGCGGCTATCGCCAGGGTAAAAATGGTCGCAATCTGGATACCGTTGTACCACTGGGCAAATTCATCTGGCTTAACCCGATAGTGCACCTGAAACGACGTATTGGCCCCTTCCAGGGTGACATCTTCAGCCTCGATTTGCAGGTTCTCCAATCCATGAATACAGATATGAAAGGGGCCTCCGCGTGACTCACGTAAAATATCCGTCAGTGCTTGGTATCGCGGTAAATTTGTCATGGATTCAGGGCCAAAATCCCCATCCCGCAACGTAGGTAATATGCCGATCGGTATAACATTGATGCCATCGCCCCTGGCGATGCCTTGCAGAAACTGAAGTTTCTGATCCATATTGCGTTTAAGAAAGGTGAAAGGAGAACCATGGAACCCGGTATAGGGGCAGTTATATTCAACGTTAAACTGATTGATTTCCGGGGTCATCAAAGGGTCAGCAGCCTTGTCGAGAATATCAAGGTTACAATGTGCAGGCCGGTGGTGCTTGTCAGTCAGATAAAGCTCCAACTCCGCACCCAGAGTACATGCTCCTTCTCCCCAACCCGGCGTATCAAGTAATGTCTCAAGTTGGTCCAGTTCGGATTTTAGCTGCTTGGCGAACTGTTTATGATCGCGGGCGCTAAACGAGGTTTTGTTAATATCCTGTCCCACTGCTTCGCCCTCGCTTGACTTCAATGTTTAACATAGAACAAAAACACTGCGGTTACAGGCAACAAGCAGATTGGGCCCGTATTCAGACCAGTTTTCGCATTCCTGAGCACGGCTCCCGTTGCAAAATCGGCACCCTATTTCCGTGGGATCAGACTATCTGGTACACTCGCGCTCCTTCTAACACGTGGAATTTTTCATACATGTCAGGCAATGCTTTTTCCCTTCTTCATCCGACACTCCAGCACACACTGAATGCGCTGGGTTACTCCGATCCTACGGCTATCCAGCAACAAGCCATTCCTCATGTGTTGGACGGAAAAGATGTGATGGGCGCCGCGCAGACAGGCACGGGCAAAACAGCGGCGTTTGCCCTGCCGGTTATCCACCAGCTTTTGGAACGTGGCGTAAAAGGCGCAGCCAGGGTTTTAGTTGTCACCCCTACCCGCGAACTGGCACAACAGGTATATGAAAAAGTCGTCGAATACAGCCAGCACACGTCACTCAAATGCGTCGCCCTTTATGGTGGCGCAAACATCAACCCGCAGAAAAACCAACTGACGAAGAAGCCAGAAATCATCGTCGGAACGCCGGGCCGTCTACTGGATCACCTGCATATCGGTACCTTGACACTCAACAGCCTGGACACTCTGATCCTGGATGAAGCCGACCGCATGCTTGACATGGGCTTTATTTCAGACATCAAACGCCTGATGAAAAAAATGCCGAAAACACGCCAAACGCTCTTTTTCTCCGCAACGTATCCCAAACAAGTGGTCGATCTGGCCTACCGCCTGTTGAGCAATCCTGTTCGTATTGAAGTGTCCACAGCCAACAGCACTGCTGAGACGGTAAACCAGCTGGTCCACCCTGTTGACAAAAAGCGCAAACGGGAACTGCTTTCTTACCTGATTGGCAGCCGCAATCTCCAGCAGGTATTGGTATTTGCCAAAACCCGACAAAGCACTGAAGCATTAGCCAATGAGCTCAAACTGGATGGCCTGAAAGCAGAAGCGATTCACGGAGAGAAAACCCAGGGCGCACGGAACCGGGTACTGGAAGGGTTTAAATCTGGGGAAGTACGGGTATTGGTCGCAACAGACGTCGCTGCCCGCGGGTTAGACATTCCATCGCTGGATACTGTGTTTAACTATGAATTGCCTCACCAACCGGAAGATTACATTCATCGTATTGGCCGTACCGGACGCGCAGGAAAGCCAGGCATGGCAATTTCATTGGTCAGTCGCGAAGAAGAAGGCATGTTGACAGCAATTGAAACACTGATCGACCTGCGACTGCCGCAAGAATGGTTGGCCGGGTATGAACCGGATTTACATGCTGACATGGAATACCGCCAGAAACGCGGGGGACGGGGAGGAGAAAAACGCCGTCTCAAACGTCAGCTTCTCAAAAAAGTGGGGGATGGAAAACGCTAACGTTACTGACAAACGGCGCACTGTGCGCCGTTTTTGCGTTTTACTTAGCCCCACAAGCCGTTACCACACTGTAATATCCACTTTTTTAGACACATCTTCCTGCCTAAATATTGCTGACCATTTTATTGAAAATGGGCCATATGCTTCTATATTCAAAAAAGAGCTGGATTTTATTTTGCACCGATGGACTAGGAGAATGGTCGATGAAAACAAAAACAATGATGTCAGCAGTGTTTGGTGTCATATCCGTCCTTGCCATATTTACTATTACGCTGTCGTTCACTGTTCTCGATTCCGCCAATCAGTTGAAAGACACCTCTGAAACCCGTTACAAATCTTATCAAGTCGCTGATGAGCTTAGGCAAAGCTCAGATGATTTAACCCGTCTGGCCCGAACTTATGCGCTCACGGGTAATGAAGACTACGAAAAAATGTACCTGGATATCCTCGCTATCCGGAATGGTGAGAAACCACTGCCTGAAAAATATCACCAAATTTATTGGGACTTAGTGTTGGAATACGGTCAAAAGCCAAAACCAGATGGTAGAACCATTTCTATAAACCAGCGTATGGTAGACCTTGGCTTTTCAGAAAAAGAATTCACCTTCTTAAAAGAGGCACAAGGCAACTCAGATGCTCTCGTCAATCTTGAAGTGAAAGCGATGAACGCCGTTAAGGGGTTATACCCAGACCCTGCCACCGGCAACTACACAGTGAAAGGCCAACCGGATTTGGCGATGGCCGCCGAACTGCTACACAGTAAAAAATACCATGTTGAAAAAGCCAAAATTATGGCACCCATCGATGAGTTTTTCTCTGCGTTGGAAACGAGAACCCAAGGCTATTTCACCAAAGATTTTAATGCGTTGTACACCAGTGTGTTGGTCACACTGGGTCTGATGGCTCTCATGGTCTGCTCATCGGTCATCGGCTTTTTTATCGTCAGCCGGACCATCTCATCGCCTATATCCCAACTCCGGGAGCAGCTTGTTGACATCGGCAACAGCCACGATATCTCCTTGCGCGTCAACATTAAGGGCAAAGGTGATGTGGCAGATATTGGTAACCATATCAATGCATTACTGGAAAATCTTGCCAAGGCAAACGCTAGCCGGACCCAGGTTTTCCACCAGATCTCAGATCTAGCCCAGACAACAGGCAATGCCGTTCAAGAAAGTTCCCAAAGTGCAGAATCCCTGAAACGCGAAACGTACACCGTTGCCGCAGCTGTAGAAGAAATGTCAACAGCCCTTTCACGGGTTGCCGAAGTGACGCAGGATGCCGAACAGAAAGCGTCAGAAAATGATGCCAATGTCGCCAAAGGTGAAAGCGCCATGCATTCTGCTCTCAGCTCAATGGCAGGGTTACAAAGTGAATTTACCAACTCTCAGGAAGCAATGAGTGGTCTGGTCACAGAAAGTGCACAGGTATCCAGTGTGTTGGACGTGATTAAAGCCATTGCTGAACAAACCAACCTGTTAGCACTTAACGCGGCGATTGAGGCAGCACGCGCTGGCGAGCAGGGACGTGGTTTTGCCGTTGTTGCTGACGAGGTTCGTTCTCTGGCACAACGTACTCAGGACTCGACCAAAGAAATCGAAGAAATCATCTTAAGTCTTCAACAAAAAACTAACCTGATGGGGGATGCGATAGAGAAGTCAGCAGGACTGATGGCAAGTTCAAATGAGGATATTCAAGCCATTGGTGAAGTGTTTGAGCAAATAAAAGGCAGCACCAGCCAGATTTTCTCACTCAACTCAGAAATTAAAGCCTCGACTGACGAGCAGTCCAGCGTTGCACAAAGCATCAACGAGAACCTTACCCAAATCAGTGATCTCAGCAGTGCTGTTGCCAACAGTCTCACCTCGATTGAGGATTCTGTCCGCACACTCACAGACAATACCAAAACCCTGAACAGCGGCAACGCCGCTTAAAGGGATATCTGGGTGCTGACGCCCCGGAGTATTGACACAAAGTATCGCGCCACACGGCGCGATACTTTTTTGCGTTAATCGACTAACTCAATCCCAAGGCTTTCCAGCAGATTCAATGCTTCATAACGGGAAAACCTGGCGCCTTTCACTTGGTTTTCAAGCACATTGATCGCGTAATCTGTCGGCTCGTCCAGTCGGCATTGTTATATAAACCGCAGTCTTTTCAGGATCACCACTTCCAGTGCAACCACTGCAATCAGTGACAGACAAAACAGCGTAAATGCCATCGGGTTTTCAACGCCCGGTATCCCACCGATATTGACCCCTAAAAGCCCCGTGAAGAACCCGGCAGGCAGGAATATCCCCGCAATCACCGAGAACAAATAGGTATTCCGGTTCATCACTTCCGCTTGCTGCTGATTGACATTCGTTTGATAAAGGTTGATTTGATCGATATAAAAATCAATCGACTCATTTATTCTGGCTGTGGTATCCAGACAGTTTTTGATATGGTTTTTATGGGGCTTCAGCACCGGAATATCTGCATGGAGCAAGTCCTCAAACACATAATGTTGGGGCTTCAGGTAACGCCGCAAACGAAGCAATCTCGAATTGAGGGTATTGAGGGTTTTCAAATTAGCCACATTGACCTCATCCAGTCCGTCAATACTCTCTTCTACAGGTGAGAGAAAATCGGAAATAATGCCGTTAATCCCCGTCGCCATCCCCACCAGCAAAGCGGGCAAAGAACCAGGTCCTTTTCCCATTTCCAACCGTTCGATTAAGCGGGAAACAGCGCGGGACGGTACTTTCCGGGTAGAAATAATTGCACCGTTAAACCAGAGAATACGCAGGCTGAGCATGTCATCTGGCTCAGAGCCTTCATTGAGATTGATGCCACGCAAAATAACCAAAAAGCAATCATCGTGAAATTGCTCGAAACGGGGACGGGTATCGTCTGTCAGTAGCGAGTCGATAATCGCCTCTGGCACCTTATTTTCTGTCAGCCAGCCCCGTAAGCCGATAGCGTCACGCTGGCAGTGATACCAGTTTCCGGAGGTGATGGCAGATGGTTCATTGCCGATTTTCTCCGCAATGTTATCTGCAAAACGCCAACAGGTAATGATAAAACTATCCATAGTTCGTCCTTTAAATTCTAGAACGTTATTAATCTATTAAAAATACATTCTTCGCAATGTTTTTCATTGCTGCCAACCAGTGTTCTCACTATGCTTGCTGCATTGAAAACACTGCGCCGTCGGAAAAAAGTATGGACGACAATACAATAAAACATGCCGTTGAGGAGCTGCTTTCCAGTGCTGCTGACAGTGAAACGCAAAGCGCGGTGATTGAGCAGCTTGAACTCGAAAAATCTGCGTCTGATGTTGCACTTTTGCTGGAATCGCTGCCACTTGCCGAACGTCTTGCCACCTGGGAACAATTGTCTGATGACCGGAAAGTACCCGTGCTGGTTGAGATGCGGGCGGATGCCAGTGAATCAATCCTCAAACAGCAGGATGAAAACCTGCTGCTGGCGCTGTTTACCGGTGTTGATGCAGATACCCTGCTGGAATTGCAAGACAGCCTTCCTGAGCATTTGCTGGAAAATGTTATTGGGCGGATGGATGAAGAGCAGCAACACCGCTTTTCCGCCGCCCAGCAGTTTGAAGACGATGAAGTGGGCCACTGGTGTGATCACCAACCTCTGGTGGTGCCAGGAAAAACCAAGTTGAAAGTGGTGATGCGTTTGTTGCGCAGACACTTACCACCGCACAGCCACGTGGTCTATCTGGTCGATAACCGTGGCAATTTCACTGGGACAGTACGCATAAACCGCCTGTTTGGAGCTGATCCCGCGCTGCGCATTTCAGAGTTTGCCGAAGCCGACTACCCCACACTGGATGCAAAAGAAGACATCTATGTAGCGGCTGATCAGGTCGCTGCCAGTGGCGAGTCTTCGCTGCCGGTTATCACTGAAAGCGGGCTTTTGATTGGCCGGTTAGACATGGGGACAGCCTATGAGCTGCAAAGTGAAAAAGCCGAATCACAACTGATGGCAGGTGCTGGTCTCGACGAAGATGCAGACCTTTTCGCGCCGGTAAGGCAAAGTGCACAAAGCCGGGCCGTTTGGCTCGGTATTAACCTGATGACCGCACTGCTGGCCTCCTGGTTTATCGGCTTGTTTGAAGCCACACTGCAACAGGTCGTGGCATTGGCCGTGTTGATGCCAGTGGTCGCATCTATGGGCGGCATTGCAGGCAGTCAGACACTCACACTGATTGTCCGCGGCCTTGCGTTAGGGCAGATTTCTAAAGCAAACCTGAAACCCTTGCTGACAAAAGAAGTCAAGGTCGGGGCATTAAACGGCGTCCTTTGGGCGGTGGTGATTGGGCTTATCGCAGGCATTTGGTTTGGGGATGTGCTGTTAGGAACGGTCATTGGCATTGCCATTGTCGCCAACATTGTCTGTGCCGCCATCTCGGGCATTTTTATCCCGGTACTACTTGATAAGCTGAAAATTGACCCTGCGCTTTCCGGCTCAGTGATCCTCACGACTGTTACGGATATTGTAGGTTTCGTCGCCTTTTTGGGGCTCGGCAGCTTACTGCTTCTGGGATAGCACCCGCGCCTGCCAAAAACGCCTCGCACAATTTGCGAGGCGTTGTCTTTCATTCTTCCAATCTGATCTGACTAACAACAGCTCGAAGCGCGTGCTGGGCGATCACCCATTTGATACAGGCGGGTTAGGTTTTCCTGCAAAAATGCCCGGTGAGATTCTGTGGTTACCGCAAGCACGTCTCTGACCCATGATGGCAATGCGTTGGAAATACTGTAGAACACCCATTGTCCCTGGCGACGGTCAGTCAACAGCTCACATTTACGCAGTTGGGCAAGGTGACGGGAGACTTTAGGCTGGCTTTCATCGAGCGCTTCCATCAATTCACAAACACACAGTTCACCCTCCTGCTGCAAAAGCATCAAGGTTTTCAGTCGGGTTTCATCTGCCAGGCATTTGTAGACGTTGACGGGAGAGATCATTTGCTTTCGCCAGTTTCAGTGACATGATTCAAGCTTCATACTTTATATGTGTTTTTTCATATGTAAAGTGACGTTTTCATGTGTAAAGTGACATTTTCATCGCCATTCGATCAAATCAACGAGCAAGCTAGTTGCGGTACACCTTGGCCATGACACAGCAACCGGGGAATTATCCATGACTCTTCAAGATAACCTGACGTCTTCTTCCGGCCACACTGCGGCTGGCGAACTTGAACACTGGTTCGATGCATTAAAAACGGCATATCAGCGAGATCCCCATCCTTCACTGGCAGAGCGAAAAGCGCGGCTTTGCGCATTGAAAACCCAGATCCGTCGCTACCAGACTATGTTGGCACAGGCAATGAATGAAGACTTTGGTGGGCGCAGTCATACCGAATCTTTGATGGCGGATGTACTGGGTCCAGTGCTGGACATTAACCATGTTAAACGTCACCTCCGCCAATGGATGCGCCCTAAACGCCGTCCTACCGAGTGGCTGTTCAAAGGTAATAAGCTGGAGGTTCTCTACCAGCCCAAAGGCGTGGTCGGGATTATCTGTCCGTGGAATTTTCCACTTTACCTTGCTATAGGGCCAATGATCACTGCGCTTGCCGCTGGTAACCGCTGTATGATCAAAATGCCGCCTAACTGCCCGAAAACCACAATCGTTCTGAAAAGGATGTTGGCAGAAATCTATCCCGACGATCTTGTCTGTGTGGTACCGGGTAATCACCCACAGGCAATGGACATCAGCCATCTGCCGTTTGATCACCTGGTATTCACCGGCTCCCCCAACAGCGGCAAGGCTATTATGGCGAATGCGGCAAAAAACCTCACCCCGGTAACCCTGGAACTTGGCGGTAAATCCCCTGCCGTGATCTTTGATGATTACGATATCGAGAAGGCAGCAAACCACATTGCCCATGGCAAAAGCTTCAATGCCGGACAGATCTGTATTGCGCCGGATTACGCCCTTGTCCCTGAGCAAAAAGTCGACGACTTCGCCGAAGCCCTCTATCGCGCTTACAACAAGATGTACAACACAATATCCAGCAATGCAGATTGCACATCACTGATCGATGACGCGCAATACCAACGGTTTCAGGCACTGCTTGATGATGCCAAAGCAAAAGGCGCTAAGGTGATCAAGTGCCTTGAAGACGGGGAAAAACGTAAACTGCCGCTTCATATTGTCACTCGCCTGACACCGGATATGCGTATCTGTCAGGAGGAGATTTTTGGCCCGTTACTGCCTGTTCACAGCTATGGTGAATTGGAGGAGGTGGTGACCTATATCACCCAGCGTCCGAGGCCACTGGCCTGTTACCTGTTCAGTGATGATAAACCCCGCCGTGAATGGATGCTGGCGCACACTCACAGTGGCGGCGTCACCATCAATGGCTGGGGCTGGCATGCCTTTAACCACTCGGTTCCCTTCGGGGGAGTGGGTAACTCTGGCTTTGGTAATTATCACGGTGAAGAAGGTTTTCGCGAACTCAGTCATGCCAGAACAGTGCTACAGCTACGGCGCTGGTTTCCCACTCATCTCTTTACACCCCCCTACGGCAATTGGGTTCAACGCCTGGTGATGCGCGTATTTATCGGTAAGCCAGATCCTCAGCTTTCAGCAGAAAACACCGCCACAGCACAGGCCCCCAAAAGCACTACCTGATGTAGCGCTTTTGGAACGAATGAAGTTGATGCGTTAGAACAAGCCCACAAATCGCAACCACAAAACCCGCCCACAATCAGGTGGAGCTCATGCACTGGCAGGATGTGGCCTGGGTGCACCCAGTTCAGAGGGCTTATCTCCCCATACGATCTGAAAAAGTCACTGTCTGAAAGAAACGTCTCTGATAACAGTTCTTCTCTTTGACTAAGGGAGGAACGTAATGAGTAAGAATGCTTTTATCATAAAATGTGTGTTGTTATCAGCCGTGTGTTCAGTACCTGCCATGGCGCAGGATACGTTTAAAGACTACGGATTTATTGGCGGCGGCCTGACCGTTGGAGAATCGGTATTTTCCAATGAAGGAACCAAAGCCGGCGCCGAACCCTATCTTTTTTACAACAGCGACAAAGGCTTCATTGATGGCAGCCTCTTCAACTACAACCCCATTCCCTATGTCGGCATTACCGGTAACCTGAGGGTTGCTGAAGTCTCTGATGATTTCGACAATATTCCCAACGGTATCAATGACCGCGACGGCAACGGCGAATTGGGGATTACTCTGGGCACGGTAGGCGCCCGCCTGACTTACCTTCATGATGTGACCGATGAACACAATGGGTATGAAATCCAGGCTCACTTTGGCCGGGCGTATGAAATGCCGTTAAAAGGCCTCGTATTCGCTCCTTATGTGGAAGTCAATTACCGGGACAATAAGCTTTCAGAACACCTCTACTCTATCTCTGCGCAAGAATCATCAGCGTCTGGACTGGCTGCTTTTGATGCAGATGACGCCTGGGTTTACAAAGGCGGCGTTGTCGCCCTGTATGACATGAGTGATAGGTGGGTGGCGATCTCTGAGATATCTCTCGAACACCATGACAGCAACAGCCCGCTGGTGCAAAACGACCTTGGCTGGGCATTCAGCTTTGGTGCCGCTTACACATTTTAACGATGGCTACTGCGCCGGTAACGTCTGGGCGTAGTACCTGTGTATTTTTTGAATGTCAGTGTGAATGCGCGTTCTGAGTCATACCCCACTTGCTCGGCAATGTCATCAACCGACAGCATAGATTCCAGCAACAACTCCTGTGCCCGCTGCATCCTTAAATCCGTGAGATAAGTAAACATCGGTTTGCCGACCAGATCGGAAAAGCGCTTGGCAAACGCGGCGCGAGACATGCCTATCCGGCTCGCGACCGATTCCAGTGTCCAGCTTTGGGCTGGATTATCATGCAGTAATTGCAATGCACGGGAAATGCGCTTGTCGTTCAGGGCATCCAGAAATGAGCGGGACCCGTCGCGGCCGAAGTTGATACGGATAAGCTCGACCAGAATGATTTCAGTCAGCTTGTTAACGATAAGCTCCGAGCCCGGACCTTGCGACAGGTATTCCGCACTCAGCTGATCGAACGTGCTCTTCAGCCACGGGTGATTGGCAAAGTCCTTCTCCCGCACAATGGTCACTTTCGGGAACACGTCCAGCAACGGTGTTGTCGCCGTCCGTGTAAAGCTGAAAGAACCACAGAGCAACATGGTGGACACATCCAGATCCGGCTTGTCTGGCTCAGGCGACTGGCTGGAAAGCTCATGATTTTCGCCGGGGCCAAGGAAAATCAGATCCCCGGCATTAAGCTGTTCTACACGCCCATCCACCGTTGCCCAGCACGCACCGCGGCGAATCATATGAAAGCAGGCATAATCCAGATCGATAAAACGCTTGGTCCATGGCGCTTCTACCTGACTGCAAAAGTACACGCTCCCCACCACGCGGATTGAACGCAAAATGTCGCTCATCACTTCCATGTCATACCTCGTTAGACGATCTGTGTATTCATTCAAGATTATTCTGCATAGATAGTACCGCACCAAACGCCTAAAGTAATCCCATACACAAACGCAGAGGGAACAAGACCATGCCCAAGATTGAAATTTACACCAAAAGCTACTGCCCACACTGTAAAGCCGCAAAACGCACGCTTGGAAATATGGGCCTGATCTTTGAAGAGATTGAAGTCAGTGACGACCCAGCACTGTTTCAAGAAATGAAACAACGCAGCCAACGCCGGACAGTGCCGCAGATTTTTGTCGGCAACACCCATATCGGTGGCAACTCAGACCTGATGAAAGCGATCCAAAACGGTTGGTTTAAACATGTTTTGTCTAGCCAATCCGCAACCCACTGAGCCCGATAACGCAAACACAGAATTCACCTTGTAAGGAGACACATTATGACAACCATTAATAACGCACACGACCGTATTACTGACTCTCGCTCACGTTTTGCGCAGTCACTGAACCGTTTCGCCGATCACGCCATTCGGTTTTCTATCGTCATTGTACTGGCATGGATTGGTGCCATGAAGTTTACCAGCTACGAAGCCGGTGCCATTCAGGGATTGGTCAGCTCAAGCCCGCTGACAAGCTGGCTGTACAGCGTATTTAGCTTGCAAGGCGCTTCAAACCTGATTGGTACGGTTGAAATTGCGACAGCCCTGGCATTGGTATTTGCACCGTATAGCCGTGTGGTTGCCATTGCAGGTGCCGTGGGGGCGACCGTGACGTTTGCCGTCACTACCAGCTTCCTGTTTACCGCACCGATCGCTGAAGCCAGCCTGGGTGGTTTCCCTGCTATTTCAGTCGTACCGGGCCAGTTTTTGCTGAAAGACATCGTATTGCTGTCTGCCGCAGTATCCTTGCTTGCAAAAGCTCTGCTGCGAGACAACTAAGCAAATACACAGGCAAACACACAGAATAATGGGTGATTGGAGTTTTACTGCCTTTCCAATCATTCATAAAGAAGGGCTACCGCTCGGGCAGCCCTTCGCCATGTCAGTGACATAGTGCCTATTGTTTCACTTTTGGACATGCTGATTTTCCTTGTTGTAGCCCATTGAATACGTTTTAATCATTCTTCAGACCACTGTCACCGCGCAAGGATTGCTGCACTATGCTGAAAAGCGCCATCCCTTTTATCTTTGTTTTACTTTGGAGTACGGGTTTTATCGGTGCCAAGTTTGGCCTGCCTTACGCCGATGCCGCGACCTTCCTGTTTATCCGCATGGTATTCAACGTGTTGGTGTTCCTCGTGATTTTGGCTGTGATGAGACCAGCGATGCCCAAAGGCAGCGCCCTGTTGCATGTGTTGGTGTCCGGGCTTTTAATCCACGGTTTTTATCTGGGCGGTGTCTTTGCCGCGATTGGTTTTGGCATGCCTGCCGGCTTGTCTTCTTTGCTGGTAGGCTTCCAACCAGTACTGACAGCATTGATTGTCATCAGCCTTTCCAGTGAACGGCTTAACCCGGCGCAGTGGATAGGACTGGTTGCCGGTGTGCTGGGCATTGCCTTAGTGGTGCAAGGGAAAATGAGCTGGAATGCCGACGCACAGCCTGTCTATGCCTACCTCTTCGTCTTCTCGGCATTGATTGGCATCACACTTGGCACGCTCTACCAAAAACGTTTCTGTCAGGGCGTGGATTTGGTGGCCTGTGCAATGTGGCAATATGTCGCAGCAGGGGTATTTTTCCTTCCCATCGCCTGGCTGGCGGAAGGCTTTGAGGTCACCTGGTCACTGACCTTTACCTTAACCATGCTCTGGTCGGTGCTGGCACTTTCCGTGGTCGCCGTGCTGCTTTACCTTTATATGGTCGGGCAGGGCGCAGCATCCAAAGTTACTTCAGTGATTTACCTTGTTCCCCCGGTTACAGCCATTCAGGGTTGGCTGTTTTTTGATGAAGCCTTTTCGACATTGACCATTCTTGGGTTTGCCGTTTGTGCCGTCGCCGTTTTCCTCGTCATGCGGGCCCCCAAACTCAATGTGAGTCGCTAGCTATTCGCACCAGATCCTCCCAATCAGGGAGAACTAACCCATCCACGTCTGATAATGGCCGCATTTTTGTACGTTTATATCATTTCACTTCCATGCGTAAACATTCACTTTTTGTATAGCGTCTGTTGACGCTATACCCACAGATCTCTGAATTCAGCCTCTTCAGATGGTTTGTGAGTCTAGTGATATTCGCTATTTTTTCGTGACATTGAGGATTAATTGGATGAATCGTGGCAACAACGAAATTTAATTGACTTATTATTCAAAAATAGCGACATTTCATGCTTTCTTTCCTACAGAGAATGATGGAATGTCTCAGACACATATTGAATCGCAAAGCACCGTGTCCGTAGCCAAAAAATGGCAAATGCCGGATACGCTGATCTTGATCTTTTTTGTCGGCTTGCTTGCCGCAGCCATGACGTATCTGATCCCAATCGGTCACTTCGACACCCAGCAAGTGACATTTATGGTTGATGGTGCTGAAAAATCCCGCACGGTTATCAACCCGGAATCATTCCGTTTGATCCTCGATGAAACCGGAGACGCAGTTTACAAGCCGGTACAATTCTTCTCTTCAGGCGGTGGTATTGGCCTGATGAACTTCCCTTTTGAGGGTCTGGTATCCGGCTCAAAATGGGGTTCAGCAATCGGCGTTATCATGTTTATGTTAATCATTGGTGGTGCTTTCGGCATTGTGATGCGCACAGGTACCATTGATAACGGCATATTGAAACTGATCGACATCACTAAAGGCAGTGAAGCGCTGTTCATTCCCGTTCTGTTCCTACTGTTCTCTTTAGGTGGTGCCGTATTTGGCATGGGTGAAGAAGCGGTCGCATTCGCCATTATCATTGCCCCGCTGATGGTTCGCTTAGGCTATGACGGTATCACAACAGTGATGGTGACCTATGTGGCAACACAGGTTGGCTTTGCTACGTCTTGGATGAACCCGTTCTCCGTCGCGATTGCACAAGGGATTGCTGGCGTTCCAGTGCTTTCAGGCATGACGTTCCGTATGGCAATGTGGGCAGGATTTACACTGGTAGGCATCGCGTTCACCATGGCATATGCGGCGAAAATCAAAGCGAACCCCAAAGCGTCTTACAGTTTCCAATCCGATGCCTACCTGAAAGATAAAACAACCGAAAATAAACAGGGAAGCTGGTCCATTGGTGACACACTGGTTATTCTCACCGTGCTGGCAACAACGCTGTGGGTAGTTTGGGGTGTGGTACTTCACGCCTGGTACATCCCAGAGATTGCATCCCAATTCTTCACGATGGGTTTCGTGGTTGCCATCATCGCTATCATGTTCAACCTCAATAACATGACCATGAATGACGTGGCAGACGCGTTTAAAGAGGGGGCGAGCATCATGCTGACACCGGCCCTGCTTGTTGGCTGTGCTAAAGGCGTCCTTATGATGTTAGGTGGCGGTAGTGATGAGCCCAGTGTTCTCAATACTATTCTCCATAGCGTAGGGAACACCATTATCGGCTTACCCTCAGCTGTCGCAGTATGGTTGATGTACGTATTCCAATCCGTGTTTAACTTCTTCGTGACGTCAGGCTCAGGCCAGGCCGCATTAACTATGCCACTGCTGGCACCGCTGTCAGACATTGCAGGTGTCACCCGCCAAGTTGCAGTGTTGGCATTCCAGTTGGGTGATGGTTTTACCAACATTGTTGTCCCCACCTCCGCATCGCTGATGGCAACGTTGGGTGTATGCCGTATTGATTGGGGTAACTGGATAAAGTTTGCATGGCGATTTATGCTTTTGCTTTTTGTTATCGCAAGTATCACCGTTGTGGGGGCGCACCTTACGGGCTTCGCATAAGCTTAACCCTCTCAGGTCTGTTGGCCTTTCTAGGTGATTTTTACCACAACAGGCCAGCAGCCCTTAATGACCCGAACGTGTATTAAAAAATAAGAAGTAAAGTAATGACGAAGTATATTGAAGGGAACAAGATTGACGGATTGTCCGTGATTTCATCGCTCGACGTGAACCAGCTGGATGCCGGTGAACATAAGTTTTGGTTTCGCGCTGCCACTGACGCATTGGCACAATGGCAACACCTTCCGGTTTGGGTCTTCAAAGGGACCGAACCAGGAAAAAACATCGTGATCACTGCGGGTGTGCATGGCGACGAATACAACGGCGTGCTGGCAGCACAATCCATTGCGCGTGAACTGCGCGGCAAGCCCCTGAAAGGCTGCGTCACTATTGTCCCTACGGTCAACCTGAGTGGTATGCTGCATCACAGCCGTGATTTCTATTCGTCAGATCCGGATGTGTCCTGCGGTAACCTGAACCGCCATTTCCCAGGTGATCCGCACGGGAATGAGCCACAACGCTACCTTGATCCCATCTGGCGTAACCTGCTACAACCCAATGCCGATCTGGCAATTGATCTGCACACCCAAACATCAGGAACTTGCTACCCGCTGTATGTGTTTGCGGACTTTCGCCTGAATGATGCCGTCAACATGGCCCGACTGATCAATCCGGACGCAATTCTGGATGACCCAGGTGAAGCTGGCGTGCTTGAAACCGTTTGGAACCAAAATGGCATTCCCAGTATCACCATCGAAATTGGCGTTGGCCGTTATACCGACATCCAAATGGTCAACCGCACTGTTCGCGGTGTCTTCAATATTTTCTCTTTTTATGGTCTGGTTGAAGGCAATATTGCTGCTGTTAAGCCCGCCATTGAAAGTGCTCGTGTTACCAGCATACGAGCCGTTCAGGGTGGCTTTATTCTGCCTCAGGTGGAATTAATGCAAACGGTAGAGAAAGATCAGTTACTGGCAATCCAATATGACAGCTTTGGGGAAGAAGAGCACCGTTACAGTGCGCCGGAAAGTGGCGTGGTACTGAGCCATAATGTCGAATCTCTGCGCGCTGCGGGATCATTGGTAGTTCGCTTGATCCATCCACACGCGACACGCTGATTGTTCTTTGTTTCCCCAATTTGACACGCCAACGCGCCGCTTCCTTCCATCATTGGGGCGGCGATGTTTTTTCCAACTTATCTGACATTAATGGTGATTCTCTCTGACAGCACCGGTTTCAAGTGAGGGATATGACGGTGGTCACCCAGCAATAACTGCAAGGTGTGTTTACCCCTAGGAAGGGTCAACCTTGTTTGTGTTTCGCCGCTATCAAAGTGGCGAATATGAGAGTTGGCAGGCAGTGGCAGTGAAAAATCCACCAGCGAGTCAAGGTCGATTAGCAGGTGATGGTGGCCAGCATAGGGTATGTTGTTCCCCGCGGGCACCACGTCCCTCCCTGTCAAACCAAAGACCACCTCAAAAGTTTCAGGTACGGTTTCGCCATCCTGCGGTGTAATGAAATAAACCATCGCCCCCAGGGGAGACGGCGTGGCAGCATGAAGCGCCACCGGAAACATCCATACAGAACAAAGTGCCAATACAAGCAACAGCGTGTTTTTCATGCGTCAGCTTAAGCTCGAATACCCAAGCTTCAGCATGATAGAAAAACTGAACACATTGGTGTCAATTTTTGAGACAGCGTAAAAATACCTCATTTATACCCATCAAGGGCTGACGAGAAGAACGAATGCCAGTCACATCGAACATATTCCACAGACAGCCCATTTTAAGTATTAAATAAAATTGATATTACTTAATTACATCTTTCTGTTTCGCTCGATAATATCATCAATTCCTTGCATTACATCACTACTGAAATCATCCATTGAAATATCAATATTCAGCCCACTTAAATCTACACTCGGTCTTTTATGAGTTTGTTTTGATTCTTTCGTGGTATCATTAAACTCTTCATTACATATAATTGAGATCAATTCTTTAGCATTAGCTATAGTCGTTACTTTTAGATTTTTACTTTTTATCTTATCATCAATCCTTTTATCGAGAAGATCGTAAGCATATTTTAATGTTTCATTTCTTTCTGATTTTGATAATCTTTTGAATTTCGAATCACGATCAAGCATTGCAGTTAAGTAGTTTTGTAAAGGCGCAGAGCACATCAGTGTCTCTATATGCAATGCTTCTTTTGTTTTATTTTCTATAATCTCTTTTTTTAATTTAATTAATTTTGAGTCTTTTATAGACTCTGCTTTATCTGATAAATTCCTATTTATTTCAGAGTTGCAAACAAAGGAAACATGATTTTTCAAAATACCATATTTTTCTTTATTTTCGCTAGATGTGCTTTTCTTAGCAATATCTATCACTCTAGACACATAATTGTTTATCTTTTTTGGAGATATACTTTTTACCTTCAATGAAGATAATTCTTTTTGAGATTGATTTGAGTTTATATTAAAAAAAGAAAGAATTTCTGTTCTTGAGATTGACATGGTATAAACCTTAATATTAGCAGACGTGCCGTTATCAAGTTGTTTTATTTTAAACACCAATGAGTTCATTGTTAATGAGGGTGCATTTAAGTGCAACAAAATAGTATCAATTTCGCTTTTGCACTAAATGCGCCGAACATATAACACACAACTGATCAAAAAAACAACAGCTTTTGATTGAAAATTGGTGTTTCTTGCTGATTGACCAATACTCATCCACTCACACGACTGCTCTAACCCAGTCTTCCAGCACGTTTTTCCAGGTTTCAGGGGCAGAGCACTCACTCGATGCCAGGCATAAGTACTCCTTCACCCATTGAAAAACGAGCGAGGCACTCACCAGCATACTGTAGTACACCGTCAAGTACACCTTTGCAGAACAGGCAAGGTGTTTTTTCGTCACAAAGTAGCATTGTGCAACGAGACTTAACTGCTTAGTTTTAAATCTGTTCCCGTCGGCATCGAGAGGTTAAGCAGTTATGGTTAGCAAATTTTCCGCGACGTTGATACGCGGTTTTTTCTCCACCATTTTCTTGGTTACTACATCATTTTCTGCCTTTGCTAACGAACTTCCTGCCGTAAAAGTAGGGGTGCTGAAGTTTGGCACCATCAACTGGGAAATGGATGTCATTAAACGCCACAAACTGGATGAGAAAGCCGGCTTTATCCTTGATGTTACGCCACTGGCCTCAAAAAACGCGTCGTCTGTCGCGTTGCAAGGGGACGCGGTCGATGTCATATTTTCCGATTGGGTCTGGGTCAGCAGACAGCGGGCGGCGAGCAAAACCTATACCCTCTCCCCAACCTCAGCCACGGCAGGCGGTCTGTTTGCTGCTGGCGATATCACGCTGTCCTCACCCTGTGATATCGAAGGTAAAACGCTCGGTATCGCAGGCGGGGCCGTCGATAAAACCTGGCTTTTATATCAGGTGTTTTGCGAAGCCAACGAAGACAAAGCGATCAGCGAATTGACCGAGCAACAGTTTGTCGCGCCCCCGCTACTCAACAAACTGATGATGCAAGGCAAGATTCCGGTCGGCATTAACTTCTGGCATTACGGAGCAAGGCTTGAAGCCGCCGGTTTTCAACCAATCATCAACCTTGATCAAATCATCGCGGGTTTGGGCATCCATACTCAAGTGCCAATGCTGGGATGGGTCTTCGATGAAAGGTGGGCCCAAGCAAACCCATCGCTCATCTCCGCTTTTCTCCGCGCTTCAGCGCAGGCCAGGGCTCTGTTGCACACTTCTGATAAAGAGTGGGATGCCATCAGATCACTCACCAAAGCAGAAAATGACAACGTATTTGAAGCGTTGAAAATTGCTTATCGCCGCGGCTTTTCCGGCACGTTTGGCCAGGCGCAAAAAGAGGCTGCATCACAGATCTTTACTCTCCTTGCCAAAGAAGGTGGCCCGAAACTGGTGGGTGAATCGACGTCACTGAGTGAAGGGACTTTCTGGCTCCCCCACCCCCAATAGCGGCAATAGACAGGGAGCTGCAAACAAGTGAGCCTGCCAAGCTACAAGCGCTATCTTCTTCCCCTGCTGCTCTTGATGTTCTGGCAGTGGTCTGCAACGCTGCTGAACAGTGCCGAGTATCCAACGCCTGTGCAGGTCTACAACGCGTTTGTCTTTGAACTTTTCAATGAGCAGATGCTTTCTCACCTTGGCATCACGCTTTGGCGGGTGTTTCTGAGCTTTGTGATTTCTATGGTGCTGGGTGTGGTTTTCGGCATCATGATGGGGCGCTTTGCCAACCTCAACGAACTGTCGGATCCTTTATTGATTCTGGCGCTAAACATCCCGGCCCTTGTCACCATTTTACTTTGCTACCTTGGCATTGGCCTGGTGGAAACCGCAGCGGTCACTGCCGTGGCACTGAACAAAATCCCCACCGTGGTTGCGATGATCCGCGAGGGTGCGCGGGTGGTTGATGACGATTTGATGGATGTCGCCAAGGTGTTCCGCCTCTCCCCGACCAAGCGCTTTTTTAACGTTTTCCTGCCCCAGCTGTATCCCTACATCATGGCATCTGCACGCACCGGGCTTTCCCTTATCTGGAAAATTGTGTTGGTGGTGGAGCTGTTGGGACGCAGCAATGGCGTCGGCTTCAAGCTTCATACCCTGTTCCAGTTTTTCGATATTGCGGGCATTCTCGCCTACACCTTTGCGTTTGTAACGGTGATTTTTTTGCTTGAAGCATTACTCTTCCGCCCCCTCGATCGCGTGGTATCCAGGGGGCGGACATGATTTCTATTGCGCTCAATATTGAAAATAAACGCTTCGCGTCTGAAGACCCTGTTTTGCAAGCCTTCAGGGGAGAGATAAAACCGGGCAAGATCACGGCGATTGTCGGCCCGTCAGGTTGTGGCAAATCGACACTACTCAATATGATTGCAGGGCTGGAAATATCCCGCCAGGGTGAGGTCCAATTCTCTGGGATTCCCGGAGAACACCCCAGGGTTGGCTACATTTTCCAGACTCCGAGGCTGATGCCATGGCTGACCACCAAAGAAAACCTGGAGCTGATTTGCGGCAAGGATAATCCTGCCATCAAAGACACGCTGGCGGCGATGGGGATTCTTGATAAACAGGATGCTTACCCATCTCAGCTTTCTGGCGGTATGCAGCGGCGTGTCAGTATCGCCCGCGCTTTTGTTTACGATCCTGATTTACTGCTGCTCGATGAGCCATTCACTTCGCTCGATGCGCCTACTGCGGATCAACTCCGGCAGCAATTGATCGCGCTTTGGCAACGCCAGCAATCGACCATGTTATTTGTCACCCATGATCTTCGCGAAGCCATTTCCCTTGCCGATGAGATCTGGTTTTTAGGTCGTCCGCCTACCTGCATCATTCACACACTTTCCCTTTCCCAGCCCCCGCAACGATTGCTGGGCGACAAACACAGCCGGCAAACCATTGAGGACATCACATCCGCCCTTCTCGACACACACCCGGAAATACTCAGCGGCATCGTACACCAATAGCGCCATACGACTGGGATTGGGATATACTGCCCACCTTTCTTATTGCCCGGTGGAATTCAAAATGGCAAAGACGCTGACCCAGGAACGCATCGCAGAAATCCTGACATTCGACGTTGACCAACGTTACAAATATCTGGTGAAAGAAGTGGTGGAGAACCGCGAAATCTGGATCCTGACCGACGAGCACGGTTGTGTGATGCTCAACACCGAAGACGAAGATTGTGTACCCGTGTGGCCAAATGAAGAGTTCGCACAAGAGTGGGCAACCGGCGAATGGGAACACTGCAAGCCTGAGCCAATCAGCCTGAACAAATGGCACAGCCGCTGGACCAATGGGTTGCTGGACGATGAACTTTCCATCGTCGCCTTTCCTAACACCGATCTGGAAGGTGTCGTGCTCTACCCGGACGAGTTTGATGTCGACCTGACCCAACAGGCGAAAAAACAAAAGCGCTAACTGAACTTCAGGATCTGAACGAGCGGGCATTGCCCGCTCGTTTTATTTCCATGCACCGCATAACGCACCTGAATGTACCCCATTGCGACTGCGCAAATCACGCCTGTGGCATTTCAGCCAGACAGTTGTACAATTCAGCCGCGCTTTTCCAGCAGCACCATTACTTCCGCATGCCTTGTGTGCGGGAACATATCAAACCATTGCAGGCGCTTAACCGCGTAACCATCAAACCCGTCAAGATCACTTCTCAGCGTATCAGGGTTACAGCTTGAGTAGATAATGTGTTTGGGCGACAGTTGCGCCAACTGGGTAACCAGTGTCTGACCCAGCCCCCGCCGGGGCGGATTGACCAGCACCAAATCCGGCGCAGTATCGTGGCACAAGGAGAAAGCCGCCGAATCCAGTGCATCAAAATCCAGGTTGGAAATGCCTATTTCTGCCGCCGACCGTTTAGCACTGGCGATGGCTTCCGGTTCAATCTCAATACCGGTTACCGCACCAGCCACCGGCGCACAATGCAGCGCAAAACCCCCTACACCACAAAACAGATCCCACATCCGGGCAGGTGCAATTTCTTTCACCCATTCACGGGCCGTGGCATAGAGCTTGGCGGCAATATCAGGATTGGTCTGGAAAAAGCTTTTGGGGCGCACCACCAGCGGCACATCATTGAAGCGCTCTATGAGGTGCTGTTCTTCTGTCAGGTAAATCTCTTCATCGCCTTCCAGCCTTGCCATATGCACAGGCTGAAGGTTAACCGATACCACCCGGATTGCCGGAAAGGCGTCACACAACCTTGCCAGGTTAGCGTTCACACGCGGCAGCGCTTCGCGGCTGCGCATCACAAAACGAAGCATAAATTCACCGGTATGCGCAGCGCGGGTCAGCAGGATAAATTTCAGTTCACCTTTCTTTTTTGCCTTGTTGTAAGGCGGGATACCGGAGGTTCGAATCCAGTCCTGCAGGTAATCCAGCAACGCTTGCATATCTTGGGTATACAACGGGCAATGGGTCAGGCTTACCCACTCTGGGGCTTCCCCGCCCCTCACATCTGCGCCCAATACCGGCTGGTGCGCCGCACCCAGCACCACCATTTTGGCTTTGTTGCGGCAGCCGGTTTCTTCGCTCAGAACTGGCGGCAACCACTGCTCAGGCAACCGGTTCGCAAACAGCGCTTTCAGCGCGCTGTCTTTTTCTGCGACCTGCTGTGTGTAAGGCACGCCCATCCGTTCGCAGGAACGGCACTGGTTCTGTTCGAAGAATTTGCAATGCATAAGGCTCTACCGCTGGGAAAAAATGGCAAGTCTATGCATATGGAGAAAAATGACCATTCGGGTTCTTTGTCAGTTTCATCAAATATTTTTATGTCAGGAGAGATGACCTATGCCATCCGATTCAGGCAACGATAAAGATCAGACGTCCTTCTACAGGAAAAATGAAGAAAACACTACACACTGCCGTCAGTTTCAATCACCAGCACCCGCGCTTCACCGAGAGGTTTCGCTACATGCTCAGTGCCTTCAGAGGCGTAAAAAATATCTCCGGCTTGCAGCATCACCACTTTTTCTTCACCTTCTTCCCTAAAGTGCATTTCAATCATACCGTTGATCACCACAAATACTTCTTCGCCTTGGTTGAAATGCCATTTATAAGGCTTATCTGTCCAATGCAGCTTGGTCGTGATGCCATTCATGTTAGCGATATCTATCGCTCCCCAGGTTTTTTCCGCGGTGTATTGCGCGCTTCTAATCACTCTCATGATCACATCCTTGATAGGTTGAAGAATACGAACGGGGGGATGAAAGGAGCATAGCGCTCAATTTCTGATAGGTCTGCATCAAAGGGCAAATTTCTCATATCAGCGATCAATGCCCCAGCGCACAGGGGAGGCAGAATACAAGCAGAAGAGGAACAAGAAAGACAAACTATCCGGCTTGCTTTTGGCGATCATTCTGGAAGACAGACAATGTTCAGGCGACAGATGGAACCTGGGTGCGGAATATCGTATCCATTGGCACCGTCACGTTGACAGAGTACCCCAGTTGTCCGATTTCCATCGCAATGGGTCTTTCCCCCTCACCGGCAGGAAGCACACCAATCATGCCTTTCAAAGGACCATTCACCACCGCCACAGCAAGGCCTTCTACATTACTGTTGGAAACGGACGTTGCATCTTCGTAATAATACAAAATGGTTTTGATTTTGATGATGTGGGATTCAGAAATGGTCGCGACATACTTACCGTAACGCACCAAGTGGGAAAAGCCCTGCGCCTGCTTAACATTCTTCAAACCTTCTGGCGTTGTACGCACGAAAAGATGGCACTTGAACAAAGGCTCATACGTGACGCGTCGTCTATTCCCAAGGGTTTCCCATAACTTGCGCTCTGGCAAATAGACTTCATAACCCTTCGCCAGAAGCTCGTCACGGAGCACTTTCTCCTCATTGAAATGGGTATAAACTGCATACCAGCGGTAGTGATGCAATTTGGCTTCTCCAATAAAAATAAAACGCGCAACCTACGGATAAATTTTGGCACAAAAACACTTGGTGCACACGGGATCACAATGTACCGGCGGGGATTCAAGAACCGGTGAGCGCATCGCAATATCCATGAGTGACCAGTAACACCCAATGCGTTTTCACACCGATTAAAACGCATGAAATGAATATGCACATAGTAGCGTTTTAAGAGACAACAAGGAAGGCAGTATGGCGTCAGGTGTAACGCAAATATCCCTTTTCAGAACAGCGTATTGGCAAGTATCACACAGCAAAATGAAATCACTCGCATCGCGAGGTAATAACGGGTTTAGAGGATTAACGCCAGATCAACATCGCTGTTCACCGGAGTTGACAACCATCCGCTCTTCCGTCCTGCCTCCATAAGTGGATTTAGATCTATCTTGATAACAGATTCTGGCCCTGAACAGCCCGTTTCAGTTTCTTAATGCGCGATTCCTTGTAACCAAAAATACCGAGCATAGCGAGAGTGACAGCAATGCAAGTGTAAAGCTGGAGCGAGGAGTAGATATTGAAGTTTGACAACAGGAAATAAACCATCAGCACCATCAGGGCAATTTGAGTCACCCATCGAGGCTTATCATTGAAGTTGAACGTATTGGCGTCTTTTTCATAACGCACATGTACCCGTCCAACCAGAAAACCCAAGTTGATCAGCAAGCCATCATCATTGGTAGCAGGTTTATAGTCGATACGGTTCAGTGCCAGGTATTTTTCCAGATCGTTCAGATCCATTACGTCGCTCTCCCCAAAAACATCTTACTAAAAGCATGCGCTTTGTTTGGCTCAGATAATACCAGAAGCGTTTACCGTGGCTAAACGACATAACGTGCCGCCGGTCAGTTTGTTGTTACGAAATGTGAGTGATCGAAGAAAGGCCATCAGAAGCGATGGCCTTTGACTGCATGGTAAAGAGGTAAATGAGAATACACTACAAAAAGCGATGATTTTTCTATTCACGTTTTTGTGATGGGTTGGCATCCCTGTTAGACGTAGAGACCCGCTTTTCGCTTCAATATGTCGTCAACACCTGTCGGGATAATCAAACCTTTAAACGTTTTCATAAACTCCTCATGTCAACTTCGGATGGATCCATCATAAGCGAGAAATGAAAGCCAGATTGTGAAGCCCGCCGAGAACTTTTAACAACGGCTTTAAGCGCATTATTTCGGCAAAAAAATGCGAAACACAGCACCTTCTTCATCTCTCAGACAGAGTACAGTTTTGCCTGACATCCGATAGTGGCTACAGGTTTCATCCAGACTCCACTGGGTAGCCTGAAGTCCATCCTGAAGCGCAATAGACATGCCGAGATGCTTAAGCTCGTCCAGATTATCTGACTCTTTGACGACATCACCACTTAGTACATTCACCAGCTTCATAGCGCATACCTCTTGTCATCAGGTTTTTCCCTGAAACCTGATTTGAAACTAGCAGAGTGTTATAACGCATTCTTGAACCATTATTAGGACAAGCAGAGGATTAGGCACACCACTATGTTCTGCCATAAACACGTACACCGGCGGATGAGTTTTTGGATTCACCATAAACTTCCAGCTTTTTCACGCATCGCTTGTACGGCAGTTCTCGCCAGCGCGTGGTGCCATCTTCTTTGATATTTCTGTAGAAACGGAATGTCTTGGTCTCACCGTTTTTGAACGTCGCCACCACCTTGCGCAGGTACATATCACGGTCAGCCTTCACTTTGATGGCATCCACACGGCGGCAAACCAACAATGGAATAGGTGCCCCGTAATCGGTGTTTTTAAACACAATGGTTCGGCCCAGCGTAATTTCATCATCTGCCCGCGCCAGCGTACTGGCCCCAAAAAAACTCAATGCCAGACAAACTAAAAAAAACCAGGATTTCATTTTCATCTTTTCAGTCCTCCAACATCGGCCCTGTCGCCGACGGACGCGGAGTGTAGCGACAAACAGAGAAAGAAAAGACAGGGAAATGTAAAAAAACCATAGGCAGACACTTTAGAAAGACAACAAACCAGCATGCATTTCAAACACAACGTCAAGCGACCATTAGCCACTTGTCTGTCCTTAATAAAGGAGGAGCATGAAGACTACTTAATACCAAGCACCTTAAGGCGTTTATATATCGTGTTCCGGCTAACACCGGATATCTCAGCAATTCGGGTGATGTTTCCTTCGGTGATCGCGAAAAGTTCAGGCAGACTTTCACGCCAGCTAGTTACTTTCAGTGTTTCTACCTCCGGCTCTCCCGTCGACTGGACAATCTGTGACGCTTCTTTTAAATCCAGAAAGAAGTCATCCGGCAAATGATGTGACTGGATAATGTGGCCATCCGACAATGCCAACGCGACACGCAGGGTATTCACCAATTGCCTGATATTCCCGGGCCAGGGGTGGTGTTTAAACAGGTTCAGCACCTCACGGCTTACCGGTGGATATTTCCCGTCTGCCAGCTCTGGCAGCAGAGTATCTACCAGACTAGTAATATCGGTACGCTCAGCCAACGCGGGCAGGAAGAGGGTTAGCCCATTGATCCGGTAATACAGATCTTCCCGAAACGCTTTTTGGGCGACAGAAGTACGAAGCGGTTGGTGCGTGGCGCTGATCACCCTAAAATCAACCGGAAAGCTTTCCGTGCTGCCAAGCGGCGTCACGGATTTTTCTTGCAACACACGAAGAAGCCGGGCCTGAACATGCATCGGCATATCACCGATTTCATCCAGCAGCAGCGTACCGCCATCCGCCTGACGGATATAGCCAATGCTCCCCTTGTTACTCGCACCGGTAAAGGCCCCTTTCACGTAACCAAAAAGTTCAGATTCCACCAGCTCAGCAGGGATTGCAGCACAGTTCACGGCAACAAACTTCTTCGCTGCCCGGTTTGATGACGCATGGACCGCCTTGGCAAACACTTCTTTGCCTGCGCCCGTGGGCCCTTGAATAACCAGCGGAATATCACTGTTGGCCACGCTGGCTGCCTGCCTTATTGCCTTTTGCATGTTCAGATCGCCAAGATCGAGTTCTGACAGACAGCGGGCACCATTGCGTGCAAGAGAAGGCTTGGATACCGATTTGATGACAGGCGCAGAAAGCGGGATATGAGCAACACGGAAAGTTGTCGCTGTAGGGTGTTTGAGCATGCCAAACAACCGGTAATTGGCAATACCCAGAAAAGAGAGCGTCTGGTTTTCAGGGTGTGCAGAAAGTTTCAGTGGAGAAATCCCGGTCACGGTTTCAATGTTCAGTCCTTTCAGCACATGGCCAACCAGCAAATCGGCCCGGCGGTTGGCGGCAACAATTTCCCCGCTGTGGTTAAACACCAAAAGCCCAGACCATTGGCTGGTGTGATTATCCTCGCTGGTATTAAACACCAGGGTGTAATAGTGAAGCCGGTAAGTGGACATAATCAGCTGGTTTTCAACGGATTGGGTCATCATCTTCACCATGCCGTTGACATGGGAGGTGGGCAAATAAGCATCAGAAGAAATGTTAAGCACCCCTACCAGCTCCTGTTCACTGTTAAAGATCGGAGCGGCGGATGCTGTCATATAACGGTTGGCAATCAAATAGTGCTCGTCCCGAGCTACCACAACAGACTCACAGGTCTGTAATGCTGTACCGATGGCATTGGTACCGTTAAACCGTTCAAGCCAGCTGGTCCCCTGTTCAAAAAGGTGGCTTTCCATCTGATTGATAAATCCCGGTCGCCCCCAGCGGCTGAGAAGGTTGCCACGGCTGTCTGCCAGCAGCACCAGACTGTTACTGTTGATCAGAATGTTTTCATAAAAAGGCAGTACCTGTTCCTGAGTAGTCACAATCAGGTCTTTCGATTTGTCCTGGGCGTCCTGCCAATCACCGTTGTTGAGACGAACAATAGACGGGGTGCTTTTCGGGTTCAGCCCAAACGAGCGGCAACGCCGCCACGATGCCTCAATAACCTCATCATGAGTGTGAGCCAGATCGCTCATTCCATTTGCCCTTCCATGCGCGTTCGAACAACCATACGAGCGTTAAGCATTGTTCACAATTCGTTAACAGTCAACACACTACTCAACACTTTTTTCACAGTGATGCCGCTCACATTTCTATAAAACTATTACCAATCAATTAATTAACATTTATTTAACTTACGGCATGAATCTGGCATATGTCATTCGGATTGCAAAAGGAAATGCGCGTTTTCGCAAATGACGATATAGCAAATACTGCGGGTCGTTTTTTAAACAGGGAGTTTGCATGTCACTCGAATTACAACATGTCACAAGAATCAGCCATCAGGAAACCTGGTTGGATGACATTCATTTACGTATTGAACCGGGATCGTTTAATGTTTTGCTCGGCCGGACACTGGCAGGAAAGACCAGCCTGATGCGGCTGATGGCAGGGCTGGATAACCCCACCAGCGGACGGGTGCTGTTCAATGGGCAGGATGTGACTGGCGTGCCTGTCCGCGAGCGCAATGTGTCCATGGTTTACCAGCAGTTCATCAATTACCCCAACCTGACAGTGTTTGAAAATATTGCTTCCCCCCTGCGGCTGGAAAAGCAGCCTGAAGCTGTCATCAAACAAAAAGTGCAGGAAACCGCAGAGATGCTGCATATCGAGCAGTATCTCGATCGCCTGCCACTGGAGCTGTCAGGCGGACAGCAGCAGCGTACCGCCATGGCGCGGGCCTTGGTGAAAAATGCCGATCTCATTTTATTCGACGAACCTTTGGTAAACCTCGATTACAAACTGCGTGAAGAGCTCCGTCAGGAAATGCGTGAATTGTTTGCCGAGCGAAACACCATTGCAGTGTATGCCACCACCGAGCCGAATGAAGCACTGGCACTGGGAGGAAACATTGTCCTGATGCATGAAGGCAAAGTGATCCAGTCTGGCTCGACCCCTGAAGTGTATCACCACCCCGCTTCGGTTACCTGCGCCGATCTTTTTGGTGAGCCCCCTATCAACCTCATTCGTGGCAGTGTCGGTGGCGGCAATGTTTCCTTTGATGAACATATTCACTTTCCGCTCAACACCGATCTTGGTGAGCTTCAGGATGGACACTATCAGTTTGGCATCCGCCCTAACCACCTGAGCCTTGTTCCCAATAATGATGACGATCTGGAACTGACGGTTGATGTTGAACTGGCAGAAATCAGTGGCAGTGAGACCTTCCTCCATGTGCGTAACCGCGACATCAGTATGGTGCTGCACTTGCCAGGTGTTCACGACTACGACGTGGATCAGAAAATCAGTATCTATGTCCCAACCCACAAGCTGTATGTCTTTGATGAATCACAAAAATTGATCCAGTCTGCACGACGGACGGGAGGCTAACCAATGGCAGAAATTGTTCTCAACGCATTGGCACATTCTTACATGGCTTCTCCCCGTCACCGCGGTGATTACGCTATCCGTAAGATGACCCACACCTGGCGAAATGGCGGAGCATATGCCCTTCTGGGCCCATCCGGTTGCGGAAAAAGCACCATGCTGAACATCATCTCCGGACTGCTTACCCCTTCGGAAGGGGAGGTAATGTTCGACAGACAGGATGTCAGCCAGCTTGCCCCTCAGGAGCGCAACATTGCGCAGGTGTTCCAGTTTCCGGTGGTGTACGACACCATGACCGTGTATGACAACCTCGCTTTTCCGCTTCGCAACATGAAAACCCCGGAAGCCAAAGTGCGTTCCCGGGTTAGCGAAGTGGCAGAATTGCTGGAGCTGGGTAATGTGCTCAACAAGCGCGCCAGCAACCTTACCGCCGATGAGAAACAAAAAGTGTCAATGGGCCGGGGGCTGGTACGCGAAGACGTGTCGGCCATTCTGTTTGACGAACCCCTGACGGTCATTGACCCTCACCTGAAGTGGAAGCTGCGCCGCAAGCTGCGCCAGATCCATGAGCAATTCCACATCACCATGATTTATGTCACCCACGACCAGCTCGAAGCGGCCACGTTCGCCGAGGAAATTGCGGTGATGTACGACGGGGCGATTGTCCAGTTTGGGTCGCCACGGGAGCTGTTTGAGCGCCCCAACCACACCTTTGTCGGCTTTTTTATTGGCAGTCCGGGTATGAACCTGCTGCCAGTTAAGCGCAGTGAAAGCGGTGATGTCTTGTTTGGCGACATTCCCATCCCCCTGACCGACACCCAGCGGCAGGTCCTCGCCCGCACTGACAGCAACAACATCAAAGTCGGCATCCGCCCTGAATTTGTCCATGTCTGGCACGACAAACACAGCGAGGCGTGGGAAGTCCCGGTTCAACACGTTGAGGATTTGGGCACCTACAAAATCGTCACGGCGCAGTTTGGCGCCCAGACCATCAAGCTGCGCATCGCAGAAGAGGATCCTGTGCCACAAGGCCACGCCTGCATCAGCTTCCCCGCCCAGTGGCTCAAGTTGTATATCGATGAATACCTTGCCGGGGAACCAGAAGAAACCCCACAAACAGGAGAGCAGGATGCAGACTAAAACTGAGAATAACCGCGCCTGGCTGCTGGTGCTGCCGGTTTTCCTGCTGGTGGCTTTCTCCGCCATCATCCCGCTGATGACGGTAGTGAACTATTCCATTCAGGATATTTTTGACCAGAACACCCGGTATTTTGTCGGCACGGAATGGTATCGGGAGATCTTAAACGATCCACGCCTGCACGATTCGCTGGTGCGCCAGTTTATCTACTCCTTCTGTGTGCTGGCGATAGAGATCCCTCTTGGCATTGCCGTGGCGCTTTGCATGCCGGCCCGTGGTTTACGGGCGTCTATTGTGCTGATCATCCTTGCCATTCCGCTGCTGATTCCCTGGAACGTGGTGGGCACCATCTGGCAGATATTCGGCCGCGCAGACATCGGCTTACTGGGCTGGTTTCTCAACAACATCGGCGTGGACTACAACTATGCCTCCAACCCAGTGGATGCCTGGGTCACGGTGTTGGTGATGGATGTCTGGCACTGGACCTCGCTGGTTGCCCTGCTGTGTTACTCCGGCCTGCGCGCAATTCCGGATGTCTATTATCAGGCGGCCAAAATCGACCGTGCATCTAACTGGGCGGTATTTCGCTATATCCAGTTGCCCAAACTCAAAAGCGTGCTGCTTTTGGGTGTCCTGCTGCGCTTTATGGACAGCTTTATGATTTACACCGAGCCGTTCGTACTGACTGGCGGCGGCCCGGGTAACGCCACCACGTTCCTTTCACAGGCACTGACCAAAATGGCGGTTGGCCAGTTTGATATCGGCCCGGCAGCCGCATTCTCGATTATCTACTTTCTGATCATCTTATTGGTGTGCTGGGTGTTCTACACCGCCATGACCAACATGGACAAAAGGGGCTAAGCCATGACAAGAAAAACCTTCGGCCTGCTCGCCTACATTTTGTTTTTGATGACGCCCATCTACTGGCTGTTGATGATGTCATTCAAAACCAATGAGGAGATCCTCGGCGGCCTGACCTTCTGGCCACAAACCTTCACGCTGGACAACTACGCGGTGATTTTTACCGACCCGAGCTGGTATTCAGGCTACCTGAACTCACTGACCTACGTGAGTATCAATACCCTGTTGTCACTGGCTGTTGCCCTGCCCGCTGCCTACGCGTTTTCACGCTATAAGTTCATCGGTGACAAACACCTGTTCTTCTGGCTGCTGACCAACCGTATGGCACCGCCTGCGGTCTTCCTGTTGCCGTTTTTCCAGCTCTACAGCTCTGTCGGCCTGTTTGACACCCATATCGCGGTGGCGCTGGCTCACTGCCTGTTCAATGTGCCTCTGGCGGTCTGGATTCTGGAAGGTTTTATGAGCGGTGTACCGAAAGAAATTGATGAAACCGCCTATATCGACGGCTACAGCTTTCCCCGTTTTTTCGTGCGGATCTTCATTCCGATGATCCGCTCAGGTATCGGGGTCACCGCCTTTTTCTGCTTTATGTTCAGCTGGGTGGAGCTACTGCTGGCGCGAACCCTGACCTCGGTCAATGCCAAACCCATTGTCGCCACCATGACCCGGACTGTCAGCGCGTCCGGCATCGACTGGGGCGTGCTCGCTGCCGCAGGCGTACTGACCATTGTTCCCGGCCTGTTGGTTATCTGGTTCGTGCGTAACCACGTTGCCAAAGGCTTCGCTCTCGGACGTGTATAAGGAGAAATGACATGAACTGGATGGCCTGGACACTCCCGAGCGCCCTGTTTTTTATCACCATTGCCTGCATGCTGGCGGCGATGACCCTATTCGAAGTACTCCGTCCTTGTGTGGAAAGAAAAGGCTTTTTGCCTATCCGCACAACCCGGGGTGATCGACTCTTTATAGGGCTGCTGGGCAGCGCCTATATCCACCTTCTCTTCATCGGAATGACGGACTTACCCATCTGGTATCCCTTCGGGATAGCTGTCGTATGGCTGGTGGCCGTTTTACGTTGGGGTTAGGAAGAAAAACGACAAAGGAGCGAAACTATGAAGCAATTGCCTGCTGTAAACAAATGGACTCCGCTTGGGTTTATGATCAGCGTGCTACTGGCACCGACGGCGCTCGCCGACCAGTACAGCGACGCAGCAAAGAAATGGATCGGCAATGAGTTCACCCCTTCCACACTAAGCCAAGAGGAACAGCTCAAAGAACTGGCCTGGTTTACCGACGCGGCCAAACCCTTTCGTGGTATGGAAATCAAGGTTGTTTCTGAAACCATTACCACCCACGAATACGAATCCAAAGTATTGGCGAAAGCCTTTGAAGAGATCACCGGTATCAAGGTCACCCATGACCTGATTCAGGAAGGGGATGTGGTAGAGAAACTGCAAACTGAAATGCAGTCCAACCGCAGCATTTATGATGCTTACATCAATGACTCCGACCTGATTGGTACCCACTTCCGCTACGGCAAAGTGTTCCCGATCAGCGATTACATGAAAGGGGAAGGCAAAGACGTTACCCTGCCCACTCTGGATTTGGATGACTTTATCGGCATCAGCTTTACCTCTGGCCCGGACGGAAAAATCTACCAGCTGCCTGACCAGCAGTTTGCCAACCTTTATTGGTTCCGCGCCGACTGGTTTGCCCGCGACGACCTGAAAACCAAATTCAGGGAGATTTACGGGTATGAGCTGGGCGTGCCGGTCAACTGGTCCGCGTATGAAGACATTGCCGAATTCTTCTCGGTCCACGTCAAGGAGATTGACGGTGAGCGCGTTTACGGTCACATGGATTACGGCAAAAAAGACCCGTCTCTCGGCTGGCGCTTTACCGATGCCTGGTTCTCTATGGCCGGTGCGGGTGACAAAGGCATTCCAAACGGGAAACCGGTCGATGAATGGGGTATTCGGGTAGAAGGCTGTTCGCCTGTCGGTTCCAGTGTTGAACGCGGCGGCGCGACCAATGGCCCGGCAGCAGTTTACGCTACCACCAAATATGTCGACTGGCTCAGCAAATATGCCCCACCGGAAGCACAGGGAATGACCTTCTCAGAAGCCGGTCCGGTTCCTGCGCAGGGCTCCATCGCCCAGCAAATCTTCTGGTATACCGCCTTTACTGCTGACATGACCAAACCCGGTCTGGCCGTGGTCAATGAAGACGGCACACCGAAATGGCGCATGGCGCCGTCACCACGTGGTCCTTACTGGGAAGAAGGCATGAAGCTTGGTTATCAGGACACCGGCTCATGGACACTGATGAAATCTACCGAGCCGAAACGCCGTATGGCTGCCTGGCTGTATGCGCAGTTTACGGTAGCAAAGACCGTGTCACTGAAGAAAACTCTGGTTGGCCTGACACCCATCCGTGAGTCTGATATCAACTCTCAGGCAATGACGGATGTCGCCCCGAAACTCGGTGGTCTGGTGGAATTCTACCGCAGCCCGGCACGTGTTCAGTGGACACCCACCGGTACCAATGTGCCCGATTATCCTAAGCTGGCGCAGCTGTGGTGGCAGTTCATTGCTGAAGCAGCCAATGGCGAAAAATCGCCGCAGGAAGCACTCAATGGTCTGGCGAAAGCACAAGACCGCGTGTTGCAGCGCCTTGAGCGGGCAAACGTACAGGGCGCCTGTGGACCCAAACTGAACAAACCTCGTGATGCTGCGTATTGGTTAAGCCAGCCAGGTGCACCGAAAGCCAAGCTCAGCAATGAGAAGCCACAGGGCCAGACTATCGGCTACGAAGAACTGCTCCAGCAGTGGAAATCCGCAATGTAGCGGGAAACTCAGTCAAGACACTCACGTCGTTTTGAATGGGTATGACACCCCCAGTAAAATGCCTGCTCACAAAGCAGGCATTTTTATTTAGGCCCAACGAAAACCATTTATCAACGTGTTTTGGTGCGCTCCTGTGCCGAACCCGGCATATGGTTTTTGATCATCCGTTCTAACTCTGCCTTTCGTACCGGCTTGGCAATATAGTCGTCCATACCACTTTTCAGGCAATTTTCCCTGTCCTGCGCCGTGGCATTGGCTGTCAGGGCGACAATCGGTGTGTGTGGTGCATATCCATGCTCGCGCAGCAGGCGGGCTGCCTGGTAACCGTCCATCACCGGCATCTGACAATCCATAAAAATCAGGTCGAAAATATCATGTTTGCAATAATCGATAGCCACTTGCCCATTCTCTGCCACCACCACATCTACCCCCAGCCGTACCAACATGGCTTGCGTTACACGTTGGTTCACTAACGTATCTTCTACCACCAACACTCGGCCTTGATACGTACCGGATTCTGGCGGGTTGGCAGTTTTTGCGTCTTGATCGGCTTTGTGTGCTGACATGGACACCACACCCAGCTGTGCCTGCTGGCCTCGTAAAATACGGGCGAGATGATTTCTCAGGTCATTGAATTTATAAGGGCGAGACAGATATCCTTCGATGTTAAGACTTTCAAGTTTGACATTGTCGTGCACTTCCGGCGCTGCCGTGATCATCATCAGGCTTGGACAACGTTTTCCAAACCGTTTACGGAGTCTGGAAGCAATAGAAAAACCATCAGAATTCGGCATCAGTTTATCCAAGATCACCAGCTTGAACGGTTTAGCAGTATCGATACGCTCAGCAATCATCTCTTCAGCATCTTCAGAATGCACACAACAGGAAACCTGACACCCCAGATTGCTTAGCTGGGCACTGGTAATGCGCATGTTCAGGCGACTGTCGTCCACCAGCAACATGGCGGCATCCGCAAACAGCAATGTATCGCCCGGCATGGCTTCAGGCATTTGCGCCCGCTCAAACGTCACAGTGAAGAAAAAGCGACTGCCTTCACCTTCACGGCTTTCCACTTCAATTTCACCGCCCATCAGTTCCACAATCTGGCTGGAGATCGCCAGTCCCAGTCCAGTGCCGCCAAAGTTGCGGCTCATGCTACCATCTGCCTGTTCAAATTTTTCAAAAACGGTTTTCAGCTTATCCGCCGGGATCCCTATGCCGGTGTCTTCTACCTCAAACGTCACTGTAATATTGTCACCCGCTTCAGCAACCTGCCGGATACTCACGCTGACTTTCCCGCTCTGGGTGAATTTCACCGCATTACCCACCAGATTGATCATTACCTGACGCAGTCTTGGTGCATCTCCCACTAAAAGGGGCGTTAAATTCTGATCCAGGCCGCACTCAAACTCTAAGCCCTTTTCCTTGGTACGTAACCTGAACAGGTGTTCAATGTCTTTGCAAAGCTCAAACAGGTTCAGTTCCACACTGTCGAGCTCAAGTTTACCCGCTTCGATTTTCGAAAAGTCGAGAATATCGTTGATGATGTCGAGCAGGGAAAGTGACGAGGTTTCCAGCATCTCAATAAATTCCCGTTGCTCCTCATCCAGGGGGGTGCCCTTCAGCAGGGAAGCCATACCAATGATGCCATTCATTGGTGTGCGGATCTCATGGCTCATGTTGGCAAGGAATTCACTTTTTTTCTGGTTCGCCTGCTCTGCCTGCATCTTGGCACTTTTCAGCTCAGCATTGTATTCGCGCATCTTGGCCACAGTATCATTGTACTGGGTATAGAGGGTGACTAACTCCTCACCCAAAGGGCGTTTAGGCGGCTCAATCGTTTCGGGCAAGTTGTCCGCGCCAAACTTTGTCACTCCGTGGGAGATCCAAACCAGGGGCCTGACCACATCCACGTAAACAATGAAAAAGACAAGGCCGCCAAGCACCAACGTGGCACCACCTAAAAACAGCAGCAGCATCACAAACCGTTCTGTCAGTGCGCTGTAGATATCCTCCAGGCCCACCTCCACCTGTAAATATCCTAATGGGTAAACCTTGCCATATTGCTCATGCACCAAAGGCCACTGGTAGGCATACTTAGGCTCCGCAGGCGGTGTGCCGTTTTCGGCCAGAACGCGTTCGTCATCAAACACGCTGATATAACTGATGTCCGGATCACGGAAAATCCCTTGTGTGATCATCTGAAGTTGCCCCAGATCTTCCTGCCAGACACTGTGGGTAATCGCAGCCAGATCCGTTTTCTGGATCAGCAGGGCATTATTGCGCATTTGTTCCGTGCGCGCCTGATAGTCCAAATACAGCGCAAACGTGGCGACCAGAAACGCAAGTAGGCTGCATACGAGGAGAACACGGCCAACCAACCGTGCGGCCATGCTTGAAGGTTGGGCAAAATTCTCTTTTTGATTCGACATAGTCTAGGCTTATTAGTGTCTTAAGTTTTAATCACTCTTATTAAGAATAGTCACGTTTTGTAAACTTGGATGACCATTACCATGTCCGTTAAAGATTCCCTTTTTTATCTTGTTTGCCCCCCAAAAATTCAGGTGATTAAGCTGGCTGTACTATCACTGATGCTGTCAAATCAGGCCGTTGCCCTCTCGCTGGATTATCTGGTGATCCAAGATCAGTCTGAACCCTTGCAAATCCAGGAGGATGGCACCAATCACCGGGGCATTGTCACGGATGTAATCAGGCAGGCACTCAACGGGTCAGAATATCAACTGGACATTTACACGTATCCGTTCAATCGCTTTATCGCGGAACTGAACAAGAAAAAACAAGGCAACTGGATAACATATGGAAGCCCTGCCTGGGGAGGTATGCAGGCTGCGAACCTGTCGGAAACACCGTTACTTGATGTTAGCCACAGTATTCTCAGCCATTCAGGGACGGGGTTTTCTTATCGAACACCGGAAGATTTACAGGGAAAAATTGTCGTCTTGTTATTCGGATTCCATTACCCGGGGTTAAACAAATACATCAAAAAAGGCGCCGTGAGCGACGTCAGGGTTAAAAACTACGATTCTGCATTTCGGGTCGTTGACAGGCTGAAAGATGTTGGTGGTTTTATCGAAATGGACTTACGCCTCAAATACCACCTGAAACGGCTGGGCTTTACCCATGGTGAATACATACTGCATCCCATTGACAACTTAATACCGACCTATTCTATCCATCTGGCCTATTCACCTGGCATCGACCCTGCACTGAAACGTTTTGTCGATGCACGGCTTGTTCAGATGCGTAACAGCGGAGAACTGGCGGAGATTATCGGAAAATATCTCTAGGATCATTGTTGGCCTTGCCAGAGAGTAAATGCCTGTTCAGCAGAAAACCATAGAGATGGCGCCAGCCACAGAAGCCCAGACGATTATCCGGCATCCAACACGCCACGGCGGATTTGATCGAGCTCTATTGATTCAAACAGCGCCTGGAAATTGCCTTCGCCAAAGCCCTGGTTGCCTTTGCGCTGTATGATCTCGAAAAACACTGGACCTATCACGGTATCGGTGAAAATCTGCAGCAGAATGCCAGTGTCCATATTGCCATCGATCAATACGCGTAAATCCCGAAGCTGCTCTACATCTTCTTCATGCCCTCCTACACGATCATTCACTTTCTCATAATAGGTGTCCGGCGTATCCATAAACCGCATACCACGGCTTTTCAATGACGCTACCGTTTTATAGATATCGTCAGTGCTGAGCGCGATATGCTGGATACCCTCGCCGTTATACGCTTTTAGGTACTCGGCAATCTGGGATTTATCATCGCTCGATTCGTTGATCGGAATACGGATTTTGCCGCAAGGTGCCGTCAATGCACGGGATTTCAGACCGGTCAGCTTACCCTCAATATCAAAAAAGCGGATTTCCTTGAAGTTGGCAATCCGGTCATAGAAATCGGCCCACACATCCATATTCCCTATTTCCACATTGTGGGTAAGGTGGTCAATCACCCGCAAACCGGCATCGGCTGTTCTCAGGCGTTCCAGCCAGTCTGGGTAGAAATCAAAGTCAATGTCGTAAATGTCGTTGTCACCGTAACGATCCACCAAGTAGAGGTAAGAACCACCGATGCCATAAATGGCCGGAATGTTCAGCTCCATCGGACCAACCCTGGCTTCACACGCTTGTGCACCCTGCTTCACGGCATAATCGATCGCGTGGCGGGCATCTTTCACCCGAAATGCCATCGCGTTTACGCTTGCACCATGCACATTGGCAAACCCTCTGGCCGGAGAGTCGATTTCACCGTTCACAATAAAATTGATGTCGCCCTGACGATATAACCACACCGCTTTATGTTTATGCTTGGCAATTTCTGCAAACCCCATCAAAGAAAACAGGTTCTTCAGATCGGCTATTCCTTTTGCATTTGGCGCTGTGTATTCAACGAACTCAAAGCCATCGGTCCCCATAGGGTTAATCGTGGTATTATCCATTTGCTTCTCCTTACCAGCATGTCATCTTTTCAGCAAATCCACTCAGCAAAATGTAAATCACTTGTTAATCAGAAATAGCAGCCAGCCATGGTGAAAAGCAATGCGGGGCCAGTGCATCTGAGGCCCGTACTGTAAAGGAGAGAATGTACAAACAGATTGACAAACGGGAAAAGAATGACGGAATTACTGGAAGTTGGCGACGTTCAAATATCGTTGCATCAGATCAAAAGGCTCCACCTCTTCACCACACAGGTCACTTCCCCAATCCGGCCCTAACATCACGGCTTCGTTGCTAAGATCCACCAGCCATTCATTGACAAACTCCTTCAAGGGAATCGCCATAGGAGAGAATTCGGACCATTCATCAATGCAGTGCCGTGCTGCAGCCTCCCTCGATGACCAGAAAGGCATGACATCGGTCTTTTCATATATGGCGGAATCACAAATCACCCAGCCATCTTTACAGTGTAAACCCCAGATGGTGCCGGATTGGCGGGACACATCAACAAAATGTTCAACAGGAGTAGATTGATCGGTCTTCATGCAGGCTCTCCTATGCGTCGCAATAAATGACCAAGTCAGCAGGGAAAATAACATTCCCAACTTCCCAATCTAAGCGTCTTGGCGAGGGTTGTATGTATTAAAAGTGAGGATAAGGAACGGGAATCTGAAACAATTTTTAGCACTGGTTTTGTGTTTTGCTAAACACGGCTGGCGTCATATCAACGCACGGCTTAAACGGTTAGAAGAAGTATTGATGAAGAAGCGTGGCAGGAAAGGGGAAACCAGTTACACCTTGAGGTTATAACTGGCAGGCTCCTCATTTGGCATAATGGTTTTCTCAACCTGCTTGAGAAGTTGCTGCTGACCTTGGGTGTACGCCGAAAACTTGGCCATTTTCGCTTCCTGTTCAGCAACGCGATCAATCAAGCCACGGTAATCACCACGCTGCGATGCCTCCGCTTGGGCCTTTTCAGCTTTCATTTTTTCTTCGCGTTCTTTGCGAAGCATTTCCGTCCGTTCTGCCGATGTCAGGGACTGTTCTGTCTTCACACTGTCATTACGCGCACCATACTGAGCCTCATCTTTCTCGCGCTGGCGGGCATTGAGGTACATGTTATTTGAATAACTGGTGTTGATCAGATTTGGCATGGCCCTGTCCTGTCAGCGGGTAAGTTCTACAAAGCTGGATCTTAAATTTAGTACAACATCCAAAGAAGTGGCAGAAATTTCCCTGATTTATTCCCAGTCAACTTACTATAAATCCCACCGCTCCCTCCAGCCCAAGGCTTGATCGCCCCCCCACTTTGGCATCCAGCAGGGTTGAATGGCGGGATGAATCTAATCGCATCACCCGGTCTGTTGAAAAACACGGTTCAAAGTAACCTGTTACCAGAGAGAGAAAACGTCACAGGCACTTGTGGCTTTTTTGCTTAGGTTTAACCATTCAGGGAACGGTTTTGGCCTGAAAGCGGCATAAAAGGCTCTCACCTAACGCTAAGATATTTGGCATAATGGCGAACAGCCGATATCTAGACTACCTGAGACATATTAAGATGAAACCCAACACAACTGGGCTGAAACGCATTTTTAATGCAACCGGTTACTCTTTTCAGGGACTTCGCGCAGCATGGAACAATGAGGCTGCATTTCGACAGGAATTGGTGCTGTTGGTTGTGATGACCACGGCATCGTTTTTTTTGCCCGTGACCCAGATTGAGCAGCTCTTGATGGTCGCCACTCTGTTTCTGGTGGTGATCGTGGAACTGATTAACTCGGCGATTGAAGCCGTCGTAGACCGCATTGGCCCTGAGCATCATGAACTGAGCGGCAGGGCCAAAGACATTGGTTCTGCCGCCGTGTTTGTTGCCCTGCTGCTGGTTGGGGTCACCTGGGGGTCTATTCTGCTGTTTTAACTGGGGATGAAACAAAGGGGGGACCTACCGTCGCCCCTGGCTGTCTTGTTCTTTTGCAAACGCTGCCAATGCCGGGAAATCATGTTCTGTCCAGACGGATTTGGCTTTTAACCCGCCGGGCAACCCTGTAAATGCCTTCTCCTCATTCGATGCCCGCGCTTCAAATTGCGCCCACTGGCTCAGGGGATCACTGTTGGACAGCATCTGCGGTAAGTGCAATGCCTCTCCGCCTGCCACCCCATTGGGTAACAGTGAAAGGGAAAGTGCATAGTCGCGGTGAAGCAATACCCACTTATCCGGCAAGCGTTTGCTGCTGTCCCACCAAATGCCATCCAACGCCTCAATGCGGGACGCAGTCTCTTGACTGGAGACCGCTTTCAGCGCCTTCAGTTTCTCTGCCAGAGCTATATCCATCGCCTTGCCAAATCCTTGCAGATCAAGATCAGGCGAATCACGCAGAATACCCATAGCAAGCTGCGCACCCAGCATATTGGAATACAGATCTTCTGGGGAGAATGCCGAGGCCAGCTCTTTAAACCCGGCCACCGACATCAGACCAAACCATTGTGCAATTTCGTGCCACTGAGCCAGCCTGAATGCCATGACCCCGGCAATCTCAACCGAAAGTTGCCGCTGTGTCTTTTGTGGCAAACCGCCGGGCTGTGCCTTCAGCACAATCACCCGTTCACGCAACTCTGCCGGCAACCGGATTTCTGCATCGGTGCCAATATGACGGCGGATTTCACTAAACAGGTAGTAGGTATAATCCGCCGTATCACGGACATGGGCGGTATCAATAAACCCGCCAAGTTCTGTGTAAATCAGGCCATTGTGTTCCTTACCCATTCCCAACAGGCTGCTGGAAACACCTTCAGAGCCGTCATTGTATCTGTGGTGACCGACACCATCGACATCCAGCACATTTCCGACCGAGAAAAAGGGGACAGGCACCCCACCCACCTGCGCTTTCAAATCTTTACCAAAGGCGCAACAGGGCCTGACACCCACAGGCGCCTCGGCCAATGACATACTGCTTATACTAACGAGTAGGCCACCCAGGCACAGGCGGCGAACCCAAGGGTTAAATCTGCTCACCATGATAATGCTTCGCTGTTAAAACGCTTCGTTGATATGGAAATAGAACCCGCTGCTGTCCTTGCCAATACCAAAATCAAAACGCACATTGATGCGGGGTTTAAACGCAAACCGGTAGCCAATGCCGGCGGTTGGCAACCATCGTTGGTCAAACAGGCCGTCGGTATCTGGCGCGACATTTCCCGCGCCCACCCAGGTCACCATGCCGTGTCTGGCGTTAAACTGGTGTCGCCATTCCATTTGCGCAGAAAGCTGGTAGCGGTCACGGTACTGGCCAATGTAATAGCCACGCATCCGCTTATCGCTCCCCAGCTCTGAGTAGGCATACCAAGGTACATCGCCGGCCACACCCTGCCCATAAACTTCCCAGGCAAGGATGCTGTCTTGGGATAGCCGCTGGTATTCGCGGTAATTTACCGTAATGCGGTCATAGTCAAAGTCCGAACCAATGGCATCGCGGTAGGTGACCCACTCTGCACTGACCAAACGGCCCCGTTCGGGATTCGGCTCAAAGTCACGGCTGTCATACTCAAGCGCCAGTACCACACCACTGCTCATGGCATCATCAAGCTGTATACCTGACAGCGCCGGCCCATCAGATTCCTGATCGGTGAGGCGCTGCAAATCCCAGCCAAGCGTGATGTAAGACGCAGGCAAAAATTGATATGACACTTTGGGGGAAAGCTTGAGGATCCGCGCTTCTTGTTTGGTTTTGTTGGCGCTATTTTCAGCGGCATCACGCCCTATGCCCCAGTAATAGCCCGGAGCATGGCTGATCCAGCCATCGGCCAGCAAGCGCAACGTGTCTCCGCGCAGGTAAGTGCGGTTTTCCACGCCCAGTCCGTATGACCCTGATGTCGACACATAGGATTTCACCGCGACGGTAGAGTATGGCGTGGTATCTACCCAGTCAGAGGGCGCATAAAGCCCCACCGCAGCAACCCCGAACCCCAGCCCCTGCTCGGGGTTCACAAAAGGCCCCGGTAGCACACCCCAGTCAACGCCCTGTTCGACATTGATAGTGTCGCTGGACCCGAGCTCGGTAAGCAGGCTATCCATCCAATCCGGTTGGTCACGCTCAAAGGCCAGTGTCAGTGAGGGCAACGCCAGCGCGCACATGGCCAGAGATGTCGTTTTCATGTTCTCTCCTCAGTAACGCATGTCAATTGAGAAGAAAACACTGGTACGCTCGCCAAATCCCGCCTCGCCCAGAAGGTAAAGGTTTGGCGAAATCTGGTACTGCATACCGACAATCGGGTTCCATGCCGTGGTCAGGCGCTGTTCGACATTAAAGCGCCCTTTGCCATCCTTGTTTACCGCGCCAAGAAGGCCGGAAAGTCCCGCGGGTAAATCCAGGCTGGACAAGCTTCCCGACAGTGACTGCTCCACATCCTGATACATGGCGCCGGCCCATAGCCGCATCGGAAATCCGCGGGTATGAAAGTCATAACCAATACGCGGCGACACCACGTAGGCATCAATCGCCCCATCGATTACCGTTAAATTGGTTTTGGTGTAGCTGGCATCCACCAGACCAAACCAGTTGCCATAGCCCCCGGCAAGGACAATCCCTCCACCGTATAGGTCACCATCTAAATCAAGTTTGAAATCGATGGGATCGCTTCTTTTGTCAATCCCCTTAACACCCACTGTCACGCGGGTTTCGGAATATCCTTTCAGCTTACCGACCATGCCGTAGACATTAAGAAACGGGAAAAGCCATACGTCTCCGCGTAAAGAAAGCACTTCACTTTTCTGTCTACCCGGCTCAGCCTGAATATCAATCAGATCCCTTGGGATCGGCATGTCAAACCCTGGAATCGTAATCCCTGGAAGTCCCGGGAATGTAGGAATGGTGAAGTCTGGAATTTTCGCTACCAGCCCCTCAAACCCAATCGAATCCACAGCAATGCCCTGTTCCAGATTCATATAGCTCACGTTAAACCCAAAAGGCTTTGGTAATACATACCCCAACGCCTCCGCTTCCTCTTTCCAGATCGGCAAAGAAAAAGACTGCGCCCAGCCAGCTGTTGAACACAGTAACAAGCTACCAGCGAGTAAACGTTTGAATGGAAACATACTTCTACTTCCAAAATCCCTTTCGGGTGCTTTCAAATTGGGAGGTGCAGGTGCGAAGTGAGTGCGTTGGCGATCCCGGAATTTCATTCACTGCAACCTAAAGAGGTTGAATATCATACTCAGCAAAACAACAAAGTAAACTTAAAAGTGTACATTGAGGGAATTTATACCCTTGAGATCAGGGCAGAGAGTAAGAAGGAAGGTAACCTTATGACTAATTGGGACTTTCAGAAAAAAACAAGGTACTCAGGAAGGCAGAAGATGTGCTGTGTGTGTTATCACTGTCAGAGGTAGCCGCCACCACCGTCAGGGTATCGAAATCCTCCCCGTAGAGGCGTTTAAAATCCTCCCGCACATTGCGGGTCACCTTCACCCAGGTATCTTTCTGGTCTGTGGCCGTTGCAGCAAGCATTTTAAATTGTTTGGGTGCGAAAGGATTTCCCCAGGCGCTATCTTCAGGCTGGTTTGGTGTCCAGACATACACGATGGTTTTGCTGCTCATCATGGTAATTCCCGGCGTGACAGTCACAGACACCCGCCAGGCGAAATCATCCTGCACTTTCAGCTTCTCATCGGTAGTGCCCGGAAAGCTTTCTACTTTCCACCAATAACTGAGCCAGGGCGTTTTGTTGAGATCAATATCCGTTTCCTGCAAAAGCCCCGAAGCACCATTCTCGCTCTTTCCATGCAACACAGGCTCTGAAAATTTAGGATCATTCACTGGTTGATAGTGAGTTTCGCGCTCAAACACCTTAACGTCCCATTGTGAAAGATCAGAAAAGTCCAGCTTTATCGCCGAAAAAGCAGGCGTAATGAAAAAAATAGCGATAAGGACTACTGCCAAAATCCGCATGTTCATACCTATGCTCCAGAAAAAACACCAACGTTTATACCACGACCAGAATATAGGAACGATTTTCCGCACCTCTCCTTTCATGAGGCTACCACTCCCGGAGTAGCCCGGACTATTTCTGACACCACGTATCAAAGACATGAGTGCACTAGCCCCCAAAATATCCCTACCCGACAAAGAAAGATTCTGACAATTAGGCGACTTAGTTTCCTCACTATCTGATGATCATCTACTGGTTCAGTCAGAGTTGGCCCCTTTCGCTGAATCAATAATTGTGGCGCAAACGTACTAAGTGCCCAGTCCTACCTTTTTTGACCGTTTAAAAAGTGTGATCAACACATGATTTCTTCATTTTTGTACATCACGCGCAATATACAATATAAATTAGCCCGTTATTTCAACGTGTTAAGCACAAAAATTAACAATTTACCCGTTTTAACGCTCAAAGAAAAACCTATTACATAACAAGCAGTAAGTGGGCCCTTCTCTAAATTTTACTCACAAAAAACTTAACACCAACGCAACATTGTACTTTGCGCGCAATATACAAAATGTGTAACGTGATTGTTAACTCAAGAAGGTGAGGCCTCGCAAAAAATGACTCTCACCTGAAAACTCACATATAAGCGTGAAATCAAGAGGGAAAAATGAATAAAGCTAAAGGAATAGCAAGAACAGTTGATAACCCAACAGGTGAAAACCACCTTATAGAGGAATCCATTCTGCCTGTCTGGTTAAATCAGCGCACAATTAGTTTCTGGGGATTTATCGCCATCTGGATCGGCATGGCTGTCATAATCGCTACGTTTTCTCTTGGTGCCGGTGGCGTATCAGGCATGCCTCTTGAACATGTGTTGCTAACAATCTTCCTTGCAAACTTAACTCTCGGGATTGTCATGACACTCACCGCGGATATAGGAACAGAGCATGGTTTATCTTTTGCGGTTTATCTGAGGGCACCATTTGGTACGTTTGGAACACATTTACCTGCAGTGTCAAGAGGTGTGGTTGCTGCAATCTGGTTTGGTATCCAAACTTATCTGGGCGCACTTGCGCTCAATGGTATTTTTGAGTATTTGACCGGCTTCACTAACTGGTATTTCTGGTACGGGATTTTCGGTATCGTTCAGATAATTAACACCGCGTATGGAATACGAGCTGTTAAAACACTTGCAAACCTGGCGACGCCAGCAATCATCGCAATCTCTATCTGGATGTATTATTCGCTGGATGGCATAGCTAAAACTAAAGGCATTAACATCTGGAACTTTGAAGGAAAGGAAGAGATTTCGTTCCTTGTTTTGTTTGTCGCTAACATGTCTTGGTGGTCTGCTCTGGCTGTCGATATTCCCAACCTTACACGCTTCCTTAAAACCGAGCCTGGAACAAAAAGCTTTTTTAAAAGAAATAGAAATGTCTTTGTAGCACAATTCCTTGCCTTACCGTTAACACAAACTTGGATCGCACTGATTGGTGCAGCTTCATTTATTACGACGGGCGATTGGAATCCGATTAATGTCATTCAGGGGCAAGAATCTGGATTGGGGCTTATCGTTCTTCTCTTGATGGTTGTTTTAGCACAATGGTCAACAAATAACTCGGCAAACTTGATACCTGCTGCTTTGACTTTTGTAAATGCAGCCGCTCCCAAAATGACCTACAAATTCGGTGTGATACTAGCCGGAATAATTGGTACTCTTTCTATGCCATGGTTAATACTCAACAATCTATTCACGTTTCTTGGTTATTATGGTGCGATTCTATCTGCAATAGCAGGGATCATTGTTGCTGATTACTATGTCATTCGTCGTAGACATCTGAATGTTCCCGACTTATTTAATCAATCTGGACAGTTTAAATATATAAAAGGAATAAACCCGGCTGCCTATATTGCTTGGTTTATTGGTGGAGCCTCTGCATTAGCCAGCTTCAACTATGCTTATCTCGTTGGGTTTCCTATCGCATTTATAACTTATCTCTTGTTAATGAAGGTTTGGATACTCCCTACATATAAACAAAAGGAAGTCACATCCAATTTCAATGATGAATACCTTGCCACTTCAGAAGGAATGAACTGGGTTCACGAAGGAAATGGACATTTTAGTAGAAAAACAACCAGAGAATTAGAAAATAAGTCACTAAAACGCGAAGATTTATAGATGACTATCAGGAGGGCAGTATGACCACCACTTTGGATAAAAACAGGCTTTCAGTCAGTCATCTTAGCCAACTATTATCGAACAATATAATGGATCCCATTGAGCTGTTTGAGAGAAGTTTAGAGAAGGCAAAGAACTCGAATAGTATATTCACTTTTTTTTGCGAAAGCATAGGAAGAAAGGAAGCCGAATATTCATATTTAAGATTCAAAAAAAACAAAAAACTAAGTAATTTAGATGGAATTCCTGTTTGTTGGAAAGACAACATTGACATAGCCAATTGTCCAACAAGCAATGGTTCAATAATACCAGAGAGTAAGATCCCCAAAAATCATGATGCTTATATAGTCGAATGCGCAAAAAAAGTCGGTCTCACTTCAATTGGTAAAACAAATCTCAGTGAGCTAGCATTTTCCGGAATTGGAATAAACTCTCATTTTGGCACGCCCTATCGTTCCAAACAACATGGAGAGATAAAAGTTCCGGGCGGTTCGTCTAGTGGATCTGCAATTGCTGTTGCGGAAGGTATCGTTCCATTTGCAGTTGGGACAGATACCGCTGGATCAATCCGTATACCGGCTGCATTTAATGGATTGGTAGGTTATCGACCAACGGCTTCTTTCCACCGTAAAGAAGGGATAGTGACCCTATCCCCTTCACTAGATTCTGTAGGGACATTAGCCAATAACGTGTCTGATTGTTTATCGCTAAACAATGCAATGAATGGCTGTCTTCCACAAACCATTAAGCCAGCAGATATAAATAATATTAGTGTAACAGTCGATGAATCATTGATAGATATGGTTGTTACAGATGAAAACGTTAAAAATGATTTTTACAAAACAATAAATTCACTATCTAACGCTGGAGTCAAGATAAAAACCAAAAGCCTAAGTTCAATTCAAAGTGTTTTTCACTTAATCCAAAAAAAAGGGTGGCTAGGATCACTAGAAGCTTACTTGGAGCATTATTCATTAATTAATAGCGATAACAGAAACTTACTTGAAAGAAGAACACTTGACAGACTTAATAAATGTTCAGAATTCACGCTAAAAACTTATGCTGAATTGATGTATAACAGAAGTGTACTACAGAAAAAATTCCATACTGAAATTGAAAGCTCATTACTCATGATACCAACGGTAGGCCATTATGCACCTACGATTAATTCTTTAAAAAATAATAACTACTTGTTTTCATCTATAAATTTGAAAACATTACAAATTACAATGATCGGAAGCTACTTAGATCTACCGACATTCGCTATGCCAAACATTATAAACAATAATATTGAGTATTCGGGATTTCAAATATCTAGACCGAGAAATGAAGATGCTAATTTATCCAGTTCAGCTCTTACCATAGAGAAAATATTGTATCACTAAGGAGATAATAAATGAAAAAGAAAATATTATGTGCGTTTGGAGTAGATGTTGATGCCGTTGCTGGTTGGTTGGGTTCATATGGCGGTGAAGATTCACCGGATGATATATCCAGAGGATTATTTGCCGGTGAAATTGGAAGTTTAAGACTTCTTAAGCTATTTGAAAAATATAATTTAAAAACAACTTGGTTCATTCCTGGTCATTCAATTGAAACTTTTCCTGAACAAATGAAAAAAGTAGCGAAGGCTGGGCATGAAATTGGTGTTCACGGATACAGCCATGAAAACCCGATAGCGATGACCAGAGAGCAGGAAACAGCCATTCTGGATCACTGCATTCAATTGGTCACAGATCTCGCTGGAAAGCCGCCAACTGGCTATGTTGCTCCCTGGTGGGAATTTAGCCCTGTGACGAATGAACTGTTGCTCGAAAGAGGGATAAAGTATGACCATAGCCTTATGCATAATGATTTTCATCCTTATTATGTTCGAGTCGGTGATAGTTGGACAAAAATTGACTATTCACAGCATCCTAGCGAATGGATGAAGCCACTTGAACGAGGAGAAGAAACCGACCTCATAGAGATCCCTGCAAACTGGTATCTCGATGATCTACCTCCAATGATGTTTATAAAAAAGGCACCGAACAGCCATGGATTTGTAAATCCAAGGGATATTGAGCAGATGTGGCGAGATCAGTTTGATTGGGTATATCGTGAAAATGATTATGCCGTATTCACAATGACCATTCATCCGGATGTATCGGGGAGGCCGCAAGTTCTACTCGCACTAGAACGTTTGATTGAATATATATTAAGTCACGATGGTGTGGAGTTTTGTACATTTGATCAGATAGCGGATGACTTTTCAGCCCGATACCCAAGAAATTGATATTTACCATTAAATAAGGAGGCAGCATGTGTGGTTTATGCGGAGTGTTTGGTCAGGAAGAACATTGGCTGGTCACTCAAACAACTAATACGTCAGAACGTAATGTGCGCCTCCGTCTTAGATATGAAAGGATAAAAATCATCAATAGATGGCTTATTCCTTTTAATATTAAAGTGAGTGACGTTCATGGAGCATCATATCTTTTGTGTTCTCCTACAGGAAAACAAACTCTGGTTTCGAATGTTACAGAGCTATGGATGAATGCGGAGTTGCTATCTGGTAAAACTATTGATCCTCTGAATATAAGTTATCTAACGCATATTAGCAATGTTTAAAAGGGACATTTATGATTCCTATTCATGTTATAACCGGTTTTCTGGGGAGTGGTAAAACTACTTTATTACAACAAATGGTAAATAGTAGTTTTTTTTCAAATGCTGCTTTGCTTGTTAATGAGTTTGGTGAAGTAGGTATAGATCATCTTATTCTAAATAAAATATCCAAAAACACTATTCTTTTAGATAACGGGTGTATATGTTGTAGTATATTATCCAACTTATCTGATGCATTAAATGATCTTCTCAACCAAAGAGAGAAAAAAATAATTCCAGCATTTGATAGAATCATTATAGAAACGACAGGATTAGCAGAGCCATCTCCAATCATTGCAACTATCACTCAATCTCCCATGCTAAAGCATAATTTTAAAATAGCATCTATCGTTACTGTTGTGGATTTGTCCATGCCAGAAATAGCAGATGATATCCATAACATATGGGTTTCTCAGGTATCTGCTTCAAATATCATCGTATACTCAAAATCAGATATATCAACCAAAACCTTAAGTGAAAGAATAAAGAAAAAAGTTTCTCAAATCACTTTGGATACTGAGTGTATAGATTCCTCAGAATCGGGAGCCATTACAGATCTTCTATCTTGTCGAGAGGATTTTTCTTCACTAAGCAAAGAATTCACTATTAAAAAAATAGCAACAATAGAAGTTCATAACAAGCCTAACTATGTTTCTACCAGTCTGAGTAATATACATACATTTTCAATAGAATATGACAGACAAATTTCTTGGTCAGAATTTGGACTTTGGTTGTCAATGCTATTAAATAGACACGGAAAGAATATTCTTAGAATTAAGGGAATTTTATCTATTGAAGGTCACACTAATCCTATCTCTCTTCATGGTGTTCAACATGTCATATATGATCCTGTAGAAATGGAAAAAAGCCAAATCCTGCCAGAAAATTCAGTTATAATATTCATAACCAATGGAATCACTAAAAAACAAATCACTGATTCAATTGAAAAAATGCTGAGTTTGGTCAACTAATCAGAATTGTCTCTGCAACCCATAAGGGATCAAAATGGGAAATGTTTCTCCTAGTATAATAAAAGGGAAAGTCACATTACGGGTACTTGGAACATCAGTAACACTGTTAGAAGAAATACGTCTCCAGGCAACCAAGGATTTGGGGATTAACTTTGAATATACAGTATTAGACGGCGTCGCTGCACAACGCCAAGGCGTACTTTATCCTCACAGCTATGACGTATACGATCAATGGTTTCAAAGTATTGATATGCTCTGGCCGGTGTCTGCCATACAACCTATTGATACAAAAAAAATCCCTTTGTGGCACGAAGTCAATCCGTTATCTAAATACGGGAAAGTGTCTAATACTTCATCGATAGGTACCGGGGGAATACCTGTCAACCGTTTGTATGTTCAGCAAGATAATTCTCTTTCCGCTCACCCTACACGGTTTATCAGCATGCTACCGTTGACACACAATGCAGACAGCTTTGGATACAGCCCCAAAGCACTACCAGCCAGACTACGCAGAAAAGAAGAAAGTTGGGGCTGGTTGGTGAATGAAGATTGGTCCGGTAAGGTTGGTATCCAAAACGACAGTTCAATTGGTGCCATCGACTTAGCATTGGCCGTGCAGTCTGCAGGATTGTTAGATTTTAAAGACATTGGTAACTTAACAGTCACAGAAATAGACAATCTCATCAACCTCTTGACTAAATTAAAAAAAAGAGGGCATTTTCGCTCCACATGGGATAGTGCCGCACAGGCCGAGGAGAACATGTTGACTGGTGGTGTGGCTATTGAAAGCCTTTGGTCGCCCAGCTACAACCATTTACGCGAGTTAAATGCAGAAATCATTGAAGCTTCTCCCGTAGAGGGTTATCGTGCTTGGTTCGGCGGTATGGCTATCTCTTCAAATGTTGAAGGGCGTATTTTGGATGCGGCTTATGAATACCTAAATTGGTGGCTTTCAGGTTGGGCAGGTGCAAAATTGGCTAAGCAAGGCTTTTACACCTCAACACCACATCTTTCAAAGAGGTACATGGAACCCGGAGAGTGGGATTATTGGTATGATGGAAAACCAGCACCCTCAATATTAACAGCCTTAGACGGAAATAATCTGATTGCTAAAGGCGAGGTGCGTAAAGGAGGAACCTATGAAGAACGTATGTCAAAAGTGATTGTGTGGAATTCAGTGATGGATGAGCATAACTATTTAATCAGACGCTGGAATGACTTTCTGAATGCTTAGTACAAGGAATGTGTTTCTTAATGAAGACTAATTCGCAACCTTTAAAAACACCAAGATATGTACTAATCAAAGAGACCATTCGTAACGCGATTGAAAGCAAGCAAATTGCCGCCGGGCAAATTTTATTGGAGTTTCCTCTCTCCAAATTATTTCACACCAGCCGTGTGCCCGTTCGACAAGCATTGGAGTTGCTACATACCGAAGGACTAATTAAAAAGCTCGACGGTAGGGGCTATCTCGTTACCAATGGTAAAGACAACCCACCTGCTATTCGAAAACAATTAAATGAATCAAACCTCGGTCTGGATCACAATGTTGATTTATTTGATAATCGCACTCCCTCTGAGAAAATATTTTCTGCTGTTGAATCAGCGATTACAGATTGTATCGCATTCGGTCATTTCAGAATTGTAGAAACAGATCTCATTAAATATTTTGGAGTAAGCAGTACAGTTTCAAGGCAAGTTCTCCTGAAATTGAAAGACATGGGACTGGTTGAAAAAGCAGATAATTCTCATTGGGTTAGCGGTCCTTTGACGTCTCAGTCTGTAACGGAATACTATGACTTGCGAATATTATTAGAACCAGCAGCACTTAGGAGATCTATACCTCATTTACGGAAAAGCGAATTGTTAGAAATGCGCAGCAAGTTAGTGGCATTGTTAACTGGTTCTTCTCAGCCCTTGATTTCTGATATCGAATCAATTGAGCGTGATTTACATTCTAAATGTCTATCTCATTCTGGAAACAGCAAGCTAATAAAGATTGTTAACCAAAGTCAAATACCTTTGGTTGTGAATCATAATTTCTATAAATTTTTTGGAACAAGTAACTGTAAAAAATCAATATCTGAACATCTCGATATTCTTAACCATCTTATAAATAATGATATCGAGGCAGCCGCAGAAAGTTTGGAAGTACATCTGAAATCTGCAAAGTTAAGAACATCCCAACGTCTTAAATCATTGGCTGTATGCCCAGAGCCAAACCTTCCGCCATATATTAAAAGGATTGTCTAATCTGGCATACGATAGGGTAGCAAGAACAAGGAGACTCTTCAGCGGCCTTGTTGATCAATTCCAATCAATGGACGCAGTAGTGCCAAGCGTTGCCGTCGTTTATTCAGTTGTCTGACGAACAGGCATACCTAGCCTGAGCATTTTGTTCAATACCGCTACCCCAGCCATAATTTCTCCTACTTGCGCGTTGTAATTTCGGAAACTCAATTTCTCGCTAAGAAGTTGCTTGTAACGATAGACAGCTGTCTCTGACAGAGAGCGCTCGTGATGGCTATCGGCATCAACCGCAAAATGGGATTTGCGCCACTCTCGTCGCTTTTCTTTTCCGTGTTTGTGTACTTTCCATTCCCCTTCACCAAATACCTTTAGGCCCGTGGCGTCGATAACGACATGCCTAATGGGTCCTCGACTCGGCAGTCGGTAGTCCACGTCAACCGTCTTTGCCCGCTTGCTGATACAGGTATAGTCAGGGGATTGAATGTCTACGTCCATCAAGCGGAACACTGAGTTAATAAACCCTTCCAATGCTCGAAGAGGGAGTTTGAAAACGCCTTTTATCATCAGGGCAGTGCTAATGGCTGAATCACTGTAGGTATTACTTCGACCGCGACGACCTGTGGGTGTCTTGTTGTACCATTGTTTGATAGCGGTGTTGTCAATCCAAAACGTCAGCGAACCACGTTGAGTTAAGGCGTGATTGTACTGTTTCCAATTGGTGATTTTGCCCTTTACTTTACCCATGATGCGACCTGATGAAGGGGATTTAATGATCAGATCGCACAGAGCTTGGATGGTTCAATCCGATTTAGGCAACAACGCCCTCTTCAGCGCACAGGGGATTTTCATGCAAGCGCTAACCATTATTGGTTTCTGGGCGCCGCAAACGCTTGGGTCCAATATGTTCTATAAGTAGCATCGGCATTCTTTACCAAAGCTGCGCCCATCTGGGTGATATATGGACTCATGATATTTTCACAATGTCCCTGGCTGTTCATCCAAACATTCATGACAGCATTAATATCCACGTACCCGGCAGCGATATTCTCTGCCATTGCATAGAAACGGTATCCTGTGTCTGCAATCCTTTGACTGGCTGAAGAGTTGTCTGAACCCGTGTGGCTGAAAAAGTTGTTGTTAGCCATGTCGCTGGAATGGCGGAATGCGGCTGCTTCCAGGTTATAATCCCAAGTTAACGAGGGCACTGGAGGCATGGGTACACCCCCACAGTTTTGTGGCTTTGCGCGTTCCATATTCACGGCGTTCAACATTTGTTCCGCAAAGCTTGTTTCAGGATTAAGCTCAACAGGTTTTAAGCCCTTGGTATCTTCTGAACCCCCGGTTGCTGAACCGTTGTCGGATATGGCATTTTCAGATCCAGGGCGTTCTCCGTTACTTCCGATCGCTAAAACAACACCGTTACCATCACTCGTAATGGCTGATGATTCAGAGCTTTCATCACCACACCCAACAAGAATAAACGCGTAGCATAGAATAGGATACGTTGATTTCATCATAATAAGCCTAAATATTGTGGGAGAGTTGTTAATAGTTTTAAACAAAGAAGATGCTAACGATAAATCACCCATCTGTTCAATGTGGGAATAAAAAATTTGGATTTTTCTGACATCACACTAACAAAAGCAATATTTACGAATCAATTGAAAAAATACAAAATAACTTATTAATCATAAAGTTAATCAATAGAAATATAGTTTTATTACTTACTCATTATAAAAATAAACACAGAAAACTTTATTTCAGAATATTCGACATCCATTCCATTACATCAACATAACTTGTTAATACGTACGATTTTTTGTATTGGGAACAGGTTAAAAACAGAACGCGCTCAAGGCGTTACCTGTCGTCAGAAAATAATGAGGATAATCCGAAAAAAAGCAATCAGATTGGAAAAAAAGTCATAGAGGCGACGCCATGCACCACTTGGTTAATGTGTCGGTTGGTACTGTCAGAAACCATTTTGGCCATCATGTCCTGAATCACAATCATTTTGGCCAGCAAACGTTCGTAGCTGTAATTAGGGGTACCGTCTGCCGTAACACCATTGCTCAATAGCATATATTCACCATCTCTGTTCTTACGTGTATTAAGCAACCACGCGACGGTTTCAAGATTTCGGGCGCTGTTGTAGAGCTTTTGCTGGTCAATATCGTCCAGAAGATAAAACTCGAGCTGGTTGTTGTAGCTTGCACTGATCATCCCAGTGATCCCCACCATCAGGGCAAAAACACGGTCCCCCTGAAACGCTTCTGAAAATGCCAGGTGAAGAGCGTCTATTCCATCCAAGCCATTGAGCTCTGCATAACCCTCTTTGGGCCGCGCCACCGTCATAAACGCTTCGAGACGCTCTGCCACTGTCATGTCTGACACTTTAGCCAGTTCGCGGGGGTTACGTTTGTAAAGCTTCACGGTAAGTTCACGGATCGCATCGCGGATTTCCAGGATATGGATGTCCGTGATCAGATCCATGTCAGATTTGGCGAGGTTTTTAAATTCAAACGGGCGATTGTTTGCACTGCATGCTGTCAATGACAGTATCAGCAGCGCCGCCACCCCAACGCGAAACACCATCCTGATTCTTCGGTTACTCAATCAACGTAATGAGTGTAAGTTGAGCATACTGTTGTGGCAAATGCCGGTGTTTTAACTCTGGGTTGTGTCTCTCTTCCCGGCAGGTATCCCGTTCAACAGTGCATGTTGTTCCTCACGCATGACTTGTCTAAAATCACCGCCACTTCCCAGAATGTAAGTTGAGCAAAAACAATGAACAAAAGCTTTTTGACCAATCTTATCGCAGTGGCGGTTTTCGCCGCAGGTTACTACTTTGAACAACCTATCGCCCTTTACGGCGGATTGTTTGCATTGTCCGGTTCACTGACCAACCAGCTGGCTGTACATATGTTGTTTGAGAAAGTACCCGGGCTTTATGGCTCCGGCGTTATACAGGCACGTTTTGAAGCCTTTAAACTTGGCATCAAGTCATTGATGATGGACCAGTTTTTCACCAAGGAAAATATTGATCGTTTCCTGAATAAAGAGGTATCTGGCGGCGCAACAATGAGCCTGGAACCCGTCATTGAACACATCGACTTTAACCCCGCGTTTGATGGCCTGATCGACGTAATCAATAACAGTCCATTCGGCGGCATGCTGGTAATGATGGGTGGCGCTGAGGCACTGGCACCCTTACGCCAACCGTTTGTGGATAAAATGAAAACCACCGTGGTGGAGATCACCCAGCAGGAAGACTTCCGCGACGCATTGAAAAACCAGATTGAGCAGCCGGAGATGATGGGAGATATCACCGCAAATATTGAATCTGTGATTGAACAGCGTCTGGATGAACTGACCCCAGATATGGTGAAAGAGATCGTGCAAAAAATGATCCGCGAACATCTCGGCTGGCTGGTGGTTTGGGGCGGTGTTTTTGGAGGGGTGATTGGCGTAATTTCTGCGCTGATTTCGGCCTGAATATCCTTTATACCACGCTTTTTCGGCACCTTCGGGTGCCGTTTTTGTCATTCCAGTTGGGTACAGTTCACAAATATTTTATCGCACTGCCAAAAGCCGCCCAGTTCCTCACCTTTCCCGTCAATTCACGCCTACACTGAAACCCAGACATTTTGTCGCAAGCTTGCTACTGGTGAGCGCTTTAAAATACGGAGTGACCACATGGCTAAATCCAACACATTCATCACGCTGTCTGCATTGAGCGCAGCCTTGTTTACCACCTCAGCGTCTGCCCTGATCCTTCCCATTTCTTTAGGTGCCGACGCAGGTATCACTGACGTGAAATACAAAGGCCGCAGTGCGACCGGTTACTTTTGGGCCATCAATGGTAGGCTCCACTTAAATGACTTCACCAGCATATACACCGGCTATGGCGAGACAACCGCAGATATCCCGGATCAAAACGGCGTTGATCAGGATTTTACGTCGACATCTATTCCGCTCGCCCTACAAGTGAGTCTGCCTATCGTGATTGGTGATGTCTACGTACGTGGCGGCGGTAACTATTATGACAACACGTATGCCAACGAAACGGAAGATGGATGGGGCCTGCTGGGCGCTGTCGGTATTAACCTGTCCCCCGGTGTAGGTCCCGGGCTGGCCGTAGAATTGACTTACCGCGATGCTGGAAGTGCGGAAACCAGCTCTGTCGGCGTAGGGGCCAGCCTGCGTTTCTGACAAGTTGTCATCAATGGTAAGCATTCACCATAAACGCAAAAGCGCCTGAACAGCCGGCGCTTTTTTCATGGGCATTTGATTGATGGACAACATGTTATTGGTGATGGTCGAGGTAGGTTTCTGCCTGCGCTTTCCCCATATAACGACCCAGTGTTTTGGCGGGTACATTACGTAAATCTACCGTGATCAGGCCATCCAGTGCATTGTTAAATGCCGGATCCACATTGAAGCATACCAGCTTGCCGTTTAGCCCAAGATACTGGCGAAGCAAAACAGGTACGCCCAGTCCGCGGCTCATGCGGCTGATCACTTTTGACAGCAATTGCAAGTCGCCCAACCCCGATAACATCGACGTATGCCAAGGCATGGGTTCTGTGCTTTCAAGTGGGGTTGTTGGCGAGACCAACTGCGCAATGTTCTCGTCGTAATGGTGAACACTCAGGGTTTCCGCCAGCAAGCGGCGTGCAGTCAACGGGTAATCATTACTGATACTGACGGGCCCAAACAACATGGTGATATTTGGGTGCTTACTCACATACACCGCTATACCTTTCCAAAGCAGCAGCAGTGCTGACAGGCTGCGTTGGTAGTGTTGGTCTATGACTGAGCGCCCCATTTCCAGCGAATTCCCCATACTCTCAACAAAACGTTCGTCGTATTGGAACAAGCTGCGTGAATAAAGCCCATCCAAGCCTTTGCCGGTAACGATTTCCTGCACTTTTCCCAGTCGGTATGCACCAACCAGCTGACGGGCTTTCCTGTCCCAGATGAACAGGTGCAAATAATAACTGTCATAGTCGTCAAGATCACAGGCTAACCCCGTGCCCTCACCGACAGCCCGGAAATTCACTTCCCGCATCCTACCAATTTCCTGGAGGATCACTGGAATATGGATACTTTCCGTGCAATAGACATCGAATTCATTCGAGGACAGCAGTTTCGCCTCTGGTGACAGGCTTGCCAGTTCGTGCTCAATCGCCAAAACAGGCTGCGGTGGGATGATCGACGCGCCTGTCTGCTCCTGTACATCCGCCATCGGGGCTTGTTCACGGTTAAGTAAATAAGTGTTCAGCCTGAGATAACTCACCAATGCGTCGTCGCTGTCAAATGCCCGGCATTCATTCCATGAAATGGGCTCGCCAATGGCAAGCGAAATAGCATCGCCCCGTTTGTTGAGCAATTCCCGGGCTAACATGGCCGTACGAAGCATCGGGTGAATGCGCCCTGCACGGTAAAATTTACGGCTATTCTGGCCACCAATATAAACCGGCAACGTTGTCGCTTTGTGTTTCTTGACCAGAGCCGCTACTGACCGGCTCCAGGTTTTGTCATTCAGTTGCCCGTTTTCGTCAAATGTCGACACTTCGCCTGCTGGGAAAATCAGCAGGAGTCCCCCTTCGCTGATATGCTGGTGTGCTTCACGAAGGGCGCGCAGGTTAGCCTTGCGGGCACTTTCCCCTTCAAACACATCAACACCGATAAAGATGTCGCTCAACTCTGGTATTCGTTTGAGGTAATAATTCGCCAGCACTTTGACATCCGGGCGGACCTGGCGAAGCAATTTGGCAAGGATAACGCCTTCTACGCCACCAAGTGGGTGATTGGCAACCACCACGGTACTTCCCAACTCAGGGATATTGCTTAGCTTTCCCGAAGAAACCGCATAGTCGATGCCAAGCACATCAAGTGTGTAGGAGAGAAATGCGTCCGTCTCTATTCCTTCAGGACGGCGACGGTAGTGCTTATCCAACGTCCGTAAACCGGTCAGCGATTCAACGGCTTTTTCCATCACACCAAACGGCGTTTTCCTTGGAAGTTGAAAGGGACTGATCATGCATCGCTCTCCTAGGGTCGCTTAACGTTTCGCCCAGTTTTTGTCACCCAAATTAATAAAGCCAGGGATATCTTGTTCCCATGTCTTTTGCACTGAGCCGTTATAGTTCAGATACAGCTTGTCATCGACAATCGCCCAAAACTCCGGGTCACCCGGCGCCAAATCATCTTTTTCAGCAATCGCCCATGCACAGTGACCACCATACTGTGGAGCATACTTTTCAGGGTCAGCCAAAAACTTGTCGAGGTTTTTCTGGCTGGTAAACAACCAGTCTGCACCTTGGTATTCCGTTTGAAATGCCGATTTACCTTTGACAGGTTTGCCATCAAAGAAAGACACTGTGTCATATCCACTTACCGCTTTATTGCCAAACAAGCCGGTATAGATATCCGCTGCAAACGTCAGCGGGGAGAACAACAAAGTAAGTAGTAACAATACGCGAGACATCTTTCACTCCTTTATTAAGCACAAGTTTGCTCGCCAAATAAGAACCAGACTGGACAGCAAAACTTTCACCTTTTTTCGCTCGCCACCAGAAAAAGGCTTCCCCTGTTACGCAATAAGTTTTTCAGCACGGCCGGGCCGTTTTGACAAAGTGGCCCATCGACATAAATCATTTCCATGGTTTGTGGCGATACTTTCAAATGGGTAAAGCTCACCGTATTGGCGTCTTCCCGGTGCATGCAGACAGATTTATACCCCGCTTCGGGAACATGGCTGCGATGAAATGCCCAGGCTTTCTCCACCGTTTTGGGTGCTGTCATGATGGCGTTATATGCCTCGCGACGGGCAATCATCACGTCCTGAAACGCGATGGATGAGGAAATCATGGGCTCACTGCTGGGGCGTTGTGTCAACACATGCCCATCCCACTGAAACGCAATCACGTGGCCATGAGAGGCACAAAGATCCGGCGCGAAAACCAATAAGGTGAAAGGTGCATATGACCCCATGTGAAGGCTATTGAGCTTATGCACCACATCGGACACTCTGGGATATGATGCGAGCATTTTGACCAGCAATCCCCGGCTGATCAGGGGAAGCTCTGGAATATCTCCCTGATAGTAGTTAAGCAAACACAATGACAAACCATGCTGGTTGGTGGCAATCCAAGTACCTCCGCCATCAGGATCCACTGGCATCAGGAATTCAGTACCGTCTTCACACATTTTTTGTGGGGGGATGGCAATCGCCCTCCCCTTTTGTTCATCACGGTTAAAGAAAACTTCGTACCCGTTATCATGGAGCAACCAGCTAACAGTACACATTCATTTATCCCCGCGGAAATGACTGAGTGTGGCAGGGGCAAAACCAAAGGTTTCTGCTACCGGAATGTCTTGCGCACAAAGGCTGACACGGACTAACGCGAAGTGGTGCACGGCATGGCTGGAAGCAAATACCAGTTCACGGCCAAGGGTGGATGTTGATGTTGCCGCCACCTGACGGTTTAGGCTCACTTCATGCCGAACATCAACAACATCCGCCATATCTGTGTCAGTGAGCCCCTCCAGCCATCCACATATTTGTTGCCACTCCGCAATGGCGACATTGCGGTCAGTTTCAACCGGGTGTGCACGGCGACGCGCGTCATAATTAATACCCTGTACCGAGGCTGCATGAAACAGATCTAAAATGTGGCGCATATGCTGGCCGATAGAACTTTGCAGATAAGGCGCCGCCACAAAGTTATACTGCTCATAAGATAGCTGGTGTAAAAGCTCAAGTGCTTGCGCCGCCACATCTAACCCGCCTTCTACCTCAACAGGAAGTGGCACACTCAATGATGGCTTGGCGTCTGTTGCAAACATGGTATCCCCTCAATGTAACTGCAGTGTTTTGATTGTGCGTTGTTTTAGTCGGTGGATGGGTAATCGCGCACCAGTGACTTTTCCTTTCGCCAGGCATGGTATAAATCCATCAGCGACGGTACCTTATGTCCAGCTTGTCGCTGCAGGTTGCCGATCTCAAACAACATGCGGTACTGTTCCATCAAGGTGCTGAAAGCACTCTTGATGGTTGCGCCGCGATCCCAGATATGGGCCGCCTCGCTGCTGGCACCGTTCACTTCCAGCAGCACAAAATCCTCCCCCCGCATCAGGCTGTTGATATCGCGGAATTTCAGGTCGATTCGCCCATAGTGAAAACCGGGAAAGTCATCAAAAATTTCATCCAGTTGCTCAACCAATGCATCGCTGATGTAGCGGTTGCCATCGCGGAAAATGGCACCGCGACTATGACTGCCCGCAAACGCCAGGCGAACGGTTTCGCCCTTTGCCGGCACCCAATCCAGTTTGTTCTGGTGACGCGCCATATACAGATGCGCCAGTTTCCCTGCCCGGGCATCGTCTTTAATCAACTGCGCAAGGTGGCTTTCGCCATCACCTATCACAAACGGGTTGTATTTGAGGGTCATAGAGAAAACCCGGCCTTTTTTCTGACCGGGATAGCGCACGTAAAACACACCGGCTTCCGCGTTATAAGGGGCTTTTTCCTGAAGCATCAAACGCGCGCCGTTAGGAAATAAACGCAGGTATTCATCCAGCTCACCCCGGTTTTCTATCAGGCGCACCCCCGCGCCCCGGCACCCTAAATCTGGCTTGGCAACAACAGGAAATCCGAGTCCGGCAGTGTGAAGAGCCGCTAACGCCTGATGGGCTTGCGTTTGCGGCGGCATCGTGCTTTTTTCCCACATGATATATGGCATAATCCAGCGCTTGGCCTTGTCTCCGGCCAGTGACAATATGGCATCTTTGGACTCCCCCACCATGCCGCTGAGCGCAATGCCAGGGTTGACTACCAATGGCAAGCCCAAACTCCGGTACTTCAGTCCGTGCCATAACCATTGCAGGGCAACGGGCGTATAAAACACCCAGCTTGGCCAAAACTCAAAAAATGAGACGGGTTTGCCACTCATGTCGAGCGGTGGCATACCGTGATTAACGGGTAGAGCAGGCGAGGTTTTCTCTTCCACCAGTTTTAATCTGTGCAAACAGCTTTCTCCTTCAGCTTGCCACCAGCCACTCGATTGACCACGATGAGCAAGAACACTGCAATGGGAATAAGTCCCCAATTAAGATGATGATTAACCCACCCAATGCCGCCCACTTGGTAAACCAGCGTGAAAATCAATACTGTCCAAAGCGCAGTAGCCATCAAAACGGCAGATAAAAATGGCTTGAGTCCAACACGAAAAAAACCACTCAGACAAAAACCCACAAACCGAAGACCAGGCACAAACCGGATAAGGAACAAATTGCCAAACGCATGCGCACGCAGTTTTCGGCGAATCACTCTTACGCTAGGTTGGGTCAGCAAGCCTCCCCGCAATGTGCGCCACCGCCGAGCCCATAAGCCCAGTGAATAAAGACCAATATCCCCGGTAGCGATGCCAACAAATATTGCCCCGAAAGCTAACGATACGGGCATCACCCCTTGGGCAGCCGCCACACTGGCTGTAATAATGGCCAAATCTTCAAGCAGGTAGGACAACAGGATCACCGCAAAAAAGAGCGTAACAGGGGAAAGTGTCAGCAATGTGGCGGTGATATCATTCAAGGTAAGCGCTCAGATCCATAGTTCTATTAACAGAATAGACAGGATTGGCTGCCATTTTGTTTCAGCACGGCAAGAAATTGTTATTTTCACAAAAAGAAAACACGTTGAAAGGCAGTTTAACGGCGAGCTGAACATCATCAAACCAACCTTGCCCCACGCAAAAAACCGTGACATACCCTTTCACAACCTTGAAGGAACCTGAACGACTTTTAGGCACAAAAATAAGACATCATCTAAACTTTTGAGACAATCCCCTGCCCGGGATGATGGTTTGCTGTCCAGCCATTACCACATGGCAGACACCGCCAAATGAGCTCAAAAGATTGGATATGAGAATGACATCACAGGCAGCGCCCGCGCAATCAAAGGACGTGTTTCCCCAAAACGCGCTGTTGATCCGGATCATGCTGCTCTTTCTCGGCGGCCTGGTTGTATCGCTGTATTCCATCTACTTTCTCCGCCAGCCCGGCAGTGCTGCGTTTATCTGGTACACCAACGGTTTTTCCATTGCCATGATCGCGCTGGCGCCGACAAATCAGAGAGTTTCCCTGATTGGGACGGTTTTTGTTGCCATACTTCTGTCTAACCTCATTTTTGGTGATGCACCCGGCCAAAGCATCCAACTTGCTATGGCCAACATCGCCACCATCATTGCCGGGAGTTTGTCACTGGCTTATATCAGCCGCATCGACGAACCGTTTCTTTCACTGAAAGCGTTCGGTTGGTTTGTCGTAGCGACCGTGCTTATCAGCCCCGCCATAGGTGCATTATTCGGAGGATGGACGCTTCACCTGACCCTGTCCGTTCCCCTTGAGACCGTCGTATCAGCTTGGTATCTCGGTGATGTCATCGGCATTCTGGCGATTACACCGTTGATCTATACACTGCTGCAACGGAAACAAGGGCTTCCCTCTACCTTTTACAAGCCCACCACTGCACTCACGATTATCGCTATCTCGGCCTTGTCAAGCTGGTTGCTGTCGCACGTTGAATATCCCTTTATTGCCATTGCTATCGCCCTCACTGTCGCCAGCGCAGTTCTCGATAGACTGTCCGCCTTTTTCACCGCTTTTATCGTGTCAGTCACGCTTGACTTGCTGTTGGTGAGTCCGGACAACCTCATGTCATCAGCGGGCACTACCGAGCTGTTAATGCCGATCAGTGGTGCGATGTTGCTGGGAGGATTACTGGCCGTCAAATCTGCACGTTTACTGCAAATCCAAAAAATAAGTGATGAACGGGCAACACTGTTCTCCAATGCCATGCAATCTTCTGTCATTGGCACTGTGATGGTGCAATCTGATGGCAAGATGTCCAACCCCAACAACAGCTTCGTGGAGCTTATCGGCTACACACATGAAGAATTGGACAGGAAAACCTTCCGACAACTGGTCTTTCACCGGGACAGGGACGCTACAAATGAACAGCTCTACCTGCTCACGGAAAATAAAATCGACAGTTTCAAAACAGAAATTCGCCTAACCCGCAAAAACAAGCAGGTGATCTGGACCCGTATTGGCGTCTCGGTGGTCCGTGATAAATGGCATGGCAATGTCTTGCATTTTATTTATCAGGTGCAGGACATTGATAAAGATCAGCGCTTTGAGCATGAGCGGAATATGTGGTCACAAAAGTTCGAATTTGCTCTCGGTATCAACCGCACAGCCGTGTATGAAATGGAATGTCACACCAAATTTTTCCACCTGTCAGGTAATGCCATTCTGGCTATCGGCGTCAACGCTGCCAACATAAAGCGGCTCTATGAATGGATGTCCCGAATCCATCCGGATGACCTGCGCGAATACCAACATACGATGGCTCACTGCGGCGGTAAGTTTGGCACGATTGAATACCGGCTGATGGACGAGAGCGAAAAATACCGCTGGGTTCGGGACCATTGTCGTCCGATAGAACAAGACAGTCATGGTGTGACAACAAAAGTCATTGGCACCATTACTGACATTGATGATGAGCGGGAACGCTCCCTCCAAAAAGCGCTATCCTCCAAACAGGTCGAGTTGATAGAGCAGGTTGGCGAATTAGGTATTTGGGAATATGAACCACACACAGCAACCCTCTACTGGAACCGGGAAATGTACGCGCTGTATGGGATCAGCGAAGAGGAAGAGATCACGCTGGAAACATGGCGAGAAAGACTGCTCGACGCCGATCGTCACCCGTTTGATACGCTGTTTAATCTTGGTCGCATACACAATGAACACCTCACGTTAAATATCCAGGTAAAACACACCAGTGACCTGATTGTTAACCATTCAATTTCCGCCCGGATTATCCATGCAGAATCTGGTACGCGGTTAGCTGGGTTTTGCCAGGAGACAACCCGCCTTCAAAAAGAAAACGTCGTTCTGACCAGAGAAAACCAATTGCTGTCCGCCGCGATCGAATCTGTCAACGACGGGATTATTGTCCTTGACTCACTGTTACGTATCACATTTATCAATCAACACGCAGCCGAACTGACCGGTTACCCTGCGAGCGACCTCATTGGCAGCACCATTGACGAACAATTCAATGTGTTTGACCACCACAGCCAATACGCCTTCGCACATTTACTTTCTGACTACCATCAGGACTTTTGCTTAAGCGGCACGTTCACGCTGCAAACTGAGCAGTTTCAGGAGACGTTGGTGTATCTTGAAGCGACGCCGGTGGCACCCCACAACAACGCAACGAATGGCTGGGTACTGACCTTTCGCATCCAGGATGCCTTACCTTCCCGTGCAGCTAACAGCGAAGGTCGATACAGTGTAGATCCCATCACCAAATTTCCTGGGAAACGGGCGTTTGAGCAAATCCTGCAGAACCATACGGATAACCTGCACTATGAAACAGTCAGCCATGTATTAGTCATGATCGAACTGAAGGGGCTAGAGACACTGGCTGATGCTTTCGGGGATCCGGTCAAAGACCAGTTGATAAAATCCGCTGCCATATTGATAAAATCCTATGCCACAAAATCTGTTGCTCGTTTGAGCGAGAGCCGTTTTGGTCTGCTGCTGGATAACCAGGGGCTGGGCAGTGCGCAAGAGATCATGTCGTCGCTATCAGAAAAGATCTGTGCGCTGAAATACCAACCGGGAGAAACCGCATATCACCTTGAGTGCGTGATGGGGATGACATTGATCGAGGGCAACCAGAAAACACCGTTCCAGATAATCTATCAGGCGCAAGTTGCCATGGAATCCGTCTCTGATGACTGTCATCCTGCTATCTCGGTGTTTGATCCCTCATCATTAACAGACGGCATTTCTTTCCGACGCGATTTTCTGCTCCAACGTATTGATATTGCCATCACTAACCGTTCGTTCAGCCTGCTCTGTATGCCCATCATGTCTAACCGAAATGGACTTCAAAACTGGCATGAAGTGTTAGTACGTTTGATCACTGAAGAAGGGCAACTGTTGTTACCAGCCGAATTCCTGCCTGCCGCAGAGCCCACTGGCCGCCTTATCAGCATTGAACGCTGGGTATTTAATGAGGTGTTGAACGAGCAAGCACAAACATTGGCTGCAGCAGGGCTCAACATTGCTATCAACATTTCTGCCAGCGCTTTTTATAATGAAAGCTTCATCGACTATTGTCTGGCGCTGATCAAAAAGAGCAACCTGCCCAGCCGCCGCCTCTGCATCGAAATCAAAGAGAGCACCCTGCTGATTGATACCCTTCGGGCCAAAGACGTGGTCTCTTCACTTCGCAAATTAGGCTGTGAAGTGGCCGTGGACAATTTCGGCACCGAGTTAACTTCCTTCAGCTATTTGCGCAAATTCAATGTCAGCATCATCAAAATCGATGGCAGCCTGATCGCTATGATGAAAGCAAGCCTGGTGGACAGACGTATTGTCGAGTCTATCAAACAGATCTGCGACTCACTCCGAATTAAAACCGCCGCACAAAAAGTCAACAGTGATGAAGACCTGCGTCTGGTGCAGGCTGCCGGTCTCGATTACATTCAAGGCTATGTATTTGGTGACCCCCTTCCTCTTGCGCGTGTGATTTCCTCCGCCAAAGCAGGGCTGCTCCATCACCCGAAAAATGAACACGGGAAAAGCTTCAACTGATCAAATGCCTTGATACATTTCCCCGCTTTGCAGAGATATACAGGTCACAGTGTGCTCACACATGCCTTCCCATTTGGCTCAATTTAACATTCAATCAGTGAGAAAAAGATGTCGAGAAGGGGGTAATAATGATGGTCAACTGTGATTATCTCATTATTGGCGCTGGCATTATCGGCCTCAGTGTTGCGAATGAGATCCAGCAACGGAAGCCCAATGCACGTGTCGTCGTGGTTGAAAAAGAATCGCTACCCGCCGCCCACCAAACCGGCCGGAACAGTGGCGTTATCCATGCTGGCATTTACTACACCCCAGGCAGCCTGAAAGCGCAATTCTGTCAGGAAGGGAATCAGACTATCAAGGCATTTTGCCGCGAACATGACATCCCGTTTGAAGAGTGCGGAAAGCTGCTGGTTGCAACCAATGATATCGAACTGGAGCGCATGGAAGCCTTAAAAGTGCGGGCCACTGACAACGCATTAACGTTCGACGTGCTTGACGCCAACCAGCTCCAAGCGAAAGAACCTCAAATCCGTGGTGTCGGTGCCATTTTTGTGCCTTCAACAGGCATTGTCAGCTATCGGCAGATCTGCGAAACGCTTAGCAGCATGATTAAAACGCGGGGCGGAGATGTCTTTTTCAACCATGCGATAGAATACATACAGGCGTCGAAAGAAGGCTTGACGTTGGTTGCCGGGGAGCAAACCTTCCATGCTGGGAAGTTGATTTCCTGTGCAGGGATCATGTCAGACCGGATTGTTGAGCTGCTGGGTGATAAGCCAAACTTCCAGATGGTGCCTTTCCGTGGTGATTATTTCCAGTTACCAGCCAAACACAACCGTATAATCAGCAGCCTTATCTACCCCATTCCCGATCCCTCTTTGCCCTTTCTTGGCGTGCACTTGACCAAAATGATTGATGGTTCTGTCACGGTTGGGCCCAACGCAGTGTTAAACCTTGCCCGTCAGGGGTACTCACGTTTTGCCTTCTCACCGAAAGACGTGGCAGACATGCTGCAATACGCGGGTTTCTATCATGTTATCCGGCGTCATTTCAGATCAGCGGTGAAAGAGCTTCGCAATGGTCTGTGGAAAACGGGCTACCTCAAAGAAATACAAAAATACTGCCCGTCACTGACCAATGAAGATTTACTGGCCTATCCCCCGGGTATCCGTGCCCAAGCGGTGTACCCAAACGGTGATTTGGTTGATGATTTCCTGTTCCACCAGACCAAACATGCTCTGGTGGTCTGTAACGCCCCCTCCCCGGCAGCCACATCATGTTTCCCTATTGCACGCTATATTGTCGATCAACTTGGCTAACACCTTATGTATCAGCGAAAAAAATCCGGTTTTCCTCTTTTACTTCCTAGGGTCTGTTGACCTTTGGTGATGATTTTTGCAGCCGTTTGTGGGGGCTTTATACAAGGCAGAGGCTTTGATGTGTAGCTAGCCTACATGAGAAACCGATAACGCAGGAGAAAGTCCCCACAAACGCTGCCCGAAGGGTTCAGCCCTAAGCGTTTTATGCTTTGTTGAGGTGTATTTGCTTAGAATGCTAGGCGGCACACACCTCGCCGCGCCTAAATCGCTTATGGTCAGAACAAAAATTAACCACCAAAGGTCAACAGACCCTACAAATTCCTTTTCTTTTTTTAAGGTCAGGCATAGCATCGTCACCTCGACTGACTAAGAGCAAAACCACAACCATAAGTAAAGATGAAAAAAGCCCTTTTTCTGCTGTCAGCAACCTTGCTAACCGGCTGTACCGCACCACCTGAAAACCCCGTCTGTCAGTGTGATAACACATCCTTGCCTGAATCCAGCCAACCTATTTCGGATGCCAACAAAAATGCCATCAGAGCGCTATTCGCTCACTTAGCCAAAGAAGCCATTAAACAGTGGGGGAGTGACGAGTACATTGAGTCTGGCAAACACCGTTATGTGAAATACCTGGATGGTTACCAGACCCGTGCCCACATCGACTTTGAAGCCGGCAAAATCTACGTATCAACCATTGCCAGACACCAGCCCTTGGAAAAACTCCAGAAAGCGATTGTACAAACCGTGTTAATGCCGGCCGACCCTAAATACGTGGAACAGTTTACCGACAAAGACATCCAGCTGACCGGTAAGCCATTTTTCCTCGGCCAGATTGTTGATCAAGAAGGGAAGTCCATAGAATGGGAATGGCGTGCCAACCGCTTCGCGAACTACTTGATTGAAAACAAACTACAAACCAAAACCATCAAACGCGGCAAAGCCTATTACGTACAGATCGACATGGTAAACGATCACCTCCAGCAACGGGAATATCAATATGCGCACTATGTCCGCGATGCGTCAAAGCGCTATGACATTCCAGAAGATCTGATTTACGCGGTGATCAAAACTGAAAGCAGCTTCAACCCTTATGCGGTGAGCCATGCCGGGGCTTATGGTCTGATGCAGGTGATCCCGAAAACGGCAGGCGCCGACGTGTTTAATCTGGTAAAGAAAAAACCGGGCATGCCGACAAAAGAATACCTGTTCGATCCGGCAAACAACATCGACACTGGCACTGCGTATCTGCACATTCTGAAAACCCGTTACCTGCGTGAAGTGACAAACCCTTCTTCTAAGCACTTCAGTATGATTTCTGCCTATAACAGTGGCACAGGCGGTGTACTGGCAACTTTCCATCAAGACCGTAAACAGGCGATGGTAGTGCTCAACCGTAAATCTCCACGTCAGGTCTACGATGCATTAACCACTAAACACCCGAAAGACGAAGCGCGTCGCTACCTGCAAAAAGTGATCTCTTTCCAGAAAGGTTTTAATGAAGGAAAAATATAACCGGTTCCCTTTTGCGATGGAGCCCGTCGCAAAAGGAAAACCGAAGGAAAGGAGGTGTCGTACTACCTGACGCTCATCATCTCCTCAAACCCACCCGCATTGTGCAGGTTAGTGAATCCTTGCTTAACAAGATATTGATGCGCCGCCCCAGATCTCGCCTGCCGCTGCGGCAATACAGCACCAGCGGCGTATCTTTATCGAGGTCTTGCACATACTGGCCCAACGACGACAGCGGAAAATTGACCGCGTTATCCACCCAGCGTCTTTTCCCACTAGCGCACTGGTATCGATACCTTGACACCTAACCCCGGCGCGGCATCATACAACGCGATATTGCCATGATGCAGGCCAGCAACCGCTTTTGCCAAAGACAACCCAAGCCCAAGTCCGCCGTCTGTGCGGCTTTTATCTACACGGTATAACCGTTCAAAAACCCGTTCTTTTTCCTTATCCGCAATGCCGGGACCATTGTCACAGACATCGACCCATACGGTACCATTTTCCGGTGTTTCGCCGCAGCGAAGCTGGATGTTGCTGCCGGCTGGGCAATAGCGCAGCGCATTTTCAATCAGGTTGGCAATTTGCTGGATTAATAGCTCCCGATCGCCCTGAATCATCAGCGGTACCGGGGATTTTTCCACCCGCAGTGTCATCTTCGCGTCTTCAGCGACATCACCATAAATTTCGGCAACGGTATCAACCACATCGTTCAGATCCAGCGGCATAAAACGGCTTCGTCGTGCGCCCGATTCAATCTGGGAAATTCGCAGCAAGGCATCAAAAATAGCCGCCAATCGCTGTGAATCATCCAGTGCTTTATCCAGCTCCAATAAAAACGTATCGCTGAGAGACGGCACAATGCGATTGGCATCTTCCCGCAAAATGAGCAGGTTATGACGAAGGCGGGTGATTGGCGTTTTCAGCTCATGGGCAATGTTGGCAGAAATATCGCTCATGGCAGCAACCGAACCTTCTAGGCGCGAAAGCATGTCATCGACAGAGACAGAGATACGCGCTAAATCATTGTAGATATATTTCACGTCAGTTCTTGCGGAAAGATCGCCATCGGCTGCGGCATTAAGCACCCTTTCAATGCGGTTGATCCTTTTCTGGCTAACCCGGCTCATTACGATCACAAGCACAGTGGTAAACATCGACACCAGCACACCGGCAAGCACAAAGCCAGACGTCAACACCGCCAGAATTTCATCGTCTTCTATCGGATCATCGTCGACATCATAATGACGACCCTGAAGCAGTTCCTGAGATTCTTTCACTATCTCGCGATTCTGGTCTTTCAGTTCATGCTCTACATAGATAAACGTCACTGCGGCCATCAGCACCAGGCTTATCAAAGACACGCTGCCAAACATCAGGCCTTGCTGGATCGCAGAGCTTTTCATCCAAGCCGGCATTGCTGCCAGCAGTTTGTGTTTTGAAATGTGGCGATGGAAAAAGTCAGCAAGCTTGGCTTTCATTTCGCCTCTCCACTTTTCTGTTCAAGTTTGTAGCCCACACCGCGTACGGTTTGGATCAGTGTGTCACCAAACGGTTTTTCCAGCTTGTTACGAAGCCGGCTGATATGGGTTTCCACCACGCTGGTTTGAGGATCGAAGTGAATATCCCAGACGTGCTCCAGCAGCATGGTGCGGGTAATCACCCGTCCGGGATGGCGCAGAAACAGCTCAAGGATCCGGAACTCTTTCGGCTGTAAATCGAGGGGTTGTCCCCGGCGGGTAGCGGAGTGTTCAAACAGGTTCAATACCACATCGCCATAACTGATTTCCGGCATCGCTTCAGTGGTTTTCAACACCGCACGCCGGGATAATGCAGTGACACGCGCTAAGAGCTCGGAAAACGCAAAGGGTTTGGTCAGGTAATCATCTCCCCCGGCTTCCAGCCCTTCAACACGATCGTCCACACCACCGAGCGCGGTCAGAAACAAAATAGGCGTGCCCACTTGTGCTGCGCGCAACGCTTTGACAAGAGAAAGGCCATCCAGCCCCGGTAACATCCGGTCCACAATCGCCACGTCATAATTCTCTGCCATGCACAGCGTCAGTGCATGTTTTCCGTTGTCAGTAACCTCCACCTGATGACCTGCCTCGCGCAGGCCTTTTTCTACAAAACTGCTGAGGCTGACATCGTCCTCAACCAACAACACGCGCATTGGGTTTCTCTCTGTTCAGTGATGTAAGATGCGGTTTAAACAGCAACCGCAATCGATTCTGCTTCAGTTTTCTTTTCCTGTGGGTTGGCAATATCGCTAACCATCTGGCGTTGTTGCCATTTTGCCAGAATGATTGCAGCAATACCGGCCAACAGGCTGATCCCAAGTGTAACCAGTCCCAACATAAAAAGAAGGGAAAAAACGATCACACCGAACAACGCCTCAGTCGCCTCTTTCGACCATCGTTTGATCATGACTTTCATGCATTGCCATGTTGTAGGGGGGCTATTTTCGTCACTCATTTATACCTCCAATCGTGGGCATGACCGCCCCACAAAAAGATTTAGCGCGTTATGTGTTTCACTCGTTTATTTCACAACCTTCGCGTTGATGCGGGTTTCAACATGTCTGCCATTGGCATCCAGTAACTCAATGTCATACGATGGCTGACCATAATGGTCATCTTGCCCAATGCTCCACACTTTGCCACCGAATTCACTTTCTATGTTCATGGCTGCCTGTTCAAGTGACAACAAAGTCCCCCCCTGAATACCGTTCAACCACATCGCGTCTTCCATCAGTTCATCATCATGACCATGGTGATCATCATGGTCACGTCGCTTGGTAAACATCACTTCGCCAGTCGTTGCATTAACAACGGCATGAATTTCTTCTCCCGGCGTTTTAAGCAATTCAATCTCATACACCGCCTGTCCCCTTTCCGCATCACGCTCCGCTTCGAACGCGACGCCGCCGGTGGCGTTTTTGGCAATCTCAACAGCCTGAATCAGACTCACTGCGTCTTCATGCAGTGACGCGGGCGCATCATCATCCGCAGTCGCGGTGCTTGCTGCCAGCATGGCACCCATACCCAACACAACAGAAACAATAGCAGGCTTAAAAATCATTGTTTTTTTCACGGTGTCATCCTCGTTATTGGTGATATCTCTACAGGGTTATCCCTGTCTACATGGCTATGCTACGAAACCGGGTTTTCACCAACTTTTCCCGAACTATACATTTTTGTAAGGTTTTTAGCGCAAGGGTGTCTTGAATCGACACACAAGGCCATTATTCCCATATACAACAAAGCCCGGACATCCGGGCTTTAATGTTCAATGGGTTATCAACACGCTTAGAGGTAGTACGCTTCTACCTTTCCTTTCAGCGTGATCAGCAGTGGCTGGCCACGGCGATCCAGTGCTTTAGGTGAAGGAATTTTGATCCAGCCCTCGCTGATACAATACTCTTCAACATCAGTGCGCTCTTTGCCATTAAAGCGAATGCCGATGTCGTACTGGAAGCATTCTTCCACAAAATGTGGGCTGCGGGGATTACCGGAAAGGCGGTCTGGCAAAGCGGGTTTTGAAGTTGTGTCGTTCATCTTAATGACCTGATATCAGTAAAAAGTGCGTCATTGTAGAACGAAGCCAGCCCAGCGCTCAAGGGCACCGGCAGGCTTTGTTACTTTCTGGCCTGCAAGGTTTTTTCCGCGCTCAGGAAAAACAAATACTGTGCTTTATCCTCCTGTCGCAGCCGTCATTGGGCTGCCCCGGGCCGCCAACTGTGAAAAGGAGCGCTGCTGATACAACAGGTTCTTATACGCTTTGCACGACGGGCATCACTTGTGCAAGTTTAAGGTAAGCATGCAACTTACCGTTTTTATACTCAATAGCGGAATGGATATTCACCGATTTATTGGCAATCACACGGCTTCGGTAAGTGTTGTTGTTTTTCACAATGTCCAAATCCAACACGCCTTGCTCCAACTTCCACCAGCCTTTGGCTGGCAAGCGGTTGAACAGCGTAAACTCTTCCAGGGTACCGTCTTCATTCAGCAACAATTCGGTCACGTAGCCAGCGCTGCAGGTTTTAATCCAACGCTGGCCTTTTACATCAGAGGCAGAAAACGGGCGCTTGCCTGACATCCAGTCAAAGAGGGCAATAGCATCGACCTCTGACACCTCAGGCAGCTGTTCAATGTCCAGCATGGCGGCAGTCGCGGATTCACGCATAAAAAGCTGTAAGTACGAGCTGTTGATTTGTTTTTGCATCGCTTACTTCACTGTCATTCCTTGAAAAATATGAAGATATACACATCTACCAACAGCTTCACCTCTCTTTGTGTAGGAATGTTAACCCGCACCTAAAACAGTCGCCTTTCACAGCGCTATTTAACATCCAGCCCCCTATGCGGCTCACTGTAAATGCATTTCTCTTGCGCTATATCAAAAACAAGCGCCTTGTGTCGCTGGAGAGGCACAGAGGTGTGGACTATCTTTTTAAACAGGTATGTACACTGTCAGGCGGGGATTATGCGCTACCTCATTATTAAAACGATCATTATAAGTTCAACGCTGTTTTCGGGTTTTTGCCTTGCTACCAGCGAGCAGGTAGGAGAAGTGGTGACAGAGAAAAATGAAGCAATCTGCAAACAGAAATTCGCTCAGGAACTGTTCACCCAACAACGGATCTTTAGCTCAGAGCGCAGTGGCCCAGAAAAGCGCCGTGTTGCTGAACGTAAAATTGAAGCTGCACGCCTGAAATACAACGATACAGCGAGTTATTGTGATGCGTATGAAAAATTAATCACCTTTGAGCCCGAAACCCTGGATCGCCGCCCTGGCGATGCTCAGTTCAAATGACCTTTCCGGCAGTGCAGGTCGATGTTAGACAACAGACACAAGTCACTGATAAAGTGATTCGAATAACGGATAATGACAGGTACTGCCATGTTTTCTTCTTCAACACGTTTTTCCTCTAAACCACTCCGCGCTTTGGTTGCGGCCGCTGCGTTTGGTCTTGCCCTGAGCGGATGTTCTGACGATGAAGTGGGTAATGTCAGCTTGGGACTGTTTACAACCAAGGACATCAAGATCCAGATTTTTAACGATCCTGAAGTACCGGGCGTCACTTGCCATATCAGCCACGTGAAAGCCGATCTTGATTTCTCTGATCCCTCTGACATGGGCATTTCCTGCCGCCAAACCGGCGAAATCACTGAAGAGATGATCGCCAATGTGGATAAATCAAAATCCGGTGAGGTGGTGTTCACCGCCTCGAAAAGCATTCTATTCAAGTCGATGAAAATCCGCCGCATTTTCGACGCCGAAAACCAGACACTGATGTATCTTTCCTACTCCACCAAAGAAACTCAGGGCAGCCACAAACACAGTTTATCTACAGTGCCGTTGTGGGGAACAAAGGCATGGAAAGCACCGGAACAGGATAATAAATAAACACTCGTGTTCTCTCTCTCTGCATCTTCACGTTTAATGGGCATATAATCACCGCCTATTTATCCAGACAATCAAAATAAAAGAGATTGGTGAATGAAGAGCAATTCAATAAACATCAGAGAACAAAATACGTACATAGACGAAAATGAAAGTCTTGGCTTTGTTGCAGATACTACAATAAAAATACTTTGTATTACTGCCTACCCGGGGGTTTTAGCTGCTGATATAGTCAAAAAGTTTCCAAGAGTTATCAGTGGCATCATGGCTTTCTGTTTATTTAGCAAGTCATCCGCATATAGAATAAACACCAATAACAACAGTTTGCAAATTAACAATTACAATAATAATGAAAATCGATACCTACATCCTGTTTTAGAAGAGTGCAATAAGCTAAAACCAAGAAAAAAAGACATTCAAGACATAACAAAGCACACTAATTGTTTATTGGCTCATGCAAGAGATAAAATACCTGAACGTGTTATTGAAACAAGGTTACCTAAAAATGTTTATAAAAACATTCAAGACATGTCATATGTATTACCTGCTGTATCAGTTTTGGAGCAAATGGATTCATTAAAAGAAAATAACCACTCAAAAGATTTCCTTCGGTTTATACTAGGTGTTCCTGTCTCAGATAGCACTCATCATGAATTAAGTAATTTATGTGGTTTGAGAGAAATGTTCGACGCTGCGTCACAAGCGAAGGAGCTTGTTGATGTTTTTATTGGTGATATTAAGAACCTTATTAACGATAAAGAATTAACAGAACCAATGGTCGAGCATTTTCAATATCATTTTTTAAAAACATACAGAGATAACATCCCCAAAAATATGGGAGAAGCAATTAAGTTAGGATTTAATACCTTTTGGAATGGTGGGCCTACAGAAAGCGCCTTATTAATAAAAGCATTGGACGATATTGATAAAAGAAGAGAGAGAATATCTTGGAGCCCACAAACAATACACTCTTTAACGCTAATATCTCATGCATGGGAATCTGCAATAAATATTATTTTACCAGAAAAAAGTGCTCTTGATTCTATTATTGCACTAGGAAAGTCAATAACAAAATCTAGAACGACTTTTTGCGATTATGTGAGAACTGCAGCCTCTGTTGGCGCAGCGATATCAACACATCCCCAAATTAAATCAAAAGGTGAAATGGTTGGTCGCATACATTCAACAGAACAAATAAGAAAAAATGCATATCATTTAAATGATCATTTGCATAGACATCAATCTCAGAAAAAAATACCATCATCAGAACTTATTACGGCAGATTTAGAACATAACCTAAAAGACGCTATCAGAGAAACTCAAGATAAGCTATCGTTAAACGATCTTGATAATAATAGCATTAAAATCCGGTGTAAGAGGGCTGGTGTTAGATGCATTCCTTTCCGTAGAAGAAATAATGGAAATAGAGATGAAAACTCAAGAAGAACTAACAGGGTTAACCAAGAAGAATCTCATATTAATTTAATTGATGCCAGTGCAGGACTGTCATATTTTAAAGAAAATCCGTCTGCATTCTTACATGAAAACTCTTTAGTGTCTGGTTACTTTGAAGATGGCGCAGAGGCGTATTTCAATCGCATATCTGATAAAAAATATCAAATTTCCACAACAAAACTCTCTGACTCAGTGTCTGTTAGTGTTGAGTATTTAAATGTTATAAAGGAAGATACTACTGACCTTAATAACATATCTGGTGTAGATATTGATGGTTTAGAAAAGAATATTATTGCCACCCCATTGTTAACGGGCTGTACAATGGCATTGAAAATAAAAAATGGGAAGCGATATTTATCACATGTTCAACCTGTCAGTGAAACTAATACAAATCGGCATTTAGATTTACAGAAGGAACTTACCCAGAAAGGGTATGAGACTTATGGGCCACAAGATTATCGTGAAGATCCTACAAGATTTTTCGGAATAAAAGAAGATAATAACTGGCATTTTTACACTCAGAAATTAAACGGAAATACGATTGTTGTCAAAGAAGTTTTTAAAACAAGAAACATGTAACTCTTAGATAATAAGAGAGAAAAAAGTACCAAGGTGAACGCATAAGTTACAGTATTGTGAAATCCAATCCATGCAATCGCCTTGGTCACGTTTGTGAACATTTTGTATTCAATTCTTGTCTGTCAATCGACTTTATTAAATTGGGTTTTCACTCCACTGCCGTTAAAATACCGATGTTGATATTAACAAGGTATTTACCATGATCACTTTTCCTTCCAAAGACCTCGTTGAAAAGCAAACCACAAAATGGCTGGAAGACGTTGTCATTGGCTTGAACCTTTGCCCTTTCGCCGCAAAGCCACAACGCAACAAACAGATCAAAATCGAAGTCTGTGAAGCACAGGACGATCACGCGGTGATGGAATGTATCCTGACAGAGCTGACCCAGCTGGATAACAGCAACGCGGCAGAGCTAGAAACCACCATCGTAGTGACACCCAACCACTTTCAGGATTTTGATGACTATAACCAGTTCCTGGATGTCGCAGATATGCTGATTGACCAGTTTGGCTGGCGTGGCATTTTTCAAATCGCGAGCTTTCACCCCCATTACTGTTTTGCTGACACCACGCCTGATGATGACAGCAACCTGACCAACCGCTCCCCCTTTCCGATGTTTCACCTTATCCGGGAAGCCAGCATTGAGAAAGCATTAAAGCATTATGGCGGGAACGCGGAAGACATCCCCCAGATAAATATCGACCGCGTTTGTGGCTTATCTGAAGACGAGAAAAAAGTGCTGTTCCCTTACCTGTTCAGGGCGCACCCACACAGCTAAACCTTGCCAGCTCCTTACCGGAAAGGGTCAGCCTTAACACATCCCCCGGAGCAAGTTGCCCCACCCCTTTTGGTGTGCCGGTAAGCACAATATCCCCCGGCATCAGAGTAAAGAATTGGGTTAAATGGCAAATCAGCGCAACCACAGGGGTAATCATCATGCGGGTATTCCCCCGTTGGCAGGGAGTACCATTAATGTCCAGGCCGTATTCTGTTGCGGCCAAATCAATATGTTCAAAGGGAACAAACGGGCTCTGCACACAACTGCCATCAAACGCTTTCGCTACCTCCCACGGTAAGCCTTTTTCTTTCAGTTTATTTTGTGCTTCGCGACGGGTGAGATCCAGCGCCACCCCTATACCCACAATGGCATCCAGCACCGCCTCGGGGTTGGCACAAGTCAGGGGCTTACCGATCAACACAGACAGTTCGGCTTCATAGTGAATAGGCGCTAACCACTCACGGAGCACAAGCGCAGAACCCGTACCTACGAAGGACGTAGCAGGTTTGATGAAAAGCACTGGCTCATCAGGGACAGGGTTATCGAGCTCTTTGGCATGTTCTACATAGTTACGTCCAATACACACAGCTTTACCCGCCGTTAGCCCGACTTGCGTTCCGTCTATCCACACATGTGTATACATTTATTTCTCCTGACCCTTGGTAATATCGCTCACTGTAACAGACACTTAGCATAACCATAAAAAGCTAACCTACGCATGAAAAGTTAGGCAGCTGGACCTCTACCTCAACCAACCATCCCGCCTGCAAACCGGTTCCACAGATATTGCTGGACCGCGTCGGGTTCCTCATCTGTGCAGCATGTTTCACTCCTGATAAAACACGATCTTAGATGGATTTTTCCGCCTGTTCTTGCCATTTGGTAAGACCTCGCTTGCAATTTATTAAATGGCACGTTGTTGGATTTGTCGGTCAGGTTAAGGCTTAGAGTATCAATACTACTGTGAAGCCATTGACCGGAACCAAATGAATTCCTTTGATTTTGATGTCCCCGTTTCATGCGTGATCTTCGACTGTGATGGCACACTGGTTGACAGTGAAATCTTGTCACACCAAGCCATTGTCGAGATATTTGCACAATATGGCGTAACACTGGATTTGCAGGAGTGTCTGGACAATTTCCAGGGCGGAAAACTGGCAGATGTCCTCATCCAGACCTGTGAACGGTATGGGCTATCTATCTCTATTGATGAATTAGAGCGACTTTATCGCAAGAAATGCAAAGTCCTGTTCAGTGAGCATCTCAATCCGATTGAAGGTGTGCCGGAATTGCTCGACACGCTGAAGAAAGTAGGGATTGATATGTGTGTGGCTTCTAACGGCCCGGTCAGCAAAATGGCGTTGTCACTTGAAATGACAGGCTTGCTGCACTATTTCCGCGATCATTTATACAGCGCCTTTGATGCCAACAGTTGGAAACCTGCGCCGGATTTGCTTCATTATACGGCGATGAATATGGCGGTATTAACGCAGGAATGTCTATTTGTAGATGATACGGTATTGGGCGTACAGGCTGGCATCAATGCAGGTATGCGCACGATCTATTTTAACCCTCACCAGAAAGCACCGATTGATGACCCTTTAGTGATTTCCGTGTCCTCAATGAAAGAGCTGCAGGCGCTGATGGAACGGCTGCCCCTGTCTGACTGTTGGGCCTAGCTCCCCCGGAAACCGGATCTTGTATTGACAACGTCATGGATGGAGATTGTCAGCAGCTATCACGTAAGAATGCACAAAAAGGGACGCGATGCGTCCCTTTCAATGTGGCTTCTAAGCGTCAGGATTACGGCAGGGTTTTCAGGCTCTGCGCATAATCATCAAATTTCTGCATCACCGTCTCTTTGGCACCGCCCGTCATTTTACTCACCACAATGATAGAGATTGCAGCAAGGATAAAGCCGGGGACGATTTCATACAGATCGAAAATACCGCCCGTCAACTGTTTCCAGACCACAACCGTCACGCCACCGATGATCACCCCCGCCAGTGCACCATTGCGATTCATGTCTTTCCAAAAAAGGCTCAACAGCAAAGCCGGACCAAATGCTGCACCAAAACCTGCCCAGGCATACGAAACCAGACCCAGTACAGAACTTTCAGGGTTCATCGCCAGCATCAGTGCAATGATGGAAATACCAATCACGGCGAGACGACCTACCATGACGACTTCTTTGGCTGTCGCATTGGGGCGAAACACTTGCTTGTAGAAATCTTCTGCCAGCGCAGAGGAAGAAACCAGCAGTTGGGAGTCTGCGGTACTCATGACTGCCGCCAGAATCGCCGCCAGCAGAATACCAGCAATCACTGGGTGGAAAACGGCATTCACCAGATACATAAAGATGGTTTCACCATCCGCCAGCTCACCGCCCAAGTGTTGGTCAACATACAGAATGCCAACCAGGCCAATCAGGACTGCACCGGCCATTGAGACCGCACTCCAACCCACCGCGATACGACGTGCAGTGGTGATATCCGCGTTGCTGCGGGTTGCCTGAAAACGTGCCAGAATATGCGGCTGGCCAAAATAGCCTAGCCCCCATGCGACCAGCGATAAAATAGCTACTGCCGTCAGCGGTTCACCGCTTACATCACGCCACAGCGTCAAAAGTTCAGGGTTTTTGTTCTCCAGCGCACCCGTTAATCCGGTAAATGCACCATCCATTGTAGCAATGGGGACAATCATCAATGCCGCCGCCATCAGCAGCCCCTGCACCAAATCCGTCCATGATACCGCAAGAAAACCACCAAACAGGGTATACGACACCACACAAGCAGTGCCAATGATCACCGCGGTGGTGTATTCAATGCCAAATACCGTTTCAAACAGTTTACCGCCTGCCACCAAACCAGAGCTGGTGTAGAAAAGGAAGAACAGCAAAATGAAGAAGGCAGAAATTGTCTGGAGCAACTTGGAATTGTCTTCAAAACGACGGGACAGAAATTCTGGAATAGTCAGTGCATTATCAACTTCGATACTGTAAGTACGAAGGCGCTTGGCGCAGACCAGCCAGTTCAAGTAAGTACCCGCTAACAAACCGCCGGCCAGCCACAGGGATTCAATATCCGCAGCATAGGCATACCCCGGCAAACCCAGCAGCAGCCAGCCGCTCATGTCTGACGCACCGGCTGACAAAGCTGCTGGCCAGGGGCCCAATGAACGCCCGCCAAGGAAGTAGTCTTCAGAGTTGGATGTGCGCTTGTAGGCATACACGCCAATCGCAAGCATGAGAATCAGGTACACGATAAACGTGGCGCTGATTGCAAAGCTGTTTTCAATCATATTTTTTCCCTCAATAACAAGACACAAAAAGTGGGGCCAAAGGCCCCAGGTGCCTAATTCCGATTGATGAATACCCTCAAGAGCACCTACCCAATAGTCTTTGCCACGTAAGCAAAGCACCGATGGCGTTGTTCCGTCAGGTTACTTGGATTTAATGTTCTCCACTGCCAAGTTCCAGCAAGGTAGCATTGCCCCCTACCGCAGTGACGTTGATGGTTCTTGTCCGCTCGGTGATGAAGCGGAGCAAATAGGTTGGCGACGCGACCAAGTGCAGATGTGTAGCATTGTCTTCAGCGACAAACTGCACCAACACCCCGTCACGGGCCGCCAGTTTCCGGTTAATGGCTATCAGATTTTCAGGCACCGCAACCGCTGCCACACCGCAAATGGGTGCAGATTCAATGGCGCCTGGTTTGTGTGCCTCATTCAACACACAAACCAGACGGTTTGGTGCGCCAGTTTTAATCAGATCGCCAATCAAGGCGTCAGTTTCATGGGCCAGCGCTTCCGGTACAGCCAGCATGGCGCAATTGCCTGCCACCAATGCAGCAGCCAGCTGACCGGCCAGTGATGTCACTGACAGGGAAGCATCGCCGGTCACCAGGAACAAACCACGGCCTGCAGTGTAAAGATCATTACTCTCCCCTGTTGGCCCCGGCATGTCATGGACGTTCGCCAGTAACCTTTCTGCCTGCGCCAACTGGAAGCGGATCAGATCTGCTGCTGGCTGAAATGACTCCCCACGCAGGGCAATGTTGTCCGCCCAGGTATCCAGCAACGCTTTGCGTGCCATCACACCCAGACCATTCCATTCTTCCCACACCGCCAGACTCTGGGCTACTAAGTGATTGACCTCATTCATTGTCTGCACTCCTTTTGCCATGCTCATGCCACCACCTCCTCTTTGGTGAAGCGGTAGAGGTAGTGCGGACCGCCTGCTTTTGGCCCGGTGCCGGACAGTCCCTGCCCGCCAAACGGCTGGACACCAACGACCGCCCCCACCTGATCACGGTTGATGTAGCAGTTACCAACCCTGGCGCGGGATTCAATATGGTGGTAGGTGGTTTCGTTGCGGCTGTGTACACCCAGCGTCAAGCCGAAACCTGCGTTATTGATGTCATCAATCACACTGTCGAGTTGGTCAGCGTGGTAACGCACCACATGCAGGATTGGCCCAAAGTGTTCTTCAGAAAGCTGGGAAATACTGTCAATTTCAAACGCAACCGGTGCAATGTAAGTACCAACACGGGTTTCGCTGTTCATCGGTGCCTTGGCAATAAATTTGCTGGTTTTGAACAGTTCGTTGATATGGTTTTGCAGTTTCGCCTGCGCAGTTTCATCAATGACCGGGCCAACATCTGTCGAATGCAGATAAGGCAGGCCAATGCGCATTTCCGCCATTGCTCCCTTGATTAAGTTAATGATGCGGTCGGCCACATCTTCCTGAACATAAAGCACACGAAGCGCCGAACAGCGCTGCCCGGCAGATGCAAATGCAGAACGGAGGACATCACGCACCACCTGTTCCGGGAGTGCGGTACTGTCAACAATCATTGCATTCTGGCCACCGGTTTCAGCAATAAACGGTACCGGCAAAGCATCACGGGAGGCTAATGTGCGGTTAATGCGTTGCGCAGTGGGTGTCGAGCCGGTAAAGGCGACACCGGCGATGCTGTCATCACCGGTCAATAGGCTGCCAATGTCTGCACCGCTGCCTGGTAACAGCTGGACAACACCTGCGGGAATACCGGTTTCAAGCAACAGCTCAATGGTACGGAACGCAATCAGGGATGTTTGTTCTGCCGGCTTGGCGACCACGGTATTCCCGGTTACCAATGCGGCGGCAACCTGACCGATAAATATCGCCAGCGGGAAGTTCCACGGACTGATACAGGTGAAAACACCCCGCCCTTCACGGCGCAGCGTGACGCGCTGGCCATCAAAACGGGTAAAAGTTTGCAGATCGTTCTCAATTTTTTCAGCCTGCAGTGGGTAATAACGCAGGAAATCAACCGCTTCACGCACTTCATCAATGCTGTCGTGAATCGTCTTGCCCGCTTCACGGTGACATAGCGCCACCAGCTCACCCAAGTTCTCTTCCAGCTTGTCCGCCAGCTTAAGTAAGTACTCACCTCGTTCCTTGGCAGACAATACTCGCCATGCATCAACATTATCCGCTGCCACTTTCAGCGCAGCTTTCGCCTGCTCCTGTGTCGTCCAGTTTAGCTCCCCCACTTTCAGGCGGTGATCATAAGGTGCGACAACAATGTGCTGACTGCCGGTGAAGCGCTCACCATTGATGATCGGCCCCGCCTGCCAGGTTGTTTCCATAAACGCCTGTACTTTGGCGTTATAAACCTGCCATTCACTTTCAATATCCACCGCCACACCTTTTGAGTTGGTGCGTTCTTCACCGAAAATGGCCTCCGGCATCGGAATACGGGGGTTATGCAGGGTTGGTCGCGATGTCAGGATATCGACCGGGTGCTGGGTCAAGTCGCTGACCGGGCAGGCCGCATCGACCAGACGGTGAACAAATGAACTGTTGGCACCGTTTTCAAGCAGGCGACGCACCAGATAAGGCAGCAGATCTTTATGGCTGCCTACCGGCGCGTAAATACGTACAGGCTGACTAAACATGTCTTTGGCGTGGTTGTAAAGCGCATCCCCCATGCCATGCAGGCGCTGGAATTCATAGTTGTCGTGGCAAGCCATGGCTTTTACAGCAGACACCGTGTGAGCATTGTGGCTGGCAAACTGCGGATAGATCAGGCCGTTGACGTGTTCTGAAAGAAGAAAACGTGCACAGGCAAGGTACGCCACGTCCGTACCTTCCTTACGGGTGTAAACGGGATAACCGGGCAGTCCTCCCTGCTGCGCAAGTTTGATTTCACTGTCCCAGTACGCGCCTTTAACCAGCCGCATCGGGATAACCGTGCTGTTTTCTTTTGCCAGTGCCGCCAGCCAGACAATCACTGGCAGCGCACGCTTGGAGTACGCCTGCACGACCAACCCAAACTGTCCCCAGCCTTTAATGTCTTCATGGATAAACAATTTTTCAAAAAGCTTAAGGGAGAGTTCAAGGCGGTCTGCTTCTTCCGCATCAATGGTGATCGCGACATTCAGTTCCCGGGCCCGTTTTAAAAGACGCAGCACAATGTTGAACAGCTCATCCATAACGCGATCTTCGTTCGCCACTTCATAGCGGGGATGCAGGGCAGACAGCTTGATAGACACGGAAAGAGAAGGACCAGTGCCAATGTTGAGCTGGGTGGCGACGGTTTCGATGGCCTGCATGTAGTCATCGAAGTATTTCTTCGCATCCTGCATGGTCAACGCAGCCTCACCCAGCATATCGAACGAGTAGGTAAACCCTTTCTTACGCTGCGATTCACCGTTTTTTAACGCTTCATTGATTGAACGACCCAGCACAAACTGGTGCCCCATGACTTTCATCGCCTGATGCATAGCCTGGCGGATCACGGGCTCAGACATCTTGTTCACCAAGCGGTTTAGCACTTTGGTCGAGCCACCTTCCTTGCGTTCATCGATGCTCACCACTTTCCCGGTCAGTAACAACCCCCAGGTTGAGGCATTCACAAACAGGGAATCAGAGTTTTTCAGGTGGGCTTTCCAATCCGCCACCGAGAGTTTGTCGCGGATCAGCGCGTCTGCCGTTCTGGCATCAGGAATACGCATTAGTGCTTCTGCCAGACACATCAGCAAAATCCCTTCGCGGGTATCCAGGCTGTATTCCAGCAATAAGGCATCAATCATTTGTACTGCGGTTTTATCGGCGCGAACGCGCTCAATCAACTCTGCCGCTTCACGCTCAGTCACTGTGCGTTCCTGATCCGTTGGGGTGGCCAGCGGCAACAGTGATCCCAATAACGCACTTTCGTCCACGCAGTAGTGGGCAGAAATATGCGGCCACAGAGCAGACACCGGTTGCTCAAGGTAGCTTGGCACCAGTACATCGGTCGCTTTGAACATAAGCAAATTCCTCTCTCCATTAACCACGAGGCAGTGGCATATGTTACTAACATGTTAGATTAACGACCGATTCTAGGTATGAGGTGGCAGGGCGTCTTTCAAAACCCTGCGGCATTATTGCAAAAAACTCCGATGATTAACAAACAGAGAACCGGGATTGGCATGCAACCTTAACAATTTTTTGCATCGGTTAATGATTTAGATCAGTGTTGTTGGCGAAAACGGGAAGGAGAAATCCCGAAATAACGGGTAAACGCAGTGGTAAAGCCGCTCTGGGACGAGAAGCCACAACTGTCGGAGATTTGCGCAAGGTTCAGTTCGCTGGACACCAAAAGATCCTGTGCCAACTCGAAACGTTTTTTCAGTACATACTGATGCGGCGTTACACCCACCTGCGCCTTGAACAGCTGGTGAAACTGGCTTTCTGCGAGGAAGACTGAGCCAGCAAGTTGCGCCACCGTGATCTTACGGCTGATATGCTGGCGGATATATAAGTCGATAATGTCCATATTGAGGCGGTGCCCATGGCGACGCGGGGCAATCTGCTCTCGGAAATGACGTTCCATCACACAAAGTAGGGTATCAGCACAAGCGCGCCCCAACCCGGCATCATCCGGATTGGCAACCATTTCTGCCGTCAATGCTTTCACCAGAGTCTGGGCCTGACTGTCCAGCTGAAAGTAAGCGTCGCGGGAAAAAAGACGCTCGACTTTCTCCTTCATGCTGGGCTCACTATGCAATACCGATTCAGGCAAATTGATCACCAGAATTTCATTCTGGCCAACACCGGAAAACGCATGGAGCTCAGACTCAGAAACTAAACATCCCTGTCCCGGCCCGACAAGACTGCCGCGTCCGGAAAGTTCGAACTCTGTCTGGCCTTGCAACCCGATCACCACTTGTCTGTACTCGTGCGCATGCAGCGAGGGGTGATTAGGTAACACAATAACCTGCGAATGCTTTAGCTCGGATGCCATAGTTAACAATGATATCAATGAAATTGGTGCCATTGTGCCACGCAAGCACAAAATCCGAGAATAAAAATTGTATCGGAAAGATGATCAAGAGAGGGCTAAACTACGGAACGTGTCATTTCGACTTCAAAACTGTGCAAGATCTCAACAAGTTCAGTCTTGCTTCTAGGCTGAAATTCTGCATTCACTTGGCATCCGTTCATTACGTTTACTGTAACTTCATGTTCTAAAACAATTTTATCCCTTCCACTTCCGGATGCACATCATCGCTTGTTACTTGATCATGCTTTCGATGAAACCCATGATTGATCTTTCCATGATCATCGTTCCGGTGCAAAAGATCCTCTTCATTTCAAAGAAATTGATACCTTGTTCATATTATTATCTGCAACTTAACTCAAGCGTCAAAATAATGACGAATTGCAATTAAAGGTGTCAATAATACGTTATTTTTATCGAGTAACCACTTTTGCTACAAAATATTTTCTAAAACAAAGAAAGAAGCTAAAATTTATCGAGTTATCAATCAAAAGATATGCGTTGAATAATGACGATAAACGTCAAATAATTAGTATCATAAGCAAGATAATTGGCATTTACGTGTTAATCTAGCAAACTGGGACAAAGCAAATAAATACCGAGTTTGTCAGGAAGTTGCAAACTGTATAAATATCTTGGCACAAGGCCGGTGTTTATGATTTCTGAAAATAAGCAAGGGACATATGAAAAGTAATCGCATCACCGCGTTAGTTCTCGCGTTATCGCCGATACTTCTTAGTAGTCAATCGCTTGCCAATGAAGCCAATGCAGCAACTGACGATCCTGTCATTGCACTGGAACAGAAGCTAGCCGATAAACGAAGTGAAATTAGCGTTCACGCTGAAAACCTCCAAACGCAACGAAATAAGCTGGATGCTTTATTATCAGAGCGTGAAACTCTGGCAACCAAAGCCATTGAGTTAGAGAAAAAGCGGAACATGGCACAAGAACGCCTAGATGAACAATTCCGCCGCTTACTCGACAATCCAGACATCGACCTTACCCAATATAAAGATGATTACCAAGCTGCCTGGAATGCAGTGAAAGAAAATCAGTCTATCACACTGGAAAATGATCAGGCCATTGCTGAGCAGCAACGTATTGTAGAAGGCGAAAATCGCCAGAAACAACAGTTGGTGAGTGCACTGGAAAACCTGCAAGAAGCAAAAAAAGAAGCACGGGTTAAACGCCTTCGTCAGGAGCTGACGTTTGCAGACACCATTGAAGTGGTACACACCATTACCTGTAGTGACTCGATGACGCTGGCTGCTTGTGCAAACCAGGGGAAAACCCTGACAATGCAAAAAGCGGTAAATACCTTCCAATCCCAGATCCTGGATAAAGTCACCGAATCAACCACAGCGAAACTGCATGCCAACCGTGTATCATTCAACATTCACGTGATGAACAGCAACATCGTTGACAGTGGCTTTAGCGGCAGCAATCGTTACATCACCCGTATGCAGGCGGAAATGCGCAGTAAGCCTGATGAGAACGCTGCATGTAAATTGCTGGATTTCGCAGAGCGTTATTGTGTCGACAACTCTTTTAACGCAGCCAAAGCAGCCCCTAAACAAAAAGCAAAACGCTGGGTAAACGTAAAAATACGCTCCAACCGTTATGAAGACAATGTCACCATCAACGGCGTAACTTACGGTTCGACACCGGTTGAAATTATGTTGCCAGCAGGTCAGCACCAATTAACGGTTGAAAAACACGGCTTTGAGCCATACAGCCGCCAGATGTACATGAATAAAGACTCGGTTATCTGGGCAAACCTTCGTGAACAGGAGAACCGCCCGAAGCCGGGAAAGCAATTCGCTGACAAACTTGCTAATAACCGTCAGGCCCCCCAAATGGTGGTGATTGGCGCAGGTCAGTACCGAGTAGGATTTGAAGCCAAAAAACCTGTCATGGTCAACCAACCCTACTCTATTGCTGCAACGCCGGTAACAGTGAAGCAATTTAGCGAGTTTGTCGCGGCAACCGGTTACGTGACTGATGCAGAAGAAGGCCAAGGCTGTATATCACTGATCAATGGCGAACCTAAACAATTGCTGAACCATCACTGGCGCAACCCAGGTTTTAAACAGTCTGACAATGCGCCTGTGGTATGCATCACCAAAGACGATGCTCAGGCTTATTCCAAATGGCTGAGCACCCAAACGGGCTTTGATTATACCCTGCCTACCGAAGTACAGTGGGAAGTCGCTGCCCGTGCAGGTAGCGAGTCTGATTTTTGGTGGGGAAACGACATCGGTGTCGGCAATGCAAATACCGGATGGAGCGGTACTGCCTGGTCAAACAAAAGCACCTCACCAGTCGCCAGCTTTCCTGCAAACCCTTATGGTATCTATGACACCGCAGGAAATGTCTGGGAGTGGGCAGAAAGCCAGACACCTGTAGCACGTGGCGGTGCCTGGAGTTTCTCTCCCAGCAGTGCCCGTGTGGCAGAACGCCTTGAACTGCAATCGGACCTCAGTGCCAATTATCTCGGCTTCCGCGTCGTCCGAAATATCTAGACTTACGCCTTTGCTTGTCCCTAAAAACCCGCTTTGCGGGTTTTTTCATACCAATAACAGTGTCCTTTATCACCATGGTGGCAAAAGCCCGATCATGCAGGAAAAACGCGAGCGAGTTCGCTTTTAACAAACAAAATTGTCAATTAACACTGAACTAGTGCATTTCCCCCCTGCCCGAATTTCTAGTCGATGGTTATAGTGGGGCCTGAACAGTGTGTATTGCAGTATACCTCTGTTTTATCACTGATAATTTACCTCGGTGACACCATCCGGTGCTGTGTTACTACCCTCAGATACAGCATCAGATGGCCTCTTCTACACGTCGTACAGGAAACTACTCAATACGAGTGAGATCTTGTTTTCACCGGCTCCTGAGTGAGCCGGTTTTTTTTCATATCCTTGCATAAAATCCCCACAAACTGCTGCAAAAATCATCACCAAAGGTCAACTGACCCTCGTATATCCTTATGATTAATATGCTTTTAATCTCATATCAGTTTACTTACAATACAATGTAATTTAAGTATCGTATCGCCACGGAAATGAATCATATATCCCTCCTGCCCCCTATATTGATCTCCCTGTTTGAACAATTACCAGGCTGCTGGGGATGTAAAGATACCGAATCACGTTTTGTTTACCTCAACTACGCCTATGCCAAACTGCTTGGCGCCAAAACCCCAGAAGAACTCATCGGTAAATCCGATGAACATATGCCGGGGAAACTGGCTGAATACGCGATACAGTTCCGTCAGCAGGACAAAAGAGTGATGGACAGCGGCCGGTATATGCGGGTGCTCAATATCCACCCCTATCCCGATGGGCGTTGGCAAGCACATGTGTTCACTAAAGTGCCTTGGTATGGAGAGAAAGGGGAGGTATTGGGAACGATCTTTCATGGTCAGCCCCTGGATCAAAACCCGATGCTCGAAGTCGGTCAGTGGATCTGTAAAGCAGCTGGGACATTTTCAGCAATGCCTTTCATCACCGACGGGGAAAAAGGAGAAATATCACTTTCACCCCGCGAATCAGAGGTGTTGTTTTTTCATCTCTTTGGCAAAAAACCTCAATTTATCGCCCATGCACTGGGTGTATCAGTAAAAACCATAGAAAACCATTTTGCCAATCTCCGTATCAAGCTCGGAGCAGCAACAAAAACGGAACTGGTTGATAAGGCGCTGGAAAGCGGTGTTGGCTGCAAGATACCGGCTTCCCTACTTAAACAGCAACTTACCCTGATCTTGTCAGACTAACGCATGAAAGGACAAAGACAAAAAAGCAGCGCCCAAACCGCTGCTTATCTTGTCCAGCCAGATGCCATTCAAGGTGCCAGACGTTCGATATCCCATTTGCCGTTTTGTTCATTCTGGAACACAAAACGGTCATGCAGACGGTGTTCGCCACCTTGCCAGAATTCAAATGAGTCGGGTTTAACGCGAAAGCCCCCCCAAAACGTGGGTATCGGCACTTCCCCCTTATCAAACTGCTGCTTCAGCTCCCTATATTTGCTTTCCAGCGCGGAGCGGGCAGTAATTCGCTCACTCTGACGGCTCGCCCAGGCCGCCAACTGGCTTTCCTTGGGACGGGACAGGAAGTATTTCATCACTTCCCTTTTACTGAGCTTTTCCGCTTTACCTGTAATGTGCACCTGACGCTCCAGTGGGTGCCAGGGGAAATGAAGACTGACACAGGCATTATGGGCAAGCTGTCTGGCCTTACGACTCCCCAGATTGGTGTAAAAAACAAACCCATCATTATCGACGTGCTTTAACAACACGATGCGCTGAAAAGGCTGGCCTTTTTCATCCACCGTTGCGACCGTCATCGCGGTGGGGTCTGGCAGCTTTGCCTCAATGGCTTGTTTGAGCCAATGTTCAAAGAATTGAACCGGGTTTTCAGGCAGGTCTTTGCGTCTCAAACCGCCTTGGTTATATTCTCTGCGAATATCATACAAATCCATTGTGGTGCTCCGAATACGTTTTTACGCCATTGTGATGTGGCGTGCGTCTTTTCTCAAGCGAATTTCCAGACTCTAGAAACGGTTGCTGTGATACGCATCAACCGGTTACGTCTGAAAACTATCCCGGAACAGCACGATACCTTTTAACAGGGAAGCTATGCGCCGACGTCATTTTGTTTTAACTGTCACCGCTATCGGTCTGTTGCTGACAACCCTGGTCGCGACCTTTACCTATTCTTCGGTTGAACAACGGTTTACCGCAGACATTGAATCAGATGTCTACCAATTGCAGGAAAAGCTTTCCGCAGAACTTGGCCGCTACAGTGAAATTCCTGTGGTCCTCTCTGCCGACCCCCGTCTCAAACGCCTTTTACGCGTGCCGGAAAGTGAGCGGTTATTGCGAGAAACTAACCAGCTTTTAATGAACTGGAATACCCGTCTGAACAGCGATGTCTTGTACTTGATGGACAAAAACGGGCTTACCCTCGCAGCCAGTAATGCCGATGACCCACAAAGCTTTACTGGTCACAGCTACCATTATCGTCCGTACTTCCAGCAAGCAATGGAAGGGAAAAAAGGACGTTACTACGCATTGGGGGTGGTGTCTGATAAACGGGGTTATTACTTTTCCTACCCGGTGTGGGATGACAACGAGATTTCTGGGGTACTGGCTTTAAAAGTGGATCTGTCGATCATCGACCGTATCTGGGATCAACAAACGTTCGACTATCTGATTGCCGATCCACTTGGTGTGGTGTTTTACAGCTCACGAGATGAATGGCTCTACCAGTCGCTCTCTATTCTCTCAGACCTTCAAAAAGACACCATCCGTGCATCCCGTCGCTATGGCGATTCCTCGCTAAGCAGCTTGACTGCATACCGTTCTCTGGATGCGATCGAATCGCAGGAAGCCCTTGGCCTTGGATTATCGGACAAAGGCCGGGAGCATATGCTGGTCTCCAACACCGATTTGGGTGATGCTGGCTGGCGTATTTACGGTTTTACCCCTACTCGGCAGGCATGGCCAGTGGTGGTACAATCTATGCTACTTTTTTCCACATTTTATGCCCTGCTGGTGTTGGTGATCACAGCGTGGCTACAAACCTTGAAAACCCAGCGCAAGTTGGCACGCCTGAATGATGTACTTGAGCAGAAAGTGGCCTCCCGCACTGCCAGCCTTGAAGACACCAACACCAAACTACGCCAGAGTATCCGGCAATATGAAGAAACGCAAAAAGCGCTTCGCCAAACAGAAAGTGAGCTGATACAGGCGGCTAAGCTCGCTATGCTTGGCGAGCTCTCTGCCAGCATCAACCATGAAATTAACCAGCCGTTAGCAGCAATGCGGACCTATACCGAAAACAGCATTAAGTTGATGGAGAAGGAGCGGTATGACGCTGTCAGCGCAAACCTGACCACCCTCAATGACCTCATTAGCATGATTGCCGATATCGTCGCACGGTTTAAAATCTTTGCCAGAAAACAGAACCTCGAAGGTAAAACCCGGGCATCCGTCGATGACGCAATCACCGCGTCGTTGAAACTGTCGGCAGCCAGCTTTATCAAGAAAGGGATTCAGGTCGCCTGCCATATGCCCGAAAAGGGCTTGGTGGTTAACATCGATACGGTGCAGCTTGAACAGGTAATCCTCAACCTTCTCAACAACGCCGCACAAGCAGTGGTCAATATCCCGTCCCCTGAGATTGGCATCAAAGTGGAAACTTTCCTCGACCGCGTCTCTATCCATGTCTGGGATAACGGCCCGGGGATTGATAACGACACCAAAAAGCAGATATTTTCCCCCTTCTACACCACCAAAAAAGAGGGCCTGGGATTGGGTCTGACCATTTGCCGCCGGATTGTGGAAGGGTTCGACGGCAGCCTTCAAATCAGTGACCACTCAACAGGCGGTGCTGAATTCACTGTCACGCTAAAACGCCTTTACAATGGAGATATCTCACAATGACGCCTGAAATCTGGATCATTGACGACGAGCGCACCATCCGGGATGCGCTGAGCCAGACCCTTGATATTGAAGGCTTTCAATCCCGCGCTTTTGCATCCGCGATAGACGCACTGGATCAACTCAGCAATGCCTTTGAAGGCGTGATTATTTCAGATATCAACATGCCACAAATGGACGGCATGACTTTTTTACAAAAGGCGCTGGCCGTGGATTCTGAACTTTCCATCGTGATGCTAACCGGTCATGGCGACATTTCGACCGCTGTCGCCGCAATACGACAGGGCGCATACGATTTTTTAGAAAAGCCCTTCTCGACAGACACCCTGCTTGACGTTCTCAGACGCGGTGTGGAAAAGCGGCAGCTAGTGATGGAAAACCGTGAACTGAAGCGCCAGCTTGAAACCCAAAGTGCTCCGGGACCGCGTATTCTGGGCAATGCTGACGCTGTAAAACAGCTCAGGCGTACTCTGTTCCATCTCAAAGATCTGAATGATGATGTCCTGTTTCAAGGTGAACGTGGAACAGGCAAAGAAATGGCAGCCCGCTTTCTCCACGATCAAGGCTCCCGACAGGATGAACCTTTCGTCGCCATCAAGTGCCGCCGAATCCCTGAAGCCCTCATCGCAATGGAACTGTTTGGCTCCGAGCAGCACGCTTATGCTTCTTTACCCAGTTACAAAAACAGCAAGATTGCTGCAGCAGGGAAAGGCACATTGTTTATTGATGGCATTGAAGCACTCCCTCCGGCAGTGCAAGAAAAGCTGGCTACACTGATTGGCACAGAAAACCGCCCCAGAATCATTGCCTCAACACGGGTGGATTTGGCCGCCAGTGTCCGTCTTGGCCGCTTTGACTGCGCGCTTTACCAAGCGCTGTCTGGCACGACACTCTTGTTCCCCCCACTGCGGGAGCGCGATGACGATGTGATCACCTTGTGCCAGAATTTCGTTCGCACCACCGCGTCACGGTTTGGTGTTGCCCCCCCCGTGATGAACAGAGATCACAAAGAAAGACTATTACAGCATCCTTGGAAAGGTAATATCCGTGAGCTTCGCGCCTATGCCGAGCGATGGGTACTGATGGGTGAGCAAAGCCTGACCGGTGACGATGGTGAATCCCACGAAAAAGCCCACGATACCTTAGCCGAACGGATCCAAAAGGTAGAAAGGGCTATTCTGTTTGATGCGCTCAACCGCCACAATGGCATGTTAAAGGAAGTACAGGCAGAATTGGGGCTCGCCCGAAAGACCCTATATGAAAAACTAAAAAAACACCATCTAGATAAAGAAAGTTTCAAAGGGTAACCATCCATCTTCTTCCCCACCCTCCGGCGCTGAAGCGCATTGAAAACGGCCCGTATCACTTTTTTGAGTTGTTGGCACCACATTTTAACGTTTTGCTTCAGCGCCAACCCGCATCACGCCTAACCGCCAGAATAATCACGGTTTCTCTTTCTTGAGAAACAGGCGCTGGCTCACCCTTATACACTGCTTCCGATTAGTGAGAATCTAATAGATAAACTACTCTTTTATTTGAGGCTGTACCCATTTTTTGCCTGCAACCTCTTTTGTCTGACTTTTATTTTTTAATCGGCATAACAATGATAAAAACCAATAAACCGAGCTCAACACTGCCCGCCAGTGAGCACCTAGATTATATCGATGATAAAACTGCTGCGCTGCTGCTTTCTACGCCGAAAAGCACCCGGATCCTGCTGTGGGTAATAGCCCTGTTCATCATAGTAACTGCGGTTTGGGCTGCCTTTGCTGAACTCGACAAGGTCACGGTAGGCCAGGGAAAAGTTATCCCTTCTTCCCAATTGCAGGTCGTTCAGAATCTTGAGGGTGGCCTGATCAAGAAACTTCTCGTACATGAAGGCGATACCGTAGAAGAAGGTCAGCAACTGCTGCTGATAGATGACACCATGTTCCGCTCTGACTTTCGTGAGCGGGTACAGGAACTGACCAGTCTGCAGGGCGATGCCGTCAAACTCCAATCACTGGTAGAGTCTGTGGTAGTCAACCCAGAAACCGGCGTAGAAAACTGGCAAGAGGCCGTAACCATTCAACGCAATGAACTGGTCTTTACACCGGAATTCCAAGAGGAACACCGTGCAGTGGTCGCTCGCCAGCGCGCCGAGTACCGAGACAAACTCAACAACCTGCAAAACCAGCTCTCTGTCACCGCCCAGCAAATCCGCCAAAAAGAACAGGAGCTTATCGAGGTGGAGGCAAGAGTTCAAAACCTTCGTCAGAGTTATAGGTTTGCCCATGAGGAATATAGCATCACCAAACCCCTGGCTGATGAGGGCGTGGTGCCACAGATTGATCTGCTCAAACTGCAGCGTCAGGTTAACGATACCCAGCGAGAACTTTCTTCCGCCGAGCTTTCCCTTCCTTCTATCACTTCCTCGCTGCAAGAGGCGGTATTCAAACACATCGATGTGGCCCTGAAGTTCCGAGCTGAGCAGCAAGAACGCCTCAGTGATGTCGAAGACAAGCTGTTGGCCATGACGGAAACCCGTGTCACGCTGGCAGACCGTGTAGAGCGTACTGTCGTTGTCAGTCCGGTAAACGGCACTATCAAAAAACTGCACGTCAACACGGTAGGAGGCGTTATCCAGCCGGGAATGGATCTGGTCGAAATCGTGCCGAGTGAAGACAACCTGCTCATTGAGGCAAAAATTGCCCCGCAGGATATCGCTTTCCTGCGCCCCGGTCTTGAAGCCATCGTCAAGTTCAGTGCCTATGACTTTACGGTATATGGCGGCCTGACAGGCATTCTGGAAACCATCAGTGCCGATACTATTCAGGACGAAGAAGGAAATAGCTTCTATCTTGTAAAAATACGCACCGAATCCAACAACTTGGGTGAAGGAGAGGAACTGCCGATTATTCCGGGGATGACGGCGTCCACCGACATCATTACCGGAAAACGGAGTGTATTAGATTATTTGTTAAAACCGATATTGCAGGCGCAAAAATCTGCACTCAGGGAATAAAGCACCCAATAAAAGCCACACCATCAGGCTGAATATAAAAATAATTGCGCTCACTACTGCCTTGTATAGGGGGATGTGTTTTGAAATGGAAAAAGCTCTTAATCGCTTCAACAATAAGCTCACTCTGCACGCCAGCGTGGTCCATGTCTGTCGAACAGGCGGTAATGACAACCATTGCCAACGATCCTGAACTGAAAAGTGCCTTTAATGATTTCATGAGCAACCGTGAAGACATTGAAGCTGCCGTGGGAGATTACCTGCCCGACGTGAACCTGAATGCAGGTATAGGTTTCGACCGTATCGACAACAGTGCCACACAGGCGAGCAGTGACAAAGAATTCAATCCCCGCGAAGCCAGTATCAGCCTGACACAGCTTATCTGGGATGGTAAAACCAGTGACAATATCGACCGTACCGAGTTTGAAGCCGAAGCCCAGCGCTATCAGTTACTCTCGGATGCACAAAACAAATCTCTGGCAGTGACCGAGGCCTACGTTGCAGTGTTGCTGGCCCAGCAACTACTGTCACTCTCAGAAGCCAATGTCGAAATACACGAAAAGATACTGGCTGACATTACTCGCCGTGCTGAATCTGGCATTGGTTCAACCGCCGATCTGTCACAGGTGCAGGCACGTGTTGCCCGGTCAGTAAGTAACATGTTAGCCGCACGCAGCAACCTGGATGACGCAAAGACAGCATTTATGCGACTTGTCGGTGTCGACATCAAGGATCCGGTCGACCCTGAGGTGGACGCGCTATATCTGCCACAAACTCAGGCAGAAGCAATGGAAGTGGCCTTTTCCACCAACCCAGTACTCAAGCTTGCCACCTATGATATTGATGCAGCGCGAGCCCAGTATCGCCAGAACAAAGGAAATATGTACCCCACCCTGTCTTTTGAAGCGAGCCAGAACTGGCGAGATGAATCAGAGGGGATCAATGAAGAGGTCAACGAATTCAATGCCATGTTACGCCTTCGTTTCAACCTCTATAATGGCGGCACAGATGCTGCCAATACCCGTCGCAGCGCCCACCAACTCAGTAAGTCGAAAGAAATATTCGGCAACGCTTCTCGCCTTTTAGGGGAAAGTACGCGCCTTTCATGGAGCGCGTACCAGCTAACCGAACAACAAAAGACATACCTTGCACAACATGTAGATGCCGCATCTGAAACTGTGATTGCCTACGAAAAACAGTTCAGGATCGGGCGCCGCACCCTGTTAGACCTGCTCAATACCGAAAACGAGCTGTTCGAAGCAAGGCGAGCATTCCTTAATGCCTACTACGCTAATATTACGGCCAAATATCGAGTACTCAACAGCATGGGCACCCTGTTGGATGCCCTGCGGGTTGATATACCTGATGAATGGCTACACCCTGTCATTGAGAAAGAAGGTTAACCCATGAAACACGTTTTGCTTATCAGCAGCATTCTGATTGTGCTTGGCGGCTGCTCCCTCTCCGCTGACGAGCCTCCCCTGGCTGAGCAACGTTCCGATCTGTTTGACGCAGACAGCGATGGCGTGATCAACGCCCGCGACTTGTGTGATAACACACCGCAAGAAGCCGTTATCGATAATGATGGATGTCCAACCTATCTTTTACTTGAAAGTAACAACTCACTGAGGATCCAGTTTGCAAACGACTCTGCAATTGTGGAACCTGCTTACCGTGAAGCACTGGACAAAATGGCTGGATTCCTTAAGCTTTATCCCGAAACCTTTCTAGAACTTCAAGGACATACAAGCTCTCCGGGGTCAGATGATTACAACCAGAACTTGTCCATCCAACGTGCCAAAGCAGTCCAGGCACACCTGATAGAGAAAGGCGTTCCAATCGACCGTCTCACCCTAATAGGTCTGGGTGAAGGCGATCTCATGCTGGCCGACAACACGGAAACCACGCAGTTTGTGAACCGCCGCGTGGTCGGTCGCGTCAAAGGATTTAAAGGGGATATCAAGGAAGCATGGACCATCTTTACCCAGCGGGAACAATGATGACTGAGGTCGCCTGATGCGCAAGCGGGCTGCCTTGTTTTTCATCTTCCTGTTGCCATCGATTGTCACGCTTGCACTAGGGAGTACTGACACCCAGTGGGTCAACAAAGTAGCAGCCTTTTATGGTGAAAGAGCGGGAAAACGCGTCGCAACATGGCGAAACCTTGTTGCACAATCGGCGGCTTTGTCTGAACGGGAAAAGCTTGCTGTAGTTAACAACTTTTTCAATCAGCTCTACTTTGTCGATGATATCGACTTATGGGGAAAGAAGGACTACTGGGCCACACCGCTGGAGTTTCTTGGCAGCGCGGCAGGAGATTGTGAAGATTTTAGCATCGCGAAATACTTCACCCTGCGCGAGCTTGGTATCGACGATAAAAAGCTGCGTCTTGTCTACGTCAAGGCCATCAAACTCAACCAGTTCCATATGGTCGTGGCCTATTACCCCACCCCTTCCTCCGAACCTGTACTGTTGGACAACTTGGATCCTGAGATAAAAAAGGCCTCAAAACGGCAAGATCTGCTCCCTGTATACAGCTTTAACGGTAGCAGGCTATGGCTCATGAAAGAACGCGGTAAAGGTGAACTTGCAGGTAAATCTTCGCGTCTGGGATTGTGGAACGATCTCCGGACACGAATGGGAACTGTGAAGCTGAACAAACCGATCAAAAACTATGATGGGTAAACGTCTATGACTTTATACCGGCAATTATTTACATGGATGTTAGCAATATTCTTCCTGCTGATACTGGCAGTGACAGGCATTGAGCTAAACACCACACGTAATTTTCTGCTGACTCAGCAATCGGCTGAGGTGAACAACACAATCAACTCGATGGGTCTTGCTCTCGCACCTTATCTTGAGGATGGCGATAAAGTGGCTGTTGAATCGGTTATCAATGCCCTGTTTGATGGCGGCTTTTACCAGGAAGTGCGCCTGAGAATGCTCTCGGATGGCAGCGAGATTATTCGCAAATACCCAATACACGTAGAAGGGGTGCCCGATTGGTACACCCGCCTTGATCTGTTTCCTTCCATCGAAGAAGAGCGCACTTTCACCAGTGGTTGGCTACAGCTGGCTGAAGTCCACGTTGTTTCTCATCCAGGATATGCCTATCAACAGATGTGGCGATCCACCATCCAGCTCAGTGTCTGGATTGGTATTCTTTTTGTCATCGCTATGTTTGTGATTGCGTTGCAACTCAGTCGATCTCTGCGTCCCCTAAAAACCATCACCAGCCGTGCCAAAGACATCGCCCGCAACAAATTTGGCGAACCGATTCCACTGCCTCCGACCACTGAGCTAAAAACAGTCGTCCGGGCCATTAACCAGATGAGCAGCCAGCTTGAAGCCTATTTTGAGCAGCAAGCCAAAGAAGCCGACAGGCTTCGTGAACATGCGTACCGCGATACCGTCTCGGGCCTCGGAAACCGCAGTTTTTTTATTGGCCAACTCAAATCCTGGTTGTCGGAGTCCGGTATCGGCGGTCTGGTGATGGTGAAAGTCGACCTGATCACCGATACCTATCGCAATCAGGGCTTCACCCAGGGTGATGCATTGGTAGGCCAGTTTGCCAAGAAACTCAACACTACGCTGACCGATGCCGATTGCACGGCTTCTCGGATCTCTAAAGACGAATTCGTGATTCTCGCACCCAACGGTACCGGGGAAGATCTGCAAATCATTGGTGAGAGTGTGATGGCCATTGTCAATGACATGCAACATGACCCCATGGGGATCAGCCCACCGAAAGTCGCCATTGGCCTTGCCGTGAACAGTGTTGACAACCGCGATGCAAGTGCTTTGTTGTCACAAGCAGACAATGCGCTGACTCAGGCACGCAATACGCCAAATCATCCTATCTTCCTGATTGACCAGACCGAGAATGATGCATCAATGGGCAAACAGCAGTGGAAGGCGCTGATTCTGGATGCCATGGCGCACGACTGGTTCACATTTAAGTTTCAGCCCGCATCCAGCAGCGACCAGGCCGTTATCCATCAGGAAGTGTTCTCTGCCATTGAAAAAGGCGGACAGTATTATGGTGCAGCCCATTTCCTTGGCGCGGTAGAACAATTGGAGTTGGGCGAATCGTTCGACCGCTATGTTGTCAGCAACATGATTGAGCGCCTGACTGACGATCCGGACCTTGGACCATTGGCCGTTAACCTGACCCAAAACAGTGTCACCAACCCCTCGTTTATCCGCTGGTTGACCACCACAATGCAAAAACACCGCAACATGGCAGGTCGCCTGTTTTTTGAAATCCCCGAAGGTGTCTTTGTCCGTTTCCCTGATCACGTCAGCTTGCTGACCGAGCAGGCACACCGCTTTCGCTTTGGTTTTGGTGTTGACAACTATGGCCGCAACTTCCAGTCGCTTGATTATCTCAATAAATTCAAGCCTTCCTATGTCAAGATCGATTTTGCTTACACCAGCAATCTAAACGACGAGTCGCAAAGCCATGTGCTAGCCTCAATATGTCGTACGGCACATAACCTGAATATCACGACTATCGCAACACGCGTAGAAACGGAAGCGCAGCTAAACAAGCTTTCAGAGTTGTTTGTGAATGGCTTCCAGGGCTTTATCTTCGAAAAGAAATCAGACAATCATGGTTAAAGACCCCTTGCTGCAATCTCTGGTGTATGTCAGCCGATACTTCGGTCAATCCAACTCGCCAGATGCTTTGATCTCCGGCCTGCCGATTTCTGATGGTTATCTCTCCCCGTTTCTGTTCCGGCGAGCGGCGGAAAGGGCTGGTATCGATGCCAAAGAGAGTCGCCAAACGTTAGGCTCCCTGTCACCGATGCTTTGCCCCTGCATTTTGTTGCTGAAAGACAACCAGGCTTGCGTGTTGCTAAGCATTGACCATGAGACCGGTGAAGCAGAAGTCGTCGAGCCACTGACGGACACCTCACCGGTAGCTCGCAAGATTGACGATCTCGAAGATGACTACTTAGGCAGAGTCTTCTTGCTGAAAAAGCAGTTCCGGTATGATGAACGTTCACCGGAAATTCTTAAAGAACGTCAGGGCCACTGGTTTTGGAGCACACTCTGGGAGTCACGTTCTATTTATCGCGACGTGCTGATTGCCTCAATTTTTATCAACGCATTTGCGATTGCCACTCCCCTTTTTTCCCGGATTGTTTACGACAAAATTGTGCCAAACCTGGCGTTCGATTCACTCTGGGTGCTCGCCACTGGGGTGTTTGTTATCTTTCTTTTTGATTTAGTGCTTAAGATGCTGCGAAGCTACTTTATCGATATCTCAGGAAAGAAATCCGATCTTCTCATCTCTTCCCGTATTTTTGAAAAAGTCATGGGTATTCGCATGGAAGCCCGGCCACCGTCCGTGGGGGCCTTTGCCCGCCACATGCAGGAATTCGAGTCGATACGCGACTTCTTTACTTCTGCTTCTGTTTCCACGCTGATTGACCTGCCCTTTGCCTTCTTTTTCCTGCTTATTATCTGGATTGTCGCTGGACCTTTGGTAATTGTTCCTATTATGGCGGTACTGCTTCTGATGCTCCATGCCGCCCTTATCCAAAAACCATTACGTCATACCATCGAAGAAGGCTCGCGGCTTTCTTCGCAGAAAAATGCCAACCTGATTGAAAGTCTTACTGGCCTTGAAACCATCAAACTGTTCGGCGCTGAAAGCCAGTTCCAGTACCGCTGGGAAGAAGCTGTGGCCCATATGGCCAACTGGGGGATCAAAACCCGTCGCCTGACAGACTCCGTCCAAAATGCTGCTGGCTTTATCCAGCAGTTTGTTAATGTTTCAATGATTGTCTTTGGGGTGTACCTGATTTCTGCCGGTGACTTATCAATGGGCGGCCTGATTGCCGCCACCATGTTAAGCTCACGTGCAGTAGGCCCCATGGTTCAGTTGTCGTTGCTATCAACCCGCTATAACCAGGCCAAATCAGCGATGACGATCATCAGCCAGCTGATGGATATGCCTTCCGAGCAGGAAGAGGGAAAGCGCTACATTCACCGTCCGATTATCCGCGGGAAAATTGAATTTGACCGCGTTAACTTTCATTATCCAAATTCAGATATCGCCGCGTTACGTGATATCTCTTTCACCATCCTTCCGGGAGAGAAGGTTGCTATCATCGGCCGGATTGGTTCAGGGAAAACAACGCTTAGTCGCTTATTAATGGGCCTGTATCACCCCACAGCGGGCTCAGTACGTATCGATGATACCGATATCAGCCAAATCCATAACATCGATATACGGCGTAGTATAGGCTGCGTACCACAAGACCCCGTGCTTTTCTTCGGCTCGATTCGCGATAACATTACCCTAGGACGACCGTTGGCGGATGATAGAGACATCCTGGATGCAGCCAACCGTTCAGGTGTTACGACCTTCACCCAGCGAGACCCGGCGGGTCTTGAACGTCAGGTTGGTGAAGGGGGAAATCAACTTTCCGGTGGTCAGCGCCAATCTATCGCGATTGCACGCGCTATGCTAGGCCGTCCTCCTGTCTTGCTGTTGGATGAACCAACCAGTGCAATGGACAACCGTTCTGAACAATACATTAAACAACAACTATCATCCTTGCGCCGGGATGAAACCCTGATCATTAACACCCATAAAACTGGCATGTTGGATGTCGTGGACAGAATTATCGTGGTGGAACAAGGCAACATAGTGGCTGATGGGCCTAAACTTGCAGTGCTTCAGGCTTTGAAAGATGGCAAGGTCCAAAAAGTGGGTTAGAAACGAAAAGACACCATTAAGTGCTTTTCAGGCTACACAATTTTACAGTGTAAATAGTGCTAAAACGTTAGGCGGACAAAATGGGATACCAGCGCGTCTGAGATATCGGCTATGACAACTCAATTTTAATTTCCTTGCCATCGGTGACCAGCTTGCAAGGACCGTACTCATCCACCAGGTTGATTGATGTCTCTCCTATCTGGCAGTACACCCCCGGAAAACTGTTTTTATAGACTTCAATAAAATAACGCCCATAAAGGGTGCTAAGCTCTGACGAACTGTTTTCTATCTTGGCTTTGATGTCAGCAATACGTTCAAAGTGGTGCGTTTTTGTCCAGGCGAGACGTTCTATCAGTTCATCAGGACGTTTGTTTGCTGGTTGTTGTAACAGCTTCATTTCAGCATCTTTAACTTTCATCAGCTGTTCATGCTCGTGATCCAGCTCCTTGGACAGGTTTAATGTCTGCGACATCAAATCACTGAGCCCAGTAAATGCGTGAACGTAAGTATGGACGCCAGAAGCCGCCCCCAGGGTTAACACCTTCACACAACAATGCGCCACATGCGTTCCGCCGGTCAACGCACCAGTGCGTTTGTTGTCATCACACACTATCAGGTTGCTTTCAGTAAAGGTGCGGCAATGCATCGCATGCTGACTGATGGTGATATCCCCTTTGGCTTCTATTTTTGCATATTGGGCAAACTTTGCGACCACAGACCCATTTGACTTCAGGCTGGTGGTGATCTCTTTCTCGCTCTGTACCTGCCTGCCAAGAATACCGTTATGAATAATAATGTCGCCGCCCGCCACCAGATTGGCAGACTCGACGACACCGCCGACAGTGATAGATCCCGTGGCATTAACTTTCATTCCCGCATTTACATCGCCGTTGATAATGACACTGCCTTCAAAATCCACATGCCCTGTCGCTACCGTTACTGATTTCATACATAATGCATTGTCTACTTCAACACCGTCAGGATGAAGGATGGGTAATCCCGCGACTTCTGCAACAATCACGTTCTCATCGTTATTACTGAACTTACTCCCCGGATACAGTTTCAGAGGAAGGTCATTGCCGGGCGTCGTTGGCAGGATTTCGCCGCTTACACGAAACCCCTCAATGCCTTTGGTAGGAGGAATTCGTTTTGCAATGGGTTGACCTTCCTGTACCGTGATCATTTTACCGAGATCGCGCATATCGACGGTACCATCTTCCCTTTCCTGGGGACGTAATATGCGAGATTTACTGTCTTGAACCAGATAAGCAAGCTTGGAGTCATCACCCGGGATGGGCCATTTACCGTTTGCGATAGGTACTTCCAGGTATTCACCGGGCTTGAGACGTGCAGACGCAGTCAGTAGCTTTTGCAGGGTTTGTTTCTTTACACCACGTACAATTTGTGCACTTTTGAGCGCCGAGAGAAGATCATTGCCTTTAATAGGCTCACCGCCACATGCACCATTAACCCGAAGGAATGCCGTCATTTTTTCGTCATCAAAGCGTGCGCTGACACTGGCGTCACGACGCTCGGCGACAACGACATCATCTGGCTCCCCCTTCCATTCATCGTTGGAAGCATTGATCTTATCAAGCACTGCTTCAATGGTTTCTTCAAAGCGAAAAAAGCTAGCAACCTTATGTCCTACCAGCCAATCAATAATGTGCTTTTTTTCAATGTTGGGGGCATATTGGTCTGCCTTAGGTACCACAGTCATGTATACCCTACGACCATCATTTGACAGCCGCAAAAGCTGTTGCAGCATGTAATCCCCTAAACAAATACACTAAAAATACGAACGAACGTCACACTCGCATTCTACCTAGATGAAACACGTTGACAGAAATACCTCGATACCCAAGTTAGAATCAGATCGCATTAAATTACTGACCTTTGACTCATTTAAGATACTTGTGTCATATAAATGAATTATAGAGAGTTTTGGCTGATATGCTGCCTTGTCATGAAAGAATCATCGACGTTTGGCGAGAACAAAAACGCACATCAAGGCAGTGCGCTTTTAAATCAGGAAGTTACCTATATCAAGGTTAAACAGATAACTTGTTGTGGCTTTCATCTGATAGCCACTCATTAAGGCTGAAGCCGTATCTTAACTTGCCATCAAGCTCAACATTCCGATAGATAAGAGAGCCTTTAAGTGAGGGAAGATCAACCACTTTCAAGCTATAGCTGACATCAAGATCAATCTCATCTGTGGCTAACAACCCCATTCCACTGCGGCTAATATCACGAATAATGACAGGATAACCAAAATCATTGTCTTCGCAATCATGATCTAAAGGTGGCGTCACCACATAAAGACGGGCGAGAATACCGCCGCTGCCTAATTCAACACGCTCCTGAAAACGTTGGCATTGACTCTCCCCCCCTGACTTTTCGATCAGGATGTCGCAGAGTTTATCATAATCATTCATTTCACCGCCTCCCGCACCGCTAAGGTTCCTTCCCGAAGTGACGCTTTGATAATCTTTAGCCAGCCCCGTTATTAATGTTACGCATGATGGCGAAACCGGAATACTGACGTTTAATGACTGGCTACTTTTATTTGAAATTAGCGAACACCAGTATCAGTAAAAAATGCAAACGTAACCATGAAGTATATTTATGTTTCAATGCATTGGCTGTATTGAATGTTAGATAAAAGCACATGAACTTGAGGCTGGCACCCCGCCACATTTACAGTGTAAATCTAAACGTCCCCCATCATTTCAGCAACACGTTTACAACGAATACCAAAACGCTTCTTTTGAAAAGCGTCAAACAAGGATGAATCGCTGGTAATGACCTGATCTTGAGAGAGTCCAACACGCTGGATCAACTCAGCCACACTGGCAAAATTACCGATATCATGGCAAAAATGCGCATCCGATCCTGTTGTTATCCAAGCCCCCTTCTCTTTGGCTAATACCGCGATTTTCTCGCAATAAGATTCGCTCCCTTGTCTGGAACCGTTCAATGAAGAATTGTTCAGCTCTATGGCAACACCATGCGTTACTGCCGCATCAACCACTGCCTCAGCATCAATAGGATAGGAAGGGTTTCCAGGATGGGCGATAGCATCGACAAGTTGAGAGGCAATCGCGCCAATCATCGCTCGGGTATGAATGTCTTTGTTTTCCGGGCGGAAGACGGCTTCATGCAAACTCGCGTTAACCCACTCCATCTTGGCGTAAACATAGCAGGGCATATCAAGTTCACCTTGTACATCCATGATATTTGCCTCAACACCACGTAAAATATGTACGCCGCACAAGGTATCAGGAATCACCTTCTGATTAACAAAGTGCCAATAGTGCGGCGCACCAGGCATGGTACTCGCATGGTCAGTGATACAGAGGTGGCTCAAACCAACTGACTTAGCCACCTGGGCGTTTTCGATGATAGTACTGTAAGCATGACCACTGGCCACAGTATGGGTATGTGTATCGACGACAAATTTCATCTGTTATCCTTATTTTGTCAGTTGATGTTGGATCCAATCCCGTATTGCCATTTCCGTATCTTTTCTTCCCCGAAAACCAAAATGCTTTGCGACACGCTCCCAAGATTGACGTTGCAGCAACTTGGCAACCATAAGTGTACACACGTTATCAGTTTCATCCTGGATAGGAACTGTGGCAAGCAGATGAATAAACCATTGCCACAAACTGCCTGTGACTAAATCGTAACCCAGCTTTCCGTCAGCAAAAAGGGACACTTGGTTCATAGCATTTTCATCGATGGAAACAGCCTTGGGACTTCCTGTCAGCAACAAAGCGACCAGATCACTGTCCATATCGGCAAACTGTTCCGGAAGTTGATGCTCAAGATTAAGATAAAAAAGAGCACGTAAGGCTTCAAACCAATCCGGAGCTGTCGATATGGCCTTTGCCAACTGCAGAGAATACGTCCCGCTGGCAGCATCCCGTTGAACGCCAAGCCGCAATGGCAGGTATCCCAATTTCGACCAGAATTGCCACAATGTGGGCGTGATACCAAAACTGGTTCCTGTGACAGCAATACCTTGTTTCAACGCAGTTTCTTCAAAGTATTTGACCAGCGAACGGGCAATCCCTTGGCGACGGAACTCAGGCAACACTGCAAGCCGAACAATTCGAAGCATAGGTTCAGCCAATACTTCTGCCAAGCCAGTATGAGTGGCCAGACTCTGAGCCAGTAAGTGCCCTCTTAGCCGGCGCTCACCGCGCGCTACAGCCTGAGCGAGTGACGGTTCAAACCCGCCCTCCATACTCGCCAATAAAGCACCAATAAGCACGCCGTCGCAGTAGGCCCCCAGTATCACCAAATGCTCTCCATCAAGCAGTTGTACCAAATCATTGGGTGATGTCTGGTAATGGGCGGTGACCAGAAGTGAAAACAACTGTCGTAACTCGGCTTCGTCTTGCGCAAGCGCAGTCTGACTTAATGTCTGGTATGAAACAGAGGCTTGGGTATTTGCGGGGAGAGCAGGCTCGACATCAAACAAAAAAGCCTCGAAGAGCCAACGTTCAAGCGGATCTTGTTGCGCCCACCTGACTGGCTCTGTGAGCCTGATTTCCCGCCAACCTTTGGCTTCTGTGTCAAGTAGTGTACGAAAGCGCGTGCTGAATGAACGCCCCGTTCCTTCATAACCATGTTCGGTCGATGAAAATACTACGCGGCTATAGTGCCTTACTATGTTACCGAGCATAGGAAGAGGGATCGCCGCCGCTTCATCGACCAACAGCAAGTCGCATATTGGCCTTTCACGTAGCAAGACGTCTGGCGCGATAAACTCCAGCCTTCCCCCGCTTTCATCAACCAGTGAAAACTTGCCTTGTGCTTGCAACGCACCACGCTGTCTCGCATGAGAGAAAAGGGCGTCAACATTGGCGAAACGCGGGGAAGTGACGATAATTTTTTGAGTCCCGTGACGAAGAATCTCCGCCGCCGCAATGCCCATGGCTGACGATTTTCCCCTTCCCCGATCAGCCACCAGTAGTGCAGGGCGGCGTCGATGTCCACGCAATACCCGCTCAATCGCCTCCACTGCCCGCTGTTGTGATACGGTTTTCCCTGTTACTGGATCAAGTTGGCGGCTTTGATGCAGACACACATCACCCAACGGGAATTCGTGATCGCCGTTTTGGCGACAGATAGCAACAGCGGGGTGTTTAGCGAGTTGCATCAGACGGTTGTCGAAACGACGCAGACCGGTACGATGTTCCTTACCGGCAATCAGCACCAGCAACCCACCACCACGAATACACCCTGCCGCCGCACACAGTTTTTCTATATCCCACACGTGACGAATATCCACCGCCAACGAGCCCGTTTCTTGTCCCAGCATTTGCTTTGCGCGCGACCAGGGTATCGCCCCAACAAACTCAGAATCATCGCTGATCACCGTTATCTCATTGATCATCCCCAACGTTTGCACGATGAATACATCGTCACCGAAAAGAAAAACAGGAAAGCGGACAAAACCATCTCGGGCTTTGTCAGTAAGCATTTGCAGAAAGCTGAAAGATTCGTGTATCACAGTGTGGCCGTTTATCAATAAGTCCCCAGTCATCATAACGGAAAGCAGGGTGGGGCAGCCACTAATCAGGTAGTTTACAAGCAGAGCATAAAAAAACGCGCCCGGGCAGGGCGCGCTTAGCGTGCTTTTGCGTTCACTGACTCAAACGCGATTTGATAAAAGAAAAGATCGCATCGGCATCCTCATCGCTCAGCTTTTTAAGGTTTATTGCCACTGTGTCGCCTTTACGGCGATAGCTGGCACGTCCTTTAACCAAGTCAATTGCAGGAACTTCAGGCCTGAGAGCAGCAGGCTTGAGAGCATCACACCATTGTTCCAAAAGTAACGTCACTTCCCGGGTAATACGGCTGACACCGGTAGCGTCTACCGATTGCCAAACAGGTGCACCTTTCAGCTTCGCCAGCAATGCTTCTTTTTGCTCATCTGTGAGTGAAAAGTAGAGTCTATTGAGCTTAACGATAGTCGGACGACCTAACTCAGCAACACTCGGGTAAGCCTGCAGCAAGGGCAGGGGCAATGCGGCCGCTTTCAGTGCGCCACTGACCAAGGCTTCACTACACTGACACACTTTTGCCAGTTCTTTTTGATCAGCAACATCGCCACGATCTAACATGGCCTGCATTTCCTTTCCGCGCTCGTAAAGCGACAGCGGTTTATGGGCATTTGCCACATCTGACAAGAACTTCGCATGCTTGCTGTTAATGCCCCTCGCGACGTATACCAGAAAATCCTGGCCAGCAAGAATACAGGACATACGACGACGGCTGCCGTCGAGTACTTCAATGTTGTCATCTTCCCGCCAGCGGCCCACCGCCGGATACTGCTGCCCACGATCTTTTAACGTCGTGAGGATGTCCTGGAGCGCCAGTTCGTTGAGGAACGATTGCTCACGGGCGTTTTCAGCAAAAACGGACGTCCGTTTCTCAACGTCTGCTGCAGGTACGCGCACCAATTCAAATTCAACCGTCGCTTCACCTGCGACGGAAAGTTCAATCACCGCCGCTTTTTCAGACGCAGCTTTTTGTGCTTCTTGCGCGGTGGTCGCCCGTCGTTTGTCTGCTTTACCAAAAAGACGAGCATTCAATTCTGAAGTCTTAATCGCCATTTATCACTCCTGGTTTCGCTGCGACCAATGGCTATGGAGCACACGTTCAAGCTCCAGCCCGGCACGATGTACCGCTTCCTGCGCTGTTGAAAGAGTTTTCTTACCGCCTTCGAAGTCCTGGGCGGTGAGATCAAAAACAGTACTGTAGGTATCAGCACACGTTTCAAATGCACGGCTGCGGGGAATAGTCGCCATCATCACCTGATCACCCAACAGGTAATTCATTTCTGTCAGCACCGACACCTGTTTTTTGTTGTCATCTTCAAACATAGTAGGTACCAGTCGGACAAACTCCAAGCCCGGCCAGTCTTCCGGGAACATTTCATAAACGGTTGGAAGGTGCTGGAAAAAGTTGACCGTAGATGCCCAGTCAAGACGTTTAGCGGCACACGGGATCAACAAGGCATTGGATGCGTACATGGCATTCCACACCAAGGGGTCAATGTGCGGTCCAGTGTCTATCATGATGATATCAAACTCATCCGCAATCACATCAATGACCTTCTCTTTCAGCAATTGAACGATGTCCAGGGAACCATTCGTCGCCAGGCTCTGCCACGCTTCAGCGTTAAACATCGCGTCTTCCGGGAATGCCGCAATTGTTTTCAGGTTGGGGTACTGTGTCGGCAACAGTACATTTTTCATCATGAATTCTTTGTCAGGCGTTTGCGGCGTATTATCAAGCATTACATCCACTGCGGAATAGATACCTTCTTGCTCGGTAATACTAATCTGCGGGTTCAGAAAAAGGCGAAGTGAGCCTTGGGGATCAAGGTCAATCAAACAGATGCGATAACGTTTTTCCAGGTTCAACGCCATACAGGCCGCCATATGAACCGCACTCATTGATTTACCCGTCCCCCCTTTTTGGTTCTGGATGTTAATCACCCAAGGTTTGTAACCCGCACCTTTACCTTCATGAAACGCAGGGATATTCGCCGCTTCCATAATTTGATGGGCTTCCTCAAGGGTAATAGAGTAGTGGTTCGCGTTGTTCTTGGTGAACTGGTGGCCGGCTTCTTCCATGCGGCTGATGGCTTCATCCAGTTTCCGACGGGTAAGGCCAGAGCGGGTTTCCATCAATGCTTTCGACATGGGTGGAAACAATTGGTCATGACGTTCCTCCATCACGATCTCAATACGGTCAGCCTGAACCTGCTTGGTTTGCTCTGCAATAGTTTGCAGGTTTTCTATTGTCTTTTCCCTATTCATTTTTCTTTTCGCCTTAGAAGAAAATTAAAACAAATTGTACAGTAAAATGCATCACACACAATAAAAAGCTGAACATACTGCAAAATAATTAAGAACTTGCTCACTTTATGTCAAGATGGTGAAAAATAGTGCAATTTTTATGTGTCATATGCGGTGTGAAATATTTCAGATTTGAACTGTTACGGCGTCACCTTTTTACAATGTAAACCCTATAAATAGATGTTTTTACCCGGAACACTGAAAAGTGATGTACAAATTACGGGGTGTGTAATTTCAACTTACTATGATATGAATGTTACGCCTGATCCTGACCAGAGAACATCAGCACTACATAACAAGAAACTCACTTGATCATCTTTTCGGAAACATGATCAAGGAAAGAAAGGTTACCAGCCGAAATGATGTAAATGCCATGACCATCCTTGATCATGTTTACGGAACATAACGATGGATAAGGAAAAATGATCAAGGCATATTTTTGATGAGGATTTGGGCAGCTATCCTGTAAATTGGATCCTAAAATTCCGAAAAAATGATCAAGAGACGTGTCTGCATGGACAGAAAGACAAGATAGCTTCGGAACGATGATGTGAGACGTATAAATTACGGCTGATGCCTTTTGAATACTGACTTGAAGATAAATATCATGCCTCTTCCGCACAATAAAAAACAGGAAAAGCGCTTTAAAAAACCAATCCAAATGCACAAATGCAAAGCTTGATCATCGTTTCGATGACCGGACACATATTCAGGGTTGGCTAAAATACGTGAGTTGTCATTTCAACTGAATGTATTTCGATAAATCTTTGACCACAACAAGGACTAAAACAGCGAAAGAAAGTGACAAAACCGTTGAAATACGATTTCCCTGATCATCTTTCCAACTAAAATTGGACTATTTTTTGAGAAATTGAGCGGGGTTTCCATGATATTACCAGTATGGCTGTGGATAACCTGTGCAACAGCCATGATCATGCTTTTGTGCCTTTGATGATCACGTTTTCGGGCATCTGATGATCATTGATTCAGCGTTACAATGATCATGCTTTCAATGTGTTATTGATCATCTTTCCAAGCACACCCTGATCATCGTTCCAGTAATCAATAAAAATATCTTATTCTTTATCAGCCACTTACGGTGATTTTCTTCGTTGGATCATAAGATCATATCATCAATAAGATCTCTTAAAATCAAAGAGATCAGTTTAAAAAGCCCAATAAAAAGATCTTTCTTTATTTTATTTTTTCTATTACTCTTTCCGGAAAGATGGCGTAATTACGGTTATCTGTATTTTGAAATCATATTGATATAACAAGGAGCTGTGGCGAATGGCCTCAAATCCCTCTGAAAAAATATTGATCACAGCCCCACGTTCCCACAAAGATGGTCACCTGTTTGAGGTTCACGCGCATCTCGTGGATTGGCTTCCCCAGTATGAGCATTTCAAGGGGGTCACTAAAAGCATTCTCGAGCTGCTAAATCTGATTTCACTGCGTGCTTTCTCATCAAAAGATGGATTGGTGTCTACCACAGAATTGGTTGAAGCCACTGACGGGCAGCTGACCCGTGCTGCCATTCAGCAGCGCCTGCGTGCTGCGGTTCAAATCGGCCTTTTTACCCAACAAGGTGTGCGCTTTGAAGAAGGGTTAGCCGGTAAAACCATGCTGCACCGATTTGTTAATCCCAGTCAGTTAATTTCGGTACTGGGCTCAGCAGGACTCCAGTCAGAGAAAACCAAAGTTATTGCTAAACAAAAACGGTCTAAAGCCCTCGCTCAGAATCATGTCAATAAGCAGCTGTTGCATGAACATGGCCTGGGAACGCCACCCACAATGCCAGATGAAAAGGATCAGATTCTGATCTCTCCTACTAGCTGGGCAGGTATTATTGATCAGGCCTTGGCTCCGCCGCGGACCAAGAAAAGTTACCAGAAGTCGATGGTGGCGATCAGCGGCACAAAAGCGATCATTGAAACCCGATCGTCTAAATCTATCATGACGGTGGACGATTTGATGACGTTATTTGCCCTGTTCACTCTAACCGTGCAGTACCATGATCACCATCTGCCAAATTACGAGCTGCAAACCCAGAAAGTGGGCAACAAAACGCCGGTTTATATTACGGATATCTTGTCTCTGCGTGGTAAGAAGGACAGTGGTCCTGCGCGTGATTCTATTCGGGAAAGTATTGATCGTATCGAGTTTACCGATTTCCAGCTCCATGAGCTCACCGGCCGCTGGCTTAGTGAAAATATGCCGGAAGGGTTCAAAAGTGATCGTTTCCGGTTTATTGCACGCACAATCACGGCTTCTGAAGAAGCGCCAAGGGAAGGCGAAGATGGAGAAATCCGGATCAAACCGAATCTCTACATCATGGTGTGGGAGCCGTCTTTTTTTGAAGAGTTGATGACCCGGGACTACTTCTTCCTGTTCCCGCCAGAGATTTTGCGCCAACATACACTGGTATTCCAGCTCTACAGCCTCTTCAGAAGCCGTATGTCACGTCGTCTTGAAGATTCGATGACATTGAGCGATCTGAACCAGAAAATGGCGAGAAACATCGAATGGCGGCGTTTTTCGAGTGATCTTATCCGTGAACTTCGTAAGATGGCGAAAAAGGAAACGATCACTGACGGGGTGTTTGCTGTCAATTTGTATGGTTATCACTTGACGCTGTATCGCTTAGATGATGATAAAAAGCATCCGGATTATCGCATAGACATCAAGTGCAATGTCGACGAAGTGATCCGTTTTTCCCGTGCGAAAACGTACAACGAGGGTAAACGATCCTTGGCGCCGACGATGCCAAACCCACTTCGCAACGAGATCTTGCCAAAGAGAGACCTTGATCAGCTTTCCGAGATTATTGATGGTGAGTTTGAGCCTATTCAGAGGAAAGAGAAACGCGGAGGCCGGTTAGGACGTCGTGTAAAACTGCGTAAGCACCTGGTGGAGATCAATGCCGATGAGCTGACGATCACTTTGTCTAAATACACCTCTCCGGAAGCGATGCAGCGTGGTATTACTGCGTTGTCTGCGATGACGGGCCATCCAGCAGCGACGATTGCCGAAGAGTGTCAGTCTTACATGGACAAACTGGACTATCTGCGTGTTGATGGAGAGATTCTCTCTTATGAAACATTGAGTAAAACAATCGAGTTTTACAACAGTCAACAACAGGAGAAACACCTGTCAATTGAGCGTCTGATCTCTGGTTTAGCCGTACGACGTAAGGTTTGTCGGCAGGTTTATGACGGTCATTTAGACAGTTCAGTGCTGTCTATCTTGGATGAAGTTGCATCGGGTGGATAATAAACTTCACTCGATATTGACAAAGTTCTGACATGGCAACCCCAGATATTGACTAGGATTATCAACGAATAGATACCTTTGTCCTATTGGCATCTGGGTTCGCCCGATGCATTGATTTGCTAACCCTTTGACGAGCCAGATGGCTCGTTTTTTTTGTCTATTAAATCGGCAGGCATAAAGAATGCTTACCAATCTTTTTTAGGATATTGCAAAAATGTAAACGTAGTGATAGCGTTTAAACATCAGCCGCGGATATCGGCTGGCCGCCCACGATGGCAAAGCTAACGCAATATCTGCTTCCTTACATCTCTCTAAGAAATTGGTTGTCACCCGGAAGGGATGCGGGCTGCGAGTGGGCCGTTGCGTGCGTATTTTCACCGGTCAATGATCCTAAGGGAACACAGTGACATCCACTATCCTGACTGACTCTGACATCAAAGCCTTTAAACGCCAGGCCAAATTGCAAAAGCGCCAGTTGCGGTGTTCGCACATGCAAGCGCTGGATGTGGTTGCGCGTCTGCATGGTTTTGATAGCTGGCATCAGGTGCTGAAAATTGCCGAACGATCCGTGGTTATCCTTTCTGAGGCTGAACTGACGACTACCCAACGTGTTCTGCTCGACAATTCACTGTATACCTCTGTCCCTGTTGGGTGGTTGATCGGCCGAAAATCCTACCCGGATTTTTCGTCGTCCAATGATACCGCACCTTCAATAAGCGCAACCGAACTGGAAGTGCCGACCTCTCGCTGGCGAGGAGAAAAACACGGGTAATTGCCGGGATGACGCGACAGGGAGTTATCCATGAAACGTGCTATTTTCGGAGCTGTAATGGCTTCTGCTTTGCTAAGTATCAGTGCTTACGCCGAAACCATCGCCATCTCTTGTGGTGCTGTCGGGCAGGAGTTGGAGCTGTGCCAGCAGGGTGTCTCTGCTTGGGAGCAGGATACCGGCCACACCGCCAAAATCGTCACCACACCGAACTCTACCACTGAGCGCCTGGCTCTTTATCAACAGCTGTTGGCGGCAGGCGCTAAAGACATTGATGTATTCCAGATTGATGTTATCTGGCCGGGGATCCTTGGCAATCACTTTATTGATCTCAAAGAGTATTCTGACGGCGCGCAGGATGATCACTTCCCGGCGATCGTCGCGAACAACACGGTGAAGGATCGGCTGGTGGCGATGCCGTGGTTTACCGATGCGGGCGTGCTTTACTACCGCGCTGATCTGTTAGAGCAATATGGTGAAGTGCCGCCCACTACCTGGGAACAACTGACGGCAACAGCTAAAAAGATCCAGAAAGGGGAGCGTGACGCCGGTAACGACAAAATGTGGGGCTTTGTATGGCAGGGCCGCGCGTATGAAGGCCTCACTTGCGATGCACTGGAGTGGGTAGCTTCTTACAACGGGGGCACCATTGTTGATGAAGATGGCAAGATCACCATTCACAATGACAATGCCAAAACGGCACTGACTACCGCTGCAGGGTGGATTAACACCATTTCTCCACCGGGCGTGCTGAATTATGGTGAAGAAGAAGCACGGGGCGTGTTCCAGACAGGGAATGCAGTTTTTATGCGTAACTGGCCTTATGCCTGGTCTCTGGGTAACAGTGATGATTCTCCAGTGAAAGGGAAAATTGGCGTTGTCGCCTTGCCAAAAGGCGGAGACGACGGCAACCATACAGGCACGCTCGGAGGCTGGCAACTGGCGGTGTCCAAATACTCTGCCAATCCTGAAGTGGCAGCAAGTCTTGTCATGTTCCTGACCTCATTTGAGGAGCAAAAACGCCGGGCGATCGAAGGTTCGTACAACCCCACCATTGAAGCGCTTTATGCCGATGAAGAAGTGCTGGCGGCAGTGCCTTTCTTTGGCAGCCTCTACAATACCTTTTCAAACGGGACACCGCGTCCGTCTACCGCTACCGGTGCCAAATATAATCAAGTATCTAACGCCTTCTGGAATGCAACACACAGCGTGCTCTCTGGCAATGTTTCTGCCGATAAGGCGCTGACAAAACTCAATAAAGATCTTAAGCGCATCAGCCGCGGTGGTCGTTGGTAAGTGTTGATCAGGCTGTCTGGGCTTCTGTATGCCTGACAGTCGCTTTCAGAAGGATATTGCATGGAACAGACCAGCGTACTCACGCGTAAGCGTGTCCGCGCCGCTTGGTGGTTTCTGGCCCCCATGATGATTACCCTGGCCATGGTAGCCGGGTGGCCGTTACTGAGAACATTCTGGTTCAGTATGACCAATGCCACTTTAGATGGCAGTGGGGTAGCAGAATTCATCGGGCTTGATAACTACGTCATCTACGAAGACGGCGAATTTTACGGCATCTTGTTTGATCCCACCTGGTGGCAGGCAGTATGGAACACTCTGTATTTCGCTATTGTTTCTGTGAGCCTGGAAACCGTGTTCGGGATCGTGGTTGCCCTGGTGCTCAATACAAAGTTCAAAGGGCAGGGATTGGTCCGCGCAGCGGTTCTTGTACCCTGGGCTATTCCCACCATAGTCTCCGCAAAAATGTGGGGCTGGATGCTTCATGATCAGTTCGGGATCATCAATGATTTTCTGATAACTTTGGGGTTGATCGCCTCGCCCCTCGCCTGGACTGCTGACTCGGATCTCTCGCTCAATGTGGTGATCGCGGTGGATGTGTGGAAAACCACCCCGTTTATGGCACTGCTGGTGCTTGCCGCCTTGCAGATGCTGCCATCCGATTGCTACGAGGCAGCCAAGATTGACGGTATCCATCCAGTTAGCGTCTTTTTCAGGGTCACTCTGCCCCTCATCATGCCAGCCGTGATGGTTGCGGTGGTGTTCCGCGCGCTGGATGCACTCAGGGTGTTTGACCTTATTTATGTGCTTACGCCTTCTAACGAAGCCACTATGTCGATGTCGGTGTATGCGCGGCAGAATCTGGTGGATTTCCAGGACGTTGGTTATGGTTCAGCCGCATCTACGTTGCTGTTTCTCATTGTGGCGTTATGCACTGTTGCCTACCTCTACCTTGGGCGTAAAAGCATGAACGAGGGCCATTGATATGTCGAAAAAATGGTATTTGCAGGTAGGTTTCTACCTCTTGGTGGCCGTGATCGTGGTATTTTCGGTCTTCCCGTTTTATTACGCTATCGTCACCTCTTTTAAATCTGGCTCGGCGCTGTTTCAGGTGGTGTACCTGCCTTCCTCATTGGATTGGGGGAATTATGCATCGGTGTTTTCCGGCGGGGTGTTTGAGCGTAATCTGCTCAACTCTGTGCTGGTTTCCACCGTGGTTGTGGCGATTTCTCTATTACTGGGGGTTACCGCCTCGTACGCGCTGGGGCGTATCCGCTTTCGTGGCCGTAATATTGTATTGCTTACGATCCTCGGGGTCTCTATGTTTCCGCAGGTCGCAGTGCTGTCCGGGTTGTTTGAATTGATCCGCGCATTTGGGCTTTACAACTCTATGCCCGGGTTGGCGCTTGCCTACATGATTTTCACCTTGCCGTTTACGGTCTGGGTGCTCACCACTTTCATGAAACAGCTTCCTCTCGAACTCGAAGAAGCGGCGATTGTGGATGGCGCGACCCCATGGCAGATCATCACAAAAGTATTGATGCCACTTCTTTGGCCGGCGTTGGTGACAACAGGTCTGCTGGCTTTCATCGCAGCGTGGAATGAATTCCTCTTTGCTCTCACCTTCACCCTGACAAATGAGCAACGTACGGTTCCCGTGGCGATCGCGCTGATTTCCGGTGCCGGTCAATACGAATTGCCATGGGGCACCATCATGGCGGCGTCTGTCATCGTCACTGTGCCGCTTATTGTCCTGGTATTGGTTTTCCAACGTCGAATCGTCTCCGGCCTTACCGCTGGCGCAGTTAAGGGATAAACAGACACATGAAACAACAACAGTTCGCCTGGTGGCGTGGCGCGGTGATTTACCAAATATATCCACGCAGTTTCTACGATGCTAACCAGGATGGGATCGGCGATTTGCCCGGGATCACCCAGCAATTGCCCTATGTGGCTGCACTGGGGGTGGATGCCATCTGGCTGTCGCCTTTTTTTACATCGCCTATGAAAGACTTTGGCTATGATGTTGCTGATTACCGGGACGTGGATCCGCTGTTTGGCACATTGGATGACTTTAAACACCTGGTAAAGGTTGCGCACGATCTGGGGCTGAAAGTGATGATTGATCAGGTGCTCAGCCATACCTCTGATGAGCATCCTTGGTTTGAGGAAAGCCGTGCCAGCCGTGATAACCCGAAAGCCGACTGGTATGTGTGGGCTGATCCCAAACCGGACGGAACACCGCCAAACAACTGGCTCTCCATTTTTGGAGGCTGTGCCTGGCAGTGGGAAAGTCGGCGTCAGCAGTACTACCTACACAACTTCCTTGTCAGCCAGCCTGACCTGAACTTCCATAACCCAGAGGTCGTGGAACAGCTTTTAGATAGTGTGACGTTCTGGCTCGATTTGGGTGTCGACGGGTTCCGTCTCGATACGGTTAACTTTTACACCCACGACCGTCAATTGCGCGACAACCCGCCGTTGTCATCCGGGGACAGCAAATCGCTCGGTGTGCCGGGAACCAACCCGTACTCAATGCAAAAACACCGATATGACATTTCACAGCCAGAAAACCTCATCTTCTTGAAAAAGCTGCGCGCAGTGCTCGACCAATATGACGGCATCACCACAGTCGGGGAGATTGGTGATGATAACCCACTGGCACTGATGGCACAGTACACCGCAGATAATGACAAACTGCACATGGCCTACACCTTTGATTTGCTCAACGTGCACCGTTCGCCAGATTATCTGGCTTCAGTGATCGGCAAAATTGAAGGAGCCATTAACGATGGTTGGGCCTGTTGGGCGCTTTCTAACCATGATGTGGTGCGCTGTATTACCCGCTGGGGGGCAGGGGAGCGAGATCAGACCGCTTATGGCAAAGTGTTACTGGCGCTAGTGACATCCTTGCGTGGCAGTGTGTGTTTATATCAGGGAGAAGAGCTTGGCCTGCCGGAAGCAGACATCCCATTTGAGAAAATCCAGGATCCTTACGGCATTCCTTTCTGGCCGGAATACAAAGGCCGGGACGGATGCCGTACGCCAATTCCCTGGCATGCGGGCGAAGAGCACGCTGGGTTCAGTACGGCTGAACCCTGGTTACCTGTCGACCCGCGTCACCTCGCGCTGGCAGTGGATAAACAGGAACTGCAAAGTGATAGCATGTTAGCACATTACCGCACCTACCTTCGGTGGCGAAAGCAACACCGGGTGCTAATTGACGGCGGACTCAGTGATGTGACTTCCCATGACCAGGGACTGGCTTTTATCCGTTACAACGACGAACAGCGTCTGCTGGTGGCGTTCAATCTGTCCGGGGCTGACATGACACTTTCATTGCCAGAAGGAAACTGGCAGCCATTGGAAGGCCATGGGTTTACATTCGGGCTGGGAAATGGATCGGTCACTCTCCCGCCATATCAGGCGGCATTTGCAACGATTTAACAGGGAAAGGACAGAATATGGCTGAGGTCATTTTAAATAAGGTCAATAAGACGTTTGGGAAGGTTCATGTCACCAAGGAAGTGGATTTGCACATTAACAAGGGGGATTTCGTGGTGTTTGTTGGCCCCTCAGGATGCGGTAAATCCACCTTGCTCAGACTGATTGCAGGTCTTGAAGATATTACGTCGGGAGACCTGAAAATTGATGGTAAAGTTTGCAACGACCTACCGCCGCCAGAGCGTGGCATCGGCATGGTGTTCCAGTCTTATGCCCTGTATCCGCACATGACGGTATACGACAACATGGCATTTGGCCTGAAACTGGCGAAAGCTGAAGCCAAAACCGTGGATGAAAAAGTGCGTGAAGTTGCCGCAGCACTGCAACTTGATACCTTGCTGGCACGTAAGCCAAAAGCGCTTTCCGGCGGTCAGCGTCAGCGTGTTGCTATTGGCCGCGCTATTGTGCGTGAGCCAAAAGTGTTCCTGTTTGATGAACCCCTGTCGAACCTGGACGCCTCCTTGCGCGTACAAATGCGCATGGAGATCGCCCGCTTGCATGAGCGCCTTGGTGCAACCATGATCTACGTTACCCATGATCAGGTGGAAGCAATGACGCTAGCCACCAAAATCGTGGTACTGGATGCAGGACGTGTAGAGCAGGTAGGTTCGCCGCTTGAGCTTTATAACCATCCAGCGAACACCTTTGTGGCGGGTTTTATTGGCTCACCGAAAATGAATTTCCTGACGGCTGATATTGTGGAACCCGGTGAAGTGACCACCAAAGTGCAAATCCACCGTGGACAGGCGATTGTGGTGTCAGCGAATACCATCGGCGCCAAGGTGGGAGATCCTTGTGTGGTGGGTATCCGTCCGGAGCACATCCGCTTTGGCGAAAAAGATGCAATCCAGGAAGGTGGTGTGACGTTGAGTGTGGTGGAGCAGCTAGGTAATGAGTGTCTGATGTACTTCAATACGCCGCAAAGTGCTGAGCCTGTGGTGATCCGGACAGAGGGACAGACCAACATACGTGCCGGAGACAAACGTTGTATCGAGTTTCCGGCAGATTATTGTCACCTGTTCGATCGCGACGGAAAGGCGTTCAAACGATCAGTGGCGGGCGAGACCAAGCCATCCTTGATCGTTACGCCATAAGCCTCCGATAAACGCTGAAAATCCTAAAGAAGGCAGGATATCAGTCCTGCCTTCTTTAGGATTGGCGTGGGGGCTGAGGCAATGGCCGTTGAGATGTCGTGCGTTTCATGCTCCGGGGGATTGATGTTGCAGCTCGCCTACCCAAGCCTGCCAAGGTGGTAATTTCAACACACCGTCGACCAGTGATGAGGCGGTATTCATGTGGGGAAGGGAAAGCAACGTGGCCGGGGCAGGTAAATTCAACTTTACCGTCGCATCGCTGTTAGAGGCATTGAATGCGATGATCAGCGTTTGGTCGGCATGATGCCGCTCTAACACCATGAGTGCAGCGTTAAATGCTAATACCCGACAGGTGCCCTCTTGCATGGCAATTTGCTGTTTGCGCCATGCAAGCAATTCCCGGGTGAAGTGAAGCACGGATTGTGTATCCGCCTGTTGGATATCTACCGCCAATGCCGCATGGCTGGGATCGGGGGGAAGCCAGGGAGACACGCAGCTAAAGCCGAAATGCATTGCATTGCTTTGCCAAGGGAGTGGGGTGCGGCAGCCATCGCGACCGACATAATTGGCGATCACCTGCTGGCCGAATAAATCTTTCCTCTGCGAGGGAGGCACATTGGCCTCTGTGAGCCCCAATTCTTCGCCTTGAAACAGACTGATCACCCCCTGAAGGGATACCAACAGGGTTAGCAGCAACTTGGCTGCCTCCGGTTGGTTTTTTCCGTTTTGCCAACGTGAAACGGTACGGGCAATGTCATGATTACCGGTGCTCCAACAGCCAATACCGGGATGAACCGCACTGAAAAAGGCATTGAGTTGGTTGCCGACCTGCTCAACGTTTTGGCAAAGGCTCAGAGACTCAAACACATTGGCAGCATCCAGTGCGTCCCCTTCGCTGGTATAGCGGTCAATCACTGCATAGGGGGAGGGATCGCTCAGTGATCCGAGAAGCCATTTTTTCTCATCATAGCTGTCAGCAATTACCCGTAATTGTTTGAGCAGGTGGATGTTTTCGGGACGACTTATGTTGTAGCGCTGGCTTTGGTATCGATAAGGATCGGTGCGCGCTTCTTCTTGCCACCCGAGGTGGCGTGGCGGGTTATTGCGAAGTTTGTCGTCATGAAGGAATAAGTTCACTGAATCCAGACGCAAGCCATCAATGCCGGCATCAAACCAGAAACGAACACTTTTCATGAGCTGGCGCACAACGTCGGGATGACGGTAGTTGAGGTCTGGCTGATTGCTGAGGGTGTTGTGTAAATAGTATTTCCCCCGGGTTGGGTGCCAGCGCCAAGCGGATTCACCGAAAATGGTGAGCCAGTTATTCGGCGGCGTGCCATCCGGTTTGGCACAGGCCCACACATACCAATCAGCTTTTGGTGAGTTTTCGCCTTCGCTGCTTTCGATAAACCAGGAGTGCTGGGTTGAGGTATGGTTAGCGACAAAGTCAAGCATCACTGCGAGATGACGTTTCCTGGCTTCTTGTACCAGTCTGGAAAAGGTTTCCAGATCACCGTATTCGTCATTGATAGCACATAAGTTAGTGATATCGTAACCAAAGTCGCTCAATGGTGATGCGAAAACCGGTGACAGTAAAAGACCGTCGACGCCTAACCAGCGAAAATAGTCAAGCTTGTCGATTACGCCTTGCAGGTCACCCACACCGTCGTCATTGCTGTCTTTAAAGCTGCGGATATACACATGATAAAGAATGGGGGAAGTACTCAAGGTCATTGTTTTTTTTATCTTTTAACTGGCTGGGTATAAAAAGCGTAGTGCATAAATGGGCGTGAACGCGTCTTTATTCCGCTTTACAGTGTAAATAGATATCTTCGATTAACATTTAAAAATCACTATGTTGCAAAGGTCATTGAGAGGTTTGATTGTTGAGCACTGGTCGAATAAATGAACCTTCAATGTCTTGTCTGGTGGCTGGTTCAGCTTAGGATAAAAGCTGCTTTTCGTGGTAGTTAGTTGATAAAACCTATAAAAGTGTTTCCCTTCTTCAGATATATTCAATGCGGTATACCCAAACGACCTGACTCCTTCTTCCACAGTCCATCTGCGGCCTGTATCTAAAAATCCCCTTTTATCGTTGCGTCAACATAGAGACACCGAATGCATATTCCTCTTTCTAGACTAGTGAGGAATACATTTTCTATTCCGTATAAACCCAGTGAAAAGAGGTCGGAGAAGTGAGGGCAACGTCATGGAAAAAAACGAAGCAGATATTGATATTGTGAGAGAAGGGGAAAAGGGAACGTTTGAATGGCGAGCATTTTTCTTTATTGCTGTGTTCCTGTTTCCCATTCTTAGTGTCGTCCTGATAGGGGGATACGGCTTCCTCATTTGGATGAGTCAAGTGTTCTTTTTTGGCCCTCCGGGGCACGGCTAACAGCGGTTCATATTCACTGATCCAACCAAGAGCACATGACCATGAAAAATTTCATTCGAAAACTTTGGGCGACCATGCGGCGTCCAGCCACCAAAATAAGCCTTGGGGTTCTGACCCTTGGTGGATTTATCGCGGGTGTCATTTTCTGGGGAGGCTTTAATACGGCGCTTGAGCTTACCAACACCGAACAATTCTGCATTTCCTGCCATACCATGCGTGACAATGTGTATCCGGAGCTGAAAAAAACCATTCACTGGTCAAACCGCACCGGTGTAAGGGCAACGTGCCCTGACTGCCACGTCCCCCATAACTGGACAGACAAAATCGCACGGAAAATGCAGGCCAGTAAAGAGGTGTTTGCCCAGGTCTTTGGCATGATTGATACGCGGGAAAAATTCCTTGCCAAGCGGCTGGAGCTAGCACAACACGAATGGGCGAGGTTCAGTGCCAATGGTTCAAAAGAATGCAAAGCCTGCCACCAATACGCAAGCATGCAGTTTGAGAAGATGAGGCCCACTTCGCGTTTTCAAATGCAGCATGCGGCGGAGAAAAATCAAAGCTGTTTAGACTGCCACAAAGGGATAGCCCATGAGCTTCCCGCAGAAATGGATTCTACCGGCGGTATGCTCAGTAAGCTGATTTCTCAGTCTCAAAGCACGGATTATGCGCAAGGTTCCCCGATTTACAGCGTAAATTTCCTGGAAATGTATGTGGACTCAGGACTGACACAGGATGGAGGTACGCTGGAACCGGCCTCTATGGTGACGATTCTGGAAGAAAACGATCAGGCGGCAAAAGTCACCCTGACCGGTTGGCGTAAGATGAAAGGATTTGGCCGGGTGATATATGAAGGTTTCGGCCTGAATATCGCTTCTGCTGCTCTGACAAAAGAGGTGGCACAGAGTCAGGATGACATCCGCACGTTTGAAACCCAGGAAGACGAGCTGACCGGCTTGACCTGGCAGCGTGTGGAAGTGGATCTTTGGGTGAAAAAAGCGGACTTCCTGGGGAGCATCGATCCTATCTGGACTGAAGCGAAACAGGCGTATAACACCAACTGTAGCCTATGCCACACTCAACCGGATGTAGCCCACTTTGATGCCAATACCTGGCCGGGTATGTTCGACGGCATGATGGGATTTGTTAACTTTGATCAAGCCACCCGAGCCTTGGTGCTTAAGTACCTGCAAAAACACTCCAGCACCTTTGTAGAACACTGAGAGGGATAGCAGCATGACAATTAATCGGCGTACTTTCCTGAAAGGTATCTTGTCTGTCAGCGCAACGGCTGCCATTGGGCCCAGCCTTCTCGTCGCGACAGATGCTTATGCAAATCCAGAATTGTTGGAGGGGGTATGGCGCACCTCCGGCTCCCATTGGGGCGCATTTCGTGCCCGCATTGTCGGCGGAGAAGTGGCAGACGTGGTGGCATTTACTCACGACAAACACCCGACAGCCATGTTAGCGGGAATTAAGGGGTTAATTTATAACCCTTCCCGCGTGCGCTACCCTATGGTGCGCCTTGACTGGTTGAAACGTTCAGAAGGCTGGAATACTACCCGGGGAGACAACCGTTTTGTCCGTGTCACCTGGGATCAGGCGCTTGATTTGTTTTACAGCGAACTGGAGCGGGTACAGAAAACCTACGGGCCGTCAGGCCTGCTGGCTGGCCAAACCGGCTGGCGCCAGACCGGGCAGTTCCACAGTTGCACCACTCACATGCAGCGTGCGTTGGCGATGCACGGTTTCTTTGTGAAGAAAATCGGGGATTACTCCACCGGTGCTGGGCAAACCATCATGCCTTATGTACTCGGTTCAACAGAAGTTTATGCGCAGCAAACTTCTTGGCAACTGTTGCTGGATAACGCCAAACAAATTGTTATCTGGGCCAATGATCCGGTGAAAAATGCCCAGGTGGGCTGGCAGTGTCCCACGCATGATGTATATGGCTACTTTGAGCAGTTGAAAGACAAAGTGGCGAAGGGTGAAATCAAGGTGATTTCTGTTGATCCCGTGGTCAGTAAAACCCAGGCGTTTCTCGGCTGTGAACATCAGTACATTAACCCACAAACCGATGTGCCTTTTATGCTGGCATTGGCGCACACTTTGTACACTGAAAATCTTCATGACAAAGAGTTCATCAAAATTTATTGCATCGGCTTTGAACCTTTTATCGATTACGTGATGGGCAAAACCAAAGACAAAGTCGAAAAAACGCCGGAATGGGCATCAACAATCTGCGGTATTTCGCCAGAGCGTATCCGTGAATTCGCCCGCATGCTGGCAAAAGAACGTACTCAGCTAATGTTTGGCTGGTGTGTGCAACGCCAACAACACGGTGAGCAGCCGTACTGGATGGGGGCTGTACTTGCCAGTATGCTCGGCAGTATTGGCTTGCCGGGCGGTGGCGTTTCTTATGCTCACCATTACAGTGGTATTGGTGAACCAGCGACGGGTGCCTCCGGCCCTGGTGGTTTCCCGCGCAACCTCGACCCGGGTATGGAGCCTAAATACAACAACAGCGATTTCAAAGGCTACGCCAGCACCATTCCGGTGGCTCGCTGGGTTGAAGCCATTGAAGCGCCCGGCACAGTGATCAACCACAACGGTAACAAAGTGAAGCTGCCACCCATTAAGATGGTGGTGGTAAGTGGTAACAACCCCTGGCATCACCATCAGGATCACAACCGGATGAAGAAGGCCTATCACAACATAGAAACTGCCGTAGCCATCGATTATGCGTGGAGTGCTACCTGTCGGTTCTCTGATATTGTGTTACCCGCCTGCACCCAGTTTGAACGGAATGATATCGATCTTTATGGGGCTTACTCGGCAACTGGCGTTCTTGCCATGCACAAGCTGGTGGATCCGCTCTATCATTCCCGCACGGACTTTGACATTTTTAAAGGGCTGACTGCGCGTTTTGGCCTGAACAAAGACAAAGAATACGCGCAGCATATGACCGAAATGCAATGGGTAGAAAAGCTTTACAACGAGTGTGTCGCAGCCAACAAGGGCAAATTTGACATGCCGGATTTTGATACCTTCTGGCGTGATGGGTATGTCAGCTTTGGCAAAGGAAACACTTTTGTCCGTCATGCCGCATTCCGCGAAGATCCAGAGCTTAACCCGCTGGGGACGCCCTCGGGTTTTATTGAGATCACCAGTCGGAAAATCGGCAGTTATGGTTACGAATACTGCCAGGAACATCCGATGTGGTTTGAAAAAGCCGAACGCTCCCATGGCGGGCCGGGATCAGACAAATTCCCGGTGTGGCTGCAATCCTGCCACCCTGACAAGCGCTTGCATTCACAGATGTGTGAATCGCCTGGATTGCGTGACACCTACACAGTACAGGGACGTGAGCCCGCGTATGTCAACCCGGAAGATGCCAAAGCGCGTGGTATCGCAGACGGTGATCTTATTCGGGTTTATAACGATAGGGGACAGCTGATTGCCGGCGCTGTCGTGTCAGACAATTATCCACCGGGCGTCATCCGGATCCAGGAGGGAGCCTGGTACGGTCCGACAGGGGCGGAAATCGGGGCGCTCGATACCTATGGCGACCCGAATACAGTCACGCTGGATATCGGTACTTCAGAGCTTGCTCAAGCGTGCAGTGCCTATACCTGCCTGGTGGAATATGAGAAATTTGAAGGCGAAGTGCCGGCGGTAAACGCCTTCTCGGGCCCTGAGACTGTCTCGCTGTAACATATAACCTGCTGAACGGTGTGGAGGGGGCACAGATGCGGTCCTCCACATGATCCCCATCTTACCTATCTCCCCGCCGGTGATCCGTTACCCTTGATCATTTGATGAAACGGAATGCGTATTTGAGGAAAACGTTCAATAATGATTCGAAGATAACGTTTTCTGTTGGCTATCTTTTCTGAGCTGCTATAGCTTAGGAATCAAGAAGACCGTGATGACACGGCGACATGACAAGGAGAACCATGTTAAAGCTTGACGATATTGGCTTGCGGCCTGCCAGAAACGATGAAAGGGATCATCTCTGGCACTTTATCTACGTACAAAACGAGTGGAAGGCCCATGATGCGCCGTATTTTCCACTTGAATACCAATCCCGTTTCCAGTTCCGGCGCCACCTGTTCAAGCGCCTGAAAGAGGCTGAAACCGCCATGGTGATTGATTATCAGGGCGAAGCGATTGGCTATCTTTCCTGTTACTGGGAGGACCAGTCTACCCGTTGGCTGGAAGTGGGGATCACCCTGTTTACGTCCCGCTATTGGGGACGGAAACTTGGGCGTAAAGCGCTGACTCTCTGGATCTCCCATCTTTTCGAGCGCTATGACGTTGCCCGTATTGGCCTGACAACCTGGTCTGGCAATCCTCGGATGATGAAATGTGCAGAAGCACTCGGCATGCAGGAAGAAGGGCGGATACGCCGGGTACGCTTCTGGGAAGGCCAATATTATGATTCACTGCGATACGGTGTATTACGGGAAGAATGGCAGGCATTGCAATCGGCTGGGCAGACATTGCGCTGCGCTGGATAACGGATTTTCCTTTGTGCGGCGGATCCTAATTTTGCACAATTAATTATTGGCATATGCCAATAATTAATTGTATAGTGGCCTCCTTACTCAGATAAAGGAGAACACTATGTTGTTTGCCATTCCCTGCTGCGAATCCTCTCTTTCCAATCACTTTGCAAAAGCCCCTCAAATTATGCTGTGGGACAACCAAACCAATACCAAACGAATCCTTGAACGACCTCAGTCATCATCGTGTTGTGGTCATAAGCACTTTTGGCGCAAGGTATTGCAAGACAATCAGGTAGATGCTGTTGTCGTTCGTTCAATCGGTTCGAATATGCTGAGTACACTGTTTAAGCTCAATGTTCGCGTTCTGAGTGCACCACGAGGATTCTCTGTGGAGAGCTTTGATGAAAACCACTTAACGCCAGTCACTAAAATTGAATTTGCTCGGCCTTCGGCTAAGAAAAATAAAGCAAGCTGTTCAAGTCAGAGTGCAACACACACTTCCGCGATTGGTCTGCGAGAAGCATTCAATGGTGGGGGAGTTACAGGCCAACTAACACTGACTAATAAGCTTTCACCACGAGCGATAAATCACTTGGCGAAAGTGTTCAAGTTATCCGACCAACCTGAGAAAAAACAATGATATATCTAATCAGCTTTGCGATATTTCTGATTGTTGTAATCTTGATGGCGATAGGTGTGATACTAAAACGTCAAACGATACAAGGCAGTTGTGGTGGGCTTGCTAGGATCAAAATAGAAAGAGAGTGCAACTGCGTCGACATGTGTGATGAACACGCCAGTGTGCTTTACCAAATTAAGGAACCGCAAGCACCAGACTGTTAGGTAATGGCTATGGTTCGCGACTAAATATGAGTGCCTGACCATGAACTAAGCTTTGAGCCACTTTGGCACGAGCACGCTTTACGATATTGCCAAACGTCTGCCTAGAGATCCCCATACTAGCCGCCGCGTCTGCTTGACTGAGATCTTCGAGATCGGCCAAGCGCAGTGCTTCGAGTTCTTCGTCCAACAGATCAACTTTATCGAGTTGGGAAAGCGGCACCCCATTGGGTTTAAAGCACTCGTATGGCGCTCTTCTGCAAATATTTCGTTCTTTTTTTGGTCTTGCCACTTTGTTTCCGCCTTAAGTTTTTGTCTAGGGTCTGTTGACCTTTGGTGGTTGAATTTTGTTCTAGCCATAAGCGCTTTAGGCGCGGCGAGGTGTGTGCCGCCTAGTCATTCTAAGCAAATACACCTCAACAAAGCATAAAACGCTTAGGGCTGAACCCTTCGGGCAGCGTTTGTGGGGACTTTCTCCTGCGTTATCGGCTTCTCATGTAGGCTAGCTACACATCAAAGCCTCTGCCTTGTATAAAGCCCCCACAAACTGCTGCAAAAATCATCACCAAAGGTCAACAGACCCTAGGCTTATCGTTTTTTTAACCGAGTGGTATTTTATGTCTATCCATATCCAAAAAATCACCAACAACAATGTCGGTTTGTTGCCAGCCCTTTTTCAACCATTATAGTGACATCCGCTTGACTCTAATGGCTGACGGAGAGGGCGTTGCGGAAATTGTACCAACTGAAAAAGTGCAAGGCTATCAAGATGTAGGGTGGTGCGATTGCCACCTTGCATGATACCGCCATGACCCATTGCCTATTCGCTCGTGATGTTTGCGTAATGACAGTTCGGCTTGATGTTCGCTTTATCAAGCTTATCCTTCTCGATTCAGTCATTCAGGTACAGTCTCTAAAGAGCAAGCAGGGTATGTATTTAATGCTGAGTAGCATCATTATCGATGGGCTTTGTTACTCAACGGCTGAAGCAAAATTTATGCAATGTCTTAGTCATATTTGAGAGGGTAGCAGCCTTGCTTTGGGACATGACCGTGCCAGAACAGTTCGCCCTGACACGAGGTGTACATTACAGTTATTTAGTGGTCAATTGAATTAGCGCCTTGCTCTTTCCATATCCAACAATGTTTTTTTGCGCTCTAGTCCCCAGCGGTAGCCTCCTAAAGAACCGTCACTGCGCAATACTCGGTGACAGGGGATAAGAATCCCAACTGGATTTTTGCCACAAGCGGTGCCTACAGCGCGAACCGCCTTCGGGCTATCAATATGCTCGGCAACTTCACCGTAGCTCATCACGTCCCCTTCTTTAATGCTTAGTAAAAATTGCCACACCTTGATTTGGAATGCCGTTCCTCTGATATCAAGAGGCACATCGGGTCTAGGAGCGCCCTGACTTATATGCTGATCTAAAGCAAACATCCAGCTATCCAGCTCTGGTGCGTCTTGTGCCGCAGAAAGTACAAGCTTAGCCTCTGGAAACTCATCACCTAACAGAGTTAGCAAAGAATCTTTGTCATCACCAAACTGTACCGAGCATACCCCCTTATCTGTCGCTGCCATTATCATATATCCAAGTGCCGTCTCTCGACATGCGTAATGGATAATTTCACCTTTACCGCCAGCTTTGTATGCTTTTGGCGTCATGCCTATACTTCTGGTTGCTTCACCATATACCCGACTTATTGAGCCATAACCTGACGAATAAATTGCATCAGTCACACCTTCTCCCTCTTTTAACGAACGCTTAAATTTTCGCATTCGCACTGCATCCTGATAATGCTTGGGTGACACACCAAACATGTCTTTAAATGTGCGTTGTAATCGGGAAGGCGAAAGCCCTGCAATATTGCCTAACTGGGTTAGTGTCATTTTGTCTTCGGCATTAGTTTCTATATAGCGAGCTACATCGATTAGCTGATGAGTACGTTCATCCTGTCCTGCTGGATTGCAACGCTTACATGGACGAAACCCTGCTTGCATTGCGGATTCAATATCTAAGAAGAATCTCAGGTTTTCTGGATTTGCGGCTTTGGTTGAGCAGGATGGCAAACAGAATACGCCAGTGGTAATAACGCCATAGTAAAACTGTCCGTCAAAAGATCCATCGCTCTGCGCTACTGCATTTTTCATTTTATTTTCAGATAGCTTTGGCATGGCTACGCTCACTGTTTCGCTGGATTCATCAATATCTCATCACATCAAGCTTGATGATGCCATCCGATTCTTGCTGGTTAATTCACGGCTGTTTATTAACCCTTCAATTTGAATGTGGCGCAATTTTCGGATGTTTTCAGGTTGTCACCATATCTAATATGAACGTAAAGACGAATAACACGGATGATAACGAACATGACATCTAGCATTAATCACTCTATGAACTCAAAAGTATGGGCTATGCTCATTCTGCTCTCCATCTTATGGGGGGGATCTTTCTTCTTTGTAGGCGTAGTGGTCAATGACCTCCCTCCATTAACCATAGTGACACTTAGAGTTGGCATTGCAGCGTTTACGCTATGGGGAATAGCCATGATGCTTGGCTTACGTCCGCCAAAAAGTCTAAAAGTCTGGGGGGCATTCTTAGGGATGGGGTTGCTGAACAACGTTATTCCCTTTGCTTTGATTGTATGGGGGCAAACTCAGATTGCATCAGGTCTGGCCTCAATTCTGAACGCTGCAACGCCCATATTTACCGTAGTTGTGGCAGGTATTTTGCTCCCTGATGAACGACCAACTCCGTTAAAATTGTTCGGCGTTGTTCTCGGCTTCGTCGGTGTAGTCGTAATGATAGGAGTACCAGCTTTAGGTGGCGTAGGCAGCTTGTTCGCACAACTTGCTATTGTTGCTGCCACAGTATCTTATGCATTTGCAGGTGTATACGGACGCAGATTCAAATCATTGGGCATTAATCCTGTTGTTACCGCAGCAGGACAGGTCACCGCCTCAACACTTTTATTACTTCCTATCACGCTATTTGTAGATGGTACTATCGATACGGAGAGAACAAACATGAGCACATGGATAGCGATTACAGGGCTTGCTGTTGCTTCCACGGCGATAGCTTATGTTCTCTATTTCAAAATCCTTGAGCTGGCAGGCGCAACAAACGTATTGCTGGTAACACTGCTTGTACCAGTCTCTGCAACTTTGCTTGGCTCACTATTTCTGAACGAATCTCTGGAAGTTATTCATATCTTGGGAATGGGGTTAATAGCTTTCGGACTATCAGCTATTGATGGCCGTCTGTGGCACCGACTGAAATCAGCCTTTGCTTAACCAAACCCGATGAAAAAGGGGCGAATCGCCTCCCGGCGTCGTCCTTCACCAATCAACACGCCTTATCACGAACGATAACGACTACGTTATGGTGGCAGTTCGAGAAGCGATTGGTGCAGTACCCGCAAACTATAACGCATCCTTTACGTTTGCATCCCATCTTAATAACCTTCTGGCACAGGAGGCAGATTCTCTCTTTGCTTATGCAAGGAAGATCAATAGAAAAGCGCAGTAGAGCGCTTTTCTATAAGTTCGTGCGCAACGCAATTATCAGAACTGTTTTAGTAAACATCATCATGGTTGCCGATATCTATCAACAACACAGTCCCATCTTGTTTTATTCGGATCTCAACCATTAGCCGATACGACATATTTAATGATACAGAATGACAATTTTTACCCTCGATTTTGTGTAATCTCAGTGAAGGGTGTCCTAGCTGATTCAGTTGTATCATCTTGAGCACTTTTTTTAGAGGTGCTTGCATGTCGGGGTGTTTCTTTAGGAACTTTTTTAGTCTTCTTTCAAAGGCCGGTGTTGTTACTATCTGGTTCATTGATAATTCCATCTATGAAGCTGTCAATGTCCGTGATTACAGAAAAGTTACCGGCGTCGTAATCAGCTTCTGCCTCTCTAATCGCCTTATCCAAGCGCCACTCTTGGTATTCTTCGTAGTCCTCTACGCTGATCGCATAAAAAGCAGGCTTTCCTCTTTCAGTGACAGCATGAGGTAAACCATCTTTGATTGCCTCTTTGATAACTTTTATGCCACGAACTTTGACATCATTGGCAGTGATCATTGTTCCTTCCTAATTGACTCGTGCTATACGAATAGTGCTCTTAAAGAGTACTGATTAAAAGTGCCTTAGTAAAGTATTTTTAGTGGTACTATTAAGAGTACTTTTAGGCGATGGCATTAAAAAGGGGCAGAAACGGGTTGGTAACTACACATAGAGACACGGATAGTTCCTTTATTTTTTCTGTCATTTCTAATGGGGAGTTACAATAGTGAGCATTTAAACCATTCTTCTTATCATTCGCCAGATGTAAAAAAGTTCACTCATGAACTTTTGATCTTTAGGTGCAACGATTGAACCGGGAAGCTGTTGGCCATTAGCCAGAGCAGCGCTAACTTTTTCAAAATATTTTTTTATTGAATATGTTTGTGTGCTTACCACATATGGAATATTTATCATTCATACTTCCTTCTGTAATAGGTTGGACGATGAATACCAAGATCAACCCATGGCTTAACCTGTCTCTCAGAATGTAAATGTATTTTTCGTGTCGAGATCATCCTCCTTTTTTCACTGCTTTTGAAAGACGTTAAACAACCATTTTTTCGCATAATTTTATACTGCCCCGATGGGCTCGAACAGGTGTTTGCTCACCCAACTGTTGTATCGCATGGTACGATTGTGCCGCAGGGCGTCCGCATGAATGGTTTATCTCGACGCTCCTCAAACAACATCACTGCAAAGTATGTCAATGACCAGAAATGCAGGGAATAGGGGATCACATGCGCTGCAAGCCAAGCCCTTGTAAGCTCAACAGCTGTTGGTGTTTACGCTATGGGTATGGGTCACGCACCGCCTTTAGAACAGCACATAGGCCTCTATGCTGCTTTGGTATGAGGCTTCATTCCTCTCCCCCTAAAGCAACCCTTCTATAGGCAAAATACCGGCAAGCCATGCACCCATCCGTTTCCAAATGCTGGCTTCGGGTTCACTGTCGTAGACGCTGCCTGTCGCGGAGTCACGCCAAACCAGCTCACTGTTTTGCAGCTCAACGTTGAATGCGCCACCAGGCAATAAAGCATTTAACCTGTCGACAACTTGTGCGGAGTACTCTGGCGTCTCTATTACAACGGCCATCTCTGTGTTGAGGTTTACTGAGCGGGGATCCCAGTTCATTGAGCCCACGATGATGTCTGTGTTATCAATCGCGATAAACTTTGCATGCAAGCTGGCGCGTTTGCTGCCGATTAAACTCCATTGTCGTTTGAGCTCGGCGCTGGCTTTCATCTCCCACAGCGTGATACCACTTTCCAACAGTTTTTTGCGGTATTTGGCATACCATCCATGTACAGCGAAGACATCGTTTGATGCCAGACTATTGGTCACAATGGTGATATCTACCCCTCGCCTTGCAGCGTCTATCAGGGCTTGTGTACCCGCTTTCGTGGGAACAAAGTATGGGGAGACTAACACGATGGAATCATTCGCTTTTACAAGGTGGTTCACCAGTTTTGCTGTCAGGTCACTTTTGCGGGTGTCTACCTTTTCCGGCAAATCAAACCAGAGCGTGGCGTTTCCCCAGTGAAGGGTCAATGTGCCCTGTTTGAGGTGTTCAAACAGGGCAAGCTGGGTGATGTCGTAATCGCCATTTTTAAAGGGGACTGCCAACGCCTCAGTATCGAAGAGGGTGGAGAGTGGAGCCTGACGCTCTTTGTCTGATAGAGAGACCAGTGCGTTGACAGGCACCGTGTGTTCGCTGTTCCAGTACAAATCAAACTGAGAGGCAGTTTGTGTCACCACTGGCCCAAAGAGCAAAAGATCAAAGTCACCAAACTCGACGTGGTTAGCGAACGAAAAATATTCATTGCCAATGTTCCTGCCACCCACGATAGCCGCTACGCCGTCTGCCGTAATGGATTTATTGTGCATACGGTGGTTCAGGCGTGAAAAACTGTAAAGGAAAGAAAGCGGACGGGATATTCTGAGCAGGTGGGGATTGAAGAGGCGAATTTCGATATTGGGATGCATGCTGAGGCGGGCCATCACCGTATCATCTCTGCGCTGCATATCATCCAGCAGCAACCGTACCCGGACACCACGCTGCGCGGCTTCGTACAGACGCCATGTCACGATTTGGCTGGTTTCATCATCACCGAAAATATAGTACTGCAAGTCCAGTGTATGTGTGGCGTTTTCAATCAAAGCGATGCGTGCCAACAGCGCATCATCACCACTACCGAGTGAGTGAAATCCGGTCAACGCCTCATGGTTCCCCTCTTTGCGCAGGCGTTCAAAATAGGTTGCAAGGGGGGAGCTTGCCTGATAACCGAGTTGGTAGCTCGCGTGTTTGGACTCGGCCAGGTTTTTGGGGGAATCACTGCATGACATTAAACCAATGCTGCCAAACAGCAGTGCGAAATGAACCAGTTTCAATATGACATCCTTTTCAACTCGTTGCACAAATTGCCCCCTTGGGTGCGCTCAATACGTTTATGAGTGTTCTGGTTAACCACTATAAAGCAGTATGAGGCATTAATGCATGTTTCAGTTTAGATGCATATAACTAATTGTCTGGGGATAACTGCCTGTTTCAGAATGTGACAACGTTTTCTTGCCTGCACAATGGGAAGGGCTGATATGTCAGAATGCCGCTTCATCTGCTGCTGCGATTTGTTGCAGCCAGCGGCCAAGTTTCAGGATTTCCGGTTGTCTGGCGCGGTGCTTTTTATACACAAAATAGAGGCTGTCACCGGTTGGGATCTCATGAAGAGGGATGCGGACGAGTTGTTCACGGTCAATTTCGTTCATGAAATAGTGATTCAAAAGGGTGATACCGTGGGAATAGCGTGCGGCTTCCGTCGCCAGTAGCATATGGCTGAAGGTGTGGATTTTTACATCACGTGGCAGGGTAAATCCTCCGGCTTTACACCACTGATCCCAGTCATTTTCCATCAGTGACCTGACCGATAACAACGGGTATTCCCAGAAGGCGTCTGGTAAAGGTTTATCTTTAATTTGTTGCCATATTTTGGTGCTGCATACCGGGTAAATGTACTCGTTATACAAAAGATCGTATTGGTAGTTTCTTCCCGGCGCAAAGTCAGTGATAAAACAATCGCCCATCTTGTCTGAAAGATCCGGCTGGTGAGCGTACATCTCCAGCGAGAGGTCAATCTCCGGATGCTTGTCACGAAAGTCTGACAGTTGCGGCATCAGCCATTTCACCGCCAGTGAACTGAATACCGCCAGGCGAAGGTTCCCTGCGACCCCTTCCCGAACTTGCAGGCTGGCACGGGCAATGGCCTGCAAGGGTTCACTGATATCGTCATAATAACGTTGACCAACCGCCGTCAGATGCAGATTGCGGCCCTGTCGTTCAAACAAGGATTCCCCCAGAAAATCTTCCAATACTCGGATTTGGTGGCTGACAGCACTTTGCGTCACATTCAGCGATTCTGCGGCTCGTGAAAAGCTGTTCAGCCGGGCGGTCGCCTCAAAGTAGTGTACTGCGCGCAGTGGGGGAAGCTTCACTATCTAAAAAACTCATGAATAACTAATAATCATCATTATACGTCATGGAAATGTGTCGCTACCATGAGAGTTCTGTGAGCTATGTAGCTTTTTTCAAGAGGGAGGTCGTGAGTATGCGCAACATTTCTGTCGGGATCGCGATGACCCTATTGGTGATCGGGAATCTCAGCGCCACGTTTTCTGATGCGTTGGTAAAAACAATGGAGGGCGGCCCTGACGGTGCACTGTTCCAGTTTGCGCTGTTTCGCCAGGTATCTGCTGTGCTTATCTTGCTTCCTTTTTGTTTAACAGCACCGGCGAAAAACCTGACGCTAGGGCTTAAATGGCATGCACTGCGCGCGCATATCTGGCTGTTGGGCGTGTTTTTTGCCATTGTGGCGCTGACTACTATGCCACTGGCGACCGCCAATGCGATCTTTTATGCAGCTCCCTTGATCATGCTTCCATTGGCTGCGATCTTTTTGCGTGAAAAGCTCTCTGCATCGTCCATTTTGGCGGCGGTAGTGGGGTTTGTCGGTGTGCTTATTCTGGTGCGCCCGACGGAATTTAACTGGGCGGCGATGTCGGCGCTGATAGTGGCGGTAACCTTGGCGGTCAACAACTTGTTGATCCCAAAAATCCCACGGGTTCAGACCGTACCGCAAACCTTGCTGTTGCATAACCTGATAGGTATTCCTGTGGCCTTTGCCCTGGCGTTGTACGAAGGGATGCCTTTCAGCCTGGATTTATTTTGGCGCGCCGCTGGCTCGACCGCCTTTATTCTGGTGTATGCCGCGACTTGCGTAATTGCTTATCGCGCTGCGGAAAGCAATAAGATTGCCAGTGCAGAGTACAGCGGTCTGGTGTGTGCCGTAGCGGTTGGGCTGGTCTTTTTTGGTGAGGTGCCGGACATGCTCATGGTTGTCGGTACAACGTTGATTGTGGTGCCCCTGCTGTGGCTGGCGGGCCGTGAGAAACACAAATCCCGTAAGGCGGAGAAAGCGGCTGCGCTGGCAAACGTGCAGGAAGACGCTGTTGAGCCAGCGTAACAGCCCCAAAATATCACCTGCTACCACACGCTCTCCTGATGCTTTGCAGGAGAGCGTTTTTATTGTGTGCCGTAAATAACCCCCGAAATCAAAAGACTGCTCCTCGGTTTAGCTTAAAATGTTTATCATAAGAAAAAATATTAATATCAATCAGTTAGTTTAATTCTGGTCGTGCAGGTTTATTCTTATTGTCGTGCTGTCCACTTTTTCTCCACTGTTCATGCCAATAAAACTGAAAGCTCGATGTTTCTGACAGGTTATCGCTTTGGGTTTTCCTGAGGATGGAACTTGTGGCATGCTCAAGGTTTCACCAATACGTGGTAATGGATAACCCGAATGGACAACAGCACCCCCATACTGTCACTCAGAACCATAGAGCCAACCGATTATGACGAATTGGCGGAACTGATGGATCTGGTTTTTCATGATGTTGGCGGCTCGTGGCCGAGAATGACCATTATGGATCTGATTCATCAGTTCCCGGACGGGCAAATCTGCATTGAAGACAACGGAAAAATTGTCGGAGCCGCTTTGACCATCAAAGTTGATTACAACCGCTTTTCCCTGCCTCATCTCTATTCTGACATCATCGATGAAAACAACGTTATTCAAAACCAGGTTACCGGGGACGCCATGTACGGGCTGGATGTGTTTGTCCACCCCGATTACCGCGGGCTCCGTCTTGGCAGGCGACTCTATGATGCGCGCAAAGAGCTTTGCCGCACCCACAACTACAAAGCGATTCTCGCCGGGGGGCGTATCCCCAATTTCCACCAGCATGCCGGTGAGCTTACGGTGGCGGAATACATCGACAAAGTGAAACGCCGGGAGCTGCACGATCCTATCCTCTCCTTTCAGTTGGCGAATGATTTTGATGTGAAGCGCATCATGCGTGGGTATCTTCCCGAAGACAGCGCCTCCAATGGTTATGCCACCTTGCTGGAGTGGGACAATTTCTTTTACGAGGAAGACATCCATTCTGTCCATGACGTAGAGAAGACCTTGGTGCGGATAGGTGTTGTCCAGTGGCAAATGCGCGCCATGCGCGATCTGGAAGACTTTCTGGATCAGGCGGAGTTTTTTGTCTCCTCACTGTCAAACTATAAAGCTGATTTTGCCCTGTTCCCTGAGTTCTTTAATGCCCCGTTGATGGGACTCAAAAATGACCAGAACTCGGTGGAAGCGATCCGTTTTCTCGCCGGTTTCAGTGAAGAGATTAAAAAGCGGTTCTCCCAGCTGGCACTGACATACAACATCAACATTATTGCCGGCAGTGTGCCCGTTATCGAGGAGGATAAGCTCTACAACGTTTCCTACCTGTTGCAGCGGGATGGCTCTGTCAACGCCCAGTACAAAATCCATATCACCCCGCATGAAGAAAAAGACTGGGTGATTGATGGTGGCAACCATGTTGAGGTATTCGACACCGACGCAGGACGGGTGGGGATCCTCATCTGTTATGACAGTGAGTTTCCAGAGCTGGGCCGTATGCTGGCCGAGAAAGGGGTTCAGATCATTTTCGTGCCATTCTGGACCGACACCAAAAACGGTTACCAGCGCGTTCGCCTTTGCTCGCAGGCAAGGGCCATTGAAAATGAATGCTATGTGGCCATTGGTGGCAGTGTCGGTAACCTTCCACGGGTCGACAACGTGGATATCCAATATGCGCAGTCGGCGGTTTTCTCGCCGTCAGACATCTATTTCCCGCACGACGCCACCTTAACGGAAGCCAACGCCAACACCGAAATGATCATCTTTGCCGACGTTGACCTCACCAAGCTTAAACAGCTGAACACCGAAGGGTCGGTAACCAACCTTCGCCACCGTCGCCTTGATTTATACGGTGGTTTTACTGAGCCGGGGGAATAAGCCCACGGCGCCTGTTCCCTGTTCAATGTGGCCCACTTTTATCACGAAAAATGCGTGGTAAAGGTGGGCCGCTGGCTTTCCTTGCAAGGAAAGTCAGGTTCTGACGCGCTCGAACTCAGCCCAGGCTTGCTCAAAGCGCTCGAAATCAAAATCGTCCTCTTTGGCTGCCTGCAACACGATCTGTTCGTTATGTATGACGCGTTGAATGGCGTTTTCCAGTTTTGGGATGATGTCAGTTGGAATGATCACAGCGCCATGTCTGTCTGCGTGGATCAGATCGCCTTCGTGAATGGTTAAACCAAACACAGTGACCGGTGTTGCGATGGATTCAACATGCACAAACGCATGGCTGGGCCCGATAGACCCTGCCAGTACCGGAAAGCCTTCCGGCAGATCGCCTAAATCACGCATCACGCCGTTTGTCAGTGCCCCAGAGATACCAAACCCTTTATGAACATGGGTATTGATCCCGCCCCAGTAAGCACCAACGGCATCCGGGTAGTCCAAATCCTCAATCACGGTGACTGAAGGGTGAGGCCCTTGTGACATGTATTTGTAGTACTGCATACGGAGAGCCTTAACTTCATCCGGCGGTAAAGCTGAGGGTTTGATGGCCGCAATCTGGGCGGTTTTGGCGTAACCCACTATCGCGTTGGCTGTAGGATCAGAAGCCTGCAGGGTGCCACGCGTGAACTGGTCAAACCCGCGTTGTCCTTGCGCCACTTCTATGGCATTGCAGACAGTGGGCGTGTCGATGCTTAATAACAGTTTGTAAAGTTGTTTATCCATTAACGTTTCAACCAGGCACTAAGGGCGTGCGTGGTTGCCTCCGGTTGTTCAAGTGTGGGTAAATGACCGGCAAAAGGAATGATGATCAAGTCTGCGTGGGGAATGAGCGACTTCATTGTATCGTGCCGGTCCCGGGGGCATAGCTGGTCGTCTTCCCCCATCAAAATCATGGTTGGGATCCTGACGTGTTTCAGGGTCTCCTGTTGGTCAGGGCGGTTACGAAGGGCAAGGGATTGGTTGATAAAACAGGTTTCACCGAGATCGCTTGCCATCGACAGACACAGTGCTTCAATGTCGGGGCGGGGGATGTCCCGGTGGATGTAATTCGGGATCATTACGTCACGCATCACTCCCAGCATATCGCCATTGGCCGTGCGCTCCAGGTGGGTTTGCCTGCTTGCTTTTACGTCGTCATTTTCCGCTTTTGGATTGGTGTCCATCAGGGCTAACCGTGTAACACGGGCTGGAGCCTGGCGAAAAACCTCCATAGCAAGAATTCCACCCATGGAAAGCCCTCCCAGTGCAAATTGCGCTGGGGCCTTTAGCAATATGTCCTTAGCAAGCGCCGCCATGCTGTTGTGTCCGCAAGTATCCATGACGATCACATCGCGATCATTCCTCAATGCGGCTGTCTGGTGTGTAAACAGGCGCTGATCGCACATCATACCCGGCAACAGAACCAGGGGCTCATTCATGGCTGTTTCCCATCCAGGTAAGCCCCGCAGGGTCATCTGTCTTGGTGACCCGGAACAGGCTCGCTTCTCCGGAGACTGTGACTTGCAGGGTGTATTCCGTGCCTTGTGGCAGCCACACAGTGTCGCCGGGATTGAAGATTTCTGTCCTGCCTTGCCAGCTCACTGCCCAGTGCCCGCGCATGATCATCAATACCACGTCTTTTTCAGCATTCAGTCTTTTTTCTCCGACAGACTGACGGCCAATAAAATCGACATCAAATCCCGGTTTATCCACCAACAGGCCCTGTTCGCCAATTACCCTGACCGGACTTTTCGTGGCCATAGCCATCATGTCCCAATAGCGGGCGACAAAGTGCTTTACTACGGTGGTGGCATCGGGACGCAGGAGCGTCTCCAGCCACGCTTTTTCCGGAAGTGGCATTTCCTGCTCGCCGTCTGGCAGGGATTCACCTTGTTTGGTGTCGTAAAGCCTGCCCGTTTCCCCCAGTACCAAACCGTGAATCTGCGCGGCCTTGCGAACGTGCGGCGCCCAGACGACGCCGCCTCCGGCATCATCGCCGCCCAATATCGACATGATCATGCCGTAATCGCTGCCAATGTTTTCAAATCCACGGAACAGACGAGTGGGAATATTGAAAATATCACCTTCTTGCAGTACCACTTCCCCATCTTCTCCGGTTTCTCCCCAGAAGAAACGCCAGCGTCCTTTGAGAACAAAAAAAACTTCTGCTGTGTTGTGTGAATGGAGTGAGTTAAAACAGCGGGGAGGCTGGCCTGCTGCCCCAATGTTGAAGCCCGGTGTGGCTGTGATATGTACATGCTGGTCTGGGCTTTCTGATACGCCACCACCGATAATGGTGAAATTTTCTTTTTCTGACGATCCGGGGGTGTGAGCGTCGATAAATGCAGTACGGCACGGGATCAGCTCACCAAATCTCACCCATTGAGGTTGTTTCATTGCTCACTCCTTGTGAAAAATTAACCGGTGTGTAGTGCGATCTGTTTCCAGATGGCTGTTTCATCAAACAACACGAATTCACGCCTGATACCGTATGGGCCAAATTCGACGTGGGCGGCCCCCATGACATAGACATCGGCTCCCGTTGGCTGGCCAAATGCTCCCCAGCCATCATGTTTGCCGTGCAACGAAAAACGAATGGCGGCGCGTGGCGGCATCAGCGGGTCTTCGCGTCCAATCTGGTGTTGGATACTGAATGTGGCATTGGGGAAGCTGGCGCGAAGCCCCATCCAGAAGCGGTCGATAGCGGGCCAAGCGTTTACGGTAACGCCGCCGGGATATTCTGCCTGACAGGCTCGGTCATACTCGTTGGGAATGCAGGAAAACTCCGCGTTCATCACCCGGGACAATACATTGGCATAGCGCTGTCCCCACGCGTTGTCATTGCCGGTGCCAAGATAGGGGCCCGGTTTGTCGCACGCAGGCGTGAAGGGGTGAGCGCAGTGTTCAGGCCCGCCTTGCTCAGCAATTTGCTGCAAGGCAAACTGCTTGGGATCCTGCCCGAGCTGACGCACGATGGCACCCAGATCCCGGATCAGCCATTCGTCGTTGATTTGGTTATTGATCGCATGGCAGTCAGCAATGATCCGATAACGCAATGCGTTGCCGCTGGCCTTGCCAAACTGGCCATCTCCCCGGTGTGTGGCTTCGGAGAGAATACGGTGGGAGGACAGCATCCCCGTGTCGGGCGTACCGCACCAGATGACGTCTTCTCCCAGCAGGCTCCGATCCGGCAATTCATTTAAAACTGCGGCGGTTTGGGCTATCACATCCTGGTTGCCGACAGACACCCCGGCAGGCGTGCGGACAACAATATTTTCGGCATAATAATCATGCAGGGAGGCAAGGTTCCGGCCTTCCCAGATCTCCCGGGTAATCCCGAGAATATAATCAGGAAAGTCGGCGAATTTGGGGTCAAAACCTTTCATGATTTCCATCCTCTGGGAATTCTGGCGGACGTGCGGATAACCAGTGGCGATCCAATGGCGACTTTCTGTGGCGCGTCGTTTTCATGATTGATCTGTTGCAACAGGATCCTGACAGTTTCGCTCACCATAATGTCGGCGCGCTGTGCGAGGGTTGTGAGGTTATAGGCTGGCCATGCCGCGGCAGAAACATTGTCAAAGCCGACAACAGAAACATCTTCTGGAACACGGAGCCCGAGTTCAAAACGGAGGGTATCCATCACGGCGAGGGCCATATGATCATTGGCGACAAAGAGCGCATCAGGGGGATCGTCACTGAACATTCTTCGTGTGGCATCCCGTGCTTTGTCCATGTCAAACATGCCTTCTCCCCGTGAGTGCAGTGTCATTCCTGCCTGTTGCAGACCTGCCCGGAACCCGATTTCCCGGTCTCTTTGGGTTGAGGTACAATCAAGCCCGGCGATATAGCTGATTTTGCGGTGACCTCCTGCAACAAGAAACTCAGCCGCTTCGATGCCACCCCTGAAGTTATCTGAGGTGACGCAAGAGAAGTCATCGCCCTGTTGTGATCGGTTAAAAAGCACAATAGGCACGCCAACAGACCGGCAGCGTGCCGCCAGTTCAGACGACAATTCCACGGAGGCAGCGATAATGCCGTCGACCTGATAGTCGAGGATCTCTTCAATCACGTCATCGATAACACTGTCGATGTTGTTGGCCATAAAAACCAGCACGTGGTAGCCCTGCTCTTGAAGCTGGGTTGATAGCTTTTCCAGTGCATCGGGATAAAACTGGTTGTTAAGGTAGGCAACCACCAGCCCAATGACCCGGCTTTTGCCGGACGCCATGGCGCGTGCCAGCACGTTTGGCCGGTAGCCCAGTTCTTCAGCGGCTTTTCTGACCTTCTCAATGGTTTTCTTTGAGGCCGATCTGCCCGGCGTAAATACCCGGCTGACAGCGGATTGGCTTACGCCGGCGCGCTTGGCGACATCGGTTGAAGTGACTTTTTCGTTGGCCATTATTCTGCTGTCCAGCCTCCATCAACCTTGAGCGAAGTGCCCGTAACCATAGCGGATGCGGCGGAGGCGAGGTAAACCACAGCCCCCATCAAATCTTCCACCTCACCGACCCGGTTAAGTTTGATGTGACGTTCAATCCAGGCGCGCTTTTCCGGATCGTTGAAGGTGACGGCTGTCAGGTCGGTTTTAATGAACGTTGGGCATAGCGTGTTCACCCGGATATTGTGTTTGCCCCACTCAATCGCCATGGCTTTGGTAAACCCTTCAACTGCATGTTTGCTGGCGCAATACACTGCACGATCAATACCGCCGACGTGGGCCATTTGGCTGGAGATAGAAATCAGGCTGCCTGGCTTGCCTGCTTCAATCAGTTTTCTGGCAACATATTGGAACAGGAAGTAAGCGGCTTTTACGTTGAGGGAAAACACCTGATCGTAATCTTCTACGAGGGTTTCTACTGCGGGAGAATGTCTGGCGAGACCGGCGGAGTTCACCACAATATCAAACGGATCCCTGACAGTGATTTCCCGCTCGAGGGCGGGCAGATTTGTGATATCCAGTGGTAAGGTGTCGGCATCCAGCCCTTCACGGGCAAACGCCTGCCCAAGGGCGTCAAGCTGTCCGGCCCGGCGTGCGACCAGTGTGACGTGGGCACCGGCTCTGGCAAGCGCTGTGGCACAGGCAAGGCCAATCCCGGAGGAGGCACCGGTGACCAGAGCCCGTTTTCCTGTCAAATCAAAAGATGGGGTCGTTGGCAGTGTTATGGTCATAATTCTTCCCTTGGGAGCGCCACGGGGCAGCATGGTCTGGCTTTGTTGAATTCCCTCAGTCTGCCAAAAACATCCACCCCCAGCTGGTTGTACACATCCAAAAGGTCGACCAACACCCAGTTCTCTGCGATTTTGCCTTCTTCCACCCGCCAGAAATCAAGGCTACGCAAAGTGATGGCTTTCCCTGATGGCGCGATACCGAGCCAACCGTCAGCCGTGAGAGTCTGGCGCATGTTTGGCCAGCCAGTCACGGCAACATAATTTTTCTGTGCGAAGAGATGCCAGTCGTTGTCACTGTGCTGTTTTCCCCGGTCTGGCATTGCATTGAGAAATGGAATCTGGTGCCAATGGCGAAAGCCGGTAAGCCCCCGGCAGGTACCGATACCAGCCGGGCCATACCAGGTCATGTCATGGTGCCAGTAGTCAGGTAGCTGCATGACCTCAGGGCCTCCCTGTGCGGGGTGGCGCATTAAATGTGTCAGCATATCGAGCACGAGTTGGGTGTTGGTTTCAGCATCGTCGTCCGCTTCGGCAGAAAGCGTGTTGATGCCGTCGCAGGTTGCCGGTCCGGGCACCAGACCTTCCCGCCCCAGAGAGGGCGCCATGGGCCAGGCGTTGGCCTGCATCATCACTTCTACCCAGTCCCAGATGGCCTGTACCTGAATGATGCGGTTGCCGGACACCTGATAAAATTCGTGGAAGCGCATGTGGGTGAAGTGTCCGGTTGGGGGAATATCCAAAAGCGGGTTGAGAAACGTGCCACAGTAGTGGCCACAACAGCCTATCCAGGACAATCCGTTCTGGTCACGACCATGAATAACGATTGTGTCCCTGCGCTCCAAATCCGGCATGGCCTGCAGCAGGGGTTGGTAGCTTTGGTCTATCCATCTGTCTGCGCCTTTTATGTCACCAAAAGGGTGACACATATGGACAATGGCGTCGTCGTCAAACAGTGTATCGGCCGCTTTTTTTAAGCCGCCAATATCGACCCGTCGCTGGCTGGTGCGCCAGTGGGTGAATGCCTCAAAAACGTCCGTCATTACTGTTTATCCCCGTGGTGCCGCCGTGCCATAGGGCACGTCTTTGTTGCCGTAGCGGCGGACGCGGATATTGCACTGCTCGGCGTGGCCGACAAATCCTTCGAGCATACACAGGCGGGAGCCATATTCACCGATGAGCGTTGCTGCTTCATCGGTCAGGATCTTCTGGTAGCTGTGAGTTTTCAGGTATTTGCCGACCCAAAGACCACCCGTGTACCGGCCGGCTTTTTGTGTTGGCAGGGTGTGGTTGGTTCCAATCACTTTATCGCCGTTGGAGACATTGGTTCGGGGACCAAGGAAAAGACCACCATAACAGGTCATGCTGTCGAGAAACCAGTCGTCACGGTCGGTCATGACCTGCACATGCTCAAAGGCTTTTTCCTCTGAAACGGCAAGCATCTCTTTATAGGTGTCACAGAGAATGATTTCTCCGTAATCGCGCCAGCTTGCACCTGCGGTATCTGCAGTCGGCAGGATAGCCAGCAGACGGTCGATTTCAGCCAGTGTTTCGCGAGCCAGCTTTTCACTGTTTGTGACCAGTGCCGCCGGTGAGTTATAGCCGTGCTCTGCCTGACCGAGAAGATCTGTCGCGCACATTTCTGCATCTACGGTGTCGTCAGCGATGACCATGGTTTCAGTAGGACCAGCAAAGAGATCGATCCCCACCCGTCCGAAAAGCTGGCGTTTCGCTTCTGCCACGAAGGCGTTGCCCGGACCAACCAACAGATGGACCGGATCAATGGTTTCTGTCCCCAGCGCCATAGCGCCGACGGCCTGAATGCCACCGAGTACATAGATTTCATCAGCCCCGCCCAAATGCATTGCAGCCACAACGGCTGGATTGGGCTCTCCGTTAAACGGCGGTGTACAGGCAATAATGCGAGGCACCCCGGCGACTTTGGCTGTCGCAACCGACATGTGCGCTGAAGCTACCATCGGAAATTTTCCACCCGGTACGTAACAGCCGACGCTTTGCACCGGGATATTTTTATGCCCAAGGATCACCCCCGGCAGGGTTTCCACTTCCACATTTTGCATTGAGGCAAGCTGTACCCTGGCGAAGTTTGTCACCTGCTCATTGGCAAAGCGGATATCTTCCATATCTTCGGGCGAGACCTTGGCAATCAGTGCATCGATATCTTCCCGCGAGAGCAGAAAGGATTCGGGAGCATAGTTATCAAACGTGACGGCCAGCTCACGCACCGCCGCATCACCGTGCTGTTCGATTTTCCTCAGGGTGTCAGTGACTATCTGGACGACTTTTGCGTTATCGCTTTCTCTATCTGATGCCGGCTTTCCGGTCTTTAGGTACCTGACTGTCATGATTTGTCCTCTAACGGCGATAGTGTAGGCGCGTGAAGTAACGGGAGAAGGGGGATGGCATTTATCTCGTCTCCACGGGCGGAATACGTTCACCTGTATCAGCATCAAACAGGTGGCAACTGGCAGCATGGATAGTGGCTGAGAATGGCTGCCCGATGTCTGTGGCGTACTCTTTACCGGCTTTGATTGCCACGAGCTCATTACCGACTTTCACGGTGATCATCGTGGCTTCACCCAACAGCTCGATAGCGAAAACCTTGGCGTTGATGCCGCTGATTGCTTCGCCATTGTTGGTGACGACGGCATCTTCAGCACGAAACCCCAGCGTAACCTCGCCAGAAAAATGGGGAGCCAACCCAGTAATGATGACGTTTTCCGCAGTAAAGACACCGTGCTGGAGAGTGCCTTTCATCAGGTTCATCGCCGGGGATCCAATAAAGCCCGCAACGAAAGTATTGGCTGGGGAGTTATAGATTTCTGTCGGGGTGCCGACTTGCTGCACATTGCCGGCGCTCATAACCACCACGCGATCTGCCAGTGTCATGGCCTCTATCTGGTCATGGGTGACGTAGATAGTGGTGATTTGAAGTTCGTGGGACAGGTTTTTAATTTGGGCGCGGGTAGACACCCGAAGTTTGGCATCCAGATTTGAAAGCGGCTCATCCATTAAAAATACATTCGGTTCCCTGACAATGGCCCGTGCCAGTGCGACGCGCTGGCGCTGGCCCCCAGACAATTCGGCAGGTCGCCGATGGAGGAAAGGTGTCAGTTCAACCATCTCCGCAGCGCGCATAACCTTTTCATCATGGGTAGCAGGGTCAACGTTGCGGACTTTGAGCGGGAAGCGGATGTTTTCGTACACACTCATGTTGGGATAGAGGGCGTAGCTTTGGAACACCATGGCGACGTCCCGATCTTTGGGTTCAAGATCATTGACCACTTTCCCGTCAATCAGGATCTCCCCGCTGGTGGCTTCCTCCAGCCCGGCAATCATGCGCATGGTCGTGGTTTTACCGCAGCCAGAAGGGCCAAGCAGCACCAGAAATTCCTTGTCAGGAATGGTCAAGTCAAAATTTTTTACGCCAACAAAATTGCCCCAGCGTTTGTCGATATGGCGTAACTGTACTTCAGCCATGATTGCTCTCCGCATTGAAAAGGATCGAATGGGTACGTATTCAAAATAAGCAGAGAAATATGGGATTTAGAATATGGAAAATGACGATGTTTGAGTGCCGTCACATAAATAAATTTACGTACTGTTAATTCTCAATAATAAGAATATCAGTTATTTCATTGATTTATAACCTAATGAAAAATATAGAATATTTATTTATATTTTTAATTTTCAAAGAGTTGTAACGATTTTTCTTTGTCTGTTTTTCATGCGATTCTAAATAAAATAATTTCTTGCAAAATTTGAATAATCCTACAAACCTTCTTTTGCATGCGTATTTATTTTTATCTGATTTTACGCTCGGCGAAGTAATCATCGGTGCGGAATGATGGTGATTGGTATCGTGTATTGAAACATCGTGTATCGAAAAAGCAGGAGAGCGACATGAATTGCAGCGTGAAAGGAATTGCCATAGCGGGACTGCTCGCTGTTACCCATCAGGCAATCGCCAACGGTGGCTGTAATGCCGGGGAAGGGACAGTCAACATATTGTCGAATGATTTTCCTGCGCTGCATGCCGTTGCGGCGATGGCAGAGCGCTGTGCGACAGACACGCTGGTGGTGACTAAAAACCAGACCAAAGATCACCGAGAGTTACAGAGCGCGGCGCTGAAGGCCAATCCGGCTAAATATTCGACCGCGATAGTGTCGACCAGCTCAATCGTCCCGTTGCTGAACGAGGGTTTGATCCGACCCCTCGATGATTTGGTTGAAAAATATGGCCAGCAGTTGCAGCCATCCCAGCTTATCAAGGTGGATGGCAAGGTGATGGCGGTAGCATTTATGGCAAACTCGCAACACCTTTTCTACCGGAAAGACATCCTTGAACAAGCCGGTGTTGCACCGCCAGAAACCTTTGACGATATGATTGCCGCTGGCAAGAAAATACAGGCGGCAGGGCTGATGAAATACCCGGTTGCTTTAAACACCAAACCTGGCTGGAATCTGGGGGAGGAGTTCATCAACATTTTCAGTGCTACCGGGGAGCGTTTCTTCCAGCCGGGCAGTGCTGTCCCCAACCTCAACAATGCCAATGGATTGAAAGCGCTCCACACCCTGAAAGCCCTGACAGAGCTCTCCAACCCCGACTTTCTGACGTTTGATTCCAACAGCACACAGGCGCTTTGGGAAGACGGCAAAGTGGCATTGGCCTTAATGTGGGGGTCGCGAAGCACTGCCATTCTTGATGACGAAGGCGCGAGCCCGGACATTGTTGCCAATACCGTGCTGACCAGCACGCCTGGGTATTCTGATGGTGGTGCACCGGGGGCAACTCTTTGGTGGGACGGCTGGACTATCGCCAAAAATCTCTCCCCGCAGGATATCGAAGCAACATTCAAAGTGATGACCCATGCGATTTCCAGGGAGATGGTGCAAGACAATCAGGAAAAAGCTGTGTGGTTGATTGAAGGGTATGAACCCAACGCGTCTGCGATGGGGGTGATGACGACGGTGAAAAAACAAGCCAACGCCTATCCCATGGTGCCTTATATGGGGCTATTGCACTCCGCAGTGGGCGCTGAACTTTCAGATTTCCTGCTAGGGAAAGAATCTGCAGAACAGGCGCTCAGGGATGCAGAAGCTGCTTATATAACGTCAGCCCGCGAACAGGGTTTTCTCTGATATCCCGGCCCGGACGGATTCGGGGCCAACAGAATTTAGGTGGAGTTCATGCCACATCGCACATTTATTTCATTTATGTGGCCATCGCTGCTGGTCATGTTTTTACTCATCGCGCTGCCAATCGTTTCTGTGTTCGTACAATCGCTGTATGTCGAACACGAGCAGGTCGTATTGGAAACGGAAAACTGTGGGCCATTTGGCTGTACCACCACTGTGGCCGTAGATCGCGAAGCGACAGAAAAGCTTCGCGAAGAGGAACCATTGGGCCGTTTTAACGGTGCGGATACTTACACCAACCGCAGTCATCTGGCGTTTGAAGAACTGGGGCAAGCATGGAAGACGACGTCTTCTGTGGGGGCGTTTTTCGATCGGGTAATGAACCTGCCTTTCTACAAAGCGTTGGTTTTTACATTGGCATATACCTTTATTGTCACCCCGCTGGTGATTGTGTTGGGGATGGTGGTCGCCCTTTGTGTGAATGCATTGCCGAGGCTGGTGAAAGGCCCCACCATTTTCCTGTCCCTGTTACCCATGATTGTGACGCCTTTGATTGGCTCACTCATCCTGTTTTGGATGATAGATGCCGATGGGGTGATTGGGGCCACGCTGCAGGTCTGGTTTAATGATGACAACCTTTCGCTGAAAGCCTCCCCGACGCTTACTTGGTTGACGATCTTTATCTATGGCATTTGGTCATCGATACCTTTCTCTTTCATTGTGTTTTATGCCGGGCTGCAAACGGTGCCGACAGACACTCTCGAGGCTTCAATGATAGATGGGGCATCGCGTTGGGAAACCACCCGCTATGTGGTGATCCCTCATATGGCGCCGCTGGTGACCTTCGTGGCACTGATGCAGATGATGGATAACTTCCGGGTGTTTGAACCGATTGTCGGTTTTGCCGCCGAAGCGCACGCTACCTCGCTCAGTTGGCTTATTTATAACGATCTACGTGGCACCGACTCACCGTTGTTCGGTTCTGCTGCATCCACGTCCATGCTCACCATTCTTGGCGTGGCTGTGCTTCTAATGCCGGTGTTCATGCGAACCTGGCGTGATTTCAACCGAAAATCAGCCTAGGGGGCATGATGGGAAAAGCGCGAAACAAGCCTGTCTGGCTGAAAACAGCCTCTATTGCTTTTGTGGTTGTCTGGCTGTTGATAGCCGCAGGCCCGTTTTTGTGGACGGCCTGGGGCTCTTTCAAGGTACAGGCGGATTTCTTTTCAAAATCAGACTGGATGAACGCCATTTACGGTGTAAAAACCGTATTGGAAACCGGCAGTGAGTTCACTGGACAGGGCTATTACGGTGCCTGGATTGAGCAGGATTTCTGGCTGGCTGCCATCAATACATTTTTGATGGTGTTTTCGGTAGTGGTTATCTCTTTAGCCATTGGCACGTTAGGAGGATATGCGCTGGCGCGTTCAGGTTTCCGCTATTCATTGTGGATTCTGATGATTGCACTGGTGCTCCGTGCCATGCCTCATATCACCTTAGTGTCTGGCTATATGCTGCCATTTTTTGAATGGAACCTGTGGGGGCATCTGGGCACTACCGTCATTGTGCTGGTTGCTATCAACCAGCCTTTCACACTCTGGATGCTGCATTCGTTTTTCCTCAACATTCCCAAAGATATGGACGAGAGTGCGATGGTGGATGGTTGTACCCGCTTTCAGGCTTTTCGGCATGTGATCATTCCTGTGATGTGGCCGGGCGTGATCACCACAGGACTTTTCAGCTTCCTGCTGGCCTACAACGACTTTGCCGTTACCGGCATGTTGCTCAGCCAGGAAAACCAAACCATGGTGCCGAAGATCGCAAGCTTCCTCGGCACAACTCAGGTGGAAGGCAATGTGATGTTTGCTGTGGCAGCGGTGGTTTCTGCGATGGTTCCGTTGTTCTTTCTGGTTCTTTTCTTCCAAAAGCAAATTGTGTCAGGCCTGACTGCCGGCGCGGTAAAAGGATAAGTGATGTCATCAGATGTACAACGGGCGAAAGACCTCGTGTGGTCGTTTTACCAGACGCTGGACGCAGCCGGGGAAGACCAGCTGGCAGCGGTTTTCGAACAATATTGTTCGTCAGAATACCGTTTTCGGGGCTGCCATCCTTTCAATGAAATGGCGGGGTCAGATGAGGTGATCAACACACTTTGGCAACCACTGAAAGCCTCCTTTCGTGCCGTCCAGCGCCGTCAGGATATTTTTATGGCAGGGCAAAACAGTCTGGAACAGGATGGCAGTATCTGGGTGGTGTCGATGGGCCACCTGATGGGGTTGTTTGACCAAAACTGGCTCGGCATACCCAAAACCGGGCGGATGGCTTTTCTGCGATACTGTGAGTTTACCCAGGTGGTTGATGGCCACATTGCACACTCTGCGTTCTTTGCTGATATCCCCGGAGTGATGGTACAGGCAGGTGTGAACCCGTTTCCACCACAAAGTGGTGCCCAGCTGGTGCAGCCCGGCCCAATGACCCATGATGGCCTGTTGAAAAATACTCAGCCAGCGTTGGAAGGAGAAAAAACGCTGACAGCTATCAACAGGATGATGGCGGATTTGGGTAACTGGGATAACACCTTAAGCCTTGAAGAAGAGCTGGCGCTTGCCTGGCATGATGACATGATTTGGTGGGGGCCGACGGGGATCGGTGCCAGCTATACTATTGAGCGCTACGCCAAGCAACATTCCGGTATTTTCAGAGCTAGTTTTTCAGATCGTATTTTCAACGGCCACGTCTGCAAGTTTGCTGAAGGGCACTTTGGTGGCTTTTTTGGTTGGCCAAACCTTAGCCTGAAGCCATCGGGTGGGTTTATGGGCATGGCCGCCAGCGATAAGTATTACGATATGCGTGTCGTTGATATCTATCGTCGTGATGGTGATAAGCTTGCTGAAAACTGGGTGTTTATCGATTTACTCTATTTTTTTTACCAGCAAGGCGTCGATATCCTGGCGAGGAACCGCCAGTTGAGTGCAGATACCCAAAGCAACCTGTCGAACCGGTGTTATTGACGCGACTGTCGTCTTACGCTGGCTGATCGGTATGTGCGCGGGGTTGTGCCGTTCAAAATAGCTTTTCTATGCACTCCCGGAGTTATTGGGGAAACAAAAAAATTCCACGTCTTAAGTGTCTCTTAAGACAACTCCCATAGCCTGTTTATAACGCTGATATTTGGGGTAAGCGCGATGAACAAGGCTATGAATGGAACTGAGTTTGTACTCGTGGGGGAGCATCATCCCCTCCGGGAACATGTCGAACACTATGTCAGGGAACGTTATGCTCTGGCGTTTGATGCCACCCTGTTGGTCTTTATGCCGACATTTGCCTGCATCCTTGACAGTGATGGAGCGCTTCTTTCTGTCTGTGGTTTTCGCACCGCAGATTCGGGGCCCCTGTTTCTAGAACAATATCTTGACTCTCCTGCTGAAACGGTACTTTCCCAGCAATTTGGCACTGTCATCCCCCGTGATGCGGTGATTGAATTTGGGCAACTGGCGTCATTCTCCCGTGGCGTCTCTCTCACCTTGTTTGCACATCTTTCGCAATATCTGGTCTCTTGTGGCTACCAATGGGGTATTTTCACCGCCACCGGCCCGCTGCAAGCGCTGATGCACCGTTTTGGGCTTCAGCCTGTGACCTTACAACGAGCAGATGCCTGCCGGGTTGAGAATGCGGCAAGTCTCTGGGGAAGCTACTACTCCTTCCTGCCTCATGTCTCTGCCGGCAACCTTGTTGGGGGAGCCACGCAGCTCTCGAGATTGCTGAATCAATCTGCGGCTGTTCCGGGCCAGAGGAGAAAAAACGGAGGCACGCATGGATAGCGTACTACAACGAATCCAGCACTATGCGCAAAACACGCCAGATCGCATCGCCTTGATTGGCCGGAGCGCGGACGGGAAAGGCGTCGAAGTGACCTACGCGTCATTGTGGCAGGACATTGAACGTCTCAGCAACACACTGACATCATGGGGAGTGACATGTATTGCGCTTTATGCGGAAAACAGTCTCGCCTGGGCGAAGATCGATCTTGCGGCGATGCTTGCCGGTGTGACAGTCGTGCCTGTTCCGACGTTTTTCTCAAGTGCTCAGCAGGCTCACCTGCTGGCGGTATCAGGTGCCGAAGTGTGGATTGGGCACAGGGGCAAGCCGGACGTTGTTCCCCGTCACGAACTGGCGGGACTTCCCTGTTATTTTTTACCGCCTCAGTCATCGCGTAGATTGCATGGGGGGGCGGCAAAAATCACTTTTACGTCCGGCTCGACGGGAACCCCTAAAGGCGTTGCTTTGTCAGCCGGGTTGCTGAATGCAGTGACAGCATCTCTGGCATCCTCTTTTTGTCTTGAAGGCCAGTCTGCAGACAGCATCCCTTCAAAGCACCTTGTCGCGCTACCGCTGACCACTTTACTTGAAAACATTACCGGACTTTACGTGCCTTTGTATCTTGGCGTGCAGTCCATCGTGCTGAGTGGCGAGGATGTCGGGCTACACGGCTCCAGCCAGTTTGAGCCAGAACGCTTTGCTGCCGCAGTCAGCACGTATCAGGCGGAGAGTCTCGTTGTTACACCTGCGCTGCTCCTTGCGTTGGTAGCACTGGCGAAGCGTTCACCGGGTTGTCTTTCCTCACTCAAGTTTATTGCAGTCGGCGGTGCCAAAGTACCGCAAGCCCTGCTCACTTCCGCCAGGCAGCTGGGGCTTCCCATATACGAGGGATATGGTCTTTCTGAGTGTGGCTCGGTGGTGAGCATGAATACGCCGGAGCAACAAAGGCTGGGTAGTGTGGGTAAGCCTTTGCCGCATTGCCAGGTTGCTATCTCACGTCAGGGAGAAATCATGGTTTCCGGTGCGTCCATGCTTGGGTATCTCGGTGAATTGCCGCTGACAGGTGCCGTACATACGGGCGATTTAGGGTATCTCGATGATGAGGGGTTTCTCTATATCACCGGCCGTAAAAAGAACCTGCTTATTACCGCTTTTGGCAGAAATATCAGCCCTGAATGGATTGAAGCGGAAGCCATGGCCTTCCCCCACCTACGCCAGATCGTGATATTGGGTGATGGGTGTGCCGCGCTCTCAGCTGTTGTCGCAACCGACAACCCGGAGGCGGCGATATCGGAACTGGAAAGTCTCAATACGAGGCTGCCCGATTATGCAGCGGTCAGTCATCTCATCTTTACCCGTCCATTTCATTTCCAACCGGCATTGCTGACGGAAAATGGGCGTCCCAAACGCGGTGAGTTTGCCCGTCGATTTTCAAGGTACATCCCAACAAACGTGCGCGCTGGTACAGGTGACAACCGTGTGACCAGTTGTTTTGAGTAAACAGGAACACAGAAAAAGAAGGTAACAGACTATGACTCAGGGACAATTTTTTAAACAGCTGGAACTGCAAACCCGCGACGCCAGAGAAGCGATGTTACAAGCCCCTATTTTTGACGCCTGCCGTCAGGGACATGTGAGCAAGAATACCTACACCGCTTTTTTGGTTCAGGCCTACCACCACGTAAAGCACACTGTGCCCTTGCTGATGGCGTGTGGTGCCAGGTTGCCTGAAAAGTATGAATGGCTTCGCCAGGATATCGGTGAATACATCGAAGAGGAAAAGGGGCATCACGAATGGATCCTCAGCGATCTCAAGCAGTGTGGTTTTGATGCAGGGCTGGCGAGATCAAACACTGGGGAGGGATCCGTTGGACTCCCGATTGAAATGATGGTGGCGTACCTATACCACCAGATTGACCGCCGCAACCCGATGGCCTTTTTCGGCATGGTCTGGGTGCTGGAAGGGACCAGTGTCACTGTGGGTGGTGATATGGCGGTACGGGTGAAAAGCCTGCTTGGATTGCCGGATTCTGCCATGACTTACCTCACGTCCCACAGCACATTGGATGTTGAGCATATTGGATTCTTTGAAACCCTGATGAACAAAATCACTGACCCGGATGATCAAGCTGCGATTGTTGACAGTGCAAACCGTGTGTTTGCGCTCTATGGCCAAATGTTGCGTGAGTTACCTATCCAGCAAAATGTCCGGGCGGCGTAGGAGGCAATGATGGATTTGATGGACAAACGCATCCTGTTGACCGGTGCCACTGGTGGGATTGGTAGTGAAATCGCCAGCATTTTATCAGAAAAAGGCGCTGAGCTGGTCTTGGTTGGGCGTCAACGTGCTGGGCTGGAAAATCTGGTGCAATCCCTTCGCCACCCTGAACGCCATCATTGTCTGGTCGCCGATATTGCGACTTCTCTTGGGATGGAGGCGATTGATCGCCACTGTATGGACATGCAACGACAGGGTAAGCCAGTGGATGTGCTTATCAATAATGCAGGTTGTAACACGTTTCAGTATCTCAAGGACCGCGATGCAGATTCGCTCCGCCGCGAAGTGGACGTGAACCTGATGACCCCAATCTTGCTTTGCCAGCAAGCCATGCACTGGTTAAGTGGTGAGGGCATTATCCTGAACATTGGTTCAACCTTCGGTGCTATTGGTTATCCGGGATATACCAGCTACTGCGCTGCGAAAGCCGGTTTGCAACGTTTCAGCGAGGCGCTAGACCGGGAACTTGGCAGGGAAGGGCAACGGGTCTTGTTTCTGGCCCCGCGGGCAACCAATACCGCGCTGAATGACAGCCGCGTACAAGCCATGAACCAAAAACTCGGCAATAAGACCGATGACGCGTCGTTTGTTGCGGCGCAGGTAATACAGGCATTGGCGAGTGAAAAAACAACAACCTGGTTAGGTTGGCCGGAAAAACTGTTTGTGAAAATCAATCAGATTTTCCCGTCTGTCGTGGCGTCTGCCATCCAAAAACAGCACGACGTGATTACCGAATATGCCACCACTAAACATGCTGTAACGAAACGTTAATTTGTCGAGGGAATCGCTATGAAAATCATCAACACATCACTGTTTACCCTGCTCTGCTTCTGTGGAGCATTGCTGTCTAGCCTGACTGTTAATGCGGATGAGGCGCTCACAAATTTACAAAACCAGTGGGCAAAGTGCCAATATGATACCTTTAATAAAGACAACAAAATCAGCTGTCTGAACGCATTGATTACTGAGAATGAATCTGCTGTGTCTGCGACACCATCACGGAACGACCTGAAAGTATGGCTTGCTATCAACAAGAGTTCACTCGCGGGTGTTGAAGGCGGATTGGGCGCCCTCTCTTTGGTGGAGGAGGCCAAATCCCTGTTGGAAGACGTGATTGCAACAGAGCCGGAAGTGTTGGATGGTTCTGCGTACACCAGTCTGGGTACGCTATATTATCAGGTGCCGGGGTGGCCAATTGGGTTTGGGGATGACGATGAAGCCCGGGTTCTGTTGCAAAAAGCCCTTGCCATTAATCCGTCAGGTATCGATCCAAATTTCTTTTACGGTGACTTTCTAGCGGAACAGGGCAAAAAAGCGGAAGCCATGGCCTACCTGCAACGCGCCCAAAAAGCCACACCGCGTAAAGGGCGGGAGCTGGCAGACGTGGGACGCCAGCGCGAAATCGCCAGAAAACTGGAGGAACTGCAGTAATAATGCGCATTTTATTGGTTGAAGATGACCAAATGTTAGGTGAGTCCATGGTGGTGTCATTAAGCCGCCAGGGGTTCACCGTTGATTGGGTTCAGCTTGGAAACGGAGTGGATACTTTAGTCAAAACGGAAAGTTTTACCGCCGTGATACTGGATCTCACCCTGCCGGACACGGACGGGTTGCAGGTGCTCAAGCAAGTACGCAGGGTCAATGCGACGTTGCCTATCATGATACTGACAGCGAGGGATGAAATTGGCGATCGGGTGAAGGGGCTTGATGGCGGCGCTGATGATTACATGATCAAACCCTTTGCACTGGAAGAATTGATGGCAAGGTTGCGGGTCATGATCCGCCGTATTTCCGGGTTTTCGGATACCAATATCTCACTTCACGGTGTTTCCCTTTCCCTTGCCAATAATTGTGTGACGGTGAATGGCGAGGCGATAAAACTGACGCCGAATGAATTTAAATTGCTTTCTACCCTGATGTCCCATGCGGGCAGGGTCATGAGCAAAGATCAATTACAGCAGAGCTTGCATGGCTGGGATGACATGGCCAGCGACAATGCGATTGAAGTGCATATTCACAACCTTCGTAAAAAAATGGGGGGTGAACTCATCAAAAACATCCGTGGCGTGGGATATATCATTGAGCGATAAAAAGCCTTTTTCTATGAAACGCAATCTGATTGTGAGTGCGGTGTTACTGTGCTCGCTTCTGATCTGCGTTTCACTTTACTTTGTCTATAAGGAAAGCCGGCACGAGATCAACGAAGTGTATGATGCGCACCTTGGGCAGTCAGCCAAGACACTGGCACTTGCCGTGATGAACTGGGGAGGGTCTACCTCCAGTGATATCAATGAGATTTATCGCCAGTGGCAGGCGCAGATCAACGTTGTTGCTATCGGCAGTGATGATTTTCCGACGCCATATGGCCACCCGTATGAGAACAACATCCTGTTCCAATATGTAGAAGGCCATAAAGTGAAACTGAAAAGTCCCAATGCGCCTGAAACATTTCTGGGGAAACCCGGCATGCCAGGATTTGCGAATGTCGAATTTGATGGAATGACATGGCGTGTTTTTCAACTTCCCTTTAATGGTGGGGAGCAAGGGAAAGAAAAAATTATTTTGGTGGCAGAAAAAGAAGCGATTAGGCAGGAATTTATTGAGGAAGTGTCGCTATCCATTGGCTTGCCGCTTTTAGTGCTGATCCCGCTTTTAATGGTCCTGCTGACGCTCTCCATATTGATGGCATTTCGCCCGATTTCTGAGCTTCGTGCCATCATTTCAGAAAAACACATCAACAACCTTGAGCGGATTAAGGTGGCGCATCCCACCACAGAGCTTGCCCCTCTGGTTGATCAAATCAACTATCTATTTCAGGAAGTAGAGCAGGTCTGGAAGCGGGAAAAAAGGCTTATCAGTACGGCTGCGCATGAATTGAAAACGCCGTTGGCTGTGATCAGGCTGGACACTGAAAATGCTTTGCTCTCCCCGTTACCTGCTGACAGCGAGGCTGATCTTCGCAACATTCTCAAGGGTATTGACCGTGCGGACCGGTTAATCCAACAACTGCTGATGTTCTCCCGTGTTGAGCAGGAAAGGGAAGTCTCACTGGAAACGTTCGATGTGGTGCCTGTGATCCGTGATTGTGTGGCGAGCCTGGTTCCTATGGCGCTGACCCATTCGCAATCCATTTCTTTGAACGGTGAACATGTCGCCATGCTCACCGGCCATCCGGCTATGCTGTCGATATTGGTGGCAAACCTCATTGATAATGCGATCCGCTATTCGGGAGATGGCGCTGACATTGCGGTAGATATAAATCGTGGTGCTAAAGAGCTCGTGGTTTCAGTCACGGACAGTGGCATACCGATGCGTGAAGATGTAAAGGCACGTCTGTTTGAAAAGTTCTATCGAGGTAATACTGAAACCGGTGATGGTGCGGGGCTTGGGATGTCAATAGTGGAAGACATCGCCATGCTTCATCATGCAAAGGTGTTCGTTGAATCGCCTGTATGGGAAGGGAGCGGCAACCGCTTTCGTGTTGTTTTCCCTGTTTAAAGCCGCCGCCCGAAGGCGGCAGGCATTATGCGTAAGGCATCAATAGGTGGGCTGGGCGCGGTAGAAGTCTTCATTGAACGCCAGGCTCCCCCACATGGCGTGGGCATGGGCGCGCTCCACTGTTTTCGCATCAACTGGCGTATCGGTCAGTGTCTCGGTATCTGGGTGGTAGCGATAGGTCGATATTGCCATTTCCGGCCTCAGGATCACGACGTTATTGTCTGCGGTCATCCAGCCAAAGTTCTTGTCCCGCTGCATGATGGCACGCTGTTTTTGCTCAGGAACGTCTTGGGTTAAGTCATGACCAATCATAGGGTGTGTACTGCTGACACCGGCCAGTGACAACAACGTCGGGGGCAAGTCCAGCTGACTGGTGAGCCGGGTATCAAATTTAGGCTCGATACCGCCACCAAGAAAGATGGCCGGGATTTTGAAATGGCCGATAGGAACGGGCAAGTCGCCAGTTGTACGGGCATCATGATCTGCCACAATCAGGAATACCGTGTTATCCCAATAGCTTGATTTTTTAGCTTTTTCGATAAACTTACCGACTGCATAGTCTGCATATTTCACCGCATTCTCGACAGTGTTTTTGGGACTGTTAAATGGCGTGATTTTGCCGTCCGGGTATTCAAAAGGACTGTGGTTTGATGAAGAAAAAACCAGACTGAAAAAAGGCTGTTCCTGCTTGTCTAACGAGGTAAAAAGCGCATCCGCCTTGTTATATAAATCTTCATCAGATGCTCCCCAGGACCCCACAAACTCCGGTGATTCAAATGTCTGGAAATCTTGAATGTCGGTAAAGCCATTGCCTAGGAAGAAACTCTTCATGTTGTCAAAATGACTCTCGCCCCCATACACAAACTGCGTGTGATAGCCTTTGGATTTCAGCAGATCTGCGATCGTAAAGAAGTTGTTCTGGCTTTTACCCAACTTCACGACAGAACGCGCTGGGGTTGGAGAAAAGCCTGTTGTTACTGCTTCAATTCCCCGTACAGAGCGGGTTCCTGTCGCATACATACGGCTGAATGCCCAACCTTCGCCAATCAGCTTATCAAGATTTGGAGAGGTATCGATGCCACCTAAACGGCTGACATACCGTGCGCCATGGCTTTCAAGCAACAGGATAACGATGTTTTTGGGTTTACCTTGATAGGACGCAGTATGTTTGGCGAGGGTAGGGGAATCTGTTGACACAAAATCGGTCTTATCGACTAGCATCGTCTCCCGGACTTCATGAATGATTTTTTCTTTGTCCATGGTGGGGTAAAACTCGAACGCACTCGATTCTGAGCCCATCTGCTTGGCCGCGAAAATAACAGAGTACGATGAATTGAGCACCAGGTCGTTAACCAAAGGATCGCTGGAAAAAGCGACCATCGCGGGGTTTAGAGGGCGATGTCCCAGACTGGAGCGTGCTCCCATCACTCCCAGGGCAACAACCAGTAGGGCAATCACGGGACGCCAGTACCATTTAGGGTAAGAGAGCCCACTGACCCACTTTCTTGACCATCGCCAGCCAAGCATGAGGGTACTGACAGAAACCAACAGCCCAATGAAAAGCTCCAGTTTGTAACCACTCCAGAGCATACTGAACACTTCTTTCGGGTAAACCAGATATTCGATAAAGAGGCGGTTAGGGCGCAGGTCATATTCAAGAATAAAGGGGACGGTGGCGGTTTCCATATACACCACCAGCCAAAGACCGGCGGTGATCCAGAGGCGCAATATGACATGCCAGAGGCGTCCAAGTATGTGTTCACCGGAAATGAAAGAAGACAATAAGGCGGGCAAAATGAGCAAATAGCAGACGCTGGCGATGTCAATACGCAGTCCGCTTAAAAGCAAATGACTCCACCCTTGGGCGGCATCCACGCGCTCTATTTGCCAGAGCGCTAACGCCATTCTCGAAACAAACATCAGCAGCAACAATGTTGCCGCCGCCGCCGCGATAGGGAAAAGTGGGCCCAACCATTTTCTTACGTTATTCAAAAACACATCTCCATGATTTTTTTAGACCAATACACGTGAGAAGAGAGGTTTGCAAAGTAAACTTAAGAAAAGCTTAAGATGCGTTAACGTGATGAGTTTAAAGTGATATTGGGTTGGGGTTGTTGCAGGTATCTGTGAGATAGCCCCTAGAAAAGAGGCTATCTTTCGTTAGCGTAATAAGAGCAATACTTTTTCTATTATCTCAACGGCTTCATCAACAATAGGGTCTTCCACCGTGAGTGGGGGTAACAGTCTGATCGCATTGCCGAATTGCCCGCAAGGCAACAAGATGAGCCCTTTGTTTCGACAGGCGCTGACAAAGGGCTGCACATGACTGGGTTCGGGCTTTCCATCAGAGACAAAGTCAAACGCCACCATGGCGCCTTTATGGCGGATATGGTCGATAGGCAAGTCAGGATGACGCGTTTTTATGTCGAACAAAGCTTGATGCAGACGGTGTCCTATAACTTCAGCGCGTTCGTTCAGACACTTTGATTCCAGCTCATCCAACACTGCCAGTGCGGCTGCACACCCTACCGGACTGCCGCCATAGGTGCCGCCAAGACCGCCGGGGGCGGGGCTATCCATGATTTCCCGTTTGCCGATAATACCGGAAAGTGGGTATCCACCTGCCAGTGCTTTTGCCACCGTGATCAAATCCGGCTTCACATCAAAATGCTCGCTCGCGAAGGTTTTCCCGGTGCGACCGAAACCTGTCTGCACTTCATCGAAAATCAGCACGATACCGTGTTCATCGCAAAGGGTACGAAGGTGTGTCATCAGCTCATTTGGCGCTGCATAAAATCCACCTTCACCCTGAACCGGTTCCAACACAATGGCGGCGACGGACGAAGGAGAAATATCGGTCTTGAACAGTTTCTCCAACTGTTGCAGCGAGTAGTCGGTATCGATGCCCGGATAAGGTACTGGAAACGGAATGTGGTAGATCTCATTAGGGAAAGGACCAAACCCGTCTTTGTACGGTGTAATCTTCCCGGTCATCCCCATGGTCAAAAGCGTCCGGCCATGGAATCCACCCTGAAAGGCAATCACACCGCTGCGTTTGGTGTAATGACGGGCAATCTTTACTGCGTTCTCCAGTGCCTCTGCACCTGTGGTCATCAAAAGGGTTTTGGCATCATCAATCGGGGCGAGGGCGTTTAGCCGTTCGGCAAGTTCGATGTAATTCTCATAACCTGCAACCTGAAAAGCGGTATGGCTGAATTTCCCGATTTGTGCCGTGACTGCCTGTGTGACGGCGTGGTTGCAATGGCCGGTATTGACCACCGCAATCCCTGCGGCGAAATCGATATACCGATTGTTTTCCACGTCCCAAAACTCGGCGTTTTTGGCATGTTTTACAAACAGGGGGGTAGCCGACGCCACGCCCCTGGGCACCGCCGCGTTACGACGGTCCATCAGTGACTGGTTGTTCATGATTGGTTCCTGATAAGTGACTAGGGTCAACAGGCCCTAGAGTCCGCCAAAGCAGACGTATTTGGTGTCGAGGTATTCTTCGATGCCCTGACGCGATCCTTCCCGGCCTAAGCCCGAGGTTTTCACACCGCCAAAGGGCGCGACTTCATTGGAGATCACCCCTTCATTGACGCCGACCATGCCATATTCCAGTGCTTCACTGACGCGAAGGCAGCGATGTATGTCCCGCGAATAGAAGTAAGCAGCGAGGCCATATTCAGTGTCGTTGGCCATGGCGATGGCTTCCGCTTCATCTTCAAAGCGGAAAAGGGGAGCGACGGGGCCAAAGGTCTCTTCAGACGCAATCCGCATGGCCGGGGTGACGTCGGCCAATACCGTGGGCTGATAGAAGAGGCCACCCAGAGAATGGCTGGTTCCGCCGGTCAGCCGCCGTGCTCCCAAAATCAATGCATCACGTATGTGGGATTCGACTTTATCCAGTGCTGCCCGGTTGATAAGCGGGCCAATCTGGTTTCTGGGTTCGAGTCCGTTTCCCACTTTAAGGTTGCTCACTGCATTGGCGAACTTTTCTGCAAACGTGTTATAGACGCCGGATTGCACCAGAATACGGTTGGCGCATACGCAGGTTTGCCCGGCATTGCGAAACTTAGATGCCATCGCCCCCTCTACCGCCGCATCGATATCGGCATCATCGAAGACAATAAATGGTGCGTTGCCACCAAGCTCCATTGACACGCGTTTGACCGTATCAGCACATTGCCTGATGAGGATTTTGCCAACCGCGGTTGAGCCGGTAAAAGACAGCTTGCGGACATCCGGGCTATCACATAACACTTTGCCAACGCCGGCACCGTGAGACGCGGTTATCACATTGATGACACCATCAGGAATGCCAGCTTCTTGCGCCAGCGAAACCAGTGCCAAGGCTGAAAGCGGTGTGGCTTCAGCGGGTTTGACGACAATGGTGCACCCTGCCGCAAGTGCCGGGGCGACTTTGCGGGTGATCATCGCAACCGGGAAGTTCCATGGCGTGATCGCGGCACATACACCAACCGGTTGCTTGAGGGTTTGCAAGCGCCGGTCTTTGGCTGTGGTGGGGATCACATCGCCATACGTGCGTTTCCCTTCCTCGGCAAACCATTGGATGAAGGAGGCACCGTAAGCCACTTCTCCCATAGATTCAGCCAATGGCTTACCCGATTCCTGGGTGATGATTGCCGCCAGATCGGACTGGTGTTCCATGATGAGGTGAAACCAGGCCATCAGTTTTTCAGCACGTTGTTTGGCGGTGTATTCCCGCCAGGATGTGAATGCTGTATTTGCAGTATCAATGGCTATCAGGGTTTCGCGCTCACCCATCTCCGGAACATGCGCAAGGATAGTACTGTTAGCCGGGTCGAAAACGGGGTAGGTTTTTCCGTCCCCACTGCCGATCCATTGGCCGCCGATGAAGGCTTTATCACGAATCAAGGTCATCACGCCGCCCCGCTTTTCTCAATATGTTGTTTGGCACGTTGCAATAGCGCGTCATATTCCTTGCGCGCTTTCAGGGCATCTTCCAGTGAGACTTCTATAAACTGGACCGACGCGTTGGGCTGCATCTGGCCGATAAGATCCATATCGACAGAGATCACCGTGCCAATCATAAAATACCCCCCGCCAGACACTGCATCGCGGTGCAACACAATGGGCTCTTTGCCGGCCGGCACCTGAATGGAGCCATAGGGGTAGCAGCCATCGACAATATTGGATGGATCGGAGCCTGCGCCGAAAGGCTGTTCCCGCTCAACAAATTCAAGCGGCGTGCCGTTTTTGAAGCGATAACCAATCCGGTCCGCTTCCGGTGCAACCTGCCAGGTATCGTTGAAAAACTGCTTGCCGGATGCGTCAGTGATCCGGTGCCAGTAAAGTCCGGGAACGACACGTAATTGGTTATCCCGTGGCCTGCGAAGTGCGTCAGGCAAATGGCGTTCAGCAAACGGCGTAGCATCGCTACCAACCGGAAGCTCATCCTCTGCCTGTAAAAGCCTGCCTTCAAACCCACCCAATGCGCCGAGCGTGTAGGTAGAACGGCTGCCCAGCACAGCTGGCACATCAATGCCCCCGGCAACGGCGATATAAATACGTGCCCCGCCAGTCAGGTGTGAAAAGGAAAGTGTCTGGCCGGCTTTTACCGCAAAGCTGGTCCAGTTAGCCTGCTCTTCCCCATCAACGATAGGCGTCATGTCAGCCCCGGTGACGGCCACGGTAGCATCTTGATTGAACGTCAGTTTGGGCCCCATGAACACCGCTTCCAGCACGGCGGCGTTTTCGTCGTTGCCGACCAGCCAGTTGGCACAGCGACAGGCGAACCTGTCCATGGCGCCAGAAACCGGGATACCCAGATGAAAATACCCTTTGCGCCCCAAGTCCTGTACCGAGGTGGCGAGCCCCGGATGAATAACATTAATGCTCATACAGCGCCTCCTGCATTGCTGCGTTATAGCCCGCCATGTCCTTTTCAAATTCAGACAGCGAGAAGCGAACCGGTTTCGTGCGTGGCTGATAGGTCCCGTCTTCGACCTGTTTGATGATTTCGTGGTATTCACTTTCCGGGATGGGTTTGAACTTCACGATATCGCCCGGTTTGAAGTACACCAGAAAGTCTTTCAGATGTGCCGCGCTTTGGGCCGGGTCGTAAATGGGCATCGGCGTGACCCCAAACATCTGGTAGCCACCAGCGCCACGCACTGAATAGATACAGGAAAAACACCCGCCATAGCCGACGGTCTGCTTCGGGGTATCGGTTCTTGGCCTGACATATTTGGGCACCTGGATTTGCTTTTCGCGCTCCACCATTTGGAACATAAACGGCAGGCCGGAAACGAACCCCACCATGGTCACAAACCACGGCGACCCAGAATGTGCCTCAATAAAGGCGTCAACAGAGTCATAGCCGTTGATTCTGGCGGCATAAGAGAGATCGGTTCCGTCAGGATCCTGATGACGGTCGCGAAACCGCATCAGGGTTTCATGTGTCCACGGGTCTTGATAAAACACCGGCACTTCGACGATGCGGGTGTCAATTTCAGCCTTGCCGGAAGCCTGTGCTTTTTCGATGTCCTGAATAGCAGCCAGCATGGTTTCAGGCGTACAGATATCCGGGTTGTATTTGACCTGGAATGAGGCGTTTGCCGGGCAGATCTCTTCGACGCCGGGCAGGTTGGCGTTGCGGATGGCCTGAGTGATTGACAGGCTTTTGAAAAAGGCAGCGAGCGACATCTCTTCACTGACTTCGACGAAAATATGTTCGTCGCCACCGTATGAATAACGTGTTTGCATGGTCCGTCCTTAGCTTGCTTCGGGGAGCGAGCAGTCCTTCTTGTTGTCAGGTGGGGTTTCAGGCTTTGGGGCGTTGAGTGTCTCCAGCCACTGTTCAAGCCAGGCCGTATGGAAATCGCCGCGAATGACATCCGGCGCTTCACAGAGTTTTTGAAACAATGGTTGGGTGGTTTTGACGCCTTCAACGGAGAGCTCATCCAGCGCCCTTGCCATGCGCTGAATCGCACGCTCCCTGTCTTCATCCCATACGATCAATTTGCCTAGCAGGGAGTCGTAATAGGGGGGAATGGCAAAGCCGGAATAGATGAGCCCGTCAAAGCGCACGCCACTTCCCATCGGCGGTGTGAACGAAGAGATCACACCGGGAAAAGGAAGGAAGCCGTTGAATGGGTCTTCCGCATTCAGGCGGATTTCAATGGCATGGCCGCGGCGCTGAATGTCTTCCTGTTTGAAAGAAAGGGGCTGACCTGCGGCTATTTGGATCATTTCCCGGATCAGGTCGACACCTGTGATGGCTTCCGTGATGGGGTGCTCGACCTGAATGCGGGTATTCATTTCGATGAAATAGAAGGATTCAGATTCCTCGTCGTAGAGAAACTCAATGGTGCCCGCACCTTTGTAATTCACGCTTTTCGCCAGCGACACCGCAGACTGGCACATGGCTTCACGTACCCGATCCGGCAAGACAGCACAGGGGGCTTCTTCCCAGACTTTCTGGCGGCGGCGTTGCAGTGAACATTCACGTTCAAACAGGTGGACCGCGTTTTCGCCATCGGCAAGGATCTGCACTTCGACATGGCGGGACTGGCGAATGAATTTCTCCAGATAAAGCGTGCCATCACCAAACGCAGACTGCGCTTCGGCCGATGCCTGATGGTATTGGGTTAAGAACTCACCTTCTTGCTCAATCACCCGGATACCGCGGCCTCCACCACCCGCCGAGGCTTTGATCATCACTGGGAAACCGATTTGTCTGGCCTGCTTGAGCGCCGCGTCAGGATTAGCGGCAGGCGCATTGCCGGGAACCACAGGCACACCTGCCGCCACCGCGGTTTCACGGGCTCGGGCTTTATCCGCCATCTTGGTCATGGTTTGTCCTGAAGGGCCAACAAAGATGATGTCTGCTGCGCGCACGTCATCGGAGAAGCGGGCGTTTTCAGAGAGAAACCCGTAGCCGGGATGAATGGCATCGGCACCGGACGCTTTTGCGGCCTGAATAACTTTGTCGCCACAAAGGTAGGATTGGCTGGCCATGGGCGCACCAATACAAATGGCATCATCGGCAAGCATCACAGCAAGGGAGTCTTTATCCGCTTCACTGTAAACCTGCACGGTATGAATCCCCATCTCCTTGGCCGCACGAATAATACGTACGGCTATCTCACCCCGGTTGGCGATGAGCAGTTTTTCGATTGTCATACAGATTCCTTGTGTGCTTCCGGAGCGCTTATTTCAGGCGGACGATAGGTTGTCCCGCGCTGACAGGGCTTTCGTTTTCAATCAGAAAGTCGTCAATCACACCGGACGTTTCTGCTTTGATTTCATGGAAAGATTTCATCACTTCCACCAGTCCAATCACGTCGCCTGGCGCAATCTCATCCCCCGGCGCTTTATAGCTGGGCTGGTCAGGTGAGGCCGAGCGGTAAAAAATGCCGGGTAGCGGGCAGATAATCTCTTTGTCAGACATATGTCACTCCTTCGAACGTTAGTCTTTGTCAGCGGTACAGTGGGCTTGGTGTGAAAGATGAGGTTGGAGTGCCTCATTAACCGCCCTGGCAATATCCACAGCATTCGGCGTGTCTGAATGCACACAGATGGTCTGGGCGACAACTGGGATTTCCCCGCCATGGGTTGCGGTGACCTTGCCGTGTTCTACCGCTTTCAAAACACGTTTGGCGGCATTGACGGGATCGGTTGCCTCATGGGTTTGGGTGATCACCAGGTGTCCATCTTGATCGTAGTCGAGATCGGTAAAAAACTCGGGAATGAAGCCTGCACCATGTGCTTTGTAGATGGTTTCATGGCAGGTGCCAGAGAGGCCAAAAACCGGTACCTGATAGTGGTGCGCAATGCGGGCGATGGTTTCAGCTATGTCTGGATCGGATGCGGCCATGCCATACAAGGCGCCATGGGGTTTGAGGTGGTTCAGCGGCATCTCCAGCATATCGAGAAAGCCTTTCAGCGCCCCGATTTGGTACACAATCATGTTGTGCAACTCACCTTGGCCAAGGTGCATTTTTCGGCGGCCAAACCCTTGCAAGTCTGGCAATGAAAAATGTGCGCCGACTTTCACACCGTATTGCTTGGCCAGTTCCACGGTGCGTTTCATATGATTGGGATCAGAAGCATGAAACCCACAGGCAACATTGGCTTCGGTGATATATGGCATTAAGGCTTCATCATCACTTAATGTGTAAATGCCAAAACCTTCACCCAAGTCGCTGTTTATACTGATCATAGTGTCACTTTCCTTTTTGATAATATGTGCAGGGGCCAATCAGTGGGCGCCCAGTTTTGCGCGTAGGCGAATGCGAATTTGATCCACGATGACAGCGAATATCAGCAGCGCACCGATCACCACGGTTTGTAAGTAAGACTCCACACGGGTCAGGTTCATGCCGTTTTGCACCAGACTGATAAACACCGCGCCCAGCACGACATGCTCAACACGACCTATCCCGCCGCGCAGGCTCACCCCGGCGATAACACAGGCGGCGATGGATTCAAGTGGCATGGCTGCACCAATGTTGGCTTCGCCGGTATCAAGACGTGCTGTGATTAACATGCCAGCCATGGCGGCGAATGATGCGCAGAGCAGGTAGGCCAAAATCAGCGTTTTGTGGGTGTTGATCCCGGAAAGACGGGCTGCATTGATGTTTCCGCCGACTGCATAGAAATAGCGACCAAGGCGGGTACGGTTGACGATGACCAGGGCAAACAGCGTCATGAGTAAGGCCACAATAATGGGCGTGGGTAACCCCAGGATGTTGCCAAAGCCGAAGGTGTTGCCGAATTCCACCGGCATGCCATACACCGGGGAGCCTCCTGTCATATACAGGGCGATGCCAAACCCAATCGAAGAAATGCCTAACGTCATCACAAAAGGGGAGACCTGAAAGAGGGCGACACCAACACCGTTGATCAACCCGACCACCAAGCCCACAGCCACCCCGGCAGCCATGCCAGCGAGGATGGCGAGGTGCACCGAGTCCGGTAAGGCGGCATATACGGCAGCCATGGTTGTTGCGCCAACAACGGACGAGAGGGCGATGATGGTGCCGACGGAGAGATCAAACCCCGCCGTCAACAACACAAACATCTGGCCGATTGAGACCATCACCAGATACGAAGACTGGCGAAGCAGGTTCAACAGGTTCCGTGTGGTCAGGAAATTGTCTGACGCTGACGCAAAGATGGTCACTGCAACAATCACCAGAATGGGCAGCACACCTACTTTCACAAACAGCCGGGTTAGGCGGTGAGTGAATTGTCCGCCGGATGCTGACAAATCTGTGTTTTGGGCACTGGAACTGGCCTTCACTGGCTCACTGTTCATTTTCATACTCCATAGATTCAAAAAAGTGATTGAGTGCTTCGGTTTCAGAAATGTCTGTGCCCTGAAGGTGTGCGGCGATTTGTCCTTCGCGCATCACGTAAAGGCGGTGGGAGAGGTGCACTACCTCAGGCAAATCGGACGAAATGATCACAACCGCTGCTCCTTGCTCGCAGAGGCTGGCGATAAAACGGTAGATTTCGGCGCGCGTACCGACATCTACCCCGACAGTGGGTTCGTCAAACACATACAGCGAGACCTCGCGGGTCAGGCATTTTGCCAGCAGCACTTTTTGTTGGTTGCCTCCGCTGAACTGGCCAACATCGCGCTCGGTTTGCATCGGGTAAAGCTTAAGGCGGGTGGCGAGGCTATGGGTTTGTTCACGCTCATGGGCAAGGTCTAACGCGCCGTGACGACGGGAAAGAGGCAAGGAGCCAAGGGACGGCAGACTGATGTTCTCGCGGCAACTGCGGTTAAGCACCAGCCCTTCGTCTTTCCTGTCCCGGGAGTTATAGAAGAACCCCCGGTTGAGCATCTCCCGGATGCTGAGGCCAGTGACGTTTTCACCGTTAAATATGACACTGCCGCTACTCACTCTTTCTGCACCGAAACAGGCACGCAGCGCTTCAGATTTGCCGCAGCCGACGAGTCCGGCAAAACCGACAATCTCACCCGCCCGGACATGGAAAGAGAGATTTTCTACCGTCCGGTTATGGGTGGAGAGGGAATGGACATCCAATACGGTTTGGGTGGGGAGAAACGGCACATGTGGATAGACATTGTCAATCTCCCTGCCTGTCATCATGGTGATGAGATCTTGTTCTTCAACCTCATCGACCTTGCGTGTCCCGATATATTTTCCGTCACGCAATACCGTAATGCGGTCGGCAATCTGCCTGATTTCTCCCATGCGGTGAGAGATATAGATGATGCCGACCTCTTTGGCTTTGAGCTGTTCAATCAGCGAAAACAGTTGCTCGGTTTCCTGATGGGTGAGGGAGGCGGTAGGCTCATCCAGAATCAACACAGACAGCTTGCCCCTTAGGGCTTTGGCAATCTCCACCATTTGCTTTTCAGCGCGCGACAGCTCACTGACGGGCAGGTTAGCATCAAGGGCAAAGCCCATTTTTTCAAGAAGTGCCTGCGCGTCGGAGTGCAAGGCGGTGTTGTCCAGAAAGCGTCCGGTTAACGGCTCTTCACCCAAGAACAGGTTTTGTGCGACCGTCAGGGTGTCGACCAGAGAAAACTCCTGGAATACCGCGCTGATCCCTTTCTGTCTTGCGTCATACACACTGTTGAAACGCACCGTGTCATCAAGGAAGCGTATCTCTCCGGCTGTGGGCTGGTTAGCACCACAGATAATGGAAATCAAGGTGGACTTCCCCGCGCCGTTTTCGCCAAACAGCACGTGTACTTCGCCAGGCTCAAGGGTGAAATCTACGCCGTCGAGCGCTTTGACGCCGGGATACTGTTTGTGTATCCCGTTCAGGCTGAGAAGAGGTGCGTCCATCATTGCGGTTTCACGGTAAACGTGGGTTTAAAGCCCGCTGGAGCGAGGGAACTGTTGCGCTCAAACGTGTTGATATTGCTATCATCGATAACATACAGTTGTGGGCCCACGTGCTTGGTATACGGTTTTCCTTCAAGGATACGGATGGCCTGATCGATAGCGACACGGCCCTGGATAACCGCCGAATCAGTGGGGGCTGCGAGGATAAGACCACGTTTGATGCCCTGATACACGCCGGGCGTGAAGTAGTAGGAAAGGACGCCGATTTGGTCCGTGAGACCGCGGGCGCGCAGCAGGCTGGTTGCTGCTTCAGCAGTCACAGCGGTGCCAACGATGTAATCCAGATCCGGATGTGCTTCGAGGGTGTCTTCAACCAGCTTCAGCTGCACTTCCTTGCCGGTATCGCCGTATTTGGTTTCCACCACATCAATGTTGGAACCTTCGACAGCAGACTGAAACCCTTTGTTACCGGCTTCAACCCAGCCTGCGCCAGGAGGCCCCGGGAACCAGCCGACGTTGACTTTTTCTTTGTCGTTCTGGTGACGTTCTGCCAGATACTGGCCAATTTTTGCGCCCATTTCCCCAAAAGAAACCAGGGATTTGGCTGAGATATCCGGGGATGACATACCGTTGACGATATCGATAACCGGTATGCCGGATTGGGCGATGTTTTTCACCAGATTGTTGAGACCATCGAAAGAAATCGCGCCGATGATAACGGCATCTGCTCCTGATGCGACACAGTCCTCAATCTGTGAAAGCTGGGTATTGAGATTGGTGTAGCCACCCGCTTCAACCAGCTGCATACCAACACCGGCACGCTTGGCTTCATCGACGACGCCATAATTCACTGCGGTCCAGTACGCATCTTTCAGATGTGGAAAGGAAACGCAGATATCCCAGGCTTTGCTGGCTTTTTCGACTGGCTGGTATTGCATGACGTTGCGGGCGCTGTTCATATCGAAAGGGGTCGTCCAGACATCCACCGTATACGGATACCAGTTTTCACTGTGGACCGCACCGCTTTGGGCGAATGCCATTGCACCGACCAAGGTTAACCATGGGACAGCAGAAGGTTTGCCGTTCATGTTTCTTCTCCCTGTTACTTCAACCAATGTTTGCAATTGCCAAGGCGCGGGAAGTACCGGATTTGGCGATTGCTTGATGTGTTAATAACAGGTTAAATTTACATCACTGGTATGTAAATTATAGAGTTTTGTCTAGTGTTATAAGAAAAATAGATACCCAAAAGCGATGTGATGTCAGCTAGTGAAATTTATTTAATACATTGTTATTTAAAGACTAAATGAAGTTATGCTGTCATTTTTTAGACCTATTGACAGGTCTGGATATCAGAAGAATGGATACAAGGCTTAAGGAAAACAGAACATGCTCCCAACCATGAAACAGATCCGGTATTTTATTGCGACAGCAGACTCCGGGCAGGTCTCGCAGGCTGCCAATGCCATGCACGTTTCCCAGTCGGCGATCACTACCGCTGTCAAGCAGTTGGAAGAGATGTTGAATGTGAGCCTGTTTGTCCGCCAGCCCCATGGCATGTTGCTGACCTATGAAGGGAACCAGTTTTATCAGCATGCCACACACATCGTGAAGGAGCTGGAAGAAGCGATGCTGCTGTCACACCGCCGCGCTAACCAGGTATCAGGTACGATCACGCTGGCGATGTCCTACACACTGGCGGGATATTTTGTGCCACCCTACCTGACCCGCTTCCAGCGCAGCTATCCCAATGTGAATGTGAAGCTGGTGGAGGCGACCCGGAGCAATATTGAGGAAGGTGTGGTATCGGGAGAGTTTGACGTGGCTTTTATGCTGACATCTAACCTGCTCAACCAGGAAGATATCAGTTTCCAGACCTTGTTGAGCTCGCAGCGTCGGTTGTGGCTAAGTTCCAGTCACCCTCTTCTCGAAAGAAAAATGGTGACCTTGCACGATGTCGCCCAATATCCTTACATCATGTTAACCGTTGATGAGGCAAGCAATACGGCCCAGCGGTACTGGAACCAAACACCTTATCAGCCAAACACTGTCTTCAGGACGACGTCTGTCGAATCGGTGCGTAGCCTGGTGGCAAATGATTATGGCATCACCATTCTGTCAGATATGGTGTATCGCCCTTGGTCACTGGAAGGAAGACGGGTAGAAGTGCGCCCCCTTGCAGATCATGTGCCTGCCATGGATGTTGGCGTGGTATGGTCCAGAAAGCGTGAACGCAGCAGTGCGGTTAAAGCATTTTGTGAGTTTATGGAACTGTCAGTGATGCCGGACAGCGGGTCTTCCCAGCGGTTTTGAACCAGGCAGGTGTATCACCTGCCGGATCCTGATGGATGCAAGGCTAGCCAGCGCCGCGCTCGCGGTACTTTCCCGCACCGGGTTTTCGTCTTGGTGTTGGCTTGTTAGTGGTTGGCTTGTTCTCTTTGCCCTGTCCGGCACTTTTGGGTTGTGGCTTCTTGGCCTTTTTGGGCTTTTTCGGTTTGATGGGGCGTGTATCCAATGCTTTTTCAGGCAATGGATTGGTCGGTTTGAAACCCGCTAGTTCCTGACGGGGCAGCAGTTGCTGGATCAGGCGCTCAATACCAAACAGATCGTCAGCTTCATCGGCACACACCAAAGAAATAGCTTTCCCGGGTTCACCGGCACGACCGGTACGGCCAATGCGGTGCACATAGTCTTCTGCTACATGGGGGATCTCAAAATTCACCACCTGTGGAAGCTGAGGAATATCTATACCACGGGCGGCAATGTCGGTCGCGACCAGAACACGCACATCTCCGGTTTTAAAATCAGCCAGCGCTTTGGTACGCGCACTCTGGCTTTTGTTGCCGTGAATAGGTGCTGCCGTGATGCCTTCCTCGTTGAGAAAGCGCGCAAGCTTGTTGGCCCCATGCTTGGTTCGGGTAAAGACCAAAACCTGCTTCCAGTCACCGTCTTTGATCAGTTTGGAAAGCATCGCCGGTTTCTTTTTCTTGTCTGCCGGGTAAATGCATTGCTCAACGGTACGCGCTGTTGAGTTGGCCGGGGTGACGGAGATTTCTACCGGGTTGTTAACCAGACCTTTGGCCAGATTTCGGATTTCATCCGAAAACGTGGCGGAGAACAGCAGGCTCTGGCGGTTTTTCGGCAGCAAATCCAGAATCTTTTTAATGTCGCGGAAAAAGCCCATGTCCAGCATGCGATCGGCTTCATCCAACACCAGAACCTCGAGCTGCGAGAACTTCACTGCGTTTTGCTGATACAAATCCAGCAGGCGGCCTGGCGTTGCCACCAGAATGTCAGTCCCTTTTCTAAGCGCCATCATCTGTGGATTAATTTTTACGCCACCAAAAACCACGCTTGAGCGCAGGGGAAGGTGGCGGCTGTACACCACCGCATTTTCATGAATTTGCGCCGCCAGCTCACGGGTGGGTGTCAGGATGAGTGCGCGCACGTGATTGGGGCGGGTGCGTCCGCCGTTACTCAGACGTTCTAAAATCGGCAGTACAAAGCCTGCCGTTTTACCGGTACCTGTCTGCGCGGCCGCCATGACATCCTTGCCTTCCAACACGGCAGGAATCGCCTGCATCTGGATAGGGGAAGGTGTGTCGTAGCCTTTTTCCTGAATAGCACGAAGGATTGGCGCAGAAAGGCCTAACTCGGTAAAACCCATAAATTAATTTCTCGATAAGTGATTGCCCTACAAGGGCGATAATCGGCAAATATGCCGAAAATGGGATAGGGAGCGCTATTCTGCGCTTTTCCTTGGGAGAGGGCAATGAATATCTAAAACCAGAGAGGCTGCCTTTCTGTCTATGATTGTGTTTTTTGTGTATTGAAATCTGTTCAGATGATGTGAAATTACCTATTTTTTGCCAAAAAAATCGGTCTGCCAGTAAGAACGATTACATCGGAATTAACACCATGAAAAGCCGGGTTTAAAACAAGCGTGCTTTTTTGCGCCTTCCCAGTGAAAGGCAGACGATATCTTGTTTTTGCAACATGCTGGACGTCAATAGTTAGCCATCCTCCTTGTGTATTGCAGCACTGATACTGTGTCTGTTTTGGCATATTACCTGCCCGGCAATGTCGTTGGCTTGAAAGGGGATTGTCAGACCACGGTGCCGCTTCCCAACGCCAGTTATTACAATTCTTGTTATGGTTGAGGAGGTCACTCATGCCCGTTGCACTGACATATCCCGGCGTTTACATCCAGGAAATTCCCAGCGGCAGCCGTTCAATCAGCGGCGCCGCGACGTCAATCGCTGCGTTTGTCGGTCGCTTTTCCAGAGGGCCTTTGAACACACCGGTTCGCCTGTTTCATGTCGGTGATTTTGACACCCATATGGGAGGTGTGCACACCGACAGTGAAGTCAGCTACGCCGTGTCGCAGTTTTTTATTAACGGTGGTGGAGAATCGATTGCTGTGCGCATCGGGGGTGGCACGAATGGCAGTGCATCCGTGCAAAGCTGGAACGGTGGCACCACGTTGGTGTTCAATGCCGGGCGCCAGTTTCAGGGGCAATCGGTGACCGATCCCGGCGGCTGGAATAACCATATACGCATTGATATTGACTACCTGACATCCGATCCCACTGCGCTGTTTAACCTCTCAGTCACTGAGATCAGGCATGTGGATGGCCTTGAAGTGCCGGTGCGCAATGAAACCTACCGCAATGTGTCCATGGTCTCGACCCATGCCCGCTTTGTACAACATGTGGTGAATGACGATTCTGTGCTGGTGCAACTCCCGGATTTTGTTGGCACCGACATGCCGGCACCGAGTGGGTTCTATTCCGATGTGCAAGACACAGCCCAATACCCGGGTGTCGCCGCTAACAATACCCTGCAAATTGATTTAGGGAATGGGGGGGAGAATGTGGATATTGATGCCACCACGCCGCCCACCACCATGGCAGGGGCGGCACTGATGCTTCAGAGTGCCATTCGTGACACCCGGCCTGCGGATCCGTTGTGGGCGCAGTGTCAGGTAGTGGTTCGCAATAACAGGCTTGCGATTTTGAGCGGAAGAAACAGCGCACAATACCGGGCAGGACAAGTGATCTCCATTGCGGAATCTGCCGGGGACTTTGGCACTGTGATGGGGTTGGTTGGTGCGGGTGCCCGTGCCAATGTCCAGCAATATGCGATGAACACTGCCGCGCCCGCCGGATTCCAAAGCGCTGCAACCGCCGGGGTGGCCGAAGATCTTTCTTTGCTGTCAAGCGCGCAGCAAGCGGCGCAGTTTCGTGGTAACCGGAATGCCCGCACCGGCATTTATGCGCTCGAAGATGTCGATATCTTCAATATCCTCATGATCCCCGAAGCCTCCGATTTGAACAATGGCAATGTGGCAGACATGTCCAGCGTGATCAGTCCTGTGATTGCGTATTGCGAGGAGCAGCGAGCATTCCTGCTGATTGACCCGCCAGCCAATGTGAACAGCGTGGAAGAGGCGACAGAATGGTTAGACGACGTGGCTGGTGCCGGGCTGCGTCACCGCAATACAGCGGCATATTATCCGCGTGTGCAGGTGCCTGACCCGAATAATGACAACCGCCTTCGGACGATTGCGCCCAGTGGCTCCGTAGCAGGTGTTTATGCGCGCCGTGACGCTGAAGCCGGGATCTGGACGGCTGCGGCAGGTATCACAGCCTCCCTTCGCAACGTGATCAGTTTTAATCACAACCTCACCAATAACGAAATAGGGCAGCTTAATCCTGTCGGGCTGAATTGCCTGCGAAATGCTGGCATCAGCGGCAATATCATCTGGGGCGCGCGTACCTTGCGCGGCGCCAATGAGCTGGCATCTGAATGGACGTATGTGCCTGTGCGCCGCACGGCACTTTTTATTGAAGAATCCCTGTTCCGCGGTCTTCAGTGGACCTTGTTTATGCCAAACGATGAACCGCTTTGGTCTGAAATCCGCATCGCGGTAACCCGTTTTATGCAGGGGCTTTTCCGTCAGGGTGCCTTTCAGGGGAGCTCACCGGATGAAGCCTTCTTCGTGAAATGCGACGCCGAAACGACGACTCAGGCTGATATTGATGCCGGTGTCGTCAACATACTGGTGGGGATGGCACCCCTTAAACCTGCGGAGTTTGTTGTTGTCAGCTTCCAGCTGATGAACAACAGCGGAAGTTAATCTTTCCGCCAGTGGCGGAGGTTGCTGGCGAATTCAATGAATGCGAAGCATAAGTCGCGAGGGGGCGGTATGTCTCAGCTTAACGTGAATGGTCAACGGGTTGTGCCTTATCCCGGATACAAATTCATCATCAAGGAAGCGGGGGGTGACGTACTGGCCGCCGTGCAGAAAGTCTCTGGTCTAAGCCGCACCGTGGAAGTTAACGAATACCGCGCAGGGGGCGACCCCTCCCACACCCGTAAATCGCCGGGTCAGGTGAAATTTGAAGCCATTACTCTTGAGCGTGGCGTGACAGAAAACCTGCAATTTGAGCAATGGGCCAATAAGGTCTGGCGCATCGGCACCGAGCCGGGCGGGGAAGTCTCACTGGCGGACCTGCACAAAGATTTGATTCTCGAAGTGCTGAACGAAGCCGGCCAGAAAGTGCTGAGTTACAGCATTTACCGGTGTTGGGTATCGGAATACAAGGCATTGCCGGGACTGGATGCATCAAGCTCCGCATTCATGATCCAATCCATCAAGCTTGAGAATGAAGGGTGGGAGCGCATGGCAGTGACTGCGCCGAAAGAACCCAGCTTCGTCCACCCTGAGCAGTGAGTAGACGCTGATGGGCATGGTATTACAGACACTGGATGACAACCGGCAGGTAGATGCGTGGGAAGCCGCGTCTGGCAGGCGCACGCAGGAACGTGCGACCGTGCTGGCGAGTGCATTCATTCCGGAAGCACTGAAACCGGCGTTGCCGGACTGGACGGTCGCCGGGCGTGATCATTTGTTATTGCTGGCTTACCAGCAGCAGTTTGGTGATGCCATTGAGGTTGAGGCAAAGTGCAGCGCTTGCGGTGAGAAAACCCAGCTTGCGTTCACCGTTTCTCAAATCCTCAGCACAGCATCGCCACAATTATCTGCGGCCTGGGATACTGCGCAATCAACACTGGATACGGATGCTTACCTTCCTGCCTATCATGAGGTTACTTTCGATGGGGTAGCATGTCGCTTCCGCCTGCCGCGCATTGCAGATCTGATGTTGCTCGAACAGAGCGATGCCATGTTGTTCCAGTTTGCCCAACGGGTGATTGACCCAGAAGGCTTCCAGCAACTTCGCGTTGCGCTGGCAGAGAAAGAGAATACCGGGCATGCCTGGGAAGCCTTGTTTGAACAGATTGAAGCGCAAATGCTGGCCCATGAACCCTTGTCGATTGTGTCACTTAATGCGATCTGCCCGGAATGCGGGGCAGAGACACCGCACCAGTTTGATATAGCCAGCCAGTTTTGGGCGCAGCTTTCCGCCAGTGTCGAAAAGCAGCTTTGGGATGTGCATCTGCTGGCTTCTGTGTATGGGTGGTCGAGCCGGGATATTCTCGCGATGAGTCCGGCCCGGCGTCGTCGCCATATCGCAATGATTATTGAGTGACGGGGAGGAAATATGAGTAGAGGTCTCACCCAGTTTCTCCGCCGCAATGTCACCGGCGAACAGTCACTCAAACCAGTGGTACGCTCTTATTACTCTCACATGGCAGAGACGGCATACAGCCCGGCGGATCACAATAATAGTGACACTGTCACGGACTGGTTGAGGCCTGAGCCATCGATAACAGTGTCGAAGAGACAGCAAAGTCACGCGGAACATGTAAATAAAGCAACGCGTGACAACCAGGCGCATATGCCGGGTTCACAACCTGATTTTAACAGGGAAGTGGCCTTCCCTAAGTCTTCAGACACTATTTCTGAGACGCCAAAAAATCATGAGAAACAAGACGAGCAGGACAGTGTCGAACCTGAGCGCATCACATCAAAGGCTCGCCCAGAAAGCCTTCAGCCAGACGAGGGCAATTCAGACTTTCCGGAGCGCCGGCACCACACTGATTTTCCTCGGATTGAAACCAGAGTGCCTTCAACAACACTCGCGAATAAGCAAAAAAAGACTCTGGCAGAGCTGCGGGATTTAGAGCCCGAATCTCAGGGAAATGAACCCAGTAAGCAAGCCAAAACACAGCCTGATAAGCGGAGGGACTTCACCAGGCAGGTTGCGGCATCCATTTTGGGCAATGACGCGACAACTTCCCGGGAATCACTGTTGATTGCTGAGCCAGTGACAGACCCTGTTGAGGTATCAGTTACCATCAACCATGTCTCAATCGTGCCTGCAGCAAAAACCCCAGAGAAAAAAGCACTCAGCTGGAAGCCCCCAGTGAGCCTTACCGATTACCTTCGTGAGCGCCGGGAGGGTAACTGATGAGCAGTGCACTGGCGATTGCAGGCATCACCCAACTGTTGCGTGATCTGCTCAATGACGGATTGGTTGATAACGACGTTGCCAGTGTGGTTAACACCAATGTTCCTGTGCATGCACTGCCGCCGGATCAAATGCTGGCACAGGAAGATGAGAATGCGCCGGCATTGAATGTGTTCCTGTATCACACTGAAGTGAACGCCGCATGGGCAAACCAATGTCTGCCAACGCGTGACAACCGTGGCGACAAAATCAATAACACGCCGCTGCCGCTGGATTTGTTCTATATCATCAGCGCCTATGGCACGGCTGATTTGCATAACGACGTGCTGCTTGGTTATGCGATGCAAATCCTTCATGAACACCCGGGTTTTACCCGTGCTGAAATCCAGACTGCGTTAAACCCGGCTCCCGCCATTGCCTCGGGACTGCCGCCGCTTCTGCAGGCATTGGCCGATACCGGGCTTGCCGGGCAGGCAGAAGCAATCCGTATTGCGCACCATCCTATGCCTGTGTCGGAAAAATCCGCGTTATGGAGCGCATTACAAAGCCAGTACCGGCCGTCAGCGACCTATCGCGTATCAACCGTGCTGATGCAGGTTGAAGATGCCACGCAACAGGCACTGCCGGTATTGACCATCGGTCCGGAGAATGAAGGGGTGGATCTCCAGCCGGATTTGATCCCCTCTTTGCCACAACTGGTGCGCGTTATTCCACCCGCTTTGCAGCCCAGTGCGAGGTTAGGTGACACCCTGGACACCGAAGGTTTTTCGCTTGATGGGGCGAATCCCCGTTTTACACTCTCACATATCTCACAGGAGGTGGAACACACAATCAATGCCGATGCAGGCGGAACAGCTCGCATACAGTCACTGACACTGCCCAATGCGGGTGCCAATTGGACAGCAGGTATCTATTCACTTTTCTTTTCTGCTGACGTTGGCGGTCAAACACTACAATCCAATCGACTTTCCGCCCAAATCGCCCCTGTGATGACCTTGCCGCCCACCAGCGTGGTGCGGCAAGGTCAAACGGTGGTTGTCACCGTCAGGGTGACACCACACGCATCCCCCGGACAACAGGCCACCATGTGGCTCGGCAGTGAAGGGGCGACTGCCGAACCTGTCACTGTTGCAACAGACACACTGGTGTTTGTCTTCGGGCTGCTTGCAGCGGGAAACTACCCGGCAAGGCTGCGTGTTGATGGCGTGGACAGCTTGTTTATCCTGCGCGACAGGCCACCGATTGCACCGCACTTTACACCACGCTCACCCGTTTACGATCCTACCCAGGTAGTAATGGTGCCATGATGGCCGGGCCTATTGCGTTTTCCATGACAGGGCAGCAACAGGCCGCGCAGCAATCACTGGCGCGCTGGCAAGCCTTAAATAATGCACATTTGGCCGCATTGGTTGAATGGGCCACCTGCCTGCTTTCTGACCATGAGAATGCGTCGTCTCAACCTGTTGCCACGATTAATGCCCGGTTTGGCGCGGAAACCCCAAACGGGCATCCCAGTGCGGTGAATGTGCTCGGCGAGCGGTTTGGGCTGAATGACAGCGATCAGGGGGTGTTGGCACTGGTTATCGCTGCGGCGATTGAACCGGCAGTCCGGGAGCGCTGCGTATCGCTTACAGGCAATCGTTCCCAACCCTTTCCCACTGCGATGCTGTGCGTCTCTCGTATCCCGGAATGTGACTGGAGCAGTTTTTCACCACACTCACCGCTCAGGTACTGGTTGCTGGTGGAATGGCAGTCTCTGGGCTCGGGGGATGGTGTGCTGAATGCAGATGAACGGATAGTGAATTTTGCCCGGGGAATCGGGTATATCGATGAGCGTCTCTCGGTGTTGCTGGAGCCTGCTGAGGCAGGCGCTTTCGCCGCTTTGACGTCATCCCAACGCCAGCCACTGGATGCCGCGCTTAATTTTCTTGCCCAGAACCAACATGCAGACAGCGAACCTGCGACGACAGTGTTTGAGTTATTTGGTGATGATGCCTTTGCCAGAAAAGCCATGGCACAGGCGGTTGCAACTGAGTTGAACTGCGATCTCCAATGCATCCATGCCGCGAACTTACCTCTCCGGGCAAATGACCTGGATGCCCTTGCCCGGCTTTGGCTGAGAGAAGCCGGTCTGTTGCCCTTGCTGCTTCTGGTAGAGCAGGCAGACGATGCCCATATTCAAAAACAGGTTGCGCAGTTTGTGGCGAGGTTACATGGGGTCGTACTGGTAGACACCGGGCGCCCGGCCGCAGCGCTGACAACGAAGAGCTTCCCGCTTGAGGTGAAGCGGCCCACGGTTGAAGAGCAGGCGTCTCTCTGGGCTGACCTGTTGCCCGCAACCGACAATCATCTTCCGGCCAGACTCGCCGAACAGTTTTCAATGAGTGAACCGGACATTTTCCGCGCCGTCTCGGTTGCTGCGGCACAGAGTCAGGCTGGTGAAGATGAACAGTTTGAAAAGGCGTTGTGGCGGATTTGCCAGCGTGGTGCATCCGGCGAGCTCTCGAAACTCGCGCAACGCATCGCGTGTAAGGCAACGTGGGACACACTGGTGCTACCCGAAACCCAGACTCGCATGTTGCAGCAACTTACCTCGCAGGTTGAGCGCCGCAGCCGGGTGTATCAGTCCTGGGGATTCCGTGACCGTATGAGCCGGGGAATGGGGATCAGCGCCCTGTTCAGCGGTGAAAGCGGCACCGGGAAAACCATGGCGGCAGAGGTGATTGCCAACGCCCTTAACCTCGACCTTTACCGTATTGACCTTGCCAGCGTGATCAGTAAATACATTGGCGAAACCGAAAAGAAAATGCGGGCCTTGTTTCAGGCTGCAGAGCGTTGCGGGGCGATGCTTTTCTTTGATGAGGCTGATGCCCTGTTTGGCAAGCGCGGCGAAGTAAAAAACAGCAATGATCGCTTTGCCAACATCGGCATTGACGATTTGCTGCAGCGGATTGAAATGTTTAACGGGGTGGCGATCCTTGCGACCAACCTGAAATCCCAGATAGACAAAGCCTTTATGCGTCGCCTGCGTTTTGTGGTGGAGTTCCCGTTCCCGTCGCCAGCCGAAAGGGCGCGGATATGGCAAACCGTGTTCCCGCCACAGACCCCGCTGGCTGAAGACGTCAATCCCGCCCGCCTTGCCCGTCTGAACCTGACCGGTGGCAGTATCCACAATGTGGCGCTCAATGGCGCTTTCCTTGCCGCACAGCACAATGAAACAGTTTCCATGCGCTGGCTGATGGAAGCGGCCGCAGCGGAGCTTCAAAAGCTGGAGCGACCGATAAAACCGGGGGATTTGCATTATGGCTGAGTATGCTTCACGTCAGGCGAAAACACCGGAGAATGATCCTGCTAGTTCCACGGCGCGCAACCACTTTGTGGTCCAGAAAAAGTGTGGGTGTGGCAATTCTTCGCCCCAGGGGGGGACGTGTCCAGCCTGCGCCGCAAAGGCGGCGACAACGAGTCCAATGCTGAAAAGGCCTGCAACCAGCGCCGGTTCCATGCAGCCAGACGGGGCGATTCCCCAGACCCTGCGGGAACGTGCCGAGCAAACCTTTGGGGCGTCGTTACCCGACGTCAATTTCTATACAGGTGGCACAGCCCAACATTATGCCCGCCAGCTGCAGGCCAAAGCCTTTACCACCGGAACCGATGTGTATTTTGGCAACGGTTTTTACCGGCCTGATACCCCACAAGGACTTCGCCTGATTGGACACGAACTGACGCACGTGATGCAACAGCGGCGCGGGCTGGCATTTTCGAAACTTCAGGGGGCAGGGGATATCTACGAACGTGAAGCGGACAGTGGTGGTGATGCGTTTGCTTCCGGAAAACGTTTTACTGTGTCGTCGCCCCAAGGCTCGATTGGCCGGTTTCCGCAAAAAATGGGGGCGGATGAATCTGCTGAGGCGGTGGGCACAGAGAATCCAAATCATGGGCTCGACTTCCTTGGCGAGGTGTGGGATCAGGATGAACTGGCCAGTACCCTGAGTAGCTTTCGAGACATGGAAGATAGCGAGCGCAAGTTGGTCCTGATCCCTGAATCAGCGGTAGAGAGCATCGGCCGAGCCCCTGCGGAAAATGCCCCGTTGGCGCAGACTAAGTTGCTCGACAGTGCCAGCAATCCACCCCTAAGGCGTTCTGTCATCCAGCGGGCGATTGTCGCCGGATGTAACGTACCCACAATGACAGCCAGTCAGATCGGGGTTGCTGCGCATATGCAGATAGGCGGCGCCTGCGGGCTTTTGCACGCGGTGAGCCCTGCTTCCAATTGTCTGGGTGGCGGGCATCCTGGATTTCAAATCCCTGGCTCAACGCGTCCAGACATGGTTATCCAATACCCCATGGGGCCACTTATTGATGAAGTGGGCGAAATCAAACCGGCTTCCTGGCTCAATCCCAATAACAACCGACAGGCAGCGGCTGAGCAACAACTGAATACCGATATTGCCAATTATCAGCGGATTATTGGCCCGGCGACGTCAATGTGGTCATTTGCTTTTCCACGAGTCACGTTCGTAGCAAACCCCAGCCAATGGATCCGTGTCTGGCCGGCAACAGGGGCGTCAGCATCGAATGGCGTCCACTATTACAGCTGTTACAACAAGCCTCGCAGAAGACCACGCCCTGTCCCCATTACCGTTCCCCAGCCTGTTCCTGTTGTCAATCCAAAACCTGTTACCCCGAGAGTTCGCACGCCTGTCGTGACACCTGAAGTGGTTGTGGGCGGTGCTGCCGCGGTGGGGCTTGGCTATTTGATTTACCGTGGGGTGCGGATGATCCCGTCACTGGCACCACCATTATGGTGGACGATACCCGGCAACCTTGCGGTGCCGTAGGAGGACATATGAAAGTCACGATTCAGTTTGATCATATCCACATCGCTGAAAATGCCTCTTACCGCGAGATTTATCGGGCCCTGTCTGATGCCATGCGGGAAAACTGGCCAGCTGTCGCGTCCATACCGGCAGAGCGCCAGCAACTGGCACAACAACGTGCGGCATCTGTGGCCGCACGCGATTTAATCCGAACATTGGCAGTCAGGAGGACACGCTAGATGTTGTCTTCCCAGCCGAACTATTTGAAAGCGGGCATTGTATTGCTGGATCCGCAAACCGCTGATCCTGTCAGTGCGATCCCGCTGTTGATTAACCCGGAGTCACTCAGCACCCAGTTTGAGGTGAAAGCCCCGTCGACCTCTGACACCCGTAATGAGCAATTACGTTTGAATGGCCCGCCGAAAGAGACGATCACCTTTGATGCCATTCTGGATGCGACCGATGCGATGTCGAGGGGCGATGAAGATGCCGTGAAATACGGCATCGGTCATTACATTGCGGCGCTGCGAAGCCTGATTTCACCAACCAAGCGCCAGCTTCTGGATAACGATGCGCTTGCCCGACAAGGCAAGCTCACCATCATTCCGATGACGCAACCCTTACCGGTATTCAGTTGGGGGTTACAACGCAGGATGCCGGTAAAAGTGGGGAGCCTTTCCGTGACAGAAGAGTTTTTCAGCGCACGCCTGAACCCCATCCGGGCCAAAGCCAGTCTTTCGTTGCAGGTATTGTCGGTTGACGATCTTGGTTTTGACCATCCGGCATCTTCACTGTTTTTGCATTATTTGGATGGCATTGAAAAGCAGGCAGCGAAAGTGATCAAACCCGCGCTTGGCGGATGACAGGGAGGAATAAGCGACGATGACAGATCTTACCCAATACCTTCTCAGCCATACTGACGAAACAGCGGACTTCACTACAACCAGCCGGTATGCGGAGGCGCCGTTGAAAGTCATGACTGACAACAAGGGGACCGAAAGGGTATTTGTGGCTCGCCGCTTTATTCCACAACCTGCCGATGAAAATACGGTTCCCCTGTTGCTGGTCAGGGAAGGAGATAGGCTGGATTTACTGGGCGCAGCGTATTATGCCGATCCGGCGCAATGGTGGCGGATTGCTGATGCCAACCTGGCGTCTTTCCCCGGTGATTTGGTGGCAACGCCGGGGCGCAGGATTGCCCTTTCGTCAGGTGAAGGGGAGGCATAATGTCAGAGGTGGTTATGCGTCTCTACATCGGCCCGGTCGCACCGGTTCCTGTTTCCAAGGCGGTGATCAATGCTTTTGTTTCCTGCGAAGTACAATCAAAAACGCAAGGGGCTTCCGGCTTCCAACTGGTGTTTGAAATCGACAACAATTCGCCGCTGCATACCCTGTTTATGCTCGCGAGCAATAACCCGATCCCACTCGTCCGCACTGTGGTGACGGTAGACATGCACCGCAAACAGAGTGTGTTGATAGATGGCGTGATCACCCAGCACAGTGTCAGCCCTGCAAGCGCACCGGGGGTGTCACGCATGACGATCACCGGCAAAGACTTGACCCATGTGTTGAGCTACCTCGACTTCAGTTTTATGCGATTTCCGGCCATGCCAGATTTTGCGCGTATTAATCTGGTATTAGCAAAATATGCGTTCTTGGGATTGATCCCAACGGTGATTCCTTCGGTGTTAATTGATGTCCCTGTCCCGACGGATCGTATTCCCACACAGCAAGGGACAGATCTTGAATACATTCAATCGCTGGCTGAGCGTGTTGGCTATGTGTTTTACATCGAGACCACAGATGCCGTTGGCGTGTCTGTCGCCTATTGGGGACCGGATGTCCGTGTTGGAAAGGTGCAGAAGCCGCTGAATGATGACTTGGATGCCAACCGCAATGTGGTGTCGCTGACAGGGACATACGATGCACATGACGCCTACATTCCGCTGATCACCATACAAAACCCGCAAACCAAATTGCCGTTGACCCTGCCGGTGCCGGACATTAATCCGTTGAATCCGCCGTTAGGATTACTTCGCCCCATTACAACCAAGACCAGAAACATCTACGAAACGGCCAAGTATTCCCCTGTACAGGCCGCCATGATTGGCATGGCGAAAGCGGCACAATCTGCTATCCGGGCAGTGAAAATGACAGGATCACTGGATGTGTTGGCCTATGGATCCTTGTTGATGGCAAGACGATTAGTGTATGTGCGGGGTTCAAGCCCAGCCTTTAACGGCATTCACTATGTGGAGTCGGTCACCACCACCTTTAAGGAAGGCGAATTGAAGCAGGATTTTCAACTGAGCAGGGACGGCTTGCTGTCAACCGTTAACAAGGTATCCGCATGACACAGCCACTTTATGGAAAGTTCCGGGGCACCGTAATGAACAATGTTGATCCGATGCAACAGGGGCGGATCCTCGCTACTGTCCCGAGTGTATCCGGCATGGTACCCGGCAGTTGGTGCATGCCTTGTTTGCCGGTGCTGGGGCTGAATTCCGGCATGTTCTCTGTGCCGCCGATCGGTGCGGGGGTATGGATTGAGTTTGAACAGGGTGATGTGGATTACCCCATCTGGACAGGATGCTTCGCGGGTGCGCCTTCCGATGTGCCAACATTGGCAAGAACTGCTGTGCCGCCCATTTCCGCGATCACCCTGCAAACCATGGCAAAGAATGGGATTGTGATTTGCGATATCGGCGGCCCCATGGGCATGGGAGGGGTTACGCTCCAAACGGCAACAGGGGCAACGCTGTCAGTGACCGATGCTGGTATTTTCATCAATAACGGCAAAGGGGCGCAGATATCCATGGTGGGGCCAACTGTTGATATTAACAATGGCGCACTGACCATTACCTGAGAGGACAGAAACGATGCCGGGAGCGATTCTTCATGTTGGGGCCACGGTGACCTGCGCCCATGGTGGGCAGGCGACACCGACGGTGCCCAATCCCCGGGTGATGGTATCGGGTCAGCCGACAGTGCTGCAAACTGCACCTTATGCGGTGGCAGGTTGTGCGATGCCGCCCCCCAACGCAGGGAATGGTCCCTGTGTCACCGGACAATGGTTGTCAGGTTCAGTGCGGGTGCTGTCGCTGGGCCAGCCGTTTGCGCTGCAAACCGGGCAGTCAGTCTGTACGCCAACCGGTACGCCACTGATCCCGTCTGTGGTTCAACCCCGCGTGCTGGCAACCTGAGAGTGGATCAACATGGCATATCCAGATTTTCACCATCGCCCGGATTTTCCGTACCGAATAGACACTCAGGGTCGCACTGCAACGACAACGCGGCTGGATGGGATTCGCGATCGCATTGAGCAGGTGCTGTTTACCGAGCCGGGCGAGCGGGTGATGATGCCGACGTTTGGCTGTGGATTGAACAGGCTTTTATTTGCGGCCGTCAGCGATGCGGTTGTGGAAAATACCCGGAGTCTGGTGGCGACGTCCCTGCAAACCTGGATGCAGGATGATATCGACCTTTCCGAGGTGGATGTGCGTTTTGACAACGGGGCGCTGTTTATTGATGTGGCCTATACCGTGCTGCCTACCGGGGAGCGCCAACAGGCGACATTTGAACGTGAGGTGTCGACATGATCTACTTCTGCTGCGATCAACGGCGACGGGAAGCGGTGCGTCAATCCGGATTCAACGGCATCGACTTTGTCGAAGTGATTGATCGTGAAGCCGCCATTGAGGCTGATCGCCAGCGTTTTCTCCATCTCTATTTGGTCAATGATCCCGGTGCCGTGGTTTATTCCGCTGGCAATATCCGTATCGAAGGGCCGAACGTGATTGATGTGGTGAATGTCACCATGGGACTTGGCGGCCAGAGCAATGTGCTGGTGGTCGAGGTTGACGCGCCCGGTGACTTTTCACCTTATACCCTGAATATGGTTACCAGCCCGCTGAATCCGCTGCCTCCGCCTGACATCGACCCAGCACTGGCATCGGTGACGTTTTCTTTCAAAGTGGAATGCCCTTCGCCGTTTGACTGTCAGCGTCCCTGCGACTGCCCGGACCCAGAGCCCATTGAGACAGATATTGATTATACCGCGCGGGACTTCTATTCCTTCCGGCGAATGATGCTCGATAGGCTTTCTGTGACTGTGCCCGCGGCATCAACCGGACACCCTGCTGACCTTGTGTCTGCACTGGTGGAGGTATTGGCTTATACCGCTGATCAGCTTGCTTACCAACAGGATGCGGCAACCACCGAAGCGTATTTAAACCGGGCACGCTCACGGATTTCGCTTAAACGGATGACAAGGCTGGTGGACTACACCCTCGATGAAGGTTGCAATGCCCGCTGTTTTTGCCATTTTGCGGTGTCATCAGATGTGTTGCCTGTTGCCCCTGCAATGGCAGTGATCCCGGCTGGCAGCGCAGTGTGTACCCAGTTGAGTGACCAGCCGAGAACCTTTGCCCGTGATGATGCCCTGCTGGCGCAAAGCCAGGCCGTGTACGAAACCTGTCAGGATATTCCTGCTCTCTTTAACCTTCACAACGAAATGGCCTTTTACACCTGGAGTGATGCGCGTTGCTCTCTGCCAAAAGGGGCAGTGAGTGCCACGCTGGACGGCCACTTTCCTGACTTGCAAGCCGGGATGTATCTCGCCCTTGAAGAAGTGACAGGGGCTCGAAGTGGCAGTCAGGCAGACAGGCAGTTGTCACAGCGTCAAGTGGTGTTGCTAACCGGGGTGGAGGCATTTAACACCGACAGCGAGCCACTTATTGATCCCGTGACCGAATTGCCAATCACTGAAATTAGCTGGCATAGTGAGGATGCGCTGCGTTTTTCCCTCTGTATTTCGTCTGAAACCGCCATTGAAGAAGGGCGGCGATACATCGAACCTGTTTCTGTTGCCCGCGGCAACATGGTGCTGGTGGATCATGGACAGACCATGTCCGGCGAACGTCTTCCTGACGTGCCTTTTCCAACGCTCAGTTGGGCACCGGGGCAGGGTATGCAGTCAGAACACACCAAAGGCAGCAGCTGCGCACAGGCAATTTGCGAGCAGGAGCAGGCCGAAACCATTCCACCCAGATATCAGCCGACACTCGCCAGCCGGCCACTGACGTTTGCGCCTGAATACGTTCCTTACGCGCCAGCCTCTGAATGGTTACGAACACCGCCTCCGAGCGAGACCTTCGCCAGTCTTTCACTGCTTGCGGACGATGGTGTGGAATCACTGCCTTATCAGGTTGTGAAGGATCTACTGGCTGCAGACAGGTCGGCGCTGGTGTTTACGCCGGAAATTGAACGTGATGGCTTGGTTTTCCTGCGTTTTGGCGACAATGTGTATGGCAGGCGCCCGTTGCCGGGCACACAGTTTACGGCAACTTACCGGGTGGGTGTCGGGACGGCAGGGCATATCGGTGCAGATAAACTCTATCATCTGGCGCTGCCTATCCCTGAAGTCACTGACGTTCGAAATATCACCCCCGGAGTGGGAGGGCGGAACCCGGAAACCCATGCTGAAATTCGAAAACGTGCGCCTTTCCTGTTTAAAACACAGGAGCGGGCGGTCACACGGGAAGATTACCAGACGCTCGGCAGGCGGGTAGCAGGCATTCAGGATGTAACCTGTGCCTATATCCACACTGGCAGCTGGATGACGACCTTTGCCCTGCCAGACCCTGAAGGCAGGGTCGAGGTGTCTGATTCGTTACAAACCACCCTGCGTGATCATTACGAAAAATTCCGCCTTGCTGCCCACGATGTGGACGTGTCATCACCGGTTTATGTTCCCCTTGAAGTGACGCTGCATGTTTGTGTTGCACCCAATGCGTCGAAATCCCATGTCCGCCAGCGTCTGTTAACGCTGTTTTCCCCCAACCGATTAGCTGACGGTTCTCTGGGTTTGTTGCATCCGGATCGCTTCCGGGCCGGCGAAACCTTGCATCTTTCTCCCTGGCTGGCAGCTGCCCAGAATGTGGAAGGGGTCATCGCGGCAAAAGCGACGCGCTTCCGTCGGTTTGGCGATGCCCGTACCAGTGGTCTTGCGGACAGGAAACTGACATTTGGCCGTACCGAAATTGCCCGTGTTGATAACGACATCAGCCATCCGGGTAACGGTGTGTTCCTTCTCGATATGGATGGAGGGCGCTGATATGGCAAACCATGAACGCCATTGTGGCGCATGCAGTGGCACTGAAGTACTGACCCCCAAAGCACCAGACAATGCGGCAGGTTTATCACGGATTACATATCGCAGTGGGGAATACCACGATTTCTACACCAGTATGACGGCGCGGCTGTCTTCCGCAAAATTTGGTGCATTGGGCATATTGACGTCACGCGAGCCGGATGATTTCTCCCTCGCGCTGATTGATGCGTGGGCAGCCAGTTGTGACCTGCTGACGTTCTACAACGAAATGTGGCTCAATGAAGCCTATATCAACACCGCGATGGAATCCGGATCGTTGCATGAACTGGCGATGTTGATTGATTATGCGCCCCATCCCGGCGCTGCCGCAACGGCAGATTTGGCTTTTACAATCGCCGCCGGTGAAGGGATCCCGGATGAAATAACAGTGCCTGCTGGCACCAAAGTCCAAAGTACACCGGGGCAAGATGAAAAGCCGGTGATCTTTGAAACGCTGAATGATTTGACTGCCCGGGCGGCATGGAATGCGATACGGCCAAAACTCACCGCGCCGCACCCGTTAACAGTAACCACTACCCGGATACCGTTACCGGGCACCAATTTGAATCTCAAACCGGGTGACGCGGTGTTTTTTGTCACAGACGATGACCAGCAGGTGTTTGCCACGATTAATGCTGTCACACCTGTATTGGCCGATATTGCCAACGATCCTGACGCCAAAAGCCTGACATGGCTGGATATTTCTCCGACGGCATCTGGCCCTTTGGTGACGTCTCCGTCCGGGACACTCGGCATCATTACCGCTATTTTTCCTGTGCAGATGGGAAGTTATAAAGGTAAAACTATCGGCTCGACAGAACTGCTGGGCGTATTGATGGCGGCAAACGTCCGGGAGAAAGCGTTTTTCTCTCCCTTTATAGAACTGGCAACGTCGACACGAAAAGTTCAGGTATTCCGCACCAAAGCCGCGATTTTCGGACATGCTGCGCCTCCACTGGACACACTGCATTATTCATTAACCGGTACATCGCCAGTATTCAAAAAAAACAGCAGTGGCGTGATTGTTGAAGATGTGGTGACGGGGCCGTATGCCAACCTGACCGACAATGACTGGGCCGATGGCAAGCTGGATGCGATGGATGACAATGCCAGTCACATCTACCTCGAACGGCCTGTGGCTGAGATTAGCAAGGGCAGCACGGTGGTGCTGAAAGAAGGCAGTAAATGGTCGCGTTATCATGTGACCGATGCCAGTGAAACGTCGGCCTCTTTCTTTTCTGTTACCGGAAAAAGCACCCGCCTGACACTGAATACCGATAATCACTTTAATGATTTATCCATTCGCGGCACCACCTGTTTTGGGGCCAGTGAATGGATGGATATTGCAGACCCACCGATCACAGATGCGCTTGATGAAAACGCCATCACAGTTGCGTTAAATGGCTGGTTTCCCGGTCTGGCTCAAGGCCGCAAAGTGATCTTAACGGGCCGCGCGGAAGGCCTGGGGCAAGAGCCGGTGGTGGCAACACGCATTGTTCAGTCTGTCAGTCATAACATGACAGAAAAAGGTGGCACGACCCTCACTTTCACTGAAGCGTTAGGCGCCCCTTATCTGCCACAAACCTTACACATCCATGCCAACGTGGCTGACGCCACACAAGGTGAATCAGTCGTCGAGGTGTTGGGTGATGGCAGCGCGACGCCGCATCTTGCATTTACTTCCAAACAAGCGCCGCAGACCTTTGTCCCCGCAGCGACGGCAACAGGCGTGAAGCCCACCATGGAAATCCGCGTCAATAAAATCCTATGGAAGCAGGTGCCACATTTTCTCGATGCTTCACCGACTGATCGGGTTTACACCCTGCGTATTGATGAAAACGGCTACAGCCATGTTGCTTTTGGTGATGGCGTATTGGGTGCGATGCCGGGCAAAGGGCAACAAAATATCCGTGCCAGTTACCGCAAAACGCACGGACTGGAAGGGCGGGTGAAAGCCGGGCAACTGAATTTGTTGATGTCCCAGCCGCTGGGTCTTCAGGGGGTCAACAACCTGTTGGGTGCTGAAGGCGGGGCAAACCCGGAAAGCAAGGATGAAATCCGCGTCAGTGCGCCGCTTTCCTGTCGCACGTTAGGACGCGTAGTATCCCTGACTGATTATGCTGACTTTTCCCGCGCTTACGGGGGGATCGCCAAAGCCACGTCTCAATGGCTCCATCTTGGTAGTGGCCCACAGGTTGTTGTGACCGTCGCGGCGGAAGGCGGTGCTCAGGTTCAGGAAGGTGGCGACTTACATGAAGCATTAACCGACGCGTTGGTTGCTGCGGGTGATCCGTTTGCCCGGTTTGTGCTGCGAAGCTTCAGGCAAACCTATTTCCGCCTTGGCGTGAAAATCAAGGTCGACGCGGATTACCTTGCGGACGACGTTATCTCCCGCGCAGAAGCCCGGCTTTGCGAAGCGCTGTCATTTGATGCGCGCGATTTTGGCCAACCTGTGTTTGCCAGCGAAATCATTGCGCTGCTGCATGAGGTGGAAGGTGTTGATGCAGTCGTCATCGACAGGCTCTACACCGGCAACACGCCCACACGCCATGATGGTATTGCCGCGCCGCTGGCGGAGGCAGTATCAGGCGATGTGGTGGGGGCAACCGTGCTGAGCCTTCATCCTGACGGACTCGATTTCCTGGAGGCCAGCTTATGAGCAGCCTGTCACCTGACTATTTGTATAACCTGTTGCCGGAAATTTACCGTCGGCGCGATGAAGAACAGGGCTTTCCGCTCAAAGCCTTGATGGGCATTCTTGCCGAGCAGGCGGGCATCGTGAAGCATGACATCGACCGGCTTTATGACAACCAGTTTATTGAAACCTGCGATGAATGGGCTGCGCCCTATCTGGGGGAACTGGTGGGGTATCGCTATGGACCAGAGATCCCCGGTGTGAGTCAGCGGGCATCGGTTGCCAACCAGATCCGTATTACCCGCCGCCGTGGGGTAGCACTGGCGCTGGAACAACTGGCAACGGACACCACAAGATACCCTGCGCGTGTGGTGGAGTTTTTCCGCCTGTTAGCCCGGCCTGAGCATCTTGCTGCTCTTCGCCCGGATAATCATTACACCCTGGATATCAGAAACAGTGACAAATGCGACGCGATAGGTACGGCATTCGATTCAGCCAGTTATACCACGGCGGTTGGTCGGATCGGCCGGGGGGAAGGACGGCACCATTTCCACAATGTCGGCGTTTTTATGTGGCGTTTGGGCCAATACCGACAACCGATTGTGCCGGCGCATAGGGTGAATGCAAGGCGTTACCTGTTCAATCCCCTCGGTTGTAATACCCAGCTTTTCAACCCGCCGCAACCTGAGCCGGATATCAACCATCTAGCGCGCGAAGAAAACCTGCCAGTTGCACTGAGGCGGAGACGTCTCGCCGGTAACCGGTTAGATGCTTTTTACCCCCGGGCGTTTACTGTGGTCATTGACGGGATCCCGCAGGACATTGGCCAGCTTCAAATCTGTAACCTAAGCGATGATGGTGCGGACTGGGCACATTCGCCGGTCGATCGTATTTCTGTCGATCCTGAACTTGGCCGGTTATCGTTGCCCGCCGCGATGCCAGAGCCTGATGCAGTGGAGGTCACATATCACTATGGTGCGGCGGCCAGTCTCGGTGGCGGTACTTATCCTCGCAGTGAGGGCTTTATTGTGTTCAACAGCCCGCCGCAGGTAATTGGAGAGGGTGACAGTGTTCAACCTGCGCTGGATTTGATTCAAAACGGCGGTGTAGCCGAAATCGGTGTTTCCCATGTGTTCAGTGAAGCCCTGAATGTTGCTGTAAATACAGACCAGACCCTGTCGCTTCGGGCTGCTGATGGTCATCGGGCATTTCTTGAACTGGGTGGCGATGACATGACGCTGCAAGGCGGCGAGGAAGCGGAAATCATTCTGGATGGGCTGGTGATCAGCGGCGGACGGCTTGTGATCCCTGATACTGGCGGCAATGCGCTGCGTCGTCTGGTGCTTCGCAATATCACGCTGGTTCCCGGGCATTCGCTGAATATTGACGGTGAACCTGCTTCCCCGGAGTTGCCGTCGCTGGTGGTAGAGATCCCCAACGTGACTGTCGAGATTGAACGTTCAATTCTTGGCGCAATCCGCACGGTTGAAGGTGTGTCGGTCTCGGTAAAAGACAGCATTATTGATGCGATCGCCAACACCGGAACCGCTTTTGCGTCGTTGGACGGAACCCGCCATGGCGGTGTACTCACGCTGTGTGAAACCACTGTGATTGGCAAAGTCGGGGCGCGTTCATTTCCACTGATCTCCAACTGTATTCTGGATGCTGCGTTGACAGACGCGGACGTGTGGACAGCGCCCGTCTGGGCGCTACAACGACAGACAGGTTGTGCCCGGTTTTCCTATATTCCGCCCCAATCCCGTGTGCCGAGGCAGTATCGTTGCCAACCCCAGTTTGCAGCGGCCAACGCGGTGGAAGCGGCGGAAGCGAGAAATCCGGCACTGTCTGATTCAGCAAGAACCCATCTTATCCGGGGCGTGCAGGCCCGGATCGTTCCTGCTTTTACATCAACCCGCTACAACGATCCTGCCTATGGTCAGCTGCTGCTTTCCGCTCCGAAAGACATTCGTCGCGGGGCTGACAGTGGCAGTGAAATGGGTGCGTATCACCATCTTTATCACCCGCAGCGGCATGATGCCTTGCTGTTTCGTCTCAATGAATTTCTACCTATCGGCCTTGATGCGGGCTTGATCTATGTGACCTGAGGAGGAGCTCATGGCAATAGATATTTCAGGAAAAACCTTTGATCCACGCCATAACTACTCCGAACTGGTCTCGATGCAGGGAAGGGTGGTGTCGGACACGCCCCTTAACGAAGGTGCGGCAGTCGTTGATCGCCGCTTTCGTGCGGAAACCATCGATTTAGCCGGGTTTAATGGCTATCCCGCCCATCTTCCCGACAGTTTCCGTATTGACATCTCTGGTGGAGAGTTGTTGATTCATCCCGGCCGGTATTACGTCGATGGCTTGATGGCAGAGAACTTTGGTTACGGCGAACACGCGTTTTATCTGCCGCTGGAAGAGATGCGCAGCGACGAACCTGTTCCCTTTGGTATGCAGCCTTATCTTCCCATCATGGAGCCGCCTGAACTGGAAGATGGCCGTTATCTGGCGTTTCTGGATGTGTGGAAACGTCCGGTCACGTTTCTTGAAGACCCGGATTTGGTTGATCCGGCGATTGGTGTGGATACCAGTGCCCGAATGCAAACCGTCTGGCAGGTGAAGCTTTTTACGGTTGATGAAGGCGTAACCTGCAATACCGATGATGAAGACATAGAAGGCTGGGAAGCGTTTACTGCCCCTTCATCAGCGCGCCTTTCAACCCGGGCCAATCCCGCATCCGCAGTAGAAGACCCCTGTTTGTTGCCACCGGAAGGTGGGTATCGTGGATTGGAAAACCGCACGTATATGGTGGCGGTACATGACGTCAATGAAGACGGTGTCCCCTTGCTGAAATGGTCGCGTGTCAATGGCGCGTTTGCGGGGAGAATTCTCGCCCAGCCCGCCAACAATATGCTTTCTCTCGATAATGTCGCCAAAGATGATTACATGCGGTTCAACGATGGTGACTGGGTTGAGATCACCGATGATGTGCGGGTGCTGGAAGGTAATCCCGGCACCATGGTGAAAATCCAGAAAGTGTACGATGCGAAAAACCAGATAGAATTTACGGCTCCCTTGAATGTGGGGGAAATCATCCTAGAGCCTGCATCTACCACAGCCAATCAATCTCTCCACCCCATATTGCGCCGCTGGGACCAGTCCGGTGTGGTGCTTGATACCGACGGCAGTGAGATCGTCAATCTGGATGCGCCTGGAAGTGACGGTTTGATCCCGGCGCCAGAGGGGATATTTATCGCGCTGGAAGACGGTGTAGAAGCTGCTATTTCACTCAAAGACGGCACAGGTGAATACCACGTCAGCGATAACTGGAGCTTTGTTACCCGCTACGCCAACAGTTCAGTTGAAACATTGACTGACGCGCCGCCGCACGCTTTTCACCATCATTACAGCCGACTGGCGATAGTGGATGTGTCAGGGGGCGAGTTTGTGGAACCTGTATTTCAGGATTGTCGTGATCCCATCGGAACTGCCGGTTGCTGTACCGTGGTTGTCCGTCCCGGTGAAGATATCCAAACGGCGCTGGACAGCCTCTCTCCCCAGTTTGGTGGCTGTGTGTGCCTGAAAGTGGGTATGCATACGATTCGCCGGCCACTGCGTATCCGCTATCCGAATGTGACCCTGCATGGTGAAAGCCATGGTGTGCAAATCAGAAACCTTTCTGGCGAATCAGCCATCGTGGTGAGATCTGACGATGGCAGTCCTCTCACTGGTATTCACCTGTCAACACTTGCCATTCTGAACCGGGGTTCGATTGAAAAACCTGCCGGGATCATCGCCCTAAGAGCCGTTGAGGACAGCCGGGTTCAAGATTGCCGGGTGCAGGCCCTCGATGGCAGCGTGCAATCGATTGATAACCCGGCGGTGGGGCTGTTTGACTGCCAGCGGGTTCGGATCAGCCATTGTAAGCTGGAAGGTTCACCCATTGGGGTCTGGATTGGCGATGGTGGCGAAGACCTGACCATTAACAACAATGTGATGAATTTTAATGCGGAACAGCTGCCGGGACTGGTTGGGGTGGCAGTGACCAGAATAACTGGCCGGGCGAGGGTTCTCGACAATGATATTGATGGATTTGCCCGCGGTGTGGTGATCAATAACCAGCCTTCCGGCGCGGCGTTTTCAACGGCGTCATACAGTGAAGTGAAAGGCAACCGCATTACATTAAGGCCCACGCCCAGCGATCTTGAGGCAATTGCCGTGGAATGCTATTGCGCGTTTGGCACTGTTTCCGAAAATCAGATCCTGTTGCTGGCAGAAGAGAGCACAGGCGTGATGGTGCGTGGAACAGGCACCTTGATTGAACGCAACCGGATAGAAACAGAGGCGCAGATTGAAACTCAGGTTGCCATTCTGGTTGGTGGCGATGAAGAGCTGTTTACCGGTGGCATCACCACCGCCCAAAACTGGATCAACGGTTGCAGCGGGGGAGTGATCGCCGAAAAAGTGGCTGGGCTTCGGATTGACAACAATGACATTTCCGGCGACAGGGGAACAGAGCTGGCTGTGTCGGCAGCAGAATGTACTCTGGTCAGCATAGAAAATAACAACATGGTGGGAGTGACGCTGGCGGTGTTTGCCAGTGAGTGTGAAGATGTTCAAATCAACAGCAACCAAATCCGTGACAATGTAGGAGCCATTGCCTGTGTGCAATGTCTGCGTGTTGATATTACCAACAACCAAATCTATAACAGCACCCACGGTGGTATTGTTACCCTGTTTTGCCTTGCACGGGTCGGCATTGTTGGCAACCGCCTGAACCATGTTGGCGTTTTGGGATCAGGAGTTTTTGCCTCTTCCATCATGAGTGTGTTTCATTTGGGCGAATGCCACATCGAATCCAATGAAGTCCTGAATACCGGCGTAGGTATGGATGAAGGAATAAACCCGTTGCGTACTGTCGGTATTGGTGCGTTATTTGTGTTGGAAGCCCGCGTGGAAAGCAATCTGGTTTCGTATTCTGATTTACTGACCCGCGAGCGGGTGTTAGAGGATCGCGCTTTGCTGATGCAGGGATTGATGGAGTTCTCTTTCCCTTTTAGTGACAGACGGTTTGTGCTGCTCGGTTATGCCTGTCAGGTTGCCGACAACAAATTCCTCGGTCGGGGTGCAGATACTCTGGTTGAAATCCTCTCCCGGCGGATTAACGACAATATCCGGCTGCGCTTTGAACGGGTTCTTTTCAATAATAACTTTATTGAACATGTCGGCAGCAATGACGACATCATTGCCAACGGCGCGACGGTGATCCTGAACGGCAGTCAGGCATCAGTGATGGGCAACCACGTGAAATCCGGCACCTTCTTTCTGCCATCTTTTGATTTTAACGGCATGGAAGGACCATTTATTGGCAATGTGGTACGCGGTTCAGTCATTAACCATCCCGAATTCCCAGTACCTGAATCTGGCTTTAATTCACAGGCATAACCAAGGAGCGAAACCATGGCAAAGGCAAGCACTATCCTGAAAAAACACCTTTCGCTCATCAGCGAAATGGAAAAGGCAGCTCAACCTGACGCAGTGAAAAATCCGCAGTTGAAAACAAAAACAGAAGCGGCAAAGAAAAAAGCCAGCGTGGAAAGCCGGATCGCCGAGTTGGAACAGCAACGTGCAGCGTTCAATAAAAAAATGGACGAAGCGATAGCGAGGGAGAAGAAACAACGGGCGGAAATCGAACGGCTGGAGAAATTGATTGAAGCACCAACGCCGCCAAAAACGGACGATAAGCCCAACCCCCGCTCGCCAGGACGCGCCAAAGCGAATATGGATGTAGGGAAAGCGCCGGTAGAAAAAAGAAAAGGATCACCCGCTGCGGCGAAACGCAGACCGGCGAAGAAGTAACACCAAATCCTGTATCTTCCGGTTGCTTGAGTGCTGTTATCTGTCGTTTTTGGGGCGCTTACGGAGCGCATCCAGATACGCGATGTGTTCAGGGAATATGGCGCAGCAACCGCCGACAATGTTTGAGCCTGCATCCAGCCATGCCCGCACAAACGCCGCGTACTCGTCAGCGGGTAAATCCCGCATGGTTGTGAGTGCATCATTGGCTTCGTGATCCTGATGAATCACCGTAAACCCGTTGGCGTAAGCGCCAAGGGAAATGGCTTTGCCTTCATCATCAATAATGCCCTTTGATACGCCAATGGCATCCAGCATGACTTCCGGCTGTGAGCAGTTAAACAGTACACCATCCACCCCAGCCGTACAGACGGCATGAATGGCATCAATGACAGACTCCCCGGAGCGAAGTCGGGGCTGGTCAACTTCGGTATCCATCAGGGAAAACGCATAGTAAGCAGGTTGGTTGGTCGTTCTCAGCACGCCATGGATAGTCTGGAATTCTTCGATAGAGCTGATGGTTTCTGCCAGCCAGAAATCACAATACCCCACCTGTGCTTCAACAAGGGTCTGGAGGATGGGCTTTGCCTGTCTGGCATTGAATAGATCTGGACGGTAAGAGCCCAAAGCAGGAGGAATACAGCCTGCGACCTTCACTTCCTGCTCGCTGTCGTCGGCGGCCCGGCGTGCAATTTGTGCGGCTCGTTCTGCCAGCGTGAACCCCTGTTCTTTGTATCGTTGTTCACCCAGGTGGAAGGGTACACAGGCATAGCTGTTTACCGTAATGACATCACATCCCGCATCAATAAAGTTCTGGTGCGCCTGATAGACAAATTCCGGTGCTTCAATCAGTGCCTGCGCACTCCATAAGGGCTGGGAAAAGGGGGCGCCAATACGTTGAAGCTCCCTGCCCATACCACCATCTAATAAAACAAACATCCGTGATCGCTCATTTTGTGATAGCCGGGCCTGTCACCTCAAGTGGTGTAGGAACAAGCCGGAACGTTTTTGAAAAGTGGCACAAAATACCCGTGTTGTCTACCAGGCCCACAGACCCTAAGCTTTCTTGGCAGAAAAGCTCTGCTTGGCTTGTACTCGTTAAACGGTTGTTGAGAGGGTAAAAGGAAAAGCATAACGTCTGATCTTGATGTCAGGCTGTTACGATCAGAATGAGACGGTTGTGATCAGAAGTGGTAAGAAACCGCGGCACCCACCAGCCATTGGTTGGCACTGTCCACAATCGGGGAATCTGCCGACTCATCACCTATCCGTGTGTACTGGGCTGATTGGGTTAGGTTCCACCTTTGATTGATAGGGTAGATAAGCTTGTAACCAAGATCATATGAGATGCTGCTGCTGCCGCTATATTTTGGTCGATTAACCCGGGCCTCGTAGGGTTGAACGCCAAAATAGTAATCGATAAAGTCTTTACTCTGGAATGTCACGCTCGCGTAGGGAACCAGATCAGCAACGCCAACAGATAACATATGAAAATATTCCACGCCAGCCAGATAGCCTTGGTAGGTGCCGGAGATATCATGTTGGAAATAGGTCGATACCACGCCGTCATTCAAATGAAAATCTGCGTTAAGGCCCAGATCCACACTCAAGTGCCTGTCATCCATCCCTTTTAGAAAGTCTGAAGTGTTATGGTCATAGCTGATACCTGCACTTGTTAGGTATGCGCCGAGATTGATGGTTTCATTGGTTGTCTTGTAGAAACGGTAGTTTATGCCGCTGAAATCAACATTAATATCTTCACCGTGATAACCAAAATTAATAAATGGCACAACTGAATGTTTTTGCTCTTTGTATAAATCATTGGTTATCGCCGCGCCCGCTTCTGCAATCCAAGAGTTTTGTTTGGTGTAAATATTGCCGTTCAGAATATAGGTTTCTCCTGCCGCCTGAACAGCCGGGGCAGTGGCAAATGTAGAAAGTAATACTGCAGTCTTTTTCATGGATTCTGTCCTTGGTTGGCGGTGAGTAATGGTATTTTGCATGCATATCAAAATTCGGGCCGCAATCAATATGGTGCAAAGACGGGACTGCCGGAAAGCCTAGGCTCTTTCAAACCCTCCACTTGGAATAGTGTGTCGCTATTTTCCGGTGGTTAACAGTACCGAGGATAAGAATCCGGACGAATAGAGGCATTTTTTCCCCTGCAAACCCTTTCTAATTTCTGACTTTTTCGCTTTCTTTCTATCCACATGTTTATATTCAGGACAGGATTGTGTTAAATAAATGTTTCTGTGTTGGTGGTGGGGATTGAGAATGCCAGAGAACCTTCAGCGCCGGGAATTAAAAATGCTACGAAGGAGTGATGAAAAAAACTCCTCATACCAATACGATCGCTTCGAGGATCTCTCTTATGAAAGAAAATGGACAATCTACATCAATCAAGATCATCGGGGTGCCCGTTGATTTGGGGGCATCACGCAGAGGAACGGATGGGGGCGTTTCTGCTGTTCGTATCGCAAGACTGGGAGAGAAACTGAAAAAATTAGGTTACCGAATCGCAGATGAGGTGGATGTGGCGGTGCCTTCCAGAGCGTCCAGCTCGACAGAAACCGAAGGAAACATGCGTTTTCGAGGCGAAATCCTTCAGATTTGTCGCGAGTTGGCGGTGGTGACAAGGGATGCGCTTCAACAAGGTCATATCCCTATGGTCGTGGGCGGGGATCACTCCCTTGCGATTGGCTCTGTTTCAGGTATTGCCGATTATTATCAGCAACAAAACCAACAACTGGGACTGGTTTGGTTTGATGCCCATGCAGATATGAACATTCCCGGAATTTCTCCTTCAGGCAATATCCATGGCATGCCACTTTCTCACTTGCTGGGATACGGCGACCAAGATTTCATCAGTATTCTGAGTGCAACCCCAAAAATTCGACCTGAAAACGTAGCGCTGGTGGGGGTCAGGGACATCGATGAAAAAGAGAAAGCGCTGATTAAACAATCGGGCGTGAAAGTCTATAGCATGCGTGACATTGATGAGCTGGGTATGAGCAGGGTGGCGGATGAAGTGATCGACATTGTGACCAAAAACACTGTGGGCTTTCATGTCAGCTTTGATGTGGATGGATGTGACCCTGATGTCATGCCGGGCTCTGGGACATTGGTACCCGGTGGTGTGACGTATCGTGAAGCGCACCTGTTACTGGAAAAATGTGCCGAAACCAAACTGATGACATCGATGGATTTGGTCGAACTCAATCCCTTTTTGGACAAAGGCAATATCTCCGCTGAACGGGCGGTGTCCCTTGTGCTGAGTGCCTTTGGGCAGAGTGTTATTTGATTATTCATTTCGCTTGATTTATTAAGGCAATACCAGCAATGCGGTCGGTATCTTGATAAAATGGATTAACACGGAAATATCCACGTTTTCAACATATCAACCTACTCTCGTCATAGCTTTTTAGTGTGGTAGCGATTGGGAAAGTATGCCTCCTCAAAGGGATGTGCGGGGATCACATAAATAAGTCGATATTCAAGGCCAATTTCAGGCAAAATCCTTGTACTAACACATTGAGAAAATGGTATGAGGGACATCTAATGAAAGTGCTGGTCACCGGCGGAATGGGCTATATCGGCAGTCACACCTGTGTGCAGATGATTGAAGCAGGTATGACGCCGGTTATTGTTGACAACCTCTGTAATGCCAGCGAAGAAGTGCTGAACCGCATTTATTCGCTGACGGGCGTGAAGCCTGTTTTTTATCAAGGCGACGTGAGGGACGAAATGTTCCTGGATCGTGTGTTCGAACAAGAACCGATCGACGCTGTGATCCATTTTGCGGGTTTGAAAGCGGTAGGGGAATCAGTCGAAAAGCCAATCGAATACTACGATAACAATGTGAATGGCACTCTCGTGCTTGTACGTGCTATGCAGCGCGCGAAGGTGTCTACTTTGGTATTTAGTTCTTCCGCAACGGTTTATGGCGATCCGGAGACAGTGCCCATCACCGAGCAAAGCCCGGTCGGGGGAACAACCAATCCTTATGGCACCAGCAAATATATGGTTGAGCGTTGCCTGGCTGATCTGGTCACCGCATCGCCTGAATGGAGTATTACACTGCTTCGTTATTTCAATCCGGTTGGGGCGCATCCATCAGGCACCATGGGGGAAGACCCTAAAGGTATCCCAAACAACCTGATGCCATTTATTGCGCAAGTCGCTGTGGGACGACGCGAACAGCTTTCTGTGTTTGGTAACGATTACCCTACACCGGATGGCACGGGCGTGCGTGATTATATTCATGTGATGGATTTGGCTGATGGCCACATTGCCGCGCTGAAAGCTGTTGGTGATAAACAGGGATTGCATGTTTTCAATCTCGGCACTGGCAAAGGCTCAAGTGTGCTGGAAATGGTGAACGCATTTGGTGAAGCATGCGGAAAAGAGATTCCGTATCAAATCTGTCCACGCAGACCGGGTGATATTGCTGAATGTTGGGCGAGCACAGAAAAAGCAGAAAAAGAGCTTGGCTGGAAAGCAACACGTACCGTGGCCGAAATGGCCGCAGATACGTGGCGCTGGCAGCGGGAGAATCCAAGCGGATACTGACTGTTAATGACCGCGGCATGGATGTGCCGCGGTACTTTCTTTAAAGGTATTTTCAACATGGCTGCATTATCGCAAGCGGGAATGCGGCCAGACAGGTCAGTCGGTGTAGCGAGAGATGGCGTCGAGGTACATATCCAACAGCGCTTTATCATTCACTTTCACCGCCACATTCTGGGGTGGATAGTCCGCCCAGTCATCGGTTTTGTGTTTCGTATCCTGGTACTTTTGCAAGGTCAGCCCTTCAGCTGGTCCTTCACACACAACGCGGATCGGACCTTTGCGCAGTTCAAATAAACTGGGATTGATCACATAAGCAATGGCTGAAGGATCGTGTACATAACAGCCACTTATATTTAAGCGCTGCTTATAAAAATCAAGATAAAAGCGGCTGATATTCCAGATAAATTCACCGGCATCACCACAGGTATCGCGCAATGTATCGATGTAATCGAGAGAGAAAAGGCACTCTTCGGTCACATCCAGACCGATCACTGTTACGGGCCAATGAGCAGTCAATACAATATCAGCTGCGTGTGGGTCATCATGAATATTGGCTTCGGCATACGGGGTCACGTTGCCGGTATGCTCATGGGTACCAAACGCCCCACCCATGATCACCACTTCTTTCACCAGCCCGGTAATTTCCGGTGCATGTTCCAGTGCCAGGGCCAGGTTGGTGAGGGGGCCAACAGCAACTAGAGTGATGTCACCCGGTGATGCTTTTACTGTGTCGATGATGTATTGATAAGCGGGACGGGGATCGGTGGTAATGGTCGGTGCATCAATGACAACATCACCAAAGCCATTTTCACCATGTACAGCAGCGCTGGCGCCTACGGGTGGCCGTTTCAGTGGTTTGTCGGCCCCTTTGGCGACATCGCACTGAAAGCCAAAACGTTGTTTTAGATACAGGGCATTGCGGGTGCTGGTGTCGATGTCGGCGTTTCCGTAAACCGTCGTCAGGCCAACTAAATCAATCTCAGGGCTGGCCTCGGCAAACAGGATAGCCATTGCATCATCAATCCCTGGGTCGGTATCGAGAATTATCTTTTTTGTCATCGTTCAATTTTTCAGTCTTGAGCAGCGTTGGGGCTCAATTATAAGTACTGACTCATTTAGGAGTGAGCGCTTCGTTATTTGCCTGACTGTAATCCACTACGTGTCACACTGTTTGTCTCATATCCATTCAAACTGTGTGATGCAGGCTCAGGCACCTATTTCAGGGGGGCAGGTCGCAGAACGCTGGAAAAAGGCGAGGGCGAGTTAGAAGTGTGCCGCACAAAAAAACGAGATCTTGCCGATCACACTTTTTTTGTGTCATAAATAATGCGCATCTCAATAGCACTATGCGTTGGGTGTTTTTTAACTATCAGCTATCCACTGCCTTTTGTTTGCTGATAACTCCTTTGCCATGGCGGTACTGCCCAGTTGCGTAAAGGAGGTTTCGTCGAAAGTTGGCGAACACCCGCCTGAACACTTTCTCCCTACGAATACAGGTTCAGTGCGGGTGGTTTCTTTTTCCTGTCTTATCGCTCATACCGTGTATTTTTGGATTTGCGATTTCATGTCGTCGGACAATGCCTGCAATGATGTTGCCGCGAGCCGACTCTGCTCTGCACCTGTCGCCGTTTGATCTGAGATACTGCTAATGACAGTGATGTTCTTATTGATCTCTTCCGTGACGGAACTTTGTTGTTCAGCTGCTGTTGCAATTTGGGTATTCATGGCGCTGATTTCATCCACGCTCTGTAATATTCGGGTCAGCGCTTCGCCTGCTTCCTGGGCCATTTTCACTGTTTCCTGCGCTTGTTCATTTCCTTTCTCCATCCGTGACATTGCATCCCGGCTGCCATCCTGAAGCTGCTGGATTGTACGTTGTATTTCGATGGTAGAGGATTGGGTACGTTGTGCCAGTGAGCGTACTTCGTCAGCCACGACAGCAAAACCGCGGCCTTGGTCGCCAGCACGCGCCGCTTCAATCGCCGCGTTTAGTGCTAGCAGGTTGGTTTGCTCTGAGATGTCCTGAATAGTGTCTACCACACTGCCGATGGCTTCGGTGTGTTTTTGCAGTGCCAGCATCGAGTTCACGGTGATATCGAGATCCTGTGACAAGTGCTCAATCATTTCGATGCTCTTGAGCACAACCTGTTGTCCTTCTGATGCAGCAGCATCCGCTTGTTGTGATGCAGTGGCCGCAGAAGCGGTGTTATTGGCCACTTCATGCACGGTGGCAGTGAACTGGTGAATGGCTGCGGCAATCATTTGGGTTTGCGCCTGTTGGTCCAGCACGTTTTTCTGCGTCTGGTTGGTGACAACGGCACTTTCTGACGCAGAGCTGGCAATTTGCCCTGTGGAATCCAGGGTGGCCTTCACCACCGTCTGGAAGTTGTGTACCAATCGGTTCACATATTCGGCAATACGGGCGAATTCATCCTTACCATCGAGCTCAACCCGTCGGGTCAGGTCTCCCCGGGTGATTGATACAGAGGTTGATTCCAGCTCTGAGATCGCTTTGTTCATGCGGAGGATGATTTTAGAGAACAGCACGCCAAGCGCGATAAGAGACAAGACGATAGTGCTGCTGACAACCCAGAGGAAGTGGTTGACAGTGGACAGCGCTGCTTGGTGACTTTCCCGCCCATCTTGGATTTGCAACTTGAGGAATGCTTCTGCTTCGGTGGATATATCACTAAAAAGTGGGTTAATCGTATTGAGCAAGATAAGGTTGGCGGCCTCAAACTGACGGGCTTTCAGCGCATTGACTGCGGGAGTAAAGCCTTTGTTTGTAATGTTGTCCAATACCTCGACCATTCGGCCCACTTCCCGGCGTTCCACATCGCTCAGTTCAGAAGATAGAATTTCTTTATCAACAATGTAGTGCAGACGATCCAATGACTCATTGACTTGTGCATAGTGAAAGTCAATGGGGTGATTGTGGAGAGTTGCAAACTTCGTGGCAGGATCGTGCTGCATGGCAAGCAGTAAATGGCTACGCGCATCGCCTAATTTATCCAGGATATTGCCGGCACGAATGGCGTGCTGCATGCCCTGAGAATACAGATCATTCAGCGAGTCTGCGGCTGAATTCATACCGGATATGCCCTTATAGCCGATAAAACAAAGTGTCAGTGCAACCAGTACGACGATCGTTTTTAATTGGTAGGTGACAGAGTAAAAGCGGGCTAAAAACCCAGTCTCATTCCTTTTTATTGTCATGGTGGCGTCCCTTGAACAGTCTGATATGCAACCAGTATAGAAACTGACTGGGAACGGAGTCTTAAAGTAAATTGACCTAGATCAATGTGTTGGAATTGTTATGCCAAGGCTTATGAGATCTGCCGTATTGGTCACATCAACAGCCCCGTCATGTCAGGAAACTTTGCAGTGTCTTGGTTGTTTAATGACGCAAGGGCATTAGTGTATCTAGGGGGATATAAGTATCACAGACGTATTAACCTGTGTTTTCCGGCAAAGAAGGATGCACATGGCAAGATAAAAGAGAAGATCAATTGAACAAACAAAGAGTTAATGTTGTGGTTGGTATGCTAAGTGTCGCCTTGTTACTGGGGGCATGTGCAATACCTGTGACGGAAAAGCAAGATGCTGCGGTGATCAAACATACCTATGACAACAATCTTGCCGAACTTTCTGCTTACCAGCTGGGACACTATGGCCTTCGTATGTATCGCCAAACGCAGGATGAAAAATACAAAGCCGCTGTTTGGACTGACTTGGCCCGTGTAGCCAGTCGGTTGAATGAATATGCAGAAAAGATTGAAACGCCAGAGGATGTGCTTGAGATGGGAAAAGCGCGGCTCAGGTTTTATGGTTCCGGCGATTCAGAACGAGATGCGCTTCGTCATGCAGCTGCCCTCGGACGGGAAGAATATCTGGTGCTGGGTGCCGGGCTTATCAGCAGCATGGCGCGCGCTAACGAGTATGGCGTGGAGCACGTCAAAGATGAAAAGCTCCGTGAAATCCTCAGTTGGTATGATTTTGAATCTTATGTTACGGATCCCCAAATGATCCGTGCGTGGGCGGCGCAGCTGGCCAATCAGGTTTACTGGCTCAAACAACTGGGCGAGAAAGATCATACCGCGGCATTCGAAAAGGCGTTCAAAGCCACGTATCCGGACAGCAAAGATGCATTGCTGTCTACTCAGCAGTACAACAATAAACTGTATGGAATGACGCATATCATTCTGGCAGCCTCGGAATACTACAGAAAGCCCGTCAAAGAGACAGACTTCCAGTGGATTTATGACTATTTCCGCGACAACTTCGAGACTATTGCGGCACGTTCCAAAGAAGATGTGATAGCGGAAATTGGCATTACTTTTCTGTTAGCCGGATTGGATGATGATCCTGTGGTAGCGAGAAGCCAGGCAATCATCCAGCAAGTGATTGACCGTGAAAAAGGCATGGTGCCGTCGGTCTCTGGCAGTACCGATCTGGCAAAAGGTGAACACCGTAATGTGCTCGCTATCATGTTGCTGGACTGGAAAGGGGCCAATGCAGTGCCGATGGTAGGGCAGGAAAGCGGTGTGGTTTCCAACTTGCCTTGGGGGCTGGAAGCCGAGTAATAAACTGTAGATGAAAAATAGCCAAAGGGTCAGGATGCCGATGAGTCTTCGGGGATGTGTGGGAGAGAGACTCAACAGATAAATCAATATCTTACGTAGTTGTCGTGAATCTTTATAGGTGATGTTGCATGAATGGTACATGTCGTGATGGGGAGCAAATTATCCTTTAGTTATGCCATAGGCTTTGGGCTTCAATCCTGTTGGAAAGGAGGACGTCATGAAAAGTGCCAAAGAGTTTGCGGCCTGGTTAATGGATCGCTTTGACACACATTCGAACATTTGGCTCACGAGGCGTGACATTACTGAGATAACCGGCAGACAAGCACTGCGAAGCGAATTTATTCACGATGTTCACTGCGAACTGATAAATTTCAGCCGCGGACTGATTGCTGACATTAAAAATGATCGCTATTACATGGTTTCTCTCTGTGGTACGTACTGGAAAGAGGTTGGCGATATCTACGCTGATACTGACAAGTGTGTCGACCCCTTTCCTATCGATGGTCATGCATCCGTGATCCGGACGCTGAATATACCCAAAACAACCTGAAGATGCAGGATTCAGGTTGTTTGATGAGTAATACCGACAGTGTTCTACTGCCATTGTGAGTCTCTTATTTTGGCCTGCTTTGCAGGCTTGATTGTGCAGTAAGAGGGAGAACATGAGAGCCGTGATACTCGTCAATTCTGCGAGGGCTGCAGGTTGCCCGGTTTTTATGTCATGAGAGAAGATACCTCCCCTCTTATCCCAGTCACTTTCTTTTCCAAAACGATGTCACAGGCCTTTATGGCGTTCCTGTGGAAATGGATGACCTGAGCGAGTCCCTGCATTGTATTGCGTAACCCCCTCTGTGAAGGCCACTCTGTAAATGTGACGCAGTATTGAGCCTGCCAGTTTTTGAAAGCAATCTATACTTGTCTAAAAAGAGGGACAAATTGTTGATGAAATTAACAGTTGCTTTTATTGCTATTGCACTGCTAGTTGTGGGTATTGTTTCATTGGAGACAGGAAAAATGGCTGCCCCGTCTCCAGCGTTGCGTATCGCGACATCTAACACACCATTATCTGCTCCTCTCATTATCGCCCAGGAAAAAGGTTACTTTGTCGGTCAAGGGTTGAACATTAAACTTATCCTGGCCCATGGTGGGGTGAACTGCATGAATATGCTGCTACGGGGAGATGCTGATTTGGCGACAACGTCAGATTCAGTCGCGATGTTTTCCCGGTTTGAAAGAGAGGACTTCGGGGTGCTTGCAAGTTTTGCTGAATCGGATAATGACATCAAAATCATGTCGTTGGTACAGCGACAATCCCTCCCCCTTTCCGCCGTTGAAAACAGCCGGGTTGGTGTTGTAGAAAGCAGCGCGAGTGAGTTTTTTGTGGATGCGTACTTGAAAATGGAGGGACTCGATACTCAATATGTTGAGAAGGTGTCGTATCAGCCCCAACAATTGGGTGATGCCTTGTTCAACCAGAAGGTTGACTATATCTCAGTTTGGGAGCCTTACGGTTATACCTTATCCCGTGATTATCCTGGACGTGTGTTTCACTTCGATACTCAAGGAATCAACAACCTGCATTTTTTGCTGGTTCACCGTAACGATGATCAGGGGAACATAACAATCCCCAGCAAAACGATAGATAACCTTGTTGATGCCCTAGATTTGGCTAATCAATTTATACACCGTGAACCTGAACGGGCCCGAGAGATTGTGGCTGACTTCCTCAACTTGCCTAACGAGCAACTCACGGCGCTCTGGCCTGATTATACATTCAGGCTCTCTCTCAGTGATGCAATGTACCTGAGCCTGAGTATGCAGGCTAACTGGGCCATTGCGTCCGGCAAAGTGTCAAAGGATGTGATGCCCGATTACCGGGGGTTGTTTGTTCATTCGCCGCTGCTTCCTTCGGCGTCGTTGCTTCAGTCTTCACCGTAAGGGCTTCAGAATGACATTAAACCGACTTCTCTCTGTTCTGGTTATCTCCAGCCTTGTGCTTTCTGCCACGATTTTGGTGCTGCAGGTTTATCAAAGCCGCGCCCAGAATGAAGCCAGGAGCCAATTGAATAGCATTATGAACGTGCAAACCTCTATTGATGTTTTACGCAGCCGGCTATGGCTGTTGCAGCAACAAGGTGATGAAACCTCGCTGACCGAAGGCCGACAGGCCAGCCGGCAACTTCGTAATACACTGGAAGAAAACACGCTTTCGGACGTATCACAAGGTGCTGTGCCTAATTTACGCCACATGCAAAAAGCCGTTGACCGCTTACTGGTGTTGGCGGAGAACAATCTTTCGCAAACTGAACCTCCATCATCAGATCCAAGCGATCGTCTGATCGCTTCCCGCCTGAATATGATCCTGCTCTCGATGTCTGAGGAGGTTTTGGTTTTGCACCAGCGGGTTCAGGCGCATGTAAACAAAATACAGGCGCAGTTAACCATATGGGCTGGCGTGGTTATGGTGCTGCTTTCTTTAAGTCTGGTTTTTTTGATGTTGCTTTTCAGGCATCGCCTGAAAGGGGGACTGAATACGCTGATTGCCGGCATTCGAAAAGTTCAGCAAGGGGCATTGGATGGTGAGGTGAAAGCCAAATATGACGATGAACTGCAAATCATTGCCGGAGAGCTTTCCGACATGAAGCTGAAACTGAGCGAAACCATGGTATCGCGCGATGCATTGCAGCGGGAAGTTGATGAACAGACCCGGCAATTGAAAGCGCAGCATGACGAATTGAGGCGCGTTGCCAATACTGATGGTCTGACAGGCTTATTGAATCGTCGGGCGTTTGAATCTCAGGTGACCCTGGCGATGACACGGGCTGAAGTATCTGGGAATCACGCTGCATTGCTGTTTATCGATCTCAATGACTTTAAAGCGGTGAATGACACCTTTGGCCACGAAGCCGGAGATTTGCTGTTGAATGCGGTGGCTGACAGACTGAGACAGGTGGTACGGGCGACGGATCTTGTTGCCAGGTTGGGCGGTGATGAGTTTATAGTCTGGCTGAATCTGTTGGGTGACAACGGCAATGTGGATACAGCCGTGTCACGGATCCGGGCCATTATCGATAGCCCAATCCTGTTTCATGGGGAGCCTATTTCTATCAAGCTCAGTGTCGGTGTAGCACTGTTTCCTGAACACGGCAGGAAACTGGATGAACTGATGAAAAAAGCCGATGAAGCCATGTACAAAGCGAAAGAAGAAAAGTACAGCAACGATCTGACGTTTAATATATTTCAGGAAGTTTGAGGATGGCGTTTAAGTCCAACACTAGCGACTTGCTGGCTAATGCAGGGATCTCACTCTGCACTTACCGCCAAGCCTGGCAGTGAAGAGGGAAGGACCATGAAAAACGAACTTAATCCAGCTAAATTGCTAGCGGCTTATGCGGTCGTGATGGAAAAAGGCGAAGAGATCGAATTTGGTAAGATCTATGAGGGCGTAGAAGCGTCAACGGATTATGATGGTTATAACGTTTACCTGAAGGGTAATGGCGTTGAGCTGCGCGTTGGTTTCCACAACACCTATGACCTGAAATACGACCAGTTACACCTTAAAGACAGTTTTTTGAAAAAGGTTGATGCGTTGGTGGCCAACAAAAAAGAGTTTGGCGACCATCATTAAAAAGCCCGGGCGACCGGGCTGTGGTTTACCCTGCGGTGCTGGCAGTGGAATGGCCTGTTTGCTTTTTGCGTGTCATTTGTACTATGGGGCGGGTGAATGGAATCTTTTCCAACAGTAATACAAGCCCGAAAGAAAGCAGGACAGTCAGCGGTGTCATTAAGAATTCTTTGATGGGTCCCTCGATGAGCAGGGCACCAAACAGGTTGAAAAGGAGGATCAGCGGCACGAAGTGGGCAACATAGATGCCGAGGACACGCTTACTCAGGGCAAAGGTAACAGGCGAATCACCCCAGTGCGGATGGTTAAGCAGCAGGGCAAAAAAGCCAAGCGCCATGACAGGAGTACCAAGCAGGAAATCATGGCTTGCCATCCACACGCCAAATTGTGCCAGGTTAACCCCTTCAGCCAAGCAAAAAGCCATGCCACCCAGCAGCATTCCCCACGCAGCCCGGTTAGAAAACTTTATGTTGCGGCGACGCAGCTCAAAGCCTGTCGTCACCATCAGCAAACTGAAAAACGGGCCATTGCGGGTAAAGATAGGCGCTTCGCCTTCCATTATTGGCTGATAGCTCCCCGCACCTAATCCCCATACGTAAAGACCCAACGCGAGAGGCATCATCAGCCCTTGCTGGTTATATTTAATCAACAAGGCAAGAATGCCCAATGCACTTAACAAGCCGGGAATGTACCAAAGGTGAACCAATCCACCCTCAAACAGCGAGTTGAGTGGGGCTTCAAGCAGGTAATCCCAGTATCCGCTCCGTTCTGTCAGGTAGCCTTCAGTCATGGCGATATCAAACCGGAAGGGCATGGCAAGGTAGATAAGGCTCCATACAAACCAGATTGTCATCAGGGGCTTAGCATAATGGAAAAACGTTTTTGTTGGGTTTTCGAGCAGCTTGGGTTGCACAAAATACCCTGTCAACACGAAGAAAAAGGGGACGGCAAAACGGCAGACCTGATTGATAACATCTGAAAGAATATTTATCCCTTCACTGTATGCGTCTCCACGGAGTGGGGCGACATGAATAATGATGACGGCCACGATGGCGAATAAACGACCCATCTCGAGGGACGGGATACGGGCGGCGGACATAGCGTCTCCTGAAAATACGCGACAAACAAAAGGTACATGAAGAAAAACAACGCTGACTATAAGGAATAATTGTCCATAATTTGATGCAGAATGCTCGGAATTGGGAGGTGGCAACGGAAAATGTGGTTAGGCGGTAAGTGTTTGGTTAGAAAAGTATCGTTGGGGTATGGCGATAAAAGCCAAACTTTGTCATGCGATCGGGTCTATCCTATCCGGTGTCACTGAACCAGCATAAAGACCAGGATTTCCGCACTGTCTTAGGTTGGTCGAATTAAACTGTTTTGAGGAACACTGAACGTGGGATGTGGATGGTAGCTGTGAAGAAAAAGTCGCATCAAAATGTGTAGAAATGTGTCTAAAAAGCTATTAGAGAAAACTTATCTAATAACACGGTGTTCTACATGTTTCTTTAAGCGACAACGCCTGCTATACTCCCCGCCCTGATATAAGCCAGTAATTGTTTATAGAGACGAACAATGACAGATCTAACTAAATACAGAAACATCGGTATTTTTGCTCACGTTGACGCGGGTAAGACTACCTCTACCGAGCGTATCCTGAAGCTGACCGGTAAAATCCACAAAATCGGCGACACTCACGACGGTTCAACAACGACTGACTTCATGGAGCAGGAAGCTGAGCGTGGTATTACCATCCAGTCAGCAGCAACGACCTGTTTCTGGAAGGATCACCGCCTGAACATCATCGACACCCCTGGACACGTGGACTTCACGATCGAAGTTTATCGTTCTCTTAAAGTACTGGACGGCGGTATCGGTGTATTCTGTGGTTCTGGTGGCGTTGAACCTCAGTCTGAGACCAACTGGCGCTACGCAGATGAATCTCGCGTATCTCGTCTGATCTTCGTAAACAAACTGGACCGTATGGGTGCAGACTTCTATCGCGTTTGTGAGCAAGTGAAGAACGTGCTGGGCGCGACACCATTGATAATGACTCTGCCAATCGGTATTGAAGAAGACTTTGTTGGTGTTGTTGATATCCTGAACCGTCAAGCGTACGTTTGGGATGACTCAGGTCTGCCAGAAAACTACGAAATCAAAGATGTTCCAGCAGACATGGTAGAAAAAGTTGAAGAATACCGTGAAATGCTGATCGAAACTGCGGTTGAGCAGGATGACGACCTGATGATGGCATACATGGAAGGTGAAGAGCCTTCTGTTGAAGACATCAAGCGTTGTATCCGTAAGGGTACCCGCGACCTGGCATTCTTCCCAACCTACTGTGGTTCTGCGTACAAAAACAAAGGTATGCAGCTGGTTCTAGATGGCGTTGTTGACTATCTGCCTGCGCCAACTGAAGTTGATCCTCAGCCTCTGACTAATCCAGAGACTGGTGAACCAACAGGTGAAGTGGCAACGGTTTCTCCAGACGAACCTCTGCGCGCGCTGGCGTTCAAGATCATGGACGACCGTTTCGGTGCACTGACCTTCATCCGTATCTACTCAGGTAAGATGAAGAAAGGTGACACTGTTCTGAACAGTGCAACCGGTAAAACTGAGCGTATCGGCCGTATGGTTGAGATGCACGCAAACGACCGTACCGAGATCGACTCTGCACAAGCAGGTGACATCATCGCGGTTGTGGGCATGAAGAACGTTCAGACTGGTCACACCCTGTGTGATCCTAAGAATGAATGTACGCTGGAACCAATGATCTTCCCAGATCCAGTAATCTCTATCGCTGTTACGCCTAAGGACAAAGGCGCATCTGAGAAACTGGGTGTTGCACTGGGTAAAATGGTTGCAGAAGATCCATCTTTCCAAGTGGAAACTGACGAAGATTCTGGCGAAACCATCCTGAAAGGTATGGGTGAGCTGCACCTGGATATCAAAGTTGACATTCTGAAGCGTACTCACGGTGTTGAGCTGACTGTTGGTGCTCCGCAGGTTGCTTACCGTGAAACGATTACTCAGGCAGTTGAAGACAGTTACACGCACAAGAAACAGTCTGGTGGTTCTGGTCAGTTTGGTAAGATCGATTACCGCATCAAGCCAGGTGAACCAGGTTCAGGCTTCAAGTTCTCTTCTACTGTTGTTGGTGGTAACGTTCCTAAGGAATTCTGGCCAGCAATCGAGAAAGGCTTCGCTGGCATGATGGAAAGCGGCGTTCTGGCTGGCTTCCCAACGCTGGATGTTGAAATTGAGCTGTTTGATGGTGCGTTCCACGCTGTTGACTCATCAGCAATCGCATTTGAAATCGCAGCGAAAGGTGCGTTCCGTCAATCTATGCCTAAAGCGGGTCCACAACTTCTTGAGCCAATCATGAAAGTGGACGTGTTCACGCCAGAAGATCACGTAGGTGACGTAATTGGTGACCTGAACCGTCGTCGTGGTATGATCAAAGACCAGCAAGCAGGCGTAACAGGTGTTCGCATCAAGGGTGACGTACCACTGTCTGAGATGTTCGGTTACATCGGTACCCTGCGTACGATGACTTCTGGTCGTGGTCAGTTCTCTATGGAGTTCTCACACTACGCACCTTGCCCAGCAAACGTTGCTGAGAAAGTTATCGCAGAAGTCAAAGAACGTAACGCTAAGAAGTAATTCTTAACGACGTTAAAGAGAATACCCCGCATGCGAGAGCCTGCGGGGTTTTTTGTTGAATGATTGGGATGAGTCATTACTGTTGGGGTGTTGGCTGTGTGGCCAGTGTTGCCAAAGACGCCAGGGTCTTTTCCACTTTCTTGATTTCGAAATCGCACTTGTCCAGTCTATGGCGTTCTGCCACGTCGGCGGGATTGTTGTACGCCAGCCAGACATTCCTTTCGCTATCTTCCCAGATAAGGGCTTTATGTGGCAGTTCAATCTTCGCTGTTTGGCTGCATGAGATTAACGGCGTTCCTTGCTTGGGATAATCGAAAATCACCATTTCGGCGAAGTGAAAGTCTTTGCCTTTTTCCTGCATCTTCTCACCATGATCAGTGCGGCTAATGACATTCAAACCCTGTACTCTTACTGCTGCTATAAGGCGGTTTGCGGTGGTTCGGACATCATATTGGCTTTGTACTTGAACTATTTCTTCCTGTGCTGTTGAAGGCTGGCTAATGATGGCAGTAATGAGCGCGAAAAGTCGGATGTTCAATCTCATAGTTGAATCCTTGTTACGACTATCTGAACGATAAACTGTCAACGCCTGGTCAAACGGATGCTGCTAAATTCACGCCTGATTGGCCTGCAAGAAGACGCCATTAACCACAATGTATTGAGTGAAATGAGGCCGCATGCCGACACATAAAAGATTAGCAAATTGTCTTAGACGACACTGAAATTCACTAAATCATTCGTGCGACAACCGATGAAAATGTTAGGTGCTGAATCCCTTAGAAGCATATTGGAGGAAAGGATGGGAGTAAGCCCCAAACCACCTTTGCAGTGAGGCAGTTTGGGTCATAAAGAGGTTTTCAGTCCCGAATTTTTTTTAAGGCACTCGCCCACGGGTCCGTTTTTTCTGTGTTTGGCTTTTCGCAAAACGTATCGAGATAGAGCTGCTCAACTTTTTCTCTCGCCCAAGGCGTTTTTCGTAGGAATTTTAGGCTGGATTTCACCGAAGGGTCACTGCGAAAACAGTTAATCGCAATTTGGTTACCCAGTGATTGCCAGCCATAATGTGCCACAAGCGCATGGATGATCTGTTCTAGTTTGACGCCATGTAACGGGTTGTTTGGTTGATGGATCATGATTAACGAGTGATTGGATGAAGACAGCAGCGACTTTGCCACAATACAGGAGGCGGTTCAATGAAAAACAGGCGCGAAAAGTGCCTGTTCATATTTCATCTTTGTTGCAGTTAGCGACACATTGACAGGGTGATGTGAAAACGGATGTCTTCACAGATGCCAGCAAGGTCAACCAATCGGTTACATTGATATTCTACTGATTTATCAAGATTTATTGTGCAGATTCTGAACATGGACATGGCAATAATTTCAACGTCATAAAGAAAGAGAATATGATACAAGGATCCAAAAATCGGTAATGGCTCTTTTTCAAAGCTGGAAGCTCACATGCCCGGGCGTATTTACATTCATAAATACAGTTGTGTTCAATGCATGAGTTATGAGATAGTAATGAGAATCAATATCATTATTGGTGTTAGAGTCAATGCGTGAGCTACTGCTTATCGAGACAGTGACTTCTCCTTGCGGATGGATAAAAAGCACCCTTTCAGACTACGGTTGCAACGTCACGCGGGTGTTGCATGTTAAACAGGCAGAAAGGGCGTTGAGACAAGCACATTTCGATCTTATCCTCCTTGCTGGTGAAGGTGTCTTACCATGTTTGACGGATGTAAAACGGTTGCGGGTGGCGACCGACTTGCCAGTGATCGTCGTACTGCCACAAACCTGTGCAATTGATGAAACCAGTCTTCTGGTCGCAGGCGTCAACAAACTGATTAATATTTCTATACCGCGACACGCGTTGTGGGAAGAAACCAAAACTGTTTATGACACGGTCAGATCGTTCAGTTAATACACAGAGTGTTGGCATAATGCGTAGCGTTAATGACAATCAGCTACCTGTGCCAATAACCACGAAAGTGTGTTCCATTTTACAATGCAAATGCTTCAGAGAGACGCAATTTCATGAATGCTGTTAAGCGCTATGGCATGGCTACCTTATTAAGTCTGCCTTTGTTTGTTCACGCGACAGATATGGATAAAGCCGCAACGATAGAAACGCAAACGGTCACCGCCGCTGCGGTATCGCAACAGCGTATTGATGCCAGTGACGAGCAATCGCAAATCACCAAAGCTGACATTGAGCGGTTAGAGCGTGAAATTGAAAACCTTACGCTTTACCGTAGTCACCTCCAATCTCTGGTGCAGAGTCAGCAGCAAGAACAGGCAAGTCTGAAACAGCAACTCGCGGAAATTGCCCAAACGCGGCAGGGGATTGTGCCCTTGATGTATCGTATGATTGATGAACTCACTACCTGGGTGGAAACCGATCTTCCTATTAAGCGGGGACAGCGTCAGGCGCGCGTTGACAGCTTGAAAACCTTGATGACTCGGGCTGATGTGGCAGATGCAGAGAAATTCCGACGGATACTTGAAGCGTATCAAATCGAGCTGGATTATGGCGCCAAGCTGGGTACGTATCAGGAAACACTGGCTCTCGAGGGTGTTGAGCGGGATGTGGATATTCTCCACCTGGGCCGACTGTCATTGGTCGCCAAGAGCCTGAACGGCGAGCAATTCTGGTTCTATGACCAGCCGACAAACCAGTGGTCAGCCATTGAAGACCATTCGCATGAGGCATTACAGCAGGCGTATGACGTCGCCAATAAAAAACAGCCGCCGACACTGATGGCACTTCCCTTGTCTATTTCAATGAACGGGGAGGTCGCACAATGAACATGAGGTCATTTTTTACTCTGGCGATTTCTCTATGTTTATTTGCGGGATTGCCAGCACATGCAGATTTGGTGTCTAAGACCAAGGCCGCGCAATCTGATTCAACGCAGCACAACATTGTACGTGAAGCAACGTTCACCCAAACCGAACAGGCGTTGAAAGCCCGTTTATCTGAGCTCAAGGCGCAGCAACAGGCATTGGAAGCTGAAGCAGAGCAACTGAACCAGATGTTCAGTGACAACGAGAAAATACTGGCCGGGCTGGAAGAGACACTCCGGCTGGAAGCTGGCAGTCTGGGTGAAGTGTTTGGCGTAGTGCGTCAGGCCGGACGTGAAATCAATGCAGAGCGCTTTAATGCGCCAGCAGCCATAAACCAAGCGGATATGGATACCGCGCTTGAGGCGATCTCGGATGCGAAATCCCTTCCTTCACTGTCGACATTGACGGCATTCTGGCAGGGCATGTTGAACGAGCTGAAAAACAGTGGCGATATCCGTACCGAGTCGGTCAGTGTGCGTGACGATGACGGTGTGGTGTCAAACCAAACTGTTGTCCGTCTGGGCAATATTGGCCTGGTCAATAGGCAAGGCTATTTGGAATGGGACAGCGTGCGCCAGCAAGCAAATCAATTGCCTGTGGTGGAAAAAGGCGGTTTGAACACAGCGAAGTTATCAGCATTGCCAAAAGGCGAGCTGGCGTTGCTGGATCCCACGCGCGGCACCGTGCTGAAACAGCTGGCCAATACGCCGGCACTGATGGACAGGTTTGAGCAAGGCGGGATTGTCGGAAAGATCATTGCCGTATTGTTGGCGGTTGGATTGTTGATCGCACTGGTGCGTGGCATCTCGATGTTCCGGGCCCGCATGGCTATCAACAAACAGATTAAAACCCCAACACAGCCCGGCAATAACCCGCTTGGCCGTATTCTCAATGTTTATGCCAATGAGCCGGACCGTTCACTGGATACACTGGAACTTCGCCTGATGGAAGCCATCATGGATGAACAGCAGCACTTTGAAAAAGGTCTCTCCATGCTCAAGCTGCTTGCGGCTCTGGCACCGATGCTCGGCCTGCTGGGAACTGTCACCGGAATGATCGAAACTTTCCAGGTGATCACCCAATACGGTAATGGCGATCCAACCATTATGGCGGGTGGCATCTCCATGGCGCTTGTCACTACAGTGATGGGGCTGGTGGCAGCAATCCCACTGTTGCTTGCGCACAATGTGCTGAGTACACAGGCTGATACCCTGCGTGGAATGCTTGAAAAAGTGGGCGTCAGCCTCGTCGCTGAACAGTCTGAATCCACTCAAAACGTGACGCCGATAGTGAAACTGGCATGACAGAACTGATCATTCTAGAATCCGGCAGTTTCGGCCACTGGTGGGATTCGCTGCAGAATTTTATGACTCAGGGTGGCCCGGTTTTGTGGGGGCTGGCACTGGTGGCCGTACTGAGCTGGTTGTTGGTCTTCGAACGCCTGCTGTTTTTGACTACCGCCTTTCCAGCGCTGCAAAAACAGTATGTTGAAAAGTGGTACTCACGGGAAGACAAAACGTCCTGGGTAGCCCGTGCGATGCGTGAAAGCTGGCTTTTCGACGCCCATACCCAACTTTACCGCAACCTCAATTTCCTTAAAGCTCTGGTGGCCATTTGCCCGATGCTTGGCTTGCTTGGCACTGTTACCGGGATGATCTCGGTGTTTGATGTCATGGCATTACAAGGCTCGGGAGAGCCCCGCTCTATGGCAGCGGGCATTTCCCTGGCAACGCTGCCGACCATGGCCGGTATGGTCATTGCCCTGGCAGGGTTATTTGCCCATGCAAGGCTGCAGAAAACCTGCGAGCGCCGAGAGGCATCGCTGGCTCAGGCATTAAGGAGTCAGTCGTGAGATTTCAACGTCACCAAAAACAACGCGAAGATGCGCAAATCGACCTGACTCCCATGCTCGATATTGTGTTTATCATGCTTATTTTCTTCATCGTTACCAGCACGTTCGTGCGGGAGTCCGGTGTGGATGTGAACCGCCCAACAGCAAACAATGCGACGGCACAAAAGAGCGTGGGTATTTATGTGGCAGTTACAGCAAATAACGATATCTATATCGATAAAACCCGTGTCGATGAAGAGCGGGTAGAAGCCACACTGACCCGTTTGGTGAGTGAGCAGCCAGAAGCCTCACTGGTCATTCAGGCCGATGAGCATGCGTACAATGGTACTGTGGTCAAAGTCATTGATGCAGCAAAAGGAGCTGGCATCGTGAAAATTGCTCTGGCGGCGGAGAAACCCTGATGCTGCGCATGCTGCTGGCACTGCCTTTTGGTGTGGCCATTGCGTTAGGCTTATTTGCCCTGATGGCAACCATGGTGACGCCACCTCCAAACTCTGAGGCGGGTGAAGATACCCTGTTTGCGTTTGATGTGTTTATGAGCGAGCCGGAGAGTGAGATAGAGCGTCGCGATCGCGTTGCCCCGCCCAAACCGGATGTGCCGCCCCCGCCGCCAAGTATGCAGATGAGCGCGGTGACTACCACTGCGGTTTCTGCCCCTTCAATCCAGGCAACCATGCCGGATGTATCCATGGATATTCAGGTCGAGGGAATGAACATTAATATGCCAGCCATTGCGGCTCCCATAGTGGGGAGCCCTTCCCCTGGGTTTGGCCAGGGCAATCAATCGGCAATGCCGCTGGTCCGTGTTCAGCCGAGCTACCCCGCCCGGGCACTGAAACGTGGCATCGAAGGCTACGTGATTGTCAGCTTTACCATTAATGAAGAAGGTCGCCCAACAGACATGAGAGTCGTGGAAGCTTCGCCAAAACGGGTGTTTGACCGTGAAGCCTTAAGGGCATTGAAAAAATGGAAATACTCACCACTGCTCGTTGACGGTAAACCGGTGCCGCAACCGGGGCAGACTGTCAAACTGGAGTTCACCCTCGCACAATGAAGCCTTCTATCCAACAATGTCTGCGCCGTCGTTCGTTGCTTCTTTTGCTGGCTGGCGTACTGTTTGTTCCTTTTGTGGAAGCCGGCGAGCTTTCTCCCTCAACCGCACGGCAAGTACAAAAAGCGTTGACGCTGCAATCACAGGAGCAGTGGCAAGAAGCGGCTGAAGTGCTGGAAAATGCAGGTGCACCCACTGATTTCGACAAGGCGTTTGTAAACCGTATTCTGGGGGTGGTGTATTGGCAAAAGGACGAGCCCATCAAGGCCATCAATGCACTTTATGCTGCGGTAAATAGCAAGGTACTGGAAGAGAAAGAACAGCTTTCCTCCGAGCGTATGTTGGCGGATTTGCTGATGATCCAGTCGCGCTACCGTGATGCCTTGACTATTTATTATCCTCTAGTCCAGCAAGAACAGGTAGCAGCTAGGGATAAAGCTGAAATCTGGCTTCGTATTGCGCAGGCACACTATCAAAACAGGCAGTACAGTGATGCGCTGAAGGGCATTGACCAACACCTGAAACGGGCGGCTGCAACCGTGTCGTCACTGTCGCTCAAACTGGGTGCACAAGTGCAGCTTAAGCACTGGAAAGGCTCGGCGCAGACACTGAAGCAGTTGATTGCTCTTGAACCTCGCAACAAGACTTGGTGGGTTCAACTGGTCGGCAGCTACCAAAGGCTGAAAGACAACCGGCAAATGTTGAATACACTGATACTCGCTTCCCGTGATGGCATTTCGCTGACGGCGTCTGAAAAAGTCATGATGGCACAGCTTTACCAGCAGCAGGGGGTGCCAGAGAAAGCGGCTGCGCTGATGCAGGAAGTCAACCGGGCAGACGATAAGCCGGACGTGACCCGTGTGGTGATGGAAGCCTCTTACTGGCAGCAGGCGAAAGAATGGGAGAAAGCGATTGGTGCCTGGGAACAGGCGGCACACCTTTCGCCCAAGTACTACTGGGCTGCCTCCCAGCTTTCGCTTCAGCACGGATATTACCAAAAAGCGCTGACACTGCTGGAAAACGTTCAACAGCCAGAAAAAGCGGCTGACATTGAGCTGGCACGAACGTTTGCTTACGACAAGCTGGATCAAATTGATCAGGCATTGATGCATGCCAAACGTGCCCATGAACTGACGCCGTCCAGCCAAAGTGAGTCTTGGATTCAGTACCTTAGCCAAAAACGCCAGACCCTAAAAATCTTGCCTGTTTTATGATGCTCACATTCTGTAGAAATAAATCCCGAAATACTAGTTGACTAGTACATCAATATCCCTTTATTATCCGGTCCTCTCCTGAGAATCGCCCGCGGTTGCGTTATCAGGTGGTTAAAATCCGGCAGGTGCCGGACAAGTAAAAACACTGTCGAGCCCTGCGCTCATATGCAAGAGAAGTACCCTGAATGACGTTAGATCTCATCACAGACATTCTTGGATGGACATCCGTTGCTTTTTATATCGGCATCACAATTTTCAACAGCATGAAATTTACCCGCTTTGCGGCGTTTGGCTCAGCAGCCAATGACACGGTTTGGGCGTTTTTGATGGGCTGGTGGCCAAAAGTTATTCTGAATCTTTCTGTGGCCTCACTGAATACCTATCGTTATGCAAAAGACTTTACCAATGCATCCAAGACAGTGGTCCTTGCGTTGGGGAGCGTGATGGCGGCAGGTATTCTTTACATTGCTTATATCGCCGTAACGGCCTTTATTGCTGATCCGACATTGCCTGTTGCACTGCAATTCGCTGATCTTGGCATTATTCTGTTGGCACTGTATATGACGACATTGACCAATTACCGCAAGTTGATGTTGCTGTCAGGTTTCATCGGTATGGCGGCGTATTACGGTAATCCTCAGATGATGGTGATCAAAGCATTGGTTATCGGCATCATGACTTACAAGCTGTTGTTTGATAAATCACAGGACTTGGAAACCGCTGAAGCGGCGTGATGCCAGATAGTCTGAATAAGGGCACCGTTTGAGGCTGCCCCTCATACACAAATCCCTGAGCAACGCTCAGGGATTTTTTTTGAACGCATTCTGCGCACTGTGATCAGATGGTTACGAATTGGCCATGTCTCTCAATCTCGAAGACTTGTGACCAAGAGATAGCCGTTTGGGGTGCCCTTTTTGATTATGGTATCCCCTTACTGATGGTGTTCTTCGCGACGGGTTGCGGAGCTCAGCATGGTGGGAGATACTCGACCTCTTACCTACTGTCCAGAGTATTCATGGAATGAATAAAAACGTTTGGTTGTTGGCACTTTGTCAGGCTTTGCTGATGAGCGGAAACATTGTGTTGATTTCTGTCAATGGCCTTATCGGTCAGCAACTCTCACCGAGTGATACTTGGGTAACACTGCCCGTTTCTACCCAGTTTGTAGGCTTAATGATGGCCACGATCCCTGCATCGTTGATCATGGCGAAAATTGGTCGTAAAAACGGTTTCCGGTTGGGTAATATTATCGGTATTCTCGGCGCACTGCTCTGTGTTTATGCGTTGAACCAGGGGGCGTTTTGGCTGTTTTGTTTCAGTACCCTGCTTCTCGGAGTTGGCATTGGTTTTGGAACGTTGTACCGGTTTGCGGCGATTGAAGTGAGTGAGCCGGAGGTGCGAGATAAGGCGATTTCGCTGTCAATGGCTGGGGGCGTGTTGGCGGCTACTCTCGGTCCGAATCTGGCCATTGCCAGCCAACACTGGTTACCCGGCACCCATTTCAGCGGCGCATTTGTCGGCATTGCTGCGCTCTATATTATTTCCTTGCTTGTGTTGCATTTTATTGCGCTTCCTCCAGCTGTTGCGTCCCGCGATCAGTCTGTGCAAAGCCCGGTTGGACAAATCCTCAAAGCGCCAGGATATCTGGTGGCGGTGATTGCAGCAGTGGTGGCGTATGCAGTGATGAATTTGCTGATGACAGTGACGCCAATTGCCATGCACAAACACGGTTTTCATTTTGAGCAGGCGGCACTGGTCATTGAATGGCACGTGCTGGGGATGTTTATTCCTTCATTTTTCACCGGCACTATTATTGGCAAAATTGGCGCACGTATGACGATCCTTCTTGGCAGCCTGTTTTTTGTTGGTTGTATTCTGGTAAACCTCAACGGTGTTTCTGAGTGGCACTTTAGGGCAGCATTGGTGATGTTGGGCGTGGGCTGGAATTTTATGTTTATAGGGGCGACCAGCCAGCTCACCCAAACCTATTTGCCACAAGACAAAGCAAGGGCTCAGGCGATGAACGAGTTTGCCGTTTTTGGCAGCGTAACGGTTACTGCATTGGCCGCGGGCTTTCTGGAGGCCAGCCTTGGTTGGCAAACATTGAACCTAATCGTGTTGCCATTTGTGTGTGCAGTTCCCCTTATTTATCTATTGGTTACACGGACACCAAAGAAAATAGTGGCATAACAGCACCAGAAATGACCCTGTGCGCTCTGTCACACTGCTATCTTTACTGAACCACCCTTTTGAAACGGAGGAGTGAGTGGTATGGAATTGGAAAATGAACGAGGGGAAACCATGCATCTGGCCGATGACCTGACGTTAAAAGAAATGGTCGAGATGGGATTACTGGTCGTCTTATCTGATGCCAGTGACGACGGTGAGGATTGCTGGATACCGACAGAACCCTTGGAATAGATGTGAATGAGAAAAAGCCCAGCCGGGCTTTTTCTGTTTTCATACTCCACCCCAGAACTGAAAGCGTCAGCCTAAACGAGGCATTCCATGCATGTTATTTCTGTTTTTCCGCATGGTTATTTTTAGGCAATGGATAACGCCGGAACCCATGATTTTGGGCAACGAATTATTCATGATGTGATCCCACATAAAAGGCGGTCATTTTCCTTTTGCCTAAAAACTTCTAGAATCTCGAGTCATGTATGTGCCACATCGCGCTGGTGCATACGTTTCAAAAAGGATGTCTTATGAAACTGTTTGTATTTGATCATTGCCCATTCTGTGTGAAAGCTATGATGGTTGCAGGTTTGAAGAAAATTGACCTTGATTTGGTTTACCTGCAAAACCACGACGTGGATGCCCGTGTCGAAAAAGTGGGAGCTAACCTGGTTCCTATCCTGCAAAAACCAGATGGGAGCTACATGGCCGAAAGCCTCGATATTGTCGCTTATCTGGATAACCTTGACGGTGCGCCAGTGGTTGCTGAAGGGCACCTGGGTGAGCGTATTGCGGCGTGGCTGGACGTGGCGGGGCAGTATAGTTCGAGATTGACTTACCCGCGCTGGATGATGATCGATTTACCCGAATTCCAGTGCGAAGAAGCGACAGCCTGGTTCACCAAAAACAAGTCTGCCATGATCAAGATGTCGTTTGAGGACGCCTTTGCCAATAGTGACGAGTACATTGCCAAGTTAAACGTCGAGTTGCTGAAACTGGATTGGCTGGTACCACTATCGCAACGGGACAACAGGCTGACTTATGATGATATCAATATTTTCCCTTACCTTCGTAACTACACGGTGGTGAAAGGCTTGCGTTATCCAGGAAATGTCCGCCAGTATCTGGATGAAATCTCCAAGCTGACAGGCGTCGGGTTATATGATTCGGTGGCCGTTGGAACACCTTCACGAGCTGTCTAATCTTTGAGAATGAGGGGCGGAAACTCTGCCCCGATTCAACACAAAATGCTAAGTGTTTCCTTATCAAAAGCGAGGAAACATGGTGATGACCCAAAGTCGAACAACACGCATTCAGGCCTTAATCATGTTAAGTGTTGCGTTAGCGTCTTGTTTATCAAGTGCATCGGAAGCGCAAAGGGAACTTGCACTTAAGGTCTTTGGCACCATGCCAGATAGGATGCCGGGCAGTGAAGATGATACACCGGAACAAATCGCGCTAGGGAAAGCGCTCTATTTTGAAACCGCGCTTTCTGTCAATGACAGCCAGTCTTGCAATTCCTGCCATGACCTCAACGTTACTGGTACAGGTACAGAGCCCAGATCGGTCTCCGTGGGGGCGTTGGGTGAGACAGGGACGCGAAACAGCCTGACGACCTGGAATGCGGGATTCCAGTTCGTCCAGTTTTGGGATGGCAGGGCAAAAACACTGAGCGAGCAGGCGCGAAGCCCCATACTTAATCCTGCTGAAATGGCACTGACGTCTGAACAGGAAGCGGTAGAGAATCTCAGCGAGAAAAAATATCAACCTTTGTTTGCAAAGGCATTTCCCAATAAAGATCTGCCATTAACGTTTGAAAATATCACCCTGGCCCTGGCTGCCTTTCAGAGAACGCTTATCACACAAGACCGGTTTGATGAGTGGCTGTTGGGAAACGACAACGCGTTGGATGAGCGGGAAATCCGGGGAATGGAACGTTTCGTCAGAGTGGGCTGTAATGCCTGCCATAATGGTCCGTTGATGGGTGGTCAGTTGTTTATGAAAATGGGGTTGGTCAATCCTTACCCCAACCGTGAAGATAAAGGCAGGGCATTTGTGACCGGCAATAGTGCTGACAACTTTATTTTTAAAGTGCCGACACTGCGTCATGTCGCCCAAACGGCACCTTATTTTCATGATGGCGCTGTGTTTTCGCTGGAGCAGGCGGTGAAAGACACGGCATGGCATCAACTGGGGACCAAGCTAAGTGAGCAGGATGTTACCGACATCAGTGCATTTCTTCGAGCGTTGGATAATACCCGCGAACTCAACAGCCCCTAGGTGCGAGCACCCTGAATCCTGTATATCCAGACCGTTTAGGTATAATAATAACGACGCCATAGCGCCGTTTATGCAGGTAAAAACCGTCGGAGAAGCTTACATCCTAGTGGCTCGTTCAACATGGTATAAATAAATCTCATGCAAAATCCGTTCAGAGATGATCTCGGAAATGATCCCGTCAAAACGGCTTTGAAGGTTTTGTACGGAAGGAATGAGCTGCATGACTCCCGTTTCGTTTTCTTCAGTCACTTCTATATTCAGACTTAAATCACAGTCCAGAGTGGCAATGAAGGATTTCAGACGCTCCAGAATACAGTTCACCATGTACTCGTTGGAACTGAGCTGGGTCAACTCTTCGCGAATTAGTTCTGTTATGTCGCTGGTTCGAGGCTCACGTGATGAGCCTCCCACAGCAGGGAATGGAATCACAGTCGGCATAGCGTTATCTCTTTAAAATAATCAGTATTGGTATCTGTCTATCAGACAGTTTTTTCTTGTTTGTTTAGTAAGTTAGGCAAAGTCAGCGTATTTGACCAGAGTGTGCTTGAGATAGTGCAGCTAGGTTTGCAATCTTAGTAAAAAACATGCAAATAGAGACTATTTTATACTTGCACAATCGCAAATGTTCGACTAGTCGGACGCCAGGCCAGTTTTTAGTGAGTTTTTGCTTGTGTTCTGATAGGCGTAAGCCCTATCTAGGGCTTTGAACCCTGCATTCTTTCACAGAGCTGAAGAGAGTTCTGTTGGATTTTCTCATACAAGACATCAGGACGGCCATCGACTTCGAAGTCATGCTGTTCGAGTGTTTTGCAGTCTACCGAGAAGTCTACTGCCCCCACCATTAACGCAGCTCCTTTCATCTTGTGGGCGATTTTTTTCACGTCGGGAAAACGGTTTTCCTGCCAGGCGATCGCCAGTTCGCTCATGTCGCTTTCCTGTGTTGACAGATACCTGTCAACCAGCATACCAATCAATACTGGATCATCTCCGGTATTTTCTTTCAGTGTTGAGAAGTCAAAGGGCTCAAGGGTTTCGCTGAATGCGTCAGGTTCTCGGCCGGGTGTGCTGGCCGGTTTGGCAGGCATTGTGCGCTGTGTGGCGGCAAGGTTATCCGTGGCATTCTGGAATAAAGGTTCTGCGTCCGGGGTGGGGAGGAGCTTGTTCATCACGGCGATCAATTCTGCCTGTTTAAACGGTTTGGCGATGTATTCGGTCATGCCTACATCGAGGCATTTTTCTTTGTCACCACTCATGACATTTGCGGTCATTGCCACGATGGGAACGGCGGGCAGGCTGTTCTCAGATTCTAGCTGGCGGATTTTATGGGTGGCTTCGAATCCGTCCATGACGGGCATCTGGCAATCCATGAAGATCATGTCGTAGCGATTCGACATAAAGCGCTCAAAAGCAAGGGCGCCGTTGTTTGCAACCGTTGTCTTACAGCCGAGTTTGGTGAGTATGGTTGTGATCAGTTCTTGATTGACGGGATGGTCTTCAGCAACCAGTACCGATACGCCTTTTCTGTTCAAGCTGATCGTAGCATTGCGTGCTGTGTGCGCTTTTTGGGTGAGCTGGTGGAATATGTCTTCCTGATTTAAGCCACTGGCATCAAGGCTGGCGACCTGTTGTAGTGTTTGGCTCAAGGCTTCAATGTTATAGGGGGCCGTTAAGGCCGCTGAAATAGGCACTGCATCCTGCGTTAAAACACCCCGGATATCTGCCAGGTAAACCGTGTTCCGTGAGTGGCTGGGCGGTTGGAGTGCATCCTTGATTTTTTCCAGTGAAATTGTGTGGTCGACCAGAGTGAAAACAAATCCGCCTTCTGATGATAGCGTGTAGGCAGCCGCGTTTTCATCCCGTGCGACAGTGACAGACAAGCCAAGGAAACGAAAGTACTTTTGCAGGTTTTTAACTTGGCTGACACTGCGGGAAATCAGCAGGGTTTTGATGTTCTGGAGTGCGTCGATAGATGTGGTCAGTTGTGCCCTTGTGTTCGCTGGGACATCCACCGTAAACCGGGCGGAGAAGGTGGAACCTTGTCCAATACTGCTCTCGGCTTTTATGTCACCATTAAGCAATTCAGTAAACTTTCGGCAAATTGGCAGGCCAAGTCCGGTACCCTGGTAGCGCCGCTTACTGGAGTTATCAATCTGGGAAAAGTTTTCAAACGCTTTATCGAGTTGTGCTTTTTCAATCCCGATCCCCGTGTCGGTGACTTTTAGTGCTATTTCACAACGGTTTTCTATACGGCTAACCTGGGTGATAGAAACATCAACGTAACCGCTATCGGTAAATTTGGCTGCGTTGCCAGCAAGATTAACCAGAATTTGGCGCAATTTGGAAAAGTCAGACGTGATTTGGTGTGGGAGTAATGGATCGGTATAGGTTGTGAAAGTGACATTACTTTTTACGCGGGGAGCGACGATATTGGTGACATTTTCAACTAATTCATGGATGCAAAAGGTTTCGTGGCGTACAGTCATTTTGCCCGCTTCGATTTTCGATAAATCCAGCACATCATTAATGATGTCCAGCAGGGCGTTGGCAGAAGTGGTAATGGTGTCGTTGTAGCGGCGCTGTTCAAAAGCCAATTCGGTGTGGGACAGAACTTCTGACATACCGATAATGCCGTTTATCGGGGTGCGTATCTCGTGACTCATCATGGCAAGAAAATTAGATTTAGCGTCATTGGCCTGTTCCGCATCTTCCTTGGCGCGCCTTAAGGCTTCATTCACTTCCTGGTTTAGCTGGGCCTGACGGTCTGAGTACAGCATACTGCTCATGCTTTTAACAACCGGTGCAATCCAGCTGATCAGCTCTTCGGTATAGGGGCTGCTGCGGCCTGCAATCACAATAACACCGATATCTTCTCCTTTGGTGATAAGCGGAATAAAAGCGTAGTGCTCGAAGAAACTGTCGGCATGCTCTCCATGTTGTGGATGATCAGAAGAATAATGGGTTCGTCTCTGTTGGATGGAAGACTCCGCATAAGGCACAAGGTGTGCTGGAAGACCGTCAAATGTTTGATCCAGAAAGGTGGTCTGGTGTTTGAACATCACCTTTTGATTGCTATCTTTCAAGGCAAGCATTGATGCCAGCTTGCTGTCAGTAAAGGTTGCAAGCACCACCAGGGCTTTTTTGAATGACTTCTCAGAATTGCCCGTCGTCATATAAAGATCTTGTACGGTGTTAAACACCGAGTAAAGGGCATTGCTTTTGCTTAGCTTGGCTTCAGCCCGGGCACTTTCAGTGATATCCCGAATATTAATAACAACGTAGATACTGTCATCAATCTGTTGTTTTCTCGCCTTCAGACTCAGGCAAAGGGAATTGGTCTCTTCGTCGGGTGATTGTTTATAGATTTTACTCGCTTCATTTTTATCCATCGCCGCATCAAAAAGCTTACTCAAAATAGCGACGAGGGGTTCATTCTTTTCGGTGCTGAGTTCTATCAATTTGGGTTTATTGCCCAAGTTGGCGGGTGGGCAAACAAAAGACAGGGTTTTATCATTGATGGTTACTGCGACACCTTCCTCGTTGACAATGATGACACCATCCGCGTAGTTGCGGAGAATAGATTCGAGATAGCGCTTACTAAAACCGATGCGGAGCACGTAACCAGATTGCTTGACCAGAAACAGTAGGTAGGCTCCGGTGACGACCAAGAAAGCAACGATAAGATAGATACGGGTTGATTTCAGGATACTGAGCCCGTTGTTGGCATCGTATTCAACCACCAACCCCAGGGGAATTGAAGGATGCCAGCGCCAGGCACCAATGGAATCTGTCGGAAGGTGGCCTTTGTAGCCTTGGGTGTTTAAGGCTATTTTATCTGACAGGGTTCTTAAGAGATCAGCAGGATGGGCGGCATCAGGATGTGAAAGTTTGTAAAGTATTTCTTTGCCAAGGGGTGGGAGAGTGTGTTGCCTCGAAGGATAAACCACCGTGCCATTGCGACTGATAGCAAACGACACATTTGAGCCTTCAAGGGTATGGGAGGTAAAAAGTTTTTCAAAGTCAGCGCTTTTTCGGGAAGCCAGTAGAATAAATGGTTGATCGTAAGGCCCTGTACTTGGCAAGGTGACTCCCAGATGTATTTCTGGTTCCTGATTGTCAGGCGTCCCGCCCGGGTACTTAACAATGTGGCCCACACGCAGAAGTTCGTTGATATATTTGTTAAAAGCACTCACGGTAAACTCGTTAAATCCATCACTCAGACTGATCAGTAACTCTCCTTGTGGTGAGAAAAGTAGCACATTGTTGAGGGAAAAAGAGTCGCGGTACAGCTCAAGGTGTTTGGATATTTCGCCAGCGTTGGAAAACGACGATGATTGATAGATCCCGCTGGCAAAAAGCCCTTCTCTCAGATCACTATCATTTTTAATAATTTGCAGTTCTCTTTCTCTTGATGTATGCCAGTCGGTGATGGCGGCTGTGAGGTTGTTGATTTCTGAGCTTAGGAAATATTCGAGCTTTTGGTGGGTATCGTTATAAATGAATTGGTAGAACCAGAGCAGGGAAGACACCAGTGCAGCAATCACTAATCCACCACTGAGAAACAGTTGATATAGGTTGTGATGCGTTTCCTTTCCGTTATGGTTCAGCGGGGTTGGCATGGCATCCTCACTGTTGATGGGTTTCGAAGATACCGCGGTAGCCAGTGTCTTCTTGCACCACGTGTTTTACCCACCAAAAACGCAGTAACCGGAAAAAGTCTGTTTTATAGAAACTTGGATCAGCCTGACATTTCAGCACCACAAATTCCGCCTGCTTCACTAACCTGGCATGCATATCCCGGTGAATGCTAAGACGTGGGTAACTCTTGGTGGCGAGTAATTCCTCCTCCCGGGCAAGATGGTGCTCCACATAGCGCTGGAACCGTTGGGATATTTCCTCAAACGCCTGGCCTTCTTGATGGGTAACGATAAGGTCGTAGGTATCATTAATGATGGCAAGCAGCTCTTTGTTGCTGTCATCGAGCTCAGCATTTCCGACGGTAAAGCGATCCTGCCACTTGATGAATTTCTTCTTGTTGTCAGGCTCTGGCTGGCCGGGCGCTGGATGAAGAATGAAGTGCTCCTCAGCTTCATGGTGTGCGACTTGTGCCTTGTGGTCGTGTATAAGGGTATCAATTTCGCGTAAATCCTCATCAGTAAACGCAACCGTACCGTTGACTTGAAATGCCGTTGTTTTCGCCGGGTCTTGTTCGTACATCGAGAAATAGTGCTCAACGGTTTTTTTAGGTTTCGATTGTTGTGAAAGCTGATTAATGCGATCTTGAAGGGCTTGTCGGTTTACTGGTTTCACCAGAAAGGCGTCCACATCGAAAGCGATACACTGGGCGATAACGTGTTCTGCGGCGTTGGCGGTCAGAATAATAATGGGAATATCATGAGGCAGACCGTAGCGGCCGCTGCGGATCAAGCGTAGCATTTCCAAGCCATCAATGGGCTCCATCTGCAGGTCAGTAATGATCAGGGACGGTTTCTGGTGGTACAGTTTGGATATGGCATCAGCGCCGTCGATAGCAGTAATAGACTCTTCAAAGCCGAGAGACTTCACCATGATCGCGATAGTTTCCCGAATCATTTCGTGGTCATCAACCACTAAACATCTCTCTAGCATGTTTGGCTCCAAGCACACTCCCTCTTATTAAGGAATAGCTTAGATGGTGTTGTTTTCAATGAATAATACAGATGTTTCAATATCGATATTATTAAATCTGATACAGATCCCGTTAGCGGATAAACCAGAAGAAGATCATTGAAATAGAGAAGTTTCTATTGCCTTCATTAACGTAGACTCAGTATAAAGACAAAAACGCGACCAGGATAAAAAGAAAAAGGATGCCACTGGGGCATCCTTTTGTAATTCTCTGCGGTTAGAAAAAATTATACTTTTTCTACGTTTGCAGCTTGTGGGCCTTTTTGGCCTTGTTCGATTTCGAAAGCGACTTGTTGGCCTTCAGCCAGAGTTTTGAAACCTTCGCCAGTAATAGCACGGAAGTGAACAAAAACGTCTGGGCCATTTTCTTGTTGAATGAAGCCAAAACCTTTTTCTTCGTTAAACCACTTCACGGTACCGGTAGATTTAGACATGTTGTCTCCTGAATATATTTCCATTTGTAACGTTGCGCGCGAGCGCATTTAGACCTTTTATTAATGAATCACTTATGGTGGCAAATGTAGCGAATATCTTCAGGACAACTTACTTTTGCGAAGGTAGGGTGTAACGAAGTTTTCAATTGCAGCATAAAGAGCTCTATTAACCAGGCCAATCGATAGTACCACAGAAGGACCAATTGTATAGTGAATTTATGGTCAATCTGCTTCACCTTGTGCTTCACGTCACCCAAAAGGCGAAAATCAGCAGAGAACCCTGTTGAACATCAGCACATATTAAAAATAGTCGGATTTGCAGGAAAAGAAAGTGAGACGTCTCTCGATTTTCAAATCATAAAGTGTATTTGCTCTAGGAATCATAATGTTATGTGTCTCTATAAAGCGAAAGTGTCACAATTTTGTCAAATAACCTATCACTTTTACCATCCTTTCTGGGATGTCCAACTCGATGTTTAGGACTGGTCACTGTTCGGGCTAAAAGAAAAAAATAAAATCATCAACAAACGGGAACCACCCCGAAAACAGGCAGCTAATGCCATACTCGTGAAGTGAAAGTAATGTTCTGGAGGACTGAGGTGAAAATTGGGATTGACTTGGGTGGCACCAAAATTGAGGCCGTTGTCCTGAATGCCAGTGGTGAGCAGATTTATGTCGAACGTGTATCGACACCGCAGCATGACTATCAAGGAACATTGGATGCCATCAAAGGACTGGTTGAGCGGGCCGAAACAGTGGTGGGGGAGACATGCTCGGTTGGCCTTGGCATTCCTGGGACTCTTTCGCCTGTCACCGGTAAGGTGAAGAATGCAAACTCGGTTTGGCTCAATGGTCAGCCTTTGGATGCCGATCTCAGCACCTTATTAGGACGAGAAGTACGCATTGCCAATGATGCAAATTGTCTGGCGGTGTCCGAAGCCGTAGATGGTGCTGGGGCGGGTAAACATATGGTGTTTGGTGTGATCATTGGCACAGGCTGTGGTGGGGGCATTGCGATTGACGGCAATGTGCATGCAGGTGGAAACGGTGTTGCAGGTGAGTGGGGACATAATCCTCTGCCTTGGCAAAACGACCATGATCGCCGTCATGCGGAAGCTATTCCTTGTTACTGTGGTAGACCGGGATGCCTGGAAGTGTTTATTTCTGGCACCGGTTTTTGGAAAGATTTTGAACGCCTGCATGGCGAAACGTTGCGAGGTCCGGACATCATGGCACGTGTCGCCAAGGGTGATAAAGATGCGGAAGCCTGCATCCAGCGTTATGAGGACAGGCTAGCTCGTGCACTGGCATCCGTTGTTAACACACTCGATCCGGATGTCATTGTCCTAGGAGGTGGCATGTCTAACGTTGATCGCCTGTACCAGAATGTACCGATGCTTATGCAAAAATGGGTGATGGGCGGTGAATGTGGTACCCCAATCGTCAAAGCCAAATACGGGGATTCCAGTGGCGTGCGCGGTGCGGCAAGGCTCTGGTGATTTTTTCCCCCCAGCATTTCATGGTGCTGGGGGGATGTTTTTTGCTGGCTTTTGGGTCACTGCTCACTCAACTGGCGAAAAAATAAACTTCCCGCCAAGTCCCAATTTCCTAATTTGATGCAATAGTCATCGGCCTGTTTCGATATGATAAATGGGATTTCAATTGGTTAGGACAGCAAAAATGGACTTTCTAGAACTTCTACCCTCACTGATAAACACTTGGGTTGTGTTAGCGATTCTGGTGGTGATTGTACTGCGTTCTGCGGTGAAATTTGTGCCACAGAATACCGCTTATGTGATTGAACGGTTTGGAAAATACAACAAAACCATGGAAGCAGGCTTGAATATTCTTGTACCTTTTATTGACCGTGTTGCGTATGTGCGAACCTTGAAAGAGCAGGCGTTCGATGTGCCTTCCCAGTCGGCAATCACCCGGGACAATATTTCTCTCGGCGTCGATGGCGTGTTATATCTGAAGGTGCTGGATCCGGTGAAAGCGTGCTACGGCGTTGATGACTACATCTTTTCCGTGACCCAGTTGGCGCAAACCTCTATGCGTTCAGAAATTGGTCGTCTGGAACTGGATAAAACCTTTGAAGAGCGTGAAAGCTTGAATACTGCCATTGTCTCTGCGATCAATGAGGCGGCCCAACCTTGGGGTGTGCAGGTGATGCGCTACGAAATCAAAGATATCGATCCACCGCGTTCAGTACTGGAAGCGATGGAACGCCAAATGAAAGCTGAACGTGAAAAACGGGCCGTTATCTTGGAGTCGGAAGGGGCTCGCCAATCTGATATCAACGTGGCTGAAGGCCAGAAACAGGCTCGAGTTCTGGCGGCAGAAGCGGAAAAGTCGGAACAAATTCTGAAAGCGGAAGGTGAAGCCCAGGCCATTCTAGCCGTTGCACAGGCGCAGGCGGAAGCGCTGGAAATTGTTGGCCGCACGGCTGCGACGGAAGAAGGTCAGAAAGCGATTCAGCTTGACCTTGCTGACAAAGCCATTGAAGCCAAAAAAGCGATTGCCAAGGAATCTTCCGTGGTACTGCTGCCTGACAGTCAATCAAGCGCCGCATCCTTAGTGGCAGAATCAATGAGCATTATCAATACACTTAACGCCGGGAAATAACGATGGATGCAATATCGTACCTGCAAACCAATCTGGCAGAATCTACCATTATCATTGGTTTGGTTCTGTTGATTGTCGAAGTCTGGCTACTTGGCCTTTCTACCATTGTGTTATTGGCGCTCGGTGTCTCAGCGGTGGTGACCGGTAGCCTGGTCTGGCTCGGGATATTGCCTGATACCCTGACAGCGGTGATTGCCAGTTCAGGTATTGGTGCCGGTGTGTTGACGGTAATCCTTTGGCGACCGCTGAAAAAATCACAAAAGGGTGTGCGCCGTGAATATAACATTCACAGCGATCTTATTGGGCTTCACTTTGAGTTGGATCAGGAACTTGATGCTAACCATCCGGTCACTGTCAAATATTCAGGCGTGAACTGGAAGCTGGTACTTGGTGCGGCGCACCGGGAGGCCATTGTTCCGGTTGGCGCGTCGGTCAAGGTGATCGCTGTTGATGTGGGGCGGTTTACCGTTGAACCATTGCCTGATGAAGACATACAAGCCAAGGACAATGCCAAGTAACATTCATACAACTCAGATGATCAAGGGAAGCGCGTTGGGATATAACGTATGTGCTTTCCTTCCTTTTTCTTTCTCTGTTCCTTACTGTGTCTTGTCTACAGTATGCCAGTTACTCCTAAAAGGAAGCTGATTAACATTTGGTAAGGGGCGCCCGTTTTTTTGCGGCCTGATCCAACGCGGTAATGAGATCGGCCCGACGGACGGGCTTGGTGAGATAAATGTCCATTCCTGCATCAACAGCCCTGTCATAGTCTTCTCGCCCTGCGTGTGCGGATAAACCGATAATAAACACGGGAGGCACGTCATGCTCGCGCTCAAACTGGCGAAGCGTTGCAGTCAGCTCATAGCCATCGAGATCAGGCATAGAGATGTCTGTGACCAAAATATCAAACTGATTTTTTTTATAATGGGAAAGGACGTCCTGCCCCGTGGCGTAGTAAGTGACGTGATCATTCACGCCTGAAAGAAATATTTTGGTGACGTCACGGTTATATTCGATATCGTCAACTACTACGATAGACATCGCATCGAGTGTGTGATGGGTCTTATCACCAGCGCATTCATTGGGAGGCGGTAAGGGGGCTTCTTCTTGCATGCTAAGCTGTAACTCCTGAAGCAGTTGCCTCATTTTGATGGGCTTAATGATGATTATCTGGTGCCCAGTGCTTTCAGATAGAGAGTTAAAATGATGTGGGTTAGAAACCACGCCTATCCAAGGGCAATAAGGTTCTGGGTACAGAGCAGTATCCTGGTCTATTAATACGACGGCGGCATCAAAGAGGGTCTTGGTTTCCTCAAGCAGTTCCACGGTAGTGAGATAGGTATGTTTTGCCTGCCAGTAGGTAAAATAGCGATCAAAAATGGGACGGTGCAATGGATCGGCATTGATAATGGCAATATGCCGGGCTGTCAGTGCCCCCTCATCAGTGCCCTCTGTGGGGACGGTGGGCAATGTCAGGGTAAAGGAAAAGCGGCTGCCTTTGTTGTATTCCGACACCACCTCCAATTCGCTGTTGAACAAACTCAGCAGGCTTTTAGTAATGGACAGGCCAAGCCCAGTTCCCTTGTATCGGCGCGAGGTGGAGCTGTTGACCTGTTCAAAGGCTTTAGTAATATCTGACAGTTTATCTTCAGGAATACCGATTCCGGTGTCTTCTATGGTCAGGGTATATGTTGATGAAGTGTCGCCAGGTTTGGGCTCAGCGCGGACTGAAATCCGGATGTATCCATGCTCGGTGAATTTGACTGCGTTGCCAAGCAGGTTATTGAACACTTGACGTAGGCGCAACTCATCACTGATCACCAGCGTGTTGATATCTGGCGGGATATCAACAACAACCAGCAGTTCTTTGCGTGAAGCAGATATTGCAACCATGGATGCTGTTTCCTCAACCATGGTTCGCAGACAGAATGTTTCCTCGCTGAGTTTGAGCTTTTTTTCTTCGAGCTTGGAAAAGTCGAGAATGTCGTTGATAAGTTGCAGTAAGCTTTTTGCCGAAGAATAGATAATATCAACAAACCCTTTTTGCTCTTTTGGCAGGGAGGACTCCCTCAGCATTTCGGACACCCCGATAATACCATTCATCGGCGTGCGTATTTCATGGCTCATGTTAGCCAGAAACTGGGATTTCGCCCGTGTTGCCTGGTGTGCCGTATCGGCGGCATGTTTTAAGGCTTTCTCAAATTCAAGTTGTTCATGGACATCGCGGACAATTAACACATAGCGATCGTTGACGCCAGCGTTGTTGACGATGGGAAAGGCGGTGATTTCAGTCTGTACCGCACGTCCGTCAATGGATAGACATTCTGCCCTAACAGTGATGCTTTGCCCTAATTGCATGGCATCCCGAAGTTGGTAGGCGGCCTCTTCGGCGGTGTTCTCGCCAAAAAGCAGGGTTTGGAAGTCTTTGTCACAGGCCTCGTTGTCCCTAAACCCAAACAGATTGTCCAGCGCTTTGTTGGACAATGAAACGTATCCACTGAGGTCAGTGATGAGATAGGCCTCATGGGATTGCTCTACAATTTCAGCCAGCATTTTGTTCTGTACTGCAAGTTGTTTGTAGCGGTTTTTTTCCAGTGACAACTCTTGATAGGTTTGCGACAGTGCCAAGGACATTTCATTGAAGGCGTTGGCGACTTGGGCGACTTCATCGTTACCTCGGACAGGAACAGTTTTACCGGGGCCATTTTGCTGGATGCTGAGCGCACCCTCCTGCAAAGCAAGCAATTGCTTGGTCAATAGCGCACCAAAACCGAGGGAGAAAAGGGCAACCAGTACCATCTCAAGCGCCGCAATCGAAATAGCGTATTTTTTTGCATCATCAATCAATTGGCTGAAGGCACTGACATCCAAGCCAATCTCAATTTCTCCCACCGGGTATTCATCAATGTAAACGGTATAACGAATGTCATAGATACCATCCCGGGCTTCCGTGGGAGTCTGCGCATAATTTGGGGCCGGCGATTCGTCTGTCAGGCTTGAGGCTTCTGCCAGAACCAGACGCTGATCGTCTTTCACCCGGATGTAGGCGATATCACCGTCCCGGATAGCTTCTTGGGTAAAGGCTCGGAGGTTGGCCAGATCCGTAGCAATAATGGCGTCACGTACTGCAATAGCAAAGGTGTTGGATAGACGCTCACCGTTGGCGATGATTTGTTGTTCATTGGAGTCCCGTAACCACCCAATCCCGGAAGCAATCAGGATAGCGAGTAATACCAATTCGATCAGTGCGATACCCAGGATTGTCTTCAGGCGAAATGACATAAAAGACAGCCTCAATCAGTCCGCTTTAATCACGGAAATGCTCAGGGCCCGGACATCATCCCAGTCTTCGTCCGTCGCACTTTGGAAGCCTTTGATATTCAGCGCTTTCAAGACCTGCTGTTTTTCAGGAGTGTCAGACAGAGCCACAAGAGCCTCTTGAAGACGGCGGCGTTCATCTTCAGTAACATTCGGGTGCGTGGCAATGGCATGGGGCGTGAATCCTTCCGTGGTGTATAACACCCTCAGGTTGTCTTTGGCATTGGGTGGAGCAGCACCAAGAGTCCGGATAATGCCGCCTCCGGCTTCATAAAGGCCGTCAGCGACACCCAGGTAAGCGGAGTCATGAGACCCAACATATTTCGGGTTGAAGTGGACTCCGTTACTTTTCAGGGCGGCTTGTGTCAGCAAGGTCGCCGCAAATGCAGCAGGAGCGGGGAACGCGAGATCTTTACCTGCCAGATCTTCCAGTGTTTTAACGGGCGAGCCTTTTCGCACCACCAGAATACCTTTGATGCGCTTGTCTTTGGCGTGTGCCACAGCTTTGTATCCCGGTGTCTGGTTAAACACGGTGAAATGGTAAGGGTTCATGTAAGCAATGTCATACTTGCCTTCGCTGAGGCGTTTTTCAAACTCCGGAATATTGGGGGCAGTAGCAAAGCGGATCTTCAGGCCTGAGAGCGTGCTGATCGCTTTCATTACAGGGCTCCAATCCCGGATCAGTTTGGCAGAGGACTGTTGGGGTACGATACCAAACACCAGTGGCTGGCCGCTTTCGTCATGGGCACCTGCATGAGCGTGAGCGTGCATTGTCGATAGCATGAAAAAGCAACCGATGAGCATGCGCACCGATAGGTTAGGCCTATAGAACAGTCGTCCTACTATTGATCCCATTCGTGTTATTTCCTTATCCACCTGATGTGTAAATAAATATAGTACAGTGTCTCATTTTTGCGTCAGTGTGGATTGGCAGGAGTTAGGCGGTGCACATTTTGTGTTGCTATGACTGATTACGGAGACGTTCTTGTCTTTGGCAGTGGCTAACCCGCTGCAATTACGGTGAATCTAAGGTAACCTTTGTGCCTGATTGGTTTTGGGGCACCGCGTAGGGCGCCCTGTTTAATGCGGTTGAATAAGGAGCGTTCATGTCATCCGGGAAATTGAATACCACGTTGGTATCTGCAGGACGGAAAACGGCCTATTGTAAAGGCAGTGTCAACAGTGTCATCCAGCGCGCTTCATCGATTGTTTTTGAATCGGTAGAACAGAAAAAGCGGGCGACTAAACACCGTGGCGAGCGCGAATTGTTCTATGGTCGGCGGGGCACCCTGACACACTTCGCATTTCAAGATGCAATGGCAGAACTTGAAGGTGGGGCTGGCTGTGTGCTGTATCCGTGCGGCGCAGCAGCGATTGCTAACAGTCTTCTTTCATTCGTAAAAACCGGTGATCATGTATTGATGTCTGGTGGTGCCTATGAACCTACCCAGGCGTTTTGTAACACCATTTTGGCGGATATGGGTATTTCGACGACCTATTACGACCCCATGATTGGTGGCGGTCTCGGTACGTTGGTCACACCGAAAACCACGGTGGTTTTCCTTGAATCCCCGAGCTCTATCACCATGGAAGTTCCGGACATTCCTGCGATGGTAAAAGCCGTCCGTGCCGTGAATCCCAACGCTGTGATCATGATGGACAATACCTGGGCGGCAGGTGTTCTTTTTAACGCCCTTGAGCATGATATCGATATTTCCATTCAGGCTGGTACCAAGTATATCGTGGGCCATTCTGATGCCATGATTGGCACGGCGGTCGCCAATGCACGCTGCTGGGAGCGTTTGCGTGAGCGTTCTTACCTGATGGGGCAAATGGTGGATGCCGATACGGCATATATGGCTGCGCGGGGTCTGAGAACGCTGGGGGTTCGCCTGAAACAGCATCAGGAAAGCAGTATTGCTATTGCCAAGTGGTTGAGTGCGCGTCCCGACGTTGAGCGGGTTAACCACCCTGCGTTGCCAGAGTGCGTTGGGCACGAAAATTACCAGCGTGATTTCAATGGCTGCTGTGGTCTGTTCTCCTTTGTGCTGAAAGAGAAGCTCAGCCCGGAACAGATTGCCAGTTATCTCGACAATTTCACCCATTTCAGCATGGCGTTTTCGTGGGGCGGTTATGAGTCGTTGATCCTGACTAATCAACCGGAAGCGTTAAATGCGATTCGTCCTGCCGGTCCGGTGGATTTTAAAGGGACCTTAGTGCGTCTCCATATTGGCCTTGAAGATGTGGATGATCTGATTGCTGATCTTGAAGCAGGCTTTGAACGCTTGAAATAAAGCATGGGACAAGAAGGAAAAACGGCGCTGATGTGAAGTCAGCGCCGTTCTTTTATCTGTCATCCCCTGGGGATTGTTTACTGGCCTTTCGCTATCAGCATTTTTAATGTGTCGGCCAGATCCTCTGCGCTCTCATGTGCACGGGTATTGACCACATACTTGCCGTTAACGATAAACGTCGGCACGGATGTGATTTCGGACGCCACGGTGATTTGATCGGCTTTTTCCATCTCAGCGAACATCACTTGTTGCTGTGCTTCTGTGAGATCAAAAGGTGACGTCAGACCATATTTTGCAAACAGTTCATTGAGAATAGCTCTGTTTTTGTCGCTATCTTTTGACTGCTGTTCTTGTACAAATGTAAACAGATCGTCGGTCAGGCCCGCGGGTGGGGGGGTATCAACCTGAGTCATGGCGGCGTAATAAATCAATGCGGTCAGGGTTGCACTCTCATTAAAAGTGACATGCGTTTTGCCGATTTTCACGTTTGCTGCTGTTTCAATGGCCGGGATTACCGTTTCTATTGAGCGGCAGTGATCACAGGAAAGGCTGAACAGTTCGGTGACAACGGGCAGATCCTGAACGGTTATCGGTGTGTCCAGCGTGGTGTATTTTGAGGATTGTGGAGCCTCTTCACTGCAGCCTGACAAGGCAAGGGCGGTAATCAAGGGAAGAAAGAAACGTTTCAGCTTCATAACACTCAATCATTGTTTTTAGCGAGTTGTGCTCGCGATGGGTAGGTTTTTAGACGCAGGAGTATACCTTACCCCTGCGAAATTAAAGACAAAAAGTTGCCAGCTGGGAGGCAGCTGGCAAGATGCGCTTGGGCTTTTTATGATTTGTTGATTAATCAATAATCATCTTGCTTTGCAGAACCATAGTGTCGATTACCGATGCGCTGATTTGCTCAGAGGTCATGCCACTGGTGTCAATGCTGTAGGCATATGCCATTTCTTCCACGCTCATATTATCAAACACTACCTGTTGGTCGACATGGCCATCTCCCTGGGTCGAGATATTCAGCATGGCGTGGCCCTCGCTATCATCCACCATAGAGAGATAACCTTCCAGAGGGTCTGAGGTTTCGTTGTTGAGCAAATCTGAAAGGTTGATGGCATCCTGTTGGGTGTTGAAGTCTATGATATGGTCCACGGTGGGTTTATTCACCGTACCTTGGTCGCCTTGTAAGAATGCATAGGTATCTGAACCTGCACCGCCGGCGAGAAGGTCGTTACCCTGACCACCGACAAGGAGATCATCCCCCAAGCCGCCATCAATAATGTCGTCCCCGGCATTGCCATGGATAACATCATGGCCAGCATTGCCGAGTAAAATGTCGATGTCATTGCTGCCTGCGATACGGTCATTGCCGTCATTGCCTGAGAAGGTGATGTCATCGAGTGCAATCACATCACTCAACGAATGGCTGACACCGCCGGGCATTGCATTGGTGATTGCCGATTCAGAACCGCCGATCGTGACGTTAATCTGGGTTTGGGCACCGTTTGTCGCGGTCAGTGTGATGACCTCGGTGAGGGTATCGTTGTCGCCAAGGGCCGGTGTTGAGCGTGGATCTAGGGTGTATGTCCAGTTACCGTTGACCAGATTCAGCGAACCGTATTGCCCGTTTACGGTGGTATCAGCAAACACGGGAGGTGTGTCGTTGGCATCTACCTCCAACATGAACAGGGTGCCTCTTGCCTCGAATGCGTCGGTGTCAGCGTTTTCTACTGCGATGTCACGGTAACGGAGACTGCCTTGACGGCTGGTAGAGTAGGGTAAATAGTTCAGTTGTGTGCCTGCCGGGATCTGAGGGCCAGATAGTTGAATAATGAAGTTGCCCTGTTCGTTAGGATCCCGGTGATGCCAGCGATCGCCGTCAAGATCGATATCTGCCACGCCAAAGGTGTAGCGGTTACCTGCATCGTCTGTGTAATCAAAGGTGTAGTCGAAGTTGACGTTGTAGAATCTGCCGTTGATCTCGACTTTTTGCGTCGTGTCGTACACGTATTCGTTGGTTCCTTGCCAGTCAGTACCGTCACCGTGCATCACACTGTCTGTATCATATATGCGTACAGTCGTCGCCTCCTTATGGAAACTGAGTGTTGGCGGCTCGTTTCCGATATATTGCATGTCTCCGGAGGTGAAGGAATAACCGTCGTTGAGCCAGAAAATATTTCTGATATCGACATACTCTCGGGTGACCGTGTCCGGAGCGACAAGGGTTCCACTGTTGGTACCAACCACAAACGGGGCATCATTGGTACCTGAGATGGAGATGGTGATGTTTTGCACCGTGCCATCGGTGGCGCTCAGTGAGAGGGTGTCAGTGACATGGTCAGTGCCAGACAACGCTTCTGCTTTCGCATTGTCCAGTTTATAAGTCCAAACACCGTCTACCAGAGTGAGCGAGCCGTAATCACCTTGCACCGTCGTGTCGAGAAATGCCGGTGTATCATCGATATCGGGATCGGAAATGGCAAGAGTACCACTGACTTTAATGTCATCACCCATGTTGCCTTCGGTAACAGCACCGGTAAAGACACCGGTAACAACCGGCACGTCATCAATACCCTGGAGGGCAATCACAATCTCGTGTTGGCCCCCCTCAGAATCTGTAATGAGGAGGGTTTCCCGCACTTCTTCTTTGATTTGCTGTGCTTTGCTTTCATCAACGGTGTAGGTCCAGTGTCCATCGGTGAGCACCAGAGTGCCGAATTCGCCCTGTACGGTGGTATCTGGCAGGGTTGGATTATCGCCATTGTCGATGTCAGAGACCGAAATAATGCCGCTGGCAGAGATAGGCTGCGACTGTTGTTGTGTAGCCGTGACATAGAAGGCGACATCATTAAGGTCCCAGTCGCCACCGCCGACAGTGTCCTCCCAGCCAGAATAGGTTCCTTGATTGTCTTCATAGTCGTAACCGCCATTTTTCGACGATTCGGAAACCAAGGCAGTACCATATGTGCTGCCTTGGTAAGCTATCACGCCGCTGCTGCCAAAACTCAGGTTCATGCTGCCGACGTTAAAGCCTTTACTGTCCCCGTCCGGGATCATAAACAGTCCGACTTTTTCTCCCCCAGATGTATTGATATTGATGCTGGTGTTGTCCACGTCGTGGGCATTGTCAAAGAGGATAGCAGCGCGGATCACGTTGCCGCTTGTATCCATCACGTAGTAACCGACGCTGTTTTGGTAAGAGGCATTAGATGTGATGTTGCCCAGATTGAGGTAGAGGTTGTCGCCATTGCCCACATCCCAGGTGCCGTCAGGGTTACGGTCCACCATGACATTCTGTGTCGATGGGGTTGTGGCGTTAATGGTGGCGGTGGTGTCGCCGGAAAGTACCGCCGCATCCTCACTGCCGGTCAGATTAACAGTGATAACCTGTGATGTGCCGTCTGATGCTGTGACGGTAAAGCTATCCTGTGCTGTTTCGTCTTCATCCAGCGGCTTGGCCTTTAGCGGATCCAGCGTATAAGTCCACTTACCGTCTGCCATCTCGAAAGTGCCGTATTCACCCGCCTGTGTGGTGGCATTAAATGTGGGATTGTCACTGCTGTCTCTATCAGAAATCGACAGTGTGCCCGATGTGGTTATCGCATCCTCTCCGGTTACAGGCTGCGTACCTGCGTCTATGTCGCCCGATATTGTGCCGCTGATAACAGCGGCATTGTCGGTGCCGGTTACTGAGATCACTATGTCATGGCTGGCACCCAGGGAATCGGTGATGGTGATGGTGTCTGTCACTGTGGCACCTTCATCCAGCACAGCAGCCAGCTCTGGATCCAGGTTGTAGCTCCAGTTGCCTTCAACCATGCTGAAGGTACCGTATTGTCCCTGCTGGTGGATATCCGGCAGGGTGGGGGTATCGCTGGCGTCGGGATCACTGATAGAAACAAAGCCAGTGGCTGTGAGTGAATGGACTTCGTCTGTGACGCTACCTGTGGTGTCACCGCTTAACACCGCGGCATCTTCGCTGCCGGTAATGGTGATCACAATATCGTATACTGTGCCGTCTGAGGCGGTGATGCTGATAGTATCGGTAGTCGATTGGCCTTCATCCAGATACTGCGCCAGCTCGGGATCCAGAGTATAAGTCCAGTTACCGTTAACCAATGTCAGGGTGCCGTATTGCCCCGCTGTCGTGCCGTTCGGCAGTGTGGGGGAGTCGCCTGTGTCAACATCCACTAATTCAATACTGCCTGTTGCCGTTAATGTTGCGCTGCCTTCCTTAATAGTTCCTGTAGTAGTGCCTGTCATCACCGGTTCCTGATCCGTGCCGGTTATCGAAATGATAATGTCATGGGTTGAGCCGTCTGATGCAGTCACAGTCAAGATATCAATCGTGGTTTCGCCTTCGGGTAAAGCGGCGACAGAACCAGGAGTAAGGGTGTATGTCCAGGTGCCATCGACAAGCACCAGTGACCCGTATTCGCCGTTGACAGTGGTGTCCGGTAGTGTAGGCGAGTGAGCAGAATCCGGGTCAAAAATGTTGATAAAGCCGGAGGTGGTGGGCGTTTCATTGTCAGACACTGAGCCAATGGTGTCACCTTTCAATATGGGCTTATCGTCGGTGCCTGTCACTGAGATGACGAGGGTTTGTTGGGTACCATCGCTTGCATACAGGGTGATGATGTCGGTGCCAGTTTCGCCCGCATTAAGACGCGAGGCAGCCACGTTATTGAGGGTGTAGGTCCAATCTCCCCCCACCATTTCCAGCACTCCGTAATCACCGTCTATCGTGACATCATCGAACCTTGGGGTGTCATTGGCATCGGCATCTGTGATAGTCAGGGTGCCTGACACTGTCTGGACTTCACCGGTTGTATTGTCGGTTAATGCGGCCTTTGTCTTGCCGCTGATCACAGGCAGATCGTCTGTTCCCTGAATAGTGATACTGATGGTCAATGGTGTACCATCCTCGGCTTGCACGGTCAGGGTATCTGTCAGGTTCTCGCCTTCGCCCAGACGATTAATCGCGCCTTCGTCATCGTTAGAACGGTAGGTCCAGGAGCCTTTCTCATCAATGGTCAATTCGCCCCAGCGTCCTTCAAGGATTTGCGCCGTAAACGCATTGTCATTGCCATCCACATCGGTAGCGGTTAATTGGCCGTAGGCCGTCATCGTGCCATCGGCCTCCACCACTGTGCCCACAATGTCACCGGCGATCACAGCGGGGTCATTGATACCGTCAATAGACAGAATGATTGGATGGGTACTGCCATCACTGGCGACAATGGTGATGGTATCAGTGACACGTTCATTGTCATCCAGTGGTGCGACGGCCTCTTTCTCGACGGTATAAATCCAGTTGCCATTTTCAACCACCAGGGTGCCGTATGTTCCTTTGTAAGTGTCATCGACCAGCGTGGTTTGGTTATTCGAATCCGGATCAACTACCGTCAATGTGCCTGACACCGAAGCGGGTACTGTGCCTATACGGTCAGAGACAGAGGCGCGGGTATCGCCCTCGACAGTGGCTTCGTCATCCGTGCGGGTAACCGGCACTGTGATGGTTTCACTGCCCTCTTCCAATGTCCCCTGTTGGGGGACAAAGCGCGCAGAGACCAACGCATTCGCTTGTTCTTCGGTCAGGCCGGCTGCGGTGAGGCCTGTGGTATCAAACCCCTGAATATCTAACGTACCGGTTGCACCGTTGTACTCAATGACGACGCCAGTCGTGATAGCCGAACCACGGGCCCCTTCACCGGCCGCGGTTTCTGTCCCATCTCTTTGGGTGGGATCCTCCCCTTCTTCAATGGCGGCAATGATGTCCTGTACGTCTGAGGGAAACGCCAGGGGCTCAACGTTTCCTGCACGCACGAGGAGTGCTTCATCAAGAACATCAATTTGCTCATCCTCCTCAGTCACCAACCAGCCATTACGCCCTCTCGGTACGGAAACGACATCGCCGGTTTGCAGCGGTGTACCTTGCGCAGCAGGAACCACCTCTCCGTTGGCTTTTACGATAAATACCTGCCCAACGACCTGACTGAGGAGCACATTGATAGCCATATCTTCCTCCCAACAAATGATGACTCATTTATGTGATTTTTGTTCGTAAATTGAGCGATTTGTTAAAAATAGTACAGAACGATCTGGGTGATAAGAGAAGAAAAGCGGTTCAGTCGTTTTTCTTTGCATTTTGTTTCATATATGAGATTTAGTCTCTTTTAGACGTCACTTTGCTAATAAAACTGACATAAAGATTGGACTGGGAAAGGAGGAACATTGCTGTATGCAACTGAGAACCCTAAAAATAGAAGAGGGAGAGATTTGGCAGTCACGAAGAAAAGCCACTAGTTTTATAAAGTAATCGAAAGATTCGCCAATGAGATAAAAAAGGTTGCCGTGTAATAAGATCCAGCAATCTTCTCGTGTTGTAAGGTCGGCAGAGAATCGGCCAGTAGTGCATGAATTGGCGGTAGGTAGAGGCGGTTTCCGTCCCCAAAAGCTCTCTTAAAGGAAGGCCTAATGACAGGTTTGGTGAAGAACAAGCCACTCATCGTGCTCGTCGACGACGATCTCTCCCATATTGATTTTTACCAGCAGGTGTTGAGTGAAAGCGGATACTGGTTGCGTTCAGTGGCGACTCCCGCAAAGCTGATGACGATTCTTGAACAGCACCCGGTCAATATCCTGGTCATCGATATGGATTTCCCGTTTGAGGGAGGGGAAAAACTGGCTGATGAAATCGCCAGGATACGACAACTTCCAACCTGTCGTGATACCCGTATTGTGCTGACGTCTGACATGTTTTCTTCCCGGCAAAAGCAACAGGCATACGAAAGTGGCGGCAGTGACTATGTGGTTTACCCCATCGCACCGCAAGAACTGTTTTTGAAAATGTCTACACATCTTACGGCAGGCGCATGTAAAAATGTGACCAATGCGTTAAGCCGCAGCTTCAATATTCTTGCCGAAACGAACACAGCCCTGTATCCGATGATGGCGACGGCCACCACCTGTGCGCAAATGCTGAGCCAAACCTCGCTCAGCAATAAACAGGCGCTATACCTAGAAAGCTTGGTTCGATCGCTCAAGAGAACGGGCATTATCTGCGACAACCTGCGTGATTTTGAGGAGCTATGTTCAGTTTCCCTATCGTTGGAAACCACACCTTTTGATCTCGACCAACTGTTGGAAAGTCTCCGTGACTACTTGCTCGGTGAGGCGGAAAGCCGGGAAGTGGAGCTACTTTTTAATGTGCCATTGGATGTGCCCCGCTCGCTGATCGGCGATCCGGATCGACTCCGCCGAGTGTTACTGAATATCATTGATGAAGCGATGGTCATCGGTGAAGGCAGGCCTCTTATCCTGAGTATTACCTCCGGCAAGGTGGATCAACACAGTGCAAAGCTCACGTTTTCTATCAACCAGAAAGTGACAGATGAAGAAGATACTGTTGATGATCTTGCAGAGCTGGCAGAGAGATTGGTGATGGCAACGTCCGAAGTCGATGAGTCTGTCAACCTGTTGATTGCAACTTACCTGATTGAGCAGATGGGAGGAACGGTTCAGTTTGATTCTGGTGGTGAACCGGGCGTTTATTTCGACATAGAGCTACAACGTGCCAAGGCAACGTCAGACAAAAGTTTCTCTGTGCCGGTAGACTTGCGGGGGTTACGGGTTTTGATTGTTGACGATAACCCCTCTTCAATCGCCGTACACCGTGCGATTGTAGAATCCCTCGGTTTTCATGTTGATGCCGTCAGTGATGTTGACAGTGCCTTCACTGCCATCGTGGAAGGTTACCTTGATCTGGACCTGGAACCTTACGATCTGGTTTTGCTGGATTGGCACATGCCGGGAAAAAAAGGCTTCCACCTGTTGGAGAAACTGAAGAACGAGCTGGAGGAAGACCGACACCCGTTAGTTGTGGTGATCAGTGCCTATGACCACAAGAAAGTGGATAAAGAGCGGGGAGGCGGCCAGATTGCGGGCTACTTGCACAAACCGATTTCAGCGTCTGTGATGTTCGATACCATCATGGATGTGATGGGGCAGAACTTGCCAAAAACGCACCACCGTATCATTGGCGGCAAGCATCAAGGTTCCGGTGTCACAGTCAATGGCAGCGGCCGCAGGGTATTGGTGGTGGACGATATGCCGATTAACCAGCAAATTGTCCGTGAGGTGCTGATGGCAAATGATTTTCAAGTCGAGTTGGCATCTTCTGGTCGTGAGGCTTTAGTGAAAGTGTGTCCGGCACCTGAACTGTATGATGCCATATTGATGGATCTGGAAATGCCAGATATGAACGGACTGGAAGCGACCCGTATTATCCGGGAGACGGCTGACAGAGAGACGTTACCCATTTTTGCCGTTACTGCCCACACCATGGAGCGGGATCGCCACCGCTGTGCAGACGCAGGCATGAACGATCACATTCCCAAACCGCTTGACGCGGACAATTTGTTACAAAAGCTGGCTGGTTACCTTGGTCTTGCTGTCACCTCTGTTGTTAAGACCGAAGGGGAAAAAACGGGACAAAAAGAAGAATACGAATACGTGGATGTTGAAGATGGCATCAAACGGGTCATGGGAAATGAAAATCTCTACTTCAAACTGCTGAGTGATTTTGTCCATCAGTCCCGTGAGCAGGAAAACCACATCTACCGGAGCATTGAGGATGGTGAGTTAACCCAGGCATCGGAAGAGGCCCATACCATAGCAGGTAGTGCCGGCAACCTATCGATCATTGGCTTGCGCCGCTCTGCCAAGCAGTTGCAGAACGCACTGCAGGGGCCCGAGGACTACCAACTGCCGTTAAGCCATTTTAAGCGTGACATGGAGAACGCCATCAAGGAAATTGGTCAGATCCTCCTCAAGCGTAACCAGACTGCCATTGAGCCGGTGCAGGCGGGTTCGTCGCCAGTGTTGACCGCTGGCAGTAGCAAAAAAATAGACCGCACGATGATTACCCGTTTGACCCTTTTCCGCGACCAAATGCTATCGCAGGATTTGATGGCTATCGATACCTACTATCAGATGCTGGTTGATTACCATGACCTTGCCCGGGAACTCAAACCGGTGGGTGATAAGTTGATTGAGTTGGACTACGCCAAAGCAATCATTGCCTTCAACCATTTTGTCAAAGAGAGCAAATTAGACATCGGGCTGGCAGATGAACAAGGAGCTTCGCATGCACGCTAACCCTACCGCCATGGATAAGGACACCATTTTGCTTGTCGACGCTTCACCGAACAGTATCCGGATCCTGAATGCGATCTTGAGCGAGGAATACAGAGTGATTTTCTCCACCACGGGAGAGAAAGCGAAAGTGCTGGCAAAATCGGAGGTGCCCAAACTTATCCTGATGGATGTTCAACTGCCCGATATCGACGGTTATTCACTTTGCCAAACCTTTAAAACCGATCTCGACACCAAGGACATCCCAGTGATCCTGATCACCGAACATCAAGAAGATGAAGGCCGGGAGATGGGGATGAGGATAGGTTGCGCTGACTACATCTCTAAGCCAGTGTCACCGGCGGAGGTGAAATTGCGTATCTACAACCAGCTCAGGATACGGCGTAATGAAGCCTTGATCATGCAGCGCGCGCTCTATGATTCCTTGACGGGACTCGCTAACCGCAACCTTACCCTCGACAGGTTGCGATATGCCATTGCCCATGATCTGCGCCGTGGGCTGATGACGGGAGCGATGCTGGTAGATATTGATAATTTCAAAATGATCAATGACACCCTGAGCCATGATGTTGGCGATCAGGTGCTGGTTGAATTATCGCGTCGTATTGTGAAGACGTTACGGGAAGTCGACACCGTAGGACGGGTCAGTGGTGATGAATTTCTTATCGTCTTACCCGGGTTGCACCAAACGGAAAATGCCTGCCAGCTTGCCAGCAAGTTGCGTAAAGCCATTAACCAACCTATTGAAATCAACGGTGGTGGCGAATTGTATGTTACGGCCAGTATTGGGATCTCTCTCTCTCCGTTGGACTCTGATGATTTCAAACGCCTTTTCGGCAATGCTGACGTTGCGAAACACCAGGCCAAAGAAGGTGGGAAAGACAGCTTCCGGCTATTCACCAGTGAAATGAACGATAATGTTCACCGCAGATTGCGGCTCGAATATCATTTGGTCAGGGCGCTCTCCCGTTGTGAGTTCTCGTTGGTTTATCAGCCGTTATATGATCTGAAAAACAACAGTATTACCGGTGCAGAAGCGTTACTTCGCTGGAACAATGATGAGCTTGGTGCAGTAGCACCCGCAGAGTTTATTCCAATTGCAGAACAGTCAAATCTTATTTATGAAATCGGCAAGTTTGTATTGGATAAGGCGATGGAAGATTTTTCTTCGTTGAATGATCCGTCGGGAAACCCCTTGCATTTGGCGGTCAACATATCCCCCCAGCAGATTCGTCAACCGCATTTTATCGATGATTTGACCGGTATTCTGGAAAAACACGGGTTTGAAGCCAGTCGGTTAGAGCTTGAAGTCACAGAAAACTTGCTTCTAAGCAACCAGCCTAACGTGAAAAAGATGATCAAAAAGCTCCACAATCTGGGCACCGAGTTTTCGATGGATGATTTTGGGACCGGTTATTCGTCGTTGAGTTACCTTCTCCAGTTCCCGTTCGATGCCCTTAAAATAGACCGTACGTTTGTGGACGGTATTACGGACGTGGAAATGAAAGAAGCGCTGGCAACGGCGGTGATTTCTATGGCTCAGGGGTTGCAAATTAAAACGGTGGCAGAGGGTGTAGAAACAGAAGAGCAGCTCGAGATGCTCAAATCGAAAGGGTGCGATTTGGCACAGGGTTACTACTTGAGCCGACCGGTTGATATAGAAAACCTGAGAAAATTACTGGATAACCAAGAAAGTAAACCCGAATCAAAAAGCAAAAGGGATGATTCGGTACAAGCCAATTGATACAGGATTTACGGTCAGGGACGTCAAAATGCCCCTGCTAGATTTTGTTGGGTTAGCGTCAGGGGGCTAACCAGCCAGCGACAGTCTGAACTGGATCGCCACCTGTGGATGGGGTAAGCCATACGGCAATGGCAGACGGTGAAGCGGCTGTTTCGTCATTCAGGACAAATTGCCACTGCTTTTGACCTGACTGGCTACCAAAGTCCACCACCACAAAATCATGTTCAAGGGTTTTACCCCGATTTTCACCCCGTTGGACTTGGGTGGTAATGTCCATGGCAAGCAGGGCAAATTGTGCGTTAAGGGTTTCATCACCCTCAAATTCGACCTTTAGAACTCGGCCATCAAGCGAGGCTTTCAGAGCGGGAGCGAATGGCCCGTTTGCATAAGGCACAGGTTGTCTGGCAAAAAATCCGCGCCATTCCTGATCATTGATAAACCAACCGGGCGTGTATACACCACTACCTTTGCCGTCAGCGACTTTATCACGCTGGCGCTGACTGAATTCTGGCTTGGCGTATTGGTCAATCCAGCCAATGTAGTTCCAGTAATCGACATGGAAAGCCATAGGAATAACACGTTGCCAAAGCTCTGCCTTGTTTTTCAATTGGTTCAATGCGGCTTCCGCCGGCGGACAACTGTAGCAACCTTCTGAAGTATAAAGCTCAACGACAGTCGCCGGAGAACCACTGTTTTGCCAGGTTTGCGCAGCATGTGCCGCGGGGGAGAGCAAAGTAAAAAGCAGGGTAAGGGTGAACAACGTACGCATAGCAATTCCTGTCAGTGGGCGGTAAAAGCAAAGACCTGCGAACCTCATGTTCTCTTTCATTTTCTGAATATTCGTGTGTCTTTTCCCTTTCATGAAGGGTATTTTGCAAGATGAGAGATAAACCAAGGAGAAGACAATGAAACTGCTGGCAATTCTTTTTGTTACGCTGTTGCTGGTGAGTGGTTGTAAAATCACAAGCATTGAAGGCGAAGCCGACGATGTTGAAATCAAGATCAATTCCACAGACGACGGTAATGGGCAAAACAAACCTGATGGTAAATTTTGTCCTCCCGGTCAGGCCAAAAAAGGCCGATGCTAACGATTATCTGAACACAGGTATAACATGCACACCCAGACAGATGCTTATGTTGTGGTGATGACGACGTTTGCCGATGACAATATCGGCAAACGAATCATTGAATCTTTGCTTGAGAAGAACCTGGCCGCCTGCATTCAGGTGACGCCTGTCCAAAGCTACTATCACTGGCAGGGGAAAGTGGCATCTGATGCTGAAAAACAAGTGATGATTAAAACGCGCAAATCACTTTACAAAGAGGTAGAGCAGGAGATTTGTCGCCTGCATGACTATGACGTGCCGGAGGTTATCGCGTTACCGATAGAAACAGGTCTGGCGGAGTATCTGGGCTGGATAGCGGAGAGCTGCAAGCCTGATAGCAAATAGAGGTTGAGGGCTGACAGAGGTTGAGGGTTGATAGAGAGAAAGGGTTAATCTGCCACGGCTGTCTATCTCAATTTTTGGTGCCATGGTAAAAACCTCTACAAGGTTACAAAAAGTAAACTGGTTGAAAAGATGATCAAGGTTACCATAATCAACCTCAAACCACATTTTGGGCTGTGAAGGGCAACGTCAAGATCGATATCGTTTCGACGTCGTGGGCCCACGGAAAAGGGAGGATTAACAGGCGAACAGCGAATCACCTACTGAGATGCGCGGTTATAAAAGCGCGGGGCATCCTGCCTTGGAAGGTGAATCAGGTTCAGGTTGGCCTGGATGGCTGTATTAACAGCGAGCGAAGTGGGTGTTCCCAGGGTGATCAGTGTGCCAACACCCGTCAGGACCGCTTTTTGCACCAGTTCGATACTACACCGGCTGGTCACGAGCAGTGCCTGTGAGGGAGATAATGCCTTGCTACGGATGACAGTTCCCAGCGCTTTATCCAGCGCATTGTGGCGGCCAATATCTTCGCGACACAGTAAAATGTCGCCATCCTCATTCACCAGCATCGCCGCGTGAATTGCCCCACTGATATGACCAAGCGACTGCCATTGGCGCAGACTATCACGCAATTTGAGGATACTGCCGTTATCCAGTGTGTCGATATAGGGTAAGGGGTCAAAGGTTGGCATGGCATGCTCAAGCGACTCGGTGCCGCATATTCCGCACCCGGTACGCCCGGCAAGGTGGCGTTTTGTCAGCGACAGCCTTGCGTGGGCTCGGTTGGCCAGTTGCACAGCAGCAATCAGGGCATCGTCTTTTTGCTCAATCACAATGTCGTGAATTTCATTTCCATCCCGGATGATACGTTCACTGAAGGAAAAACCGTAGATAAAGTCTTCGATGTCCTGCGGTGTCACCATCATGACTGCATGGCTGACGCCGTTATAGCTGATGGCTAACGGCGTTTCTGTAGGCAGCGTGGCAAACGACGTGACCTGACTGGCATCATCAATGTAATGATGGAGCGAGTGGGGCGGTAATGGCTCGGTCTTGCCATCCTGTGTCTTGCGATGGGTCATTCCTGTCGCTGTTCTCCGGCGTTATCTGTATTACTCAAGCGAGTGGCATACCGCCTCCAGCCTGAGATAAAAAACACACATCCAGCTGCAAAACCAAGCGCAAAAAATCACTGACCGCAAGCGATGATGTCACAGGAAGCATAGCGTTAACGCATTTATCGTGCTGGAGCACGGATTAAAAAGGTGACTCAACGCCGTGTCGTAACCGAAATAAGCACGGATGCGATTGCATATATTAATCAGCTGAATGATTATCAACTGAATGCAACGGTACTGAAATGTGGGTTATTGACCAATGCACGCATCGATGCAACTTTGTCGAGTACAATCAAAACGTCCTCGCCCTCAATGTCGAGCACAATACATTCTTCTTTTGCCACATTGCGTGCCGTATCCCTGGCGATACCTTCAACCGTATTCGCCCCCTCTTTCATCTCCAGTTTTACGGGATAGTGAAAGAGGCAGGCTATCTCAATGTAATCGTATTCTGCGCATTTAATCATAAGAAAACCTCGTGTGTTTCTTCAGCTTGGTTGTGTATAGATGTCAGACCCGCTTTCCAGCGATCGCTTTTTCTATACCCGGTTTTCTTAATCGTAGCGCCAAAAAGAAAAATGCCCTGCATTAAACATGAGGGAGCCATATCCATGGTGTTATATGGCGGTATTACATGGTACCTCAATTTCCCCCACTTGCTGGCATGACAGGCACCGCCACAACGTCCACCCGGCGGTTTTCTGCACGGCCTTTTGCCGTCTCGTTGGTGGTCACTGGTTTGGTTTCTCCCGCGGAGACGGTTTTGATTTGAGCGTTATTCTTGCCAGCGTCCACCAGGTAACCTTTTACCGATTCTGCCCGTTTTAACCCCAAAGTAAGGTTATATGCATGAGACCCAACGCTATCGGTGTGCCCAGTGATAGTTAAGGGGGTTGAAGAGGTGGTGATCGAATCAACGATGCCCGCCAGGATTTTTTTGCCGGTCGGTGTCAAAGATGCTTTATCAAACCCAAAATGCACCTTGGCAACCAATCCGCCGCTGCCCTGTTCCACTTTGGGTGTTTCCCGCACCAAAAGTTCCGCACATTCTTTGTTGAGGCCAGCGTTAACCAAGGCCTCGATAAAAACCGGGGTGACAGGAAAAGACTGGGTAGGTCGCTCAATTTGCAGGTAAGTCGCTTTATGGAAAAATACCTCGGTTGACTGACCAACATCCACGCTAAATGCCACCTCGCTATTGCTGTTTGAACAAATATCTTCAAAAACAGTGGCGGAAACCGTTGCTGCCAAGGAAGGCGATGCCATAATGCCCAGCAGCATCAGCAGTGCTGAAAGAGAAAATGCTGTTTTCATGAATTCTCCGTTTGGTCGTAGTGGCGATAGTAAAGGTGGCCGACTTCTTCACTGATCAGCTGAAGGACAGTGTCAAAAATTTCCTGATAGGAGTCAGCCGATTGAACATTTTCCTCACCGGCACAGATTTTTAATCCGGGGTTTTTCTCTAGGTCATAACCAAAACCGATGACAAATATTTTTGCCTCTACATTACGGCCGTTAATTTCCTTTGACTCCAGGTCGTTGATAATGTTTTGGCATAGTCCGCTTTGATAAATCAGAGGCGCGATAAATCCGGGGTATCTATTGTCATAGGGATTATTTTCATTGATGGAATCTTCACCATCAGACAGCACAATGATGAGTTTTCGAATGTTTTCACCGTTATTAACAATTTTTGCGGCCTCAATAATTCCTTCATACGAGGCGGTTCCATAATCTGGGTAAAATGTCGAGATGGTGTTTCTGAACTGTGTGAAGTTGTCTGTTAAATCAAGTGTATAAAAGTAGGAGTCGTCAGAATACAAAGGAATGGTATTGTTGACATAACGACCAATAATTGGCGTTCTTTTGTTGTTAATTGGGTCCCGGGCTGTTCTTCTGTAATTAATTTCTGGGATGTTTTCCTGCCATTTATAACTTAAACGGCTGTAATTAGCCTTGTAGTCGACATTGCTATAGAAAGTACTGCCATTATGAGGATAAAAATTATAGCCAATAAAAGCCACTTTATTGGCTACTTTCTTTCCATTTAATTCCTGCTCTGTATGATCATTAAATGTCTCAAGCTTTCTTGTGATATCTGAAATAACGTTGACAACACCTTTATACTTTATTTCTCTGTTCCATGTCTGCTGCATGGACCCTGAAAAGTCTGCTACGAAGGCAACATCAATAGTGAAACCCTGATATTTCCTTGCAACAGCAGTACCTCCCAGTTCTACAATTTCTTCAAATCCCGGCGCAAAATCATCTTCCGGATACCAGGATTCAAACTCAGAGCTCAGGGTTACCTTGTATTGGGTAAAAACCAGTCCTTCTTCGTCATACACACCTGCAACACCGCATTGCGACCCGTAGATTTCATCGCAGCTTTTTCTTTCAATATTAATGTCTGCCAATGATATCGTGCCGTCAGGGACAAAGCCGTCGACATAGTTTTTAGCAAGGGTTTTATTTTCAGTTATATCACTGGATATATTTGCAGCCACAGCCAGAGAGGCCACCTCAACACCGTCACCAATCCGGGCATGTGTTTGCAAATACCGGGTTGATTCAACGGCTAAAACAAATACCCCGAATAATAGAGGGTAGGCGATCACGAAAATAACAACGGCAACACCCTGTTGTCTGGATTTAGATGAATAATGCACCATACACATTATCTCCCGAATGATGTAGCGATAGAGCGTGCACGCTCAAATTGACCACCGACGAGTTCACCAAACCAGTTATCGGTCCGGTAACAAAGCGTTACCCTGTAAAGGGTCAATCTATTGTCAAACTGTGTCACTGGCGCGAGATGAATCATATTTTCTAACCGATCATCAGGCGCGCACGGATAACTGCCTAGACGATAAATGTGCACATTCTGGATAGCAGGAACAGGTCGTTTATCTGCATCGAACCGTTGCTGTTCGACATACATGCCCAAACGGCTGATGTCGAAAGTGCCCATGGTGTTTCTCATTGACTTGGCGACAAGTTGGAACGCCTGGGACATTTCGGAATAGGTCATCGTTTCTTCGCCATCAAACAGTTGGTTTCTTTCTTTTAGCAGGCTGACAGTGGAATAGGAGAGCCTGTCCAGCTTCCCTTTCGCTGACTGTTTGACAACCACATCCATCGTGAAAACGATAATAAGACTCAAGCCTAACAGCACCATCGCCAGTTCAATGGCGAAAACGCCGTGTTGTTTATTGGCTGAACTGGTCACGCTCGAACTCCTGAAGGGCAAACACCTCACGCGATAACGTCACGGTGTCATTGTCAAAAAAATAGGCAAACGTCGGCGAATAATCGTAGCTTATGCGGTAGAGGGCGATGGGCATATCGTCTCTGACCACTCCACCTATGGCATTGATATCGCTGGCTTGGGAAAAGGAATCGAAATAACTGACAGAGACAGTAAATTTTTCAGGATCAACAATACGGGTCCACAAATGATCACTGTTGGCCAGTGCATCTTTAAACAGCTTATCGTAATCTGCATTTGCTGACGTTCTGGCTGCCCGGGAAGATTCAGCGATGGCATAATCAACAACCGAAGAAATAAACCCCATGGTGCAGATTTCTACCCAGGCAAACAGCGCATAAAACAACACAGTAACGCCGATTGAAAATTCAATGGATACGACGCCCTTCTGGTATTGTGTAACGTTCGGTCTGTTATTTTTCCGCATCATGCATCCCACCGAATGATTAGCTTGTTGTTCTCAATGGAAACATGGGGTTGACCGACACTTGCATCACGCATTGTTAAGACGATTCTTACAAACCCTTTGTGTTCTCCCAGCTCTATCGATTCGGCTGGACCTTCCTTTAAATAGCGTTTTCTTTTGGTGCTGAAATCATGGGCACCATGTATATCGAACACCCATTTCTTCCGCTTTTTTAAATACAGTGTTTCAAACTTACTGATGTTGAAGTCAGAAGTGGCAATGTATTCCACCCCTCCTGGTTTACGGGTGAAGGCAATGTTGGTAACAAGCTTTCTGGAAGGTCGGTGATTCTTAGTTTTTCTTGCCTTTTTTTTCTTCGCCAAGGTGAGCGCTGCTTTTTCTGCTGCTTTTTTTGTTTGTGCAATTTTTTGGGCGTCGCGGGTTTGTTGTAACCTGCGCTTTATCAACGTAAGCGGATCGGCATGTTTGCTGGCTTCTTTTTCCGGTGCCACATTTGTTGCAACCACTGTTTCAGGCTTGGTGGTTTCCCCGCGACGGTTTTGCATTTGTGGAACTGGTCCTGCCTTTTTTTGAGATTGGGCTGCGGCTATCGCAGGCTGTTTGGCTTTTCCCACTTTATCGGGTTTGGCTATGCCAGCTGGTATGGGAGCGGGTGTTTCAGCCTGAGTCAGTGCTTTCAGCACGGGTAAGCTTGTGGACGGGGCTTTGGCGGGTGGCGGTTGCAAGGCAGCCTCGTTGGTCTCTGTCTGCTCAGGTTGTTTCGTTGCCGCAAGGGGAATATGTGTTTGAGGCAAGACATCTGTTTGCGGACGATATCGTTGCAGGGCTTTCGCTGTTCTCAGCACTTCATACTTTTCCGCCAGATGAATATCGCCATCCTCGCCGGCCAGTAATTGGCTGAATGCCCGAGTTTTTCCTGATTTTGCCAGTGCGAGGATAAGGTTCGCCTGCACGGTCTGGTCCGCCCTTCCGCTTTTTACCAGCGGCATCAATAGGTTTGATGCTTTAGTGTAATCGCCCTGCAAGATGGCGATCATGGCGAGATTGTTTTTTACCGTCGGGTCATCATGACCATAAATACGGGCAGATTCAAAAGCCTGCTTTGCTTTGGATATTTCACCGCGATCAGCCAGGATAAGACCTTTCAGATTGTGGGCTTCCCCCAACTTTCCATCCAGTCTCAGGGCGGTATTGGCGTATTGCTCTGCAAGGTTACTTCTTCCCAGATCGAAATACACATTTGCCTGCAGGAGAGCCAGATCGGGGCTATTTTTGTTGGATTCTGGGATCTGCTGAAGCTGGAATAAAGCCGCCTCGGCATCTCCTGTCAGGTAGTGGACGTTGGCAAGCTTCGCCCGTGTCTGATGGGAAGACGCTTCTTTTAGTTCATCTTCATAGCGTTTAATCAGGGCACTGTAACTGCCTGAGTCCAGCAACAGCTGCTCTCCGTTAGTGCGGGCATAATCCGTGGTGCTTGTTGATTTACACGCTGTTAATTGCGCTGCAGCCACGAAAAATATCAATGTCGAGAGTTTCATTATCCTAACATCCTCATAATTCCTGGTGCTGTAATCAAAATAACGATGGGCATCATGATGAATAAGATCAGGGGCACGGACATTTTGGAAGACAGTTTGCCTGCCTTCTCTTCAAGGGAAAGAAGCTGGATCTCCCGTATATCCTTTGCAAGTATCGATAACGCCTCATAAATAGAAGTACCGTGTTGCATACTTTGCGTGAGGGTCATGACGAAGCTGTGCATTTCCGGTGCGGGGACATGCTCATTCAGTTCAAGAAGTGCTTTTTCCAATCCCTTGGTTTGCGCACGATCCCTCAGCCGTTTCAAGACATAGGCAATGTCTTTGTCAAATGCAGCCATCTCGGTGGTGAGGTAGAAAATCGAGGATTCAATGGTCATACCGGTTTGAACACACACTCCCATAATGTCCAGCAAGTAAGGAAGCTGTCTGGTGATTTTTCTGGCGAGGGCGCGGCGGCGCATTTCAAGGTAAAGGTCGGGCAGGACGATAACGGTAAATACCAGAGCAGCGAGCATGACGATTTTGTTTAAGAGTGAAACTGACTCACCACTCAATGTAAGGATGATCATGGCGCCGACTGCACCTACCGTGTATTTGATCAGGAAGTAGTAGGGAGCCATTGCGGTGTTGTAGATCCCTGCGCCGATAAATTTTTCGGCGATTTCATTGTTGGTCGCTGAGAAAAAGCCGATTGTAGCTTTTGAAAAACTGGCAAAAAGTGAAGGTTTTTCTGCACTGTGTACCATGGCTTTGTTGATTAATGTCCGCCGTTTCAGCGTACTGAACAGCAGCGTGAGCATCGCAGCACTGCCTGTCGCAATCAGCAAAGCAAAAATAAGTAATTCTGTCCCTGTCCCTGTCACTATTTCACACTCCGCATTAACCAAAACACGATGCCCATACCGATTGCTTCACTGGTGAGCATGTAATAGAGCAGATAACGCCCCCCAGGGTCGTTCATCACGAAGTCATAGTTTTCCGGGCTAAGTACCCGCAAGACACCAAACAGGAAAATGAAGGGGATGGCACAGACAATGTAAGAAGACATTCTCGCTTCTGCTGTCATTGCTCGTTTTTTCATCTCGATACTGCGGGCATTGAAAAGGACCCGATTAAGCCGGCCGATGACATGGCGCAGCTGCCCCCCACGGTTAACATTCACCCGCATGGCAATAACGAAAAACTGGAAAGCCGGTGTGGGAAAGCGCTGGCATGCTTTGCGAAAAACCGCATCTGTTGATTCCCCGATATTCAACCGTTCACCCATCCGCTTGAATTCCCGTCCTACGATATTGTCAAGGTGGCTGCCAACGTACTGGATAGCGTGCAGCAAACTCTCACCTGCGGTAACGGAACTGGCGACCATATTGAGCGCATCGGGGAAATTGCGCTCGAAGGCATTCTGGGTACGTATGTCCATATAGCGGATGCCGAGAAACGTGACAGAAGGCAAAGCGATAACAACACTGATAATCGGGCCAAACTTAAACAGGGAGATCAACATATAGGCCATCACAGAGCAGGCGAGACCCAGGAAGGCGATGATTTTCAGCACCGCAAAATCACCGATATCATTCAGTAAGTTATTAGCGAAACGCCGAGTTTTCTGCCATAGGGTCGTCTCGGTGAGGGCTTCCATATCAACAACCTGATGCTCCAGAAAACGTGTTTCCGGTAAAGGGTTGTTATCTCGCAACATGCTTTCACGGCGGGACTTTAACTGTGATTGTTTGTGGAACAGATAAAGGCCAAACACAATTAGAAGACAGAAGATGGCATTGGCAATCATGACAACCTCCCGCTGAAAATGCTGTTGAGTTCGGTGTCAAGGCCAAAGTAACGGGCTTTTTCATACAGTGCTGAACGTTGCATTAAGCCCGAGGTGACAAAATCTCCCAGCACTTTTCCACTGTCTGACAATCCTTTTTGCTCAAAGCGGAAAATTTCCTCCATAACCACACTTTGCCCTTCCATGCCTACCACTTCGCTGATGCTCATGACTTTACGGCTTCCGTCATGCAGACGGCTGATCTGGATAATAATGTCGATGGCGCTGACCACGGTCCGGCGTATGGCTTCAAGGGGGAGTGAGGAGGTTGCCATCATCACCATACTCTCGATACGGGATATCGCATCGCGGGGGTTGTTGGCGTGAAGGGTAGTCATTGAACCATCGTGACCAGTGTTCATGGCCTGAAGCATTTCAAACGTTTCCGGGCCCCGGCACTCACCGATGACGATCCGGTCAGGACGCATACGCAAGGAGTTAATCACCAGATGGCGCTGGTTAACTTCACCCGTCCCTTCAATGCCGGCAGGACGGGTTTCCAACCGAACAACGTGCGGTTGTTGCAACCTGAGCTCGGCGGCATCCTCAATCGTGACAATCCGTTCTTTTTCTGAAATGTACTGGGACAATGCATTCATCATGGTGGTTTTACCGGAACCGGTACCACCAGAAATCACGATATTGAGGCGGCAGCGAGATGCGATCATCATGAGTTTTGCCACTTCCGGGCTCATGGCGCCAAATTCAATGAGTTCCGGAAAACCAATACTTTGTTTTTTAAACTTACGGATAGAGATGGAGGCGCCATCGATTGCGATAGGGGGGAGCACGATGTTGACCCGGCTGCCGTCGGAAAGCCTTGCATCACAAAGCGGTGCTGATTCATCCACCCTTCGGCCGACAGCGGCGGCGATACGCTTGGCCACAGTGACCAGTTGTGCTTCATCGATAAAAGTGACTGAGGATTTTTCTACCAAGCCATGGCGTTCAATAAAAATATCTTTAGGGCCATTCACCATGATGTCGGAAATAGAATCATCTTCAATCAGGGTTTGTATTGGCCCAAGACCACGCAGTTCGTCATACATCATGCCGACGAACTGGTTGCGCAGCGTCGAAGGCACAGGCGTATTATCCTGATCCGCCAGAACATTAATGGCTTGTATCAGCTGATTCTTAAGTTCCGCTTTCGAGAGGGATGAAATCGTTTCTGCATCGATAGCATCGAAGATTTTCTCCCTGAATGCGCGATATGTATCCCGGCTACCTTGCATGCTGGCTACTTATCCTTTCGATGAAGAAAAGAGAACAAGGTTTTTTTCGTATTAACCGATGTGTCCTCACCAATAATGCGCGAGCACAACACATTGAGCTGTGCGCCTAATTTAGATTTCCCTTCGCCGATTCTGGTGCCATTAACCAGTGCTTCTTCCGCTGAAACCTCATACGGCAAAACCACATCGATCTTGGCTTCAAGGTATTTTTCAATCTCGGCTTCCGTCACGCTGCTAAACCGGGGAGCCCGATGGTTGTTCAGCACAATAAGAACACGCATACTGCGTTTGAACTCGGGCTCTTCCATCAGCTTTTTGATTTTTCTCAGCATTGCTGAGGTTTCCCGCAGGCAGGAGATACTGGGTTCCATCACAATGACAGCCACATCCAGGGTTTTCAGCAGCTGTTTGGGTTGAATATCGAAACCAACGGATGCAGAAAAGTCCTCAAGGACAAAATTGGTTTCAGGCGAAAGGTGACTGACCACCAGATCATTCACTTCCTGGAGTTCCGTTGAGCTTTCTTCAGACAGTCCGAGTGCCAGATAATCGAGGCGGCTGTTGATGCGGGTGACCAGTGTCCGGGCAGAGGTCTGATCGATTTCATTTCCGGTTTCAGTGCTGCCAAGCCGGCGTTTATCCCGGTTTTTTAAACCAAGGAAAATATCCAGGTTGCCTGTCAGGTAATTGTTATCAACCACCAGACAGGACGTCTGTTTTTTGTTAGTGAGTATCCAGCCAAGCTCGGCGCAAATCAGTGACGCGCCTATGCCGCCACGCATACCTACAATACCAATCCGTTTTGCCCGGCGACGGCTTTTCAGCGCGTTAGTCTCGATGTGCCGGGTCACTACACTGTCGACAAATTCAGCGAGCTCAATTTTATCTACCGGCCAATAGAGGTAATAAAAACCGATAGTCTTCAGCTCCCGCACTATCGAGATTGAATCCGCATCCCCGAGGACAATGACAGACAAATGGGTGGGTAACCGGGTGGAGAGTTGGCGGCATTCTTTCAGTGTATCGACACACCCAACAAGATCGATAACCACTAACTGTGCATTGTTTTCCTCGACCAGGGAGGGGAGATCCTTGAACTTATACCCGAAAGAGACAGGCAAAGGATGTCCATCGAAACGAAACGTTTCTTCAACGAGTGCCTTTACCTCCTCGTTTCTATAAAACTGTACGGTACGAATGCCACTCTGTGTGCCAAACGTGTTTGATTGATTCTGGTGGTCTTTTTTCAACAGGTCGCCAAAGTCCAACATCGAATGCCCCTCTTATTCTTCTGTGATCACTAACGCTGTTTTGACTTTCCCGGCCATTTTATTTTCCGGGTACACCATAGACGCCCAGCGCAATGAATTAACGCGACAGCCGTCTTTGCCGGTGTGATAACGGCCTATAACCACGGTTCCGCAATCAGGTGTCTGAACCTGATGGATGCGGGTGGAGATGGTGACGGATTCCTCACTACCAGAATCACCTTGCTTCAGTGCCAGACGGCCGGGAGGCGCACCTTTTGCCAGCAGCCATTGATAGCTTTCACTGGCGATCTTCCGGGCTTTTTTACCGTGCCATGTGACGGTTGCCCCATGGGTTAGCAAGGCGTGTGCGTTGGCATCCAAATACGCTGTCATTTCTGTTTTAGCAGGCTGGAATTGGCCGTTTTTAATTGTGACTGAATAGTGATAGGTCACTGGCGTGACAAGGACACTGGTCCCTTCTACGGCAGGGCCTCCTGAGCATGCCGTCAGCGAAAATGTTAAAGCCAATATGAGGCCCCATATCTGATTGCGCATTGAAGAAATCATTTCTTGAAGCCTCCGGTAGAGAGCACTTCCTGTTGCCATTTTTCCACTTCTGATGTGGCGTTGAGATTGACACCGAAGAAGCGGGAAAGCGCAGATGTGCGTTGTATGCTGGGAATGGTGATGTTTGCTGATGAGACAGGCTCAACCAGAGAAACAGTGGCAACAATCACCAGCTCGGTTTTCCTTCGCGTTGTGGACGTGTTGCGAAACAAGGCGCCAAGAATGGGCACATCGCCGATAAAAGGAATTTTCGACAACGCCTCTTCATCTTCAGAGCTCAATAAGCCTGCAAGCACAAAGCTGTCTCCGTCTCCTAGCTCTAACGTGGTACGGGCGCGTCTCACTTTAAATGAGGGAATGTCCAGCAAGGTGTCGCCATACTGGTTATCGACTGAGCTGACCTGAGGCATTACTGACAATTTGATTTTATCGTCCCGCAGCACTTCTGCGGCGAGGTCTAAACCAATACCAAACTCTTTGTATTCAATGCGGTAGCCATCATCGATACGATAGGTGATTGGAATTTCTCCACCGACAAGGAAGCTGGCTGTTTCGCCAGAAATGACCGAAACATTTGGCTCAGAAAGAACTTGTCCGACATTGTCATCATTTATTGCAGAGATATAGGCAGCGACGTTAGTGGTTCTGCCTCCAAACCCTGTTATTCCTTTAAAAAACTGCCCATTGCCGGCAAAGCCATCCTCAAGAATTGTGCCCCATTTAATGCCCAGCTCATTGATCAGTGAACTGTTTACTTCAGCAATAGTCAGCTTCACATTGACTTGTTTAGTGACCGTGACTTCCAGGTTGTTGACCAGCCCTTCGTACGTGCGCCGCGCCATGAAGTCGATGTCGAATTCTTCGTCAAATGATGTTTTCCATTGGGTGCGCCTTTCGACGAACTTCTTCGATAACAGCTCGCCGACAACCGCATAGATTTCATTTTTTTCTTTTTGTGTGGGGACGACGCCTGTCAGAACAACCTGTTCACCCATATTCAGCACCGAAACGTCCACATCGGGATAGCGGATCGCCAGAATCTGCTCAATCTTGGTCAAACTCTGGTTAACGACAATTTTTCTATGGGAAAGGGTTTGACTGTCCTCATCAAATACGATCAGTGTGGTTGTCCCTAACTTTCTGCCAAATACAACCAGCTTGTTGCTGTCGATCACTTGGTAGTCAGCAATGTCAGGATCGGAGATAAAAACTGTGCCGATCACAGCGTTGAACTCAAGGGAGCGGGCATCGCCTGTGCCCAGATTAATGACACCGGCAGCACTGGCCTGAAAAGAGATGCCAAATAACAGGCAGAGAGACAGGATACAGAGAGAAAGTTGACGTTTCATGTTCTTGCCCACTAGTTAAATGCCTTGTCTGACCCACGGATCTCTGTGACAGATTTGAAATTAGGCAGTACATCATGCGTGTCTGCTGTCATCCCTAATAGCCTTTGCTGAGATGCGTTGGAAGATTTAATGACTTCAATAATTCCGATACGGCGGGCAATCACCATTTTTGCCACCTGATCGCGGTTTAACTCGATGGTTAAAGGAAGAATTTCTTCTTTTTCATTCTCTTTCTCCTTGCCATCATCAATGGCCAATACCCTGACATTGCGGAGTAGCGGAGAGACAGAGAGGGAGCGGAAAGATTCGATATGATTGGATCTTGAGGTGTCGCCAATATTCTGCTCATCTGACGTCAGGATAATAACGTCCACCCGATCACCCACTGAAATACCGGAGCCAATAAAGTCTTTTCGTTCAATAGTGAGCGAGTAGGGCGTCATATGGTCATCAATAACCGTATCCAGATAGGCGGGATCGCTTGGCAGAATAAAATCACTCATCGACAAATAATCAGATGTCGTAAGATCTTTTTTGGCAACCATGCCTGAAACCGGGCTAATCACCACATCTGACACTATGCCGTATTCGAGGGCTTCTGTTTCACGCAATCGAAAATAACGAATATTGTCGCCCGTCACTATATCACCCCTTGTTACGGGAGTTTTCAGCTGAGCAACTTTAATAGAAATATTTGAGATGTTGCTTGCAGTGGTATTCTTACTTTGGAAGAAACCACTTAAGCCCAGCACACCACCAGCGATAGAGAGAAAAGCGATAAGAAAAAAGACTCTTTGGCTCATAATACTAACTTACTGCGCTTAGGTAGATTCCAGTTAACCCAGCAACAAGAATAGGAATCGCATAGGGAACACCTCTGCTTGGTCCTTTCTTTCTTGCCAGACTTTCTTTTATAAAAACGACCAATGCAGCAATCCCTCCCAATAGTCCTGTGGCGATTAGCGTCAATATCCAATAATTATCATCGACAACCAGTGATAATGCTGCCAGCAATTTAATGTCTCCCGCGCCTATGATTCCTAGATAGAAAGCAATAAAACCAACTGCTATGACAACCAGACATCTAACCAAGTGCAATTCGATTGAATGATGAATTAAATACATTGAAAAACAACAGGTAAAAAATAAGATATTCAATCTATTGCTTATTTTTCTTTTTCTAATGTCGGAATCTATGACTGCAATAGAAGTCGCAACTAAAAAAAAGAAAATACTGTTCATGGGTAAGTCCATAATGCCGGATTATATCCGGCGTTATGGATAATTAAGTACCCGGAGAAGCACTGTTAATTCGCACTGTTGATGTTGCCGGAGATTAGACTTATTGCGTTTGTTAAAGCGGTTTCTAAATCACCACCGCCGGCAAACAAAGCCAGTACAAGGGCAGAGATAGCAACACCGATAATAGCGTATTCGATGGCCGTAACACCGCGCTCATCTCGAATAAAACATTTCGTTTGGTCTAAAAGTATTGAAAACATCATAGTAGAGTAACTCCATTTAATTAATATGTTGGTTGTGACTTGCATGTTATTTGAGCGATTGAGATTAAAATGAAAAAGATAAAATTTTTCAAACAACATCAGTCGTTAAATAAGATATCTCTGATTTTTAATTTTAGCTACCTAGGTCATTTGTCACTTTTGTATTGAAAATGAAACTAGTCTCATTAATGATTCATACGAATCATATTAATTATCTTTAATGATATTCTATAAGTTGAATATGAAATGATATAAAATTTGATGATGATCCAGAAAATGAATATGAAATTAGTTTTATTGTTTAATATTTAATTCACTTGAAAATATTTTTAATTATTTTGATTTCTATCACACTATTTTTCTTGTTTTCGAAAAGATGATAGTTAAATTTCTCATTTTTGAACCGTGTGATTAAGATAATTATCAATAGTATCAGATTCAGTGCTGATGATCGGATATTGTGAGACAGGATGTTGGGCGGGCATTTTTCTGCTGGTTGGTTGTCATCCGGTGACGTACGTTATTTTTTAATGCAATAAAGCCAGATAGCCGGCTTTATTGCATTTTATCCTGACTTTTTACCCCAAACCGTTACGCTGCATTTGACGGGATTAGCTTGGTTTTATGGGTGGATAACCGTGTCACCAAATACATCCCAGCGACCATGCTGGCAAAGAATAAGGCAATCATGCCAGAGCCTGATCCCAAAGCAGTAACAGATGGCCCAGGACATATCCCTGCTAACCCCCAGCCTGTACCGAAGAGCAATGATCCTGATAGTAATTTTTTATCAATATGCTGTGTTTTATTCACGCAGAATGCATCCGACAATACAGGTTTAGAGAGCTTGCGGACCAATAAGAAATAACCGGGTAAGAAGGTTCCCAGTGCACTTCCCATAACAAATGCCAGGCTCGGATCCCAATGGCCAAATATATCCAGAAACCCGATGACTTTAGCGGGGTCAACCAACCCGGAAATCATCAATCCTAAGCCGAACAGAAACCCGGAAAACAAGGCAACGATTTTAAAAAGCATAGGGGTTCTCCTAGACATGAAAACGGATAAAGACAGTTGCAAAAGCCGCTGCCATAAAGGTCAGGGTCGCCACAATCGAGCGCTTGGAAAGGCGGCCAATACCACAGATGCCATGCCCACTGGTACAGCCGTTAGAGAGCTTGGTTCCGATGCCAACCAACAGCCCGGCAGTGATGATCATCAACGGAGAGGTTTCTGCCGCCAGTGATTTAAAGTCCGGAAATGAAAATCCCATGGCAGAGGCAGAAAGACCCGCCAGGACCATGCCAATAAGGAATAAAAGCCGCCATGAAAACTCAGATTTTCCGGATGTGAAAAGGCCACTGATAATGCCACTAATTCCTGCAACCCGGCCGTTCAGGATCATCAGAGCAAGTCCTGATACACCAACCAGTGCACCCCCAAAAAGTGCATCCCACGGAATTTGGAACGTCATTTTCTCTCCTTAACTAAAGTAAATCTGCAACCTGAAGAAGTGAAGGCATTAGAATTCATTACCATATATAAGTCAATGCTAAATTAGTTATTTGCATATGAGTTTTAACTAATGTAGTGTGCTGATACTGATAATGTTTGATATATAAAGCCGGTCAGCCCTACTGTGTTTGTTTGTCCGGAGATTTATAAAACAGGAGTTACGTATGGTTAAGATCCTCATTGTTGGTGGTGTGGCTGGCGGTGCATCAGCGGCAGCAAGAGCAAGACGTCTGAGTGAAGATGCTGAGATCATCATGTTTGAACGCGGCGAATTTGTGTCTTTCGCCAACTGCGGGCTGCCGTATCATATCGGTGGAGACATCAAAGATCGCGCCAAGCTTCTTCTCCAGACCCCGGAGAGTTTTCTCGCCCGCTTTAATGTTGATGTGCGGGTAATGAATGAAGTCATTTCAATCAACCGCGACACAAAGACCGTTACGGTGAAGAACCTGCTTGAAGGGACAGAATATGAAGAACGCTATGATTTCCTGCTGCTCAGTCCTGGTGCCAGCCCCGTTGTTCCGCCTATCACGGGTATCGACAACCCCCTGACGTTTTCCCTTCGTAACATTCCCGATATGGACCGCATCATCAATGCGATCCAATCCAACAAGCCAACCCATGCAACAGTCGTCGGTGGTGGGTTTATCGGCCTTGAAATGATGGAAGCGTTCCATCAACTGGGTATTCAAACCTCTCTGGTTGAAATGGCCGATCAGGTGATGACACCGGTGGATAAAGAGATGGCAGGCTTTGTCCATCAGGAAATTCGGGCCAAAGGCATTGACCTACGTCTGGGGACGGCGCTTGAGTCGGTGGAACATCATGGTAATGGGTTGACACTGTCATTTAGTAGTGGCGAGCAGCTTGAAACCGGGTTGTTGATCATGGCCATTGGTGTACGTCCTGAGATTTCGCTCGCCAAAGCGGCGGGACTGAAAATTGGCGAGCTGGGCGGCATTTGGGTCAATGAAGAAATGCAAACCAGCGATCCGTTTATTTATGCCGTCGGTGATGCTGTTGAAGAGAAAGATCTGGTGACAGGCAAACAGACACTGGTGCCGTTAGCGGGGCCCGCAAACCGACAGGGCCGCATGGCAGCCGACAACATGCTCGGCGCGCGGGAAACCTATCAGGGCACACAAGGCACGGCAATCTGTAAAGTGTTTGACTTGGCCGTGGCATCGACTGGAAAAAATGAAAAGACCCTCCAGCGTGAAGGCATCGGCTACGAAAAAGTCTATGTCCACACTGCCAGCCATGCCAGCTACTACCCAGGGGCGGAAGTGGTGTCCCTCAAACTGTTGTTTGCGCCGGACTCCGGAAAAATTCTGGGTGCGCAGGCAGTGGGTAAAGATGGCGTCGACAAGCGCATTGACATTCTTGCGGTCGCGCAGCGTGCAGGGATGACTGTCGAGCAGTTGCAGCATGTTGAACTGACGTATGCACCACCGTATGGCAGTGCCAAAGATGTGATTAACCAGGCGGCATTTGTGGCGACAAATGTGATGAAAGGTGATGTCCGCGCGATTCACTATCACGACATCGAATCGCTGACCGATGATCAGATCCTGCTGGATGTACGCAACCCGGGTGAGCTGGAATCGGTAGGGTGCTTCCCGAATGCGCTGAATATTCCGGTTGACCAGCTTCGCCAGCGAATCAATGAGCTGCCAAAAGAGAAAGAGATTGTCGTCGCCTGTCAGGTAGGCTTGCGGGGCAATGTGGCTTACCGACAGTTAGTGAATAACGGCTTTAAAGCTCGGAACCTGCTTGGTGGCTATCGCACCTGGAAATTTGCACAACAATAGAAGGCTAGCGTCAAAAAATCCCAAATTGATGACTCACACAGCTTTCTTTGACACAGGGTGCTAAGAAAGCTGTGGCGATAACGATAAATAACCGTGCATCAATATTGTGGCGTCATACTGATTTTGTGATATTAATCGCGTTTATTCTGTGTGAGATCAGCCTGTGTTGTTGCCTGCGACTGATAGAACCTGCAGGTTATTTTTGAGAGTGAGAGAGAGGGTTATGCAGTTACAGCCATTGGGAAAAGGCCGGTTTGAGTCTGAGTGGAGCAGCAACATGGCGCTTATCAACCGGACCGTCCGCAGCTGTATCTTAAGGCGGCGCCTGTATGATGAAAATGAAAAAGTGCTCAGTCAGGGAGAGCCGGTTAATTACCTGTATCTTGTTGAATCAGGAAGGGTTTCCATGAGTATGACTGCACGGAACGGAAAAACATTTTCGCTTGGCACACTGGATTGTGACCAACAGTTGTTTGGTGAAATGGAGTTTTTCTCTGGTTATCTCTGCCAAATGGATATTGTCGCCAGTGAACCGATTGAAGTGGCAGAGTTAGATGCCAATAAGTTGCAGCTTGCGTTGCTTGCCCAGCCGCGCCTGTCGCTGTTTTTTGCCAGTGCGATTGCTATCGACTATCAGGACACGGTAGAGATCCTGGCTCGGAGAATGCTGTTTCCTATTGCCTATAACGTGGCGTATGACATCTACCAGCGTCACTTGAATGCACTCCCTGTTGAAGGCTATCAAAAGGATTACTTGGAAGCAGAACGGTTTGCGACGTCTGATCGTGTTTACCGACGTGCAGTGAAAGAGCTGGAAAATCTGGGGTTGATCGTCAAGAAAAAGCATGACATTGAAATCGTCGATATCAAAAAGCTGGAAGCGTATTTGATGCAATAAGGGCCAGCACAAAGGCTGACCCTTTCATCGATACAGTGTTGTTGTCTGCCTTGACGGTTACGCTGCAGGTTTTGTCAGTTTCAGGGAAGACAGCAGCATGGCAACAATCACACCATAAATCACAGGAATGGCATACATCACTGCTTGCAGACCAATGATGCTTTCAAACATGGCGCTGATTGCAGGGCTGAACATGGCACCGGCGCTGCCGCTGATCAAAATGTACGAAACGTTTTTGCTGCTCGCATTGCGCACGAAAGAGACGCCATACGCAATAAAGGCATTGTAAAGCGCGGCACACACAAAGCCGTAACCGTAAGTGAGGTAAGAAAGCCATTCGACTTGCTGGGTAGTCACAATCATGGCGGTCAGTGCCAGCGCCATTGAGATAATTGCCAACAGGAAATGTTGAATCTTCACACGTGCCACGATGACGGTTGAAACCAGCGCACCAATCAATGCTGCGGACCAGTACTGGGTAATAATCTGGCCAGCTTGTTCGAAAGGAATATCGAACTTTTCTTTCACAAACATCGGCGCCCAGGTCAGGAAGGTGTAAAGCGCAAGCATGCCCAGGAACAGACCAATGCCGCCGCTGATGATGCCGAAATTCCACTCAGATTTTGCTTCTTCCTGTGTTTCTGCCGGGGTTTCACAGGCAGAAAAGTTCGTGGCAACCACCATCAGTGTGGTTGCCAGGGCCACCAGGCCAATGCTCAGGTAACTGATGCTCCAGCCCAGTGCATTTGTCAGCGCATAGGTTGTAATGAGCGGGAAGATAACACCAGCCACATTGAACGTCGCATCCTGTACAACCAGCATGGTGCTCTGGATTTTATCTTTCCACACAGACACCACAATGGTGCCTGCAATGCACAGGCCAACGCCGCCGCAGAAACCGATGATAGTCATGGCAGTCATGACCATGCTCAGTGACGGCACGAAGTGCATCAATGCAGCCATCGCGGCAATGGTTGAGTAGCACAGCAGTGTCATGCGTTTTACGCCCACTTTTTCAATGATGAAGAAAGCGGCAATGGTGCCTGCTAATGCGCCACCGTTAAGCAGCGAGAAAATTGACGCAACGTCGTTAACATTTGCGTTGTATGCCGTTGCGATGGGTTCGATCAGCATGCCAAACTGTGTGGCAAAACCCGCCATAATAAAGTTGGCTAAAAAGCTGATCGCGGTGAGTGTGATTCTGTTTTTCATGTGCACCCCGGTAGAGAGCTGGGCGGTGATACCACGCGAAGTCATCCCCGCCCTGAATCATTATTGTTTTATAGAGGGGCGGGGCTTGTGCCGCCCTGACGGGTTTATTTAATGGCGGTTTCCAGCGCAATTTCAATCATGTTGTTAAAAGAGAGTTGGCGCTCCTCTGCGGTGGTTTCTTCGCCTGTGATGCAGTGGTCAGAGACAGTCAGGATCGCCAGTGCTTCAATACCGAATTGGTGTGCCAGACCATACAAACCCGCCACTTCCATATCCACACCCAACACGCCGAAACGTTCCAGAGCAGGGATCAGATCTTCATCGGGATCGTAGTAAAGATCGCCGGTAAACACGTTGCCGACTTTTACATCGATCTCTTTTTCTTTTGCCACGCAGTAGGCGGTATGAAGCAGTTCGAACGACGCTGATGTTGCCATGTGGTAGCCGCTGCTGCGTTTCGCGTTGGTTGGGGAATCCGTGCCTGCCGCCTGCGCCAGGATCACATCACGCATTTTTACGTATTTTTGCGTCGCGCCGACGCTACCAATGCGAATGATGCGCTTAACACCAAAATCGTGAATCAATTCGTGGCCGTAAAGCACCATGGAAGGGATACCCATACCATGACCCATTACAGAGAGTCGGTGACCTTTGTAGTAACCGGTATAGCCGAGCATGTTACGGACATCAGTAACCAACACGGCATCGTCCAGGTAGGTTTCAGCAATGTATTTTGCGCGAAGTGGGTCGCCCGGCATGATTACGGTATCCGCAAAATCTTCGGCGCAGCCAGCAATATGAGCAGTCATTTTGTGTTTCCTGTTTGGTTTTGATGGCGCAAATATTACTCACGGCTACCTTAGACAATCAGGACAAAAGTCCGCTTTAAAAGTGCGGGATCTCAGATTTTATTTTCAGGTTGAAAAATGCGGGTGATCACCTTGGGTTGAGTCAGTGAGGTTTGGCACAAGTTTGGGAAGGACGACTAGGGCGACGGTGTACATGTAAGGTTTCATATCAGTAACGTGTTTAAAAGAAACGAGATTTTACAGGGATTTCGCTTTGATAAAGTAGGCAATGAGCGGGATTTCATACACTATCGTTTAAATGGCAACGACAAAGGACGGACGAAGACAATGATAAAAAAGCTCACCATGGCTGTCATCACGGTGCTTTTGATGGTTAGTGTTCCGGCTAAAGCCGATGTAGATGCTTTGGCTACGTGTATGATGAAAGCACTGAATGGAAAGGAGCGTAAACAACTGTCGCAATGGGTTTTCTTTTCGATTGCATCGCATCCAGACATGCGCGGCTATGCCAATGTCAGTACCGCGAATCGAGAGAAGGCCAATAAAGCGGTAGGAGACATTGTTAACCGTTTATTGATGGAAGACTGCTCGACAGCGTTGGTGTCTGCGTATAAAAGCAACCCAAAGGCAATTAACCAGGCATTTGAAATGGTATACAAAGTGGGCATGCAAGGGTTGATGACGAATCCTGCAGTTTCGGGGGCGCTCTCTGAATATGCGACGTATCTGGATCAGGAAAAACTGGGCCATCTGCTGGCAAAGTAGTTTTGCTGTTGCGATAAATAAGCACGCGAAGAATACTCAACGTCAGGGTAAAGGCATTGTGTTAGAAAAGGATAGATACAAAGCACCACAGCAACCAGGCAAGAAATCAGCATTGAAGAGAAGAGCCTGCCCATTAAAAGGACTGGCTCAGTTATTGTGTTATTGCGTGTGCGTCAGAAATTGTAGCGGGCAGTGAGGACAACGCCTTGATTGGTGATATCCAGGCCTGAAAAGTCGCCACCAAAATCAACAGATTGATATCTGTAGCCAATACCCACGTCCAAATCGTCGAACATGTAGCCCACTTCAACACCAGCCTGGTAGGCAATCTCTGAGTCTTTTGCGCTCATTCCAAACAGGCTCAGCTCCGACTCCATTGAACCAATGCCAAGGATAAGGGCACTGTAAAGATTGTTGCCTTCTTCAACCCATTTGGGTCTCAGGTTGAAGTAATAAGCGTCACTTTCCACCGCGAGCACCGAGCCGAAATCTGTTTTACCCAGACGCTGGTACTCGACTTCGAATCCCAGCTTTAAGTGGGGAGAGAGTGACAGGCTGTAACCTACAAAGCCACCGACACCTAAATCGCTTTTTTCGTCAACAGACAGGACAGAAACGTCAAGTTCTGTTTCATTGAAAACCGCAAGATTTGCGCCGCCATAAAAATTATTCGCAACGGATTGTGTGCTAAACAGGAGTAGTGCAAGGCAGAGTTTTTTCATTGTAAAACCACACATAATATAAAAAGAAGGAAGGTTCTGCCTTCAACAACCAGCGACAGAATGAAGGCGTTGCAAAACACATTCACCCTTGTTGATGCTGAAGGAAATCAGGCACAGAATTTAACATTATGCGTAAGTGCGCATATTCGAAGTGACTCACAATATTTAATGAATAGAGAGAAATTCGCCAATTAAATCATGGTATTGGAAGATGTCTTGGTTTGACGTCGGATGATACTGAAAAGAAAACGGAACGATGGTGAGCGCTCCGTTTGTTTGGTCATGTACGCACAGTTTGGTTCAGGCCATTTGGATTACTGAATCGCAACGTTTGTCGATCAGGTTTTTGTCATGGCTGACAAGCAAGAGCGCGCAATATTGTTCTCTCGCCAGAGTGATAAGAACATCAGTGACTTCTTTGGCAGTAATGGGATCGAGCCTTGATGTTGGCTCGTCTGCGAACAGAAATACCGGCTCAAGCAGCAGCGCTCGAAGAATGGAGAAACGTTGCAGCTCGCCACCCGAAACAGAAAGGCTGTTTCGTTTGAGTAAGCCGGGAGTGAGGCCCAGCTTTTCCATTAAAGGTGAAATTTTTGCGCGGTTAATGTTGTGCAGCAAGACGAGATCATCAAGTAAAGTGCCCAGTGAGACACTCGGTGTCACTGCTGACGGCGGGTCTTGAAACAGTTTTTGCCACTGATAGGGCGCGACATCTTGTCTTCTTTTTATGATCTCGCCTTTTATTGGTGGCAGCAGGCCAAGCAAGGTATCGCCCAGTGTACTTTTTCCGCAGCCGCTGTCTCCCACCACGCCCATCACTTCACCACGATGAAGCGTAAAGGATAAATTGTCGGCCAATACCTTGTTTGGGCGGCCAATTGACAGAGATGTTACTGCAAGCAGGGGCTCTGACAATGCATGTGTCTGTATGTCTTTTTTCCACTGGCGGGGGTCGGCAGCAATCAATGCCTTCGTGTACTCATGTTGCGGGTTTTCAAGCACCTGAGAAGTGCTTCCTTGCTCCAACAGCTTGCCGTTCTTCATCACTATAATGTCGCCTTGCAACTGGCGAGCGACATCAATGTCGTGAGTGATGGTTAACAACCCTCCACCCCGTGCGCTGCGTTTCAGCAACCGGATAATGTCGTCACGGCGGCTGGCATCCAAGCCTTTTGTTGGCTCGTCTGCCAGAATAAGCGTTGCACCACCCGCTTTCGCTGCAACGATGGCAAGGCGTTGCGCCATGCCCCCTGAAAGCTCGCCGGGCCTTTTCAGGGCGCTGTTTTTTAGGCCGACATCGTCTAAATCCGTCAATGCCTGATTGAAAGCCATTTCGGGGTGGTTGCCATGCACACATTCATACACCTCGGCCACTTGCTTATAGCTTCGCATCAGCGGATCGAGGGAATGCCAGGGTTCTTGCGGCAACAGAGTGATCGCTTTTCCCCAGTGTGCTTTCAGTGCTTCGCCTTCAAGTGTTTGGTCAAACAACGCCACACTACCGTGTTGGGAAAGTGACGCTGGTAAGGTGCCCATAATCGCTTGCGCCAACAGGCTTTTTCCTGAGCCTGTCTCACCGAGAATCGTCAGCGGCCTGTCCTGAAACAGCGTGAAAGAAACTGGATGAATCAACCGGTTATTTCCGGCATTTACTGACAGTTCATTCAGTCGAATCAATGGTTTCACGGCCAGTTCCTGTTAATAAATGAAAGCCTAACACCAGCAGTGCAACGGCCACTAAAGGCTGGGCCAACGCCCAGGGCGAATTGACGGAGTAAGGGAATAATTCAACACTCATCAAGCCAAGCTCTGCGAGCGGTGGTTGAATGCCGACAGAAACAAAACCGAGGGATGCCATCATGAGTACTGCGTTTGCCCCACCAAACGCTGCCATGGTTATGACAGAAGGAAGAATGGCAGGCAAGATATGGCGCTTGAACTGGTACCACTTTCCAAACCCCATCATGGCAGATAGCTCCCTTTCTGGGCTCCCTACCTGGGTGCGGGTGATGGCACGGGTGACGCGGTAGTATTCGACCCATTGCACCAGGGAAATAGCCACATACAGCATGACAAACGAACCGGGGGCGATGGCTGCCAACAGCAATACCAGCACCAGCCCAGGTAGCGCCAGCAGGATGTTTACGATGATATCAAGCACCTGTTCGGTTTTACCGCCAGCCCAGGCGGATAACACACCAAGACTGATACCCAGTATGGAGGCCGTGATGACACACATCAGGCTCAGCGAAAAGGATAAACCTATTGCGCTTGCCAGACGTGTCGCCATATCCCGGCCAAAATGATCCGTACCGAGCCAATGATCACTGTTTGGAGGCAGTAAAGTGGCTGACAGGTTTTGCTGGTCGATGGAGTAGGGCGAAAACAGGCCGGTAAACAACGAAAAGCTGAAAAGCAGCAGCAGGATAAATAAGCCAGCCTTCTGACCGGAGGATACGAGGTTTGTCATTGTGCCTGTTGCCCCCGCGGATCAATCCAGTAACACAGGGCATCAACCAGTCCATTCAGCACCACAAACAACACGCCCATTGTTAAAGCACAACCCTGGATCAGTGGAATATCCCGGGCAAAAATGGCATGGGCTAATCCATGTCCAACCCCTGGCCATGAAAACAGCGATTCAATCATCACAATCCCTTCAATCACACTGACCAGTTGAATACCGATAAACGCAACGACAGGCACTGCCATATTGCGAACGCCATGTCGCACAAAGGTCTGCGATTCGGTCAATCCTTTTATGCGTGAAAACTGATAGAAAGAAGAACGAAAGACGTTAAGTGCACTGACATGAACGACCCGGTTAGAAACCGCCGCCAGACTGATTGCAAGTGTGAAGGCGGGTAACACCAGATGCTGCCAGGTACCAAATCCTGCCACTGGCAGCAGGGTGATATTCAATGCAAAAAGCAGGATCAGCACCAAACCCAACACAAAAACAGGTAATGCCTTGGTGAATGTCGACAGCCAAACCAGCACGGTATTGAGGGCGCCCCCTTTCCTGGCGGACCAAATGCCCATTGGAACGGCAATCAGCATGGACAGGAAAATGCCCGCCACTGCGAGCAACAGGGAATGCCCCAGCTGGTGGGCTATCTCACCACTTACAGGTAAACCACTTACCAGTGAATTACCGAGGTTGAACTGCAGTAAATCAGTCAGCCAGCTGATATAGCTGCTGAACCACCCCTGATCGAGGTTCAGTTCACTGCGTACCAACTCAGCCGCATTTGAGTCGACATTGTCCTGCCCGTAGCGACTGGCTGCAATGCGGTATGCCATGTCACCCGGCAGGCTCCTCATCAGAATGAACGTGAGGGTACCAACCCCCCACGCGACAAGAATAAGCTGGAGCAATCGCTTTTTTATCAGCGACACCATGGTTACTTGAAGTCCATTTGGTTGATGAAGTAATCACGTTCGAAAGGGTCAAAGCGGAAGTTCGCGACACGGCTGTTGACTGACGTGTGCTGGCTGTAGTTCACAATGGGCAGTACGGGATAATCGTCATGGATTGCCTGTGCGACTTTCTGGCTCAGCATCAGACTTTTCTCCGCATCCTGTGTTTTCAGCAGCTCTGCGATAGCGGCATCTACCTCGGCGTTTTTCCAGTTCATGGTTCCCCAATCGCCACCACCGTTGGCAAAGTCAGTGCTGATGATAGGCAAGGGGTCGGCAATAAAACCAAAATTACGAGCGATAAGCGCCACTTCAAGTGAACCGTCAGTGTGACCGGCAGGAATCATACTGGAGTTGGTGATATCGACCTTCAAATCTACCCCTAACTCTGCCCATTGTGCCTGAATAGCGGTTGCAACAGTGGCAAGCTCGGGGCGGTCAGCATAGGTAATTAATGTAAGCCTGAACGGTTCGCCATCGCGTTCCAGTATGCCATTCTCGCCCATCTTCCAACCAAGGCTGGCTAGTAAGGCTTTCGCCTCGTCAAGGTTGAATCCATCGTTGTTGATGTCTGCAAGGTGCCATTGCGACATAGAACTTGGCAGCAACTGGGACGTTTCTGAACCTTCTGCATACAATACATTCTTGGCAATTCCACGACGGTCGATGGCGATACTCAGCGCTTTTCGTGCGTCCTTTTCGTTGAGGAAAGGATGCCCGCTGTTGAGTTTTACAAAGAGCGTACGGGGGATCAGGTCACTGTGAACATTCACCTGATCGGTGTTTTCAAGCTGAGACAGCATGGAAGGATCGAGTGTAAATACAATGTCTGCTTCGCCAGATTTAGCCTGCAGGATACGGCTTTCGGCACGATGGCCGGTTAAGTAAGAAGCAAAAGCGATTTTAGCGTTCTCACCCCAGTATCCATCAAACTTTTGCACCAGGACTTTATGGGGCGGCTGAAAGTCTGCCATTTGATAGGGACCGGTGCCGTATAGGGTTTCTACAGAACCATTATCTTCAAAGGAGGCTGGCGCAACGATGGCGGTGGAGTAGTTGGTGAGCAGGGCAGGAAAGGCAACATAAGGTTCGCGCAAGCGGAAAACGATCTGGTTGGTGCCTTGTGCGTTGATGCTTTCCACCGAGGCTTTACCCAGGGTGCCGTGTTTGGCCAGAGAGTGGTTCAGGCTGTTTAGCACCGCTTTGATATTCATGGGGGTACCATCATGGAAAGTAACCCCGTCTTTGATGTCAAATGTCCAGTCCAGCCCGTTATCGCTGACTTTCCAGCTGGTTGCCAGCCCCGGTGTGACTTCCCCGTTTTGGTCAACATTCAACAAAGTCTCAATCACTTGCATGCGGGTGAGAATATAGCCCTGTTTAGAAGGATCGAGACTGGTGATCTCCCATGGTCCGCTGATGGAAAGCGTATTGGATTTGTTCTGTGCAATTTCTCCTGACTTCTGGCTTGAGAACCAGAGTGTAGCGCTTGCAAGTAAGACAGCAACGAACACGCCCAACCGGACAAGTTTTCCCTTCTTAGCCACTTTGGCGTATGAAATCTTATTCATAAAAGTTCCTAATATACCCAACAACATCCAAAATTGTCTTTTTATAACGCTTTGAAAAATAAGTGCTATATAAAATTCACGCGATATGAATTGTTATAATATAACAATTCATATCGCATACTGAACAGCCAAACCGATCATTTATTGACATAGTTATCAAATAAACAGCGTGAAGGTGGTGGAACTATCCGGCCAAACGTGTTTACACGCTTTTGCTGACTGAACGGAGGGGTCACAACACGGTATTGGAAGTGCTTGAATATCGCCTTCGTCGCACAAATATTCTGTATATGACACATGATGCGTTGCATAATGCTGCGCTTTCCTCTGCTGGGACAACATCATGGCATTCCGAAATACTGAAAAAGCGAAGAACGAAGCCGTTGAGTGGGCGCTGACCCATGGCATGGCACTGAAACAAACTCCTGATTCAGCCAGACATCCGGCGTTTACGCTGACTCCCACCGCCATTGAACGCGAGCGCTTTGAATATCTGGTTTCATCGGTTCACCTGCTGGGCAAGCTGGTACACGCCGTCTCTGAAGATGCGCATTTTATCCACCACGCGATTTCTCCCATGACAGCGGGCAATACCTTCTTCCGGGCATTGTTGAAAATGCACCGGCAAATTCATCACAGTGATGCGCCTGCACGCCGTGTGCCGCTGTTGATGATGCGCAGCGATTTTATGGATGATGCCGAACTTGGCCCAAAACTGGTTGAATTTAACGGCATTGCAGCGGGTATGGGGCCGTTTGGCCAGCGCATTCATGAACTGCATGATTATCTTGCTATCCAGTGGCCGACACCGTTTGTTCAGTGGGCAGGAGAAAAACCGGGCGAGTTGGTAGAAAACCGTGCACTGGAAAGGCTGGCGGAAGGCGTTGCGCAGGCAACCCAATCCATCAAAGATCATTTCGGTGATGGTGGGCGGCCAACGTTTCTGATGGTGGTTCAGGAACGTGAAGACAATGTGTATGACCAACACCTGCTGGAGCACGCGCTTCAGGCGAGGGGAATACGCACTGTCCGCCGCACCTTCCGTGAACTCTATGACGGGCTTTCCACCGGAGAGGGCCACCGCTTGTTACTGGATGGCATTGGCCCGATAGACACTGTCTATCTTCGCGCAGGTTACCAGTTCAGCGATTATGTCGCTCACGACATCGTTGACGTAGCGTGCTGTGAGGCGCTCTCCCAGACCCGCGTGATGATTGAAAAACACCATGTGGCGGTCAATGCGACGGTGAGCCAACAACTGGCGACCAGCAAACGTGTCCAGATGTTACTTTCATCCGCACCGGTTGACTCCCTGATGCAATTTGGGCTGACGAAAAGTGAAGCTGAAACGGTGAAGCATTTCTTGGGTGAAATGGTGGCGGTTGATGAAAACAGTGCGCAGAAGGTCTCTGAAGGGAATGTGGATGACTGGGTATTGAAAAATCAGGGTGAAGGCGGTGGTCACTGTATTTTTGGTGACGATATCATCACCAGGCTGAACAGGCTTGGCCCGCATGAATATGGCGCATGGGCGTTGATGCGCCGCTTGCACCCCATCCCAAGGCCCCAACCTGCGTATATGGTGCGAAAAGGCGAAATCTACGTGGTGGATGATCTTATCAGTGAAATTGGTTTGTTCACCATGCATCTAAATGGCGAACCCTTGATTGATAACAATGGTTATGCAGGGTATCTCATCCGCAGTAAATCATCCAAAGTGACAGAAGGCGGTGTCCACAGTGGCATGGGCGCGCTGGATTCGCTGATGTTTACAGGTAAGTGACAACGCGTTTCCCTATTCATCGTCCGGCCTTGGGTAGGGAAATTTCACATGCCCTATACGAATGACAAACGTTGTCACAGCTAGGATAAGTCCTGCAATCGTGATGGAGAGTATCCGCCAATCATCCATGTTTTTCATATCAAGGATCAGGTAGCGGGCCAGGGCGACAATGCCAATATAGAGAGGCATGCGGACAGGAACTTTCCCCGATTCGAAGAAAACATGCACCATGGCAAGCACTTCAAGGTAAATGAACATCAGTAGCAGGTCGCCGACTGAGACGGAGCGGTTGACGAGCACCGAATAGATTTCTTCGCCAATCGCGTAGACTGTGGCAATCACAATCAAAATCAGTACGCTGTTTTCCAGCAAGTGAATGAGTTTGGAAAACTTTCTGTTCTTTGGCATTTTCACCACCATCCCTGAACCAAATGGCAGTGTAGCGATACTTTTACAGGTATGCCGTCTCAATGGCGAGAACGCATCCCTTTCAGGAGAAAAGAGATGCGTTGAATGGAGGATGAACGCTGGAATCAGCGCACTGAAAGCAGATAGTTCAACGCCCCACGCACGGCGGCAACTTGCGCGTCGTTGCACTCTTCGTCTGTCACTGTCGGGCTGTCAGGGTACACTTCCGTGGTAGTGCCATACTGGCAATGGGTAAAACCACTGCATAGGCCCAGTTTCTTCACCGGATAGTTAATCACACCTTCCTGTTCAATCGGGACACTGATGATGTTGCCGTTTTCATCCGCCGGTGCGATATGGGTCACTTTACGCACTTCATTAATAATGGCGGTCTGGAATTCGGTGTTGGGTTGCTCTGAATCGCCAACCAGATAAAAGCCGTCCGGCACGGTATCTGCTTCGTATACTTTGCCGTCACGGGCGGCAAGCGCGGGGCGGAATTCAGATTCATCGGTATCTGTGGTTTCGTGTAGATCGATATGGGCAAACACCTCAATGCCTAACCTTTTCACCCAGGCCATAACATTTGCAGCTTCTTCTGACGGGCTATTTTCAATAAAGGAGCGGTTTGGATCCACGGCATAAGGGTTCCAGCGGTTGATGGTTTCATATCCCCACGGGCTGACACAGGGGGCAACCAGAAAGTTAAAGTCTCCGGTAAAGTCCAGCGCTTCGGTATCAAGAAACTTTAAAGCGCCATGCACACCGCTGGTTTCGTAACCGTGCACGCCACCGGTGATCAGAATGGTCGGTTTAGACGCATCGAAACTGCGGTTTCGGAGACCAAACAGCGGATAACGTGCAGGGTCAAAGGAAAGCGCGCCGTATTGTTCCACATCGAAGCGATCTTTTAGCGCATTAATCTTGGTCAGGACATCGTCCTGATAGCTGCGTTTGATGCTGGTGGTTGCCAGCCATTGTGCTTTTTCTTCTTCACCCCAGGGTGTTCCCGGGATACCGATTGGGTATGTGTTTGGTGTAGTCATTAATATCTTCCTGGTAGTCATTCGTCAAATAAGGTAACACTGAAAAGCGGCTGAAGTTTACTCTGCATCCGCAATGAGGAAATTTTCTAGCCTGTCAGAGAGCCAGGCTGTCAGGGCGCCGCCGCGCGCATCCATGGCAGTGATTTCACCATAAGGTTGCCACTGCATGGCATTCGCATGCCGCAATACTTGTAAGGTGCCACTACGGAGGTATTTTCGTAACAGCATGGAGGGCACATTCGACCAGCCGGAACCGTCCAGCACGGCATCACGCAGGTGCTCATAAAACGGCAGTGCGATGTAGTGCGGGGAAACGGGGTCTAGCGCTTTCAGACCTTCATCGTCAACATAGGCTAATGTGATTTCTGTATAGCGTTCCAAATCGGCACGCTGAATACGCTTCATGGCAGCGAGGGGGTGATCTTTTCTCACCACTGACATCATACGAACCTGACCGAGCTTTTTGGCGTTGATGCGCCCAAACGCCCGGGTTTGTGGTAGCAGGCCAAAAGCGACGTCCACCATATTTTCATCCACCATCTCATAAAGCTCGGGGGGTGGCGCCACATAAATTGACACACTTGAATCGGGAAATTGCTGTTGAATTTCGCGCATGGTTGTGCGCCAGAAAGACTCTGGCAAGGCATCATCCCGGCCAATCCGAAGGGCCGATTCTATGCCGCTTTCAAATTGCCGGCACTTGGCTTCGATGTCATAGGCAGCTTGCAGGAGGCGCTCACAATCGTCATGTATCATTCGCCCAACATCTGTGAGCTTGACGCTGTTTCCTGAGCGGGCGAGCAATTCCACACCTAAGCTGTCTTCCAGTGCACTGATGGCGGCACTGACCGTGGTGCGGCTTTTCTCCAATTCCCGGGCCGCACCGGCAATCGAACCTTTTTCCACCGCAGTTAAAAACATTTCTATTTGGCTGCTTCGCATTTATGCACACCGTGTCATCAATCCTGTCGTCATTGATTTTACGTCTAAATAAATCAGAGAAAAGACCTGGTGACGAAAAAGTTGTCGCTCAGTGGTTAATCGGTTTTATCCGTTGAGGGTATTGTGTCCAAAGAGCGTTAAGGAATACCCAAGTTACCTTGTGAAATTGGCTTTTTATGCCTGTTACAACTGCGTCAATCGAACAGAGGTGGTTTGGGTATTCTCGCTACTGTCAAAAAATTTGTCACTTGTGAGGATTTATGTCTTGTGAATATACGAAAGAACGCAACTTACTGAAATTTTCAACCTTTGCCTGTTTTTGTTTCGCGGCATTGGGAATTGGCTTAGGGATCTGGGCCGGATCCATGGTGATTGTGTTTGACGGCGCTTACTCTCTGGTCGGCCTGGTACTCTCTTTGATGGCACTGGCAGCCAGCATGTACATCCATAAGCCTGTTGAGAAAGCCAATAAAAAGGTGAAGTCTGTGTCTGAACGTAAAGCAGCGGTTATTGAATCGCTGGTGGTGTTGACCAAGGGGCTGGTTGTGGGTGTCGTGTGCTTGGTGTCATTCGCCTCTGCAATGCAGGCGATGTTTGATGGTGGCCGCGAAGTGAATGCAGGCTTTGCACTGGTATTTGGCATTATCAACGTGGTTGGCTGTCTGGTGACCTATATGACCGTTCGTAAACAGTCAGGTAAACGCCCTTCTGCCATATTGAAAGCAGAATCAAGCCAATGGCTGATGGACACGGTGATCAGTGCAGCGGTTTTGGTGGGCTTTTTGATCGCGGCAGGCTTGATGATGACAGGTTTGGAAGAATATGCAGTTTACGCTGATCCAATGATGGTGATTTTGGCATCGGTATATTTTGCGACGGTTCCGGTGCAAATGATCAGTGAGTCAACCAAGAAATTGATTGCTGTCCATCAGGCGTCAATCCGTGAAAAGGGCGAGGGTATCTTCGCTTAATTCAAGAAAAGGTAATGCTAAAAAGCAGCGTCGGCTGCTTTTTTTGATCTTGTTATCTTGCGTCGTTTTAGAGGCTGGTCGGAGGCGAGTTTGTCGTAAGAAAACGGTAGAATAGCGAAACACTATGTTACCTGAGGAAAAGACACCATGGATAAGCTGAGACTGAAGATTCCCCCTGTGATTGTTGTTGTGCTGGCTCTCGCCTTGATGAAGCTGATTTCCCTTGTTACCCCATCCAGTGAGTTTTTGCTTTCCCTTCCTTCTATTCTGCCGTATCTATTGGTGTCTCTGGGCGTAGTTGTTGCGGTGAGTGGGGTGGTGGAGTTTCGTCGTCATAAAACCACGTTGAACCCCTTGTTGAAAACCGACGCAACCGCCCTGGTGTCTGGCGGTATTTATCAACGTACCCGCAACCCTATGTATCTCGGTATGTTGTTAGCGCTTATTGGCGGTATTTTTTACTGGGCGAACCTATTTACTGTCTTGGGATGCGTGGCGTTTGTGGTTTATATGAACCGCTTCCAGATAGAGCCTGAAGAAGAGTATTTGATTGGGCAGTTTCCTGATGCATTTCCTGAGTACATGATCCGTGTCAGGCGCTGGCTTTAACCGTTTTCTTTTCTCCGGAGAGGGAGCGCTTTTCAGCCTTGTTTATCAATAGCATTTGTGCCTTGTAAGAATGTGGAAATGCATGAAGGCGCCAGATTTTTCTTGAATACCTTTTGCCAGCGTCGGTGAAATGAGCGCAATAAAAACGGGAGTGCCAGTTCTCCCGTTTTTGTTGTTATTTCAGTGTATTCCCTGTGTCTCGCTGTATAGCGTTGTCAGCTGTCGCCGTCTCTATTTTTATTTTGAAGTAGTGTTTGTGATCGCTGGTGTCGGAATAGCTCAATGCTTCACTGCCGGTATTGAAAAGGGGGATTTCCAGATAAAACTTTTTCGTGCCTGCTGCATTTTTCCACAAGCGCACCCGGGCGGGCATCACCAGCAAGGAGGCGGGTAACTTCGGTGCTGGTGTGCCAGTCGTTTTCCTGATTTCATCAAACAGATAATTCACGGACACATTCAGCAAGTTCATGTCTACATTGTCAAACTCTTGGCTGAGTAAAGGAATATCGACAGAGAGAGTAAATACCTTGCCGGGACGGATAACAATACCTTTAAAGTTATGGACATGAGTACCGAAATGGAGGGTGTTGAGCTTATGCTGACCGGCAATACCGATGGCATCAGCGAGCAACGCCACATCCTTTCCTGCACCGGGTAACGTTTTGTCTTTTGCCGAAAACATAACTTTCCAACTGTAGGGCAGGTGGTTATCCAACGAGGATATTTCATAGATCCAGGGTCTGAAAAGTACGGTTCTGCTTCCTGAAAACAATCCTTGCAGCTCTGCTGAACCGCCTTTTTGTGCCTGCAGGTCTCCGGCAGCCCGCTCATGTTCATCATAAGGTGTGAGATGTAGGTGAGCGATAGAAGGTGGGCGTACATTGACCAAGGAGCCGAAGTCGTCGTGCCTTGGATGGGTATAGTGGTTACCACTCAGGCCGCTGTATATATTGCTGTCCGGGTTGCCGGCTCTCGGGGTTTCCCAAAACAGCCGCGTCTTACAATAGGTGACACGGCGGGAATCCGTCGGTGTGCTGGTAACCACCAGATCGTTCTGGCGTGAGTCTGCCGTAAACACCACGAGGCTTGTCCACCGGAGTGGGTTTCTGTCAGCCTTGTCGTCATAGGCGGAGGTTTCGAAGGGGTCATACTGGTTGCTGTCGAAATGGTTTTCTGTGCTTCCTGTTTGCATGGAGTTGGAACAGGCACCCATGTAAATAGCGCCGCCACGATTGCCATAGGCATCAAAGTTACCTAAATCGTTGGATGAGGCGATATATGTCCATTGCCGGTGTACTTCAAGTTTTCCTTCAGGCGTTGGCCAGCGCTTGTCATCAACCGGGTTGCGACTGCCCAGTGTCGGCTCAGACAGGTATAAACCCCAGCCGTCGTTGTTCACTGCTGCACAACCGATAAAACTGTTGTGCATATAATCCTCATACCCCCCGGGAAAATACCAACCGTCCAGCCCATTCTCTCTTGCCATTAAGTTAATGTGTGTGTTGTAGGCACCATCAATACCGACAAATCCGTTCCATGGCATAGCATCGACAACGATGTTCATGAAATCGTTATATGAAGCCCGCGCGGTGGTGGAGAAATTGCCGGGCAGGTAAGGTGTCATTTGGGAGAGCAGGGTGTAATGCGCTTCCATATTGTAAAAAGAAACCTCAACGGTTTTGGTGGTTGCTGGCAATCCGCCGGGCACAACCACTGTGGTCGTCGTGTCGGCACGTTTAATGGGCCTGTGATATACCCGTGTTTCTCCCTGTGCTGAGGGTTTGCTGGTGGTTTGACGGTCTGAGACTTTAATGCCGACCATTTTGCCATCGAGTTTTTTGCCAATATTGGCAATACGGGCGACTTCTTTTCCCGTTGCATCAAAGGCGCGTACCCAACGCACTAAAGGAACATCGACTGTATCATCCAGCAACACTTCCTTTGAATGATTGTACGTGCCCCGTGCAGGCACTGTGATCTCTGTATCTCCTTCTCCATTGTTAAGGGTAAAGCGGGTTAACCCTGACCAGACCTGTGGTATACCGAACCGCTTTTGGGGGAGTTGGTTGGGTTGTCCGGCCCAATACTTAGGATTGTTGGGCGTGCTGTTTTCGGCAACCTTGGGCTGGGGTGGTGTGTGTCCGATAACGATACCGTTACCGCCATCACCGGGATCTTTCAGGCAGCCACTGACGGCGAAATCAAACAAACGGCTGGAGCCGCATTGAGTATAAATACCGTCATTGTTTGAGCCGCCGATGGGACAGAGTGCGGTAGGGTGCGTGGTGACATCCTTTAATGCACCGGACAAGGCTTTCCGCCTGACATAACTTCCCTGCCCCCTGAACGTCCCGGATCCTGTGGGTATCAACAGGTTTCCAACGATGGGGAAATACCCTTTTCCCATGATGACATGAAAATCGTAACGTGCTTTGGTTGGGGAAATCGGGTCGCCGTTGGTGTCTCTCAGGCGAAGGGCTTGCTCTAATTTGATCTGGTTTCGTTCTGCCATCGCGATAACGCTGTTGCGGTCTTTTTGCCATTTTGCCCGCGCCTGCTTGGGAGAGAGGCCGATAGATTCTAGTTCAATTGTCAGTTCGCCGGTTTCAAGAAGGCTGATTAACCATTTGTAGAGAAACTTAGCCAGCCGGTTTGAAGTGTCTGCGGTGAAGCGAAAAGGGGAAGTCATGGCGTGCCGTGTTTTGGAGTAACGTTGGTTTTCGTCGTTCATGCGAAGATACTCTTGCTTGTCCATTGTTACTGCACTGTAAGACAGGGGGGCTTGACTGCGTGTCTGATTATGGCGACATATGATAGATGCGAGCTTTTTGCTTTCTTCCGTTGTGGCGAACAAAAAAGCACCGCCAGAGGCGGTGCAAAAGTGCACATTGCGTCGTGTTATTTTAAATCAAAGCGGTCGTTATTCATGACCTTCGTCCACGCCAGAACAAAATCATCAACAAACTTTTGCTGGGCATTGGCCGATGCATAAACTTCTGCAATTGAACGCAATTCAGCATTGGAACCGAAAACCAGGTCAACCGGTGTTGCAGTCCACTTTTGATCGCCTGATGCGCGGTCATAACCAATATAGAGACGCTCATCCTTGTCAGACGGTTTCCATACATTGGACATATCGAGCAAGTTGACAAAGAAGTCATTGTTCAATGTTCCAGGCTTATCGGTGAACACGCCGTGGCTGGAGCCATCGCTGTTTGCATTCAGTGCACGCATACCTCCTACTAAGGCAGTCATTTCAGGCACTGTCAGTGTTAACAGATCTGCACGCTCTACTAACATTTCAGTTGGAGAACGGTAATTGCGGGACGCATCATAGTAGTTGCGGAAGCCATCTGCGGTTGGTTCAAGCACAGCAAAGGATTTTGTATCGGTCATTTCCTGAGAGGCATCTGTACGGCCAGGGTTAAACGGCACTTTTACGTCAACACCTGCATCTTTTGCTGCTTTTTCGATAGCAGCATTACCACCCAGAACGATCATATCTGCCAGCGATACCTGCGTATCTCCAGCCCCTTTGTTAAAGGCTTGCTGAACGTTGGCGAGCGCTTTCAGCACTTTTTGTAGCTCTTTCGGGTTATTGACCGCCCAGCCAACCTGCGGCTGAAGTGCGATACGGGCACCGTTTACACCACCACGCATATCAGTGCCACGATAGCTGGCTGCCGCAGCCCATGCCGTTCTTACCAGTTCAGGAACGGTTAATCCTGTTGCCAGAATATCCGCTTTGATCTCATCAGCCTGTTTTTCGGTGATCAGTGGATGATCGACGGCAGGAACCGGGTCTTGCCATACCAAAATTTCTTTTGGAACGTCAGGGCCAATATAGCGTGCTCGCGGGCCAAGATCGCGGTGATTCAGCTTGAACCAGGCTTTCGCAAATGCCAGTTCAAAGTCTTCTGGATTTTGGCGGAAACGCTCGGCAATCGCACGGAACTGCGGGTCTTCTTTGATGGCAATGTCAGTAGTGAACATGATTGGTGCATGGCGCTTGGTAGGATCATGGGCATCTGGAACCAAGAGTTTCGCGGCATCGCTGTCTGGCACCCACTGTTTGGCACCGGCTGGGCTTTCGGTCAACACCCAGTTAAAGGTGAACAGATTGTCGAGGTAGTTGGTTGTCCATTGTGTCGGTGTCACAGTCCAGGCCCCCTCCAGACCACTGGTAATAGTGTCTTTGCCGTGTCCGTCACCACATTTGTTTTTCCAGCCCAACCCCTGATCTTCAATCGGCGCAGCCGCAGGTGCCTCCCCCAGACACTCTTCCGGTTTGTGTGCACCGTGCGCTTTACCGAAAGTATGACCTCCGGCGATCAGAGCCACTATTTCTTCATCATTCATCGCCATACGGCCAAAGGAGTGACGAATATCTTTGGCGGCAGCAAGGGGATCGGGGACACCACCCGGACCTTCCGGGTTGACATAAATCAGCCCCATCTGGACAGCGGCGAGGCCTTCTTTCAGATTGCCGTTTTCATCACGCCTTTCATCAGCGAGCATCTCTTCTTCCGGCCCCCAGTAAACCAAATCTGGTTCCCAGTCGTCTTCACGACCACCGGCAAAGCCAAAGGTTTTGAAACCCATCGACTCAAGGGCCACATTACCGGTCAGTGCCATCAAGTCAGCCCAGGAAATGGACGCGCCATATTTCTGTTTTACTGGCCAAAGCAGACGGCGGGCTTTATCGAGGTTGCCATTATCTGGCCAGCTGTTTAATGGGTCAAAACGTTGTTGGCCACCACCGGCACCACCACGCCCATCATGGATACGGTAAGTACCGGCTGCATGCCAGGCCATACGAATGAAGAAAGGTCCATAGTGACCGTAATCAGCTGGCCACCAATCCTGGGATTTGGTCAAAACTTCAGAAATGTCTTTTTTAACTTGATCAATATCGAGGGTTTCAAAGGCCGCAACGTAGTCAAAATCTGCGCCGTAAGGATTAGACTCCTGACTATGGTCACGAAGTGGTGCGAGATTAAGTTGATCCGGCCACCAAAATTGATTTGATTTTAGCTCCATTTGTGCCATCACTGGCGATGAAGCTATTACACCGGATAGGGCGATGGATAATAGCGTTTGCTTTAACATGTGTACCTCCATTTATTGTCTTGCCAACAGCTTCTTCTATTTGGGGTTTCTCTTATTCAGTGCAGTTGCATTAATCGCATTTCTACGCTTCATCAATATTTTTGAATGAAGCTCAAAAAACGAATATCGTTATCCGACAATATCCAACATAGACATTGTTAGGTTGATAAAAATCTACAGGCGTAAATATCCATCAGCCTATAGCTGCTTAATATCTTATGTTCAAAATAGGTAGGCAGCGAATGAAGCTGCATATTCACCTATTTGAGTGCTAGTCGGTTGTATTTTCGAACTAAACAATCAAGGGATTGATAATGGTTAGATATTCTTTATATGAACGCTGTCCATTTATTCATCATGAATGGATTATAGAGAGTGAATCGTCATTATATAAAAGGGAATATTTCGATGGCATCGATTGGTAAAAACGAAAATGAAACATCAAAATTTATATCATAATGTATTAAATTATTAATATCATAGGTTTTATTTTGTTTTTCTTTGGTGTGATTTTGGCGGTAACATCATAAAATCTGACCTGAAATTAAATTTATTCTGGTCAATTGGAGAATATGTAATTGTGATTATATGAAACCCTTTGCTTTGTTCTATCTTTAAGAATAGTGACAAATTTTAAAACATCCAACAGAAAATAATTATCACTGACGTGCAACAAGTAAAACAAACATCATCGACATTACGCTGGCTATGGCTCTATCTTGACATGACAAGAGATCCTCCTGTCGGGCGAGTTGGCATCGCTGTGCTCTTTGTTGTCCTTTTTTATGAATTTTTGAGGATAGACGGGGTGGGCTCGCTGAAAAAAACGGAGAAAAGATGTTGATATGTGTGTGGTGCCCCAAAATAGGGCGTGCAGAATCGAACGTTCATAAGCATCGAGCTGGTTCTTTTTTCAAGAAAAATCTCGTGAGTTATTCTTTTTATGAGGAAATAATCACAATTTCATGTTCTGTCGTATAAATTTGTAAATAGAGGGGTAAATGTAAGACGACATCAAATAAAAACATCACAAAAAAATATTCAAAGTGCTTAATTAATTTATAAATGGCTAGAATAAAATGAAAACAAACAGTGTATCAAATAAAGCTACAGAAATTAATAATTCAGAAAAAACAACGCATGAACCTTTTATTAATAAAATAACAAAGATAAAAAATGCCTCAACAGAAGATGTAGTAGCTATTGGGGGATTAATTCAAGAAGAAATAAGACGAACAATTAACCCAACGAAAACACCTCTTGTAACTACGAGTGGGAATTGGAAATCTACGGTTATGCATCGACTTGGGTTATTGATGTCTGGCACCCCTTCTTCAATGCCTCTCATTGGTAGTAATAATATACACCAAGAAGAAACCACATCAGTTATCCCACAGGCATCTACTATGCCAAGTTCAGCTTCTTTTTATCACGGTTATCAAGAAGTAAGCTCAACAGCGTCAATTACACCAGATAATCACATTAAAAAAATAAGAAAAAAAAGAAGCCTTGAAAATAGTAATGGCGGTGAAAGTGTAAATATAGAAAATATAGAAAATAAATATGACCTTACCAGGGATAACATTGAAGATAAAATTTTCAATGGATCTGCAAAAAAAGAAAAAATTCATCATAAATTACTTGATTCATTAAAGGATAGTATAGATGAATATCAATCTCTCAGTAATAAAAACAGTAGAGAGGGAATAGATAAACTAAAACAACAAGCCAATATTTTGGCGAAAATATATAACGAGTTTAATTCTAAAGATGGAAAAGAGAATTATCTCTCTGAAAAAAACAATATTATTAAACTAATTAGTGAAATACAAACGGAGTATAAGTCACATAAAGTTGAAATTGAAAAGAATATCCATGTCATTTGGATTGCGGGTGCACCACCAGAAAGTATTACCAAATATGCCAAAGCCTATAAAGCAGCATATCCTGAATTTACTTTCAATTTATGGGTTGATCCCAATGCCATGTCGGCGTATGCATTTAATAAACAACTGAGAGAAGCTGCTTTTGAAAATGCAAAGAATGAAGTGATTTATTCTTTAAGCGAGGAAGAAATTGATGAGTTAATGACAAAAGAGAACTTAACCGAAGAGCTTAACAAGAAATTGACAACTCTTTTTGAATCTCATCTTTTCAAATCTGTATTGCAAGTTCAGGATGCAGTAATGAACTATGCATATGTAAAAGGTCTACTGACATTTGATGATGAAAACCGCATGGGTTTTCTGAAAGAGATTTTACACTACGATGATGAAAAAATAGAAAAGTTCAAGGAAATATTGCGAGAAAATATAGAGAAAACAGACAGATTGGAGAAAGATCTTATAGAGATATTTGGTAAAGATAAAATAAATGTAAATGATGTGACATCTTTATCAGATATGAAAAAGGTGCATAGAAAACAGCACTATCAGCAAGAGTTAATTCTAAGAGGAAACTATGCTGCTGCCACCGATCAGTTACGTATGTATATATTAAAAGAGCAAGGAGGCATTTATACAGATTATGATGTCACACCCGGCTATACACAAGAAGTCTATAAGATTATACAAGAAAACAGTAAAGATTTTGATTTTCTGGAAAAAGAAGATCATCGTCGTGCACTCAATGATGAAATACTCTCAATTGTAAGTGAAGAGAAAAGTACAGGATTGAAAGATAAGCTTCCTAAAGAAGACGTAGAAAGATTAAATAAAATCATAACGGAAGTGAAAAATCTTGGAGATAATAAAATATTCTCTCCAATAGAAACCAAAGTAATACGTGATTCTATGGTGATGTCTAAACGCTATCAATGGTGGGGTAAAAAGGCAGGTTGGAATATTCGCGGTAATAACAACTTTCTCGCAACTCATAAGGGAAGTAAAGTAACGGATTTTGTAACTTCGGGGCAGGATAATGCATACCGAGAATTTTTTAAAATACGAGAACAGTTAAGAACCGAAGGCATTAGTGAACATCATTACTATCATAATCCAAATAATAATGAGCAATCCGATCCACTACGTGGCCGTGAAAAGGTAGAAGCAAAACTGTTTGCGTCTGACTTAGAAAGCAATGATAAAAAGGCAAGAAAAAAAGAAGTACTAAAAGATCTGGATAAAGATCTTAAAGAATATGGTAAGTTTCTGACATCCGAAGGAAAAGGAGTGAAAAGCAAAGATATTCGGGGCACAGATGATTTTCTTAAAGGGTACAGTGCTGGAGATGCAGTAAGTAGTGTCTCTGGATTCAGGGAAGAAATGAATATTAAAGAAATAGTTGATCTAATGAAAAAAAATAAGGAAAAACTAACTTATCAACAAGTTGGTGCATTATCGTATGAAGTAGAAAGTCGTGCTTTATCGGTAACGTTCCAGCCTAAAGTCGAAGAGTACCATAAACTTTTTGATAAAGTTGCTTCCAGTGGGGAATTTGACAAATCAGCCAAAGAGAAGTTAATGCCGCAGTTGTTTTTACTGAATTTGGTCGGTGATGGATACGGAGGTCGATGTGATCCTTTATCAATTCTTATGCTGACAGAAAAATATCTGGAGAGTAAAAGTCAACAAGGTCAGCCTGGAAAATTAATTGAAAATTTGTATTCTGCCGCGGCTGTGTTAAATGCACCTTCTCATTATACAGATACTGAAGTAACGAAAGCAAAACAATTACTAAACGCACTGGTTAGACTTCATGCCAAAAATCCAATGCACTCCACTAAAGAACAAGTATGGAAGGAAAAAAAAGAAAAACAACCAATCAATGAGGTTGTTACATTGCTGAAATCAAAGGGCGAGAAAAATGAACCCGTATTATTAAAGTTAGAAGCGCCCGGGCATGCTATGGCTGCATGGGCTGTCGGTGAGGGAACTAATAGAGTATATGGATTTTATGATGCCAACGGTGGAACCGTTGAGTTTTCAGATATAAATAAGCTTAGTCAATATATTAATGAATTGTTTGGTAAAGAGGGTCTAGATAAGGCAACTAAGTACCATTTAAATAAAGATGGTGAAGCGTGTATTTTTGATCGTGTAGTTGTTTTAGATGGCGAAGCACTATCAAAGTATAAAACAGGACTTAACGAAAAACCGTTACAAGATATATTGAAAGTCAATGTATTTGATCCTGTTGTAAAAAGAAAAACAATAAAAATAAAAGAGAAAAAGATAAAATTTGATCCTAAAAAATATAAAGAAGGGACGTTATTTTCTAAGTATAGAATGGATGGCACCATTCCTAGAATGTACAGCACACTTTATATTACTGGTCCTGATGCGATCATGAAGTCCATGAAAACTTATTACCATTCATTGGGAGAGCTCGGCCAATGTCGTTTGGATCAGAGTGACAATCGCTTTAAGGGACTCGCAAAAGATTCATTTGTCGGGAATCTTGAAAAAATCGTTGAGGCCGAAGGTGAGCATTACGACTGGGTGAATCAAAATTCAGCAGGCATTAATGATGTCACGCCAGATGATGCAAGTACATGGATAGGTAAAAAGTCGGATGCAAAAGAAATCTTTTCTAACCTTCTTTTCACAAAACAAACAGGTGGACTGTTTGGAATTACACCGACAAAATTAGATGTTAGACGATTGACGATTGGATGGCCATCCGACTTAAAGGATAAACTAAAAAAAGAATGGCCAACATTAGAAGAAGACTATAATAAGATAGTTGATGAGGAGCATATCGACTTAGATAAACTTTCTGATATCGACAAAAAAATACATCACTATTTATTGTCGTCTGACAATAATCTTGTTAAGTGGGTAGGTATATCATTATCTGATCAGTTGACTGTAAAATTGAATAAAGTCACTGTGCCTATAGAAAACAAAGTGCATTACTTATTAACAGACATAAACAGAAGTCCAGATAGAAATAAAAAATCTATTTTTTCACTATTATCAAGTGACAAAGATACAAAAATTGTCATCTGGAAAGATGATGTCTATAACAAAGTATTAGTGTTAAAAGAATTGTCTATATTAGAAGAGAGACAAAAACAAATACGAGACCTGATAACAACTACTGATGGTCATGAAGTAGGTACCAAGTTAGAAACATATTTATCGTTAAAGGAGAAAGAGCAGCTAGGCACCATTACACATGATGAGCATGAAACACTCTTGGTTGTTTTGGATGAACTCTCGCAAAATGAAAAAATAAAACAAAAATTAATTGAAATAGAGAATAAATCTCATTCTTCATCTGTAAAAAAATCAATAGAACAATATGGAAATAAAATTTATAATTTAAAATTTGAAGATATAAAAAAATTAAAAAGCAAAGAACTCAACGTAGATATAGATACGTTATGGAAAAAATATATTATAAATGAAAATAAAATTATTAGCGAATTGCGTGAAGATGCAAAGAAAAACAATCTAGAAAAAAGGATAGAAGTTAAAAATATTTCTAATGATTTAAAAGATAATCAATTAATAACGGATATGATGCGTGACGGATATGGCTTTGAAGATCTCGATAAAATCATAAAGTATGGCATCCTTAATCAAGAATCTGGTGTGATGATACAAGATGCAGCCATGGTTGCACCTTCAACTGAATTGGTTAAGACAGTGTTAAATTACACAGGAGGAAATGATGCTGATGCAAAAATTATCCTAAAAAGACTTTATCATCACTTTTTTGGTGAAGGAAAGCCTCATTTTGGTCCTAGTAGTTATGAGCAGGCATTAAAAGTCTCTTTTGATTCAGTTTTAGAATCATTGGATACAAATAATCTGGGTAAATATTTCTTATCTGTGATGAACCAGGATGTTTCTGCCCTTGGTGTGAAGTTTTCCAGCACTGATGGGATTTTAACGTCTGAGGTTATGATTTCGGGTATGAAAGATGGTTTGCCAAAAAATCATAACATTGTTTTAGAGAGGATGAATAAATATTTTTCAACTCTTTATGACGTGAGCAATGATCTCAAACAGAGTAAGTCAATAACTTTAGAATCAATAAAAATAAAATTCAACGAAAAATCTTTAAGTTTCATGTTGCAAGATGACGCACATATAAGGAGTTTTTTAGAGAGAGTAAAAGAAGTAAAAGACATATCATTAACTGAAATAAGTCGAGGACTGACAGGTAAAAACAGTTTTGTAGACTGTGCAACACATATAACTGCGGATAAATTCCCGAGTATCATAAATAATATTTCAAAAGAAATAAAGTCGAAATCACCATCTGTATTTTCAATGTCTGAGTCAACGTTTGTTGAGCAAGGAACATTGAAGGGATTAGGCTACGCAGGTAGCGACAGTTATATCACAAACCCTGTTTCTGCACCTAAGTTACATGATATTTCCATACAGGCTAAATATCGGGCACTAAAATGGGGTGATTTTTATGGTAGAAATGCAAAACTATGGCAAGAAGCGGTAAGGAAATTCGAGGGTAATAATGTTAAGTTTCACCCGCAAATGCTGCTGACACCGGAGGAAGGCCGCTGTATGGGGTTGGCAGAGTTATATCTTCTTGCTAACAGTGAAGAGCATTACAAAACATTGCAAGAAAATCTGGATTTAGCCAGTGCGTTATATCAGGAAAGTCAAATCGATCAATCTCAACTTTCTGAAGGTGATAAGCACTTATTGGATTCGACGTTGAACCAAGTCGAGCATGCGCAACAGCATGGTAATAATAAGCTATTATCTTCCCAAGATATTGAAAAAATCAGATTGTCTGATTTTGAAACGAACAGTGTTGCTGACTATTTAACAGACACCAAGGTAAAAAATCTATTAATAACGACTAAGTTTCATAGCATGGTTGTTTCGGATTTTGAAGGAAAATTCCGTGTAACCGATCCTAACTTTGGTTATGCAGATTTTACAAGCTTGGAACAGGCGTTGAATTTTGTTGAAGATTCTATTCAAATTTCGCCTGAAGTACGTGAATTATACACAGGAACATCAACCGGTGATGCTGTTGATATTAGCTTTGTAAAAGATAAGAGTTGGAAAGATATCGTCAGCTCTGATGCGCTTGATCTCACTACTCATCATCACCAGTCAACACTTGAGAAGATTAAGCAATCAAGTATTACTATTGATATTAAAGGGAAAAAATTTGATTTGGTTGCTTTGTATAAATATGGTGTCTTCTTTGATGGGGCCAGAATTGATGATCGTGTCAGTAAAACAAAGTTTGACGATACTGATGTTGACAAATTAAAAGTCGATGTTGAGATGTTAAAAAAATATGTTGATGAGCATTGTCTGAGTGCTAAAGAGCATGAAGAAATAAAAGTGCTGGCTGAAACATTAACGTCTACTGACGAACAAAAGAAAATCAGCATTGATGACATCTTCTCAAATGATGCCAAAGAGAAACATTTGGCACGTAGATTACAAGCCCAAAGTGAACGTGTTGGCCAATTAATTTCTGATATTTATAGAAATATAAAATTTAAAATTGATGAATTAGGTTTTAAAAAATTTAAACTTGGTGCTTTAAATTTTAATGATAATAATGATAAAATACAACTTTTATTAGAGGATCTTGATGCTAAAAAATCTGTAAATGTTGATATTGACATTTCAGATTTTAAAATGACCTTACGTGAAGGATTAGATGCCCTGTCAGAGGGGGTCGATCGAATGAACCTTGATGGCATTATGTCTCTTCTTGGAATTATGCAATATGTTCGATTGACACAGAGTGGTGATCATATTTCTGCCGTGGATCATGCTAATTTGGGCTCAGACGTTAAGACAGTAGCAGAAAAAGTTGTTGGCTCCACACTCATATTTATGGGTAAAAAGAATTTTGGTTCTAACATCAGTGATATCACCTTTGAGGCCATAGCTGCCCAGAAAGTCAGTCAATTAGCAACAAAAATTGGCGGACCAACAGGAAAAGTACTGTCTAGGTTCGCCAACGTCATCCGGTTTCCGCTTTTAGATACCGCATTAAATTTATGGTCTCTGGGGGAATCGGTTCAAAATTACTTGAATGCCGGTGACGGTAGTGCAGAAAAAGTGTTGGCAGAAGTTGATGTCGCCTTTGCGTCAACTTTTACTGCACTAACGCTTGGCAGTTTTGCCTTTCCTCCTCTTGGAATTGCCGCATTCCCATTAATGTTCTTACAGCAAGAGGTAAGGAACTTTCAACTGCATTTACACCAGGAAAATGCGAGAAGAGCGGCCTGGGTAAATGTAGAAAAATATTTAAACCAGGCAGAACATAGCATTGTGAAAATTGATAAAGACAATGGCGTGATAGATCTGTCTCCATGTCAAATTGTGGGTGATTTGAAACTAGATCTGTCAGCCAAACCACCTAAAATTACAGGGGAACCTTCATATAATCTTGGTAAGGATATAGGTAATAACCCTCGCTTGTCTGATGAGGAAGTAAGAAAAATCAGCAAGTATGCGATTGCATGTGTTGATAGAGATGAAATCAATGTACCTAACCTTTTTGGCAGCTCTGGAGGAATACACTGCCGAGATCTATCTAGTGAAAGTAATCTGGTCAGAGGTTTTGGTAATCGGAACTGGCCTTCTAAAATGCCATCAGTACCAGAAGGTGACTATAGTACTGTTATTCTTGGTTACACTTCCCAGATTAGAGCGAATACCGAAGTGATATATATGACATGGAATGGTTATCAGGAAGTGGCGAGACAAGGTTTCCCTGTTGTAGAGCATTTGGATAAGCATACTGAAATCATTACTGGAGATAAGCCTGTTCGCATAGTATTACCTAAATTAGAGTCTAAAATGTTTACTTCAGAAAACAGGCATGATCTAAGAGCATTGACACATTATTGGTTCACCGTAAGAGGTGGAGATAAAGGTGTGACTGTTTACCCGAATGGTGTGGGTAATTTTAATATTAAAGGGAAAAAAGGGGCGAAGAATATTCTCTCATTTAGTGAATTACCTTATCACTTAAATGTTCATGTTGATTTGAATAAAACAGAAAGACAGACGGTCGTAACTTGTGATTGGTCTGGTTATCCAAAGAAAAAAGAAAATATGATGGATCTGGTTCAAGAGAATATCAATACCCTTGTTGGATCTAATCAAGGTAATAACATCTTTATCGGTAATAATAATGGAAATCATTTTATCACTGGTCACGCTTTTAACAAAATCCACCTTGGAAAAGGTAGTAATGTAATCACAGTCCCTGATGTGAATGGAAGTTTTTTTGATACAATTCTTTATTTAGAAGATAGTAAAAACATTCAATATTTACAACTTGGTTGTAGTATTGATAATATTCATAAAGTGAGGTCTTTCAACAATAATACATATATATACTTTAGTGAGCATATTAATGATTTTAAGAACGTGATTAAAATCCATTTTCCAAAAAATAAAGGTTTCGATAACTCTAACATTGTTATTTTGACTGAAGATGGTTTGGAGCTTGGTGTAGATAAAAGTGGTAATCTTTTCGCGATAAAAATCGATATGGTAAAATTTGCTGAATACCATAAAGATGTTGGTCTATTAGATCCAGAATATTTACTTTCAAATAAAAAACTACATATCTTAGGAAAAGAAGTTAATGAGGTTGATTACGGCAGTTATAATGTTTTTATAGAAAATGAATATTTAACCTATAAAATAAAGAAAACAAATAAAACAATTTATATGAACACTAAATATTCATCAACACTTTATGGAAGTAAAGGAAGTACCTATAGGGTTTGGGGTATAGAACAGCCTAAACATCATGTTGTTCTTCACAATGACAATGAATCTCCAGAGAATATTGACATATCTAGTTTTACTTCTATTAACAATAAAGTGGAAGTTACTGCTTACTGTCAGAATGATAAATGTGTGCTCAAGGTTTCTTATGATAAGAAAACTTTTGAATTAACGATAAAACCAAATTCTATTGAACATGGACATTTGAAAGACTCAAAAGCCAAGATCATCCTTGATAAAGATAAAACAATGACATTGGAGGAAATATTTATTTTATCTGCTGGTGTGGAAAATGAAGTGCTAATCCACAAAAACAATAAATGGAGCGAAAATGAATAATATTTTCACTTAAACTATCGCATTGATAATATCGGTTTATCTCCTATAACAAAAAAGGGATGCGGATGTATCCGCCTCCCTTTTTAATCTTTAATCTGCACAGTAAGTTATGTACCGATCACACCACCGTCTTTGCGGGTAATGCGCATAACTGTTGAGCGTGGGATTGAATCACCGCCGTCTGGGAAGTGAGAAGGTGCCAGATCTTCACCTGGATGCTGAATACCTACAAACATGGTCTTGTAATCTGGCGAGAACGTCAGGCCGGTAATTTCACAGGCGATTGGGCCGGTCAGGAAACGACGGATTTCACCGGTTTTCGGGTCGGCGCAGAGCATCTGGTTGTTACCCATCCCTTCGAAATTGCCTTCGTTTGAGTAGTTACCGTCAGTAAGAATCCACAGGCGGCCGGCACCATCAAAACCGAGGCCATCTGGGCTGTTGAACATATTGTCTTTGTTGATGTTTGGTGTACCTGCCATCAATCCTTCCTGAACGTCAGGGTTACCGGCCATCACAAAGAGATCCCACTTGAACGTTGATGCTGTATGGTCACCTCCCTGGGGTTCCCAGCGAATAATATGGCCATACGGGTTTTCTTTTCGGGGATTAGCCGCGTTGATTGGCTGGTTTTCTCTCACTCCCCGGTATTTATTGTTAGTCAGGGTGCAGAAGACGTGTTTTTTATCCGGGTGGATGGCAACCCATTCAGGGCGATCCATTGTGGTGGCGCCAACCTGAGTTGCCGCTTCACGGGCAAAGATCAATACTTCTGCCTGATTGTTGAAGCCGTTATCCGGTGTGAGGCCGTTTTTACCAAAAGTCAACTCAAGCCATTCGCCTTTGCCTTTCAGTTCACCGTCTTTACCTTCAAATTTGGCGACATAAAGCGTTCCTTCTTCTAGAAGATCGCGGTTTGAAGCGTGGACTCCTGGCTTGTATTTATTTTTGGACACAAACTTATACAAGTGCTCGCCACGTTCATCATCGCCCAAGTACACCACTACATGACCGTCTTTGTTGATGGTAAGTGCTGCATTTTCGTGTTTGAAACGACCGAGTGCAGAACGTTTTTTCGGCGTCGAAGTGGGATCCATCGGATCGATTTCGACAACCCAACCAAAGCGGTGCGGCTCGTGAGGGTTTTTCGCGACATCAAAACGTTCATCATGTTTCCACCAGTCATAGCCCCAGTCTTTGTCTTGAATGCCATAACGTTTGTAGGTTGGCCCCAGATCAACGTTTTCAGAGGTGGCGAAGTAACCATTGAAGTTTTCTTCACAGGTTAAGTAAGTGCCCCATGGGGTCTGACCATTTGCACAGTTGTTGAAGGTGCCCAGAATCTTGGTACCGGTTGGGTCTGCGTGGGTTTTCAGCAGATCACTGCCACGTGCAGGGCCTGTCATCTCCATGGGTGTATAAGCTGTAATTTTACGGTTCAGGCGACCTTGGGTATTGACTTGCCACTTACCGTCTTTTTTCATCAATTCAATGATAGAAACACCGTGTGCAGCCTGGCCCTTACGCACATCGTCCGCAGAGATATTTTTACCTTGATGGGGGTAGAGGTATTCAATGTTGGTGTACTCGTTGTTGGCAACCAGTACGGCCCGTTCATCAGACAATGGGAAGAAGGTCATGCCATCTGTGTTGTCGCCGTATTGCTTTTCCTGCGCGTAGGAATCGTTGGATTGACTGAACTTGGGAGAGTCAGGAAATAGCGCATCACCCCAGGAAATGAGTTTTTCTGCTACATATCCTTCCGGAACAACCACGGTGTCACTTGTTGAAGCAGGAATGGCTTTAAATCCTATCAGCGCGCTCTTGTCCATCGTGTCAGCAACGGCTTTGGCCACAGGGCTTGCAGCGAAGAAGGCCACTGAACCTGCGGCGCCGGCAGCACGAAGGAAATGGCGGCGATTCATCGCTGCATCGATAAAACGGTTGAACTCTGGCTCGTTGTCCAGTTGGCGTTGGTCAATATGTTTGCTCACAATGACTCCCTTTCCAAATAATTATTAAAAGTTAGTGCCGTTTAGTGTTGGGACGGATTTTGGTGTTGGTTTGTTACTTATTTATGAAGCATTAATGAAGAGTCAATGTCATGACAGCGAGGCATAGAGTATGTAATTGCTGGTTTTATATGAGCTTTTATGCATTTTAACGGCAGAGCACGATCAGGTTTGATCCGGCGCAATGCCATTTGGCAGGAAAATATGCATGTTGAATGCAACATATTGTTTAGGAATACATTGATGCGGAACTATCTGATCATAGTGAGTTTAAGTTTGATGTCTGCGGCATCCTTGGCGATGGAAGGCGATCCGGTTTTGGGACAGCAGAAAGCATATACGTGCCAATTTTGTCATGGTGAAACAGGTTATACGCCAAAAATGGATTATCCCCATATCAACGGGCAAAATGCGGGTTATCTTTACAACGCAATGAAAGCGTACCAGCTCGGTGAACGTGCCGGGGCGATGGGCAAGATGATGCGGCAACAAATGAGTGTTTTGAGTGATCAGGATATGAAAGACATTGCGGCTTTTTATGCCAGCCAAAAACCGGGCAAGCCAGAGTAAGTATTTGCGGTAGACTGACCTCGCTGATATTGTTCAGGAAAATAAGAATCAGGAAAGAAATATGCCAACGATCTGGGTAGATGCCGATGCTTGCCCAACCGTAATCAAAGAAGTGCTGTATCGTGCCGCTGATCGCACCCAAACCGAATGTGTTTTGGTGGCAAACCAGCCTCTTCGAACGCCGCCATCCCGTTTTATCCGAAGCTTGCAGGTCGAGAAAGGGTTTGACGTTGCGGACAACGAAATCGTTAAACGCGTTGAAAAAGGCGATTTAGTGGTCACAGCAGATATTCCCCTGGCTTCTGAGGTTATTGAGAAAGCGGCAGTTGCCCTCAATCCCCGTGGCGAGCTATACACGCCAGAGAATATTCGACAGCGCCTGAATATGCGGGATTTTATGGATACCCTACGTTCGAGTGGTGTTCAGACCGGTGGGCCAGCAGCGCTCAATCAACAGGACAGACAGAAATTTGCTAACGAACTGGATAAGTTCTTACAACGTGCCAAACGTTGATTAAGCGACGGATTGGGTTTAATCGTAGTGTTGAAGGAAAGGCGTAATGTGGCTGTTGTAGGTCAGTGCTTTGATAGCACTGTGATTGTTAATAAGCCACTCCGCCTTGTTGACATTGCCGATACCGATAATCGCTTGAACCAAGAGTTTAAAGTCCCGGAGCCAGCGTGATTTCTGGTCCTCGCTCCAGTCATTGCGGTAGATTTCATGGTAGTGCTCAACCCACCAATAAGCGCCACGAATAAATGCGGCAATGACGATGGTAGCTGGCTCAATGTGTTCGTCCTTTCCATCAATAGCGTATTCGTCTGACAAGGGCTGCCCCTGTGAGAAGGCCGCATAGTTTTTACAGTATTTGTACAGTGCCAGTTGCAGCGCTGATGCAGAATCACAATGCTCAAGTGGCAAGGTTGTGATGGGAAGGTGCTTTTTGTTGCTTCGAAAAAGCTCGATGCTGCGTTTACCCGGTAAAAGTCTTTCAATAACAAAAAACAAATCGATACTGATGAGTTGATTGCTCAATGTGGTTTCCTTGTATCTGTCTCAGCGGCAGGTGCTGGCAACGATTTGATTTACATCGAAGCATACCCCCTCAATACTTAAAACGGAATCAATTTAGGCCGAAGTCGTGCTCTGAGATGAGTTGGATACCGTGTCAGCGGAAATGGGGAAAGAGCATAAGCTTTTTTTCGCTGTAGGGAGAAAGCAAAAACCCCGCATGGCGGGGTTTTCACTTTTTCAGCAAGCAAAGATGACTTTGTTTTTGTTTGTATGCAGTGAATATAGCGTCGCCGATTCTGACTGTCTATGAGATAAAACAGCTTTGTTTTAGCTTGGGTTACGTATCACCTAACCGTTGTAATGAATTTTATTGCATAAATTTCTTGGTGAGCCATTTCTAAATTTACGCTTAATTCTCAGCAAAAAAACAAATTTGAGCCTAAGTCGGTAGGTTTACATTTTGCATTGGCTTTGCCACATCAACATGCTGCTACTTCTCAACCGTCAGTCTCAGTAACTCACCGTTGGAAGAGTCGGTAAGCAGAAAAATATCGCCATCGGGTGACTCAACAACGTCCCTGATACGGCCATATTGATTGTCCAGCAGGCGTTCTTCCTCGATCACTTTCCCGTTTTCCATATCAAGCCGGACAAGCAGGCCAAATTTCAGTGACCCCAACAATATGTCTCCCTGCCAATGGTGGAACTGTTGTCCGGAAATCATTTCCATACCAGATGGCGCGATAGAAGGCACCCAGTAGTGGACAGGTTGTTCCATGCCAACCAGCTCGGTTCCGATGCCTATCTGGCTGCCGGTGCCATAATTTACACCGTATGTGATGGTCGGCCAGCCGTAGTTGGCACCTGCTGTCACCATATTGAGTTCATCCCCACCTTGGGGGCCATGTTCATGGGTCCAGAGGGTTTGGCCGTCGTTATCCAGTGTCATGCCCTGAATATTGCGGTGTCCGTAAGCGTAGATTTCCGGCAACGCATTTTTGTCGCTGACAAAAGGATTATCATTGGGAACAGAGCCATCAAGGTTCAGCCTCACCAATGTGCCCACATGGGCGTTGTTTTGTTGGGCTTTATCGCGGTTTCCCCGATCACCTAATGCGATATAAAGATGCTTATCTGTTGTCAGCAACCTGCCGCCATAGTGCCGGCCACCGGCCAGCTTAGGGGTTTGAGAGAAAATCGTCGTGATATTGGAAAGTTGGTTCCCGGAAAGGGTGGCGGAGGCCACAGCGGTGCCAGATTTTCTGAATGGCCCTTTTTCGGCAAATGCGAGATAAATGCGCTTGGACTGTACAAAGTCCGGTGAAAGTGCAAGTCCCAGCAAGCCACCTTGTCCCCGGTAGACCAGTCCTTCCGGTAACCCTTGTACTGCCGTTTTGTCCCCATTGGTACCGATGCGCTTCAAACCGCCATTTCGCTCGGAGACCAATATATCGCCATCCGGCAAAAACACGAGTGACCACGGATGATTCAAGCCAGAAGCCACGGTTTCCACCGTGAAGGCATGTTTTTCTGAGGTCATTGCCTCCCTGGCGATGGCCGGGAACCATAATGCAATAAGAAAACTTGCAGTAAGTGCTGCTAACGTTGTTTTCATCTTCATTGTTGCGTCCGGTTCCTAACTACTTACTTGTTGCTGAGAGAGTCACCCAAAACTCGCACTGTTGTTACCAACAGTGTAAATCGTGATTACCCGTAGCGCATACGTTGAGTGTATATACGGCTGGGACTAGGTGCTGATTTGCTGGTAGATTTCATCCTTGAGCTGCACACGACGCAGTTTTAAGTTTCGGAAGTTGTCATCATCAGTGGGGATTCTTGCCATTTCCAGACCGCGGATTTTGTGGTCAAGGTGATGGTATTCGTCGACGAGTTGGCAAAAGGCTTTATCCGCCATTTTCATTTCGTGGATTTTGTCTTTGTATTCAGGGAACTCGAACATGAGTGCGTGGTTTTCACCGTGCATATAACCTCCTGTAGTGGGACCTGCGAGCCACAGGGTCGCCGCCGATTCTCCGTAAAAGCCCTTGCTGGACTTATCGTCAGTGCGCGTGGGGACAGGTGATAAGAATGTCACACCACACGTTGAGAATAGAAATTGAAGAGGAGGGATTCTAGTTTCAGGGCAACAGTTATTTATGAGTCTTAGGAATGGAACAGGGCTGGTAAAGATTCTTTCACATTATGCTGAAAGCGCCCAAGGCGCTTTCGTGCGCCTGAGCGGATGAGTAAAAGGTTTAACGCTTGTTTTTGATGGATGCCGTTTCTTTCTTCAGTAAAGTGATCTTTCCAAACCCTAATTTGTTGAAATAACTGTCGCGATGATTTTTCACGGCTTTGCCATCTGCCACGCTTTCCAGCTGGCGCTCCATGTTCAGAAAGTCAGTCAGGTCAATACCTTCTGCTTCTGCGGCGGCTTCATGAGGTGAGCGATGTTTTTGGTAAGAAAACGTCACCACCTTGGTTTCGCCTTTGTAGATGTATTGAAGTTGGCGTGACATATCAGTTCTCATTCGAAAGGAAAGGGGGCGGAGTATTTATCACCGCCTGTCGTAAGTCAATCACCACAGTGTATTGCCTGTTATCGGGATACATCAACGTTGGCAAATTCCTCGTTGTTTTCGACGTCTTCGCAAGGATGAAAAGCGATACGTTTTCCACTGCCAGTAAGCAGGCCAATGTAATCCGGAGAACCATCACTGTTTAATTTGACTTCTCCGACAGCGCATTGATTCACCAACAGGCTTTTCGTACCATTATCAGGTCTTCTTCTTTCAATACGCATGCGTTTGCGTCGGGTAAAAAAGTTCAGTGGTGATTCGGGCCAGAACAGTTTTCGATCCAGCCATTCAAATACAGAGAGAAAAGGTTCGGGGAACTGGTTGCGAAAACCGCTGCACGTGATTTGCCAGATCCTTGGGCTGCTTTTACGAAAGCGCATACGGATATCATAAGCAAAGGAGTAGTGCACATCGCCTGAGAGGATCACGAAGTTTTTGGGCGTTTTGGGGTGCCTAAAGATATTGAGCAGTGCGTTGGCAGAGCCTGGGTGCGCCATCCAGTTTTCAGAGTCAGTGGCTAATGGATAGCCAAGGATGGTGACAATACGTTGAATGGTCTCGATAAGTTTCACCCCGAACATTGGCGCGGGAGAAACCACGACCACCGCATCACTGTTGAACACATCATGCTGAAAGTCCATCAGCGATTCCCAGTCCATCAGCCCTGAGGGTTTGTTATAGCTGGACTCTGAGCGCCAACGTCGCGTGCGGGTGTCAATTACCACCACTTTTGGGGTAGTTGGAATGGTGTAATGCCAGTGCTCAAAGTGATGGATAACCTGGGTCATTTTGTCCAGCGATGCCGGATCACGGGCATTCAGGAATTGTTCTAAGGGTGTCCAGAAATCATCGGTAAAGGCATCGGGATCGTTCCCCCAGCCTTGACAAAAGAAGTACCCCATCATGGCGTTAGTAATAATGCCCTGTGCAAACGGTTCATTATTCACCGCCCGTTCCCAGCCAACGGTCAGGTTAAAGTCGTCTGTTACATCGTGATCATCAAAGATCATGTAAACAGGGATGTGGGCAAATAACCGGCGGACATTGGGCAGTCCGGCACAAAAACGGGTGAGTGCAGCATGCTCCGTCATCCAACGTTGCTGCTTTTCTACAGGCAGTGAAGGCAGTGTCTCCGGTAAGGACAGGTGTTGCCAGAGTGCCGGAGACCACACAAGAAGGTACATGGCGACAAATTCATTGACGCTGATGAGATGGTTATCCGTGGTGCGTGAGCTGAAAACCGGCTCCGGTCTGGCCTTGCAAAGACGCTTTATCCATCCGTGGTTGATGGTGCTGTGGGGCAACAGGTCAGTGCGGCCGTAAATCGGGGTTGTCTCTGGTTCGAGTTCACTGCACCGCGAAATACTGGCAGCTTCGAAGGTCTGGTCGTCCATTCCCAGTAAGGTGATGGTCTGACGGATGGCATACATCATAGGGCCGCAGACATCATCGGCATAGATCTGGTCGCCACTCATGATCAGCAAGTTGGCACGCCCTTCGACGGGTATCTGACTATAGTGTTTATCGAGCGCAGCTAATGCATCTTCACCGTGGTGATGAGGGTGACGGCATGATCCATGAGCAATATGTCCCGCTGTTGAAGGAATGATGAAGCTGACGCGGGTTTCGCCTGGGTACAGAAAATCTGCCAGCTCATTGAGCAGCGAAGTGCCATTGTCGGCAATGTCGTAGCGTAGCGGCACATCTGTCTCAAACGCGGTATCGCTGCGAAACTGGGCCATGACGACATAGCAATGTTCCCCAAGCCTTACCTGCTTGTGTTGTTGAAACCCGTCAACAAAAATGGGGGGATCCTGATCACTACGGTAGAGTTGAAACTCTGCCTGCAAAGGGGCAGATGTTACTGCCCACAAACAGATTTCATCCTGGGTAGTGCGTCTGAGCATTGGTCCTGCTAGAAAAACGGGTAACGCCACGGGCAACTCAATTTCATCCTCTATTTCCTTAACTGTACGTGGTCTTAGCCTGTTTTTGTAGCAGGGCAAACGTAAAGTCTTGCAAAGGAATCACTTTTGTTTGACACCCCTCCTCCGCAACTTACGGCTCATATTGGAAAGTGCGATTGTCTGCTTCGTCATCGTTTGGGGCCGTAACGCGTATACAGGCTGCTAGGCCAGAGTAAAATGGGACAAAATTGACTGGATGGAAAACATATCGTTAACAGTAAATGGCGTGGAAACGGAGTAAATAGGTGGGGTAGACAGCGAATAGGTTGCCAATTAGCCACTTGACATCAATTTTAGTGTTTCATGCAAAATAGTGCTTGCATGCCTCAGGCGGTTTGCCTAATATCACTCTCGTTCTCAGGAACACTGCCTATTCCCCCTTAGTTCAGTCGGTAGAACGGCGGACTGTTAATCCGTATGTCGCTGGTTCAAGTCCAGCAGGGGGAGCCAAATTCCGAAGCCTCGTCGAATGACGGGGCTTTTTTTCGTCTGTTGTTTGGCGCTTCCTGTGTTATTTCTACTTCCTTTTTGCCTGAATTAGACCCTCCAAAACGAAAAATGCCCGCATTTCGCGGGCAAACGTAGCATTACATCTGTTTACTTTGTTACCAAAGGCCAAGCAGTTTCCACCACGCGCCACCGATAAAGAAGAATACCGGGATAACGACTAGTGAGAACACAAAACCAATTTTCCACCAGCTTTGCAGGGAGTGGAAGCCAGCACCAAACAGGATAGGGGCGGGACCAGATGAGTAATGGGTCGTAGACATATACAGGTTACTGAAAATACCCAGAACGATAGCTGCCAGCATTGGTGGTGCGCCTGCTGCAATGGCGATGGCAAGGAACGCGGAGTACATGGCACTGATGTGCGCCATGGCGCTCGCCATCAGGTAATGGCTGTAGTAGTAAACCAGCAGCAGAATCGCAAGGGTGGTCACCCAACCAAAGCCTGACAGTGAAGAACCGATGGCATCGCCAAACCAGCCGATGAATCCAAGCTTGTTAAGCTGGGCTGCCATCATCACCAGTACTGCGAACCAGGTGATGGTGTGCCAGGCTTCTTTCTCGTTCAATACCGCATCCCACGTGATAGTGCGGGTAAGCAGCAGGAAGACCAGACCGAGCAGCGCTGTAACGGTGGAATGGATACCTAATGTTGGCCCCAATACCCACAGGCTAATCATGCCCACAAAGGTGATACAGACCATCCACTCATCACGTGTCATTGCACCCATATCAGCGAGTTTTTGACGGGCAATCGCACGCATTTCCGGCGTCTTTTTCAGTTCAGGTGGGAAAACCAGATACATGACCAGCGGGATGAGCACCAGACAGATAATACCGGGGACAATCGCTGCTACTGCCCAGCCAGCCCAGGTGATTTCTACGCCCTGTTCTTTTGCAAAGTTCGCCGCCAGAGGGTTTCCGGCCATAGACGTCAGGAACATGGCACAGGTAATAGCATTACACTGGAAGATACACTGCACCAGAAACGCGCCGATTTTGTTCTCGGTTCCTTTTTCAGGATCAGAGTCGTAGGCATTGGCAACAGAACGGAATAGAGGAGAAATGATACCGCCACATCGCGCGGTGGTACTTGGCGTCGCAGGGGCAAACAACAGATCGGTTAAAACCAGACCGTATGCCAGTCCCAAAGAGCTGTTACCCAGCTTGGTGATAAACCAGTAACCGACACGACGGCCAAACCCGGTGCTGATAAACCCCCTTGAAATGAAGAACGCGGCGGCAATCATCCAAATCGTGGGGTGGGCAAAGCCAGTCAATGCAGTGCGGATGGGGATCACGCCGAGCAAGGTAGCAGCGGTGAGCCCCATCAGCGCCATTGCACCTAAAGGCAGTGGTGCAATGATCAGGCTCATCACGGTAACGACAAAGATGGTCATCATTTGCCAGGCCTGAACCGTTAATCCGTCGGGCACAGGGAAGAACCACAATACACTGCCTATGATGGCAAGTATCAGCAATCTCATATTGGTTGAAGACATCATACAAACCTCCTTTTGATTTGCCTTCAAAGTAAGTGGGAACCCGTCCAAAAAACCTGTCCTAAATCAATATGAAAAGAACCATGTTTCATGCTGTTACAAAGTTGAAAGCGCCGACACGCTGGGGGTGAAAGAGGGGTGAAATAAGGCGCGTAGAAACCATTAAATTCATAAATACCAAAATGGGGATCGCGCTCAATATCAGCAGGAGATGCGCTGACAAAAAGACAGTAAATCCCGTATGCTATAACTGGTTTGAAACCAAGGAGTTCCGGCAATGGCCGCGCGCTTTTTTCCCCGTTCCTTTACGAAACACCTGACTATCTTGCTTTGCGGTGTCTTTCTGTTTTCGGCAGCAGGCTGGTGGGCCATCAGCTCACACCGTATCAACCATTTGCTTGACGAACAGATTTCACTCCGGGCGGAAGTGCAGGCCCGTCAACTGGCGCAACTGCCAAGCCTTGTTGGCGCAGTTCGCAGGGAAAGCGCTGACGATGTAATGGCTATAGTCGCAGGTTTGCAAAAGGTGACAGATGCTGACTTTATTACGGTCAGCAACGAAAAAGGCTTGCGACTGGCGCACCCTGTCCCCGAGCGTATTGGGTTGCCGGTGCTTGGCGGAGATATCGAAAAAGCATTGAATCAGGGAGAGGCCTACCTTTCCTATGGTGTTGGGTCGCTGGGGCCGTCTGTGCGTTTTATCTCTCCTATTATCGACAACGGTGAAATTGTCGGGATGATAAAAGTGGGGTACCTCATCAACACCATTGCGGTACTGAACGAAGAAAATATATCCCCTTTGCTTGGTTTTGCCCTGAGCGCGGCGGTGTTGTCTGGGCTCATCGCCTGGCGTTTTTCCGGGTATATTGGTCAGAAAATGCAACATCTGGAACCCTGGCAACTCACCCAGACACTGAGCACGAGCCAAGGCGTGCTAGAAGCCGCACATGAAGGACTTATGGCAGTTAACCATCATGGGCAGCTTTATTTGATCAATGACTCCGCCCGTATGCTTTTAGGCGACCAGATGGGAATGCCTACGCCTTTTGCTGTTTCACAGTTAACAGATGAGCCTGGCATTTTTTCACTGAAAGGTGAGGATTTCATCGACAAACTGGTCAGAATCAATGGCCGTAATCTGGTGATGACACGTGTCACTTTGCCTTCGACAAACGACGTGCCAGGTGGCGCGGTATTCAGTTTACGCGCACAGGATGAAATACAGATCCTGTCGAACAAAATCAGCCAGGTCAGCCATTATCTGGAGTCGTTGCGTGTAACGCGCCATGAATACCAAAACAAGCTCTCTACGCTGGGCGGGTTGCTGCAATTAGGGCATTACCAGCAGGCACTTGATCTGGTGCTTGCCCAATCCCAGACCAATCAGGGGCAGATGGACAGCGTAAGGCAACTCCAGTCACTGCCCATGATTTCAGGGCTGTTGTTAGCGAATATGGGTAAAGCCTCGGAGAAAGGTATCAGTGTTGACCTCACTGAGCTGGATGGATGGCATGCGCTACCTGCCAATATGGATGAAGAACAGCTCAGTACCCTGGTCGGAAACCTGTTTTCCAACAGCATTGAGGCCCTTGAGGGCATAAAAGAAGGGGCTATCCGGGTGGCAATGTATGAAACCCGCAATGAGCATGTCCTCGCGTTTTATAACAATGGTCCCAGAATTCAGGTCAGCTTGGATGTCCTCTGTCAAATGGGGTACACAAGCAAACCTGACTACAAAGATCATGGAATTGGCTTGCATCTTGTCCAATCGATTGTCGAATCGGTCTCTGGACATATCGAAATGGATAGCGATGACAATGAAACCGCTTTCACTCTCTATTTTCCCAAGGAACAGCCGTGTTAAAAGTGCTTATCATCGAAGATGATCAGGATATTGCTGCGTTGCATGAACATTTTGTCCGCAAAGATGGCCGTTTCAGTGCGGTCAGTGTTGTCCATGACCTGGCGAGTGCCAGAGAGCTCCTGTCAGTTGCGAATTTTGATTTGCTTATCGTAGACAACTACTTACCCGATGGGATGGGAGTAGATTTATTACCTGATCTCCCGCCATCTCTTGGGCGGCCTGAATGTGTGCTGATAACTGCCGCCAATGACTCAGATACTGTCCAGAAAGCGCTGCGGTATGGTGCGTTTGACTATTTAATCAAGCCATTGGATTACAAAAGGCTGACAGAGAGTTTGGATAAATTCTGTGCCATTAAACAGCAACTGGTGAATGAAAAAGCCTTTGACCAGCGCACGCTGGATGTCTTGTTCAGCGGTGGCACCATCATTAAAAAGCGGGATAATATTGACCCTTACACGTTAAAACAAATCGTCGATCAGTTTCCCCATGCCCATATTGAATTAACCGCCAGTGCGATTGCCGAGGCATTCAGTATCAGTAAAAGCACCGCCAGACGCTATTTGGACAGGGCTGTTGAAGAAGGTGACCTGATAGCCTTCCTCGAACACGGCAAAGTGGGGCGACCTACCCGGGTATATCGCCGCCCCGGATTTGTGGGAAAATAATCTTTGCAAATCATTCAAACTTTCAACTCTGTAATGTTATATTATAACATTATTGATTAGACATTTGATGGGTCATGCTCCTGCCATACCGCACGTTATTATCGTTGTTATTAGTCGTTTTGCTGGGCTGGCAGGGGGTTGCGTTTGCGCATCACAAGGGCGAGCATCACCATTCGGTTAACATTGACCACCAATGCATGCTGTGTGCGTTGGGTGTCACTGGTGTCGAAACCCGTGCCTTGAGTGTTGTTCCGCAGCCTATCGGGTTTACCCATCCTACCCACGCTATTCTTCCTTTCTTTTCGGTCATTGTTGTCCCCCAAAAAGCACGCTCTCCACCCAATGAACGCATCACCATTGGCGACCTTATAACAAATTAGATTTTGGAGAGTTTATGTTAAATAAAAACATGCTTGCACTGAGTGCAATTGCTTTAGGTATGGCATCGACAGCGTCAGCCGATCATGATGAACACCGCCAGCACGATGCCCACCAACACGGTGTGGTTGAATGGCACATTGCACAGGATGGTGATGAACTGTTGGCTGAAATCACCGCGCCCGGCAGTGATGTGGTGGGGTTTGAGCACGCACCGGAAAATGCAGCACAAAAGGCAGCCATTGAGAAAGCGATGACGACGCTCGCCAAGCCGGGTGCATTGTTTGCTATCAATGCAGAGGCAGGGTGCGAACTGGAATCACATACCGTCAGCAACACGCTGGGCAAAGGGAATGGTGATCACCACGACCATGATCATCATGCGCATGAAGAAGGACATCATGATGAACACGATGATCATGAGCACCATGAAGAACATGCCCATCACGACCACGACCATGATGATCACGATAAGAAAATGCTTCACGGCGAATTTTCAGCGCAATACACCTTCCATTGCCAATCGCCTGACAGCCTCAAAACAGTCTCAACAAACTGGTTTGAAGTATTCGGTAACACCGAAAAAATCAGCGTGCAGGCCATCACCGACAAAGGTGTTGTAGCTGGCAAACTTGTACCGGCTTCCAACACGTTCCGTTTCTGATTCATTGGCCCCGAAAGGGGCCTTTTGGTTGTTGACTATGTTACACATTGAAAACCTCCGCTTCAGGTGGCCGGGCCAGACTGCATGGCAAATCGACATTCCACAGTTTGCGTTAGCGGCTAAAGAGCGCGTCTTTTTAAAAGGGGCCAGTGGGTGTGGAAAATCTACCCTGTTGGGATTGGTGGCAGGAATCAATACGGCAGATGAAGGCACATTACGCATTCTGGATACGGAGTTGACAGTGTTAAAAGGGGCGAAGCGGGATGCCTTCCGTGCTGATAACCTCGGTTACATTTTCCAGCAGTTCAACCTGCTTCCTTACCTGTCTGTTCTCGACAACGTCACTTTGCCATGCCGCTTTTCCAAACGACGGAAAGCCCGCGCAGGCACCGATCTTCAACAAGAAGCGGAACGGTTGCTTGATGCGCTGGCACTGCCTAAAACCTGTCTTTCTAAACCGGTGACTGAGCTCAGTATTGGGCAGCAACAGCGTGTTGCTGCTGCCAGGGCATTGATCGGTAAACCGGCGTTATTGCTTGCCGATGAACCCACGTCTGCACTGGACGCCGATACCCGGAATACGTTTATTTCCCTGTTGATGAATGAGTGTGACAACGCCGGTTCCAGCCTGCTTTTTGTCAGTCACGACAGTGCATTGGAATCCCATTTCGACCGCTCAGTGCTGTTGCCAGCCCTGAACCGTGCCGCATCTCAGATGGAGGGAGAATAGATGGCCATCCTTCGATTGGCGTTGCAAAGCCTGAAAAACCGGAAAACCACGGCGTTGCTCACCGTGTTTACCGTCGCGGTGTCCGTTGCTTTGCTGCTAGGTGTTGAGCGGGTCCGTACACAGGCCAAGGAAAGTTTTGCCAACACCATCTCCGGGACGGACCTGATTGTGGGTGCGCGCTCTGGTCAGGTAAACCTGCTGCTCTACTCTGTATTCCGGATAGGCAATGCGACCAATAATATTGACTGGAAAAGTGTCGAGGACGTGAAAAATCACCCTTCGGTCGCCTGGTCAATTCCCCTGTCCCTTGGTGATTCTCACCGGGGATTTCGCGTAGTGGGAACCACCACAGATTACTTTAAATATTACCGTTATGGTCAAAAGCAGGCGCTGACGTTTTCTCAAGGTGCCCTTTTTGATGGACTGTTTGATGCGGTTATTGGCTCTGAGGTCGCTAAAAAGCTGAATTATAGACTGGGCGATGAGATCGTGATCGCCCACGGGCTTGCCGACAAAAACTTTGCCCGACACGACAACCTGCCCTTTAAGGTGACCGGGATCCTTGCCCCGACCGGGACGCCCGTTGACCGCAGCGTGCATGTGTCGCTGCCAGCGATCGAAGCTATCCACATTGGGTGGGAGAGTGGTGCGAGAATGGGAGCAGGGGTGAGAGCAGAAGATATCGATCCTGATACGCTTCATCCCGGACAAGTTACGGCATTATTAGTCGGACTGAAAAGCCGCATCCAGACATTCGCCCTGCAACGCACCATCAACGAGTACAAACAGGAGCCGCTAACGGCAATTATGCCGGGGATTGCACTGCATGAACTGTGGGGCATGATGTCAGTGGCAGAACAAGCGTTGCTGGTGGTGTCAGGGTTTGTGGTGGTTGCCGGGTTAATGGGCATGCTCTCCAGTTTGTTGACGGGCCTGAATGAGCGTAGGCGGGAAATGGCAATTTTGCGGGGTATGGGGGCAAGGCCTGCCCATATTTTCATTTTGCTGATCAGTGAGGCACTGTTTCTGACCTTGCTGGGTATCATTGCCGGGGTGGCAGTGCTTCTGATCCTGATTCAAGTGGCAGCCCCCTTTGTCCTGAGTCAGTATGGCTTGCAACTTTCCGCTGCGCTTTTAAGTCAACATGAATGGAGACTGTTAGGCATTGTCCTGATAGCCGGATTATTGGTTGGCGTGCTGCCAGCGCTTCGTGCGTATCGCCAATCCCTGTCAGATGGCATGACAATACGGATATAAATAATGATGAAAAAATGGTTACTGATATTGACCGCGTGCCTGCCGTTCTTTGTGTCAGCTGAAGGAGCATTGACGCTGGACTGGCTGGATTTGATCCCGGAATCTGAACGCAATCAGTTCAATGATCGTGGTATGCCGCTGGTGGACCATAGCGGCGATACTGCCGCTCAGCAAAGTTTGGTAGGAAAAGTCCGACCTGAACTCAATAACAGCCTGGTGAAAATCCCTGGTTTTGTGATCCCCCTTGAAGGTGACGCCAATACTGTCACTGAGTTTTTACTGGTGCCATTCTTTGGTGCATGTATCCATGTGCCGCCACCGCCGCCCAACCAAATTGTGTATGTGAAATTTGAAAAAGGCGCGCCGGTACAGGAATTGTGGGATGTGGTTTACGTGGTGGGCAAACTGAAAACCGAAACGATTTCCCACGACATTGCCCAAGCGGGGTATTTGCTTGAAGGTTCAACTATTGAGCCTTACGACGACCAATAAAAATACGGTGATGTTTTATACCCAAGCAACCTGAATCCTGCATTTTCAGGTTGTTTGGGGATATATCCCCATCCTTTACCGTTTTTGGTCGACGTTCTGTCGCCCGGTACAGCTTTCAGTCAGGAATCACTGGCATACTTGATGCGGCATGGCCGAAAAGCGGCAATAAGAAAGAGGTGATTTTCCAGTCTTTTAAACAGCGGGTTTTGATCTTCGCTCTACAATAAATACCGTCAGGCTATGTTACTTTACATTTACTTATCACTTTTGCCCGACACGATGTGGTTGAGGGAAGGAGAAATACATGATCAAACGGAAGTTATTGCTTCCTACGCTGGTAGGTGCTGCGCTTCTGGCCGGATGTGGAGGCCAGGAAACTCAGCAGAAGCAAGCGTTTGCCCCCATTGTTGCAGTTGAAACTGCAGAGTTGATTGATTACCAGCCTCAACAGAGCTTTGTGGGGCGAACAGAAGCGATAGAAGATGTCGGCATTGTTCCGCAGGTATCCGGTTATCTTCAATCACGCTATTTTAAAGAGGGGGAGATGGTCAATACCGGTCAGCTTCTGTATAAAATCGACCCTTCTCTCTATGAAGCGAAAGTGGCCAGTGCCAAAGCATCGGTTGCCCAGGCAAAAGCAGGTGTCACTAATGCAAACCTCGATTATAAACGTGGTGAGGACCTGCTCCCCCGTGGTGGTATCAGTCAATCTGAATTCGACCGCCTGACTGCTGTGAAACTGCAGGCAGAAGCGGCACTCAAATCTGCTGAAGCACAGTTGCAGGCAGCAGAAACCGATCTTTCCCATACTATTATCCGTGCTCCATTTTCTGGCCGGATCAGCGAAAGCCGGGCAAGCATCGGTGACTTGGTGTCACCGTCTACCGGTGTGCTGACGACCATTGTCAGCCTGGATCCAATGCATGCTTCATTTTCCATGAGTGAGAAGCAGCGATTGCAGTCCGGCGCAGACCGGATGTCTGGACAGGGTGAGGGACGTAACGACGATGTAGAAGTGTGGTTGAAGTTAGGTAAAGGGTTTGATTACGAGTACAAGGGTCAGCTCGATTACCTCGGTAACCGTATCGACACCCAAACCGGCACCATTGCCCTGCGTGCACAATTCCCTAACCCGGAACACCGTTTGCTGCCCGGCCAGTACGTGGAAGTGATCGTGAAAGACAAAAACGCCAAACCGACACTGGTGATCCCGCGTTTGTCGGTGCAGACCGATCTGGAAGGGGATTTCGTGATGGTGCTGAAAGACGACAATATCGTTGAGCGCCGTAACATCGAACTGGGTCCACAAATCGAGCAGGGCGTGATTGTGCTGACAGGGTTAAACGAAGGTGAGAAAGTGCTGACCAAAGGCTTGCAACGCGTGCGTAATGGCATGACTGTTCGCCTAGAAGGCCAAGGGGCGTAACCGGATGCTTAGTCGCTTTTTTATACAGCGCCCCAAGTTTGCGCTGGTTATCTCCATCATTCTGACACTGGCGGGTGCGATTGCGCTGCTGACCCTGCCGGTGGCGGAATATCCGCGTATCAGCCCACCATCAGTGAGTGTGACAGCGGTTTATTCCGGTGCCAGTGCAGAGGTGGTGGAACAGGCTGTCGCCGACCCGATAGAAACCTCGGTCAATGGTGTGGAAAACATGATCTACATGTCTTCCAAGAGTGCCAACGATGGTTCCTACAACCTGAACGTGACGTTTGATATCGGCACCGACCCTGACATGGCGCAGGTTAACGTGCAAAACCGCGTGGCACAGATTGAATCCAAACTGCCGCCGGAAGTGCGTCAGGTGGGGGTGACGGTGAAAAAACGCTCGCCTGACCTTTTGATGGTGCTGAACTTTTATTCACCGGAAGGCAAGTACGACGACCAGTTTCTGGTTAACTACATCAACCTGAACATCAAAGACCAGATTGCACGGGTCAAGGGGATCAGTGAAGTTAACGTGATCGGCGGTGGCGAATATGCCATGCGTGTCTGGCTGAACCCTGAGAAGATGGCAAACCTTGGCATCACTACCTCAGATGTGCGCTCTGTGCTTGCAGAGCAGAACGTACAGGTTGCTGCCGGTGATATAGGTGCACCTCCGTTTAACAATGCACAGGAAATGACGTTCAAGCTTGTCACCAAAGGCCGCCTGAGCTCGGTGGAAGAGTTTGAAAATGTGGTTGTCCGTGCCAACCCAGACGGCTCAATGGTGTACCTGAAAGACATTGCTGACGTCTCTTTGGGCAAGAAATTCTATACCGGTAACGGTAAGTTCCGTGACCGTCCAGCCTCTATCGTGATCCTGAACCTGCAATCTGATGCCAATGCGCTGGAAAGTGGCGGTCTGGTGATGGAGCGTCTGGAACAGCTTGCGCAGAACTTCCCTGAAGGCATGAGCTATGAAGCCAGCTATGACACGACCCTGTTCGTCTCCGAATCGATCAAAGGCGTAGTGAAAACACTGGTTGAAGCGGTGCTGCTGGTTATCGCGGTGACGTACCTGTTCCTTGGCAGCTTCCGTGCCACGTTGATCCCGGTAGTGGCGATCCCAGTGTCCCTGATTGGTACGTTCGCCGTGATGTTGGCCTCGGGCTTTACGGTCAACACCGTGACCCTATTCGGTTTGATTCTGGCTATCGGTATCGTGGTCGATGATGCCATTCTGGTTATCGAAAACGTTGATACCAATATGGCGAAAAACCCGTCCCTCACACCACGACAGGCAACCTTGCTGGCGATGAAAGAGGTGACAGGGCCTATTATCACCTCAACATTGGTACTGTTGGCGGTATTCCTGCCGGTTGCCATGTTGCCGGGGATTACAGGGATCATGTACCGCCAGTTTGCACTGACTATCTGTATATCCGTACTGCTTTCGGCGATTAATGCGCTGACGTTGTCACCGGCGATGTGTTCATTGATACTTCGCCAGGGCGGTGATAATCATGCCCGCTGGTTCAAGGTGTTTAACAACGGTCTGGAAAAAATCACCACCAAGTACGGTGCAGTCGCGGGTTTCCTGGTACGTAAAACCGCTGTGCTGGGTGTGTTGTTTATCGTGGCAGTGGGTGCGGCGGGTTACTTTGCCAAAACCACCTCAACCGGTTTCGTGCCGCAGGAAGATAAAGGCGTGATGCTGATTAACATCCAGCTTCCTGATGCCGCTTCCCTGTCCCGTACAGAATATGTGACGCGCAAACTCGGGGAAATGGTCACTGCTGAGCCAGGTGTTGATGGTGCGACGGTGGCGAATGGCTATGCCTTCCTGACCGGTGCCGCAGCATCGAACGGTGCATCTATGTTTGTGAAATTGAAAGATTGGGAAACCCGACAGGCATTGGATGGAGACCATTCTTCGTTTGACATCATCAACCGCATTAACGCAAAAGCAGCCGAAGAATTGCCTGAAGCGGTTGTGTTTGCGATGGGACCGCCAGCTGTGCCGGGGATGGGGCCTTCATCCGGTTTTGAATTTGTACTGGAAGATACCCTTGGCCGCAGCCGTGGTGAGTTGGCGATGGTGATGCAACAGCTGATGCAAAAAGCTAACGAGCAGCCGGAAATTGCACGTACCTTCAGTACATTCCGCGCTAACGTACCGCATTTCTATATCGATATCGATCGTGAAAAAGCCAAGCAGTTGGGTATCCCGCTTTCAGAAATCTTCACCACCTTGCAGGGCAACCTTGCCGGCATGTACGTGAATGACTTCAGCCTGTTTGGTAAGAACTACCGTGTGACTATTCAGGCAGATGGTGATTACCGTAACGATCTCGACTCGATGGGCCGTTTCCACGTGCGTTCGAACACTGGTCAGATGATCCCGCTGAGCACCCTGATTGATATTGAACAGGTGTTTGAACCGGATGTGGCATGGCGTTACAACATGTACCGCGCTGCGGTTATCCAGGGTTCACCTGCACCGGGTTATTCATCTGGTGACGCGATTGCCGCGATGGAGCGGGTTGCGGCTGACGTACTGCCGCAAGGTTACCAGTATGAGTGGACAGGTATGGCATATCAGGAGAAGCAAGCGGGCAACCTTGCGATTTACGCGTTTGCCCTGGCGCTGATCTTTATCTACCTGTTTATGGTGGCGCAGTATGAAAGCTGGAGTATTCCGCTGGCGATCATTCTGGTGGTGCCAGTGGCCACGCTGGGTTCCTTCCTTGCGTTAGCGATGACAGGCACACCGCTCAACCTGTATGCGCAGATTGGTCTGGTTCTGCTGATTGCCCTGGCGGCGAAAAACGCCATCCTGATTGTGGAGTTCGGTAAGAACGAGCGTGAACAGAATGAGCTGCCAATTGATAAGGCCGCAGTGATGGGCGGTAAGCTGCGTTTCCGTGCGGTGAACATGACATCCTGGTCATTCATTCTGGGTATCATGCCGCTGATCTTTGCAACCGGTGCTGGTCATATCAGCCAGAACTCACTGGGTATTTCACTGACGGGTGGTCTGCTCTGTGTGCTGTTGGCCGGTACCTTCCTGATCCCGGGCTTCTTTGCCGTTATCCAGAGATTACGAGAGAAGCATCACGGTGGTTCAACCAAGCTGGTAGATTTGGAAGACTGATAGCCGCACCAATAAGGACAAAAAAGGCACCTCATCGAAGGTGCCTTTTCTTTTTATTCAGACAGTTAATCAATGCTGAGGCAAGTCCGGCTTGGGTTTTACTTTCACCAGACTTTCGATAATGCTGATAGCCAGTCCCAGCCAAATCAAACCAAAACTGACGGTTTTCACCCCATCAAAAGCCTCGCCGAAAACCGCGATAGCGAGCACAAATTGCAGTGAAGGTTCAATGTATTGCATAAACCCAATCATCGACATCTGCGCATACTTGACCGCCTCTGAGAAAAAGAACAGTGGCAGCAAAGTGACAGGTGCAGCACCGAGATATAACAACAGGGTAGACATGTCACCTGACACAGCAACACTGGTGCCTATTCCTATCTTGTAAGCCATGTAAATCGCTGCAACCGGCAGCAGCGCAATGGTTTCGACTAAAAGGCTTGAGATTGCATCATACTTCACATGACGCTTGCACCAGCCATAGAGCGCAAAAAACACCGCCATTAGCAGGGCTGCAACAGGAAGTTCACCGTATTGCCAGATTTGGTAACTGAGGCCTAGGGCACCAAACAATACCGCCGCTTTTTGTCCAAGGGTCAGCGTTTCATTAAATGCCACCACACCCAGAGCAATGACCAGAAGAGGGTTAATAAAATAACCAAGGCTTGCGTCCAACACACGATCATTGGTCATTGCCCAGGTAAATGCACTCCATGAAATACACATCATCACGGATGCAAGTCCGGCAAAGAAAAACGAACGTTTATCGGCAACCAGCGCTGACCAGTTTGGCGACGTGGCTTTGCGAACTTGCAGCACCAGAAGTAAAAACGGCAGTGACGCAAGAATGCGCAGTGCCAACAGTTCATCCATGGCTGCATTGGGTAGAAACTGGTAGTAGAGCGGCATTGCGCCCCATAGCAGGAAAGCCACAGCCGCCATCACGTTACCAAAACGTGTTGGATTCATAGGGAGAACACCTTGGGTAAAAAATAATCAGGGGATGCGTGATTGTATAGCGGAAAAGGGATTTGTAAAGTGATTAAGGTGAAAGAATGAAGCGTTTGAGAGTGTCTTTTGATGAAAGCATTGAAAGGGTGAATGTTATGGGGGCTCAGTTGGATTTATAGCCAGTATTATCAGTGTATTGTGTGTATTTTTTAACATTTTAAATCAAGGCTTTGTTGTGATTTAAAACGCTGCATTGCATTTTTTTATTGGAAAATAAGAGGTTTGGTTATTATTTTCACATAGATTTCTAAAATGATGTTTTTCTGGTCTATTCGAGGGGGCGCATTTGCAAGCCCCCTCTTGGTGTCGCCAGCTTAACCTGGCAGGTTTGCGATCTGCTCAGCCATATCCATCAGAGTATCCAGTATCCGTTCACCGTCAGCGCGCAGGCCAGTCAGATTTGGTTGCCAGTGCATGTGCGGCCTGCTTGAGTGGCAACAGGTTTTGCATCTGGTCGAACAGCCTTGGATTCCATCTGGGTCGTTACAATACCGTTCAGAGTGCTTGGCTCGGTGATACTGGTCTTTGGGGTAAAGCTATTGTTTACCAGTGTTTTCATTTGCGCTTCTGTCAGGCTGTAAACGAAGGGGAAAGACTTCCTGTTGAGAAATGACTAAATTGAGAATAAAACAGAGGGGCTCAGCAGGTAGAATAACGGGTGTAATTAACGAGATGTGACGCGCTGGATGCGTCAGTGAATCGGGTAAAAACAGCCTTATTCACCTCTCGATAAGACACGAAGGAAAGCTATGTCAGATAATAAAAACAACGTATTGGTGCTGTTTGCGCATCCATCCCAGCGGCGTTCAGAAGTGAACGTCCCATTGTTCAAGGTAGCAAAGTCAGTTGAAGGGGTTACGGCGGTTGATCTTTACGGTGAATACCCTGATTACCACATCAATATCGATCTGGAACAGCAGCGTCTGCTGGTGCATGACGTAGTGATTTTCCAGTTTCCGCTTTACTGGTATTCCACGCCTTCCATTTTGAAAGAATGGCAAGATTTGGTGTTGGAATATGGCTTTGCCTATGGGTCGCAAGGTACTGCACTTCGTGGGAAGCAATTTATGTGTGCCATTACGGCGGGCGGTAAGGAAGAAGCCTACAAAGCGGACGGATTTAACCACTTTAAAATTCGGGAGCTGTTGGCGCCGCTGGAACAGATGGCAAACCTGACGGGAATGCGCTACCTCGCGCCGTTTGCTCTCTTTGGCTCCCGCACCGCAGCGGAAGACGGCAAAGTGGAGCGCCACGTTGCTGCCTATAAGCGGCTGCTCAATGCCTTTGTTGACGGTACGGTTGATCTTAACAAAGCAGCGGTCAGTGAAAAAATCACCGCGGGTAACATCGCGCATGTGCTGAAGGACGGTGAGTGATGACAGGTATATTCCTTAAGGCGTTTATTTTCCTTGCTGCTGCGGTTGTGGCCGTTCCTATCGCCAAAAGGCTTGGGCTGGGCTCGGTGTTAGGTTACCTGATTGCCGGTGTAGTGATTGGACCGGTGATCGGTTTGGTGGGGGATGAAACCACGACAATCCAGCATTTTGCTGAATTTGGCGTGGTGATGATGCTGTTTCTTGTCGGCCTTGAGCTGGAGCCGAAAATGCTCTGGGCGATGCGCAATAAATTGCTGGGTCTGGGAGGGTTGCAGGTTGGCCTAACAGCGGCTGCTGTCATGGGGATTGCATTGCACCTTAACCAGCCCGGCAGTGTTGCGCTGGCGATAGGCCTGATTTTCGCGCTCTCTTCGACCGCGATCGTACTCCAGACGTTCAATGAAAAGCGGCTGACCAAAACCGAAGGCGGGCGCAGTGCATTTTCTGTGTTGCTTTTTCAGGATATTGCGGTGATCCCGATGCTGGCCTTTATCCCATTGCTGGCGTTGCCCGAGTTGGTTGAACAGGCACAAAGCGCAGCAGCGGCGGCCGCAGAACACCATGAGGAACTGAGTCTGGTTGCTGGCTTGCCGGGCTGGGCGCTGGGCTTGGTGATCACTGCCGCCATCGCGACGCTGGTCATTGGGGGACATTACCTGAGCCGGCCATTGTTCCGTTTTGTCGCCAGCTCCGGCTTGCGCGAAATTTTCACTGCGACGGCGCTGATGTTAGTGATTGGTATTGCGGTACTGATGAGCCTGATTGGCTTGTCGCCTGCGCTTGGTACGTTTCTCGCGGGGGTTGTGCTTGCCAACAGTGAATTTCGCCATGAACTGGAGTCCAACATTGAGCCGTTCAAAGGGCTGTTGCTGGGGTTGTTCTTTATCACGGTGGGTGCGGGTATCAACGTAGGCATTCTGTTCGACAATTTCTTTGCCGTCATCGGACTTACCGTTGGATTGATGGTGCTGAAAGCGGCAATTCTCTTGGTGCTGTCGTTGATTTTTCACATTAAGGGGACTGCACGCTGGTTGTTTGCATTAAGTCTTGCGCAGGCGGGGGAATTTGGTTTTGTGCTCTTGAGCTTTTCCACCCAAAACCACGTATTGCCGATAGACACTGCCCAATTGCTGTCTCTGGTTGTCGCCCTGTCCATGTTCCTGACGCCGGGCCTGTTTATCCTGTACGACAAAGTGATCCTGCCGCGTTATGCCAAAAGCAAGAATAACCGGGAATATGATGAAATTGATGAGCAGGGTAGCGTGATCATTGCTGGTGTGGGTCGGTTTGGCCAAGTAGTGAACCGGATCCTGACCGCCAACGGTGTGAAAACCGTGGTGCTGGACTATGAAGTGGCACAGGTTGAGAACCTTCGAAAAATTAATGTGAAAAGCTACTTTGGTGATGCGACACGCCCAGAGCACCTCCATACGGCAGGGATTGAAGAGGCGGCCATGCTGGTGGTGTCGATGGATAACCAGGAGACCACGACCGAGCTTGTCGAATATGTGAAGCATACCTACCCGCATGTCAAAGTGCTGGCCCGCGCGTTTGATCGCGGTCATGCTTACATGCTGCGCCATGCCGGCGCGGATTTTGTTGTGAAGGAAACCTTCCATTCAGCGCTGGAAATGGGCGCAGAAGCGCTGAGAACGCTTGGCACTCACCCATTCTTGGTTGAGCAGCAAAAAGCGACCTTTAACCGAATTGAAAAAGAAAGCTCGGAAAAACTGTATGACACATGGATGGGCGGCGATGAATCACAATCGTATGATACTCACTACCAACACCTGTTTATCCAGCTTGAAGAAACCGTTCGTGAGGCGATGAAGAAAGACCGAATGGACAGACACAGTATGACTGACCGTGAATGGACGCCGCCACCGAAGGATTATCTGGAGGATCTGGAAGAAAGTGGGCCTGAAACAGAGGACAAGCCTGTTTCATGATGTTGGTTCCCTTCGTTGCTGACGATGCGGTGTGACCAGTTTCTATCAATAACAAAAAGCCAGACAGCGTTTGCGGGTGTCTGGCTTTTTTGAGCTTACCGGCAAATTACCATTTAATATCAATCGGGGTGCCCAGCTTGACCAGACGGAGGAATTCATCTATCTCCTCGTTGGTGATAGCGATACAGCCGTCCGTCCAGTCTTTGCTACGCCCACTGCCGGGGAGGGAATCGTTGTTGTTTTTCTGACCGTGAATCATGATTTGGCCGCCGGGGTTAACCCCCAGTTTCTGGGCGCGTTTTACGTCGTTTTCATTGGGGTAGTTGATGCGGATAGAGCGATAAAAGCGGGATTTTTCATTGATGAAATCGAGTAAATAATGGCCTTCAGGTGTGCGTTGGTCGCCTTCCCGCAGCTTGTGTCCTTTGGGGTTGGCACCGAGAGATATGTGATACCGTTTTACAATTCGATCACCCTGAATCAGATACATCTTACGGGCAGATTTGTCGACTTTCACCAAATCCACGTGCTGTTCCGTTGCCAATCCGTTGGCAGTAAAGCCAATGCTGAGTAGCAACGTAAGAATGAGCGCGTTAATCCATGATGTCATAGTGTCTCTAAAACAGGGGCATTTATTTCATTATTGGTGAAAACGCAGGAAACGTCGCGTTTAACCGCTGCTGATGGGCGTCTGGTTGTAAATAACCCTGGCTCTGACTTAAACCGATTTATTGGTTTTAAGAACAAAAATCTCTGATTGGAGGAGATTTGGGGGCTCTCGTATACTCGGGCTGACGCTGGGAGTCCCGGCAGAAAAATGACAACATACCGTGTAGAGAGTAAACATGATTGACTTTTGGCCACTAATTGGCATTGCTATTATTACGGTGGGGTTAGCACTGAAGCTAAACACCCTGCTGGTTATTTTGGTTGCCGGTGTAGCAACCGGGCTTGTCGCCGACATTGCCGTGATGGAAATACTTTCCATTCTCGGTCAGTCATTCACCCAAAACCGCTATATGTCTCTTTTCATCCTTATCCTTCCCATGATTGGCATTCTTGAACGCTATGGACTGCGCCAGCGTGCGGAGCGGCTTATCGGATCAATGAAAAAAGCCTCTGTCAGTAAAATCCTGATGACATATTTGCTGCTGCGCAAAGTGACCAATGGTATGGGACTGAGTATTGGCGGACACCCTTCAATGGTCCGTCCACTGATCGCACCGATGGCAGAAGCGGCGGCGGAAAAAGCGTCACCGAAACTGGCAGAAGAAAAACGCCAGGCAATCCGGGCCCTTTCTGCCGCGAGTGAAAACGTTGGCAACTTCTTCAGTCAATTGTTGTTTATTGGCACCGGCGGCATTTTGCTGATCAAAGGTGTGATGGCGGATAACCAATTGGATGTTCAACTTGAAACCATGGCGTTGTGGGCACTACCGACAGCGATAGCCTCCTTCGTGGTGTTTGTAGTGTTCAGCAAAGTTGTTGAAGCCAAGTTGTTGAAAAGTGGTATTAATGCTAAGCCAATGGCTGATGAGCAGGGAAATGAAGGGTAAACGCCATGCTTGAATATATTTACCAAACCACAGGCTTGCTCCTGCTGGCATTTTCACTGCAAAGCTTTTTGGATAAAGACAATCCGAAGCGTATTGGTAGCGGCCTTTTCTGGTTGATTTATGGTACCACCTTTATCTTTGGTGCGATGATCCCACACTGGGTTACCGGTTTGATGGTATTGGCTCTGACTGCGTTGGCGGCAGGCGGATTTATGGGGATCGGGAATTACAAAACCACCAGTGATGAAGAACGCCAGAAAACCGCCGCAGTACTGAAAAATAAACTCTTCATCCCTGCCGTTATTGTTCCTTTGCTCACAGTGGCTATCAGCCAGTTTACTTCGCTGGGAGCGCTGGTGGGGCTGGGTATTGCTTCGGTTGCTTCAATCATTGTGGCGCTGTTGATAACCAAGAGCAAACCCATGCATAGCCTGAATGAAGGACGCCGTTTGATTGATTCGATTGGCTGGGCAGCGATTCTTTCGCAATTCTTAGCGGCACTGGGCTACCTGTTTAATCAGGCAGGCGTCGGCGATACCGTTGCGCAAATTGTAAAAATGATGATCCCTGAGAATATGCTGCTGGTGAACGTGATTGCTTACTGTGTCGGCATGATGGTATTTACCATGGTAATGGGGAATGCATTCGCTGCATTTGCGGTTATCACGACCGGTATCGGTATTCCATTGCTGATCATGGAATATGGCGGTAACGCAGCCATTATTGGCGTGCTGGGTATGCTTTCCGGCTATTGTGGTACGCTGATGACACCCATGGCGGCCAACTTCAATATTGTCCCGGCTGCGCTGCTTGAGCTAAAAAACAAGCACCATGTCATTCTCATGCAGATGATCCCCGGATTGATCATCTTGGCATTTAACATAGTTGTTATGTACGGCTTTGCATTCTGAGGAAAGCGATGAAAAAAGTTCTGATTACGGGGTTCGAACCCTTTGGTGGCGCTTCAATCAACCCTGCATTGGAAGCAGTGAAGAAACTGGACGGCGTTGAGCTTGACGGTGGCGTCATTGTCACTTGCGAAGTGCCGGTGACCCGTTATGCAGCGATAAAAGCAGTCAGTGAGGCGATTGAGAAACACCAACCAAGCTATGTCATCACGGTAGGACAGGCCGCCGGCCGCACCGCGATCACCCCTGAACGTATCGCGATTAATGTTGACGACTTCCGCATTCCAGACAATGGTGGCAACCAACCGGTTGATGAACCGATTGATGAAGAAGGCCCAGCTGCGTATTTTTCCACCTTGCCAATCAAGGCGATCACCCGCAAGTTGCAGGAAAACGGCATTCCTTGCCAGGTATCAAACACGGCAGGGACTTTCGTGTGTAATCACCTGTTTTATGGCATTCAACACTATCTTTGTGACACCGATATAGGGCATGGCTTTATCCACATTCCCTTACTGCCGGAGCAGGCCGCCGGAACTGAGCAACCGTCCATGTCACTTGATACCATTGTTGAAGGCCTACGCCTTGCTGCGCAGGCGACCATCGAAAACCAAATGGACATCAAGGTGGGAGCGGGACAAATCTGCTGATCCCAATGATGTTAATTGCCTAATTGCTAAGAGCCGACGTTTCGGCTCTTTTTATTTGGTGCTGCTGAGAGAAGAAGCAACCGCTGTTGCTGTCGGGCAAAGTAAGGCCATCACAACGGATGGCCCTGGGGATTATTCGCCGGTTTTCAGGCGCAGGAAGTAGTTTTCGTACTTCTCGGTGAGTTCGCCAACCGCGTCTTGCCATTCACCGCGATCGAGGTCTTCCTGAGGCGGGAACAGGGTTGGGTTGTCTTTATACTTGGCATTCGATTTTTCGACCCCTGTCAGGTAACCCGTGTCAGCACTGATCCGTGCCGCGATCTCTGGGCGCAGCAGGAAGTCGATCATCTTATGGGCTGCTTCAACATTCTTCGCATTTTTCGGAATTGCCAGACTGTCTACCCAGAAGATACCGCCTTCTTTTGGCCACACCAACTCAATAGGCAGACCTTCACGCTGTGCTGCCGCCGCTGAGCCATTCCACAACATGCCTAGTCCCACCTCGCCAGACAAATACGGGTTTGCCGGGTTGTCTGAGTTAAATACCAGCACGTTTGGCATCAGCTTTTTCAGCTCTTCATAAGCTTCATCAATCTGTTTTGGGTCGGTAGAGTTACCAGAGTAGCCCAGTTTACGCAGTGCGATGTGGAACACTTCACGGGTGTCGTCCATCAGCATGATTTGGCCTTTAAGCTCTGGGTTCCACAAGTCTGCCCAGCTGTCGAAATCCTCTGGGTTATACATGTCAGTGTTAACCGCCAGACCTGTCATCGCAATCACGTGAGGGATTGAGTAATCGTTGTTAGGATCAAAAGGCTTGTCGAGGTAGTTTTTATCCAGCTCGGTGAAATTGTTGAGCTTAGAATGGTCGATTTTCTGGAGCATACCTTCATCGCGCATTTTCGCCACAAAGTAGGTAGAAGGCACCACAAGATCATACCCATCCGGGTGGGTTTTCATTTTTGCATACAGGGTTTCGTTTGACTCATATGTTGAGTAGATGACCTTGATGCCGGTTTCGCGGGTAAATTGCTCAAGCAACTCAGTTGAGATGTAAGGGCCCCAGTTTGCAAAGATGAGCTGATCATCAGCAGCATGTGCCGGTGTGGTAAAGATAGCTGCTGCACACGCAGCGCTGGCCAGAATAGCAGACCATTTTTTCATTATTGGTTTCCACCTCCAAAGGCCCTTTTTTACAGGGCGCATTGATAATCCAGAACTATAGCGTAGCTCTGCGTTAACATCTGAATTTCTTCAGAGAATCTCGTCGGTAAAGAGAGCGCCTCTATCCCCGAAAAAATTGGCGCGATATTACCGCCGAAACCTAGTGCTGGCAACAGATTCAGCGTGTTAATCATGGTCAGTAGAAAGAACAAGACAAAGAGTGTAATGCTTGGATATCAAAGTAAATAACAACCAGCGGCGTGATCTGGGACGATAAACCGTTTGGCTTAATCAACGGCACGTTTACCTTTGAAGCGCATTTTTTTAACCGAAGAGGAGAGGATGTGTTACTTGAAGAGCGATAAATGTGGCCTATGTTTTATAACCAAACATTTGCATTTTATTCGTAAAGGAGTGTGAAGTTTTCTTCGGTTTTAACAGGGTAATGAACAGAAAATATCTATAACAATCATTAAATTAAGGATATTTTCATGTTGTATTTGGAGTTCCTGTTCCTGCTCGTAATGCTGTATCTCGGATCGAGATACGGAGGTATTGGCCTTGGTGTCATATCGGGTATTGGTCTTGTTGTTGAGGTCTTTATTCTTAAGATGCCGCCAACATCACCGCCAGTCACGGTGATGTTGATCATTCTGGCGGTGGTCACCTGTGCTTCTATTCTTGAAGCTGCCGGTGGTTTGAAATACATGCTGCAAGTCGCGGAAAGGCTGCTGCGTAAAAGCCCGCAACGGGTGACCCTGATTGCGCCATTCGTGACATACACCATGACATTCCTGCTGGGTACAGGCCATGCGGTTTACTCCATCATGCCGATTATCGGTGACGTGGCGCTGAAAAACGGCATTCGTCCTGAGCGTCCAATGGCAGCCTCTTCGGTTGCTTCCCAGATAGCGATTACAGCATCCCCCCTTTCTGCGGCGGTGGTTTATTACCTTGCGCAGCTTTCCAACATCCAGGCAGAAATCACGCTACTGTCGATCTTGATGGTAACGGTGCCAGCGACCCTGTTTGGTACACTGCTGATGTCACTTTACTCGATGAAACGCGGTAAAGAACTGGAAGACGATCCTGAATATCAGGCGCGCATGAAAGATCCAGAGTGGCGAGAGCGAATCCTGAACACGACAGCGACATCGCTGAATGAAACGTTGCCGGCTTCTGCACGCAATGCGGTGTTGATTTTCCTGTTTTCGATTCTGACCATTGTGTTTATCGCCATGGTGCCAGAAGTACGGACAATCGGGGCGGGCACTAAACCTATCAGCATGTCCGTGATTATCCAGATGATGATGCTCTGTTTTGGTGGTGTCATTTTGCTGGCAACCAAAACCGACCCACGTAACGTGCCAAATGGCGTGGTATTTAAATCCGGTATGGTGGCGGCCATTGCGATTTTCGGTATCGCCTGGATGTCTGATACTTACTTCAAATACGCCATGCCGCAATTTAAGTCTGGCATTGTAGAAATGGTCACCAACTACCCCTGGACGTTCGCACTGGCGCTGTTCATTGTGTCGGTGGTGGTTAACTCGCAGGCTGCAACCGCACGTATGATGCTGCCTGTCGGTCTGGGACTTGGCCTCGACCCTGCGCTGCTTATCGGTATTATGCCTGCGGTGTATGGCTACTTCTTTATCCCGAATTACCCATCAGATATCGCTACGGTCAACTTTGATACTTCCGGTACCACCAAAATCGGCAAATGGTATTTCAACCATTCATTTATGTCGGTCGGTTTGATTGGTGTGATAGGGGCGTGTTTGCTCGGTTATGTGCTCGGGCAGATGATTATTGGCTAATTGAAAAAGCCTCAAAGTTAAAACCGCTCTTACTATGAGCGGTTTTTTATTGGGGAATTGCGAGCAATACCTAAACCGCCGGAATTCTGCATCTTCAGGTCGTTTGGGGATAAAGGTAACCTGAAGTAAGAGCAGTTATTTAGACGCAATAGCGGCGCAACCATATTTAGTGGGCGCAGGGGACAATAGCGAGCCGTCATTTATTTTATGTTTAGGGAAGAACAAATGTTTAAAAGTACGCATATCTATTATCGGGTGAAGAAGGGGCAAGTCCACGCCACACATGTGGAGAGTGGCAAAGTGGTATATAAAAGCTGTTCCGCGTTGGCCCATCCCAGAACACTCATGGGGGATTTCTTTGATGTTGAAAAGTGCTTCAAAGATATTTCTGCCGAGCTTTTACCCAGAACCCTTTTTTCACTTTCACCCATTGCGATTGTCCAGTTACTTGAAACATCAGAAGGTGGCTATACCAATGTTGAAATCAGGGCGTTTCGCGAAGCTGCTTTAGGAGCAGGCGCGAGACGTGTATTTTTCCCCGCGTCAGAATCAGCGTTGTCTTCCGCTGAGATAGTGGGTCATCGATTCGAGGAGCTGCCCAACGCTTAATGTGCTTGGGAAGCGAAACCCCACATTGCCAACCCAAACCCCAGATGAAATAATCCCGCGCATTGTTTCAAATACACTGACTGTGACGTGATGAATAACGATATTGATATCATCGACAGCCTTGAAGAGCTGGAAGCCTTTCTTATCTCGGTTGAAAATGGGGGATTAGGCCTGACAGGAGTGGCCGGCGTGGCGCTGGCAACCAATAATGCAACCGGTCAGCCGTTTGTGGCGGTATTGGATGACAAGCACCAGCTGATCCTTGCGCGCAACGTGACCCAGGCGGTGTTCGAAACTGGAAAAGATCTGGTTCGCCATGGCCCAAGAAAGCATTGAGTTTCACCTGAAAATATCTGCTTTTCAAACAGCAAACGCCCTCTATATTGAGGGCGTTTGTGTTCTGATAGCGCAGCAGTTTCAATAGTGCAGCAAATGACGTTTTCGTTTTACGGCGTTATTCGGCCAATCCACCTTGAGTCAGCTTGGTGGGGTCAAGCAAGCGCGTGAGTGTTTCCCTGTCTAAATCTGTTGCTTCTTCGGCAACGTCAATGATTGCTCGGCCTTCTTTGTACGCTTTTTTAGCAATTTCCGCCGCTTTCAGATAACCAATCACCGGGTTCAGGGCGGTGACCAGAATCGGGTTTTTTGCCAGTGCAACATCCAGGTTGTCTTTGCGAACCGTGAACGTGAAGATGGCTTTGTCTGCCAGTGCACGGGCACTGTTGCTAAGCAACTCAATACTTTCCAGCACATTATGGGCAATCACCGGCAGCATCACGTTCAGCTGGAAGTTGCCAGACTGGCCTGCCACGGTCACAGTAGTATCGTTCCCGATCACCTGAGCTGCAGCCATGGCGACGGCTTCTGGAATAACAGGGTTCACCTTGCCCGGCATGATAGATGAACCGGGCTGCAGCCCCTGAAGCTCAATCTCACCGAGACCTGCCAGTGGGCCGGAGTTCATCCAGCGCAGGTCGTTGGCAATCTTCATCATGGCCACCGCGGCGGTTTTGAGCTGGCCAGACAGGGCAACAATCGCGTCCTGGCTGCTGAGGTTGAAGAAGAAGTTCTTGCTGGCGCTGAACTGAATACCGGTCACTTGTGACAGATTGTGGGCGAATGCCGCGGCAAACCGTGGGTCAGCATTAATGCCAGTGCCGACAGCGGTGCCGCCCTGTGCAAGTGCTTTCACCGCTTCCAGACTGCGCTCGATGCTTTGTTTGGCGTGCTCAATCTGAAATTGCCAGCCACCCAGCTCTTGATCAAACGTCACTGGCATCGCGTCCATCAGGTGGGTGCGTCCGGTTTTGATCACTTCCCCAATGTCTTCCCGCTTCATTTGCAGCGTATCAGCAAGGTGTTGTAGAGAAGGCAGCAGGTACTTTTCAATCATCAGGGCAGCGCTGACCTGAATCGCTGTCGGGATCACGTCATTGCTGCTTTGGCCCATGTTGACATGGTCATTGGGGCTGACTGCACCACCAAGGTGAACGCTGGCAAGTGTGGCAATCACTTCGTTCGCGTTCATGTTTGAACTGGTGCCAGACCCGGTCTGAAATACATCGACAGGAAACTGATCAAGGTGCTCGCCATCAATAATTTGTTGTGCCGCCGTCGAAATCGCTTCAGCGATATCGCCTTGAAGCAATCCCAGTTGCGCATTGGTGAGAGCAGCGGTTTGCTTGATGTAGGCCAATGCCTGAATAAAGGTGACCGGCATGGTATGGCGGCTGAGCTGGAAATTGTCTACCGCTCTTTGTGTCTGTGCCTGATAGAGCGCAGTTGCCGGTACACGGACTTCACCCATGCTGTCTTTTTCTGTTCTGAATGCTTGTGTCGTCATACAGAGTCCTTTTGTTACGAATCCAGTAGGCTGGCTCGCATCTGTATTTGGATAATGATAATTATTATCATTAATATTTTTTGATAACAACCCTTGATGTATTGAGGGCGTTCGTCTGGGGAAACAAACACTGGGAAAAAGAAGGACGCCATTGCACCCTTTGGTGACATTGAGGCTTAGAGTGTTTGCGCCAGCCAGTCGTTGAATTCATTTGGCGGCAACGCCCCGTTGATGTGTTGTGCCATCTTGCCGTCTTTGAACACCATGATGGTCGGAATGCTGCGAATGCGGTATTTGGCTGATAGGGCCTGTTGATCTTCGGTGTTTACTTTCACGAAAATCGCCTCCTCAGCCTTTTGCGCGGCAGTGGCTTCAAATACCGGCGCAAATCCCTGACATGGCCCGCACCACGGTGCCCAGAAGTCGATCACGACGGGTTTGCCGGACGTTAACAGGGCATCTATGTTTGTGTCGGTACCCTCGACAGGCTTGCCATTGAGCAACGCTGACTTGCACACACCACAGCTTGGGTTGTCGTCCACGCGTTCTGCCGGAATACGGTTCAGTTTGTAACAATGTGGGCAACGCACGGTTAATGTACTCATTTTAAAACCTTTTCTTTAACTTATTTTGTGCTCAGACTAATGACTTTGACCCCTGAATGCCATTTTGTTTCAACGATTGTTTTGATTGCTTTTTTCTATTATGTGCCACTGCCAAGGTGCATCCTTACAAAGCGTATAGAAGCCATTGTGATGAACTGAGATGCTCGCTGCGTGGGGCCGGGGAATAACCCGCCCCAGATATCAGCCAATCAATGGACAGTTTGGGGGCAAGACCAGGCGAATGGCGTCAGGGATGGCCTCAAAACGGATGTACTTGGCTGAAATGGGCTCGCCGTCAAGGTTGATGGGCATTTCTTCTTCTGACTGCCATTCAATCCAGGGGGTACGGACACGGCGAACATATACACCGTTCAACGTATCGTCTTTCAACTCGGCAATGACTTGTGCCAGGGCTTCGAGAGGAAAGTGCCTCAACACGATTGAATCCAGCATGCCATTGTTGAGCATGGCCTGAGGCCCCAATACTTGTCCGCCACCTGCCTGTCGGCCATTGCAGACCGCACCGATAATGACTTCATCTTCTGTTTCCTGCCCTGGGTGCCGTGTTGTGCCGCTGTAGGGGACAAAACCCAGTGCTTGGACAATACCGGAAAGGGTGTAGGCGCCGCCACCCAGGAAGTTCTTCAGGGGCGCGGGGGTTTCAGCCGTTACTTTGGCACCAAAGCCACCACTGGCGATATTGATAAAATATCGGTTATTTGCTTTCACACAGTCGACAGGTACCGATTTCCCCGCTTGAGCGAGTGTTAAGGCGTGTTCCAAATCGACGGGAATTTGGCAGGCGGTAGCAAAATCGTTGGCGGTTCCGAGGGGCATCACGGCCAATTCCGGGCGCGATGCCGGTGGGTGTTGCATCAAGGCGGACGCGCATTCATTAACTGTTCCGTCTCCCCCTGCCGCCACAATCCGGGAACACCCTTCGTGGACAGCGTCGTTGACCAGTCTTTCAATATCACCGGTTTCCCAGGTCACGCGGACTTCCACGTTACCATTTTCTCTTGCGGCAAAGATGGCATTGCGTACAGGTTCCAGCCCGGCTTTTTTACCGTTGAGCAAAACACGGATTGTCATGGGTCTTCCCTGAAGAATAAAAGGCATGTCGAAAGTATACGGCATGACATGCTCCGAAGTGTTTCAATGTCTTGAAAAACCGTTTACTCGGTTTACGAGAATAAAAAATGCCCCCAGAGGTTGGGGGCATGAATGTGGAGGACGTTTTCTTATTTGGCTTCTACACGGTTCATAAACTTGTGTTCCGCGGTATTCACGCGGATTTTATCACCCGGGGCAACGTACTCCGGCACCTGCACAACCAAACCGGTAGTCAGGGTAGCAGGCTTGGTTCGGGCACTGGCTGATGCGCCTTTGATAGACGGCGACGTTTCAGTGATCACCAGATCTACTGCGGCAGGCAATTCGAGCGCAACAGGTTTGCCACTGACAGTCAGTACCTGAATGCCTTTGGTTTCTTCGGTAATGAACAGCCGTTCTTCTTCAATGTCATCTTTGTTGAAGTGATAGGGTGTGTAATCTTCACAATCCATAAACACATATTCGTTGCCATCGATATAGGAGAAGTCAGCGGCATGGCGGCTGAAGTCTGCCAGGGTGATCATGTCGTCTGCTTTGAAGCTTTCGTCGACTTTGGCACCGGTCGCTACATCATAAAGACGCATACGGTAAAGGCTGTTGCCTGCGCGACCGCTTGGAGTCAGTTTGGAAATGTCTTTTACTGCCAGTACCTTACCATTGTGTTCGATAACGGCATTTTTTTTAATTTCGCTTGCCTTTGGCATCGTTACTATTCCCGTTGGATAACTGGGCAGAAAAATATCATGAATCCCGATTTTGGCAAGCAGGAGAACGTATCATTAGTGCAGAATAACAGACATTACATGCTACCTTTGGGCTCGTGGGCATGAAGGTGGCATGATGAACAGTCCCACCAGTTGAGAAGGAACAGCACAGACCATGATCAAACAGCTTGATAGCAAAGTGGTTTACCAGAACAAATGGATGACCGTGCGTGAAGACAGGATTGCTAGGCCCAGCGGTGTTGAAGGTATTTATGGCGTGGTTGATAAGCCAGATTGCGCCATTATTATTGCCATTGATCATGGGTTAATCCATTTGGTGCAACAGTATCGCTATACCGTCCAGCAGCGCTGTTGGGAGTTGCCGCAAGGCGCTTGGGAATCCAATCCTGATGCTGATCATTTAGCGTTGGCGAAAGGGGAGTTGCAGGAGGAAACCGGCATGGCGGCTGAAAATATGGTCTATGTTGGCGCCCAATACATTGCTTACGGTTTTTTAAACCAAACCTGTCACGTCTATTTTGCCACTGGCCTGAAAGCGGTCGGAAAACAACTAGACGCGGAAGAAGAAGATCTGGTCTCACAGGCTTTTCCGGTTGAAGAGTTTGAACGCATGATCATTGATGGTGAGATTAAAGACAATGTTACGATTGCCGCTTACGGGTTGGCAAAATTGAAAAAACTACTCTGATAGTCATCATCGCATAATAGTGCGGGAAGCGTTATAACACGATGAAAAATTTACTTATCCCGTTAGTGAGATGACAGATAAATGCCGTTTTGTTACTGTCGGAAGTGTCAATGGATTACGTGAAAGGGAAAAACAGCCTGCGCATGGGGTGCGCGATCTCAGCAGACAGAGTGGAAGGATCTTTTTTCTACATGTGTGTGAACAGACTACCGTTTTATACTTAGGCATTCCGTAGCGATATATTGGTGATAAAAGTTGATAGATGTCTCATTACTAAAAAAAACCTCATTAATACTACAATTTTAGTTGCGCGATCTTTAAATTGATAAAAAATATCAGTGTGTGGTTAAAAATAATTAAACCTAATGTCATATTTAACCATCTGACAGAAGAAAGGGATCTTTTCTAGAGGGTAAATAGGATCCTTAATTGATTAAGAAATATAAAGATCCCTGAGTTTTGGGTGTATAGTGTGAGTGTCGATATAAAATCGTTTCATCTATTATATTTGATTTCATAGGTATAAATTGAAAACGCAGGTGTTCATTGAAAAGTAGTTTTGTTGGAGATTTGGCATGTTAGGGCAAGGCAATCTGCGAAATAAACTCGTTGATTATGGTCGGAAACTCGTTATAAATGGGCATGATACCGAAGAATGCGGAAATCTCTCAGCACAAATGGAAGATGGCAGAGTGCTTATTACTACTAATGGTCTAAGAATGGGAAAGCTGGGGCCAGAACATTTCTCTGTTGTATCATTGCAAGGGGAGTTACTGTCCGGTGAATTACCCGATTGGGAGTTTGAGCATCATCTGGACATATATAATGCCAATTCTAAACACAAAGCGATTTTTACCCTTACTCCCAAAAACATCTCTAAACTGGTGACAAGCGATCACCAGAATGTAGAAAATGTGCTTCCGGCACTGGCTCCTATTGTATCCATGCGAACTCCAACATTGCCGAAGATCCCTATTTTTCGATCTTCTGGGTCGCGTTTTTTGGCAGAAAAGGCGAAAAATCATCATGCTGTTCTTATTGCCAATATTGGTTTGGTTGTGATGGGAAAGGATCTGGAAGATGCTCTGCGTAATGTCGAAGAGCTGGAAGAAACTGCAGCGCTGAGATTAAATGCTGCGAATGATAACATCCAATACTTGAGCAATGAAGAAATCGCCGAAATTAAAGCGGTTTTTGCACATTAGGTGAAAACACATTTTTTGTGTTAGCTTACAGATGCCAGACAACGCTAATAGTGAATTGCCGGGGATGTGTTTTCGCTCCCGCGAGACAGTCTTCTGTTTTATTTTTCCCTCGTAACCGCTAAACCCAGTCTTTTCCTTCGTTTACCTCTGCTATTTCTGTCATCTTCACGCCAGGGGTTACCAATGTTGTTATTTCAAGAAAAGCGTGATTTTGAAGCCTCATCATTGGGGTGATGAGGCGTTTTCATGACACTGTATTTTCTTATTGTATATTTTCTCATACAAATCATTTGCAAAATTATTGGTATGAATTCGCAAACTTAAAAAGTAGTCAGGGGCAGGCCTCAATCATAATTAGCCATATAAAAACAGCGCCGCGGGTGGCGTTTTTCTTTAACAAGAAGAGGCTAGGCTTATGGAAACCCCATCTACTCCATCTACATCTATATATAAAAAAAAACTCCCTTCTTTTGTCGAGGCTCGTCTGAATTCGTTTCTGCGCGATATGACAGAGCCTTATGAAAACCGACGGCCACTGCCTGTTAGCAGCCGACCCGGAGAGGGAGCCGTAATCATGCAGAGTAATGATTACCTCGCGCTTAGCTTTGATGACGATATTCAAACTGCACATTTGAATGCAATTAAAACGACGAATGAAAACGTCGTGATGTCAGCGGTATTCTTACAAGATGCTGAGCATAAGCCGGAGTTTGAAAAGCGCCTGGCTGAATTTATCGGCATGGATGGGTGTGTATTATCTCAATCTGGCTGGACGGCGAATGTCGGCTTGCTACAAACCATTTGTGAGCCCGGTACTCACGTCTATATTGATTTCTTTGCCCATATGTCATTGTGGGAAGGCGCTCGGATAGCAGGAGCTCAAGTTATCCCTTTCATGCACAACAGCGTTTCTAATCTCAAGCGACAAATAAAAAAACATGGTCCCGGCATCATTTTGGTGGATTCGGTTTACAGCACCATCGGTACTGTTGCACCGCTCCCGGCGATCTGTGAATTGGCCAAAGAACTGGATTGTGCGCTGGTGGTTGATGAATCACATTCTTTGGGCACTCATGGTCCTGGCGGTTCGGGTCTGATTAACGAAATGGAGGTACGGGACCAGGTAGATTTTGTTACTACCAGCCTTGCTAAGGCATTTGCTTACCGGGCTGGGGCGGTATTGGGTCCGGACAATTTGATCATTGCATTACCGTTTGTGTCTTTTCCGGCAATTTTCAGTTCTACTGTTTTGCCTCAGGAAGTTGCCCGGCTTGAGGCAACCCTTGATGTGATCCAAAACAGTGATGACAAGCGAAGGCGGCTTTTTGAAATATCTGATGTCTTGCGTGCGGGGTTGAAGGAGATTGGTTTTAATATTCGCAGTGAATCCCAAATCATCTCCCTAGAGTGCGGTGATGAGCAGAATACGGAACATGTCCGGGACTTTCTGGAAAGCAAGGGGGTGTTTGGGGCGGTATTTTGTTCACCGGCAACACCGAAGAACAAGGCCATTATCCGTTTCTCATTGAATGCAGATATGAGCTACCGGGAAGTGGATCATGTGCTGACTGTTTGTCAGGCAGCATACAACCACCCAGATCTTCGTTTCTATTAAGGTATATCCCCAAACAGCCTGAAGATGTTTGGGGATAAACGATTGATCGAGTATCTGGATGAAGCTCTGTCTCGGCAGGGCTTTTTTACGACAGCCAGGCGATGATTTTGTCGCGCAGTTGCTGTTGATCGGAAGGTTTAACCAGAAAGTCAGTCATACCTGATGAGAGAATCTTCTCAAGGGTTGTTTTTGAGTTGTCGCCGGTATGGGCAATAATAGGTATATCGGCATAAGCCTGAATGGAATGACGGATGCGACGGGAGGTTTCAAGGCCATCCATCACCGGCATCTCAATGTCCATCAGGATCAAATCAATGCTATGCCCCCCGTTGGTTAAGGTTTCAATGGCGCAGTTTCCATCTGGGCACTGGACCACGTTAAATCCCTGTTTTTCCAAAATAATAGACGTGAATTGGCGCAGTGTTTCGCTGTCATCAACGACCATGATGGTTTGTTTGACTATCGTATTGTTCTGTTTTGAAACGGTAGGTGCTGCGGGATCAACAGTATCAAAAAACAGCTTTTCCATTACAGTAGGGGTATTAAGCCTCCACACCATCTCTTCTATCCAGATGGGGTTATAAACAGCGTGGGACGCGTGCTGGGTTGGTGGACCATGATGCAGGTAAACCACCTTCGCTTCAGTGAAAGAGAGCAGAGGTTCAATGTGGCCCAGAACATCACCGTTTGCCTTAAGGCTCTCTAAATCAACCACCACTGCATCGCACTCCAAATCAAGCTCATGCCTTTGCAACGCCTGAAGCACACTGATGGTCTGTAGTTTAAACCCCATGGCTTTGCTGTTTTTTATGGCGGATTGGATAAGGTCATTGTCATCGCTGATCATCAGTAACGACTTAAGTTGGATAAGGTTTTGCTTGATATTTTGCACGACAGAGGTGTTCAACGCCGGGAAAGTGAGAGTAAAGGCTGTCCATTCCCCCAGCTTTGACTGACAGCTTATTTCACCGCCGAATGAGTGCATGACTTTGCGGCAAAAGGGCAACCCTAACCCAAAGTTTCCGTTTTTACCCGTGGTGTAAAAATCTTCAAAAATCTGATCGAGCATATCATTGGGAATCCCCTGACCATTGTCACGAACAACAATGCAGTTTTCCTTTTCTCCCGGTTCGACGAGGAGATCAATGCTGAAGTTGTCATTTTTGCGGTGGTAAAACGCGTTTTTGAACAGGTTATAGATGACATATTTCAGCAGGGTATCACTACCCAGAAAGTCAAAGGTTTTGGAGCTTTGTATTGTGATGGCAGATTTGTCGTCTTTGCTTTTGTACCCGAAGCTTTCGACAGCGTGTTTGAGGATATGCAGGGCTGAATGCTTTTTGAAGGTGGAGCGCGAAACACGGTTTTCATCAATTGAAGTCAACAGTAAGTCAATGGTTTCATTGCCTGCACGAATGATATTCATCGCGTCGTCACTGATTTTCCTCAGTAATATCACATCCTCTTCACGCAGTTGGTACATCCGTGCATTGTTGTCGTCAGGATCAGGAATCGTTGACCGGATAATGTCGATAGAAGAATACACTCCACTGAGTGGGTTGCGCATTTCGTGGGCGATTCCCGCGCCAAATACCTTGGCAATGGACACCTTGGTTTCGTGTTCCTGTTGGTTTCGGAAAAAAAATAAATTGCCGAACAGATACATGAAAAGGAAAACTGGCATATAGGTCCAGTCGAGTAAAAATTCCAGCTGGTATCCCTTCGCTATCCAAGCGCAGAATGTAGCTGCAGCTATACCTATGACGGTTTGGGCAAACATCACCCAGGTAATGTGTACCAGAAGAATATGCAGGAATATTGCTGCCATGAAAGAGAGCAACCAAACGGTAGACCAACTGTTCATCAGCAGCATATAGAAAAAGAAGAAGGGCAGGACGACGGTGATGGCAATTTGGTAAAACCAGTGCATATGTTCCTGGAAGCGGAGGCTGAGTTTATCTCTTACCAAAACAGTGATGAAAAACAGGCAACAAAATAGCCGCAATGGCAAATTTTCATAAGCCTGCGGGTAGAGGTCACGCCAGATGAAATAGTACGTCGGAAAGCCTATCAACCCCATCCAGCCCATGAGAGTCAGGTTTGGCTTTGCGTACTGGTAAACTTTGCGAAATGCCGCTTCCATGCTTTTGATAAATGCTGCCTTAGTCCAAACGTAAAAAGCCAGCCTGATTAAATGTAAGTATTCCTATGGCATTGTTACTGGCGTCGATTACTTTTTGATTCAATTGGAATATGCGGATTTCATTCAAAGAGTTGAAAATGAAATGCGCTTATTTTCATAGTAAAGTAGCGGGAGATGACACTGTTTTCTTCCCGAAACATGAAGGAAAACTTTATACAAACCTGAGCTGCAACGGTGTCTTATTCTTTGTACAAGGGGGACCTTTATTCTCCGTCAGAGAAAATGTGAGGGATAACAGGGAGGTAGAATTGAAAACCCTGACTGAAAATCAGCGTATTGATACACCTTAATACTCTCTTTATAAGATGAACATAAAGCTGATCAGATCAGTCTTGGTTTACTGCGTTGTGACGGTATGAATTCCAGTCATGGGCTTATCTTATAACGTTACCCCATTCTTCCAGATGGTTAACTCTCTTATATCATTATGTTCATTCTTACAGTATTCACCGTTAACAATATCTACGACTTTATTGATGAATTCAGACAGTAACTCATCCATGGAAATGTCTGTGGAAACGAGTTTCCCTGCGTCAAAATCTATCCAACGTGGCTTTTGTATGGTTCAGCCTCAGTTAACTTGTTTAAAAGTTTGTACTGAAAAAACGGTTGACTAAACTCTATAGAAAACAGGAAGTGGTGGCAGTCTGGTACCTTCAATAATTTATTTCTATGAACCTGATGAAGCCTATGGGTTTTTGTCCAACTTTTATCCGGCCATGATTGATATTGATGGGGAGCGTTGGCTGTCTACCGAGCACTATTACCACGCCCAAAAATTCACCGATAAGTCGTTACAACAAAAAATTCGTGCAGCGCTCACTCCCCGGGAAGCCTTTTCTCTTAGTCGTGAATATCAATCCTTTGTGCGAGCAGATTGGGAAGCGATTCGCTGTGACATTATGTATTTTGCCGTGATGGAAAAGTTTTTGCAGCACGATGATCTCTGCCAACAGTTAATGGCCACCCATCCCGCCTTGCTTATCGAAAATTCTCCATGTGATATGTTTTGGGGAAGTGGAAAAAACCGGCATGGTCAAAATAAGCTCGGCATGATACTTATGTCAGTGAGAACGAAAGTTGCCGCTAAATATCGACACGTTTGAACATATTCCCCCATATCTTCCCATTGTTGAATTCAGAGAATGTGACTACAAAATAAGAATTAACCGTATTTCCTACCTTTATCAGACATACCCAATAGTCATCCTGCTAGAGTATCCCACGAACCAGTGAATGTTAGGTGTTAGGTTGCTTGCCTGATGTCGGCTCCTGTGCACCAGCACTGACCGGAAGGGTGATAACGATAAAAACGAAAGCCTGAGATCCCTGACTGTCTTTTGGTTTGGTAACGTGTTGTCACCGGGTGGTTTTCCGTGTTTTAGATATGCAGCCGATGACGGGTAGCCAATGGCTATTGTTGTTTCAGGGCGAGTGAAAGCTGCGCAAACCCGTTAGAAAACACCGTGACTTTAAAAGATTCATCAAGGTACTGAACAACTGTCAGGTGATGAGTTCGCATCCAATAGCCGACAGTTAAGTTTGGATTGTCCGTTGGATCCGTCATGCCAATACAGGCAATAAACACAGTTCCCGTGTTGCTTCCTGTACCCGGTAGTAAACCGGGTAAGGATAAGTGGTCTGAGGCAATATTAATACACGGTGTGAATACCCAAAGGGGAGATACATGGTTGATACCGAGCTAACCCTGACCGGCAAACGTCAGGACGCATTGCTTATTATTGATGATAATCCAGCGTCACAAAAACAATTAAGCCACGCCTTAGAAAGTGAAACGTCAATTATTACGGCTCCACCAGATAGCGTGTCTTCAGCGCTAAACCAAGTATTAACGTCAGTGGTGGTTGTGGGTCAGACCAATACCACTTCACTGTCTCTGGTCAAAGAAATCCTGATGCTTTCACCACGTACCAAGGTAGTGATGGTGATTGATAAAGAAAAAGATAGTGATCCGACACTCGCGTTAGAGGCAGGGGCTTTCGATATCATTGAGCGTCCTTTCAATGATGATCTGCTGCGGATGATAGTAAAAAGGTCCAGATACATTGCAAAGCTGGAAATTGACATTGGGCGCCTTAAAGCCTTTGAGCGGCAGCAACGTCTAATATTGGGTGGCAGTGCCCCTATGGTACAGACCCTAAAAATGGTAGATCGTGTAGCAAGTACCGATGTGAGTACCTTAATTTATGGAGAAAGCGGAACGGGTAAAGCATTGCTAGCCCGGGCGATACATGATCGCAGCGGCCGAAGCGGCAAGCCATTTGTAACAGTCAATTGCGCTTCCATTCCTGAAGACTTGCTTGATAGTGAGCTGTTTGGTATCGAAAAAGGGAATTTTGACTCGCGCCAGGTGAAGGTTGGCAAGATTGAAACAGCGCAGGAGGGGACACTGTTTCTGGATGAGGTGGGGGATATGCCCCCTGCTATTCAGGCAAAAGTACTGCGGTTTCTGCAAGAGCGCGTGGTTGATCGCATTGCAGGCCAGCGCGCGATTCCTGTTGATGTGAAAGTAGTGGCAGCGACTCATCAAGAGCTGAATCACCGTGCCGGTGATCGTCGATTTCGGGAAGATCTTTTGCATTTGCTCGGCGAAGTGACGATCAATATTCCACCGCTTCGTGAACGTGAGGATGACACTCTGCTGCTGGCGAAAACCTTTTTACTCCAGTTTAACGAAAGCTTAAACCGTAATCTGGCTGGGTTCACAGAAGATGCTATTGAAGCCTTACTGTCTTATTCTTGGCCTGGAAATGTGCGTGAGTTGCAGAACAAAGTGCAGTCCGCTGTGATCATGGCCGATGGTACCCAAATCAGTGCAGTGGATTTGGCGCTGACGAAAGAACACCGTAAAGACAGTGGGTTGTCCATCAACCTTAGGCAGGTACGGGAAGAGGCAGAACGTCATGCCGTTACACGTGCTTTGGCGCGCGCGGAAGGCAACATGTCCCAGACTGCCAATCTGCTGGGAGTGTCACGCCCAACACTGTATACCCTGATAGAAAAATATGCTCTCCAGCGCTAGGGTCTGTTGACCTTTTGTGGTCAGGAATAGCCTCAAAAGGTCAACAGATTCTCGTTCTTTCCGTTTGAAGTAGTTCTTGGGTTCCGGATGGGTTGGAGTCTCTCCGTCTTGATATTGAGACATCAAGGTAATTGCCCCTAAATATAGTGTGGAAAAAGAAATCAGCATATACAGTTAAACAGTTGCTTGTTTTGATTGTGCAAGTGTCGTCTTCAGTTTTCGGGCAGCGGAGTAGTAACGATGAGAGTGACAGAACTGATAGATAATAATCTGGTGCTGAAGGCTGATGTGGATGTGTGTCTTGCCGAAAACTTTTCGCTTGAGGCTTGCAGTTATGAATCTGGCGATCAGATGGTGCTTTTTAGCCCCAACACCGGTGATGTGATGGTGTGTGACAGTGCCACCAGCGTCTTCCTGTCTCTTCTTGAGAAGAACCTTTCCTTGGGAGCGGCATTGTCAGCGTTGTCAGTCTGTGAACCGGAATATGCCCGTAACCTGCTAAAAGAGTTGGAGCGCATGGAAATCCTCTCCCTTACTGGTGTGCGTTGGCGTTAGGCAGCTACCCAACATTTCCTGATATCCAGCACGTTTACGTTGTTTGGGTATCAACGGCTGTAATCTCCCGATGACTGAGGTATGCTTGGCTCTTTATTTTGGGAAATAAGAGCGGCATTGCTTGCAGTACATCAAAATCACCGATGCTATTCGCGAACAAATTTCCAGTGGCCAGTTGGCCGCAGGTACCAAACTGCCTTCAGAACGAAAGCTTGCTGAGTCATTTAAAACAACACGGGTGACACTCCGTGAAGCCCTGTCATTGTTGGAGACCGATGGACTGATTTTCCGTGAAGATCGGCGGGGCTGGTTTGTTTCCCACCGACCTCTCAAGATAAACCTTTCTGCTCCCCGCGATTTTTCCGCATTTGCCCTTGCCCAAGGGCGGCGTCCATCTATTAACGTGATCGCGTCAGAAAGCATGATGGCGAATAAAGAAAGCTGTCAGTTGCTGTCGCTGCCACCGTTTTCCGATGTGTATCGTGTTGTTCGTCTACACAGTATTGACGGTCGGCCAGTCATGCTTGCAGAACACGTGATCCGGGCTGATCGTGTCCCCAATCTTCTGCAACATGATTTGGATGGGGAGTTACTGCCGCTTTACCAGTCAGCGTGGCAATTGCAGTTTGCCAAATCGCGCTACATTGTAAATTCCACTACGTTTGATCACAGTGTTGCCTTGGCGATACGTTCTACCGCTGGCGCCCCCGCCCTGAAAATTACCCGAGTGAATATCGATGACACAGATACTGCGCAAGAAGTGGTCTTTGAATATTGGAGAAGCAGTGCGATAGAGCTGGAGATCGAATCAACCTTTATTCGTGAGTGACCCACTGCTTGTGCAGCACGGTAGCAGTACCAGACGGTTCCATAACTTCGTTCTTTTTGGCCCGCGTATAGAGCGCCCGGTATCGGAGACGGTATTCATGATGGCTATGTTTTTCTATGACGTATCGCCGTGAAGCCTGGCCGAGCCGCATTCGTTGATGGTCATTATCATACAGAGTCAAGAGTTGGTATTGCATCAAGTTAGCGTCGTAGTCGGTTGGCCACAACAGTGGATCACCGTCGATACATTCACTGTCATCATCACGTTGACGGATAACGGGTAACCCCATCGACATGGCTTCAAGCAATGAAACCGGTGTGTGCCCTTTTTCGTCCAAACTGACTATGGCGTCAATATGGTGGTAAAAACGATCGTAGTCTGAGTGATTGCAGATGCGTACACTGTCATCGTTGATACCGGCGCGCTCAAGCGCATTTCTGTATTCGTGAAGGTGCGGGCTATTCCCCAGCAGCAGAAGCAGACAATCACGTGCGAAGCGTGCAGACTGCGCCCTGGCAGCGATATATTCATCCAGAAATGCCAACACTGTCGATTTATTGGAGCCTGCTACCGGCACACCCACAACGAAGTGATGTGCCGGGATTGGCACCGTCCCGACAAAGTGATTGGAGATTCCAGAATCGATTTCTCGTAGCCTGGGACAATGGTAGCGGTTGTCGATACCACTACGGATAAGCTGTGTTTTCCCTGATTCCAGCAGGGCTTTTTCGGTTAACCAGATCAGGTCGCTATCTTCGGTAGAGATCACAACATCAACTGAATGGGAGAGAAGGCGATATTTCACGCTGCGGATCGGATCCAGTGCCCACCCCGATTGGGCGCGTGTTGAATGATGGATGTGAAGTTTTAACGGAATGTTGAGTCGGTGCGCAAACCATTGCACAGGAAAAGCATGTTCGCCATAAGTTTGGCAAATATCCGGTCTCAATACCGTTAGCGCTCTATGGCATTCCCGCATGCGATGAAGCCAAGAGCCTTTCAGTGCCAGTTCAAGGCAACTGACATCGTGGGGGAGCACCACAGACAGGGGATGGGACTTTTTCAGGACAATCAGTGTGTGCTCAAAATGCGGCTGCGGAAATTGGCGAATGTTGGCAATAACCAGTGCATTCTGCTCAGTATCTTCCAGTGAGCTGATGATATGGCAAATTTGTCGCGGTGGGGTGACAGCCACCATACTGGACTCCGTGCACATGCATTTTTAGGATCCCTAATAGTTGCATGTTTATAACCCCCCGTGTTTCTGAATTCAGAGACAATCGGTGAAAAAGCCGGATGTCGCTATGGCGCCGGTGAGCAAATAACCTCGCCCATGCTGATGGTGATAATGCCGCGGTGGGTATTACCCTGATGAAGAATGCACAGGGCACGCACGGCTTGACACATCTCCCTGCAAGTGACCATAAATATCGTTGTTTAAATAAAAGGGACATAACGCTTTAAAAACAGCGATTTATTTCGTGTTGTGTTGTGGCGGCAATGAAATCAGCTTCTATACTGAGACTGTATATGCAATCTCGCGTCTATGCGATGTCAGCATATCCGGTTTTCACATGGAATAAGAGATATCACATTGAAAACGACAAAACGAATCCGCAAATTTTTCCCTTTAGACTTCTATGGTGAAGATAGAAGCTGGCGGTTTGTGATAAGAGCATACAATGCCGCAGAAGTTTTCGATGCGTTGATGTGGCGTTCTTACCTCTCAGTCCGTCGACAGGACTTTAACTTGCTGCATCTTGCAATCGAAACCTTCCAATATGTCAGTGACTACTCTGATGGTCGCGCGGCTGAGATTTCTGGTTCCCGAGGCACGCTGATGCGTGTAAAAATGTTAGGGCCGGTTGTTGAAGTCAGCGCCTTGAATAAAGCGTATCGTGAGAAACAGATCCTGGTGCAGAATTACTGTTCCGTTGCCTGACAAAAGGTGGAATGAAAAGCCGGGTTGGATTTTCCCGGCTTAATGAATGGGTCAGTGAACTACCGGCGTGTCCCGTATGTTTGTCGGCAACCAGTAACTGATGACACTCGCCAAAGCCAACATAGCTGCAGATGCCCAAAGACAGGCAACCAGTCCGTAATCCTGATAAATCCAGCCCGAAAGCAAGGTGCCGGCCAAGCGACCCATTGCATTGGCCATGTAGTAGAAACCGACATCCATTGATACACCATCTTCCCGGGCGTAGCTGACTATTAGGTAACTGTGAAGCGAGGAATTGACTGCAAATACCGCACCAAACACCAAAAGCCCCACCACCAGAGAGAGCTCTGGCAATATGTCCTGCATCAGTGCAATGGCAATAAGCGCTGGCAACAGTGCCAAGCCTCCGGCCCATGCCATGGCTGTGCGGCCATCAGGCACATGACCTGATGCTTTTCCAGTGATTTTTGGAGCAAACCCCTGCACGATACCGTAGCCGATTATCCAACTGGCCAGAAAACCGCCAACATACCAATGATCCCAGCCAAACTGGCTGGCAAGATAAACCGGCAGTGCCACCACAAACCAGACATCCCGTGCGCCGAACAAAAATAATCGGGCCGCGGAAAGCACATTGACCGGTGCGCTTTTGGAAAACAGGTGGGTAAACTTAGGCTTGTTTTTAGCCTGACCCAATTCTGTGTTAAGCGATATCAGGCTCATTAGCCAAACCAGACCCAGTACAGCCGCCATTGCCGTGACGGCACCTTGAAACCCCAGCATAGACAGCAGCGCTCCGCCGAGAAAGAACCCTGCGCCTTTCAGGGCATTTTTGGAGCCTGTCAATATCGCCACCCATTTATAAAGTGTGCCATCTGCATTCGCGGGTACCAGGGTTTTCACTGCACTCTTGGCGCTCATCTTGTTAAGGTCTTTCGCGATTCCCGACAGTGCCTGAGCGGCCATCACCCACGTAACTGTTAGCATGCCAGCGGGAACCATCAGCATGGCAAGGGCGATGATTTGGAGTCCCAGGCCAATGTTCATTGTCCGGTTCAGGCCAATCCGAGCGCCTAACCAGCCGCCAACCAGATTGGTCACAACACCGAAAAACTCATAGAACAGAAACAGCAGTGCGATTTGCAGCGGGCTGTACCCAAGCCCATTAAAATGCAGCACCACGAGCATCCGCAATGCGCCATCAGTTAGGGTAAACGCCCAGTAGTTACCTGTGACGATCAGGTACTGTTTCATTTCCCGGGAAATGGCAGAAAACGGCATGATAAAACAGCTCCTATTGTGTGTTATCCATGCGGCCTACCATCAGTGCGAGCTCAGCAGTACGGTTCGCATAGCCCCACTCATTGTCATACCAGACATAAAGTTTAAGCTGGGTGCCGTTGATGACCATTGTTGATAGCGCATCAATAATGCCTGAGCGTGGGTCGGTGCGGTAATCGATAGAGACCAGCGGCCGTTCTTCATAGCCAAGAATACCTTTCAGCTCGCCATCGGCTGCCTCTTTCAGCAATGCATTTACCTCTGCTTCCGTGGTTTCACGGCTGAGCTCGAAAACGCAGTCCGTCAATGAGGCATTGGTCAGCGGAACACGGACAGCATGACCGTTCAGCCGGCCTTGCAGTTCCGGAAAGATGTGGGTAATTGCGGTGGCAGAACCTGTTGTCGTCGGAATCAACGAACTGCCGCAAGCACGGGCTCGACGGAGATCTTGATGGGGAGTGTCAATAATGGTTTGTGTATTTGTAATGTCATGGATGGTCGTCATGGAACCATGGACAATGCCGAGTTTTTCATGGATCACTTTTACTACCGGGGCCAGGCAGTTAGTGGTGCAGGAAGCGGCGGTCACGATACGGTGGGCGTCTGGGTTGTACTGGTCATGGTTGACACCCATGACAATGTTTAACACACCGTCTTCTTTAACTGGTGCCGTCACCACGACACGCTTCACGCCTTGTTCGAGGTAGGCGTTCAGCAGGCTCTGGGTTTTCATTTGGCCGGAGGCTTCTATCACTACATCACAACCAGACCAATCGGTGTCGCCAATCGCTTTGTTCTGGGTACATTGAATCACTGTATCCCCGATCACTATGTTATCACCATCAGCAACCGCTTCGTGGTGCCAGCGACCATGAACGGAATCAAAGTTGATAAGGTGCGCCAGGGTTTCTGCATTGCCAGCTGGATCATTGATTTGAATAAATTCAACATCGGCCTGATCGAATGCTGCACGAAATGACAGACGTCCCATGCGGCCGAAACCGTTAATACCTATTTTGATAGTCATAGATTTTCCTTTAAAGCGCGAATTGTCAATTAAGGCTAAGGCGAGAGCACCCATATTCGATAAATCATATATTCGTTTTTTCATATGTAAAGTTAAGTATCGATGACAGCGATGTTTTTGCAGTGAGCATAGACATCGTAGTGGAGAAAGAGGCAGGGGGGCGTGTAAAGGATGCTGACAGTTCACATTAGGCAAGTGTAAGTCGCATATTTTTACACCTTATTTGTAACGAGATATTTCTAAAAGTAATAAAGTAACGAGTATGTGATGTGCCTGATCGGGCTTAACATATTAATATACAGAAAAAATTTCTCTTACATTGACCTAGTGTTGCATGGTGGTGTTACGGGTTTGTAATGTCCTGTTTTTGGTGCATATCGATAAAATATGTAAAAATAACGTCTGTTGAACAAAATACGTTTAAATTTTTCATTAATCTTGCTTATTGGAGTAAAAATGGCCTTTTTAGTGGTTATTTTTCTTTCTGTTGTCGGTGGCATCCTTGCAGGCGATCACTTCCATTCTTACATGGTGGGTTTTTCGTTGGCGACATTGGCTGTCGGCTGTTGTTACTGGCTGAGCTTCCGTCATACGAAATACCCTCAACTGGCACTCCTTCTGCTCATTTCAGGATTTGCCGCGAAGTTGGGTATTACTGTGTTTGGCGTAATGTGGAGCTTGGAACGTGAACTGATTACCTCACCACTCATCTTTGCGCTGTCGTACCTGTTCTTTTCACTGGTTGCTACTTACGGTTACTTTAAATACCGCGAGTTTTGGAACAAACGAATGGATGCAGTTAAGGAAAAACTGCAGACGACCTAACGCGACATTGTTGGAAAAAGTGGTTTTGATCACTTTTTTATTTTTTACCTTAAACCTTATCCATTCACATATTTTCAACGTTATTCTGCATCATAGTTATGTTTGTCTAAACTTTGAGACATTAAATTCTCAAAGAGGATGGCGGCATGGTTATGTCTCCCAGAAAGGTTAATATATTACTCGTGATACTTACGCTGATTGTGGCGGGGGTGCTGGTACTGCATAACTTCCAGCAGGCTAGACACGCAGAATATATTAACGAGTCTTGGAATGACAAGTCGCTGGAGGCGATGCAAACTGCCATGGATCTTGCTGCTGTTGAGCGTTCTTTCGGTTATCTTGGCTTTATTCACCACTTTAAAAACTATGTATTGCGCAGGGATGAAGTCTATTTCCGGGAGGCAACAAAAGCGTACTGGGTGACCAATGATGCATTGGTTCGACTGATCTTGTCTGACTTGCCGGAACGGGATGTGAGGGACCTGATTCAGGTTCAACGTACCCTGAATGAGTATTTCCGAAAGCTAAACGATGCCTATACTCACTATGCTGAACTGTCTGCAAAAAAACTCGATGCCATTGTGAGGGTTGATGACTTGGCCGCCCGTGATGCGTTGTCCCGACTAAGAATAGATATCATCCCAAATTTAAATGAACATTATCAGGTGGCTTCCCAAAGTAACGCCCGGTACGAGCAGTGGACGCTGCTCAGCATTACTATTCCTTTTATGATCATCTTCGGTTTTGCTATCGTCATTTCCGTGGTTAGCAGAAAGGTACTGATGCGGGCAAGGGAAATTGACGTTATCTTTCAGGCATCACCGGATGCGTTTATCTATTCAGATTCGAAAGGCAATATACTTCGCTCAAACCAAATGGCATCAGACATTTTCGGTTACAGTGCGCTTGAACTGAAAAAGCTTAAAATTGAAGATTTGGTTGAACCGACCAAGCAAGAGTACCATGAAAATCTCAGGGAAACGTTCGTCAAACAAGGTGGAAGACGGATGATGGGGGGGCGTAATACAGAAATAAAGGGGGTAACCAAGTCAGGGAAACGTGTGCCGCTGAGTATTGCTATTTCTTCGTTTTCTTTTGAGGAACATCAGGGCAGTATCGCCATTATTCGCGACATCACGGATTTTAAACGCCTGGAATCAGACTCCATGCATGATGCCCTGACGGGTGTATATAACCGCCGTCATATCGAAGAGCGGTTTGAGGATGAAGTAAAAAGGGCGAAGCGTTACGCAAGGGCGTTGTCATTGCTGGTGGTAGACCTTGATAACTTTAAAAACCTGAATGATACCGAAGGACACCGAGCTGGTGACAAGGGGTTGGTTGTGGCAGCGGAGCATTTGCGTTCCCAGCTAAGAAAACATGACCATATTGGCCGCTGGGGCGGCGATGAGTTTGTCGTGATATGCCCTGAACTTGACCGGGCTGATGCTATCGAGATTGCAGAACGCATTCGCCGTCGATTTGAAGCACAGCAATTCCCGTGGTGTCACAAAATGACCATGAGCATTGGCGTTGCCTCGCTTTCCCCCGATACCAGTGTAATGACGCCGCGGGACTTATTCGAAGAAGCCGATCAGGCGCTCTATCTTGCTAAGGAGCGTGGAAGAAATCGCGTGGAGCATTTCTTCGATCTCCAGCGCCCCAAGCGGGTGAAATAGCTACCTTACCCACGTATGACTTTTTGGTCCGGTGCCGCCACGGCTTTTCCGTCATCATTGAAAAACGGGGTGGGGACGTTCGTGCCCTTAATTTTGTTTTTCAGCATAAAGCGAATAATCAGCCACAGAGACTGCAGGGAAAATTTAGGATGGGGGTGAGTCGGGGGATTGCCTTTGGCGTATTTGCCCATGACATAACATTTCACTGGCCCCAAGGCTTGCTCCTTGTTTACACCGTGGATGGCGGCAGTCAGGATCCCAGCGAAAGGATGCTTACGGCTAATGGTATTGGCGATCGGCGTGCGGCAGCAGGCCGTATAAAAGCGATAGATGCCACCGGGTGTCATTCTTACACAGCGTAACTGATCCGCGCCTTTGTGAATATCGATAGCTGCCGGTGCAAGCTGAAAGATATCGGTACCGCCCCATTTATCGAGCCATTTTTGCTCATTACCAAGGTGTTTGGCGAACCCCTGGCAATCATTGCAATAGCACACAATGTGGTTACCGGATGCCGGTGACACATGCTTCAAGGTGCCTTCTAATTCGCCACATTCGCAGCGCAGAATAAGATCAGTCATACGGCTTCTCACTTGTTTAGGTCTTTCTATTTAAACACGTCATCGGCGTTTATGTGTCTGAGATTTGATACTGGAAGAATAGACGGGTTTTTGCCTGTTTACCTCGATGGCACTACCACAGTTGTCCGAATCGGTCACCGATACCAGAAGCCCTGCCGTCGCTCCGTGTGTTGACGGCAGACAGGAGAAAAATGGCCGAGATTTCCTGCGGCCATGTTGATTTATGCCACCAGCGTATAGGTGATCACGTAAAACTCGTCATCGTTTGGATAGATGTTGCGGATAAGGGGTTTCAACTCTTCCAGTGGGAGAAACTCCTGCGCGGCGTGCTCTTCATTGATGTCATCGAATCCAATTTTTTCCACTGAAACGATATCAATCTGGCACACGTACTCATCTTTCTCCAGCGTGTGGACATCCACACGGGTGCCGGGCACATAGTAACTTTCAGACTTATCACGGATGGTGATGGTTTTCTTTCCTGATGCGACAAGTGGGGTCAGCCATTCAAAGAAGGTGATTTTAGTGGGGGCGTGATTCACAGTGGGTCCTGCAATTTTTTAAAAGTGCAGAACATCATACCAAAACAATCTGAAGATGCAGGATGTTTGGGCGAATTTCAATCAAAAATCGGCTGCGCCATCACGCTTTCCCCAGTGCGATTTTTCCCGCCAAACCTATCAGTAATATACCGGATGACCCTTCGAGTACCCTTGAAAACCGGGTTGAGGTTGCAGAAGAAAACAGCCAGCTGCCGGCAATTGCGTAAGTGAGGTTGCAAAAGGTGGCTGTCAGGCAAAAAACAATGCCAAGAAGCAGAAGCTGGGATTCTGGCGATGCAGCCGTGGTGTCAATAAACTGTGGCAGGAAGGAGAGAAAAAACAGGGCCACTTTGGGGTTCAAAACCGCTACCAATACACCCTGTTTGAACACATTTTTCGTGGGTGCCTGCTGGGCACTGACAGTGATTTTTGAGTTGCCTGCCCAAAAGCGTCTCAGGGCACTGAGGCCAAGGTAAAGCAAGTAGGCTGCGCCTAAGTATTTCACCACCATAAAGGCAACGGCGGAATTGACGATAATCGCCGAAAGGCCAAACACCGCTGCCAGTGTGTGAACAACGTAACCCACCCCCAACCCCATGGCGGCGCGAAGCCCCATCTTCATTTTCCCCGTCATGGTATTGGAGACGATGTATACCACATCAGGACCCGGGATCAGGTTGATGGAGAGGGAAGCCACGATAAATAGCAGCAGGGGTTGGATGTCCATAATCTGTTGTTTTCCTTTTTATCCCGAAAGAAGGGGGGTGTGTAAGGGGCGTTTACTTGGTTTTTACCGACCTTAGCAAAATACACGAAAAATGACACTGAGCGATAACGCTCATTTGCCGGGGATGCCTCAAAACGGTTTCAATCGCAGTGACTTTTTTGGGAAGAAGGTGTATTTGATTCTATTGAATAATGTGTGAGCAAATAAGTGTGACAAGATTAAGTATTAGTCAAAACCAGGATGAATTATGAGCAATTATTCATTTGCTAATATTATTTTCATTTTCAAAAATAGATTTCAATCAATTAAATGATGGGAAAGTTATTAATTTGTCCACCTATTTATCAAATCAATTAGTCTAATCACAGAACATATCACCGGAACCCTAATTCTCTTGAACTCCCTTTATAGCAATGAAAATATGCATATTAAAGTGTCTGCATTTAATGTAGATCTTCCTATAACTATTGTTAAATTAATGTTTTTTATCATTGGGTTAGAGGCTCTGGTTTTTCGCTTGATGACCGCTGTCTCAATGCCTTTATGAATTTTTTTTGAAATGATTTCATTTTGCAGTATCAGATGAGGGTCTAGATGGTTACTTTTCTTGCCTTGCCAATAATATTTGGCGTTGGTTATTTCATTGTAAAGAAATATAACACCCAGGCGGTTTTATTTCTTGCTGGCTTGTTAATGATTGCATTGGGTGTGATGGACGGTGCCACCGACTTTATTCCCAATGGAGGCAAGCCTACCGGTTCACTGATTGTTGATTTCTTTGAAGTCATCAAAGTCCTTTCTTCTTCCACACTGGCGAAGCTGGGCCTGATCATCATGGCGGTTGGCGGCTTTTCCAAATACATGGGTCATATTGGTGCTGCCAATGCCATGGTCCAAATCGCCACCAAGCCTCTTTCCCATATTAAAAACCCTTACTTGGTATTGGCGATGGCCTACATCATTGGCCAGTTGATCAACATCTTTATCCCGAGTGCAACGGGGCTGGCACTGTTGCTGTTGGTGGCAATGTATCCTGTGCTGGTAGGCGTAGGTTGTAACCCGGCAGCCGCCGCTGCAGTTGTGGCAACCACGGGCTGTCTGGACTTGGGCCCAGCCTCTTCTGCGGCAAACAAAGCAGCAGAGGTTTCAGGCGTTGATGTGGCAACCTACTTTGCAAGCTACCAGTTACCGGTCGCTATTGTGTCCATGATTGTGATTGCGGTGTTGCACTTCTTCAGCCAGCGTTATTTTGACAAGAAAGACGCGGAAAAAGGTGTTAGCCACGAATTTAACATTGACGCCAAAGAGCAGCGTGATGCGCCAACATGGTTTGCCATCCTGCCAGTTCTGCCGCTGATGTTGTTACTGGTCTTCAGTAAGTTTGCGATTACCAGTGTGCGCATGGATGTGGTGACGGCCATGTTCATCGCCCTGTTTGTTGCTATGGTGGCGGATTTCATTTACACCCGAGACGGTAAGCAGGTTGCAGCGTCACTGAAAGTGTATCTGGAAGGCATGGGCAATGTTTTCTCCAGCGTAGTAAGCCTGATTATCTCTGCGCAAGTGTTTGTTGTCGGCCTGACCACCATCGGCTTTATCGACCTGCTTTTGGGCAGCGCAGCGAATCTGGGCTTGGGTTACATGGCGATGGTGCTGATCCTGGTGGGTATTATCGTGGTTGTTACCATGCTCTCAGGCTCGGGTAATGCGTCATTCTTCAGCTTCTCTAACCTGGCACCGGATGTGGCAGCGCAAGTGGGCACCACTGCTGCACACGTTGCGATGCCTATGCAGCTGGCAGCGGGCATCATGCGCTCTGCATCACCGGTAGCGGGCGTGGTGATTGCCTGTGCAGCAACCGCAAACGTCTCGCCTATCGAGCTGGCAAAACGCACCATGATCCCAATGTTAGGTGGCCTTGCAACCGCATTGGTGTGCTCCCAGTTCCTGGTGTAATACTGAGCGTTAAGTGATTCTCTGAGGCTGCGGGAGTCATACCCGCAGCCTCAGTAATATGAAGTGGATAGAAACATGAATATTGTTGATCGTTTTTTGCAATATACCCGCATCAATACCACCACCAGTCGTGAAAAAGGCGCCGCAGGGATCATGCCATCGTCAGAGGGGCAGATGACACTGGCGCGCCTGCTGAAAGGTGAACTGGAAGCACTGGGCCTGGTAGACATTGAGCTGCGCGATAACGCCATTCTGACCGCGACCTTGCCGTCAAACCTGCCCAAAGGGCAGAAAGAGCAGGTGAAAACCGTCTCTTTCTTTGCCCACCTGGATACCAGCGCCGAGCAAACCAATGACACCAAAGCACAGATCGTCAGTTACCAAGGGGGTGACATCTGCCTGAACAAAGAGCTGGGCATTACCCTGAAACTGGCGGAGTTCCCAGAGCTTGCCAATTATGTGGGCGACGACATTCTGGTGACAGATGGTACCAGTCTGCTGGGCGCGGATGACAAAGCCGCCATTGCCGCGATCATGGATGCGTTGAGCTTTCTGGTTGCCAACCCACAAATCCCACATGGCGACGTGAAAGTGGCTTTCCTGCCGGATGAGGAACAAGGCCTTCGTGGTGCGAAAGCCTTTGATGTAGACGCATTCGGTGCCGACTTTGGTTATACGCTTGATTGCTGCGGCATTGGCGAATTCGTGCATGAAAACTGGAACGCGGGTGATGTGGTGATTACGTTCACCGGTCAGTCTGCACACCCTATGTCAGCCAAAGGCAAACTGAAAAACTCGCTGCTGATGGCGCACAAGTTCATCAGCATGCTGCCGGAAGGTGAGGCACCGCAATACACCGAAGGAACAGAAGGCTATTACTGGGTGAAAGAGATGTCGGGCAACAGTGCGAAAACTGTGCTGAAAATGGATGTCCGCGACTTTACTAAAGCCGATTATAAAGCCCGGATGGATTTTCTGAAAAACCTTGCTGAAAGCTGCGACACCCTGTGGGGCAAAGGTACGGTGTCTATCTCACTGGCAGACCGCTACCAGAACGTGGCAAACAGTCTGGAAGGTGACGCAGGCTTCCCGATTGAGATTGCGAAACTGGCTTACGCGCGCAATAACATCGAGATGAAAGCGATTCCAATGCGTGGCGGCTACGACGGTGCAGTGCTTTCCCAGAAAGGCTTGCCGTGCCCGAATATCTTTACTGGCGCACACAACTTCCATTCTATCTATGAATACCTGCCGGTGAAATCACTCAAAGCGGCAAGTGCTGTGGTGGTTGACGTGATCAAAATAACGGCCGAGCGTGGGTAACGCTATTTTGGGTAGGGGAAAGGCGGGCAGGGTTACCCGCCTTTTTTCGTTTTGTCACTATTTATAACCCGTGTTATTTGCTGGGGCACACGTTTACAAAACGCTCATTTTGACGCCAGAGGGCTGATTAGTCATGGGTTCTTTGATCATCTCTCGGTTATGGTCACACCGGTTTTCCAATCTCTCTGCTATGCTGGCGAAAACAATTGCTGGAGTAACACCATGAAAAAAATCAAACATGAGGCCCAGTTGCTCAAAAAAGCGCTACAGATTGGTGAGCAGTACGCCCGAAAGCGTGGCTTCGCGACATTTGATGAGGGCACATCCAATAAGGTAAAAATTGAATGTATTTACCGGTTGTTGGTGGAAGATAAAGTGCTGGTGCCACTGGCTGTGGATAAAGAGGATGGACCAAACATGAAGCACAAACTGGTGCTGTGGATTCACAAGCAGCTGCCGGAAGGACATCCTTTACTGCAGGACTGAACATACGCTGAAGTCCTCCCGTATTAAGGGAAATGTTGGCTTGGAAAAGAGGGAACCGACAATGAAGAAAACGGCGCTTATCTATGGTGCGTTAGGGCTTATCCCCTTTGTCGCGTTGGGTATGTTGTTACCATTGTGGCCAGACGTCTGGCAGCATGGTTTGGTTTATGCCTTTAACAGCTACAGCGCAATGATTCTGGCGTTTCTTTCCGGCGCGGTATGGGGAATGGCGATCAGCGGTGCCGGGGCGGATAAACCAAGCAATGGGTTAACAGTGGGGATTGTCTTCTCGCTGGTGGCGGTTGGGGCATTGCTGATGCCACTGCCTTATTCGCTGTATATGTTGATTGCTTCCTTTGCGCTCCTATTCTTGCTGGAAGTGGTGTTGATGTTTAAGGGCGTTTATCCTTTTTGGTATACCATGATGCGCGCATTGTTGACTGCTGTGGTGGTAACCTGTCACCTGTTCCTGATTTACTGGCTGAATGATATCAGTGTGATGCCAATGTCAGTTTCACCAGCCTAAAAACCACTGGTGCAACATTAGTCAGGACTTTATCTTTCCCAGTCCCAGAAAAACTGGGGCGCCAGTGAACTATTCCTACTACGTCCACATCATAAAAAAGTGGGCAACGACACTTGGACTTGACGCTGAGCAGTATAGAACCCACTCCATGCGAAGGACTAAGGCAACGCTGATCTATGCGAGAACAAAAAATATCAGGGCGGTACAGCTACTTTTAGGGCATGTGAAACTTGATAACACCATTCGCTATCTCGGTGTCGAGATCGAAGATGCGCTCAAAATTTCCGAAGATACAGATATATAGAGATGTGGTTGATATAGTCCGTTTTGAATAACTTGATTAGCTAAAAGCTGTATAAACGATACAACGTGAAAATTGCCTGTACCTCTTTGGGTTGCAGGCGATTTCTTTCCACTGGAGAAGATGAATTGGAACTTTCACCCAGCGAGTTGGCTATTCAGAAAAAGGCCTTGGATTTTGCTAAGAACAATCGTACTAGGATTTGCCACAGACTGACCGACACGAGTATCTACATTCCAGAGCAGCAGCCAGTTTCTGTGTTTATGAGTGGACCTCCAGGCGCAGGCAAAACTGAGTATTCTAAGGAGTTGGTCGCAGCTTTAACTGAGGATGGTGGGCATGTTTTACGCTTAGATCCCGATGATTTAAGGGAGGAGTTTGAAGATTACAATGGTAACAATTCATACTTATTCCAAGCGGCGGTGATTACTCTTGTTGAACGTGCCATGAATATGATTTTTAAGAATAACCAGAGTTTTCTTCTGGATGGAACGACCCACAGCCTTCACAGCGACGTGAGCAGTTTGTAACCGTATTTGGATCCAGCGTATACTTTGGAAGTTGTAAGAGAAATCGTAGGTGCTAGCATGCACCAGGAGAAGCGTGATGATTGATTCTAAAGCCAACAGTGCTACCTCACCACTTGCGAGATTTGTTCGCAACGCATCTGTGGGTGATAAAAGCAGGGTTTATAAACGCGTCATTGTCGCAGCGACAGAGTCTCAAAACAAAACCATCCAAAAAGCCCATTCTGTTCAGGGATAATTTTATTCTGCTTGCCAGTCATGAACTATGATTGGCATACCTAGAGCTTCCAAGCCCAGCAACTCCCGTAAATAGCTTTTCTGTATCTACATCATTATTGCCTTCTATCATCAGGCTGGTTTGTTCTCGTACGTTCATGCCCCATTTCTTGCTAGCGAAAGATAACGGCACCCATCTTATCCCGAGAGTTTTCCATAGGTTTTCCAATGCCAAACGTGAAGTGTGTGGAAATACCCCATTTTGTCGTATTTTCTCGGTCGTGATTTTGTGGCGTATGATGATACTCTATTAAAAACATGTGCTTATGCTAAGTATAAGTGTCCGGCAGATGCGCAAAAAATCCCAAAGTGGGGTGTTTAATTACCCCACTTTGGGATCTAATAAATTGTTATATTTTTATTTGAATTCACAGGATTATCATTATGCACCAAAAGATTCTTCGATTCAGAGTTTCTCTATCGGGAAGCAAGCCGGAAATTTGGCGAGAAATCGATGTGCCAGATCATTACAATTTCTGGGAATTGCATGTTGCCATTCAAGATGCAATGGGCTGGCTTGATTACCATTTGCATGAATTTTCTCCAAGAAAATCTGGTCCGACAAAAGGTAAGAGGATCGGCCTTCCTGAGTCAGAGCATGATGAAAGTACAATTGCAGGTTGGGAACTTTCAGCAAAAAAATATTTCACATCACTTGGTAATACAATTGATTATATTTATGACTTTGGTGATGGTTGGCATCACGAAATTACTTTAGTTGGTATGTTTTTAGCGCCGTTAGATTCTACGTATCCTCAATGCTTAGACGGAAAAATGGCTTGTCCACCAGAAGATAGTGGTGGCTTACATGGTTATCAGAGTGTCTTAGAAATATTGTCAGATCAAAGCCATGATGAATATGCCGATACAGTAGAATGGTTGAAAAACCATGCTAAAAACTATTGGCCATATGATCAGCATGCGTTTAGTCCTAAAAAAGTAAAATTTTCAGATCCTTATCTACGTTGGTGTAATGCATTTAATCAGCCCTATCAACCTTAAAAATATAACACATATGAGCCCTTCTCCGGTCAATAGGCAATAGCATTCTTTTGGCTGCGCCAGCAGCCAATACTCTCGAACAACAAATCTGTCTACTTCGTTCTGTCGCTTTCGCCGTTAAGTCGTCGCTTACGGCAAACACATATAGAAGGTCTCTTACTGCGGTCTCAGCGCTGCCTGCCAGTCGTGTGACAGGGCCATTAGACATTATTCGGTTAACCCAAGCTGGCACTATTCAAAAAGAAGGCTAAACAATGGTTTTCCAGTTATCTTCAGGCTCAGGTTGGGTGTAAGCAACTTTGTTGTTCGTTTGGGGGCGCAACAATGGGGCGGCTAATCAAAGCAAAGGGGCTTGGACAACCGTTGGCACAGCAGGCCATGAGGGCTTAATGCCCAGTGAACTCAGTCAGCAACGTGCTCCTTCTCAGCACCAGTTAGACGTTCAGCTCACCCCATTGTGCGACTTATTCAGGTAAGAACTTCTGTTCATCAAACACGGTTTTATTCCTCAACATAAAGTAAACACAGCGCCCCAGCTTGTGGGCGAGTGCAGACAAGGCTTTGGCTTTGCTCATGCGTTTTTGTAAACGTGTGAGGTATTTCTTCGCTTTTTCATTGCCACGAAGGTAAAGGACAGCAGCTTCGGAGAAGGCCCATTTAAGGTGTGCGTTGCCGATCTTATTGCCGCAGGTTCCATATTGCTTTCCCGCGGATTCAGCTTTGCATTTAATTAAACGGGAATAAGACGCGAACTGCTGAACGGTCGGAAAGCGTTGGATATTGCCGATTTCGTAAAGAATGGTCAGCGCCAGAATACGGCCAATGCCAGGGACGGTTTGCAGCAGTTGGTAATCCTGCGGGTTATGTTGTTTGGCGTTCTGTTCGATGAAGTGTTCAACGCTCGCAAGTTCTTTGGTGTAAAAGGCAATCACGTTCAAATCGAGATCAATGTTGCGGTTAATGGCAGGTTTATCGAATCGGTTGCGGACTTCCTCTCGGGCATACGGATAGCGCAGCTGAAGGTTAGGCGATGGATGATTGTATTGACTGAAAGTGTTAGAAACATGCGCTTTTAAGTCTGCGCCGTGACGCATGATCTTGGTTCGACGGCGAAGTAAGTCACGGGTGGCACGCATGGCTTTGGGGTAGACGTAAGCAAGTGGGAAGTTACCGCCCCTGAGAAGAGAAGCAATCTTATAGGAATCAATGCGGTCGTTTTTAGTTTTCCCGCCGTGAATCGCCTTCATGTAAAGCGCGTGACCAAGTACAAAATCAAAGGCGTAGTCGAGGCATAGGTCACTGACCCAATACCAGCAATGCATGCACTCGACGCCGACAACAATCTGGTCTTGGTAAGGCGCGATAACATCTAAAAGCGCGTCAGGATTGGCATCGATTTTCTTGTGAAGCAGCTTGTTGCCCGCAGAATCGAGGATGCAGACATAAAGAATGCGCGCATGCAGATCGATGCCGCAGTAATAATCATGCTGTTGGTTATAGAATCTCATTGAGTCTTCTCCGTTTGGTTTCGTCGCCTTCCAGCTTAGCCGGACGGTTAAGTTGGAGGAGAAGGCTCAATGAGTATCAAACTGTTTAAGAGTGATTCGCAACGCGTGGCATTTTTATAATGCGTTGCGTTTGGTGTTTAAGGTGGTATGCGGCGGCTTCTGTATTGCGTTGCTCACACCTTAACAGGGCTACATGGATTCCCCCGTTCGTCAAACATCCGCTACACTTTTCGAGTTAGGTTTGGACTGCCGCTCTACATTCGGCCTTTCAGTGGCTCACGCCATGGCCCTGATGACATTGCGCGGTTGCAGTGCCTTATTCGTTAGAAGGTATCAATGGTACCCGCCGCATTAACAGGCTCTCTGCAAATGGTCTTCACCTTTCCTCATCAGCTCGCGTCTGCAATGACCCGGTTGGTGTGTTTCTCTGCGCCGCCTTCGCTTAGACGGCGTAGTCTTGATAGTCGGTTTGGTTATGTAACAGCGCCCAGATGATACGGGCGTTCTTGGCTGCCAGAGCAACAATGGCGCGGTTCATTCCCCTTCGTTCAAGAATGTTCCGCCCCCAGACACTGAGCCTGTCCTGTTTCTCCCCAAGGTTAGTGATGACCGCTCTTGCGCCATGCACTAAGAGAGTTCGCAGATATTTGTCACCGCGTTTACTTATCCGCCCAAGCCTGGGTTTACCGCCTGTTGAATACTGTTTGGGAACCAGCCCGAGCCAGGCGGCAAAGTCTCTGCCGGAGTCGAACTGTTCGCCTTTACCAATGGTGGCAATAATGGCGGTTGCCGTCTGAGGACCAATGCCTCGTACCTTAAGAATACGCTGTGCATTGGGGCTGGCCTTGGTGACTATGTCAAAGCACAGTTCGGTGTCGTCGATACGTTGGTTGAGTACTTGTAGATGCTCAAAACTATCGCCGAGCACAGCGCGAGCAATATCAGGCAGTCCGTAATCCGCCGCTTCGAGAATAAGCGGAACATCACGCTGAATTGCGTGGCGTCCGGTAGGGATAACAATCCCAAACTCAGCGAGCAGGGCACGAATGCGATTAATGAGCGCGGTGCGCTCCTGCACCCAATGCTCGCGCATACGGTGAATGGAAAGAATGGCTTGCCGCTCAGGTGATTTGACGGGTACAAAACGGGTGTTGGGTCGTTGAACGGCTTCACAAATGGCGATGGCATCGTTAAGGTCATTTTTGCCTTTGGTGCGGTAAGGGCCGACATATTTGGCGGCCATGACACGGGCATCATGCCCTAACTTGATGAACTCTCTCGCCCAATAATGTGCCCCACTGCACGCTTCAATGCCTATACGCATAGGTGGCATATTTGCTAATGTAGTCAGTAATTTAGCGCGTGAAACGGACTTATGGAGAATGACCTTTCCGCGGTCATCGACAGCGTGCAGAGAAAAGTGGTGTTTGGCGAGGTCAACGCCACAAAAGAAATGAGAAGACATGGTTACCTCCGGTATGTAGTGCGACACCTAAGTGTGGCAAATCCTCGTGAGGGGGAATCCATGTCATTCGTTATATCGCTTAATCTTTTTGTGTTTACTCAGTCCGAGGTTTGGCAAGCTAAACCCGTTTTCCATAGCAGGTGGTTTAAATTTGTTTTGCTTTGAATTGGCATCTGGCGGTTTGGTTAAAGTGTTTGTTTCTCAGGTTTCTACGTTGATTTCAAACGAAAAGGCTTTTTCTTGGTGGTTTGCTGAAGCAGTTTCGTTTGAATTTAAGTCAAAATGCTTTGTTCAAAAGGGTGTTGGCGGCAAGCCGCGAACATCTTTTTGTAGCGTATAACAAGGCTATAAACAGGGACGCTTTGTCAATGCGGCAGCTTTTCAAAGTGTTGTGAATACAAAGGATTAAAGCAGTTTTGGGCGGTTTGGTAAGCGCCCGTTATTGCGACGTTATGTTCTTGGAGGACATGGTGGAATATCAAAGGGACAGGGTAACTTTTGGCGTTTTTCAGAAACTTGTTGTAAATCTGTATAAAGCCCTCGTATTCAAGCTTTCAAACAAAAAAGAGAAGCTAGAATGGCAGCTAATCTTGATAGCCGATTGTTTACGAATCATTGGGCTTTGTAGGTTAGCTTATCGGATAGCTTCCAAAGTGCATACTTCAACGTTTAGCGTTAAGAACAAGTTCTGGTCAACCCATGTTTCAGGTATGGCTCTGCAATATTCAGGTGACATGATTGGCGCTGAAAAAGCATTCTTAAAAAGCCAGGACTTTGCTTGTGAGCTTTCTTTGAGTTTTAGCTTGCAGCATTTGGGTAAATTGAACGTTGAGGTTGGCAACTATAAACTGGCAGAGCAACAGTTCATAGAAGCATTGGTAATTCGAGAAAAATTGAAACGGGCTGACTTGGTAGAGTCGACTAAGAGGGCAGTTCGAGGACTACAAAAGCTACGAACATAACACATATGAGCCCTTCTCCGGTCAATAGGCAATAGTATTCTTTTGGCTGCGCCAGCAGCCAATGCTCTCGAACAACAAAGCTGTCTACTTCGTTCTGTCACTTTCGCCGTTAAGTCGTTGCTTACGGCAAACACATATAGAAGGTCTCTTACTGCGGTCTCAGCGCTGCCTGCCAGTCGTGTGACAGGGCCATTAGACATTATTCGGTTAACCCAAGCTGGCACTATTCAAAAAGAAGGCTAAACAATGGTTTTCCAGTTATCTTCAGGCTCAGGTTGGGTGTAAGCAACTTTGTTGTTCGTTTGGGGGCGCAACAATGGGGCGGCTAATCAAAGCAAAGGGGCTTGGACAACCGTTGGCACAGCAGGCCATGAGGGCTTAATGCCCAGTGAACTCAGTCAGCAGTGTGCTCATTCTCAGCACCAGTTAGACGTTCAGCTCACCCCATTGTGCGACTTATTCGGGTAAGAACTTGTGTTCATCAAACACGGTTTTGTTCCTCAACATAAAGTAAACACAGCGCCCCAGCTTGTGAGCGAGTGCAGACAAGGCTTTGGCTTTGCTCATCCGCTTTTGTAATCGGTTTAGGTATTTCTTGGCCTTTTTATTGCCACGAAGGTAAAGGACAGCAGCTTCGGAGAAGGCCCATTTAAGGTGTGCGTTGCCGATCTTATTGCCGCAGGTTCCATATTGCTTTCCCGCGGATTCAGCTTTGCATTTAATTAAACGGGAATAAGACGCGAACTGCTGAACGGTCGGAAAGCGTTGGATATTGCCGATTTCGTAAAGAATGGTCAGCGCCAGAATACGGCCAATGCCAGGAACGGTTTGCAGCAGTTGGTAATCTTGCGGATTGTGTTGTTTGGCGTTCTGCTCGATAAAGTGTTCAACGCTCGCAAGTTCTTTGGTGTAGAAAGCAATCACGTTCAAATCGATATCGAGATTGCGGTTTATTGCTGGTTCGTTGAAGCGGTTACGAACCTCCTCTCTGGCGTAGGGGTAGCGCAGTTGAAGGTTAGGTGCAGAATGATTGTACTGACTGAAGGTGTTGGAGACATGAGCTTTCAAATCCGCACCATGACGCATGATTTTGGTTCGACGGCGAAGTAAATCGCGAGTCGCCCGCATAGCTTTTGGATAGACATAAGCCAGCGGAAAGTTACCGCCCCTGAGAAGAGAAGCAATCTTATAGGAATCAATGCGGTCGTTTTTGGTTTTGCCGCCGTGAATGGCTTTCATGTACAAGGCATGGCCGAGCACAAAGTCAAAGGCGTAATCGAGGCAAAGGTCACTGACCCAATACCAGCAATGCATACACTCGACGCCGACAACAATTTGGTCTTGAAAGGGCGCAAGAACGTCTAAGAGTGCGTCAGGGTTGGCGTCAATTTTTTTATGAAGCACGGTGTTGCCCGCAGAATCAACGATACAGACGTAAAGAATGCGCGCATGCAGATCGATCCCGCAGTAATAATCGTGCTGTTGGTTATAAAATCTCATTGAGTCTTCTCCTTTTTGGTTTTGTCGCCTTCCAGCTTAGCCTGAGGGTTAAGCTGGAGGAGAAGGCTCAATGAGTATCAAACAATTTAAGAGTGATTCAGCACGCTTGGCATTTTTGGTTTGGGTCTAATTTAGTGTTTATGGCGATCAAATTGAGTGTTGTGGTAGCTGTAACCCTCCCCATTTTAGTGACAGTCTAAATTAGAGCTTTTCCTGCTTTCATACTTAGCCAGATATTCCCAAGGGGTTAGGTCATTGAGAGAGTCATGCGGTCTCTCGTTGTTGTATTCCTTCATCCAGTTTTCGGTGATTTCTCGGACTTCGGACAGCGTTTTAAAGACATACATGTCGAGAACTTCAGTTCGATAGGTTCGGTTAAAACGTTCAATGTACGAGTTTTCTGTTGGCTTGCCTGGTCGGATAAATTCAAGCTCAACGCGGTTCTCTTCCGCCCACTCGGCCAATGCCGTTGAGACAAACTCAGGGCCGTTGTCCATGCGTAGTTTCTGGGGAGCACCGCGCCAAGCAATAATACGCTCTAGGACTCGGATAACTCTCGGTGCGGGGAGATTCAAGTCCACTTCAATGGCCAACACTTCTCGATTGAAGTCATCAACAACGTTGAAGGTGCGAAAACGCCGGCCACAGACAAGGGCATCGCTCATAAAGTCGATAGACCAACAACTGTTCGCCCAATCAGGACAACAAAGCGGCGCTGGCTCACGCTTGGGAAGGCGCTTCTTACCCTTTCGCCTCAAATTGAGTTTTAGAGAGCAATACACGCGATATACCCGCTTGTGGTTCCATGCGTGCCCCCAACGTTTAAGGACTTTGAAGAGCTTTCCAAAACCATACGCAGGGTAACGTTCTACCGCTTCCTGCAGCTTGGCAATGACTTCATCATCACGATGCGGGTCAGGACGATACCGATACACTGAATCACTGATGCCAACCACGCGGCAGGCCATCCTTAAGCTGGCCTGAAAGTGTTGCCGAACGTATTCCACAAGTTCACGTTTAACCGCTGGCGTTACAGCTTTTTTTCTAAGATATCTTTGACAATACGATGCTCGAGGCTGAGATCTGCAAACATCTGTTTGAGCCTTCGGTTTTCGTCTTCTAGCTCTTTCAGTCGTTTAACATCAGAAGCTTCCATGCCGCCGTACTTGGATTTCCAGTTGTAGTAAGTTGCATCGGAAATGCCGTATTCACGGCAGACTTCGTTCACTTTTCGACCCGCTTCCACTTCTTTGAGGATCTTGACGATTTGCGATTCCGTGTAGCGTGATTTTTTCATCAGACGTTCTCCGTTCGTTTCAGTGTAAACGGAAAAACTCTAATTGCTAATGACCCGCTTTTCGGGGAGGGTTACATAAAGAATGCGCGCATGCAGATCGATCCCGCAGTAATAATCGTGCAGTTGGTTATAAAATCTCATTGAGTCTTCTCCTTTTTGGTTTTGTCGCCTTCCAGCTTAGCCTGAGGGTTAAGCTGGAGGAGAAGGCTCAATGAGTATCAAACAATTTAAGAGTGATTCAGCACGCTTGGCATTTTTGGTTTGGGTCTAATTTAGTGTTTATGGCGATCAAATTGAGTGTTGTGGTAGCGTGCTTCACACCTTAATTGGGCGTTATGTTTTTCTTCAATATATCAACTGATTAAGTAAAATAGATGTTTGGTATAGAGATAGGCTGCAGTATGCGTAAAAATAGATCATTGAGTAGTATTGCTGATTGCCCAGCATGTGGCTCAGCGCTGAAAGGTAGCTTGGAGGCTTTGAAGTTACACTATTCGGAAATTCATAAGCGTAAACCTTCAGAAGCCGAAATTTTCCGTTTCAGGGCGTTTAAAAAAAAGAACAAAAAGAACCCGTGCGTGGTGGGTTACGACAGTCACCCTAATGAGGTCCCAGGTGGTTTACCATCGTTAGGCAAGCGACGTTAACAACAAACATAACACATATGAGCCCTTCTTCGGTCAATAGGCAATAGTATTCTTTTGGCTGCGCCAGCAGCCAATGCTCTCGAACAACAAATCTGTCTACTTCGTTCTGTCGCTTTCGCCGTTAAGTCGTCGCTTACGGCAAACACATATAGAAGGTCTCTTACTGCGGTCTCAGCGCTGCCTGCCAGTCGTGTGACAGGGCCATTAGACATTATTCGGTTAACCCAAGCTGGCACTATTCAAAAAGAAGGCTAAACAATGGTTTTCCAGTTATCTTCAGGCTCAGGTTGGGTGTAAGCAACTTTGTTGTTCGTTTGGGGGCGCAACAATGGGGCGGCTAATCAAAGCAAAGGGGCTTGGACAACCGTTGGCACAGCAGGCCATGAGGGCTTAATGCCCAGTGAACTCAGTCAGCAACGTGCTCCTTCTCAGCACCAGTTAGACGTTCAGCTCACCCCATTGTGCGACTTATTCAGGTAAGAACTTCTGTTCATCAAACACGGTTTTATTCCTCAACATAAAGTAAACACAGCGCCCCAGCTTGTGGGCGAGTGCAGACAAGGCTTTGGCTTTGCTCATGCGTTTTTGTAAACGTGTGAGGTATTTCTTCGCTTTTTCATTGCCTCGAAGGTAAAGGACAGCAGCTTCGGAGAAGGCCCATTTAAGGTGTGCGTTGCCGATCTTATTGCCGCAGGTTCCATATTGCTTTCCCGCGGATTCAGCTTTGCATTTAATTAAACGGGAATAAGACGCGAACTGCTGAACGGTCGGAAAGCGTTGGATATTGCCGA